>NZ_AP018289.1:112075-170638 GCF_002368335.1 Nostoc sp. NIES-4103 | reverse complement strand
AAGCAACAACAATGCTGTGATGGTAGTAACTCAAAAAATTTAAGCAATACCGACTTAAGGGAACTACGGTTAAGAGTCGCAGCGCTTGAAAAGACCTCCGAGGCTCTTAAATTAGGTATTGTTGGGTGTCTAGAAAATTTCGCAGATATTGAAAACACGAACAGAGAAATTACCCTTGCTTTTCAGGGAATATTTCAAATAGTAAATCCCCTGCTAGATTCGGTTTCATCTATTATGCAATTCCTGGGAGAATAATATATGGCTAATTGGAATGGTTCGCCTTTGCCTGAGCCTAGAAATATCAAGATTCCCGATAGCATTCCTCAGAATTTTAACTGGAATTCCTATATGAGTGACCCAAAAGGAAGCTTTCGCAAGTTTAGAGGAGTCAGAGAAGTTCAAAGGCTCAATTGGAAGGGGTACATAACCACTAGTAGACAAATCAAAAATGTAGTTGCTTCTTCACCCAGTAGAACATTAGTAAAACAGGCAGGGAAGAGAATTAGGCAACTGAAGCAAGTCGAGAAGACGGCTAACGAAACAAAAAAAACAGTAGACAAAGTATTGGATAAAGTACCTGGTAAGGGTAGCGCGGGAAAAGCTGCTAATGCAGGCGTGATGTTGGGTGGGTTGATTGCGATCGCCGGATTAACGGCTGCATTAATTATTAAAGAATTTAGGGATGCTTTTATTCAGGGTGTATTACTGGATAGCGATGATTATTTGAGAAGCGAAATTCAAAAAAATTTCAACAATTACATCAAACAAGCTGTAGAGATAAAAGGAATTAACAAGCGAACCAAGGATTTAGAATTAGAAAATCAACGAGTACGCGATAGAGTTTATGGGCTTGAGAAACAACAGCCATTAATCAGAGCAAATGTCAACGACGCTTTGTATGAGACGAGGCAGGGGCGAGTAATACTTGAAGGTAAAATAGCTGAAGCTAAAAAGCAAAGCAACGACGCTTTGTATGAGACGAGGCAGGGGCGAGAGAAACTGCAATCACAAATTGATAGCATTCAAAATAACATCAAAGAAACATTGTCTGGAATTACTAAAGGATTTCAGCAACAAATAAATACTACAATCGCAAATATTCAGAGGGGATTACAGCAAGCACAGGCTGATACAAAAAAAGCTAGTGCTCAAATCGATTCTCAAAATAAAACAATTAGTAATTTACAGGCAAGTAATAAATTATTAGAAACGAAAATTAATAGTATTAAACAACCTACGCCTACTGATGTTAGCGCGGTAATTAATGCAGTTAAAGCCAGTTCACTTCAAGAGATAAATAGTTTACGGTTACAAATTAACGGATTGCTGGCACAACTAACAGGGATTCAGAATGTTATCCCTACTCTTGCTAGTAATATTTCAAATGTGGCTAAAAGCGCATCAACCGCAAACGAAAAAGCTAATTCCGCTATGAACGAGGCAAGAAGTAAGGGTGTGCCTGACTTATCACCGCTACAAAAAAATCTTGATAACCAATTTAATAAATTAGTAGAGGACAACAAGAAATCTCTTGGTATTCAAGACTTAAAAATTTCGGATTTAGGAAAGAAATTTAATCAGGATTTGGAGAATTTTCAACGCCAAAGCAATTTAGATGCTAGTCAACGTTTTACAGAGTTCACTAAGCAGAATAATGAAGCATTGGGAATCAGAGATTTTTAAATCTCTGATTTGGGTAAAGATTTTGATAGAAGATTCGCTGATTTTCAAAGACAAAGTGACTTAAGTGCTGACCAGAGGTACAAAGAATTTGTAGACCAAAATAAACGGGATTTGCAAAAGATTGGCAATGATTTGAACAAAAGTAAGTCTGACCTAAAAGACCTTGAAAAACAAATTAAGGAACAAGAGAAAGTGAATCAAGAAAGCAATAAAAAACTAGGAGGAATTGACGCAAAATTAGATTCAATTATTCCCACAATTGCAGGTATCCCCATCATTGTGGGTAAGGCTGCTGATAACGTAATTAAAAATATCCCTACACCTGGGGATATTGAGAAAGCAGCCGCTACAGGAGTGTGCCGCTCGACTCAGCCAGGCGGGTGCATGAGACGCGCTCTAGATGATCAATCCAACACCATAAACAACAATACCAACAATGCCGCTAATAACATTCTCCAAGGATTAGATACTGCGGGTACTGGCGCGTTAGTAGCAGGGCAGCAAGAAATACTTGGTAGATTAGGTAGTCAAATCCCTGGCGGACTGGGACGACTTATTACCCAAATAACTAGAAACCAAGCTATCAATCAAATTGCCAATTTGGTGACAATGGCAGCAGCGATACATAACTGTATTCAATTATCAGATAATGTTGCTGTCACTTTCTTTGGGATATTGGATAATATCTTTGCAATTCCCACATTGATAATTAATCCAGAAGCCGACACAATAGATACTCGTGAAGTCTTTAACGGAGCAATTGAAAATGTGATGAAATCGGTGTTTGGTGTTGAAGAATGGGCAGAAATCAAAGCGAAATGGGCGGCATTTAATAGAATTTATCAAGCTGCTGCTAATAGTGTTAATGAAATTCGTAGCATCGGCAGTAGTTTAAATGATGCTATTTCAACTACTGCAACGCTAACAGGCAGAGGTTTTAATGCATTACAGAATGATGGCATATTATCTGATTACAACTGGGAACCAACACCTGAAAATCTGCGATTGAAAGGTGGTATCTACGCAAAACTGGGTAAACTTGCTGACGGTATAACTATTGTAGGAGAAACACTAGAGGCAATCGAGTCTGTCACTTCTGAAATTCGTTCAGCAGTAGAAAGCGCAAATCAAATTAAGTCTAATACTATTGAGATGGAATCAGAAGTTAAAAAGCTTCTAGGTGATGAAACCAGAAAGCGAGATGAGGCTATCGAAGCAATCCAAGCACCAACTTTCAATTATGAGGATTTGCTATGACGGTGCGAAAATGGGCTGAGATTCGCAAAGCATTGACTCAAGGCGATTGTTACAACAAACAAGTTAGGGAATGGTTCAAGGATGCAGACGAAAACGATACTCGTCGTACTTTAAGAGATTTGTGTTTAATTGAATCTTTCGATTCAATTGCAATTGCTCAACAAAGAATTAGATTTTTTAGAGAAGAGGTGCAAAAAACTCACCTCAAGCCTACTATTATTGGACAACCTAAATATGCGGTAGATGCTGATGTTAAATATCACCCACAAATTGTTATTTATTTTGCACAAGATAAAGCTTCTATCCCAGAGAAAGAGGACGCTGTAACGGCAAGAGCTAGTTTTAGGTTGATGAATGAAACCTCGGAGAGCTTAACTAATGCTGAATTAAATTCATGGGCGAACAAAATTTATACTCGCTTTTTTGGTGCTACACCCTATCGGTTCAGAAAGGGAAAGTATATAGCTTGGTATACGCGACCTGAAGAAGGATTTCACTTGCAGGTCTACGCATACTCAAAACAAGATGGCCGCGATGTTGTTGAAGATATTGTTAGTTTCGCTGGTAAAACCTTCTCAACCAAATACCTCAAATACAGTGATCCAGAAAGATCTAATACGGAAACACCGGAAAAAATGCGAATTTTGGGTGAATTGCGTGATGAGCCGAAATGGCGTCCAAATGCTTACGTGACGGCAGCATACGCTTATGCCACGATTTGGAACGATAACAATATTAGGATGTTGGTTGACAATACAGGATTACAAGTAAATCCTGTTATCAGAAGTTAGTAACGTCTGTCAAGTATAAAGCGAGAACCCTATAGGGTTCCGGCCAAACTTCTAAGGGATTTAAAGGGCTAGAGTTGGTGAAAACTGTAACTATCACCAATCAAAATTATGGGTTTTCGAAATCTACAACGCTACGATTCGCAAAAAGCACGCTTTGACAAATACAAAGCCTGGTTAGCAATGTCGCCAGACCAACGGGCAGCAGCTTATGCAGTAATTACTGACGAAACTAGGCGAGCTAGTGCAGAAAGAGAAAAAGGTTACATTTCCCCGTTTGGTACAGCTGGCACTACGAAAGTGTTTCTTCCTGCTCGAATACTCAAAACTGGGCAAATAGGGCAAGGCTCTGGTGTAGCTGAGGTGTTGCGTGGACTGCTTGCTGGGTTTACTTTGACCACAGCAGAGTATGCTGCACTGACTACACCTATTCTTGTTGATACGCAACAATATAAGTTTGCCAAGCTAGCACTCACTACTGTTGTTCCTGGGACGGAAAAGAAAAATAGCCGTATCACTGGCGCTGCTTATAAAAAACCAGATGTGGATACTGTTAGCTCTCCGTTTGGGCAAAAAACTGGAGGGCAAGACTACGACGCGGCTATGGCTGCTATTATGGGCGAAGCAGCTTTTGCGACCTTCGTTGCAGGTAATAACGGTAAAAACCGCTTTAAGTTCACTCCCGAAGGTTGACGATGAGCAAGATAGCAGAACGCACTGGTATTATTTGGGTTCCAGACGACACTTTAGATCTGCTATCTGTGAGTGTTGATGGCGATTGCTCTGATTCTGAATTCAGAGCAATGCTTGCCATCAATCAAGCGGGTAGAGATTGGCTAACCGGGAAGATTGATATTATCGAGTATCTTGATAAGTTGGAGTATTACGGAATTCCTAATCCTTTTGAGATTTTGGATGAATTTACAAATCACGTTGATTTTGTAATTGATCACGCTTAATATGGCGCGTAATTTACAGCTAGGACTAGAAAGCAATTGGAATCTTGTATATAGCAATTCTTTTTCTGGTGTAGTCATTGTAGATGACATGGAACAGCCGTTTACTACAAAGATATTAGAAATAGCTGTACCTATAATCTTTGACAAGCCCATAATTGCAGTCAATGTTTACACTACTGTTCCTGTCGGCAGAATTTGGAAATATGCAGGATATTTGCGCCGCAGTTTAACAACTGGCTTGGGTGCCAGTTTTGTTGGTCAACCTGAAAGTTTGTTTTTGGGTAAATTCAATCTGCTAATTTTTGAGGATTTAAATATTAACTATTATGTATCTATTCAGGTTCCTAAATGGTTTACTACTGCCAATATAAGTGTCTACCAATACGAAGGGATAGACACAACAACGCTAGAAGAAGATGTACAAGCGATAAAATCAGCGCTTGGTATTTAAATGAGGTATTTATTACTTGGATATTCAAACTACCTTAGCTCTTGCTGGATTCTTACTAGCAGTTGGCAGTAATTTAATTTGGCTGCTGGTGACTTACGCGAATGGAGAGAAGAAAAAGTACGCCGCCGAGCGTGACTTTAATCATATTAAAAACAATCAACTCCAAATATCAGAGGGGATTGCAATATTCACCAAAGATTTAGATAATCGGCTAGATGATATTGACAAAAACTTAATAGAAATCAAGTCTTACATGGTAATTCATGCGAGCAATAACACTAATCGCCAGCAATGAACACAAACGAATGCATTCGGTATCGCGCCTTAGAACTAGCACAAGCCGCTAAACATCTAGCCGCAAACGTACAACAGTATCCAGAAGAACAGGATTATTTAAAAAATAGTTTTGAGGCTTTGACTATCCAGTACGAGCATTTAAAAAAGTTGTTTGGGAATAATTAGTAGTGACAAGCCCAGGTGTGCGCGATCGCAATTGCTAGCGCTAACCACATTAAGCCTATTCCCAGCCACATAATAACGATAGGAGAATTCATCATGAGAGCCAAATTTTATGTAGAAACTGTAGCTGATCATGCCAGCGGTGCCAACTCAGTACTATTGCAACCAGTTTTACAAAATAGTGAAGAGAATAAAACTTTTTGGCAAGCGACTCCTGGCGGAAAGCTTGAGATGTATATCACCAATCCCAACGCCAAAAGCTTTTTTGAGGCTGGCAAAGAATACTACATAGACATTACCCCTGTAATACCCTGTGGGGATTCAAATTACAAAAGTGTAATTTAAAAACCAGGCAAGCTGTAATTTTGGGGTGGCTTAATCATAAATATAGCTAGGGACTAGGGACTGGGGACTGGTGGACTGGGTGAAAAGTCTTTTTGTGTCTAGGTTTTATTATCTGTTGATGTCCTAACACTACTGGCGACTGCTATATCAGTCAACAGTCAACAGTCATCAGCTAACAGTTATCAGTCATCAGTGAATTCTAAATAACTTTTGGAGATTAATTATGAACGTTCGTAGAGTATTAGCGATCGCAGCAATCCCTGTTTTGGTTGGCACATTTGGTTATATTTCACTTAACCAAGCAAATGCTGAAGCTAAATCTTATCAAATTGCCCAAGTTCCAGAACCATCCAACCAACCACCAGACAATCAACGTCCACCTCGTCCTGATTTTGCTGCTGCTGCGGCCAAGTTGGGTGTGACGGAACAACAATTAAAGGATGCGTTGGAAGTGCCTGCCAATCCTCCCAATCCCGGCGAAGTCAAGCGTCCACCTCGTCCTGATTTTGCTGCTGCTGCGGCTAAGTTGGGTGTAACGGAACAGCAATTAAAGGATGCGTTAGGAGTGCCTGCCAATCCTCCTAATCCCGGCGAAGGTAAACGTCCACCGCGTCCTGATTTTGCTGCTGCTGCGGCCAAGTTGGGTGTAACGGAACAGCAATTAAAGGATGCGTTAGGAGTGCCTGCCAATCCTCCTAATCCCGGCGAAGGTAAACGTCCACCGCGTCCTGATTTTGCTGCTGCTGCGGCCAAGTTGGGTGTGACAGAACAACAATTAAAGGATGCGTTGGGCGTTCCACCTCATCCTGAGAGCGATCGCCCACCTTCTCCCCCAACTAATCAATAAATATGATAGTCAGCCTGCGATTGATAGATAGCGATCGCAGGTGTTTCCATTTGACTAATGGGGGCAGGTTGCATGTCGCGGAAATCGAGAAGTTGGACGAGGATTAGGTAGGCGATCGCTAAAATAATCGAAATCACACCTGTAATAATGGCAACTATTTTTGAGCGGTTCATAAATATTTCCTTAATATTTCCTTTAAACTAATCTAAATCAGGTTCCACGCCAAGCGATGTCTAACGACAAGCCGCTACTCTTCTTTTAGCAAAGACGCTGCGCGAACGAGAACGACTTCGTCGAACGCGTCTACGCAATTGTGCTATTAACCTTTGTGTGCAACGGTCCCCATCTAATTTAAACATCTTGAACTCATAGTTATAGCGATCAAATACAGCGTAATATCATCTTTGCTCGATTACTTATTAAATCGTAAGAACCCCACCCCACCAAAGCGTAGCTTTAGTGGGGTGCAATGACTGTGGGAATCATAACTAATTAACCGGACTTGATATAATAAATCTTTCGCTCACCGAATATACTGGACTTTAGACAAAAAAGAGTTGTTTGCAGAAATTTCCCGCGAACAACTCTGTTTTGTCCAACTTCCAAAGCGATCTCCTAAGTGCTGATCAATAAGCAGGGCTTAATGCGATTCTTCGGAGCTTTATTGAGATTAGTTGGTTATTCTTGACAAGATGCCCTTGCCCTGGTTTAGGTCTTGTTAGCGATCGCCTGTGACAGTTGCGTAAGTCCTGATTAGATTTTAACTGTTTCAAATGTCACGAAATACTTCGCCAACAGCATCTATTGCTACTCGCATCCCATCAATTAGGATTCATAAACACTGACCCTTGAGAAGTCAAACGAAAATGTTTGATGGAAATGCCATACAGCCTCGTGTTGTTTAGTTACAAGCGGTCGAAACATCGACATTGGTTTATATATCTCTTTGACATGAGGTACAACATGTCTCAGTTCAAAGGTAAAGTCATGAGTCTTATTATCATCAGAAGGTAAATCATAGACAGATTCATTTCTAAGTGAGATAAATCCCTTTGCCAAATCAGCTTTAACACCATCTAATGTACTCTGCCACCTCTTATCATATTGTGATAAGTAATATTCCCAAGATGATACCGCTGGTGTTGATTGGTTCCGGACTCCAAAGTCAGGAATTGTTGTTGTCACAACCTTGGATGACTCGAATCCAGCTGTGAGAGAACCTTTTGGCTTGTCACCCTCCCAACCACCTGAAGCCGAAATCGACCACCCCGTTGTTGACTGATATTGAGTTTCGTTATTCGGAGTCTGCGGAGCAATCTTTTCTCTCGTCCATCCATATGGTAACTCAATATTTGATTTGTTTTCTTGATATTTTCCGGGGTATAGAACAACGTTTGCCCGCGCTGTAAAGTTCTGAGATCCCTTATTCCATCCCGTAAGCTGAATAAGCTCGCTCCAATGGGAATAATTCTTTGCTGTAACCGAAACTTGATCCTCTGAAGTTATTTGTAGGTACTTTCTTCTTGGAGCACTAGGGGCATACATCTTTACGTTAAAGGCACAGCCAGTAACAGAATATAGAGTTCCACGAACGCCCCAATAGTCTTTGAATTGATGTTCATGATAATTGAGTCCATCCAATATTATTTTGTAATATACGATATCTTTACGAGCTGGATTGGACTCTACGTAATCTGGAATAGGTTCTGATGCGATAAAGCTAGCATCTTTTAGCCGATAAGCTATTATATCGGCTTCGTTATATTGTTTTATCTCAAAAAGTTCTAGCTGGTTGAGAGACGTTGATGGCTCGGTAGAAGTTGGTGATGTCTCGTCGTCTGATTGCTGATTAGAAAGATCCTCTGTAGACTCTATAGTTGAGGCTTCTACTGAAATATTTTGACTATCCAATAGGACAACAATCTCTTGTTTTAGTTGATTTGCACTACTTTTAACAATGGCAAACTTGGCATCAACGCCTACTCCTGATATCTTTGTCATTATGTCTTTGTTGGCGTTGGCAAACAATAGAGTAGCGCCTTTTTGACTTGCTGCCGTTAACAGTGAGAAATCCTCCTGTAATAGCTCAGTATTTAAATCTGCAATCAAAACTACATTGTGTTCTAAAATTTTTTCTTGCAATAATGCCCTTGCTTCAGCAGCAGAGTTGAAGGTTATGCTCGAATTCAGTTTTTTAGCAATGCCTTCAACAATATTTTGTATATCTGCCGAAATGTTTCCAACCTGAATAATGATTGAAACTCCTTGAAAATAAATTGTCGGTAATACTATTGGTAAGACCAGCATTAACTATGCGTGATCGCATTTCGTAGCATGAACTTTGTTCATGCCCTCTTGAATTCAACTGACTGAATATAAATGCTTAATCAACATTTATATTCCATATTCAAAAATGTATTAGATTTGTCAGCCCAATAATTCAGTTAAATTCAGGATTTGAAAATTTCAGTTAAATTCAGTTAAACTCAGTTAAATTCAGTTAAACTCAGGTGGCAAATGTGTTGCGATATCTGCCATAGACCCACAAATGCTTTAGACGTGGAAACTCCTGTTGAATGTCTGCTAGTAGTAGCCTGCCAAAAAGATTTTGACAGGCACAGGAATTGGGGAAGGGGAAAAGGGATGCATGTTTTAAATGCTTTCCCTTTGCCCTTTGCTCTTTCCCCACCCATCTCGAAGAGTCAATATTTGCGTGGCGGACTACTAAAACACATCCAAATTGCATAATCACGCTTTGAAGGCTGTTGACTGATGACAGTCATCAGTTAACCGTCATCAGTCAACATAAATAGAAGTTACGCAAGAATCCTCTGAAACTCTTATTCCTTTGTGTCTTCGTGTCTTTTGTGGTTCATTTTTCCATTGTGTATTTGCCTCACGCAAAGGTGCAAAGAAAAATAAACATAATTTTGGCATTTCATCTTCTGATTCAGCAAGGCCGAAAATCCAAAATCCAAAATTGTATTAAGTTGAAAATGTAGAGTTCAGTTTGTCGAAAATGTCTTTAACTGAAGAAATTCTCTCGCAACTACCAGGCGATGTATTGGCAGGTTTGCGGCAAAGCGATCGCATTCTCGCATCTATTAGAGAAAATGCCGCACCTACACCAACAGTAGTGAAAGAAAGTCAACAACCTTTAGGTGCTGTAGACTGGGATGTCATTATCTGCGGTGGCACTTTAGGGATTTTAATTGGTTGTGCTTTAGCAGTGAAGGGACTGCGAGTGGCGTTGCTAGAACGCGGAATTTTGCGGGGGAGAGAACAAGAGTGGAATATCTCCCGTCAAGAGTTGGAAGTATTTGTGGAATTAAATTTGCTGAGTGAGGAGGAGTTGGAAACAGCGATCGCTACTCAATATAATCCGGCGCGTGTCGGCTTTCAAGGTGGCGTGGAAGTTTGGGTAGAAAATGTCTTGAATATAGGTGTAGATCCTGTTTATCTGTTGGCTACTTTGAAAAGTAAGTTTTTAGCTGCTGGTGGCAAGTTATTAGAAAACACACCTTTTACTGAAGCGGTGGTTCACCCGGATGGGGTGATGGTAAATCAATTCACAGCTAAATTATTACTCGATGCGATGGGACATTTTTCCCCCATCACCCGACAAGCACGTCAAGGCAAAAAACCGGATGCCCTTTGTTTGGTTGTGGGAAGTTGCGCCCAAGGTTTTCCGGAAAATAACTCCGGCGATTTGTTGTTATCATTCACATCTTTGCAAAATCAATGCCAATACTTTTGGGAAGCTTTCCCGGCTAGAGACGGTAGAACCACTTACTTGTTTACCTACATGGATGCACATCCACAACGCCTAAGTTTAGAAGCTTTGTTTGACGAATATTTGCGGCTTTTACCAGAATATCAGGGTGTGGCATTAAATCAGTTGCAGTTTCAACGAGCGTTGTTTGGCTTTTTTCCCACTTACCGCCAAAGTCCTCTGAAAACTCCTTGGAATCGCATTCTACCAGTGGGAGATAGCAGCGGTAGTCAATCACCCTTAAGTTTTGGTGGTTTTGGTGCAATGGTGCGTCACCTGAAGCGTTTAACATTTGGCATTGAGGAAGCACTACAAACCAATCAATTATCTGCCAAGGCGCTGGCACTGCTGCAACCCTATCAGCCAAGTCTGACTGTCACCTGGTTATTTCAAAAAGCCATGAGTGTCGGTGTAAATCAGCAAATTCCCCCAGATCAAATTAACCAACTACTTTCTGCGGTATTTCAAGAAATGCAACAGTTGGGTACACCAGTACTCAAGCCATTTTTACAAGATATCGTCCAGTTTTCTGCCCTGACACAAACCCTTTTAAAAACTGGTTTATCCCATCCGGCATTAGTTGCCAAAATAATTCCCCAGGTAGGTTTAGCAAATTTGCTCGATTGGCTGGTACATTACAGCAATTTAGGTGTTTATACTGCCTTAGTTTGGCTAACTCCAATGTTAGAAACATGGTTTAGGAATCAACCAAGCGAACAACAATATTATTGGCATCGCTTAGTTGATGCTTGGAAGTTTGGTTCTGGCGCTGATTACTCGGATAAAACATGAATAATCTCTGTGTGAGGATAACATGATTGAACGAAAATCTTTAGGAATCAAATACTTTACAGTGCTGGTTGGGTTACTGCGCGATCGCCAAGGATTTCTAGAAGAGATTCGCCAAGGTGCGAGATTACCAACTAAAATCATTTCTCTGCTGGTTTGTAGTTCCATATTTATGGCTATCTATGGCGGCATCATTGGTGCATACCATAGCTGGATGCAAGCTTTGTCTTCCGCCATCAAACTACCAGCCCTTTATTTAATTACATTGCTAATTTGTTTACCAACACTGTTCTTTGCCAATATTATTTTTGGTTCCAAACGAACCTTTGGACAGCATTTTGCACTAGTACTGACAGCAGTCTCAGTCACTAGTGTACTTTTATTTAGCTTTGCCCCCATCACATTATTCTTCTTAATTACTACCAACAATTACCAATTTTTAATTCTGTTAAATGTAGTTATCTTTTCGCTGACAGGATTTATTGGTGTTTCGGCTTTATATCAGGCGATGAACTCAGTTTTAGAACAAGAGGATGAAGGTAGTAAGACCCGGAAGAAAATTTTACAGTTTTGGCTATTTCTTTATGCTTTCGTAGGCAGTCAGTTAGGATGGACTCTCAGACCTTTTTTTGGTACACCTGATTCTGCCTTTCAACTATTTCGAGAAAGAGAAGGCAATTTTTATCTCAGCGTCATTCAAGCTATTAGCTATCTCCTCGGATTTCGTTGATGAATTATGAGTGAAAAATCCAGATTTCAATATTATTGAATAAATCGAAAACTGTTATGTTGGAAAAGCCATCTTACAAAATTCAACACTTTGGTGTTCTGCTTAGTTTACTACGCGATCGCCAGGGATTTTTAGAAGAAATCCGCCAAGAAGTGAGATTACAAAAGAAAATCAGTTCTCTGTTTGTTTCTAGTTCTATTTTCTTTGCAATTTATGGCGGAATTATTGGTGCATCTCACAGTTGGGCACAGGCATTATCTGGCGCTATTAAATTACCAGCATTCTATTTGTTAACCCTCATCATTTGTTTTCCAACTTTATTTTTCTTTAACGTTCTCTTTGGTTCTCAAAGCACTATCCAACAGCATTTTGTTGTATTACTCACATCTGTATCAGTAATTAGTGTGCTTTTATTCAGTTTTGCACCAGTCACGCTATTTTTTCTGATCACTACCCCAGATTCCTATCAATTTTTTAAACTGTTAAACGTGTTAATCTTTGGGATCACAGGTATCTTTGGCGTTAAATTTCTTTATGAAGGAATGCAGTTACTTTCTCAACAAGATGAAGTTGGCAAGAAAACCCGCACCACTATTTTAAGATCCTGGTTACTTCTTTATGCTTTTGTTGGTATGCAATTAGGATGGTTTCTCAGACCTTTTTTTGGTGCGCCTGACTCAAAGTTTGAACTGTTTAGGGCAGTGAAAGGTAACTTTTATCTTGATATTGTAGCGGCAATTTCGGAAATATTGGGTATGCGTTAAGTTGATCAGCTAAAACACATTTAATTTGCACATCATTTGATCTGGTTGTTCTTAGTCATTAGTCATTAGTCATTTGTATTTACAAAAGACCAAGGGCTAATGACTAGTGACAGTCTTAACCTGATAATATTATGTCCGCTGGATTACTTATTAAAACCGAAGAACCCCACCCCGGAAAAGCTACGCTTTCGTTCCCCTCCCCGTTCACGGGGAGGGGTTGGGGAGCCAGTGCGCTATCGCGCTTTGCCGACAGCCGCGCATCTGGCGTGGTGGGGTGCAATGACTGTGGGAATTATAACTAATTAACCGGACATGATATAACTTGCAATTTGGACGCACATTACCTTATTAGAATTTAGATTTTGAATCTTGAAATCCAAAATCTAAAATCCGGGCAACTATTGCAACCCCACCCAAATACTTCCTTCTTCTAAACGAGTGGGAAAAACTGCCAGAGTCTTTTCTTTGGAAACTACACCCAACACTTTGCCAATACCAGGGGGAAAAGGACTCCATTCCTTAACATTACCAGTGGACAAGTCAAAGGCGCTGCGGTGAAAAGGACAAACAATAGCTCCATCACTAGTGATTTTACCGTTCTTCATCGGTAGCTTCAGGTGAGGGCAGGAATTTTCCACCGCGTAGATTTGGTTGTTGTGGTTCAGCAGTAAGATAGCGCGTTGTTCGACTTTTACCACTTTGCGCTCATTGGCTCCTAGTTCATTTTGGGGAAGAACTTTAATCCAGTTCATCAATACCTCTCTTGATTGTACAAGGATGCTGCTTGGCAGACTACTAGGAAAGTTATACCAATTTGTACGCAGCTTGATTCAAATTTTTCTGGTCTATCCAAGTGCCGTGGAAACCGTAAGGGACTCGTTGGGGAATCAGAATGCGAGCAACAGGTTCAGCTATGATGTCTTGAGCATCTAATACAATCAGTTCTGAAGTTTTTGTAAGTTCGTCGTAGACAAAGGTCAGCAACCAACCCTCATCCTCATCAGTTGCACCTGGTCGAGGCACAAACAATGCCTCGCTGCCATAACGCTCTTGCCCAAATTCATGAGTTTGAGAGCTACCATGATCAAAATCATACTTGATTAAGCCATTGAACAGAGGTACTAAATGAGATGCCATTCGGCAAGTGTAGCCATATCTGGTTTTGTACCCCAATTGTTGGTCGTTGACACGGGGAAATTCTGAAGGAATATCATCTAAAGGTTCTTCAATTACCGCCCCTGTCTTCAGATTGAACCGCCATTTATACAAACAGGGAATATCAGTTTGGCTATCTTGTGGTCTGCCGGCAAGACCAAGCATGGTGGTAGTTTGCATTCGACAAGCGATAAGTACCACTTCATCCCCATCCTCATAGGCATTGAGAGTATGAGCGACATAACAGGCAGGTGCTTCAAACCAGCGGATGCTGCTATTATCTCCATGACGCGGCAGTATGCCGAAGCGACTGGGAATGTCTTGTTCAAAGAGTAAAGGTGGTTTTCCTTGTTGTGCGCGTTCTAAACGGAATGTTAACGGCAGATTCATAAAGATTGTGTAGTTGGCGGTGATGGCAAAATCGTGCATCATCACCCCTACAGGTAAATCAATTGGTACTGTCCGCAACAGCTGCCCTTGAGGTGAAACAACGCTGTATTGCAAGTGAGGTAGATTGACCCAAGAGTAGCCAAAAAACATCATCTCGCCGGTGACAAAATCAATTTTGGGATGGGCAGTGAAAGCACTTTGCAACTTGCCTTCATATGTATAAGGGCCGACTGTTGTCAGTTCTGGCAGTTGGATATGGTAAGGTTCTCCCCCTTCCCAAAGAGCCAATAAGCGATTGGCGTGCCAGACAACGGCTGTGTTAGCAGTGTTCACTGGAGGTGTAGGAGGATTTTCAGCTTGAGGTGGTGTTAAGAAACCCGACCAAATTGCACGTCCAGCATCTTTTTCACTTTTCCACCCCTCTGTTTGTATATAGCGGTTATGATACTTGGCTTTGCCATTATTAATCTGGACACCGTGTAACATACCATGCCCATCGAACCAGTGATACCAAGCTGGAGATGGAAATAAAGGATTAGGGCCATTACGCAAAAACATCCCGTTCAGGTCGGGAGGTATTTCTCCAATTACTGGGAGATGATCTGCTGTGATTTCTAACTCTACGGGGGCAAAGTTACTTTCTAAATAAGGATTGCTTGCAACTATCACCATATATTTACTTACCTTCATTAAATTAGTTTGTGGGAGAATTATCAAAAGCAATTGCTGGCAGATAGCTCATGCCACGAGCGAATGTTTCAAGATTGCCAGCTTTAGCTTCTAACAAGCGTTTGATGTTCATGTTTTCTGCTCCGTAATCTTCTATTTGGAGTTTACCGTGTTCGCTAGCTTTGCCACCTTTCCAAAAGGCGATGCGGTGTAGAATAAATCCACGAGCAGACGGATCATTGAAAGCGCATGAACAGGGTATAAGCAAGGTGGGACAGCGTTGCAAAAATTGGTACTCAGGATAGAAGTAATCTTGTTCGATGAGATAATAATTGTTTAGAGTATGAGTTCGGAATGTAATTTTTACTGTTTGGTTATATTCATCTAGAAACTCACCTGAGTGGGGGGCAATTTCACCACGCGATCGCAAGAAATGCGACCAATTTTTAATATTACGTAAATCTGCCAAATATTCAACTGCTAATTCTATAGGTGCATCAACATAAATTGTATCACTATCAACAGTGTATTGCCCCTGAGCCGCTTTTTTTAAACCCTCGTTGCGCTCTAGAATCGCTTTCAAAGTGCGGCTTTCGCAAAGATGTACTGTTTTAATTCCTTCCATAATCATTGGAGATCGTCGCTTTGGGTCGATGAAACTAATCCAATGAAAGTAAACTCCTGTTTCTTTTGACTCAGGTTCTAAATAGCTTGGAGAAAACAGCAGGACAGGATACCAATGAGAATAGTTATCAACAGAAAATCCGCAGTACCACTCAATGCCTAAAAATAGAGGATTTTCTATCTTTTTCACATGATAATAAATATTTCTTTGATAGCCTGAACAAGTTCCTAACCAAGTATTATCATCTATCTTTTCTAACATTCGACAATTGATAGTCCACTCGTCTAGAGTCTCTAAGCGGCATAAATAGTTAAAAGCCGTTTCTGGTAAAGTTGCAATATAGGTCGATGTGACAAACGTATTCTTTTCCATTGCTCAATACTTTATTAAAGGATACATATTCCTGTTTCTTTGCTTGAAATGATTACTGTAGTAAGGGGAATGACAAGTGTTTATTTTGGGTAAGTAAACCTTGATTGCGTCCGCGAGATGGTGCTTGGCGAGATGGGTCTATCATCACATCGACTACGAAGGGGGTAGACGCAGCCAGCGCTAGTTCCAAGGCCATAGGAAGATCGGATTCTTTTTCTACACGAATGCCATCGGCTCCCATGCCGCGAGCAATCATGACAAAATCTACCTGGGGAATAGCTGCATCGGCACCCTTAAGCCCTAGCATTGCCATGCCTTGGACACACATGTTGTAACATGCATCATTGAGGACAATCCACACGGCAGGTATCTGATATTTCACCGCTGTGTTGATTTCATTGTTCATCAACATTGCACCATCGCCAACAATAGCGATCGCTTTTCCATTCTTAGCTTTAGCAGCACCAACAATGCCTGTAACTGCATGACCCATGGCCCCCACTCCAGTACTGACTCGATAACGATTGGGTTGGGCAAATCGCAGCAAGTGGGTTGCCCAAGTAAAGGAATTACCCGATTCTGCCATGATAATTGCATTGCTGTTGTCAACACACATCTGTTGAATCTGCTGCATCAAGACTTCAGGACGTACTAGTTGGCTGTTGCTGGGTTTAATTGTTAGAGGTTGAGGATGAGGTAGGTTTACTAATTTGCCCTCAACAAAATCCTCTGGTAAGTATTGCAGCATTGACTGTACAAAAGTTTTCACATCGGATACAACAGGAAAAGTTGGTACTGATGGATAGGCAACACCTAGGGCATCCGGATTGATATCAACGTGAATAAATCCTGACTGGGGAATCATCTGGCTACTCCAAAAGGAGGTAGCTTCCCCTAAGCGGGTTCCCAACACTAATATATGTAGTGGTGATTGCTCTTTCATGTAAGTAAATACCGAAGAATGACCACCTAAACCTGTAACACCCACAAATTGAGGGTGTTCTTCAGGAAAGATACCCTTACCACGGGGTGAACACATGACTGCGGCTCCCGTTCTTTGGGCAAACTGGCGAATTTCAGCGGCTGCAAATCTTGCACCAAAACCAACCCATATAGCAAAAGTGCCTTGAGATAGGAGATGTATGCATTTACTAATTGTTTCCTTGCTGGGGATAGTCAGATCCAAAGATAAATCTAGTTGAGGTGAAAATTCATGAACCAAACTCGACTGGATATTTGTAGGAATACTCAAATGAGCAACAAAGCCGTTTGGTCTTTTTAAGCCGAGGGCAATTCTTTTAGCAGCTTGGGGAATTTGTTCGGCGCACTCCAGAGTAGCTGCGTAATTAAACAGCATTCCTGATGTGAAAATTTCCCTACCAGGCATTGTCTGTTCGTCAGTTTCTTGGATGGCGTACCGTCCACGTTGTGATGCTGAAGTAGAAGCTGATAGCAAAATTACTTTTGCTCCTTCGCCACGGGCTGCTAAAATACCGGTTAAGACATTGGTAATACCTGGGCCTGTTGTTGTGAAGATGACGATGGGGTGATCGCTAGCTAAAGATGCTTCAATGGCTGCAAAGGCTGCTCCTGCTTCGTGGCGAAAGTGAAGAACTTGGATCTGGCTGGTTGACAGTGAACTCCAAAGCTTTGCCATTGCACCACCAGAAACACCAAAGGCGTATTTAACTCCCATATTTTCTAGCATCTTGACAATTGCCTCTGAGACTGAAAGTGATGGCGATGTCTGAATATCTGAATTCTTTTGATGGCTTGATTGATAAGCGTTGACTTTCGCGTCTGTTAGTTTCGATTCTGTTAACTCTACTGTAGATGTCTTGCCAGACTGGGGGAGTACAATCAAGTTTGACGAAATAATATTTTCATTCATGTGATTAAAAAAGCTAGTAAATGAAGATATAAAAAACTAGAGAATTCCTCTTTTAATAATTTTATTTATTTGTAGAAAGGAATTAAAAATTGCTAATTTTAAAAAAATTATTTTTGCATTAAGACATTTTATTTTTTACAAAACTACAGGTACTATCTATAATAGACATATTTTGGTAAAAGCATTAGTCAATGAGCAATCAAATATTCAGAATATATTGATTTAAATCTTATAAATAGCCATCAAAAATCATTTTTTTAAATGCTTAAAAATTTAGCTAATTAGGTAAACATAATTCAATGTAAAATTCCAACCAAAGAAACCTGTTCAGGGACAGGCTTTTACCTCCTGTTCTCCAGCTTGGTGCAGTTTGCAATTAACGCAAGGCTTAATACCGTTTCACTTTCAGGTTGATACATTTAGGAGGCAGTGAACTGTATCATGATTGTAGTGAAATAGTATAATAAATATGTGTAACTGCTTCACTTCTGCCTCCTACTGAACTGTATTTTACTTACCCGATTTGTTTTGTAGCTCCAGCTATAATTAATTAAAAGCTCTAGCTAAAATACCCTTATATAGTGAGTGAACAAGATCAATATTTTCATTGATCGAAACTACAATTTCATCACTATCAACAAAAAAGTTCAGTAGGTCAATATCATGTCCAGCATGACTTAAATCTATAACATAGTGATTAAATAAGAAAGTTTGCGCTTCTCTAGGAATTCCTGCTTCTATTAAAAGCTTTAGCTGGAAATCAATGTATTTAGCAAACATAAATTCCATGTAAAAGCAGTATCCGAAAAATCCAATAAATTTACTTGGATTTAATATATCTGACTGACTAGCAATTAATTTTTTGGATTCATCAAAAATATCATGAATTAGATTAAATTGTTTAACACCTAATTTTCGTAAATCTTGTAAAGCAAAAATCTCATGTCCTATTTCTTCATTAGAATCAGCTTCCATCATCAGGAGAAACTGACTTCCTCGCCTCAATTTATCTTCATTAAATGATTTACTATATTTGGATATTAACTGATTAAATTTATTTTGTAGTTCAGGTGTATAACTACTACAGTACCAAGCTTGAATTAAATAATTAATGTATCCTTTGCATGTAATTTTACCTTGCTCCTTTTTTTCTAAAAGTAGTTCATTTATTTCTTGCATTTTTAGGAGCATATAATCTGTTACTCTCTGAGCTATGGGAGTTACTCGGCTTTTTTCTGCTTCATTGAGCTTAGTTTTTTGTTCAACCAATACTTCCAATGTAATTTGATTTATTTTTATGCTTTCTAAAACCAATTTATTTAGCGTTTCTTCATCTATTGAGTTGATTTCATGGGAAATATCTAGGAATTCCAATTTTGTTGCACTCATTTGTTGTTTACTCATTTTTTGACTTCTTATGAATCACCATGACATAGATTTGCGTGAGGTTATGGCTTTCAGTCAGGACTGACGCAAACAATAGCCAAAACTCTTATTTCCATCTATCAGCAATTGATGAATTGCCGTAGAAAGAGTGTACTTATATGTAAGTTCTATCAGTATTCCTCCTATCACTAGGTTAGAGACATCCAAGGATGTTCAAGACTGAAATCGTTGATAGTCTTACACCGCATCTGTGTAAAAACCGATCTTTACTAGCTCATGGTTAGATCTTGACGGATGCCCGCCTTTCCAAGTAATAAATTAAGTTTATTACATAACTTGCTATTTCTCTAATACAGTATATACACGTATATAAATTAAAGTTTATATAATCTTTAATTCTTCCTATGAAAAGGTTTTTACTAATAATAGCTATTTACATTTCACATATTGAGGTTTAGTTCAATACGATACTAATGTAACTTACACAAATGCGTCAATAGATTGCCAACTCCTTAGACATCATGTTCGCTAAGCAGTTGAGAGATTACTACCACACACGACTCTGGTTAAACACATTTAATTTGCACAATCACTTCATCTGATTGTTCTTTAGCATTGGTGAGCCAGTGCGGTGAGGTAGCCCCTGTCTTGAAGTTAGTGGCGTCTTTAAGACAAAGCGCAAAGTCGAGCCAGTCGCTTAAACGCCTCTGCTGACTTGGGCTTTCCTGGCGTTGAGCGGAGGTTTATAACCATCATAACTTTGTAACAGAGGACTAATGATTAATGAGAGTCTTAACCAGATAATTGACAATTTGGGCACACATTAGCTTAAACGACAGTTATTAAGAAGCGCTTCAAGTTCTCTGACAACTTTAAATGGATTTTTACCTCTGAATACGGCTGCTAATGCAGCTTCATAAGGATTTCTGCCTGTTCTTTTGACAGCGGCTATTGCATCTTTGTTTGATAATCCTCGAACACTAGCCAACCATGCAACTAGTATATGTCCAGTGCGTCCAATTCCACCAGAACAATGTACAACTACTTTCTGGTTTTGTTGATCTGCTTCTGCTAAGAAAGGAAGTATTTTTTCTGTGAGTGTTTCTAGATCACACAGGCAGAAATCTTCAATAGGTGCCCAGCAAACTTGTTGATTACCGAATTCCTGTTGGTATTTATCTAGCAGATGGGAGTAATTAGCTAGTTGTTTATCAGGGAGAAGGCAGCAAACTCGTTTAATGTCCTGATGCTTCATGAACTTAATCCAATTATCCACCTCCTGGTTAGAATATCCAGGACGTGCAGCACCAAATACTATTATCTCTTTCTCTTCAGCGGGGGCAAATTTGTACATGTTTGATTGAATAGGACTGACAGCTGACAACTGACAACTAACAAATATAAAAGCCAGTTCCTACGGCAGGTTTTCCGCCTACAGGACTGGACTCACTATTTCAATAATATTTTTGTCAAAACCACGATATTTTGGTGCTTTATATAAATCGTTGGTCTAGAAGTTACCAAGAAGTGAGAAAATTCCACTTTTCTATTTCTTCTGATGTATTTGTCTTCAAATTGTTATCTTGAATTAAAGCATGATATTCTCCTGAGTCAATCCATTTCAACAACTCACTAGCCCGCATAACTACCCAAGGAAGATGTGATTCAGTATAACTAAATACTTTTGTTACCTGATCTATACTATCAAAGCTATCAGATGAAAACTCGCGGGCTTGAACAAGGAAATCTTCAATTACAGGAGGAGTCAGATACTCATGTGGTAAACCGGCAAGTTTCAGCAGTGTGTTGATTGCAACGTCAAGATTTTGACAAGCCAACAAACCAGCGCGATCGGCAGTTAACTCAGCCATCATCCGCCAATTGTGCAAAGCCAGTTCTAACCCACTAGCCGCCAAACCACCAAATCCCATTGTGGTACTACTTAACAAATGTTTTAAAGTTGGCATGACAAATGCCATTTGATGATAGATCATATGCTGACTTTTAATGTGAGCAATTTCGTGTCCGAAGATGTAAATCAATTCATCTGCGCTTAACCACTCCATTGCATCAAGATTGATACCGACTAAAGGTTTTTCCACCCCAACACTGTAACTTTGAACGTGACCTTGACCTCTTGACAAATATAGTTCAGGAAGCAGAGTAACATCCAGAATTTCGCAGGCTTCTACAAGTGTCTGATGTAATTGAGGAAAATTCCGTGGCGTAATTTTGATTTCACTACCAAGGGTTAGCAGTCTGAGTAGGCGATCAATACCATACTCGTTGATTTTTTTGAGTACTAAGGAGATACCAGGCATTTTTTGTAATGCCGTTAAGGCTTGGCGATCAAAGGGGTGTTCGTAGGCTTGTGAACTCAGTCCAGTTAATATTTTTCTTGTCATAGGTTTTGAGTTTTATTTTGTCAGTGGTTAGTAGTCAGTTGTGAGGCAGTACGGTCTTGGGGTCTCCCCAAGTGGAGTAACTGCCGTTAGCGCAGCGTTAGCGAGCCTGCGAGCGTCACCCGTAAGGGTTAGTTGTCAATCAACAGTTATCAAGTTTCAGCTTTCAAGCGATAAAATACATGGGGTAAGTTGGCGCGAATAAAATCACGTTCGTATTGAAATCCTAACTTTTGCATAACCCGCTGTGATCCGAAATTGGTTGTCATAGTGAAGCAAACTACCTCTGGTAAATTTAGTTGTTCAAAACCTACTTTTAAGATGGCTTCACCTATTTCTGTTGCCAATCCTTTACCCCAAAATTCTGACATTAAGGCGTAAGCTAACTCTACTTCGTTGTTACCTTCCACATGGACATGGCGAAGACCGGCACGACCGACAAAACGATTGTCTATTTTGTCTCGAAACACCCATAACCCAAATCCGTAACGTTCCCAATGTTGCAGATTTTCTTGAAGAATTAGCTGTGTCTCTTCATGGGAACGAACACCAGCTAGAGTTGCCATTACTTTGGGGTCTTGATGCATTTTGTAAAGCAAATCAAAATGTTCAATTCGCAAGCGATCGCCAATTAAGCGAGGTGTAGATAATGTTTCTAAGAATCCCATAAAATTATTAGTTACATTTAGTTGATGTGATTTCGATAATTGCTGTTTAGACCTCTCCCCCAACCCCTCTCCTTGTAGGAGAGGGGAGCCAAAATCCTAATTTTTCTTGCTCCTCCCTCTTTTTTAGAAAGGGAGGTTGGGAAGGAAAGGTTCGTCGAATTCACGTTTAGTTATTGTTAGGTTTTTTTATTTTAACAACACTACATCTTGACGATATTTCAGATTTTGAATGCGGCTATCTTCTGCTGGTGGCACATCTTTTTGAGTAAATGGAGTTTGTCTGAAGTTCGCAGCTAGATATTCTGCTAGTGCATCTTGTTCGGAACCATTGGGTGCAAAGGTGGCTAAGCCGGTGCGTTTGCTGGGGTCAGTGTCTTTTGATATTAAATCAACTCGTTGGGTTTGGGGGAAAGGATAACCATCGCCACCAGTTGCTAAAAAGGTCAGAGTTACGGTACGGAAGGTACGATTGGGATCACCTACTAAGTTGCCATTTTTGATTACTATATCGATGATTTTGCCTTTGTTGTCTTTGATAGCTAGTGATTTAACACGTTTACCAACTGGCAAATCTGGGTCAAAGCTAAAGGCTAATCCCGCAACTTGGGGAAAACTTCCTGGTGTGGCGCCTGGTGCGATCGCTGCAACGCTGTGTTCAATCACAGTCTGTAGTTCTGCGGCGGTTAAGGTGATGAGTGTCAAACCATTATTGAACCGCTGTGCATTGGCAATATCAAGTTGGGAAATTTCTCCGTCTTGTTTACCTGCTACAGGGTTGGCTTGGGGTGGTAATTTTACCGCATCTTCTGGACGAGTAGAACCTGGGGGAAAGGTGTATACGCCAATGTTATCGCGGATACTACCGCCATTTTTGATGGAGATGACTGTTTTAGAGTCGTAACTTTTGGCGATCGCTAAATTAGCATCGGCTGCTAGATTTCCTAAGTTGGTTTCTTGGGTGCGGACATCAACCCGCCAACCGTTGAGGAAGACGTTGCTTTTGCCAAAAATTTGACCATCTTGGGCAATAATTACTTTTTTGATTGCTGTTGTAATAGCAACAATTTTAGGGTCTGGTTTTCCATTTAAGGCTATTACACCTTGGGAATCAGTAGCGTAAGCACCGCTGATTTTAGGATTAATACTTTTGGGAATAATCACTCCATTACTATCAAAAGCCACAACCAAACGACCAACATAGCGATAGTTTCCGTCGGTATTGACTACGGCTATGGGATTACCATCTGCTGCTTTTTGAATTATTGGATAAGTTCCAGCGGGTTTATCACCGACTCGTAGACGGTCTGTTTTGTCAGCTAGTAAGGTATTAGAACCACCAGCCACGATAATATCTACTTTTTTCAGTAGTTGTGCCAGCTTGACTTCAATGGCGATTTGCTGCATATGTGCCAGTAAAATCACTTTGTTAATCTCTGGATTTTTTGTCAGCAATGTATCAACATAAGTTTGAATTTCAGCAGCTAAAGCGGCTATGTCTGCTGCATTTTTATCATTAAATTGTTTGGGTAATACAGTTACATTTCCACTGGAAGAAATAGTTGGTAGTGTGGGAGTTGTTGCACCGACAACACCAATTTTTTCACCATTCACAGTAATAATAGTGCTACGAGCAATTTTATTAGGAATTTTACTCGCCTCTTGTCCATCAGCAGTAACTAATTTTGCCAAGTCTTTATCAGTACTAAAGTCTAAGTTGCTGCTGAGGTAGGGAAATTTTGTACCTGGGTAATTTTCTAGTGCTTGAATTAAGTCGACAACAACACCAGTACCTAAGTCAAATTCGTGATTGCCAAATGCGATCGCATTAAAACCAAGGGCATTTTGAATTAAAATATCGCCTCTTCCCTGACCACCAAATACTGTGTCACTAGCAAATAAGAAGGGACTGGGAATATAAGCATCACCAGATGAAAGAATTAAGGTATTAGGATAATCAAGTTTCCCATCACGATTAGCATCCTGATTTTTGAGTGCATTCAGTACCGCAGAAAAGTTGGGCGCATCCTCCAAGGCGGGCACACCCGCTTCTTGGTCAGAAGTGTGCAATAGTTGCAGTGTAAAACTTGGTTTTGCTGCTGTTGTTACTTGTACTACGCTAACACTCAATACAGTTGCAACAAAGATAAAATATGTAACTAAATTACGTGTATTTGCAGCTTTTAATTTGAGTTTAATTAGCTGACTTAGCCAACTAAATTTTAACTTTAAAATAGACATACTTATTAGACTATTTTATAATTTTTATATCTGAATATACAAGAGGATACAAAATAATTTTAAATTAACATATTCTTTACCATTTTTATTAATTACTTGACATCTGCACAAGTTAATCTGTAATTTCTATCATGTGGTTTTCTAGCTAAAATTGCTTTAATACTGACACGTAAGGCTCCAGCAATATCAGTATCCTAACTATTGCCTATTATAATGCATTCTTTTCTTTCTATTTTTAAATCATTGATGACGTAATCAAAAATTTTGAGATTCGGCTTTTCATAATCGATTTTACCAGAGGTATATATTTTAGTAAAGTAGTTTTCAATCCTTAAATTTTCTATAATTTTCTCAATTTCAGGTATACAATTTGATAAAATTACACTTTGATAATCAGTATTAATCAAATGTTATAAGGTAGGAATTACAAACTCATATATATACCATTTGCTAATCTTTTTTAGGACTTACGCAAAGGTCATTTAATAACGAACCACAGAGGCGCAGAGCACACGTAGAGAAGAGGGTTGAGAGAGTTTTTACGTTAGTCATATTTTTGTATTATGCTTGAACTTATGAAGCAAATTTTATAGCATCGTTTTTATTGATTACTAATCCCATAATCAGGATTTAATAAAGTAATTGATGACTGTTAACTGTGAGTTTCTTGTGCCAAATTTAATGCGTGGGTAATGGCGATCGCTCTTGATGTGATAATCTCGTCAATAGACTGCCCAAAGCGCTGCTCAAGCCAATTGTGACGGGATTCGTTTTGTACTAGTTTTAACAACCTACCCCCTAGTAAACCAAAGTGAAGTGCAGCCACCGCAGCGTAAACAAAGCGTACCACACGCTGATCCCCATTCCAGCCAGCAGAACGCAATCCGGCTAAGTACTCTGCAAACACTAGTTGTTCCAGTGGTATTAGTAATGAACTATCAACGAACATTAAGAAAACGCTGTCCAAAATAAAATTTACAATGTCCATTCCTAAAACACCATGCCCAACAAAAGACCAGTCTATAATTACAGTTTGGTCATTGCCTTGGGCGTTATGTCGAGCAAACAAGTTATTGGGCGAGATATCAAAATGACAGAGGGTGCGTGGTGCTTGATCTACAGCATCGAATAGAAGATGGCGATCGCTCCACAAACGCATCATGCGATCGCAATCTGTTGAGGTAAACAATCCTTTGAGCAGTGGATACCCTGATGCAGATAATTCTCGCAACTCTTCTAAAGCAGTATAATCAATATTGGATACCCATGTGCGATGCCAATCACGACTCAACCAAGGTTCAGTAGGTAATGATGGCATCAGTGCATAAGTTCCCTGCAAGTAGCCAAGGTGACGCGCTGCTAAACCAAAGCGTTCTAAAGACCAAGTTGTACCAGGAATACCTTGGATATCCTCCAGCCACAGCCAAACAACATTAAAAGACGCTTCACTAGTGGCAAAACAACGCGGTGCTACTAAATCACTAGTCAAATTATCGAGTAGTCCCGATGTATATGCTAAAGCTTCACGCTGCCAGTAATTCCAGTGTGCAGGGTCTTGTGAAGAATTGAAAATTGCGGCAGAATCTTCTGGCTTGAGGTGGAGAATCTTGAGAATCACCGACCAAGAAAAATTTTCGTTGCGATCGCTAGCAACACCAGTGATACGCTGTAAACCTGCTGTAACATTATTGATGATATGGTGAGGGATAGGCTTGGCTTGCCATTCGCCTAATTTAGCATTTGCCCTATTCAGTAGACGACGTACAACAGTCGTTAGCGTTGCCTCATCAATTGGTGGATATGCAGAAGCTAAATTCATAAAATCACAATAATATGCCTAGTAGAAGACTGATGACTGTGAATAGCCAGCAACCAACAATTAAAATGGCATATTTTTTATTAGTGCTAAATGGTTATTCTGTAATATCTACAGTATAAATTAATATACCCTTTGATAGAAGTAATAACTGTACTTTAACACTTAGGATGCCTGTGAGCCTTGGATATTGTTAAGCTTTTATGCATTTTAGGTGCATATTCACTATATTCTGCATAACAAAGGCTTGTAACAGTCAACTAGGGAGGTTATTCCATGGAAAAAATTCTTATAACTTTAAAGAAAACATTCTTCTCAAGCATTTTGATTGTTAGCTTGATATTTTTTACTGGTTTTTCTAGTTTGTTTATCGTTGTTCAACAAGCTAGTTATGCAACCACGCTTGAAGAATTGAAGCTGATTCCTCCAGAATATAAACCAAATTCACAAGAGAAGATTAACCGCGCTTATGAATACGATCCTGGGGTTGGCGTTCAAGAAGAAGAACGACAAGAAGCTTATGAACAAGCCGTAAAAGATGCAGAAAACCTCAATACTATAGAGAAGGCTTATGAAAGAAATCTCAAAGCTGAAAAACAGCCAGATTCTCAAAACAATATTGTTACAAAAGCAAAAGAAGCTGTTGAAAATGTCATAGGTAAATAGGTGAAGGGAAAGCAGGAAAGACAAGGTAAATAATTCTTTGCTCTTGCCCTCTGCCTTCTGCCTCCTGCTTTTTGCCTCTTGCTATAAGAGGCCTCCCTTCACCCCTATTTGGTGAGAGTTGCGATCGCTTTTTCTACAGCTTCCAAGGCTATATCTACTTCTGCTGTTGTGACAATCAAAGGCGGTACAAACCGGACAACTTTTGGCCCTGCTGGTACAAGCAATACACCCTCGTCTATAGCAGCTTTGACAATATCAGCAGCGGTTAGTGGAATGTCTGCTTGCAACTCTAAACCGTTGATTAAACCCCAACCCCGCACCTCAGTAATATAGTTGGGATACTTAGCTGCGATCGCTTTTAAACCATTTCGCAACTGTTCACCACGTTCTTCTACGTTCTGCAAAATATTCTCTCGTTCCAATGTTTGGCAGACAGCCAACGCCACACCACAAGCAAAAGGATTCCCGCCAAAGGTACTGGCGTGTTCCCCTGGTTGGAAAACATCGCAGAATTTCTTACTCATCATTGCCCCAATGGGGATACCACCGCCTAAACCCTTGGCACTGGTAAAGATATCGGGCTCAACACCAAGATGTTCATAACCCCATAGCTTACCACTGCGCCCCATGCCAACTTGCACTTCATCGAAAATCAATAAAACGCCAGTTTCATCGCAAATCTGCCGCAGTTTTTGGAAGTAAGCTACATCCCCTGGGCGTACACCGCCTTCTCCCTGCAATGGTTCGATCAAAATTGCCGCGACGCGGTAATCACCTTCATCTAACTCGCTAATTGCCGCTTCTACCCCGCTAATGTCGTTATAAGGTACATAGTGGAAACCAGGCACCAAGGGATCAAAGTATTTTTGATACTTTGGTTGCCCTGTAGCAGTGATGGTTGCCAAAGTCCGTCCGTGGAAACTGGCGTTGGCTGTTAAAATAATCGGTTTTTCAATGTCTAAAACTGTATGGGCGTATTTCCTAGCTAATTTAATCGCCGCTTCATTAGCTTCAGCTCCAGAATTGCAGAAAAATACGCGATCGGCACAAGAATGTTGAATAATCCATTGGGCTAATTCACCTTGTTCTGGAATGTAGTACAAATTAGAAACATGGTGCAGCTTTTGGATTTGGCGTGTCACTGCTTCCACCATAGCCGGGTGGGCGTGTCCTAAAGTACAAGTGGCAATTCCCGCCACAAAGTCTAGATATTCCCGCCCCTGTGTATCCCAAACCCTGCATCCTGCACCCCGTTCTAAAGCTAAGGGAAAACGGGCATAAGTTGACATGACAGCTTCATTGAAGCTATCAGCATCAAACGGTTGAGATGACACAGAACCTGATGGGGGGATGGTGGCTTGCTCAATTAGAGTTTGTATGCTCACTACCGCGCCTCCTGAAAATTTTTCATCGTATACTTACTTACTAGTTTCCTAGATATTCTTTAAAATTTATTCTGACTTGACCGCAGCTCGTGCTTTCTCTTAGGTTAACTCTAAACTAGTCGCAGTGGGACTGGAGACTGGAGACTGGGGACTGGGGACTGGGGACTGGGGACTTGGGACTGGGATATCTAAGCTTAGTATGCTTCAACCGGATTTAGAAATGAGCCTGGTCGGTTAAATTCCGTACTAAAAATTACCGTCCAGTCACGCCAACCAGCACAAACGCACCCCCAATCCCCAATCCCCAATCCCCAATCCCCAATCCCTTTGAAACTTGTGGCGCGTGGTGAAAAACTTTGTACTCAACTCTTGAGCAAAAATATCAGCGTATTCAAAAAGAATTAATGGCAGGGGCGATCGCTCTTGGTGGTGTTTTTTTAATTGGCACTTTATGGTATTGGCTAGTAGAGGGCTGGTCATGGGAAGATGCAGCTTACATGACAGTCATCACTTTAGCCACCGTAGGATATGGCGAGACACGCCCATTAGGTAGTCGCGGACGCTTGTTTACCATTGCCCTGATTTTGTTGGGTCTAATCAATATCGGTTACATTGTCAATAGATTTACTGAAGCAATTATTCAAGGCTACTTCCAACAAGGAATTCGACTACAACAACAAAGGCGGTTAATGGAATCTCTCTCAGAACATTACATCATCTGTGGATTTAGTCGCACTGGTCGCCAAATTGCTAAGGAATTTCGCGCAGAAGGTGTATCTTTTGTGGTGATCGATTCGGAAGCGGAATCTGTACAAAGGGCGCAATCAGAGGGTTATACCGTATACCAGGGTGATGCCACACTAGATGATACGCTTTTAAAGGTCGGCATCGAACGGGCAATTTGTATAGTTGCCGCGTTACCTTCAGACGCAGAAAATTTATATACAGTATTATCTGCAAAAACATTTAACCCCCAAATTCGGGCGATCGCCCGCGCCAGTACTGAAGAAGCTTTGCAAAAATTACAACGCGGTGGTGCAGATGCGGTGATTTCTCCTTATATTACTGGTGGTAAGCGGATGGCAGCAGCAGCACTCAGACCCCAAGTGTTGGATTTTGTGGATGGCATTCTCACAGGTGCAGACCGTCAGTTATATATGGAAGAATTTTTGCTTGACCCTGCTTTTTGTCCCTTTGTCGGTCAAAGTTTACAAAAAGCCAAGTTGCGATCGCAAAGTGGCGCATTGGTGCTGGCAATTCGTCGCAGCGATGGTACTCTCATTGGTGGCCCTACTGGCGAGACAGTTCTCATGCCAGGAGATACCCTAATTTGCATGGGTACAGCGGAACAACTGCGTAGCATTAATCAAATTCTGGGGCCAATTCGTCCTCAGAAATTGCGTAAACCCAGAAATAGCTAACTCAGGAAGCAGGGGTGCACGGGAGATGGGGAGCAGGGGAGATGGGGTGCTTTCGGTACAGGAAAGATGAGGATGATGCGGTTGTGTGCGGCATCTTTACAACAGTCATCAGTTACAGTGAAATTTTTTCTCAATAAAAATTTAAATATAGTAATAGGCTTTTCAAGGGTTTTAATATGAATATTAATTATGATTTTGTGCTGACTACATAAAGTAAATTGATTAATATGACATCAACAATTTAGGCATAAGCTTTGTTATCCAGTGCTTATAGCAAATGTTGGTATTCATGTAGAACACCTGAAGATTAGCCGAAAGGATTTGAAATTTTGACTTGATATTTGTAACAGTGCATTCTAAGATGACTGCATTAGTGAGAATGGTAGCAATAGACTATGAGCTTTTCTGACATTAACGTCGAACAACGTTCCAAAGAAGTTGAGGCTCTGAGGTCTTTTCTGGCGTACAGTCTGATTGGCTCAGTAGCATTGCATATCGGCTTACTGTCTTCAGGCATGGGTAGTTTTTTGACACGAGTGCCTGGTGAAGAGGAACCAATAGAATTGGCGATCATAGATCCTGCGACTGAAAAACTAGAAGAACCACCAGAAGAGATTATAGAAGAAACGAAAGCGGAACCAGACTCAGGATCTCTGGGTGGTGGCAACGGGATCGAAGGTGGCGGTTATGAAGGAGGCTCTGGAAGTGCCAATTCCCCAAGTGTAGTAGCGCTGGAACGTAAGCCAGAGATTGTGCCGCAACCAAAGGCGATGGCTTCGCCAACGCCTTTGGCGAACGCACAAAAGCAGCCTATAGCAACTACACCAGTACAAAAAACTGAGAAAACCCAAAGCATAAAAACTCCAACACAGGAACCACCAACAAATAAGCTTGCAAATCAAGTTGTCACACAGGCTTCTGCACCCACTTCACAATCGGGATCTACAACTCAAAGTAGTGACAACTTAAGACAATTGTTAGGCGGAATCAGAGACTCCAGAGCAACTCAGGGTAACGCTGGAGGTTCAGTAACAGCGACAGGTTCAGGCATTGGTAACGGCACTGGCAATGGCATTGGCAACGGCAACGGTAGTGGCATTGGTAGTGGGACTGGCACTGGTAGTGGTTTTGGTAAGGGCCCCGGTACAGGCACAGGTAATGGTAATGGAACTAGTACGGGTACAGGCACTGGCAATCAACCAGCAAACAATTCGATAGTAGCAACTGCACCCACACCTCCAAAAATTAATACCTCATCAGGTAATGGTCGTGCAGCTTGCCGCGAAGGTGGATGCGCTGCGAAGTATCCAGAGTCAGCAAGAAGACGAGGGATTCAAGGTAGAGTAGAGGTTGCTGTTGATACTGATGCACAAGGTAATGTCACCAATGTGCGTGTTCTTCGCTCTAGCGGTAACCGCGAGTTGGATGAAGAAACCAAGAGACAAGCGCGTAACTGGAAATTAAAACCGTCAGAAGGTGGCAGACAAGGAGTAGCGATTGGTACTGAGTATGCTTTGCGTGGTACACGTCGATACGAGCAAGTTCAAGAACGCAAAAGACAAAGAGAAGCACGAGAGCGAAATCAGCAGACAACAGCATCCAACGCCAATGCCACAGAGGGAACATCAAGACGCAGGCGCTTGGTGACATCTAGTAGTACAAATATTCCTGCTGAAAGATCAACGGAATCTAGACTCAATCGTCGGTTGCGTCGTCAGCCAGCGCAAACAGCTGCTACAAACTCCTCATCTCAACAGAGAACAACTCGTAGTCAGGGAGGTGTCAGAGACTCTCTACGCGGTCTCCAGCGTCAGCGAGTATCTAACAATTCATCACAACCAACACAAACAACTTCAAGGCGGCGACGCAGAGACAACTCAGCCTCTAGCCAGAACAAATTACGACAGTCTTTACGGCGTTTGCGTCAGCCATCTCAGTCACAACCTGCGGGAAGTCAGTAGTAGGGGAGATGGGGAGATGGGGGGATGAGGGGGAGAATAACTAAACCCATGCCCCATGCCCCATGCCCAATTTTCTATTTTGTCTGCACTGGTTTCAAATTTTTAGCTTTGTAAAACATTTCTAAGCTGTCGCGATCGCCTACATAACGCCAGTGCCACGGCTCATAACTCACACCTTGCACGTTGTCTTTGGGAAAGGACATTTCAAAACCAAAACGTGCAGCATTTGATTGTAGCCATTTATACGCCTTTGTATTGTCAAAGTTGGTTTGAAGATTAGTTGCTGGTACTGCTCCATCTCCAATGTCTACAGCGTAACCTGTGTGATGTTCGCTATGACCAGGAGGAGCGCTGAGGGCGGCTCTTTCTGCTGGGGTTTGATTGCGCTGTTGCCCAACACCGAAAAATAACTGTTCCTGGTCTTTCACGGAACGAAAGCCGGAAATTGGCACCAAAATTACACCTGCACTCCGGGCCGCTTGTGTCATTGCCTGAAACTTTTCGCCAGCGGTTTTTCGCATTTTGATCCGCCCATCTGCGGTAATTGGCATTAACTCTGAGGCGGGTGCTTCTGGATATGCCAAATGTCCTAAAACAGTATCGTTATTATTACTGTCTTGTATAGTTGGTGCAGCAGAATTAGTTGCTGAAGATTGAGGTTCGGCAGTTTTTTTAGGTGCTGTGACGAAAAACAAAAAACCACTAATTACAGCCAACAGAACAAACCCCACTCCTGCGCCAATTACCAAAACAGGCGATCGCCAGCGTAGCCTTGGTGCTACATCAGGAGTATCACGTAAAGCCACTGGAATATCATCACCAGGTTCACCCGATGAGTTTTGCGGTTGTCCAGAAAAGCCAGCTTTATTCAAAGGTCAACTCCTGCTTTTGTTCAACAAACATAACAGATTGTAAACTGGAGAAAAATCAACATATTGGGTAACATTTTACATCTGTAATTTTTAGGCGCAACCTTGACAAACCTCTTAGAACTATACGTCAAATTAGTAGGATTAGTCCTAATAGGATTTTTTTTGGGACGTAAATTACCTGCCACAGTTCCCACCCGTTTAGGTAAGTGGCTTTTCTGGGTGGGAGTACCTATCAGTATAGTAGCATTTTTACGACAAGCTGATTTATCGGGACAAATTTGGATTGCACCTGCGATCGCTTATTTAGCTATTTTCCTGGGGGCTTTTTTGGCTTGGCTAGGAATTAAAGGACAAGCTTATTTCACCAACACCATTACCCCAGAATCAACTCAAGGTAGTTTGATATTGGCTGCAATGGTAGGTAACACAGGTTATCTTGGCTTTCCCGTTACCCTAGCAATGGTAGGACAAAAATACTTTGCTTGGGCTTTATTCTACGATTTACTGGGGTCACTTTTCGGGGCTTATGCCTTGGGTGTGTTGGTAGCGCATCGTTTTGGCGGCGGTGTGAGAAGCTATTGGGAAATTAGCAAGACAATTTTAATTAATCCGGCTTTGTGGAGTTTTGGCTTTGGCTTGCTACTGCGACAGGTAATGATTCCGGATGCAGTTGAATTTGGCTTAGAGAAACTTGGGTGGAGTATCGTTGCTTTATCTCTGGTTTTAATTGGGATGCGGCTATCGCAACTGAATTCTTGGGACAGGCTACCACAGGCAGCCATGAGTTTAGCAATCAAAATGTTAGTAGTTCCCCTAGCGATCGGCATTACCTTACCACTTTTTGGTGTAACTGGTGATCCAGCACAAGTGATTGTATTACAAATGGCCATGCCGCCGGCATTTGCCACATTAGTAATTGCCGAAACCTTCAATCTAGATCGTGATCTTGCAGTTACAGCCTTGGCAATGGGGGCTATATTATTGCTGCTAACTCTCCCTATCTGGCTGTGGCTGTTTTGATTTTGGATTTTGAATTTAGCGAAGCGGATTCGGGGGAGTGCCAAAAGTACCGAGGGAGCAACGCGATGCAAGTGAGATAGCAGAGCTGGGGGAGCTGGGGAGGCTGGGGAGGCTGGGGAAGAGGAAGAAATTAAGTGTATTTTTCATATTTTCAGTAGTAAAAAGTACTATTTTTTCTCTTTTCTCCCCCAGCTCCCCCAGCTACCCCCGCTCCCAAGCGCTCATTTCACGATGATCTCACGCTCTTTGCGCGTTGCTCCCAAGTACCGACTGCAACAGAGTAAAGTGCAGCATGATATCTTCCGTCAATACCCAACATAGCGTTTACACTCATGTCATGAAATCCACCTATACAAAGACTGCCATATCCTAACTGCACAGCCATTAAACATATATTTTCAGCTTGGTGACCAGCTTCCAAAAGCGCAAAGCGATAGCCACGGGCACCGTATTTGCACATATTTCGCATAAATACAGATGTGAACAAAAACAAAGCATTGGCATTAGCAATATCATCCTGGTGCAATAAGGGTTCTATAAAGTCTGTTGGCGTGGCATCATTGATCCGATGTAGTCCGTGACCGCGTGGTTCATAATGATATAATCCGGCAGATAGACCTTCCACTGCTTGGGTGGATACGAAAATTTCAATCGGATAAAGTCCTCCGGCAGATGGAGAATTCCGACCTTCATAAATGTGATCGTCTATTTGACGCACCCCATTGAGTCCGCATCCTGCGTCGAGCAGCTGAGCCAATGAAATCAGCGGCATAACTGTATTTTCAAACGATCGCACTGAACTTCGCCGCACCAAAAGCTCACTCAACAAATTATCACGGGGTGCTTGCGGAAGTTCCAAAAAAGGAGCTTCTGGCAGATACCGCATTTCAGTAGCCGCAACAGGTTTTACATAACTTTTAGGTACTGGAGAGTTCAAATGATACAGAAGAGCTAACTCCAGGGGTTCGTTGGCTTTATGCATTGCTTTGATTTCCTCGTTTTAAGCCATAGGATGTGGGCAGGGATTTAGGTCAGTTTCAGTACGTAAACCACCGTAACCCAACCTTGCTGGTACCTCGAATAACCGCCGAGTACCCAGTGGCTCTTGTCCATAGCCAAAATATATAGGAACTAGTTCACTTGCCAAAGTCCGCACTACCCGAAAACCGAGTGACGCGATGTCAGGGGTTGTAATCTCCACTAAATAAGGTTCAGCACCCACTGAATGCAACCTTGCAACTAATGATTGCAATTTCTCTACTTCTGCTGAAGACTTGTAAGTTGGTAAATCTTCGACCTTTACCCATTGGTCATGGTTAAACAAGAAATCCAACTCGCCAAGGCGAGCCGTGCTGTAGAAAAAGGCGCTGTGATCGTCTAAATTCTGAACATCATTATATTGATGAAGATTAGCCCCAGCACCGCCAGCCATTCGTTCTATGTCACCAAAGCGGGCTTGACAAACTTCAAAAATCGCTTTGCGAAAAGCTGTAGGCCCATCAAGATGGCATCCCAGACCAGTTGCAACCGCCAGACTTTTGCCCGAACGGTCAATTAACATTGCCATGACAACTGGGACTTTAATGTCAGTGGTAAAATCGAAGGCAACTAGCTCAATACCAAATCGGGCGTAGTGGCGTGCAATTTCAGCTTCAATTCCTGGTCGGTGAGTGAAATAGATGCGCCGAGCAGGTAGGCGATTTAGCCATGTAATGATAAAAGCATCGCGCTCAATCAACTCGCATAAACCACTGTAAGCAGCAAACTCAAGAGTTGGGCCACTAGCCATGCCGTTAGAAGTGACAGGTAAAATATAATCTCCTGGTAGGTCGCTGTCCGAGTCCAAATAAACCAAAAACGCTGGCACTAAAACCTGTTGATTGCTTGCCAGAGAAAGGGCAGCCATCCATGAAGTCTGCGTTGCCGGATCGAAAGCTGGAAAAGGAAAATTTGGATCAGAGTATTGTTTGTCAGAAAAAGAGAAAAAAGTTGGAGGATGGACAGCGCGTTGGCTTTGCCCGCCGTAGGCATCGCTTAATTCTTCGTAGCTACTGACAATTATTTGCCGCTCATCAACAATACCACCGCAGTAACGCTCTATGGCTTCGCCAACCGCACCGAAAATCGCTTGTTCATCAGTCATACCCCTGCCTACGCCGTAGCGTAAATCATCCTGCTGTTTGCGAAGCTGGAAATTTGCTAATTCGGCTTGCCACAAAACGGGAAACTCAAACTCTGTATAAGGCTTGGTGAATCTATCGATGGCTCGGATAATTCCTGTATGGGGGCTGACTAAATCACGCCAGCGTGGAAGTGCGATCGCTGCATTCACTGTGTTCTCTCCTGTTTTGAACAATGGGGACAACCAGGTTTTTTCAGCACAACGTTATGAGTTAGCTTTGTGCCGAGCAAGTCTAGATGCAGTAATTTCCCATCAGTGATGATGGGCAAACCGAGCAACATCTTGATTGCCTCAAGAGCCAAGTAACTACCAACCAACATATGGCCTATGGGCAAATTTTCTCGCAGCCGTGGTTGAGAACGGCGTTCTCGGTTGAGAAACTGCTCAATTGCCAATTCTGCCTCTGGAAGCTTGGCACAGGCCATAGACCGCATCCGATAGCACAGATAACAAGGGCCGTCCTGAGAAAAGACCAGCGGCCCCACAGTTCCTTCAACACCAGCCGCCCCACCTGGTAGCAATGGGCGCTGCATCTTCAAGCATAGTCTGTTGAGGCGATAGGCTAGATTCACAGATACTGCATCAGTTGCAACAATCACGAGGTCAACATCCTCTAGCATTGCATTGACTGTTTCGTCGTTATTTAAAGGATCTGTGACAATTTCAGTTTGCGTTACTCCTGCGATCGCCTCGATTTGTCGAGCCGCTTCCACAGCTGGAAAAGCACCGTTTTTATTAGATACCCAGCCCGACATCATCATCGAATCGGACGCAAGTGTGCAGCCATCATCGCACAGACAAAGAAAACCGATACCAGCACTAGCTAAGTTTGTTGCTGCTACCAGCCCCGAACCTGCGAGTCCAAAAATAGCAATCCTAGCGTTGGCTAAATGCTGCTGGACATCTTTTTGCTCAAAGCCTAACTCATGATAAAGGCTAATTTGAGGAAGTAAATAAGCACGACTATCTAAATCAACTGTATCCTCTAAATACTCTTCTACTAAGCGATTGTCCATCAAAAACTCTAAACATTGATTGAGTGAAGAATCTGTCAATTTTTCCCCAATGGCAGCCCGGATTTCTCCTATAGTTCGGGAACCGTCTAGTAAAGGTAAAACAATCTTTTCCACATCATGTAGTGCTTGACCTTTTACAGTTAGCGTTCGCCGCGTCGTATTGAATATCATAGTTTCTTCGCCATTACAATCTGGGGGCATAACGTGAATGACGACGTGTTCTAGTAAACGCAGGCGCTGATCATGGTTTAATTGCATAGGCTTTGTTTTATTGGCTAAGCTTCTATAAAAGAAATAGAAAAATACGAAAACTCGGTTTTATCCAAAAATGTTCAGAATTTTAACAAAATAGAATTCAGGAGTCAGGAGTCAGAATTCAGTATGAATTCTGTACGACTGGCGGATGAATAAATGGGTTTAAATCCTCCACCAAATCGCCCGATTTGGTGGTCTACAATTAGTGGCGGGTCTAAATCCCCCACTAATTGCTTCTGACTCCTGAATTCTGACTTCTGGATTCTTTTTTAACTAGTAATTCACAAAATAAAAAAACCCTGTTTTTGCAGCTATAACACTGATTCAATGAAAGGAAACAGGCGAAAACTAAGCCACATACCATGGGTGAGGTTTTAAACCTTCAAGGCAAGGAGCTAATTTCTCCTCTATTCCCTATTCTCGCCCCTTCAGAGCTTGGTCAAAAAGAGTGTAAAAAACAGGGTTTTATCAACTGTTAGAGCAGGATTTTATGGCTCTAAACTCAAAAACTTGGTTTCTAGAATTACTAAATTGCTGTTCTATTTCCAGGTTTATTTAGTATCCAAATCCGACCTCATCAGTATCCTCTATCACACCGGATACTGTTCCGGGGCTGCTAATTCCGCATCCACGACATCCGCATCCGCGACATCCGCATCCACGACATCCGCGACAGCCACGACATCCGCGGCAGCCACCACAGCCACCACATCCACCGCAATTAGCAAACCATCTTTGGGTGGTCTCATAATCAAATGCTCCTGGCATTGCTAATTTTTCTAAAGCTGTTATTTCCTCATCAGACAACAGCAATTGTTCTAGTTTGTCTGCTTTGTCTGCCAAACGCATTTCTATTGTTGATTGGGTCAGTGTTTTTTCTGCAAGCATGGTCACTTACTCCTTTTAACTTCAATTCATTACCCTGTGTGCAAAAGTATAGAAAACAGGGTTTTTATCAGCTGTTAGAGCAATATTTTGTGGCTCTAAACTCAAAAACTCGGTTTCTAGAATTACTAAATTGCTGTTCTATTTCCAGGTCTATTTAGTATCCAAATCCGACCTCATCAGTATCCTCCATCACACCGGATACTGTTCCGGGGTTGCTAATTCCGCATCCACGACATCCGCAACCACGACATCCGCAACCACGACATCCGCAACCACGACATCCGCATCCGCGACATCCGCATCCGCGACAGCCACCACAGCCACCACATCCCCAACAATTAGCAAACCATCTTTGGGTAGTCCCAGATTCAAATGCTCCTGGCATTGCTAATTTTTCTAAAGCTGCTATTTCCTCATCAGATAACAGCAATTGTTCTAGTTTGTCTGCTTTGTCTGCCAAACGCATTTCTATTGTTGCTTGGGTCAGTGTTTTTTCTGCAAGCATGGTCACTTACTCCTTCTAATTTCAATTCATTAGCCTGTTTGCAAATCTGCATCCGAGTTTGTAAAAAGCTGGGATCATGTTTTCGCGTCAACCAGTTTTCACAGGAAAATAGCTATTTGAAAGAGTGTATGCGAAGAATGATCAAAAAATCAGACAAGGATTCATGCCTAACTATCACCCTGATACAGGTATAGTTAAACAAAAAACATTAATCTTTTTATTCAGAGTCTCACTAGTCCACAAAAGGTCAAATCACTTTTTTATCAGTGCAGGGAACTCCCACAGGGGATTGATTTTCCCTAAAACCTGATGTTTGAAAAAATCTTTGCTACTGTTAGCGTTATCTTGCCTTTTTTCGATCATCTCATTTCTCTAACAATATCTGTTTCTATAGGTTTTTATTCTTTCTGAAGTTGTATTTTTTTATTATTGAAAGTAGTTATATTATGTCTTAAGTAGGATTACTTTGATTTTCTGATCGTCTAAAGGAAAACATTGCTTTGTGTTACTGATGTAGAGAACCTAGAGACACTTTAGAATGAAAAGCATCCTGAAATTAGAGACTAATCTTTTAATAGAGCAGCAGCGCAAATTTCAACTTGGTGAAGTATACAATATAGGTCTCAAGCTCAGGGATAAATAGTGTTTTACTTAACACAAAATAAAAATGGGCGATTTAAGATTTTGGATTGAAGACTACATTAGAGCTTTATTTCGCTCTCTACCCTTGTTATGGGCAGCAGCGCCTAAAGAAATGGTCTTTCTAATTGCTGTCACTCTATTACAGGGTTTTCTTCCTGGCATTAGTGTTTGGATTACTAAGCTAGTGGTAGATGCTGTAGCAACAGCCTTAACATCCGGTAGAGAATTAAGCTATGCAATTCTTACTCCTTTGGTAGCAGGATGGGTTGGTGCTTTGCTACTAGAAACGGTTTTGTATCCTTGGGTATCAGCACTTCAGGGAAATCTCAATGACAAGTTAATGGCTCACATTAGCTTATTGTTAATGCGTAAAGCTAATAGTTTTTCAGACCTGAGCCGTTTTGAAGATGCTCAGTTCTATGATGAGCTACAGCTTCTCCAACAACAAGTAAGTTATAAACCGTTGAACTTACTGGAGAATTTGGTTGAATTAGGTCGATCTTTTGTCACATTGATCGTAATAGTCGGGCTACTAGTTCCCCTAGCTTTTTGGATACCATTGGTAATTGCGATCGCAACTATACCCCAGATAGTGGTGTCTTCCCAGTATGGAAAAGCTATTTGGCAAACTTTATTTGAAAACAGCCCTCAAGCTCGGAGAATGGATTATTACACTTCGGTGATGCTTACTGACACCTACGCTAAAGAAATCAGGTTGTTTGGGCTAGGTTCGTTTTTTATGGAGCGTTACTTGCAAGCATTTCAGTCTTTACATCAATCTATGCGTCATCTGAGGGGTAAGCAAGCATTTTGGTCATCTAGCTTAGCTATTTTGAGTGCTTCAGGCAATGGTTTTTCTTTTTACTGGGTGGTACAGAAGGCTTTTAGAGGAGATTTCAGCCCAGGAAGTGTACTTTTGTTTGTACAGTCATTAACTTACTTCCAGAATAATCTCGAAAGATTTGTTGGTCATTGGGTGGATCTGTTTGAGAATATTCTCTACATGCAGCAGTTTTTCAATTTTCTCGATAGCCCCAGCACAATGCCACTAAGCATACCTGGAGAGAAAATACCAACTCCGATTCGTTGGGGTATTAGTTTTGAGAAAGTTGACTTTTGCTATCCAGATGGTCGATTGGCCCTCAAGGATATTTCTTTTACTCTTTATCCTGGACAAACAGTAGCTATAGTAGGAGAAAATGGAGCAGGTAAAACTACTTTAGTCAAGTTATTGACCAGGCTATACGACCCTACAACAGGAAGCATTAGAGTTGATGGTATAGACTTGAGAAATTTAAATTTAGAGCAGTGGCGGCAGCAAATTGCTGGAGTTTTTCAAGACTTTGGGCACTATGCGCTGACGCTAGGGGAAAATATCGCTTTAGGAAACTTAGCTGCGCTTGAGCGTCGAGAGATTCTCAGATATGCAATTGAAAAAGCCGATATCGTCAAACTAGTAGAGCATTTTCCCACAAGGGAGGATACACCACTGGGCAAGCAGTTTGGCGGCACAGAACTTTCTGGAGGTCAGTGGCAAAAGTTAGCTTTAGCTCGTGCTTTTGTGCGCCAAAAAGCTCAACTACTACTTTTGGATGAGCCGACTGCTGCACTTGACCCCCGCAGCGAGTATGATCTCTACCTCCGCTTTGTTGAGTTAGCTGAGGGTAAGACTACCATCTTGATTACCCATAGATTAGCTTCAGTGCGGATGGCTGACCGAATCCTAGTCCTGAAATCTGGGCATTTAATTGAGGATGGCACCCATCAAGAACTTTTGCAGCGTGGAGGCGAATATACAGCGTTGTGGAATATGCAGACACAACAGTACGGTATTTCTGAATGAAGCGAGAAGATGAGCGATCGCGGCTGGTGGTACAGTTGGTGGAGTTTAGAGCGATCGCTTCTCGTTGATACAATAAAATTAGATGGTGTTTAGCTAATAGTTGGAATTTTTTAGATTTATAGTTGGTGATAGGTTAAATTTGGTTGGGTTTGAGGGGGATTGAGAGGTGCGATCGCTTAACTTCATTAATTTGTAGTATCAGATATCCTATACTAATTAATAGTGGTCTTAATTTATCTGTAAAAAAATGAAATTAGCAAATATACATGAAGCAGAAAATAATCTTTCTCAATTAATCGAATATGCTTTACAGGGTGAGGAAGTAATTATTAGTCAAGCTGGTAAACCTTTAGTCAAATTGGTTCGTTATTCTCCTGCTGCTACTCCTAGAAATCCAGGTTTTTGGGCGGGAAAGGTAAAAATGGCTGATGATTTTGATGTGACCCCTAATGAAATAATTAATGCTTTTCTGGGCGAGTGATGAGCAATTATTTATTAGATACGCATACATTGTTATGGTGGTTAAATAATGAGCCGAAACTGTCTACAGATGCAAGGCAGATTATTTCTAATCCAGAAAATATAATTTTTGTCAGTGCGGTCAGTGCTTGGGAGATTTCTATTAAGAAAGCAATTGGCAAGTTGTCAGCACCAGATAATCTTGAAGAAGCAATTTCTGTGAACTGCTTTGAACCACTTTTGATTACTATAAAACATGGCTCTAAAGCAGGAAGCTTGCCAAATTATCATAATGATCCTTTTGATAGAATGTTAATTGCTCAGGCTATGAGCGAAAATTTAATCATTATTAGCAGGGATACTCAGTTTAGCCAATATGGTGTCAGTGTTATTCCTGCTTAGGATCATTGATGGGGATTGGGGTGTGCGATCGCTGTTTGGGTTTAGAATTTGGGGGTGCGGGGGTGCGATCGCTTAACTTCACTCCTAACATCATCATCTGTAAAAAGTCATGAATTACGAAGATTTATTTTCCCAAGGATTAATAATAAAAATTTCACAGCCTAGAAAATCACTAACATTACGAGTTGCTATGGCTGCATTATGGGAATAACAAATAGCAGCAATTTGAGCATCAGCTTGAGAGATAGGAGTACCACTGAGCCGTCTTTGGGCTGAAATATTAGCACAAGCTATAGCAGCAGATTCATCAAATGGTAAGATGCGCCCTAAAAAGTCTTCTGCAAACATTAAAGTGGCGGCTTGATAAAGTTCATATTTACGTTTTCCTTCTGGTAAAATGGTTATGCCATAGAGAATTTCAGCCTGTGTAATTGTTGTAGTGAACAAACTTGTTACAGGTTGTTGTGCTGCCCAATTACGAACTACTATAGACCCTTGGTGTTTCATGAGTTCTGACAATACGTTAGTATCAAGAACAATCATGATTCAAAATTAGGTATGGGGCGTATAGCTTCCCGTTGGATTTCTGGTATTTCAAATTCTCCCAAATGAGCAAAGCGGTTTTCTAGCATGGTAACAATATTGATGGGAGATTGTTGATTTTCTGTTAAAGCAATACGCAAAATTTCTTTGATTTCTGCTTCTACAGAACGACCATTTTTTTCTGCTTGTTGTTGCAGGATATTTTTGATGTTTTCATCTAGGTTATAAATAGTGATACTGTCCATGATGAGTTGATGAATTTGTGATATTTAAAAATATTATATCAATTGCATAAGTTATGCCGTGATTGGTTGGATGAGAATTTGAGAATGTGGGGGGGGTGCGTGCGATCGCTTTTTGGGTGGGGAATTTGGGGTGTGGGGGTGCGTGCGATCGCTAGATGACTAGAATCAATCACCAAAATAACAGTTAATTCTTAAATTAACCCTGATTTAGCGTACCTGTACTAAATATTTTTTTAGCTATATGCTGATAATTTTTAGCCTGATTTATTGCATTGGTTAAACTACCTCTATCATTGCTACTTTTTGTATCAAGTAAAGCGTGTGCAATACTCTTGCGTATTGGATTGACATCAAAGTAAAGCCTAGCTAAATCACTATTTTTATTTTGTGCTTCATGCAGAAAATCCTTCATTGCCTTACGATCTGTTTCAGACCTTATTTCTTTACCATTTATTTCACAGAGATAAGTAATTATAGACTCAGCTAGTGTGATGTAACCAGTAGAGTATCTGTGATTATCAAAGTACCATCCAGATAATGTTAATTGATATTCAGATTCTTTTACTGAAGAACGGGAAAACTTTCTAGCAAAACTCCCTAAAATATTTTTTATATATTTAAAAGGAGTTTTTGCAACTTGGGTTTCTAATGAACTTTTTAATGCAGAACTCTTTTGCTTTATGTCATTAACAGAGTTAATATTAAGTGATTGCGATAGCTGTTCTATTTGATTAGCTAATTGACTTTCATTCTGAGATTTAAGTAGTTCAGCAATTAAGTAACCATCACCATAGCTTTGTAAACTGTATGCGCCTTTAATCCAAGAAGTCATGTCAAATAGGGGTTTTAAGTCAACTACTGGAGTATAATTTAATTCTCTAGTAACATCTAGCATTCCATAATAAACACCAGCAATTTTAATTTCTTTTTCGTTCACTAAATCCTTAATGAAAGTTATAGTCAAGAATAAAAATAGTGATAAAGAGCGAAAAGAATGAGTTATATCAATATAAATTTCATCTCCTGGTTGAAGCAATGCAACAATTTGAAAAATTCTATCAAAGTTTTCCCATAATTCATCTTCGTTGAGACCGTATTTTATTAGTATACATTTAGAACGCTCTCCCAAAACTTTCTCTATAGGTGATAAATTGAGAGAATTTACATCACTATCATATTTGAGTTCTTCAATCTGAATAGCTAAATTTAACCAGTAATCATCATCTTTCTGTACTTTATTTTCAGCGCAAAAAAAGCTGTAAACTTCTTCCCACATTGATCTAACAGTGCCAATGAATATAATACCGTCTAGTTGAAAATGTTTATATAAAACTGAAGCCATAAATGTACTTTCGTAGGGTGGCTGATTGCCAATTTTATATGTAGCTGGCTTGTACTTTCTTTCTTCGCTTGTTTTATTTACTAAATTGCCAACTCCGATAGGTGAAATTAATATCTTAGCCATATAGATTGCACTCCTTATTTTTAGTGAATTTTGGATTATTTAACTATTATCTGTCCCATACCCAGACGTGTCTTCATACCCGTACCAGCAAACCATGCGTATTGAACTAATAAGTTAGCGACATTCGCCAGTAAGGGATCAGCACGGGTGAAAACTTGTAAAGTCACATCGCCAACAAAGCCATTCACAAAACCTCGCTGTAATTGAAAACTTCGCGTTTGAATTTTGTGATTTTTAAGAATGACAGCATTACTCAGATAAGCAATTAATTCATCACCTCCTAAATAAACAGGTGCAAAATGATTCCAGCGTTCTAACCAACTGCGAAAAATTAAAGCGGGTACAGGTAAAGGTAATTTTGTTTCACCCTGAGCAAAAGCTGTTGGAGTGATAAATTGCAAGTCAAAGCGTTTAGATGCTTCTGGCTCGTTTCTTACTAGAGTTGTGTATAGTTCTTCGTAACTGGTAACTTCGTCTTCCCGGTTGATGAGGTTAAACTTCGTACCGAGAAACTCTAGATCAGCCGCTAATTCAAGAGTAGATATTGCCTTGGCTGCTTTTTTTTGTAAACCGCAAAGCGATAATTGATAAAATTCATTAGGATGAAAAGTTATAAAGTTACCTGATGCTGAATAGAATCCTAGAATCCCTGAAAATGTGACAGATGAAATTATTTCATTTGCCATTTCTAAACCCATACGTTGGTGCAAGTATTTGACTAATTCCAAACCGTATGTACGTGGTAAGACAGTAGGTTCATCTACAGTTAAAGTCCAATTAGAACGAATTAACATAATTATTGAATATACTTAGATATTGTCAAAAATAGCTGCATAACTAGGTCTGAGTTTTATAGCTGCTCTAAAAGATTCAATGGCTTCTTCTTCACTACCAAGAAGATTTAAGATATATCCTCTATATAGCCAAGCTGTTGCATGATGGAGATGGAACTGAATTGCTTGATTGAAAGCAATTAATGCTTCTTCATAAGAGCTTAATTTATATAGCAAAATACCTTTATGAAACCAAGCTTCTGAAGATTTTGATTTTAGTTTTAAAGCTTGATTATAAGATTGTATTGCATCATTATATAGATGAAGATAGCTCAGAGTAACACCCATGTTAAACCAGGCTTTATAATGCTTTTCTTGAATATCAATCACTATTTTATATAACAATAATGCTGCTTCATGATGTTTTCTATTTCTAAGCTCATTAGCTCTTTTATACCAAATATCAGCATAGTTAAACTTAAAAATTTTTACTTTTCTATTTGTTGATTTAGCTTGTAAATAGTTAGGAAAATTGTTGATATCGTTTAAAACTTCTAATGCTGATTGATAACGGTTTTTAAAATAACAGGATGTCATTTTGTCTAAAATGTTTGCCAATGCAGGACTAATATCAGCTTGATTACGCCAAATAAACTCTCCATTATCATCTTTTAAGGGAATAGCACCAATACAAGCTTGTATTACAATAACACCAACTGCATACACATCACTATAAAATCCTGGTCTACCATTTGCCTGTTCATCTGGCATATAATTTTCTTTGCCGATCGCTATGGTGTGAGAACGTCTGGGTAATCCTTCATTATCAATTAATATTTGTTTAACTGCCCCAAAATCAATTAAAACTAATTTATTATCCTTTCTTCTCCTAATCAAATTATCTGGCGTAATATCACGATGTATAACATTATTTTTTTGAATAAAATGCAATGTCTCCAAAATACTTATCAATAGTTCATAAATTTGTAACTCATCAAAGAAAATATTTTCTAATTCTTCAGTCAATTCATACCCGTCAATAAATTCTTCAACCAAATATAATTCTTGGTTTTCTTCAAAGTAATCAATCAATTTGGGAATTGTATCGTATTCTCCAAGAGTCCTCAAAACTCTAGCTTCACTCTCAAATAAGCGTTTTGCAGTTTCCCATGTCATTGTACTTAATGGACTCAGTAAAGGCTGAAGGTGTTTAACTACACACCAATAATCATCAGCAAAATTATTATCTTTTGCTAAATAAGCTCGACCAAATCCGCCTCCACCTAAAAAATAAATAATGTGATAGCGTCCACCAATTATCTTGCCAATCATTTGTGTGGTAAATACTATTTACTTGAATTACAAAATTTTGAATTTTACCCATCCTGGTATATATTTAATTTTTCCTTGTCTATCTACAACTGTACGTCTAGATTTGGGAGCTTCAAAACCAGGTGCTTTCAGTCCACAAGAGTCACGAATTTGCTCTCTTAGTTCATCTTCAAATAATAAATTTACAGTTGTTCCAATCATTCCACTCGCCCAACCGATTCGTAAATGGTGTGGACACTCCTCTGGCTCATATAGATTGCGAATTTCGCTAAAGTTCAACTTGATGCTAGAAGAACTTAAATTATCGTCAACTCCTAGCCAGTAGTCGTGTTCATAATCCCATTGATCTTGAGCAAATTCTTTGCAAATATTCAGTATGTCGTCAACTTTATTGAAAGGAAGACGCATAGCTTGCTTATGTTGAAACCAAGACAACATTTCCTGGTCTATACTGATTGTGAATTGAGTCTTTACATTTCGTACCATTTCTGAATAGATCGAAGCTCGATACTTAGCTTGACGGTCTGGAAAACGACTAGAAATTATTACTTCAGTTACAATCGGCTGATTTAAATAAATAGCCTGCCCACGTTGATCAATCTTTTTTTCCAATAAAGGCTCAGTATCAGTAATTTTAACTACTCTCATAAAATCAGAATTTTGCAGACTTACTTTACCCAAAACAGGTTTATCTTGATAAATAAGATTGAAGTCGGTAAAAAGCTGATTCATAAATAGTGTGTCATCACTAAACTTTGCTTGTTGCTTGAGATTGCCTATTTTTTGGCGTAGTCTACGCTCGATCTCACTGACTCTTTCTCCTTTGGGAATCTGGTAATGGTCAGCGTGTTTGAGTAAGTGATAAGCAATAGCAGTTCTGATTGCTCCCTTAATAGATGAACCAGGAATATACAATTGCCCAAAACCATTACGAATCATAGGACGAAGGTCAGTAATTTTCTGCTGCGTCCATTTCAAGCTACTTGTATGTTTGGGAAAAATAGCTTCTTTATTCGAGTCACAAGCATTTTCCCAGTCATCTCCAAATGTTGCTTGTAGTAAGGTAGTAATATCTTCTTGATTCTCAATGCGGCGGATATATTCATTCAAACGACCTTGTTGTTGAAAAGCTCTCGCCAGCACTTCTGAATTAGGTAGGTATACTCGCTTACTTGTGGCTACATACTCAAATGGACTTAATTTAGATACAGCACTGCCAATATGTAAAATTGGACTAGTGAGTTGAATTTGCTTGGTTTCATATACTTCTGGTTTGGAGAGAATATGATCAGAAGCAACCATAATTATTCCTCCTGTACTTTAATGGGTAAACTCAAACTAATGCCACTGCGGTAAACTTTGTGGTCTAAAAATTTTCCAGGTTTATCAGGAGTTACATCTGCAAGCTGTCCTTGAGGAACAATAGAAAAGACAGAACCTTCTGTAAACATTTGCACTGATTTACGTCGCAACTGTCGCCCATCAGAGACAGGAGAACCAAGCCAGCCACCTCTTTGTTGCAGTTCATAACTTGGATTATTCAAAAACTCTTCAGGTAGAGGATGCTGCCAAAATAAGCTAATTAAACAATGGTGATTTGCATCCTTAAAATTAAGCACTTGTTTCCAAGTGTTAGTTAATTCTGTTTGCTCTACTTTGAACTGTCCAGCACCACTAGACCGTTCACCACCCAGACCTTCGCTGCCCAGAAAATATAAAACAGCAAAGAAAATATTTTCTAGATCTGGTTCACCAAAATGAACAATAAAGTATAAACCTGATAAACTTTCAACTTCTTCAGATTCTTTCTGATTTGCTTCCCATTGATACTGTACAAATCCTGTTTGGTAAATATTAGTTGCTCGAGTAACTCTATCAACGGCAATTTTAGGAACTTTGTTGATTTTAAAGGCTGTACCATACTCGAAATCAAAAGTACCTTTTTGAGTTAAAACTTTGTTGGCTTCACTTTTGATTTTTGCTTTCAGTTCTTCACTGTCTGAAAATCCACTTCCTTGATACCAGCGTTGCCAAATGTCTAGAGGTAGATATTTCAACGGCTTGTAAGCTTTGATAAAGTCTAAATCATTTCCAACTGGATAATTAGGAGGAAATTTTAAAGGACGCGGTAAGTAATATGTTGTGTTCTCTCCTATTCCCTGATAAATAAATGTGGAACTCAGACGAAATGGTGGTTTTGGTTGAGAGTTGAATTTCTCTAGAAAGTTTGTAGCAGCATCTTTACCAAACAATTTTGAGTAGCTACTTATCCAGGCAGAAAATAGCGTATCTGATAGTACTCGTTCGCTGGTTTCTTCCATACCAATACCCAGTTCACCAAAGTGGGCGACATTTCGCCCAAATTTCAGCTTGACTAACTTCCAGATGCTCACTTTTTAACTCCCTGGTAGTAGATTTTGAATTTCGCTAAATCTGCTTAATAGTTCTGAGGTATTACCTAAAGAAATAGGACTTATTGAACTTCCTCCAGTATTAGTAATTTGGCGGTATTGTTCTACATCATGGTAATAAAATTGAAAGTTATGAAATTTGACTTTACCGTAACCTCTTGAACCATGTCCGCCTAAAGCGTCATCCTCTAATATTGCAATTGCGATCGCTAAGTTCTTTAAATCTTCGATAGCTTGATTAGCATCCTCGACCGTATAAACGAGTTCAAAGCGAAACTCTGAACCTGCTGGTACTCGTTCTACTTGTCTTGGGTTAGCTGCTGCTGTAATTCGATCCAAGCCATTCTCGAATTTCCACTCGGTCATATATAACCCAGTGTCAATTTTCTTCAATTTTGTCGCTGAGTCTGGTAAAAGATGGCTGTCACGAACAATAAGTCTAGCTGGTGCGTTTCGACCTTTAGTGCTGGTGTAGCTTTCACCATTAATAGTTTTAGTGCCATTTTCTTCTAAAGATTGAGCTTTGACGATAGAAGTTTTGATCCAAGTTTTTGCTCCACTTCCAGGCCCACCTGTAGAACCAAAAATACGGCTAAGTTGACAATGACGAGCGCCTTGATATGGAATATCTTGTCCATCAATTTCTGTGTAACCGTCTTCTAAATCATCACTTTCATAGCGGTATGTACCACTTCCACTTGTACGGTTGAGTGGTTTGTTTAGTAGACGTTCTAAAATTGAACGTAGTTTGCCTTTGATAGATGATCCTGGTAAGTAAGGATGTCTAGTAATTGGGTCACGAATTACAGGTTTATCTAAACCACCAATATCAAGATTTTCTCCACCGCCACCAATATGAAGACCAGTTTCAACTAAAAGTGTACTCGTGAGACGTAATTTGCCAAGTAAAGGTTTTTGCTGTCTTGATGCTGACATGATTATTTCCCATCCTCTGCTTTGTGATAAGCAATAATTGATTCAATTAACTGAACAAGGCGATCAAAGTCTTCTTTTGTATGTACTTTGTCAATCGCAGCTGACATGACTTTACTCAATGACTTGACAGCATCTTGTCGCGCAGCTGCATAAGCAAGTTTAGGTTTGAGCAAAAGTATTTCATCTTTAACCTTTGCAAATTTTGCCTTTTCTTTTTCTTCTTCTTTCATCTGGGATTGTTCGATTTCTTGATCATCCTGAGCAAGCTTTGCTTTCAGGCGATTTATCGCATCCAAGAATTTGCGAATCTGATTAGTCTCTAGCTTCTGTCTTTTAAGTTCTGGCCCAAACGCCTCAGCGTCTTTAACTAAGTTCTGAATCGGATAGTCTTTCAGGCATTTCAAGTCATCAGATGTGAGATATTTCAGTATTTCTTGACTGATGTCTTCAGATTTTTTGCTCACAGCTTTATAAACTGGCAATTCTTTATCTAATTTGACTAGTGATTTAGGTCGTATTGGTTCTGTCATTATGCTTGTGTTCTTGTAAGTAGTTCAATCCAAGTAGCGATCGCCCGAAAATAAGGCGCATTATATGGACTCATCAAAGACTGCCGAATAGGTGCAAAATCTTCATGGTTGCGTAATTTTGGAGGCAATCTTGACATAGCATAAGCTAACTTTGGTAAATGTAGAAAATATTTAATATCATTTTTTTCTTCTTCTCTTGCTTCTTTTAATGCTAATTCCTGGGCTTCAGCCGTTATTAAAAGGTTACGAATAAAACTTTGAGGATATCCTAAATCTGGATTATTCAACAATTTATCTACAAAAGGCAAAATTCCAAACAATCCCAGATGCTCCTTTTTACTAATATACAATTTAGATTGTGCAATAATTTTGATATTATCTGTTGATACATTAATTTCACCTAGCCATTCATCCCATTTAAAAACTTCTCCAAATAAACCTAAACTATCTCGCTTATTGTTCTTTGCAGCCTTTTCAAATTTTTCTGAATCATTCGCAGCTTGATAAAGAGGATATTTAATATCATTAATACTTACACCTCCTGATAGTGTAATATATGGATTATGACCCGTGTAAGCTCGAAAAGATTGGTAGACATCAAAAGCAAATTCAACTAGCTCATCCCAAGATCCACTAACAAATAAATCATCACCACCTGCATAAATAAACAAAATATTTAGTCGTGCAAATTTTTCTTGATTTGTCTCAGGAGTTAAAGTTTTAGAAGTTTCAGGTAAAGTCTCTTTTCTATTGTTCGCCAAACTATTGAGATACACCTTAAAGAAATAACTCATCTGACGTGATAATCCCGCAAGCCTTGGCAAAGTGTGATTATCACCCAATCCCTTAGCAAATATTTTTCCTAGATTATCTACATCCATTCGTAGATAACTAACTCTTTTTATTCCTTTTGCTTCTTTTGCTAATTCATGAGCGCGGATAAAATTTCCTCGGTTTTCAAAACTTTCTTTACCATAGTTGCCTAACAAAAGAGGTACAGAATGATGTGACTGATAATCTTTGATTTTCCAGTTATTGATTAAAAACAATATTTCATTATTCTGAATCTGTTGTTTTGGCACTTGGTCAAAAAGAGAATAGTAGGAATTATTTATAAGATAAGTTGTGTCTGAATTACTTGATATATTCTGATGACGCGATCGCACAACAGCTTTAGTTTTAAATAACTGACTGCCTAGCCGAAACATTTGACGGCAAGTCGGGCAAGCAAGTACAGAATCTTCTTCTTCAGTGTTTAACTGTTGTAAATCGGTAGTATCATCTCTATGACAAACACGACAGCGATCGCCATAACTATCACGCACTGCAAGTAAGTCATTTATCTGCTTACTAAACTTACGCATTTTTTGCTTATTAAGTTGCAGAATTATTTTATTCCAATGACATGAGAATTTTTGATTTCCTACGTCAACAGTAGAAAAACTTATACAGTCAAGAGCTAAAAATACTTTGCTTTGAAATTCTTTTTTCAGCCACTTATTAAATTGATCGTGAATATGTTTAACTTTTTCTTCTATTTTTTTAGTAGCCGCAGCTAATAAGTACAAGTTTCCTCCACCTGCATAGATAATACTAGTTCGCGGTAAATCTAACTCTTCCAAAAGCTGCTGTACAATTTCTTCTGTCACCAATTCAAGATAAAAACTTCTCGCTCTGAGTGATTTAAGCGCCCCATCTGAAGAAATAGTATAAATAAATTTTTGAATACCTGATAAATCCCCAGCAATCAAGCTAATCTTTTCAGCTTCAGAATTATCCACTAATGCTGCTGCAACTGCTGCTGTAGCTTTTGCCATATCAACCAAAGCTACATCAGATTCTTTAAAGCTGAGACATGAACCAAATTTTTCTAATATCAGCATCAACAAGGAAAGATTTTTCCAATTTTCATTGATATACTTTAAAGTTTCATTTCTGATTTTTTCTTTGAAAGCTTCTTGTTCTTGCTTAGGTTTAGAATTTAGGGGATAAGGAATATCAGGATATTCTTTGTTATCATTGTCAATGAATACAAGCGGATGGTAATGCAGTTCAGATACTTCCTGCTTGCATTCATCAGATAAATTTATGCTGTCAAACAACAGGCGTAATATTCCAACTTTTGTATTTTCTGTCCAACCTAAAATATTCTTAGCTCTGGTAACTTCTGGATATTCATTATCTAGTGGAGGATGATCAAACTCAGCCCATTTAGCTAAGGCTGCGATCGCCTGTTGAACAACCTGTAATGCAACGTCTTGAGAACTTGTCACCATAAATCTTTCGGTTACTTAAACTTTAAACTGCATGAAAACGAGCAAAAATTTGCGATCGCTCCCTCTCTTACTCCCCACTAAACCCCACCAACAACCGCGCGATCGCCTGCACCATTAATCGCTGTGACACATCCTCACCTCGTTGTAATCTATGTACCCTACCCCGTAAAATTGGTACTTCTGACTCAACAACATCATGATTCCCAAAAAAATCGCTAAAAACGATCGCAATCACCTGCAATTCCAATTCACCACACAACTCTTTCCAAGGCTCAATCTCAGTCTCATCCTTGACTAAAATCACCGCATGAGTAGCTTCAGCCATAATCAAGCGGTTCTCGTCGGAGATTTTTCCCCCAACATCAAAGACAAATATCGGTGTATTGATACCTCTGACTTCTTGCGCCTTCAGTTTGGCGAACTCCTGGGTAAATCCAGCTTTGTATTGTGCTTTTAACTGAGTTGCTAAATCAGGATCGCGGCGTGCTGTTTCGCTATACCAAGAACCATCGCCATCGGGACAGCCGGAAATAAAGTATGATTCTGGCGCATGGGGAATCTGCAATAGCGCTTGTTTTAAACCATCCCGAAAGCAAGTTTTACCAGTGTTGGCGAATCCACAGAGTACAACTTTGATGCTTGATGGTTGTGGCGATCGCACTATATCCAAAGTATCCCCTACTATATAGTTTGGGTGTTTGCTAACGGTGATTACATACCTATCCAACCCTTTATCGCCAATCTTCGGATCAAACACCGCGATCGCATCATACAGTTTCGATAATTTATCAGCTAATACTTGACTAACTAATACTGATACACGTCCATTAATTTTAATTAGGGAACCTCCTGGTAATTCCCCTGAAGCGATCATCTCATCTAACTTTGCTGCGACATTGCGAACAATCGTGTCACCAGTGGCTAGGGTACTACCAAATCCTACTTTTAAGATGTCACCTTCTAAATCAATGTGGTAAATACTCATCGATTAAAGTACCTGATAATTCCTTGGCTTAAAACTTTGGCTGCTCTAGTCCATCAAATATCAATCAAGTCTCCCAGTTTATACGCTGGATTGTGTGTGATACAAATCACATATTTACCTAACTTAGGATCGTAAAAAGCAACTGCTCCGTAAATATGAGCAAGTTTATGTGCTAAAACAAATGCTACAGGTATAGAAATCGGCCCGTTGATTTTGAGTAACGGCCCTCCTGTCAGTTCCCCTAATGTTGCCATTTCCTCTAAGCGAGCTGCTGCATCCTTGACAATTTGGTCATTTTGGGCAGGTTCGCCAAAACTAACTCGTAAAATACCTTCTTTTAGCTCGATTTTGTAAGTACTCATAATTTTTCACCTCATTTGATTGCTACATCATACAACCACTTGGAAGTAGTGCCTTCCAATAGGTTGTATCTTAGAAATATATTTATTGAGATTCGGCTAGTGTATGAACTAGTTTTTCAGGATATTCCACAGGTTGAGCTATTGCAGTGGTTAGCACGCGGATCACTCAAACAAAACCTACTGCGGGCAATACGCTTGTGGGTATGGTTGCGATCGCTCTATGGTGATCATCAACAGCGTATAATTTTAGACGATTGTTTCTCTTATGCAGACTGGCGGAATGCATTCTTCAGTCCCACACATCCTAAAGGAGAACAAATCCCCCATATACATGACTCTCATTGTTTTTGTGTCAAAACTACAGCCGAGTGGCTATTCAATGAGAAAACAGGGATTGTTCCTAGCCAGTGGCAAGAATTATTGCTGACTCACACTGGTATAACAGAAACTAAATTGCACGAAATATTAAAACAAAGATTGTTTGGTATAACTCGTCGTTCTTTGCAAAGCGATCTAGAAACCTTAGCAAAATTGGGTTGGTTGATATATAAAAACGAAAAATATTACCGTGTCAAGGAATTTCCGACACGTCCAGTTACGTCAACAAATGAAACTGGATCTAGCAAACTGAGTGCTTATGAATTGAATTTTCTGCATCCAGATTTGGTGGAAATTGCTCAAAATCATTCTCACAAAATCAATGGTATTCAGCGTTTTTTCTTGCAATTAGATTATGTCATTCCTAGTATTACTATCGATTTAGTGAGTAATTGGCAAGACGAGTTAAGACAATTGTGGGCAAAAACCCCAGTCCCACCGATTAAACTCATTTATGATAGTGCAAGGATAGGTAATTTTGTAACCTGTGTTGTTTATCCAGTTTGCATTTATTATATGCAAAGAGCGGTTTACCTCTGTGCTTATGGTGAAAGTCCAGATCGTAAAACTGACTGGTATAATTTCCGTCTAGACCGGATTCAAGATATCACATCTTTAGAATGGGATAATGTACAGATACCCCAAAATTTACAACAGCATTATCCCAAATTATCTTTGCTAAGCCCAGATTATATCGCTGAGGAAATGTCTAATGCTTGGGGGTTTGATTTCTACTTGCCCTCAAGCCTGATGTTGCTAAGATTCGACCGTGATTATAATGACCGCTACATTCAAAACACTATCCGCCATGAGACTTTTAAAGCTATTACTTATCAACAAGCACAAAGTTTGATTCGTCGTGAAGTTAGCCAACCACAATATCAGCAGTCATTATTAAAAATACTACTGAATCGTTCTCCACAAGACGCTTACTACCAAGTTTATTATCGTCATTCAGATAATGGCATTATGATGCGCTTGCGTGCCTGGCGACCGAAATGTGAAGTTATTTTTCCTTATGAATTAAGACAAAGTATTGCTAGTGATGTAGCTAAAGAATTTCAACTTTATGAGCAAGATTGATGATATGAATACAAAATTAACAGATAAATTTGAATCAGCATTGGTCTATGCAACTCGCCTTCATGCTGATCAAAAACGCAAAATTAGCGGTGTTCCTTACATTTCACATTTATTGAGTGTAGCCGCCTTAGTAATAGAAGCTGGGGGAACAGAAGAACAAGCGATCGCAGCTCTATTGCATGATAGTATCGAAGACCAAGGTGGCAAACCTACCCGTGAAGAAATCCGTCAACGGTTTGGGGAAACGGTTGTAGCAATTATTGATGGTTGTACAGAGTGGGATACACCACCGAAACCACCTTGGCTTGAACGCAAAACCCGCTATCTTGACAAACTCCGTCATGCTTCACCTTCGGTTCGATTAGTGTCTTTGGCAGATAAATTACATAATGCTAGATCACTGTTAGCAGACTGGCGACAACATGGGGATGTGATCTGGACTGAGTTTAGTAGTGGTAAGGATAAGACTTTGTGGTTCTACCAATCACTAGTCAAGGTGTATCAGCAAACAGATACAGATTGGATGACACAGGAACTACAACAAGTTGTCAGTCAATTGTGCCAGAAGAGTAAACTGTAAGAATAGACCACCTAAAACCACTGAATTAGTTTGATTCAGATTTCAGCAGATGCAAGCTGTGAGCGATTCTATTAGTAGGCTACGTAATAGTGCCAACTTAAAGCGCCACCACAGGCAGTTTTGAAGTCTTTGGGAGAATTGAAACGTCCTTATTTGACTCATACCTGCAACTATTGCTTTTGCTGTTTATCCTGAATTTGCAACGACTCTACCCGCAACTTATCCATCTACACATGAGTAAAAAGTTACCTAGCAAAGGCCAAGACAATGCCACCAACCAGCAACCGAAGCCTAGCTTAGAATCCTTGAGAGTGGATGCAACATTGCAACCGCAAATTATGACAGCAACTCCTCCACTATCAAAAGAAAAGATACTTAGAGCCATGGCTGCCATGATAACTGCTCGTGATTGGGTAGGATATTTATCCTTTCGTAGGCAGTTGAAAACTAACTACCCTGAAAATTTCGGTAGTACTCTGCGGAATTTTTACAAGTCCCTCCCGCCAAATGACTTAGAAGCATATATTAATTATTTTGGTGACTGGGAGACCCTAACCCGTTCAGAGCAAAGGTTACGGGCTAAGGAGTATGAACAGAGCCGCAAAGAGCGACAGTGGTCAAACTCACCACACAGATAGGCGAAGGTAATTAATTTTCCAATTACAGCATGAAATGCTCACTTGATAAATAGAAGTTAGGAAACAGGAAATTAATTTATACCAATTCTCTGTGAGGCTGCATATTATTTTGACCCCTCCCAACCTCCCCTTGGTAAGAGCAGGTGCCGCAGGCGGTGGGGTTCTTTCTATGCGTCTTCATATGGAAATGGTATTACCTATTCCCAATTGTCCATTACCCCTAATCCCCAACGCCACATGCTCTACTTGGTGAGGCAGTCGCAGTCTTGGCGGCTTTTGCCGATTGCGTTAGCGCAGCGAAGCGCGAGTCTTCTCCCAAGGGGAGACGCTACGCTTTCCGAGCGTCACTACCGAACCCGAAGGGGGAAACCCCAAGACCGCAGTGGCTCCCTCCGGTCGTGGGGGGCCCGAGTTCCCCACCCCTTTTATGTTTCTGTTTGCCTAAAATTGTTTTGCTTGTACCCCAGATGCCTAACACTAACATTCCGAATGTGAAGGAGGGTTAGTTGTCACTTGCTGAAAATTTTCGCAAAAATAGTCCAAAGTCAAAAGTCAAAAGTCAAAAGTCTAAAAACCTTGACTCTTGATTCTTAATATGAATTGCCAGTAGTGGCGTGACACAGCTAAAATGTTGCAATAATTGTCTTGTGGGGCGGACATCTTGTCTGCCAGTTAGGACGGGCGAGACGCCCATCCCACAAGAGAAAAGCTAATGCACAACTTTAGTCCTGACACGCCTACAAAATTAAATTTGGACTCACGTTTAGTTAGGCACTGACAAAAAAAATATCCCAAATTTTCTTGTAAGATGGGTGTCCCCACCCGTCCTTTGTATTTAGGGCGGGCAAGATGCCCACCCTACAATTGGGGATAATTTATTTTTTGGAAATCCCTTAGTACATTTATTTCCCAAACACACGTTCCAAGAAAGGTATTATTCCAGCCCAAGCAGAGGTAGTGGCAACAGAATCGTAGCGATAACCATCGTCGCGCATGAAGGTATGCTCTGCTTCATACAAAAGAACTTTGTGAGGTATCTTAGCATTTTCTAGAGCTTTAATTATGGTTTGTCGGTCATGTTCTGGAATGTGAGGGTCAAGTGTACCGAACACCATTAACATCTCGCCTTTGATTTCACTAACGCGATGGATTGTATCAGCTACCCCCTGTCCCAGCTTGCCGCTGGGAATGCCAGTAGGATAGCAGCAAACGCCAGCCTTTATTTCGTTGTTGAATGCTGCACGAAAAGCTAAGTGTCCGCCAATACAAAAGCCCAGAGTGCCTATCTTGCCTGGAGAAACTGCACTTTCTGTCTTGAGAAATTCAATTACAGCACGGCAATCGGCATCATAATCAGCGATCGCAGTTCTACGAGCATCATCATTACCACGCATCCGACCGAGATCAGTCGGTTCAATAACTTGCCCAATTGGCTCAATGCGATGAAAAATTTCTGGTGCTGCTACTACATAACCATATCCTGCTAAGTAGTTAGCCAAACGAATTATAGGATCACCTAACTGATAAATATCACTATAGAATACAATACCTGGATAAAGTCCTGCTGTTTTAGGAGCCGCTAAATAGACGCGCATCAAACTGTCATTGACTCTTAACTCGATATTGCGCTTGGTGATTTGCACTGTTTTATCTCCGTGACTTGAGTTTGCTGGATGTGCGATCGCGCTTACAGTCATTTTCAGATGCATAGACCACAGCTACGGCTGGGAGTAGGGAGTAGGGAGTAGGGAGTAGGGAGTGGTATGGTCTATTGATTTGAAAACTGCTGTAATTTATGTTTGTTATAAGAGAAATGCCGAAGAAATTTCTGCTTAGTTTGCAAGATTTTTCACTCAATCTCTAATAAAAAGGTAAAAAAGACTGGGGATTAGGTATTGGGAATCGGGAATCGGGAATTGGGAATTGGGAATTGGATTAGAACTCGTAAAAATTATGGAATGGAATTTGCTCTTACTCACAGCAAATTTTAAAATGTTTTCCCAGTCCCCAGTCCCCAGTCCCCAGTCCCCAGTCCCCAGTCCCCAGTCCCCAG
>NZ_AP018289.1:0-112050 GCF_002368335.1 Nostoc sp. NIES-4103 | reverse complement strand
CCCCAGTCCCCAGTCCCCAGTCCCCAGTTAAATGAAGCGATTTGTTTACTTCAATCTACCTGATAACTACTTAAACCAGCAGTTAGCTAAGCATCCCTCTGTTAAAGTAATTACCCCAACATTACAAACAGCACGAGCATTAAAAGTATCACACCAAAGCTTAGAAACTCTGGCGAACCAAATTCTGGTAGAAGCAGGTATTCAAGTTGCACCAATATTAATGGAATCGCGTTTGCTGCATACAGCAGTCAGTAGAGTTATCCAAACATCTGATGTTGAAGGAACTACACGCGCTTTTTCCTCTGCAATCAAAGCTGTATTGCGGGCTGGAATTAATCTTGAATCACTGGCTGCTGTGAGTAGTAACCGTACCAAACAACTAGCCCTTTTAACGCAAACATACGTAAGTTTGCTGAGAGAAAAAGGCATGGTAGATGCTGCTGAAGTTTTTTGGCAGGCTAGCGGTGTGATTACTAAACGTCAATTAGTTCTGATTTATGGCTACTTTCATCCCCGTATTGACCAACTTCACTTTTTAAATGCGATCGCAGATAATCACAGTGTGATGGTCTTGCCTTGTCCAGAGTCTAGCAATTTTGTAGACAATCAAAAAGCTGTGGATTGGTTACAGCAGCAATGTTGGCAAGTACAAGTATTCAAAAAAGCTAACCCTTCACTTGGGGAACAACTGCAAGATTGTTTCCTCAACCAAACAATAGTTCCTGCTGAAGTGAAAGCTTACATTTATGCACACTTGGAATCAGAGGTACGCGGCACCTTAGCACAGGTAAAAAATCTTCTCAGCCAGGGAACGCCAGCCAATGAGATTGTGCTAGTAGCTAGAGATGATCAATTTTATGGCCCGACAGTGTTAGATGTAGCTTACGAGTACAACTTACCAGTACGCGCTTTGTATGGAATACCGTTGAATGCTACTAGAGTGGGCGCTTGGGTGCAGTTACTATTGGAAGTTATTCAAGAAAAATTTCCCTTTGAGTCCACTGCCAGATTATTGACAAATCCTTTGTGTTGTGCATTACCTGCCGAAGTTTGGCAAGAAGCCCGTAAACAGCATCCATCTAACCTGTTAGCCTGGCAAAATTTGGGCGTTAACCTCTCTTTACTTGATTGGCAATACGAAGATACTCGCGCTAATTGGGTAGAACGAATGCAAGATGTCTTGAAGAAGTTTAACTTGCTGCAAGGTGCAGAACGTTGGGCTAGGGAAATTGTTGCTTTTTATGAATTTCAACAAGTGCTGGTAGACTTGTCGAAACCAGAAGAGGAAGTCATCAATTTAGGAGAATTTGCGGCGGATGTGATGGGGAGTTTAGCATTGGTAACAGTGCCTGCTCAACCTGGTAGAGACGGTGTAGAATTACATACGCCGCTTTCTATCTTTGGAGCAAAATTTCAGCATGTTTTTGTTTTGGGTGCAGTTGAAGGAATTTTACCAGCACCAATACAAGATGAGCCAATACTGGATTTCTATGAACGTAAACTACTACGCCAACAAGGATTTGAGTTTGACGACGCAGCTCAAGCAGCGCGAAGAGAAATAATTTCATTCTATGCTTTATTACAAACTCCTACTCAAAGTTTGACTTTTTCCTACCCGCAAATCATTGGTAAGGAAGCTACTTTACCTAGTCCTTATCTGTCAAAATTAGGATTGGAAATTGTACAACCTCCACCTTTACTTGCTGCTAGTTTAGAAGAAGCAAGACAAATTTATCTGCGACGTGAAACTTTACTAGATGATGATGTTTTACCACAGGCAATTCATGCTTGGAATGTGGAAAAACGCAGAGAAGGAGCAAACCCTTATGATGAGTATGATGGTGTAATTGGTTTGCCATTAGACCCAAAGAAACGTGTGTTTAGCGCATCTCAGTTAACTGCTTTAGGTCAATGTCCCTTTAAATGGTTTGCTAATAAAGTTTTGCACTTGGCAGACTTGGAAGAAGCCGAAGAAGAATTACATTCCAGTTTAAGAGGTTCTTTGTATCACCGTAGCTTGGAATTAGCTTTATTAAATTCTTCAGATTTATCCAGAGTTGCAGAAAATTTAGAAACTGCTTTTGTGCAAGCAGAGCAAGATTTACAATTACCTTTGTTGCCAGCTTGGGAAGCTAGAAGAACTGAACATTTAAACGTTTTAATTCGAGCGTGTATGCAACCGGAGTTTTGTCAAACAGAGGCAGAATTTTTTCAGGTAGAACAGGAGTTTTTTGGCGAATGGCATGGCTTAAATATTAAAGGTCAAATTGATAGAATAGACCGCACTCCCCAAGGTTTAGTTTTATTAGATTACAAAACCAGTTCCCAAGCGCCACGGGGTATCAAAGATGAATTTGGGAAAGCTAATATAGATATTCAACTACCTCTATATATTCATTTTGCTAGTACAACTTTGTTTCCGGGGGAAACAGTACATCAAGCTTATTATTACTCTCTCACCAAGGGTAAAAAGCTTTCTAAGAAACAACCAAGTCCAGAAACGCTACAAGCGATCGCTCAAAAATTCAAATCTTATTTACAATCAGGATATTACCCAGTTGCACCGGATGTTGAGCAACATTCCTGTCAATATTGCCCTTATGATTTAGTTTGCCGTAAGGGTTCTCGCCAAAGCCGTAAAGCTTCGATTTGATAACTCATATTGTTGTTGTAAACTGCCCACTATCTGCTCTATTGACCAGCCAGACCAAATCCGAGCAATCTTTTATAACCGCATATCTCACCTGAGAATAAATTCTTAGTATAATATCAAGTTCGGATAAATAGTTATGATTCCCACTGTCATTGCACCCCACCCCTAACCCCTCCCCGTGAACGGGGAGAGGAAATTTTGACGCAAGTCAAAGGCGGGGTGGGGTTCTTCGCTTTTTATAAGTAATTAAGCAAACTTGATATAACAGCATAATTCCATTTGAAAACACTGAAATATTTTCATAGTCAGATAAATCTGACTTTAGCTAAAAGCCTGTGAAATTTATTTGTTGGCGAGACGGAAAGCTGGTGCAAAATATGAATAGAAGGAGAGTGGCGATGAGAAAAGTAGCCGTGTTTGGCAATACTGGAGGTGGTAAATCAACTCTAAGCAAAAGATTATCCCAAATAACTGGTTTGCCACTTCACATCTTGGATAAGATTCAATATCAACCAGGGGGCGCTGAGATACCGCATGAAGAGTATAAGCACATCCATCAGCAAATTTTATTTACTGACCGATGGATTATTGATGGGTTTGGTTGTATGGAAACCCTCTGGCTACGACTTGACGAGGCGGATAGTCTAGTTTTTGTCGATCTACCGCTATATGTGCATTTCTGGTGGGTAACTAAAAGATTGATCACAGGTTATTTTAAACCGCCAGAAGGCTGGCCGCAAAACAGTCCAATATTGAAGAGTTCACTGACTAGCTACCGCGTGCTTTGGTTATGTCACAAATATTTGACCCCAAAATATCGTGAGTATATCAAGCAGGCTCAAAGTATCAAAAGTGTTTATCACATTCGATCAACTAAACAGATTTCGCAATTTTTTGAATTCATTGAAAATGAGACTAAATTTAAAGATGGTGCATCAGTTTAATGTTCCCAATCACTCTGAGTAGACTTTCAAGAAACACAGGGAGTAGGGAGTGGGGAGTGGGGAGTAGGGGAAGAAAGTGTTTCTTTTATATTTTGCTGGCGCGTCGCCGCGCTAGTTAGAGGCTCAAATCATGCATCTGCCCAATTTACTGCCAAGAAATAAATTTCACAAGCTCAAAGCTGAAGTTTGTGATTAGCTGACTCAACATCAATCTCAGTCCGTTTTAGCGGACTTTAGCTATAAGCCTTGAACTTAAGTTCAAGGCGTACTCAGGGTCAGGTGCAAGATCTGAATATATGAATTGAGAGACAGCTTGTCTGGTTATTGTCTACTGTGGGATTTAGAATTTTAAAGTGAGAAGTCGATGAAGGAAAAAATACTACTTGGTATCGCAGTTAATTTAATAGTTTGGGGTGTCAGCTTTTTACCGAGTCAAGCCCAAATAACTAAAACTAATCGACCAAATCCAATTTTGATCAACGCCATCAAAGCTAATATTAATAAAAATTTTCAGAATGTAAATTGGAATGAAATTACATATAAGCTTGCTGAGATAGATTTGAATAATGACGGCATTAAAGAAACCCTCATCGGCATTCAACAAGGCTTAGTATGTAATAATCGTCATTGTCCTGTTTATATTTTTCAAAGAAATGGTAGTAATTATCGCTTCATTTCAGAGGTATTTACCTCACGCGGTGAACTGGAAGTAGCCATACTTCCAAATCGAAGTCAAGGTTGGATTAATATTGCTGCTCCTGTGTTCACTTATGAACCAAGAGAAATAGCTTGGAGAGTATTCAACTTTGACGGTAAAAAATACCAGCTTTCTTCCCAAAAATTGAATTATAGGCCTCAAAAAATTGTGTTGGGAGAAACTTTTGGCTCTAGATTTAATCTAGCAGATTCAGCAGAAAACAATTCAAGTTATATTGGTTTACGCTACTACAATATAAATTTGCCTAAAGGTCTTCAATACTTAGGAGGCTCGATAGTAGGAGAATTTCAAGATAATTTTACCTATGCAGTCAGCCGGATTAAAAAGGGCAATCAGGAAATGTTATGGTTTCAAACCCTTTCAGCACCAGATAGCCAGGGAAAAGTAACCGCTCAAGTAATTGATGTACTTAATTTACCTCAACTAGGAAAATTAGAGGAGCTTGGATTTGGTGGCTTATGTATGCTAAATGGAGTACCTGACCCTGAGTTGATAGCGATCGCTAAATCTGAAGAGACTGAATATTGGAAACAAATACAAAAAGCATGGCGTTCTAATCGCAAGTTAGGCAAGTTTGAAGAAGTTTCTACACGCAATATTGTATGCCAAAACCCAGGATGGGGAGTGTAAATTGGGTACTGGGGATTAGGGACTGGGTATTGGGTAAAACAGCAAAAAAATTTTGGGAGAGGCTTTAAATCCCTCCCAAATTGCAGTTTATACCAATTTGCCAAAAGAAGGCAACACATTCAAACCCCAAAAGCCATACCATATAAGACTTTCTTAATTACGAATTACGAATTACGAATTACGAATTACGAATTACGAATTACGAATTACCTCTTGCTTTCTACTTAACCAAATATCTTTTCAACAAGCACCTGCCACTAATCTTATTTCTCTAATATTCCTCTGTTTGTTGACAGAAAAGAATAAACCACCATAAGCATCATTGGCATATACTAAAGGATTTTCAGTATCAATTTTTGATAAAAGCTCACTTGTTGATAATGTTGAGGTATACTCATATGTTGATAAAAGTGTTGAGTATGCTTTGAGAGCCTTAATTATGTTATCGCCTACCTTTACTCCTTTCTCAGTGGGATAATAGGAACTATAAATAGTAATTTGATGTACTTCACTTTTACTTGGATTATTAGTAGTTGAAAGCCCCTCAATTTCTAATCCGTCAAATTTCCAAATAGTAGTATACAAATCAAAATCACAAAAGTCCCTATACTTGATAGTTCGACTTTTCGGCTTACCCAATTTTTTGATAATATCTTTTTCTTTCATGCCCAGTTTAATCCCACCTATGGAGATTTTAGAGGAATCAATTAATTTTTTACTGGACTTATCAAAAAGATGACTACGGTAGTTGGAATTGCTATTTTCACCTATAACTATAGAATTAAAAGGATTAAAAGCAAATACTATGCTAAAAATAATTGCTGCGCCTATCTTTTTAAGCATAACGTCAATGCAAGTAGATTAAGTCAAATATTATACAATATGTCTAGATGAATGATATTGATAAAATTACTGAGCAGTATAGTAATTCTTCCAAAATCTAAAATCCAAAATGGTATAATTTATGAGTTTGACTGAACAACAGCAAAAAGCAGCCTATGCCAATGGTAGTGTTGCAGTCATAGCAGGTGCGGGAACTGGTAAAACCCATATGCTTGCTGAACGTTATTTGTATCAGCTGCGATCACATGAATTTTCACCTCTAGAGATAGTTGCAGTCACGTTTACAGATAAAGCAGCAGCGGAGTTGCGATCGCGCATTCGGCTTTTGGTGAGTCAGGAGTTACCAGAACGTCCTGATATATTAGCAGAACTGGAGGCGGCTCAAATTAGCACTATCCACGCTTTAGCAATGCGAATTTGTCGGGAACATCCCCAAGCGGCGGATGTATCACCGGACTTTGCAGTTTTAGATGAACTGGAGGGAACGCTTAGGGTTAATCAATGGTTAGATGAAGCTTTGGATTGTTTACCTGTGGAACTTTACGCACAAGTTCCTTATTCTTTGATGTCCCAAGCTTTGCAGACATTACTCAAAGACCCCATCGCAGCAAAACAAGCTTTAGCACAAGGTACTGAAAAATGGCAGCAATTAGCACAGGAATTGCAAGCAAAAGCTGTGAGTGAGTTGTTGCAGCATCCAACTTGGCAACAAGCACGCATGACTCTACAAAGTTATGTGGGTAAAAATAGCGATCGCTTGGAATTAGAAACACGTCAACCAGCTTTACAAGCCATGAATGCTGTAGAATTGGGAGAAAATATTACAGAATCGCTATCGGTAATTACTGGACTGAAAATTAATGTGGGCAGTAAAAAGAATTGGTTGGATGGAGGTTTAGAAATTGTTAAACAAACTATCAAAGAATTACGAGATTTAATTGAAAAAGTTCTGAAGGATGGTTTAGTAACTTTAGAGTTTGGTGCAGTTGATGAGCAGTTAAAGAATATGCTGACAGCACTGCAAGCAGCGTTTGAGTCAGTACAAAATTATATTCATCAAGTAAAACGCCATTCTCGGATTCTGGACTTTGCAGACTTGGAAGTAGGCGCACTGCAAGCTTTACAAGATGAAGAAGTCAAGATTTATTATGCTCAACGTTGGCAAGCTTTTTTAGTCGATGAATTTCAAGATACTAATCCTGTGCAGTCGGAGATATTAGAAATACTCACACAAAATGCTTTAATGACTATAGTTGGCGATGCTAAACAATCAATTTATGGGTTCCGCCGTGCTGATGTGGAAGTATTTCAAAGTTGGCGCGATCGCATTACAAGTTGTGGCGGCAAGGAAGAGATTTTAACTATTAGTTTCCGTACTCACCAACTCTTGGTGAATCATATCAATAATATATTTGCACCATTACTAAATAATTTACACCAAAATTTAGATGCTCATCGTAGTGAATCTCCTAATTTTCACCCATCAATACAAGTTTATACAGTACAAGCAGAATCAGATATCAATAAACCCCAGCGTTTAAGAGTAGAAGCTGATCATCTAGCAAAATTACTCAAACAAATGTTAGATGAACAAACCCCAGTTTACGACAAAAAAACTCAATCTCTGCGTCCGATACAGCCTAGAGATATTGCAATTTTGTCCCGCACTTGGGAACCATTAGAAATTTACGGTGAAGCTTTGTCAAGTGTGGGGATTCCCGTTGCTTTGGCTGGTGGTGGTAATTTACTAGCTACAAGGGAAGCCAAAGATGCTTGGGCGTTGTTGCGTTTTTTGGCAGATCCCAGTGATGATTTAGCTTTAGTTGCAGTGCTGCGTAGTCCGTTTTTTGCAGTTAGTGATAGAGTTTTGTTTACTTTTGTCCAAAGTCAAGAAGACTATACCACAGAACAAGACGAAAAAGGGAAAACTAACTGGTGGGAAAAGCTAAAATTATCTGATATTCCTGAATTGCAGCGATCTGTGCAAGTATTGAGTACATTGTTGGGCGATCGCAATTTAGAACCCCCAACTCGCCTTTTACAACTAGCAAATCATCTCACTGGTTACACTGCTGTGATTACTAACTTACCAGGTGCAGCAAGGCGAGAAGCTGACTGGCGGGGTTTTGTAGAGTTAGTACGCCAGTTAGAACATGGTAGCAATGATGTTTTTACCGCAGTACGTCGCCTCAAGCAGTTAGCAGCAGCAGAAATAGAAATCCCTCGTTTACCTTTATCAGCTAATGATGCAGTGGCTTTAATGACCATCCATGCTGCTAAAGGCTTGGAGTGGTCAGTTGTAGTTATTCCAGACTTAACTCGTTCTCAACCCCATACCAGCGAAACAGTTTACTTTGACCCTGCATATGGTGTTGCTTTGAAGCTAGAAGATGAACAAGGTGAAATACAAAAGCCAGTGCTATATCTATGTTTAGAACATTTGCGGAAAACCAGGGAAGAAGCAGAAGCTTTGCGGGTATTGTACGTAGCTTTAACTCGTGCGCGAGACCAACTAATTTTAACTGCAACCGATGCATCTGGTGGTAATTTATCTAGGCTAAAACCTGGCTTAACTGCTGCGGGAATTGCTATTAATACTATTCCCTTTAATCCAGAACTTGCACAACCCCCAGTACCACCAGAACCACCTTTACCACCAGAACCCCATAGGTTACTAATTTAAAAGACACAGATAGAATGCTTACCAATAGTCACTATTTAAAAACAAGAAATTAATTTTGTACAGGTACTTAAATCTAATCATCGTTCATGGATATCCAGTTGGTAGAATGCGATCGCACTTTTGCCAAAAGGCGATCGCATTCATCTGTTTATATTTTATTTTTCAGCAAGTCAATTATATCTGTACTCCATTTAACTTGAAATCCACAATGATTATTTTTACCCGTGTAGGGCAATATTACACTTAATTCTTTACCCAATATTGTAGGTTCCCATACATTACCAATTTTATGCTGCAATTGGATTTCTTGAAGTAATTGGTTGACCTTGATAGCGCTGACTTTCTTACCTGTGAGTTTTTCTAATTCTCTGCCAATCTCTGTGGGAGTTAAGAATTGAGTTTGCACTGTCATTGCATGTAACTTCTGTAACGATAGTTAGAGGTTATAGTTTGGGAATTTCCCAAGGCAAGAATCAGTTAACTAAGGTTGTAAGTCTTGTATAATAAGGTTTACAGAGTTTGGGAACTTGTTTATTTTTGGGAATTCCCAAACTTTTTTGAAAAAATTATTATACTCAGCCTATGCCGAAACCTAGTTGGAGTTCTGCTGTTAAACAGCGAGTCAGTCGCTTTTTAGAAGAATTACTATCTTATGTCTTGGATTACCGTAGTGATCTCCAAGTGGGATACAGGTGGGAAGATGAATATAGTGATAGACCTAAGTTAATTGTTCAAGCAAAAAGGAGATTTTTAGAAAAACTAGCCAAATTAGAAAAACAGGATCACTTCTACGAAATTATTAATCGCCTTAAGGACTTGAATCTGTATGAAGAAAGAAGAGGTGTTTCTTTAAGGGGAAAAGATGATTGGCACTTTGGTTTAAAGCTTTGGAGTAAAGACCAGCAAAAAAATCTAAGAGAGTTTGATAAAGAATGGGAATACAAAAGACCTGATAAATCCAGAAAACTAGATAATAATATTAGTTATTCACCATCAAGTATTGATAATAATTTAAATATTATATTAAATAATAGGCATGATTTTTATCAACAACATTTTTTCATAGGTAAAAATATTAATCACAATATAAATTATTATTTAGATTTAGCTCGACTTTTTCAAAAAAATATTGGCATTTTTGGTAATCCAAGTTCAGGAAAATCATGTCTGACTAGATTACTATTATCAGGTATTTTGCAAAAACAATCAGCAGTCAATTTAATTTTCGATTTACATTCGGAGTATGGATGGGACAATATAAGTCGAGTGCAGCCGTTTACTATACTAAAGGGTTTCCGACAAATTTTTGCTGATAAAGTAGATATATATACTCTAGATTCTCCATCTAAAAAGCGTCGAGGTGTTCATGATGCAAAAGAGTTATATCTAAGCTACGACCAAATTGAAGTAGAAGATATACAATTAATTAGTCCATTTTTGGGAATATCTGAAGATATGTTAGATAACGCCCAAATATTGTCAACACAGTTTGGCTATTCCTGGATTAACAAACTGTTGATGATGACAAATGATGAAATACAAACTTTTTGTGAACAGAAGCGAGGTGATAAAAATTTACTTATAACATTACAACACAAACTGATGCGTTTGGACGGAATGGAAAATGCTCGCGCTGTTGTACCACACAATTATATTAGTCAAATATTGCAATCTTTGGTATCAGGTAATCATGTAGTAGTGGAATTTGGGTATAAGCCAAATATACTGTGTTATCAATTAATTGTGAATATGGTTTGTAGGCGGATTAATGAATTCTATACTCGTCAAATAGAGAAATCATTAAACACAAAAAATCCACTTGATATTCCCCGTCCACTTGTGATAACAATTGAAGATGCTCACCACTTGCTAAATTCTCATGTAGTTAAACATAATATTTTTAATCCTCTATTGCGTAAATCATCTCAATCTTATATTACTTTACTTGCAGTAGAAAGATATCCATCAAAAATTGATAAAGAGTTGCTATCCGAGTTTGATACTTGTATTACTGGATTTCTAAATGAAGAAGATAGAAATGCTATGTTAGCTGGATTTGTTGCTAATCAAGACTTATCTTCTATGCTTCTTCAGATCAATTCACCTCAAAATATGCTCTTTTTTGGTAGTAGTATCATCAAGCCAGAGGTAGTGCAGATAAGACAATATGATAACCAGTTTTATACTGAAATAGGATATGGAAATTGAAATGCCAATACAGCTATGCTGCATATAATTTTAATTAATTATACAGGAGAAATTTTACAACTTTTTTAGTCCACATTTGCACTTACTAAAACGTAGGGGTTTAGCAATGCTAAACTCTTACAGATTAGAACTTATTCCACAGTTACTGATTTTGCTAAATTTCTTGGCTGGTCAGCATCCAAACCGCGACGGGCGGCGATGTGATCAGCCAACAATTGCAAAGCTACTACCGCGAGAATGGGGGAGAGTAATTCTTCCACATGGGAAACGGGAAGCAAATCGTTAAAGATTTCTGCCGCTTCGCCATCGTTGACGGGTGTCACGCCAATTAATCGGGAATCTCTGGCTTTAGCTTCTTGGACATTAGAAATCACCTTTTCATACACCCTACCAAAAGGTAGGTGCAGCCCGCCGTAGGGATCGCTATTTTCTACTCAAGATTACCCGCAGCTAAAATTTGTTCAACTGTCAACACAATTTCCGGGAAAGTTGCAGACACAATTTGCTCACTTTTGCTAAATTCTTTTTCCTCGTACAATCCTTCTGACAACAATAAAATTGTAATTTTTGACTCTATTGGGTCTACAATCCAATACTCAGGAATCTCCAACGCCGCATATTCAGAACGTTTATAGCGATAATCGCGCTTTACTGAATCAAGACTCACCACTTCCACTACTAATATTGGTGCAGTCTGACAAACAGCCGACTCATCCAGGGATTCCTTTACCTGTTCAGCCGTGACAACATAAACATCAGGTAATCTTGACTTCCGCCATCCCGTTCTCACCCCCGCCTCTCTAAAACATAGCCAAGGTAAACCCAAGCGCTTGATTTCTGCCTTAAAATTATCCTGAATAAAGTCAGAAATCAGTAAATGTCTGAAAGTTGGTGGATTCATAAGTTCTAGTTTTCCATCCACCAGTTCATAACGGTTATCAGTACCATCGTCATATGCAAGATATTCTTCAAAAGAGTACAGACGCTCTGTGGTTGTCTGTGTCATGGCATAATCTCTAATAAAGGGGTTTGTTTGAGGTATAGCAGGGGACTGGGGACTGGGGACTGGGGACTGGGGACTGGGTGAAAAGTCTTTGTCTTGAAAAGTTCAGAGCGGCGTCAGCCGCCGCTCCGATTTTTCGCTTTGTGTCTAGGTTCTATCATCTGTTGATGTCCTAACTATTAAGGCTTGTGCTATGGTTCTCAAAAAATCATAAGAATTGCACATTAGTAGGTAGTAGCATGTGTGTGCTACTACCTCTATTAATAGCCTATTCCACAGTTACAGACTTGGCCAAATTTCTGGGCTGGTCAACGTCTAAACCGCGACGGGCGGCAATGTGATAAGCCAATAATTGCAAAGGTACTACCGCAAGAATGGGAGAGAGTAATTCTTCCACATGGGAAACGGGAAGCAAATCGTTAAATATTTCCGCCGCTTCGCCATCGTTGACGGGAGTCACACCAATTAATCGCGAATCTCTAGCTTTGGCTTCTTGGGCGTTGGAAATCACCTTTTCATACACAGTACCAGGAACAGCGATCGCTACTACTGGAACTTTTGCATCTAATAAAGCGATGGGGCCATGTTTCATTTCACCAGCCGGATACCCTTCGGCGTGAATGTAGCTAATTTCCTTTAATTTCAGAGCACCTTCTAAAGCAATGGGGAAGTTAATTCCTCTTCCTAAAAAGATGAAATCTTGGGTTTCGGCAAATTCATGGGCTAACTGTTCAGTTAATTTTTCTTGACTTTCTAAAGTTGCTTCAATTTCTTTCGGAATCTGCCGCAAACTATTAATAATTTCTGTTATTTTATCTGGTGCAACTGTTTGACGACGATAAGCCAAATCCAATGCCAATGCATAAAACGCCATCAATTGAGCAATAAAAGTTTTGGTCGCCGCTACCCCAATTTCAATTCCTGCCAAGGTACTGATGATATGCGGTATCATATGACCGAGGCTACTTTCTGGGCGATTGGTAATCCCTAATAATCGCGCTTGATACTTGGGTTCTTTGCCCTGACGACGTTCTTTTTCCATGGCCAAAGCTGCTAGAGTATCAGCAGTTTCACCTGATTGGGTAACGCCAATAATCAAGGTATTAGCTGTTAATGGTGGTGGTGCGTAGCGATACTCAGAAGCATAATGTACCTGAGTCGAAATTCCTGCTAGCTGTTCAATTAAGTATTTTCCGATTAATGCTGCGTGCCAACTGGTACCACAGGCAAGGATATGAATTTGTTCTAAATCGGCGTAAAGTTCTGTAGGTAAACCTAAATTAATTGGTGACTCCCCTGGATTGACATCACTACGAAAGTATGCATCTAAATTTGCTCTGACTACTCCTGGCTGTTCGTGAATTTCCTTGAGCATGAAGTGCTTGAAACCCTGCTTTTCCACCATTGTGGAGCTGAAATTCAGCAAGCGTGGTTGTTTTTTCAACCTGTCGCCAGCAAAGTTGTAAATTTCAACTCCCAAAGGTGTCAAACGAGCAATTTCGCCATTTTCCAGAGGTAACACCGCACGAGTATGAGCAACGATCGCAGGCGTATCAGAAGCACAGAAAAACTCACCTTGACCAAACCCGATCACCAAAGGCGCTTGTTGACGCACAACAATTAACTCATCAGGGTAGTCAGCAGAAATCACTGCGATCGCAAATGCCCCTTCTAGGTGGTTAACAGCTTGACGAATTGCGTCTAGGAAATCAGATGAGGAAGAATTCTTTAAAAATTCGGCGATGAGGTGGGGAATGACTTCTGTGTCGGTCTCAGAAACAAACACATGTCCTTTTTGTTTCAAATCCTCGCGTAACTCGCGGTAATTCTCGACAATACCATTTTGTACCACCGCGATTCGCTTCGCTGTATCCATGTGGGGATGGGCATTGTACTCTTCTGGCTTGCCATGAGTTGCCCAACGAGTATGACCAATGCCAATTTGCGCGGGAATTTCTATTTGTTCGAGTTTAGAACGCAAGTTATGCAGTTTACCCTTTGCCCGCACACAATGAGTTTCACCTTCCCAAACAGTAGCGATTCCAGCAGAATCATAGCCCCGATATTCTAATTTTTCTAACCCAGCCAATAAAATTTCTGTTGCCGCTTGAGTGCCTATATACCCAACAATTCCACACATTGCTCACACCACTCCGGTTTGAGGATTATAAAAACCAGTATAGTTGTCAGCACAAAAGTAGTTAGGGGTTGGGTATTGGGGACTGGGGACTGGGGACTGGGGACTGGGGATTGGGGATTGGGTACTGGGGAAGTTTTCTAATATGTGTTTGGTTTTAGAGCAAATTTGATTACGGACTTCCAAATAAAAAATATCCCACTGTTCACAGTCAACGGTCAACAGTCAGCAACTTTAACCCAATCCCTAGCCCCTATTCCCCATTACCTATTTGACGATATATCGCAATATATCACGATATATCGTATGATCGAGAAAGTTGATTTCAAATTTACCTATGTTTAGACACTTTCGCTTTCGCGTTCCCACACCGGCATGGGCAGGAATAAGCCAGGACGAACCATTCCATGTCAGCCATCACTTCCAGCATCGTCATCATCATGGAAAAGATCATGGTAAGCACTTTGTTGACGATATGTTTGGTCGTGGTTGGAAAGATGAATATCGCACTCGTCGGGGTGATATAAAGTTTCTGCTGTTGGAATTGTTATCTGAGCGTCCCAGCCATGGTTATGACCTCATTAAAGCGATGGAAGTCCGTTATGGAGGCTTTCGTCGCCTCAGTCCCGGCTCGGTGTATCCAACGCTCCAGATGTTAGAAGAAGGGGGCTATTTGACGAGCGAACAGCAAAGCGGCAAGCGAGTTTATACGATTACAGATCAAGGTAGGCAACTACTAGCAGAACGTGCCCAACAGGAAACCTCAGATTCTCCTTGGGATGCTTTCAAGAGCTTTGTGAAAGGCAAGCCTCAAGAGTTTATCGAGTTGCGGAATGTAGCAGGAGAGTTAGCAACTGCTGTGATACAGGTGGCTCGCAGCGGTAATGTAGAGCGGATGAATCGGGTGCGTGAGCTACTTGAGGAGACTAAACGGGAAATTTACACTATCCTTTCAGAGAAATAGATAGGGTTGTTTATGAAGAAACTGAAAAAGTTGATCAAGCGATCGCTCAAAGGCATCATTCAGCGGTTTTCTGACAATTCTCAACAACCATCGCCCCTAAATTCTCGCCGCTCAAGCGCTGCTATTGCTACTGTTTCTCCTCGGTGGAAGTCCGGTTTAGTGCTTGTGTGTTCCCAGTGTACAAAAGAGCGATCGCTATCTGACTCCAATCGACCAAACACAGGTGCAACGGCTTCAGAAGAATTACACAATTGGCTGAAATCGCGGCTGAAATTGGAGGGATTGTGGGGTGAATTTCGAGTTGTCAGCACCAGTTGTTTGGGAGTTTGTCCCAAGGGCCGCGTTGCTGTTGTCCTGGGAAATCATGCAGGTGGAGAAAATTGTCAGTGTTTGATTGTTGATCCCAACAGCGATCGCGAACTTCTTTATTCACACATCAAGCATAAAATTTAAACTTGTTAGTCCAGTCGCAAATCCAGAAGCTTTGACAGAAACTCAGATGTCTAAAATCGGGCATCTGGGTTATTAACACGTGCTGGTCTGGGTCGAAATATTAGGTCGTTTAACCCTATGGAATAAAAAACTGAATATTATTTTTGTATAAAAAAAACTGATACAATTGTGATAGACTTGACGAAATTACTTAAATTTTCAAGTCTCTTAACAAAAATGTTCAAAGGCTTACCTCGAAATCAAGTAAGGTGTAGGTAATTACATAGAGCTAACTTGCTTGAGTGATGATCCAAAACATGATCAATGGCGAGCGATCGCACTTGATAAAATTTTAGATATGATTTCCGTGGTCAAGCAGCAATACACTCTAACTATGCAACAGCTGTATCAAAGGTGGTATGAAGGCGGGCGTAGACACAGTGCGACTTATCATCAGATATCGCTTTATACAAATTAGCCATAGCACAGAAAAATTCATCCATCTGCTTGGGAAAGTGTTGCACAATGATAATAATGATAAGTTTATACTTAAGTGCTGAACTGGCGCTATATGGGTGTGATGGCTATCAATAACTACTATATGTATGTATTGTAGTTGTCTTCAAACCACGGCGGTGAATCAATATCTCCCAGTTTTGTTTTTGACAACTTCCCTTTTAGGGTTAGAATCAAAACTGGATTTTCCAGTCGAGGAGGGTGATTGTAGCAGCAACAACATAGCAAATTTTAGCACTTGCGTATTTTAAAATACAGGTGTTAAAAAGACAGAGACTCGTAGATATGCTTAAAGAATTTACTGAAAAGTAACCTAGCAAACAAGGACATCAAAAATAATGGAATTAAAAATTGGATTTAATCAGCTAAAGCACATCGAATAAAGGATCAGGTCGTTGACCAATGATTGTCATTAGTTATCAGTGAACACAATTAACTATCCAACATAAATGTGGAGTATTTTATCACATCATTTCGCCAGATTATCGTTCATTGATAGCAATTAAATAGGATGCAGGATAGTTTTTTCACATTGCCAATAGATGAGTCGAACTGTCAAGAAGGATGAATTATGTAAATAGCAAAATGAACCAGGTTCATGACTATTATAAGAATCCCAAAAACTTTTAAATCAAGTACATATTTAACCAAATACTTAAATTAGGTTAACTTAATCTTAATAATGTCCAAGATGAGGAATAGCTACTATAATTTTATATCATAAATAATTGTTAACTGATGTGAAATAATCGAATTTTAAGGTTAAAGACAACTAAGACAGCATTCCTAAATGATTTGTGAAATCTTCTCTTGTTTACTGATGGACACTTTCATACCAGTCGTGATCATACCCTGCGGATTCTCCCAAGGAGTACGAAAAGCTGCACGTGTAAGGGTATACTGGTTCCTCAAACAGAGAAACCGATCCCAGTCACCTGGGTTGGGAAACCTGTCTACAGCCATAGAACTTCTCTTGACACAAAAGTGTTCTTTTTTTGACATTCTAGCTTCCGAGAAAATCTTGTACGTTCAATGGAGTTTGTAATTATGGCAACTAAGATAAAATTACTATACTGGTAATCATTAATTAACAAACAGGGAAATTATCAAATGTCTAGAAATAGTTATCAGGTGAAAAAGTTGTACCAAAGTATAGTTGTTAATGCTAACAAAACATCTTATAAATTGAAAGGTATACTAGAATTTTGCTATCTTAGCCTAATTGAGTCTGTACCTTTTCTGCTTGCTTGTGCTGTGTTTTTAAGCGTTATCAGCTTCAAAAGCCCTATTTTACTTTTTTGTTTATTAATTGGTAGTTTAATAGCAATAGTTATACACAAAATTGGTCAGCAAGTGGATTTACCAAAGCAATGGGTTGTACCATTACAAATATTGGCAGTAGTCACGATTCTCAGTTTATTTTGGTTAGACTACTTTGCAGACCCTGCACAAGCACAATTTTTTAAGAGAGCAGAAGATTTCTTTAAAAATAACCTAACACAAGGTGCAACAACAAATAGTAGTGGTACTCAAGCAGCAGTGAGTTTAATCTTCAACGTGTTGCGGGCAATTTATTTACTATATATTGCAATTTCCCTAATTGGTGTGATTAATGCAGTGCGGAAAGATGAAGATTGGCAAAGTGTCGCTAGAGTTCCTTTATTGGTCGTAGTTGCTGTGACTGTCGCCGATGTACTCACAGGTTTTGTGATTGGTGATAGTAGTAGATAATTAATTTCTACCAGAATCAAGCAGAATTCATAAATGTGTTATGGCTGAAAAAGGGGAACAAGAATTTCGCCCAGTTAATCAAATATTAGGTAGCCAACCATCATTAGGGCCACTTCCCGCGGATCAAATTTTTCCCTGGATAGTTATTGCTTTAACTTCATACTTTATTGTTAATGGAATTTTTGGGGGACTTTTTCCAGATGATTTTCAAAGATGGTTGTGGACAGTACTAATTGCTGGTTGGGGAATAGCGACTTGGTGGATATTAACTGGTGGTAGGAGTTGGCGCTTTTTAAGTAAATTTATTGGAGTTCCCACTTGGACTAGAGGCTTTGCTCGTTATCAAAGCTTGCTGGAAATTAACCATGAAGCAAAAAATCGGAAAAAAAAGCATAGGCATCGCAGGTCAAGACGTAAGATTAACACCATTTGAAGATGCTTTACATCTGGCAACAATGCTAAGCATCTCGCTGAATGGGCGTGATATTGGCGCTTATATTTTGACCAAAGGAACCCAAAGGGATAGGTTTTGCTTCGTTTTCGGTTTTGAATGTCGGGGCATTCATACAACCTTAAGAGATGAACAGATAGATACTGTTTTTAATAATATCGAATCTGGTTTAAAAGACATACCATATGGTGAAAAAATGACACTGCATATGGGGTCTTTTAGTTCAGATAAAAAGCGCCAACAAGAACTAGCAGACTTAATCAAGCATACACCATCACGGGATATCAAATATTTGTTGATGGCAGAACGAGCTAGAGCTAGAGAACTTACTAATTCTGGGATTCGCAAGCCAAAATTTCTGCGGATTTATGTTACCTATACCATTGAACCAAATGCGACAAATGCTGATGATTGGATAGAAAAACTTTTAGGCAAAGCTGAATTGTGGTGGTTGAAATTTAAAGGTGAACTGGCAGATGCTGAAAACCAACGTATTGAAACTATCATCAATAATGCTTACCAACAAGGCTTTTCTCGCTGGGAGCAGTTGTTATCCAACAAAATGGGATTGCAGATTAAGCCTTTGACAGCTGCTGAACTTTGGGAAAACGTCTGGAGACGATTTAATGATACAGAACCTATAGAAATTCCGCAATTAATCCATGTAGATGAAAACGGTATACACGAAAAAGTTGCTTCCGATTTAAATAGTAGCAAATTGCTCGTAGAAAATATCCACAGCACAACTTTGTTGATGGGATCTAATGTACCGACTGCCGATCGCCGCTGGATTAATGTTAAGAATAATTACATTGGCGCACTCACATTTTTGGAAAAACCCGGTGGTTGGTCGAATAAATTTGCCCAACTGCGTTATTTTTGGGAACTGCTAGCAAGAGAGACAGTAGTAGATACAGAAATTTTCTGTCAATTAACTGCTGCAAATCCGGCAATAGTGAAAACTACCTTACAACGAGTGTTGAAGCAGTCAAATATGACAGCTATCATGGCTCAAGAAAAAAGTAAAACTATTGATGTCAACGCCCAATTAAAATTAAAAAAATCCGTAGCAGCACAAGAACAATTATTTGAAGGTGCAGTACCTATTTATGCAGGGATAGCTATTTTTGTACATCGTCCCAGTGTAGAAAAATTAGATGAAGCCACAAGATATATAGAAAACTGTTTTCAACGTCCTGCACAGGTAATAAGAGAAACAGAATATACCTGGAAAATTTGGTTACAATCTCTACCGATAGTTTGGGAAGGTTTATTAGTAACACCCTTTAACCGCAGACAGCTGTATTTAACAAGTGAAGTTCCGGGATTGATGCCTTTAGTGTTAACGAAAGCAGGTGATAAGTACGGCTTTGAGTTGATTTCTGAAGAAGGGGGTACACCAGTACATCTAGATTTATTTAACCAACACAAAAATTTAGCATTATTTGCCACAACTCGTGCAGGTAAATCGGTATTAGTGTCAGGAATTTTAACTCAAGCTTTAGCTCATGGGATTCCTGTAATCGCATTAGACTTTCCTAAACCCGATGGTACGTCTACATTTACCGACTATACAGAGTTTATGGAAGGAAATGGGGCGTATTTTGATATTTCCAAACAATCAAATAACTTATTTGAACAGCCAGATTTGCGATCGCTATCACCAGAAGAACAGCGCGATCGCTTGCTTGATTATACTGGTTTTCTAGAATCAGCCTTAATGACGATGGTTTTAGGCTCATCCACTGAAAATCAGCTGCTATCACAAACCGTCCGTTCCCTTCTCAACTTAGCATTAAGAGCCTTCTTTGCCGATGAAGGCATTCAAGAGCGATATCGTCAAGCAATAGCAGGAGGTTTTGGTAGCGAGGCTTGGCAAAAAACCCCCACATTAAGAGATTTTCTCTACTTCTGCTCACCAGAACATCTATTATTAGATACCATGAGTGGTAGAGTTGAAGATGCTTTAAGTCAAATTCACCTACGCTTGCAATTCTGGCTTTCTAGCCGCGTCGGACAATCAATTTCTGCACCATCTAGCTTTCCCACCGACGCACAACTTTTGGTTTTTGCGTTGAGAAACCTATCCGATAACGAAGATGCAGCCGTGCTATCTTTGAGTGCTTATTCAGCAGCATTGCGACGCGCATTAAGCAGTCCCGCTTCCATATTCTTTATCGATGAAGCACCAATTTTATTTGAATTTGACCAAATTTCTGACTTAGTTGGGCGAATTTGTGCCAACGGTGCCAAAGCTGGTATCAGAGTTATATTATCAGCCCAAGACCCCGACACCATCGCCAAATCGAAAGCAGCATCGAAAATTTTACAAAACTTGACAACAAGATTGATAGGACGTATTCAGCCAGTGGCGGTAGATAGTTTTATCAACATATTGAAATATCCCCGCGAGATTATTTCTCGTAATGCTACAGAAAGCTTTTTTCCTCGCAAAGAAGGCGTTTACAGCCAATGGCTACTAGATGATAATGGCATTTATACTTTTTGCCGTTATTATCCAGGTTACGAACAATTAGCAGTAGTTGCTAATAATCCTCATGAACAAGCTGCACGTCAAAAAGCGATGCGTCATTACAGCGATAAATACGAAGCGGTTTCTGCATTTGCACGTCAGTTAGTTGCTTCACTCAAGGGTAGTTAAGAAGGGAGGGAATATTAATTAGTAATTCGTAATTCAGACAGTTAGATTTAATCTGGGTTTACCCACTTTGAATCTGTAACTTGCTTTTTTCCTGAGTAGGGTGCGTTATGGACGATAGTCCTAACGCACCGAAAATCTAGGATGGTGCGTTAGCCTTCGGCATAACACACCCTACAAAATTCAATTTAAACTGTTTAAAATCATCATTTTAAGCCTCTCTCCTGATAGGGGAGAGGTTTGGAGAGGGGTCAAATTAAAAGCATCATTAACCACACTATTTAAACTATAAACTCATGCGTAAAACTACATTGTTGACACTTGGATTGTCATTATTAATAGTCTTACCAGCAACAGCACAATTAGGCAATGTTTGGACTGATTTTAAATCTTATTCTACAGATTTGCAAAACTATCTCAGCAATAATCTCAGCGAAACTTTAAAGCCTCTAGAGTTGCAGACTCAAAGCTATATTACTGGTGCTAACGGTGATTTGAATATACCAAACCCTGTTGTTGCTGGAGAACAACTTCAAGATTATATAAATAATTATTCTGTTTCAGATAAATTTGAGAATAATCCATCATTGAGAGCAACATCAGTTAATAATGAACTCAATCGTCTTCTCACCCGTGGAGTCGTTACAGGTGTTCTAGGAACAGATGCTCAGAATCGAATAAAAACGAAGTTAGAAAATACTGAAGAAGTCCTGAAAAGTATTAGCGAAACAAGCGACGATGCTAATAATATTATCGATACATTTATAAGGCAAGCAAGACAAACTGCAAATATAACTAATCCGCAAGTTAGCGGAATATTCTCTTTGCTAACTGTCAACCAACAAACTGTGAGAATTCAACAAGAGCAAGCAAAAATTGTAGCAGAAACATACGCTCAATCATTACAAACAAATCAATCTCTGCAATACTCAAACTTAAACTTAGCAAATATTTCTCAGCAGATGGAAGAATCAAACCGTGCGCGTAGAGTAGATGCATCAACAGAAGCAGCACGACTTTTACGCACTACTGCTCAAATAGACTTATTTGGGAGAAAACTTGAAAATTAGTATTCATAATTAGACACTTGTACGAATCAACCCATAACTAATAAACAGATAAAACTCTCATACTCTCCGCGCCTCCGCGCCTCTGCGTGAAAAAAAATCTCATCTTCAAAGATTCGTACAAGTAGTCTATTCATCTACCTTTTCCCTCAGAGAAAGTCAAAATGCAGATTCATAGTTTGCCAATACTTGCTCAACTTGGCATCAACGACACTATCGATAATGGTACTAGAACAGCCAGAAGCATCGCCGAAAGTTGGGATAATCAATGGCTAGATTTATTACAAAACAATACCACTAATAACTTATATGGAGCATTGACAAATCTAGGCATATTTTTTGCAGTTGGAACACTGCTGTTTTTTATGGTTCAATGGCTGAGAGATTTGATATACAGCGAATATTCCCGTCCCATATCAGCTTTTATTTGGCCTATTGTGGTAGTCTTGCTATTAGGCAACTCTGGCAATGGTAGCATCCTTTCTAATTTAACATTGGGTGTCAGAAATTTACTTAATAATGTCAATCAACAAGTAATCACCACAGCTGATGTTGATCAAACTTATCAGCAAGCAGTGAGTCTGAGTGTTGCTGAAGAAGTAGCTGGTTCTTTACTCCGTCCTTGTCAGTCACTAACTGGTGAACAACAAACCCAATGCTTTGCTAAAGCTGGCGAGCAAATCGATACTCTCTGGCTACAATATAGAAATTTATATGGAAATAAAGTTTGGATAGATAGGCTAGAGAATCAGGTAAATCAGATTAGATTTAATACAGGAGCCATATCAGATACTACATTTAATGCTTTGTTGGGTAACACGGTACAAACTACTATTAAAAACTTTTTATTTTCATTACAATATGCTTTTCAGAACTTAATAGAAGCTACCATGCTGCTCATTGCAGCTTTAGGACCATTGGCTGTAGGCGGCTCTTTGCTTCCTGTAGGTGGAAAACCAATTTTTGCATGGATGACAGGTTTTTTATCTGCTGGAATTGCTAAGATTTCATTCAATATTATTGCAGTTTTGACTGCCGCAGTGATTATTAATGGCCCAGCACAAGATCCAAACGCCAATCCCGACTTGATGTGGTTCATCATTTTTCTGGGAGTTTTGGCGCCGCTTTTATCTTTGATTGTGGCTGGTGCAGGAGGATTTGCAGTTTTTAATGCTATTAGTAATACGGCTTCTTTTGTCAGGGACAAGATATAGGTAATTCGTAATTCGTAATTCGTAATTCGTAATGAAAAAAGTCAGTTTCATCAGGTGTAATTAATAAATTGTAGTTGTGGGATGAGAAGATGGTAAATTTACTCAACAAGAAGAGACAACGAACTGGGAATATTTTAACAACTTTTGCGATCGCTACTTTTAGTCTGCATCTATTGGTAATACTTTTATTCGTCTTCCAAGGGTTGCAAATTCGCCAACTGAGTTTGAGAAAGCCTCCTAACTTTGTAGAGATGATCGATGGTAAACCAGTGGGCGCTATTGATGATTTAGAAAGAAGCCCTGAAGCAATTCAACAATTCGTTACTAAAACCATGACATCAATGTTTAACTGGTCTGGAACTCTACCTCCACAAAGCATTGAAGAAGTCACAAAACCGCAACCAGATCCAGGAATACTCGTGAGAACACCAGTAGCGGGGAGCAAAAGAGTTACTACTAGTAGTTGGGTAGCTAGTTTCGCCATATCAGAAGATTTTCGTAAAGGTTTTTTAAGTGCGATCGCTCAAATGACACCACCAGAAGTTTTTGCTACATACCCCAACCAAGCTATTTCAGCACAATTAGTGATCAAACGAGTTTATCCACCTAAAAAAATAGCCCCAGGTAAATGGCGAGTCGGGATGGTAGCTGACCTAATTCAAAAAAAACGCATTGATAATAGAAGTAAAATAACTCCTTTTAATAAAGATTTACTCGTTCGTGCAGTGGATTATTATCCTTATCCCCAAAACGATAATAGTACCGACCTGCAAAAAGCAATTTATAGCAACCGCGCTGACAAACTAGAAATTTATGAAATTCGTAATCTGTGTTTGCTAGATGAATATAGCAACTTAACAGAAGAGCAATTAAAGCAATGTACCAACAGAAATAAATCTGGCAGCTTCATCAGATAAATTTGATTTATATATTTCCAAAAATCTATTTACATAAAACCCGCCCCAACCTTATACCAATGACAACTGACAACTGACAACTGACAAGATTTATGCAAATCCTGAAAACAGAAAATAAAAAAAGCAGTATATTACCATTATTAGCTGTAGGAACATTTGGCTTACATCTGTTCACCTTACTGTTGTTAATGTTTCACAGTTCTTTATTAAAAGATTTAAGGCAACAATTAACACCTCAAAGTTTAGTACAACTTATTGATGGTCAAGCAATAATAGTAGACCCCAAACCAAGTTTAGAGAGAAATCCAGAGACAATTCGCCGCTTTGTCGGTGAAACTATGACCCTCATGCTTACCTGGTCAGAAAAACAGCCGCCAAAAACAATTTGGGAAATTAGTTCGCAACTTTTAACTAATGATTTAAAACCAAAATTTCAATCAGAAATTACAAATTTAAGTGCAAGTCCACAATTGGCTGACCTGAGAAGAGGAACTGAACAGGTTTTGGTCATAGAAAAAATTTCTCAACCAATTGCACTAGGTGAGGGTAGGTGGAAAGTAGAGATGCTTGCCAATCAATTAACTTTTGGTAATTCTGACAATATAGGAACTTCAACTCCATTTAATAAACAAATCTTCGTCGAAGCAATAGATCAGCAAGCAACTTCACTCCCAGATGTCGGGCCATTACCGTGGCATTTTGCAGCTTACCGACTTGGCCAAGCTAGGTTGAAAATCTACAATATATGTGCAACAACAGATAAAAATTGTTCTTGAAATTTAAACCAAGCTATACACAATGACTTCCTATTCAATTTCTGCAAAAAATCCAGATACTCTAAGTAACGAAAATTCCCAACTCGAAGTAGATTCTTCAAACTGGGAATCTAAGATGGCGAGATTAGTTGGCTTGCTAGAAGAATCACCAACTATTGATGTCGAAGCCACAGAAGAGTCTACCGTCCCAGAGTCAGAGACTTCTCAACCGCAAGAAATTGCAACACAACAACCCCTTTCATCTAACCCCTTCGCTAAATTAGCCTTGGTGGGTGGTGCTACCTTAACTATGGTTATGATGGCTGGCGTGTTTCTATCACAGTTGATGAGTAGTCCCAACCAAAAGCCAGCAAATAATCTAGTTTCCTCAACAGCCAAATCGCAACCAACGACAGAATCCCGCCAGCAAGCTTTAGAACAGGAAGTTGAAAGTCTCAAAACAAAATTAGCCCTAGCTGAACAAGCAGACGCGGTGACAGCAGCACAACAAAATTTGAGACTTACAACCACTACTGGTTCTCGTTCCGCAACTCCATCTAGTCAACGCGTACAAGCCTCACCTGCTTCCACAAACAGAGTTACAACGACACAACAAACACCTGTACGCACAGTTTATGTGCCTCAGAGAGTGCCAGTTGAGCGTCCAATGAACCCCCCCTATCCACAAGCTATTCGCCCACAAATTCCTGTTGCTGCTTTGCCATCAGCACCACCACCGCCAGTTGTCAACACAAACACACAACCATCCCCACCTGACCCCCTTGAACAGTGGGCAAAATTGGCGAAGTTGGGTAGCTATGGACAAGTGTCTTTCACTGGTCAATCTGCTGTTAGTATAGCTAGTCCTCCACCTCTTAACAATACCAATGTGGCATCACAGAATATCAACCCGAATCCTAACCCAATGCCACAACAACCAAATACTTTAGTGAGCCAAGCACAATCGCAAAACTCGAAATCTGTGAAAGTAGGGACTAGTGCCAAAGCTGTGTTAGCAACAGCTATATTTGGGGAAACTACTCGCTCATCAAGAAATAATAATAATAATAGTAGAGACCAAGACAAAGACGAAGCCAAAAATGCCTTTGTTGTGAAGTTAAAAGAGCCTCTAAAAGCTATGGATGGGAGCGTAGCTTTAGCTGCAAATACAGAGCTTTTAACTGAAGTTCGTTCTATATCTGAACAAGGCTTTTTGCAGCTGGATGTAGTAAAAGTAATTATTACAGATAAGAACGGTAATATCAGCGAAAGAAGCTTACCGCAAAATGCAATTATTATTCGCGGCATTCAAGGTAAACCTCTAATAGCAAGTAAATTTCCCAATTCATCTTCATCCATAGCATCGATGGATGCAGGATTATTTGTATTGGGTGGTCTTGGTAAAGCAGCAGAGTTATTTAATCGTCCTGATACCAGGATAGAATGTACTCCGAACAATTATACTAATACTAATACTGGTGAAACTACTACTTCTACTAACTGCTTTCAAACTACCGACAACAGACGCAACCTTACAGCTGGGGTTGTAGAAGGTGGTTTAAACTCTTTAGTCCCCCAAATTGCACAACGCAATCAGCAAGCGATCGCTCAAATGATGCAACAAACCAATGTTTGGTTTATGAAAGCTGGCAGAGAAGTTGAAATATATGTCAATCAAACAATGCAGTTCTAGAAGGAAGAGGATGTTTGAAAAGTCTTTTTGAATCTTAGAACCCTGACTTGATAAATTAAAGAATGGGAAGTAAATTTTTGACTTTTTCCAAACAACCTCTTAGTAAAGTCTTTTGACATCTCAATTAAATTTGTACCATAGCACTTATTTGCAGCCATGAAATACATTAATTTTCGAGGTAAAATCTCAGATAAATTTAAACTCTTACCTCTGGCAAGCTTAATTTTCTCGGCTGCAATGTTAATGATGGCAGGTCGTGCTGTGGCTAATAGCGTCCTCCGTTCTATGTTTTCCTGCCAAGCACAGGGTTTAGGAGGAGTAGTACCCACTTTGACAGTTTCCTATCAACAAGGTACAAACTTAAGCTTTATTCCCGCTGGAGAAACAATTAAAAAAGTTTGGTTAAATGATCCATCACAAGTAACAATAGATTTTGATGGGCCGATTTGTATGCAATTCGGTCAACAAAGTAATATGAATTCAGCAGATTGTAAGAACTCAGGAGCAAATGTTATTCAACTCAGACGAATTCAAAAAATTAAAATTCCTGGGTTGCCCAGCACGGATAATACACTTTTAACAGTCATTACTGAAGCGCAGGGTAAAACTAAGCTTTACACTTTCAGATTGTTATACCAAAAAGATGCGCCAGATTATCATACTTTAGCAATTTACGCCGATCCCGCTTCTGCTAGTCCAACACCTTGTGTCAGACCTGGTAAGTAAAGTTGGGAATTGGGAATTGGGAATTGGGAATTGGGAATTGGGAATTAGTTATTTCTCCTCATCTCCCTCATCTCCCCATCTTCCTCATCTCCCTCATCTTCCTCATCTCCCCCATCCCCCCTACTCAAGATACATGACTCAAAAAAGCAAACTCGGATTTTATATTCCAGCGCTTACCGTTGTGAATTAACAGCGTTAACTTGTTAGCTGTGAACTCAAAATACAACTGACGATTTTCAAACTCTAGCCAAGCAGCTTTAAAGTTCTGTCTTGTTAAATCCCGAAATGCAACCGTCATATGAGGTGTAAAAGCCCGCTTTTTGCCAACCTTGTCAACAATTCCTAAGTTAGCTTCCATACGCGCCATTAAATTTGCTTGCAAGCTCAAAAGTTCTTGACTTTTCACCACATCTATATATATGACACGGGGACGAAAGGCAGCAAACCCTCTGAGTGTAATAGGTACTGGCTGTTGTTCACTAGCAAACTCCCTCAAAGATGCTTCTAAAACTGGCACATTATGATCTATCCATTTAAAGGGCGGTTGCAAAGTAATATGTGGGGGGGATTTTAGTGCGTGGCGACTAGCATACTTATCAGCAAAATACTGCTTGATTTGGTTGGCGTAATCTTGAATCTCTGGCGGCGGTAGCAGAGCGATGAAATAAAGGTTCATTTGATTTAAAAGTACAGGAGTGCAGGGGTGCAGGGGTGCAGGGGAGATGGGGAGATGGGGAGATGAGGGGGATGAGGGGGAAATATTTACCTCACTTCCCAATGCCCCATGCCCAATGCCCCATGCCCAATGCCCAATGCCCCATGCCCCATTCCCATTTTCATTTGAGGTCGCAAAAAATGCCTTGGTTTGTGAAGATTGAAGAAGGCAAAGTTGATAAATCCATCTTTGACCAATATGTACCTGCTCACAAAGCCTATGTCGAAGAGTTGATTGCTAAAGGACACAAAGCCAAAACTGGCTATTGGGCACAGTTTGGCGGAGGTATGTTGCTGTTTGAAGCCGCCTCAATGGAAGAAGCAGAAGCAATTGTGGCTCTTGACCCACTTGTAAAAAATGGCTGCGTTAACTATCAACTCTACGAATGGAAAATTGTAGCCGGATGACACAGTTACGAAAATTTGATGTTATACTATTTATAGACCTGGATCTATGCGACTGCAACGCCTAAACCTTGTCAGAACCGGAAGGTAGCAGCAATACGGGATGCTTGTAGTAGGCGTAGTCTCCGGGTCGCCCTATTTTTAGGAGCGTTCAGCAGCAATGCCTGGTTTTGGAGATATTGTTCAAAAAGCTTTTTACCTCGGTGTTGGTTTGGCTTCTTACGCGGGTGAGAAAGCAGGAGGCAAATTAGCAGAACTGCGATCGCAAGTCCAAAAACTGGCAGACGAAATGGTGGCTAAGGGCGAAATGAACACAGAAGAAGCCCGACGCTTCGTTGAAGATATGATGAGGCAGGCGCAACAGCCACAAGGATCTAATGGAACCTCCGAAAAAACACCTCCTTCTGAACCTCGTCGCATCGAAATCTTAGAGGAAGATGAAGAGCCAACGGTGAAAGAATCTTCAACTGAAAATGTGGATCAATTGCGCGAACAAGTGCTAGAACTACAAGAAGAGTTAAAAAGATTGCAAAAAGATCAGTAAAAGCAACTTTTTATCTTGACTATCAGCAGCAATCAGCATTTTGGCATCTACGGATGCACACAGACTTTATAATAAACATTGCCTAGGGTGTACTCTAGTGCTTCAAGCCAGGTAGCAACAAGCGTCCTGTTTGTAGCCAGTAAGGGCGTTAAGTTTATGGAACAATGGCAAAAAGATTTAATGGAAATCGTAGAAACAGTGGCTGATGAAGTAGAGCGCTTTTTCTTGGGAATGAGTGAAATGGTAGAGGCCTTCTGTGAACTAACGGAAGAATTTACTGAACAAGTACAAACTACTATTGCCACTGAAGTTGACCAGTACATCCAGGATTTCGCTGAACCATTTTTTGAAGTTTATGGGGAACTGGAAGACATTGTGGCAGATGTAGATCCGGGTTTTCCTTATTCAGTTGATGCCACACCAGAAAAAAATCCTGCCTGCATAGGTTGTAGTAATTACCACGGTCAAGTGTATGGTGGTAACTTGTTAGTATGTGCCATGCATCCTCATGGGTGGGATGATGAGAATTGTCCTGACTGGGAGCAGGTGTAGAGCTTTCGGTGCAGGGGTGCTTTCGGTGCAGGGGTGCAGGGGGGATAACAACTGACCACTGACCACTGACCACTGACCATTGACCATTGACCACTGACAAATGACAACTGACAACTGACAAATGACAACTGACAAATTACCAAGCCAAGAAATGAAGTATGGCGAACGCGACATTGCGGAAGGAGAACTAATTACATTTCCTAATCCGCGTGTAGGCAGGCGATACGATATCAACATTACTTTGCCAGAATTTACTTGTAAATGTCCGTTTTCTGGCTACCCTGACTTTGCCACGATTTATATTACCTACGTTCCTGATGAACGGGTGGTGGAATTGAAGGCGCTTAAGCTTTACATTAATAGTTATCGCGATCGCTATATTTCCCACGAAGAATCCGCTAATCAAATTCTGGATGATTTTGTCGCTGCTTGTGACCCTTTAGAAGTCACAGTAAAAGCAGATTTTACTCCCCGTGGTAATGTGCATACCGTTATCGAGGTGCGACATCAAAAGCAATAGTAATCTATGTAACCTCAGTTCGGGTTAAGAAGATTTTATCGAACCACCCTTCGGGTTCGCCAGTTCCCCATCTCGGCAGAAGCCAAGACGTGGACTGGACTCACAGAGGCACAGAGATCACAGAGTTATGAGAGTTTGAGAGATATTTTGCGTCAGTTTTAGGAGTTTCAGCCAACGATAGAATCATGGTTTGGGCTTATCCCGAACTCAGGTTATGTAGTAATTAGCAAAGACAAAATTAATTAATTAATTACGAATTACGAATTACGAATTACGAATTAGTATCTTTTATTCTGCAATTTTATTTGCTGCCGACTGCACTTGAACCACAACTTTTTTAGACAAAGGAAGATATCCTAGTTCTAAACTGGATTTTTGACCCTCAGTTAAAGCCCAATCAATAAAGTTTTTCAGTGCTTGGGCTTTAACTGGATCTTGATATTGGTGATAAGTTAAAAGCCAGGTGTAAGTGACAATGGGATAAGACTGATTACCCATAGGATCGGTGATAAAAGCAATCAAGTTATCAGCAGGTAATTTCACTGCTTCTAAGGTTTTAGCTGCCGATTCTGGTGTCGGCATGATGTAGTTACCAGATTTATTTTCCAAAGCAGCTAGAGATAATTGATTGCGTGTAGCGTAAACGTACTCTACATAACCTATAGCTCCTAGAATCTGTTGAATCTGGGCAGTAACACCTTCGTTACCTTTTGCACCAATTCCTACTGGCCATGCTACAGATTTCCCAGCCCCGACCTTACTCTTCCATTCTGGACTAATAGCACTCAGGTGTTGTGTCAACATGCTAGTAGTGCCACTACCATCAGTTCGGTGTACTACCACAATTGGGAGATCGGGCAACTTTACCCCAGGATTTGCTAAAGCTATCTGAGGATGATTCCAGTTAGTAATTTTTCCTAAGAAGATATCTATATAAACTTGGCGTGGCAGCTTTAAATTATTTGGCAGATTGAGGTTGTAACCCAGCACTATAGAACCGGCTGTTATGGGCAAAGCAATTACTCCCCGATTAATCTGGGCTGCTTGTTCTTTTGTAATTGCCACGTCACTGGCTGCAAAGTCTACAGTACCGTTGATGAAATGTTGTACTCCGGCGCTACTTCCTATAGATTGGTAGTTAATTTCCACATTTGGATTTTGCTGATTGTAATCTAAAACCCAGCGCTGATATAAAGGTGCAGGAAAACTTGCCCCAGCACCAACTAAAGAAACATGTTTGGTATTTCTACTATCAGCAGTGCAAGCAGCAACACTCAACGATAGAGCGATGAGGGGTATAAGGTAAGTTTGGCGCTTAGATTGAAGTTGAGCAGACATATGTAGAATGCAGGGGTGCAAGGGAGCAGGGGAAGCCAGCGCGCCCTTGCGGTTTCCCGACAGCCGCGCGACTGGCGTTGCAGAGGAGCAGGGGGGACTCGGAACCCCCTCTGGGGATAGGGGCTACCGTGTACACACAAGTCGTATTACCCCCCTTAATCTCCCCGAAGATCGGGGGGAAATCAAAAAATCTAGTTCCCTCCCCTTGGAAAGGGGAGGGTTAGGGTGGGGTAAAACCTAGATTCCTAAACAAATTCAGACTTGTGTGTACACCGTAGGGGGATAGGGGGGAGAGGGGTGCAGGGGGAGATAAATAATGTACAGACGATTCGGCGAATCGTCTGTACTGACCCTAACTCCTAACTCCTAACTCCTAACTTTTAACTAATTTGGATTGGATGTTAGGGATTGTGTAGTTTTAGGTTGCTCACCTTCTGGTTGTGAACTCAGTCGCTCTAAAATGTCTATAACTTCGCGTTCAAAAACAACCTGGGCACGATTAGTTTTACCACCAACATACAAGCGATCGCTTTTTTGTAATGCCCAAATTTGTGAGTGGGAGAAGTAACTCATCACCGTACCCAGCATCAGCACGGCAAAGCCTGAGTAAACCAGCGGTATACCTGGGTCAGATTTAATTTGTAACCCAGTGCTGCCAATGACATCGAGAACTTTCAGTGTCACGCCATTGACTTGAGTAGACATGCCAGTCCGCACAGTATCAACTAGCTTGCCTTCCGCATTGTAAATTAATACCATGCCTTGCAAGTCTTTGGCTATCAGGGAAACACCCTCACTCAAATCCGGTTTCGTGGGAATCCAAGTGCCCCAAATACGTCCTCTGCCGTTGGTATTCAACGCTGCCATCGGCAGTTGAAAAATGGGACTGTTGTTGAATCGAATCCGAACAGCTGAGATACCCCAATCAGTTTGATAGAAAGTTACGCCCCGATAACGTAAGGGTTGGTTGACAAAAATCTTCTTATGGTCTACTTCCTTTCCTTGATTATTCAAGACGGACATGTCTGAGTAAAACTGGTCAATTCCCCCCGATGGTGTATAGTCAATCCAAAAACGATTCACTCGTACAGACCAATCTTTCAGTACTTGGGGATTTGCCCAAGGCCCCGCATCTATAATATTTTTCACTTGAAATGTATCGCCGCTAGGAACCATTTCCTGGGCAACAAATCCGGTCATCGCCCCCAAGATTCCCCCCAACAGAATAGTGACGATGCCTACATGAACTATGATTGGACCGATGCGTCCTATTATTCCTTTACGGGCGTAGAGAATGCCGTCTTTTTCTTGAAAAACTTTATAGCGGCGCTTCTGTAATATTTCTTTTAAAGAATTTACAGAACCAGTTTCTAGTTCTGCGCTCAAAGCTAATTTTTTAAATTGCCGTGGTTCTTCGTAATATTTCCAGCGACGCGCAGCTTTTAAGGCTGGTAACTGGCGGGTGAAGGTACAAGCAGTTAGGCTTGTGCCAAACAAAATCAGTAATGCCAGAAACCACCAGGTACGATATACATGGTCTAAACCAACTACCTGGATTACCTTCCAAGTTAAAAAACCAAACAAAGCGGGGTGTTCTGGGTAATTAGCTTGATAGAATGCGGGTGACTGACCTTGCTCAATTACAGTACCACTGATGCTAAAAACAGCAATTAATAGTAGTAAGGCGATCGCTAATCGTAAATCTGTCAGTACTGGCAAAAACTCTCGCCGCAAGAATCGCCCAGGTATCGACCACCAACTTGATTCTGTGGACGCTGAATTTTCTGTTGTCATTGATTAAAAACTTCCAAAAGGAATCCGCGAAACTAAGGAAAATACACCGAATCCTACCAACAGCGCCCCGCTAACTGGGTTAATCCAACCAGACCAACGACGTAACTCCAGCAATTTTTTGATTGCAGCAGTAAAAGTACCTGCCAAAATTAATGGTGCTACATACCCCGCTGTATATGACAGTAGCAAAACAGCGCCTAAAATTAAGTCTTGTGTATTGGCAACCCAACCTAGTAAACTGGCTAAAACAGGTGTGCTACAAGGAGAAGCCACTAAACCGAAAGTCAGCCCAATTGCATAAGAACGCACTCCCATCGGTAAATCTGGCGAAATCCAATTTGTTTCGCCTAGAGATGGAAATTGCAAGGGCAATGCTTCTAGTAAGTTCAGCCCCATGAGAATGGCGATGATGCTGACAATAATCGGCAAACCAATTCCCACTTGACCATAGACTTTACCGACAAAAGCTGCTATAATACCTAGCCCTGCTAATGTAGTCGCCAATCCCAAAGCAAACCAAGTTGATTGTGCAGCTGCTTGTAGGCGGCTTTTTGCTTCATAACCACCAATATAGCCAATAGTAATCGGTAGCATGGAAAGCATACAGGGTGTGAGGCTGGTGAGTAAACCAGCCATAAAAATGATGCCAATGCTAAGCAAACTGAGATGCGACAGTTGGTTAGAAACAAGAGTATTGGCAAACTGTTCTAATTCATAAATGCGGGTTTGGAGGTTTTCAAGCATGAGGTATTTATGAGCGGGAATGCTTACTCTGCTTGAATTTTAGCTTATTTTCCCCTACAGTTGGAGCTTTCGGTAGTAAAGATGGGGGATGAGGGATTGGGTACTAGGTACTGGGGACTGGGTATTAGGAAGAAAACGTTCTTTAATGAACTAAATTCTTTGCTCACCCCAGTCACCAGTCACCAGTCACCAGTCACCAGTCACCAGTCACCAATCCCCAGTCCCTAGTCCCCGTAAATTAATGTTTTTATAAAGTAATTATTGTGTCGGAAGTTTAAATTGTGGTCGATTCAGGCAGTTCAAACTTGTAACCATAACCTCGAACGGTTTTAATAAACTCAGGGACACTAGTATCAACTTCCATCTTTTTGCGAAGCTGACCGATATGTACGTCAACTACCCGGCCATCTCCCACATAGTCACAACCCCAAATTTTTTGGATTAGCTGTGGACGACTCCAAGCTTGACCAGGATGACTTGCCAAAAAATGTAAAATATTGAATTCCAAAGCTGTTAAGCTCAGAGGCTTATCATTAAGTGTTACCTCCCGACCATCTGGGTTAATTGCTAGCTGCTTGAAAATCAACCGCTGTGTCGGAGAAGGGTTAATAGTGCGTATGCGTCTTAAAAGCGCTTCTACCCTGACTTCAACTTCTGCTAAGCTAAAGGGCTTTGTCATGAAGTCATCAGCACCAGCAGCGAGGATACTAATTTTATCGGCTTCGGCAGTCCGTCCAGAGAGGATCATCACTAAAACGTTAGTACGACTCTGCATTTCCTGGCAAAGCTGATAGCCACTGGTGTCTGGCAAATTCCAATCTAGAATTACTAAAGCGGGGTTGAAATGCTCAAACAAAGACAAGGCTGTTTTTCCATCTGCTGCGGACTCTATTTGATATTTTCGACCTAGAAAGCGGTGTATAAGATTGCGGACACCAAAGTCGTCATCGACAACAAGAATTTTGGAATTTGTATCGGGAACCATGACCATAACCTTCTAGCCTTTTGTTTATCTGGCGATGCACTGTCAGTGTAGCGACTCATCCTCCTAGCCTACTCTAAGTTAGTCTGCGGCAACGCTTGTTTGCGATCGCTAGCGGCAGCTAGCGCCGTAACTCCAGAACTTTGCAACTTTAGCGACGTTCGCGTAGCATCTTTGTCAGGAGAAAGAACGTCACTTGAAGAGTCTTGGAGAGTCACCAGCGTTGGAAACCTTTTTGTGGTAGGGCTACAGAGAAGCTGCTCTCAAGCAGTCTATAGCTGGATGTGCTTTTTGGGGATTTTTATTCCTGCCTACCTCAGTTGAATAGGTAGACTTAAAGCAGCTTGTCGCCAGACATTGCCACTGTAGTACTTAGCTTTACTTAATTTTCTATGAAATTTATGAAAAATTCAGCTATTATGATGCATACCATATGTATAAGTTTTGTATAACTTTGGTATGATTTTGGCATTTAATGGTACAATTTTTAATCTTCATAGTTAAGAAAAATTTAACTTTAGGTAACTATAAAAAATAAGTTATCCAATTGCTGCATTGAACACAAGTATCAGATTTATCTGACCCTGCTCTCCTGCTCCCCCTACTCTTGGTTTAAAAGCCCTGTATGCACAAATAGACTGCAATTTACTAGCTAATAAACAAGCGCACAAAACATCCCAATTTTCGCTCTTGAACCATAGCTCATTTTAACTAACCCGATAGGAAAGCCTGCTTCGGGAGGTAGGAGTATGCCTTCAGATATTTACGTAAAATTACTGTTTGAATAGCATGATATTTAACGATGTAAGCTGAGGTATGACAAGCCAAGGATTAAGAGCATCACCAGAAGGCATCAGGGCAGCAAAAACAGCTTTAACTGACAAAACCTTAAGCCAATACAAATTAGCGGCAGCTTTAGGTATCACACGCCAACCAGTTTCTAAGTTTTTTGCCGGGGAACCAGTATCCCGCAGTTGTTTTGTACAAATTTGCCAAAAGCTAGGGTTGTCTTGGCAAAAGGTTGCTGGCTTACCTGAAGATTTAGCATCCGAGGCAACTACTAAAGTACAGCCTAACAGTTTTGACCTGAATGCACTGGTGCGGGAAATCCGTCAAAAGCGGTTAGACAAAATCCAAGACCAATGTAGTACTGTGCAAATGTTGGATATTGCTCAGGCAATTCCAATAGTTGATATTTACACAAATATCAACGTTTTAGAGGAAATAAGCTGTCAGCAATGGTTAGAGATTCCCGATTTGTTGCAGAATTTTAATCCTCAGTCCAACTTGCAACGATTTGCAGCAGGAAACCATCAGAGAAAATTACCAGGCTTAGAAGCTGTATCGCACTACTCGAAGCTCATGGTGCTAGGTAAGCCAGGATCGGGTAAAACCATATTTTTACAGTATTTAGCGATCGCTTGCAATCAAGGTGAATTTCAGCCAGAGCATATAGCAATTTTGATCAGGCTGAAAGAATTTGCTGAAGATGCCCAAGATGAAAATGAATTTAGTTTATTTAAACACATCATCCAAGAATTTATCCGTTGTGGTGTTGAAGAACAATCAACTGCAACTATCCTAGCTGAAGGTAAAGCCTTAATTTTACTTGATGGATTAGATGAAGTACCATCAGAACAGGCAGATAGAGTTACAAGAGAAATACGCAGATTTAGCCAATATTACTACAAAAATCAGTTTGTTATTAGTTGTCGGATTGCTGCTCAAAAATACAAATTTCAGGGATTTACTGAAGTTGAGATTGCAGATTTTGATTATGAACAAGTTGAAGCTTTTGTCAAAAACTGGTTTGTTGCAGTTGCTCATCAGTCAAGAGAAGATGGAGAAGCCACAGGTAATTTATTTATTCATCAACTGAATCTGCCAAAAAATCAGCAAATCCGAGAATTGGCGACCACACCAATTTTGCTACATCTAATTTGTTTAGTCTTTCAAGTGAAAGCTGAATTTCCATCTAACCTACCCAAATTATATGAACAAGCATTAAATCTTTTGCTATTCAGATGGGATGAAGTGAAAGGTATTATACGGAATCAGGTTGGATGTCATTTAACTGTAGCTCATAAAAAGAACCTACTTTCTCAAATTGCTGCTATTACTTTCGAGCAAGGAAATTATTTTTTTACACAAGAACAAATTCAGCAATTGATTACTAACTATCTGGGGATATTACCTCAACTGAATCCAGATGCCTTGCAGTTACAGCCAGATAGTGAAACAGTTCTGAAAGCAATTGAGGCGCAAAATGGTTTATTGGTAGAGCGATCGCGCTTAATTTACTCTTTTTCTCATGTCAGCTTGCATGAGTATTTAGCTGCTAAAAATATCGTTGATCATTCTCGAAAACAAACTTGGGAAACTTTAGTTAATCACATCAATGAAGCACATTGGCGCAACATATTTTTGTTAACCGTTAGTATGCTACCAAATGCTCATGAAATGCTAGGTTTAATGAAATATAAGATTGATATGCTAGTGGCTAATGATGAGAAGATACAAGATTTTCTGATTTGGTTATATAATAAAGCTCTTTCAGTCTCTACTAACTACAAAGCAGTAGCTATTCGTGCTTTTTACTTTGTTTGCGCTCGCGTTATTCATACTCCTAGCTATGAGCTTGAGTCTGCCCTTGTCGGTAACATAGCCTTTAACCCTGACCTTGCCCTTGACGAATTTCTTACTAGTACTCTTACCTGTGCTGTTGAACTGAACTTTGCCGTTGAGCATACGGTTAATGATGCCCTGATTATAGACCATGCCCATGCCCTTAGCATTGCCTTTGATGAGGCTCTTGACCTGGTATTAGAACCGGAATTCAAGCAAGAGATGCAAAAACTCAAAAAACAATTACCTTCTACAGAAAGCCATCACAAGAAATTGCAACTCTGGTGGCAGACTAACGGTAAAGTCTGGGGTGAGCAATTAAGAGCTATATTCATTAAATATCGTAACATTGGTCATGATTGGCAGTTCAACAAACAGCAAATACAGTTGCTTCAACAATATTATGATGCCAACAAATTACTGGTAGATTGTCTCAATAATTCTCCAAGTGTAACTCCCTTGGTACGGCAAGAGATTGAAGAAACAATGTTATTGGCATCGCTGATCTACCTGGAGAAATAAAAAACCTCACTTAACTTACTTAACTAAGTATTTTTTCAAGTTAAGTTTATGAATTGAAATATATTCAAATAGAGTGAGACAAATATATGTTTTGATGAATTGATCAACTACTATTTAATGTGATATTGATCTAATCTACCAAAAGAGAGACTTTCAAATTCTTCATACCAAGGAAAGAGAAGTTTAATTTGTAAAGTTAGCTAAATTGCTATTAATGTAAATCGGCAAGTGATAGCTATGAATAACAATTTACTAGGCAATATAATTCCTGAACAGCCACCAATAGATTCTCAATCTGACGTTCATGTGCTGAAATCTCGTTTGGAATGGGGCGAACCGGCTTTTACAATACTAGATGTACGCGATCGCAACAGCTACAACGAAGGTCATATTTTGGGATCAATGCCAATGCCAACAGATGACCTAGTAGATCGAGCTTCATCATCAATAGATAAAAGCCGTGATATTTATGTTTACGGTACAAATGAAGAACAAACAGCCCAAGCTGTACAAGCACTGCGTTCTGCTGGGTTTGTCCATGTATCTGAACTCAAAGGTGGTTTAGCTGCATGGAAAGCAATTGGAGGCCCAACAGAAGGAATTATTGAATCCAGAACTACTGGTGGTGCAGATGAATACAATGTTGTATCTCGCGTCAAAGATCACTTAGAAAATCAGCAAAAGACAGTTCCTAGCCCCGATCCAAACACTGTTCAATCCAGAAATCGTGCAGGTGAACATAAGCCTAATGTGGTATCTCAGGCAAAACAAGGTTTAGAAAACCTTAAAGATAATGTGCAAGAAAATGTACAAAAGGCAGCTGACCAGTTAAAAGAAGCGACTCGTGATTCTAATGAGCAATAGTCAGTAGTCAGTGGTCAGTAGTCAGTGGTCAGTAGCAACTAACAATTAACAACTGACAACTGACAACTAATACCTACCCTTAGTGTTCAAATAAGTCCTTGAATTGCAAAAGGTCTAAGGAGACTATCGTTGGTAGAACTTGAAAGCATTCACTAGCAAGTTCCCAACGATCTTCTCGTTTAAGCATTTGTGTTAATTTCTGCTGTACGCTGAGTAAATAGCGTACATCATTGGCAGCATAACTCAGTTGGGCATCACTTAAATTAACAGCGTTCCCCCAATCAGAACTTTGAGCGCTTTTATCTAGTTCTATTTGTTCCAATTCTTGCACCACATCCTTAAGTCCGTGGCGATTGGTGTAAGTACGGGCTAACTTGCTAGCAATCTTGGTACAAAAAATCGGCTGAACCTTAATTCCCAGGTTGTAGCGTAAAGTCGCAATGTCGAAACGAGCAAAGTGAAATATTTTAACGACATTTGGCGCTTCTAGCAGTTTTTGGAGGTTTGGGGCAGTTTTTTGTCCTTTGGCGATGCGAATAGCTGTAACATTGCCCTGTGGGTTGCATAGCTGCACAAGACACAAGCGATCCCGTTGGGGTAATAATCCCATCGTTTCAGTATCAACAGCGATCGCTTCAGATTCTAAATAATCAGACAAAGCTGCATCAGTGAGATCGCGATCGTCAACCTGAAAATCTTGTAATGTCATGAATCACTCAACAATAGGAGGCAAGAGGGACAGAGGGCTAGGTGCAAGATATGAGTAAGGCATCCATTGTACTCTTTGATCAGACATCAAAGATGAACAAGATAAGCAATTCCCAATACCCCATGCCCATTCTCCTTTTATGGGCATGGGGTATTGGGCATTGAAAAGACTCTTCCCCAGTCCCCAGTCCCTAGTCCCTAGTCCCCAGTCCCCAATCCCTAACTTGCAACTTGACTTTGAGGTGGGAAGCCATGCTGAATTCTGCCTTCGTCTGCGTCAAATTTTTTGGAGGATTTGAATAGTTCAAAACGCCCATCAGCAGCATATTGGGCACAGCGATCGCGCAGTGCTTGCATTTGTTGTGCTTCCATTGGTTGAAAGCCACGGGCAATGGCTAAGTTCTGACGCAGCACAGCTAAGGAATCAATGCCGCTGACCAAGGTAGCAATTGGTAAACTCATGACATAGCGTATGGCTTCTTGTGGTGTCAGGATGCGTTTTTTGATGGCGTCACCATTGCCACTGAGACTTTTCATCCCTATGGCGGCAATTCCCCGTTTGTTGAGTTCTGGTAAAACCTGTTGTTCAAAGCTTTTAAAGGTAGCATCAAAACAATTCAGCGGTAGTTGCACTGTATCAAACGGGTAATTGTAAGAAAGCATCTTCAAATGAATGGCTGGGTCTTTATGACCTGTAAAGCCTACGAACCGGACTTTACCCTGTTTCTTGGCTTGATCTAAAGCTTCAATTGCCCCGTTGGTACGGAAAATCATTTCCGGATCGTTATAGTAAACAACTTCGTGGATTTGCCACAAATCTAGGTAGTCAGTTTTGAGGCGGCGTAGGGATTCTTCAAGTTGTTGCATTGCCACTTTGCGATCGCGTCCGTGGGTACAAACTTTGGTCATTAAAAATACTTTATCCCGTCGCCCTTGCAGTGCCTCTCCCATCCACTCTTCACTGCGGTGCTGGTTGTACTCCCAGGCGTTATCCATGAAGGTGATGCCGTTATCAATGGCTTGGTGGATAATCCTAATCGCTTGTTGTTTGTTCTTGGCTTGTCCCAAAGTCGCACCACCCAACCCAATGGCTGATACTGACACCCCTGTTTTTCCCAAAGGACGACGGGGAATTTCACCTGTGCTTTGACTTGTGTTTTGGCTATTTGTGGGAGTTGCAGATAATTCTTCTACTTGTGCGGCTTCGGCGTGGGAATTGCCATTGAGGATGCGATCGCTAAAAATTGCCCCTGCACCTGCACCAATAAAGCCTAGCCCCTGCAAAAACTGCCGTCGTTTTACCTCTAAAGGTAGATGCTTTTGGGCAGTTTCGTCGTTTTTATCTGCCATTAACTTTACCTAACAATACTTCAATTTCCTAATTCACTAAGGGATTTCCAAGAAATAAATTATCCTCAATTGTGGGGCGGGCATCCTACCCGCCCTTGAGACAAAGGACGGGTGAAGACACCCCGAAGTTTGCAAGGGCGGGGGGGAACCCTCCTTCGGATTCGGGGGTGACGCTCCTGCGTCGCTAACGCTGCGCTAACGCAATCGACGGGAACCGCCAAGACTGCGACCCCCTCACCGCACGCAACTTCTCTCCATCCCACAAAAAAATTTGAGATATTTTTTACTTGGAAATCCCTAACAAAATTCCGCCTGTTAACGGTTTGATAGTGTCTATAAATTAATTGTTTGTGGCTTATAGCTTGAGTGATTATCCCAATAATCAGCCTTGTTGATATTGACTTTGAGTAAAGCAATATCAGGTTCGTCTATACCTTGAGGAAACCAGGTTTGTAATTCTGGCTGCCATTTCTCTTGCATTTTGTTGCGGTCTTTTACTATTTGTGCTGTACCTGATACAGAAATATATCGCTGCCTATCAGGTGACACGAAGCTCACATTCACTTGCTGATTGTGTGAAATCTCAGTTGCTTTATGGGAACTGCCATAAATAAAAAACCACAATACACCATCAGAATCTATATCGCTATTCTTTAACATGGGACAACTATGCAAGCTGCCATCATCATCTACTGTGGTCAACATCCCTGCGTCAATGTCTGCTATTAATTCACACAGTTTCTCAATCTGCTGGTTTTGGTCTGTAGTAGTTGTCATTTACTTAAACTTATCTATGTTTTTTTATTGAGTGAGAGTTATTGATTACAGCACATTTAAATGGCTGTTTCACTCTTTTATACTATTAACTTTTTTTAATTTAATTTTCGTGAACCTATAGGAGTAATTCTGCTATAATTGGCAATTTTTAATTCTACCTATAGAGATATTCGCTCTTGAGCGATATCTGCTGTATGTATTTACATTTATGTATATATTGTGAAGAAGATAAAATTAAAAAAAATTACATTCAAAGTTGGAATTCGTTGTTTGAGATACAATAAATAATTCAGAGAATAAACAATTTCAAATACTTCTGTAACTCAGGGCTGATGTAAGCAGTAAAAGACTTAATTACTGTTGTATATCAGTTACTTGAGGAAAAGAATTTTAACTGACAGTTATTCGGGTGCATTATCAGGAGCAAAAATTGCTGTGATTAAAGCAATACATACCAGGGTCAAAGGGAGAGCAAGATACAAAGTCAATGAACTTTATTGTTCGCCATCTTTGAAAAACTACCTAGAGCGATCGCTCTCCAATCATCCAGAAATCACTTATATTTCAGCAAATCCGTTAACCAGTAATGTTCTGGTTACTTTTCAGCAAGAAAATAGCATTAATAAAATTGCCTCCTTAATTCATCAAGCCGTATTAGATTATCAAAAAAAAAATCAACCAACTCAGATAGAAAAAATCAAGAAAATACCAAAAACTAGACAATCTCTTGCCCATGCCAAAGAACAAAGACAAGAAAATTGGCATTTAATGGCAGCAGATCAGATTGTAGACACATTAAATACTTCAACATCGGGATTAACACATGAATCTGCCGTAGCAAATCTACATAAATATGGGCCGAATGTTTTATCCGAAACAGCTAAACGTAACAATTTAAGCATCTTAATTGACCAATTCAAATCTCTACCAGTTGCTTTACTAGGGGTGGCTGCGGGGATTTCTATTTTCACTGGCGGAGTGGTCGATGCCATAGTAATTATGGGTGTTGTTGGTCTAAATGCAGCTATTGGTTACACCACAGAAACCCAATCAGAAAGAATCATTGAGTCTTTAAAAAGCCGAGAACAAACATCAACTTGGGTAATTAGAGAAAACAAATTAATAGAAATTCCCACAGAAAATGTCGTCTTGGGAGAGATTTTAGTTCTCAAACCTGGCAGCTATGTAGCAGCAGATGCCAGACTTATCCAGTGTGAACAGCTGAGTGTGGATGAGTCTGCCTTGACTGGTGAGAGTATCCCCGTTACTAAAAATACTGCATCTTTGAGTACTCAAGATGTGCCCTTGGGCGATCGCCTGAATATGATTTACAAGGGGACTTTAGTGACTGGTGGCCAAGGATTAGCCGTGGTTGTAGCCACAGGCAAATTTACAGAAATGGGCAAGATTCAACAACTAGTAGGCGAGGCCAAAGCCACAGAAACTCCTTTAGAAAGACAACTAGATCAAGTCGGCAGTCAATTAGTTTTAATTAGCATGGGGATTTGTGGTGCTGTCTTTGGTTTAGGATTACTACGGGGATATGGTTTAGTGCAAATGCTGAAATCATCTATATCTCTGGCAGTGGCAGCAGTGCCAGAAGGACTACCCACAATTGCTACTACAACTTTGGCTTTAGGCATCTTAGATATGAGGAAGAATAACGTCCTCGTTCGCAGTCTCAGTGCAGTAGAAGCTTTAGGTTCAGTACAGTCAATTTGTTTAGATAAAACCGGGACAATTACAGAAAATAAAATGTCTGTGGTAGAGATACAGACTAACACCAGACAAATTAAAGTTTCAGACGGCGAATTGATTGCAGGGGAAGAAAAGATTAATCTTTATACCAGTGATGAACTTTTAAAACTGATTCATGTATCAGTCCTTTGCAATGAAAGCGAAGTCAGCAAACAAAACAAGGGCAATACTAACTTGCTTAGAAATAAGCAAGTAACATCCCCCTCATCTCCCTCATCTCCCTCATCCCCTTCACTGAACGCAACTCAGTATGAATATCAAGTCATAGGTTCAGCAACAGAAAATGCCCTAATCTACATGGCAATTAGTGCTGGGGTAGATGTCATAGAACTCAGACAAAAGTATCCCCTACTGCAAACTAATCTGCGGTCAGAAAACCGTAACCTCATGAGTACAATTCATGAAACTTACAATCAGCAGAAGTTTGTTGCAGTCAAAGGTAATCCCGCTGAAGTGATTCAGATATGCCAAGAGTGGATGAAAAATGGGCAAGTGGTGGCTTTAACAGAAGAAGACAGACAGACGATTGAAATTGAAAACGATCGCATGGCAGGAAAGGCACTGCGAGTTTTGGGTGTAGCATATGGATATATTGATGAGACTCACAACGGCAACAACCACGAATCAGACTTAATCTGGTTAGGTCTGGTGGGAATGGCAGACCCAATCAGAAAAGGTGCCAAAGCATTAATAGGCAACTTTCATCAAGCTGGCATTGATACAGTGATGATTACCGGCGATCAAAGTCCAACAGCATATGCGATCGCTAAAGAATTAGAATTAAGCCGAGATCCACAACTAGAAATTCTCGATTCTACTAACCTCAACAATCTCACTCCCGAAGCATTAACAGCACTCAGCGATAAAGTAGATGTTTTTGCCCGCATCAGTCCTAGCAATAAACTGCAAATCGTCCAAGCTTTGCAAGCAGCCGGCAAAGTTGTCGCCATGACTGGCGATGGCATTAATGATGCACCAGCCCTGAAAGCTGCACAAGTCGGTGTAGCCATGGGTAAAGGCGGTACCGATGTGGCGCGAGAAGTTGCAGATATCGTCCTCGAAGATGACAGACTCGAAACCATGATGATTGCTGTTAGTCGAGGAAGGACAATCTACAACAACATCAGAAAATCCGTGCATTTTTTGCTAGCTACAAACCTGAGTGAAATCATGGTGATGACCACCGCCACCGCCGTCGGTATAGGCGAACCCTTAAACGCCATTCAACTTTTATGGCTGAATTTAGTAACTGATATTTTCCCCGGTCTTTCCCTAGCGATGGAAGCACCAGAACCCGATGTTTTGAGTCAGCCACCCCGCAACCCCGACGAACCAATTATTAAAAATTCCGACTTTGGCAGAATTACTTTTGAGTCAGCAACAATATCAGTTAGCACTTTAGCAGCCTATGGTTATGCTATGTCCAGATATGGTATTGGGCCTCAAGCCAGTACCGTTGCTTTCATGAGTTTGACATCAGCCCAACTACTGCATACTATCAGCAGCCGTTCCGAACAACACAGCATATTCAGTAAAGAAAAACTCCCAAATAATCCTTACTTAAATGCTGCCGTTACAGGTTCTTTTGCCATACAACTCTTAGCTATAGCCGTCCCCCAACTGAGGAGTATTTTAAAAATCGCACCAATTAATCTAATAGATACTGCCATAATTGGTAGTAGTGCTTTGCTGCCTTTATTAGTAAATGAAAGTACGAAACAATTAAAAATGAGTGACAATAGCAACTATAATAAAACTTCAAAAATTACAGGATATAGCAATCCTAAATAATTTGTGAAAAATATTTTATTTAACGAACCGCACCAGACGCAGAGAACGCAGAGAGAATAAAGAGAGATTTTCACACATGAATGATTGAGGACTGTTATCACTTACGCAAAAATTCTCTTAAACTTTTATTCCTTTGTGTATTTTGCGCTCTTTGTTACGCAAAAAACATTTCAAACTCTCATTTCTCTGTGTACTCTGTGTCTCTGTGGTTAGTTTTTCCATGACTCGTGCGTAAATCCTGTAAACCTGACAGAATTTTTCAACCGATAAACTGCCCTACTCCCCTACTTGATTTATGAAAAAAGACTTCATGTTTACATCAGAATCAGTCACCGAGGGACATCCTGATAAACTTTGCGACCAGATCAGTGATGCGATTGTAGATCGTTTTTTGCAGCAAGACCCCTTCTCTAGAGTAATTACAGAATGTGCTGTATCCACAGGTATAGTTTTCCTTGCTGCTAGATTTGAACCTAACGCTAATGTAGATTTTACTACTATAGCTAGACAGGTAATTGATCAGGTTGGTTATGAACAGAAAGAATTTAATGGTAAGACCTGTAGTATTTTGACCAGCTTAAGAGAACTACCTCCTCAGCAATATCATTTATTTAATGAAACAAATCTTTCTGACGAAGAAATAGAAAAAATTACTGTTAACAATCAAGCCACAGTCTTTGGCTTCGCCTGCAATCAAACATATACTCTCATGCCACTACCAATCTGGCTAGCACATAAACTAGCAAGGAGAATTAGTGAGGTGAGACGGCAACAAATCCTGAGCTATCTTACCCCTGATGGCAAGACTCAAGTAGGAGTTGAATATAAAAATCGCCGACCTTATAGAATTCATAGTATAACAGTAATTGCCAGTCAAAATAAAGCTTCAAAACCAGATTTGCAGCAATTACAAGATGATATTAGAGAAACTGTAATTTATCCTGTGTTTGCAGACGAAGACATTAAACCAGATGAGCAAACAAGAATATTTATTAACCCCGATGGGCCATTTATTAAAGGCGGCCCTGCGGCTCATTCTGGAGTAACAGGTAGAAAAAACGCCATAGATACTTATGGTGAATATTCCAAACACAGTGGTTCAGCATTGAGTGGTAAAGACCCCATTAGGATAGACAGAGTGGGAGCTTATGCTGCTCGTTATGCAGCTAAAAATGTAGTTGCTGCCAAGCTTGCTGATGAATGTGAAGTCCAACTAAGTTATTCCATAGGATTAGCTAGACCAGTTAGTGTGCAAGTAGAAACTTTTGGCACAGGCAAAATTTCTGATGAAGAAATCACAACTCTACTAGAAAAGCATTTTGATTTCCGTATTGCAGGTATTATTAAACAGTTTAATTTAAGGCATTTACCTTCATTGCATAAGGGCAGTTTCTATAGAAAATTAGCTGCTTATGGTCACATGGGTAGGGTAGATTTAGAGCTTCCTTGGGAACAAATAGATAAAATTAGTGTTTTTTAAAAGTGACTGGAGATTGGGAATAGTTGTATCCCAGATTCCGTAGGTATATCATGTGAAAAATTAATATTTTTGCCTGATTAAATCCACCATTTTCATCATTTCAAGTTACAGAACAAATTCTCAACCAGAAAAACTGGTAAATAACACACCCTGAAAGAGCTATTTTTAGTAACTACAAACTGAGTCTAATATTTTTCAATTACAACTTATCTACCCAACCGTTGTTAGTAAGAAACAAATTAATTTCCCTCTCAGGTGGATTATCTTTACTTTCTAGTATTTGATTAAGTCCACCATTCCCATCATATAATGGTTGTCTTTCAAATATTCCTCCTTTCCACATAGTACCAACTGTTGCTTGCACATCTGGATCTTCAAACCATTTACCAAGGTTTTTAAATTTGTAGGTGAATTTCACATTTGATACTTGGGCAGAACCGGGATAACTCTGTGGTTCAGTGAAATTTATAATTTTGTCAACTTCCGCGTCCCCAATACAAAAACCTCCTGTTGATTTTGATTGTGAAGATCTTGGATAGACATTAGATGTATAAAACTTTTCTCCCTCTGGTGTAACCGAGTATTCAATTGCAGGAAGGATTTTTCCGCTAAAATCTTTGGTTGTCCCTTCTTTACCAGATAATAAGCCAACTTTTACCAAAGAATTAAGTAGCTTGATTTGGTCAGTTGCTTGTTGGGGTACTGTAGTAGGAAACGACTCCCTATTTCCCAAAATAGGGACACATCCAACTTTTTGTTTAGCTAGGATTGCATTGATAGCCTGTTTAAAATTACCCTCATTAGCATCTTTAGGATTACTACAACCGGACAAAATTAGACTTGAACTGATGACACTTAACACAATCATACTAGTCATTTTCGTTTTCATTCTTAAGCCCTCTTTTTCAATCGATATCAGGAACAAAATTTGCAAATTGCAAGACCCTACTTGTTGTAGGGATCGTAAGTATATTTAGTAAATGGGCGCAATATCCATATCATTTTAAACAACAATAATGTAGCTTTTTGCACCAATAAAAATACTGCAAAGATTGGATATAGCCATCAAATAATTTCTGGTTTAACTGAGTTTTTGTTGTATAAATAACTCAAGCCAAAAGCTACTATACTAATACAGTAAATACCAAACGTCCAAGACACAATCGCGTTTACGTTGATTGCAACCCCATTTATTGAAAGTAACAGAAAAGACAAACCTAAAGAGACTAGCAGCCATCCGACGAGATACTTATTGGCAACTTTTTTTTCTCAAACATAAAAATAAAAATCCTGTTAATCGAATTTTTTAAATGACTCAATTAACCTGACGATGCCACTCGTCGTAGCACTCTTGTGAAGAACGTTGCCGGCCTATCAACAATTTTTATTAGAACCATCTATCCAGATAGCATCACAGATTTTTCCTCCCTGTAGGTTAGTCTTCTCATTTATCCGAGAACCACTCAGATTTCCTCCTCTCAGGTCTGCGCTAGCAGGTTTGCATCACTCAAATCAGCTCCGATAAGTTTTGCATTGTAAAGGTAAGCATTCGTCAAATTAGTATTAATTAACTTCGCTCCAGTGAAATCAGTAGCAGCTAAATCTGCGCTACTTAAATTGGCATCTGTGAGATTTGCATTGAGAAATTCAACATATTTAAAACCAACGCTTGTAAGATTTGCATTACTGAGGTTAGCATTACCAAAGTTTGTACAATTATACAAGCTTTCCATACCACTTAAGTTACCATTATACCATACTAGCGCAGACAATTAAGCAGTTAGAGGTATATCAACCGCAAGTCATTGACTTAGATATTTATCGCCACAACCCCAAGGATGCAGATTTGATTCAGAGGATGCAAAATAGCGATCGCTTGATTACCCTTTGCAAAGTTGCCGAAGGTGACGAGGGTGACATTCCTGCACTACCGGGAATACCCCTCAACCGCCAGGGTTTTAGTGATGTGGTAGTTAATAGCGATCGCATTGTCCGTCGTCATTTATTGGCATCTCAGTCGGTGTTATTAGTTTATATGGAGTCTGCTATATTTTATTACTACTCGTTAATGACCGAATTTTATCGCAATTGGCAACAGCAACCAGATAAAGCTGCTGCACTGCGTCAGGCAATGTTGGTAACGATGAAACAACACCCTCATCCCAGAGATTGGGCTGCTTTCACTATTATTGGTGAGGCGAAATAGACCTTGCTAGAGAATGGTTTTATAGATGATGAAATAGGCGATCGCCCATTTTTTAACTTAGCGATCGCCCCCACAACAACTTAGCTATTTTTGATGTTCACTCGTGGTCTAAACTTACCGTGCAGCACCTTGGCTTTGTTGAGCTAATCTCTGTTGGATTTTGGCCTTAGCTGCTTTGAATTCGGTAGCCCATTGTTCACTTTGGTCACTGCTTAAGTTATTGCGAATAGCAGCAAACAATGTGCTTTCTTCTTGACGGACGTGATCCATCACGATGTCTGCTAGATTCTTAACTCTATCCTTGAACTGAGATGTAGATGTAGAGGGGTCAATTCTCTTGATTTCTGCTAACAACTGCTTCATTTGAGCTTGTTCGTCGTACAGTTCTTGGGTGTCACTGTCACCATAGAAAGCACGAACTCTGGGATAAAGAACTTCTTCCTCAGCTTCAGCGTGAGCAGTCAGATCCTTGTAGAGTTGACCAAAGTATTCTTGAATCTTTTGTGGGTCGTTGCTTTGGGCTATTTCAGTAAACAGGACATTTACCTTTTGGTGATCCAAGCGGATGGCATCTTGGATGTTCATATCCTGTTTGTCAGTACCTTGGGTGACAGCGCTACCTACTACACCACTAAATGCTGCGATCGCATCTTGAACTCGTCCCCAAATACCTTGATCTGCTTCTTGTCCAGTGAGTTCACGAACACCCAAGATTTCGAGAAGACCTTTAAGTTGCTCTTGGTGAGCGCGGTTCTCAAAGTTAACGGTATTAATAGGCCCAATTGCAGCCAGTACATCAGCACCAACTTTTTGTGCAGCCTTATGAACTAACAAACCGCTCATTACTTGTTGGTGCTTAAGCAATTCGTGCTTAGACACTTTTTCAAAGAAAGTTAATTCAGAACCCTGCATCAATTGGCGAATCTTGTCAGCTTCTTCTTGAACTGTTTGTTTTGGTTCGGCGGGGTTGCCATAATTAACAATTACGGTTTCTATAATACCCAGATTTTTTCTGTCATCTTCGAGGAACTTTTGCAAGCGATCGGAAATTTCGCTGTCGTTGGATTCTCTTAAAAATTGTTCTTCAATTTCAATGATCAACTGTTGAAGCAATTTAACACTTGCCAATTTTGTACCAATAGCTTGACGCTTTGTATCATCTAAAGTGGATACCATCTTGAGTTCTCCTCTCAAATGTGGTCTTAATCTTTACTAATTTCAGGTTGACATAGAGTTTATGAATTTTTCCTCCTTCTTTTGAACGATTACTTCCTTACTAGGGATAGAAAAGTGATAATTTTTATCATTATTTTGGCAATTATTCTTTTTGACAGATAACTTTTCAAAATTGTCTCCATCGCCAGGTAGATAAAATTTTAATTATATTTCTCTAAATTGACTCAAGGATACTTAAACAAGAGATTCGGAAATAATGGCAGAAAATCCTGGAATAGGAGAGCAAGCACTGAATAAAGCTGTAGAAATAGGTTTATCTAGCCAATTATATGAAGTAGAAAATTTAGATGTAGATGTCAAAACAGACCCGCTGAAAGTTGTTCAGGGACAAGTAGATTCAGTCACAATTGAGGGCGATGGTTTAGTGATGCAAAAAGACCTCCGTATGGAGGAAATGAAAATGCAAATTAACAGTGTTGCTATCAATCCTTTGAGTGTGGTTTTTGGCAAAATTGAACTTACTCGACCTGCTACTGGTAAAGCGCGGGTAGTATTAACTGAAGCTGATATTAATCGTGCTTTCAACTCTGAATATATCCGCTCAAAACTGCAAAGCCAGAAAATAAATATCAATGGACAATCAAAGACAATATCACCCCAACATATAGATTTCTCTCTACCTGAAGAAGGAAAAGTAGCACTGAATGCTGAGATTCGGTTAACTGAAAGTAATGAAATCAAACAAATCGGTTTTTCAGCAACACCCTGTGTAAGTGCTAACGGTCAAACTGTTTCTCTAGAAAATGTTGAGTATGACAAAGGAGAAGAAATATCACCAGAATTGACAAAAGCTTTGATAGAGGAAACCAGCGAAATTTTAGATTTGAGTAACTTCGATTTAGAAGGAATAAGTCTGCGAGTTAAGCAACTAATAGTAGAAGCAGGTAAACTAACGCTGCAAGCTGAAGCTGACGTTGAGCAAATTCCCTCAAGTTAAAAATAGGATAGTGAATTATGGAAACTACAGATACACAGACAACTTCCACACCTTTCCCCAATATCCCACCAGTTATTGAAAGTGACGACAGAGAGTATCGTGATCCTGGTGTACCCAGTACAGTAGCGATCGCTGGACATCCCTTACACCCCTTAAGTGTGATTTTTCCCATAGCCTTTTTAGCCGCAGCTTTAGGTAGCGACTTTGGCTACTGGTTAACTCGTGATTTCTTCTGGGCCAGGGCTTCGTTATGGTTAATCGGACTGGGATTAGCTGGAGGTTTAATAGCAGCTGCGATCGGCTTGAGTGACTTTTTGAAAATTGAACGAGTCCGCAAGCGCAGCGCTGGCTGGGCGCATCTGATTTTGAATGTTTCTATCCTAGTCTTGACACTGTTTAACTATCTTTTGCGGTTGGGCGACGCCGAGTCACGCATATTACCTTGGGGACTACTGCTATCGCTAATTGTTGGTACGCTGACTAGTATTTCTGGCTGGTTTGGTGCCGAACTCTCCTATCGCCACAAAATTGGTGTGGTAGGCGCTGGTAGCAGAAGATATCCGTAGTAGGCAGGGGTGCAGGGGTGCAGGGGAGATGAGGGGGATGAGGAGGATGAGGGAGATAAGGGAGAAATATCTAATGTCCAATTCCCAATTCCCAATTGCCCCATGCCCCATTCCCCGTGCCAATTCCCTTTTTCAAGGCTAAAATCTTGCTTAGTCTTTAGCCTTGAGAAATGCTACAAAACCGTAACCAAGCAATATTAATCATCCTGTCTCTGCTGATTGTGGTAGTGATGGGCTTTTTATTTAAGTACTACTCCGGGCCTGCCCATCAGTGGTTTAATAACTACGGGTCGTCTATATTTTATGAAATATTTTGGTGTCTGTTGGCATTTTGGTTTTTCAGAAGTCAAAAAGCCGTCAAGCTAATTACTGTATGGGTTTTGATTACTACTTGTATAATCGAGTTTTTGCAACTTTGGCATCCACCACTATTAGAAGAGATACGGGCTAAATTGATAGGTAAGTGGTTGCTTGGTTCTACCTTTAGTTGGTGGGATTTTCCTCACTATGTATTGGGTTGTATTTTAGGTTGGTTGTGGCTGCGACAGTTACAGAAAATAGGTTATGCAAAAAAAAGTTAAAGTCAAACCTAATTCCAAACAGCAAAAAATTGAAGAACAAACTGATGGCAGCCTGACTGTACATTTAAAATCTCCACCGATAGATGGTAAAGCCAATGAAGAGTTAATTAAAATACTAGCAGAAAAATTTGATGTGCCCAAATCGCATATCAGAATTAAATCAGGTTTATCCTCTCGGCTAAAGCTGATTGAAATTGATACAGATATCTCGTAACGCTTTGCGTAATTCGTCAGGAATACGGGAACGAGGTAGAGGAATTTTCATCCAAGATTGTAACAACAGTTCATAAATGTTTCTTGGGTGATGCTTATATAGCTAGGCTGAGCTTTAACTCGTTCTATCCAAGCTTGAATACCAGGAAATTTCGTTAAATCAAATCCGCCTTCATCAGCGACATGAGTATACGCAAATAAAGCAATATCAGCAATAGTGTAACGCTCACCTACAAAAAAGGTGTGTTTACTCAAATGGTTTTCCATCACTTTTAGCGCTGCGTAACCTGGTTCACGTTTTTGCTCTATAGCTACACGATATTCTTCAGCTTTACCTAAAATTGAAATCCAATACCTAGATGTAGCAATATAAGGTTCATGGCTGTATTGTTCAAAAAATAACCATTGCAATACTTGCGCTCTGAAAAAGCGATCATATGGTAGAAATTCTGTGCCTTCACTCAAATACACCAATATGGCATTTGATTCTGCCAAGTATTTTCCTGGCTCAATTTCTAAAACTGGTATCTTACCATTGGGATTTTTACTTAAAAATTCTGGTGTTCGAGTCTCACCTTTCAAGATGTTAATCTCTATCCTTTCAAAGGGCATACCCATTTGTGTCAATAAAAGACGTATCTTATATCCATTGCCAGAGGGTAAAAAATCGTACAGTTTTAATGTTTCCATGTAGAAAAATGTTGATGAATGTGTTAGTAGATGTTGGTCTAAAATACAATATCTTACAAAAAAAATGTTGCCAAACAGGATTTTTTTTATATTTGTTGTACCTCTTGGCAAAACCTGATTAATTATCTGAGAAAATAAAAAATAAAGTCTTAATTAATCCTAGTATCAAAGGTTTTATTTTATTCATTAGTAGAAAATAAAATTATGTGTGGAAGATTTACTTTAAACCAACCAGCAACAGTGTTAGCCCAAGTTTTTGGTGTACAGCTAGTTGCAGATTTAGCGCCTCAATATAACATTGCACCTACGCAAATGGTAGCAACTGTGTTACATAACCCCCACAGTGATCAGCGTGAATTTCAATATTTACGTTGGGGGTTAATTCCTTCATGGGCGAAAGATCCTGGAATGGGGGCAAAGTTAATCAACGCTAGGGCAGAAACTGTTGCAGAAAAACCTGCTTTTCGTTCAGCTTTCAAGCGCCAACGCTGTTTGGTGTTAGCTGATGGTTTTTATGAGTGGCAACGACAGCAGGGTAAAAAGCAGCCATTTTATTTTCGTCTCCAAGATGGACAACCCTTTGGTTTTGCGGGATTGTGGTCAAAATGGCGATCGCCTGCCCAAGAGGAAATAGTCTCTTGTACAATTTTGACAACGGCAGCCAATGAATTACTACAACCAATCCATGATCGTATGCCAGTAATTATTTCTCGGCAAGATTACAATTTGTGGTTAGATACGCAAGTGCAAACGCCTGAAGCATTACAGCAGCTATTATTACCCTATGCAGCCGAAGCAATGAGAGCCTATCCAGTTAGTACCTTGGTGAATAACTCTCAGCACAACAGTCCAGAATGTATCATACCTCTTAGTGGGGACTAGGGATTGGTGACTGGGGACTGGGGACTGGGGACTAGGGACTAGGGAATATAGACTGTGTACTATGGATTAATGAAGAGTTTCACCAATATTTAGTCCTTAATACCCAATACCCAATACCCAATTCCCAATACCCAGTCCCCAGTCCCCAATACCCAGTCCCCAATACCCAATTCCCAATTCCCAATTCCCAAAACAGACAAATATGCCAAGAACACAAAAAAACGATAACTTTGTTGATAAATCTTTTACAGTGATGGCGGATCTGATCCTGAAAATCCTGCCAGCTAACAGAAAAGCTAAAGAAGCATTTGTTTATTACCGAGATGGGATGTCAGCCCAGGCAGAAGGAGAATATGCCGAAGCACTAGAATACTACGAAGAAGCCCTAACGCTAGAAGAAGACCCCAACGATCGCGGCTATATTCTCTACAATATGGGGCTAATCTACGCTAGCAATGGCGACCACGACAAGGCTCTAGAATTTTATCACCGGGCGATCGAGTTGAACCCACGTCTACCCCAAGCCTTAAACAACATCGCTGTAATTTACCACTACCAAGGCGAAAAAGCTAAAGAAGCTGGCGACAACGACGCTGGAGAAGCACTGTTTGACAAAGCAGCCGATTATTGGATTAGAGCTATTCGCATGGCTCCCAATAATTACATTGAAGCCCAAAACTGGTTAAAAACTACTGGGCGTATGCAAATTGACGTATTCTTCTAAAAGTTAGGAGTGAGGAGTTAGGAGTTAGGAATTATCACTCTTTGCTTTTAACTGCTCACTCATAACTCATAACTCATAACTCACAAATTATGATTGATCGTGAACAAGTTCGCAAAGTAGCCCTTCTCGCCCGTTTAGAATTAACACCCCAAGAGGAGGAGCAATTTACCACTCAACTGGGAAGTATTTTGGATTATGTTCAACAGTTGAGTGAACTGGATGTCAGTGATGTGCCTCCAACAGCAAGGGCAATTGATGTTAGTAATGTGACGCGAGAGGATGAATTACAACCTTATCCTGAACGCGAAGCCATTCTTAACAGTGCGCCTGAACAAGAAGGTGAATTTTTCAAAGTACCAAAAATTCTTAATGCTGAATAGATAATAGTCATTGGTCATTAGTCATTAGTCATGAGTTGCAACTTTTAACTTTTGGTTATTGACTGGTGACTGTTGACCAAATAATTACTAATTCGTAATTCGTAATTCGTAATTCGTAATTCGTAATTCGTAATTCACGCTATCTTTGTGGAAATGAAATTACTGAGGCGGACTGGTGTATGTTCACGCGGTTTATTATGTACATTTTAAATGTAATTTCCACTGGATTGTAGATTATCCTAATCTCTGGAATTATAGCAGTCGAATCATAGATTAGGACATTTTAAAATCGTCAATGACAGTAACAGTAAGGTTTTTACCTCCTGCCTCCTGCCCCCTGCCTCCTGCTATATCTCAAAGAACTTTACCAATTTCCGGGAGTTAAAGAAACTTGTAATCTTGACCACATCAAACGACATTATTACAGGAGCCATCCGCAGGTTAATCCAACGCGGATTGTACCAAAAGGGCCTGTAATTGATTTTGATGCACCTCATAACCGCGATCGCCTCTGATTTAGCAGGGGAGTAGGGGAGCAGGGGAGCAGGGGAGCAGGGGAGCAGGGGAGCAGGGGAGCAGGGGAGCAGGGGAGTAGAAGAAAGAATTTTTAAGTAATATCTCCCCATCTCCTCATCTCCCCATCTCTTCATCTCCTCATCCCCCCATCCCCCATCCCCCCATCTCCCGTGTACATTACTGGCAAACTTGTTGCAGCGTGGCGGTGAAGTTGGGATAGGAAATGGCTGCTGCTTCTGCACGGTGAATGGAGGTGATTCCAGAGGCGACTAGAGCTGCGATCGCTAAACTCATGGCAATGCGATGATCTGTATGGCTATCTACATCGGTGCCCACTAAGGGAGTACCGCCAGTAATTTCCATACCATCGGGTAATTCAGTTACCTTGGCTCCCATTTTATTGAGTTGCTGGGCCATTACCGCAATGCGATCGCTTTCTTTAACCCTTAATTCCTCTGCATCCTTAATGACTGTCGTTCCTTCGGCAAAAACTGCCGCTACTGCCAAAATGGGAATTTCATCAATTAATCTCGGTATAATATCCCCGGCAATGGTGCAACTTTTCAAACGACTGTAACGCACTCGTAAATCGGCGACCGGTTCACCAGCAACTTCTCGCTGATTTTCCAGTTGTACATCTGCCCCCATCAAAGATAATGCTTCTAATATTCCCGTGCGGCTGGGATTAACACCGACATTTTCAATTAGTAAATTAGAACCTGGCACAATTGCCCCAGCTACTAACCAAAAGGCAGCTGAACTGATATCTCCTGGTACAACTACTTTTTGCCCGTAAAGTTGAGCAGGGCCAATAATCGTCACACTATTAGTTTCTGGGTCTGTGGTCAGGTCTGCACCAAATGCGCGCAACATCCGTTCGCTGTGGTCACGCGAAAGCGCGGGTTCGGTGACAGTGGTTTTGCCTTCGGTTAACAAACCCGCAAGTAATATGCAAGATTTCACTTGGGCCGAGGCGATGGGCGAGTGGTAATGAGTAGGTTTGAGGGCTTGTCCAGTAATTGCCAGTGGTGCTAGGGAATTATTTTGGCGTCCCCAAATTTGCGCCCCCATTTGTTGCAAAGGTTTAACAACACGGGACATGGGACGCGATCGCAAAGAACCATCACCTGTCACCGTAAAAAAGCGCCCCGGATGAGATGCTAAAATTCCTAACATCAGTCGTAGTGTTGTGCCAGAATTACCAGCATTCAATACATCAACTGGTTCAAGCAAATTTCCCAAACCAATACCTTTAACCCGCACTAATTCTGTATTTAGTTCCGAAATTTCTGCACCTAAAGCTTGAAAACAGCTCGCAGTGCTGCGGGGGTCTTCTCCTAAGAGCAGACCTTCGATTTCGGTTTCACCTTGGGCTAAAGCACCCAACATCAAAGCACGGTGGGAGATAGATTTATCTCCTGGTACTCGGATGCTGCCTTTTAAGGATAGTCCAACAGGAGGTTGTTGGATAATCAACTTATGAGATAGGTCTTCTTGAGTTTCTACGGTTATAACAGAAGCCGACATTAGGATACACTAACTTTTAAATACACTGGTTTTTGAATATATCAGAAGTTCATGAGTGAATTATGCAGCCACCGACGACTTCCTCTTTAGTATGGTATCGCTTTTGATTGTATGAAATTTCATCAAATCTATTAAAAATAGTTCTGATGTTCAGTTATTCTTTCAGAATATACTTACAGCAGTTTGGTTTTAAATGAGGTACAAAACGCAGAACTGATTCATCAGATATGAGAAGTTTTTAACTCCTGCCTCCTGCCTCTTGCCTCAAAATTTGTAGCTTTTATACTTTATGCCAAAGAAAATTACTGTAATAGTGTGTTGTGCTTCTGCAATAACTGTCGCTCTCTCGACGCTTTGACCTTCACTATTTACAAAGATTTAAGTATTCACCAGCTTAACTGAAAACTGACCTCTCCGTATAAAAAGTATTGTTTTTGCTCTTTAAATTAATATTTCACTTGTTTTCATTTTTATCTAGTTAGCTTACCAAATAAGCATCTTCAGTTAATATTAAGCATGTTTTACTATTTAGTTTCTGACCATGACCTGCTAGAGATACTGGTATTGATTTGATTTTGTTCAATAGCTTTTAGCCCTTATCGCTCCCATGCTGACTTATCACCGCAAGCCCGTGTGCTTATCACTTATTTCGACTGATCTGCCATTTTGGTCTGTTGTTGAAACGTCCGGGACACTGTATCAAAAAGACAGCGATCGGTTTCATTTATTGTTGACTGCACCGCCCTTAATTACCTGTGAACTAGCAAATTCCGTTAGTTCAGAGGATGCCCTTCCCCCAAAAACCAGCAGCGCTTACGCCCCCAGCAGTCCTAGAGTCTTGTGGCTGGAGATTTCCCCTTACCGAGTCATCATGACTATGCAAGGTAACGGTCAAGTAAGTTACCGTCACTTTTGGGAACAAGGCGTTTATGGCGTTAGTCGCTATTGGTTGCCAACTGAGTCTTTGCAACCTAACGACCCTATCCGCTTACGCAATTTTACGACTAATTTGGCTCTCAACGGACACTCCTTACCTGAGCATCTACGTTTAGAATACGAATTGTGGGCAGAAAAAGTCCAACTCGGACGCTACATCCTCAATTTGGAAATTAAGCACTAATAATCAAGCGATCGCGGCGTTCCTGCCCAACTAGATTCGCGCATTGGTTGGGGAGGAACGCCGTTTTGGTACTGGGGACTAGGTATTGGGTACTGGGAAGATTTTCTTAGAGGATTTGAGCGGGGTTTGAATGCCCCTCCATAATCCTCCCAGTCCCTAATCCTCAGTCCCCAATGCACCATTACCCCACTCACGAGCGGTCGTGGGGGGCCCGAGTTCCCCAGTTCAACCAAAATAACTAGGTGCGTTCCCAGGTTTCCATTTAATATTGCAACCAACACTAGGCTTTTGTTCATCTGTCACGGATTTACCCGCCAATACTGCGTCAATAGCAGCGCGTAAATCTGCACCTGTTACGGGTTTGCCATTGCTGGGGCGGCTATCATCTAATTGTCCGCGATAGACAAGTTTTCGTTGTTGATCAAATACAAAAAAATCAGGTGTGCAAGCTGCTGTATAAGCTTTTGCTGTCTCCTGAGTTTCGTCGTAACACAAGGTAAAAGTAAAGCCTTGTTCTGTGACAAATGCCTTTAATGAGTCTGGCGCATCATCTGGGTAATTCTTGGCATCATTAGCGCTAATGGCAACAATCCCCAAATCGCTTGTGAAATAATCTTTTCCTAACTGTGCTAATTCTTTTTGGACATGCTTTACAAATGGGCAATGCCGACAAATAAACATTACCAATAATGCTTTTTTATCTGCAAAGGTGGCAAGTGAAGTTGTTTTTCCAGATACCACTTCTGGTAGATGAAAATCTGGTGCTTTAGTGCCTAATGGCAACATTGTTGAAGTAGTTAAAGCCATAATTTATCCGATACCTTTACCCTGAAAACGGCTCTTGCTATTAGTTACTGCCAAAATAGCATGAAACTCTCCATAAACTGAGAGACGGGAAATTTCCCGTCTCTACATTGTTTTTGAGTAAAGCGACAAAAATCAGTTTCTACAGGCTTCTCAAAACACCAAGAACGCCGTGTCCTGTCAATACTTCTAATACTATCAAACAGATAAAACCAATCATTGCTAAACGACCGTTGAGCAGTTCTGCATAGGGAGTGAACCCAGTGCGATCGCCTTGCTCATCCACATAAACTTTAGGCTCGATCGCAAAGTTGTTCATTAGCCCTTGGTCGTCAACGATCGCATTGTTTGTACGCATAAAATTTTTCCCTGTTATTTTCTATGTAACAAATCGTAACAAATTTATTAATTTTTGTAAAGTATCTGAATCTGCCTAAAGAGATATCATGGTGAATCGGGTTCACAACCATGTCAAAAGAACAAGCTCCACTTGTTGTTTTGAGACAATCTCACCTACACATCAACTTCTGTTAAGCCAATGCATCGATTCCGAGTAGAGGTTATTGCCAAAACACCAAACCCCCAGCAGGTGATTTACGCCGCAATGCACCAAGACTATACCGAGTCTTTCGTGTTTGATGAACGCGACTCTTGGCCCTCGGAGTCACAATGTGGTGAAATTATTGTTAAGCGCCTCCTAGCGGGAGAAAGAGGTCATTATGGCCCTCTAGAGCATCCCCAGATTATTTTTAACTGTGGATATTTTCCTCACAGTGTCATGCAGCAGGCTCGTACTCATCGTGTCGGTGTATCATTTGATGTACAGTGTCTAGCTGGTGATACTGAAATCACTTTTGTGAACTGTCAAGGCCAAACTAGTCAGAAATTGAAAAAAACTATTGGGGAGTTATACGATCTTTGGACTAACGGGGAAAAAGCAATCCGTCAAAGGTTGATTCAGGGTAGAAATGGAGAACTACCAGGTGAATATCGACGCAACTGTAAACAACGCATTCGCAAAATGCGTTTGCGAGTTTTAAACGAAGAAAGTGGCTTATTTGAAGTTGGGCATATTAAAGATATTATGTCTAGCGGTGTTCAACCAGTCTACCGAGTAACTTTAGAGGATGGAAAAACTTTAGATTGTACCGTTAATCATCGGCTATTTACATCTGAAGGCTGGCAAACAATGGGTGATGCAGTTGGTTTAGTTATTAATGATGTTGGTAGTGTAGTTCAAATGACTAAGCCGTGTTATTTGATGTGTAATGGTATGGCAGTTGTAGGCAAAGGACTGTACAGAAATCGGGAATGGCTTGAATCTCAAATTACAAAAGGAGTGTCTACAGTAGAGATTGCACAACTATCTGAATGCTCTACAAATACTGTTAGAAGTTGGGCTAATAAACATAGACTATCTTTAAATCAAAAAGATAGTAAATTTGCTAAACAGCACAAACCCTGGAACTATAAACCTGAAGCACTCTATCGAGACAAACTATGGTTAGAGGAGCAACTTAGTAAAGGCCTTCATGCTGATGAAATGGCAATATTAGCTAACTGTTCAATAGAAGCAATCAAAAAATGGGTTTATGTTTATGGATTGTCACTCAATAAAAGACCAACTGGCTCAAGCAGCCCTTGGAACAAGGGTAAAAGTGGTTACAGCTTAAACCTATCAGAAGAAAGTCGTCAAAAACGTCTAGAAAATGCGAGAAAATATACAAAAAGAGGAGAAGAATCGAACTTTTTGAAAGGAGGTACATCCACCGAGCGGGAGTTAATAGGTGCATGGACAAGGGAAATAGCTCCACAAGTTCATGATAGGTTCAACTATATTTGTCAAAAATGCAGAGTTCGTGGTGGAAGTCTTCATGCTCACCATTTAATACCAGTTTATGCTGATGAATCTCTTGCATATAATTTTGATAATTTGGTGACTTTGTGCAAAGAGTGCCATGAATATATTCATCAAAATAACCAAGAGGCTGAATTCGCTAGATTTTACAACCCCATACTAGATACTGAAAATTGGCAACCTAAACCAAAGCCAACTGGCAGAAAGTTGGGCGCACATCCAGTTAAAGTTAAAAGTGTAGAATACCTTGGGCAACAAATGACTTATGACTTAGAAGTTGAAGGGTTTTGGCATAATTTTGTTGCTAATGGTATTGTAGTTCACAACTCTTTCCGTTATACAGGGAATCAATTCATTGATGTAGTAGAAGGTAAGAAAGACATTGAAGAGGTTTTCTACCTGCGTCCTGTGGGATATTACACTGATAGACAAGGTAAAAAATATTACTATTCACCAGAGCAACGAGCAGCTGATTTGCAGTGGTGCTTAGAAGCAGCTAAGCGCTATCAAGCTGATTTTGAAGGGGGAATGTCTGAAGAACATGCCAGAGGTAAAGTACCTTTTGATTATCGTCAGCATTTTGTAGTTAGTTTTAATTTAAGGTCTTTCCTGCACTTTTGCGACTTGAGAAATAAGAAAGATGCTCAATTGGAAATTCAAAAGTTGTGTGAATTGATGTGGCCTCATTTTGCAGATTGGGCACCTGCGATCGCACAATGGTATGAAAAGCAGCGTTTAGGTAAGGCAAGGTTAGCACCTTAGCTGAAGATAAAATTGAGTTACCAGTCAAGTGTCTTGATCAATTGTCACAAAAAGCTGAATGGCTAAAGACCGCTTTCACGATGCAGTTAGAATAGCTCTAGAGAAAGAAGGATGGTTAATTACTGCCGATCCATACGAGTTGACCGTTGGAGATGTAGACTTTGAAATAGATTTGACAGCAGAGATGTTAGCTGCTGAACGAGCAGGTGAAAAAATTGCAGTTGAAATTAAGAGTTTTATTGGGCGGTCTAGTGTATCAGAATTTCACACAGCCCTTGGACAATTTATCAATTATCAATTTGCTCTTGAAGAATTTGAACCGGAACGCAAGCTTTATCTTGCAGTACCGGAGTCAATTCATAACTCATTTTTTCAGCGTCGTTTTGTACGGTCAGTGATTGAAAGAACTCAAATTAGTTTACTGGTTTACGATGAAAAACAAGAGGTGATTAGCCAATGGCTGTAGAACAGTATCGTCAAATCATCCAACAGTTAATTCTAGAACGGGCAAAAAGAGGCTCATCGCAAGAAGGAATAGAAACACAAGCTATTCTAGATGCGGAACGTGACCACTACCTTTTATTACATACGGGATGGCGTGGGAACCGTCGGACACATGGGTGCAGTTTGCATCTCGATATCAAAGACGGCAAAATTTGGATTCAGCATGATGGCACCGAAGTTGGCATTGCTACACAACTCCTAGAACTGGGAGTGCCAAAAGAAGATATCGTTTTGGCGTTTCACTCTCCTTATATGCGCCAATTTACAGAGTTTGCTATCAATTGAACTTTGAACATAGAATGAGCAAAGCCGGATTTTAGTATATTTTTATAGTAGCGATCGCAGTTTGATTATAGAGTTCGATTTAGAGCGATCATACCATGCTATTAAAAACATTATCAGGGTAGACAAGATTAGCGTCCTAATCTCCGTAGGTAATTCAAGATAAAAAGTTCAAAATTTAAAAATTTTCTAAATTTTAACTTTTAATAATAATGGAAATAATTAATATAGCTTTTCTCAGTGAATCTACAGTTGAAGATCACCTTCTTCCTAGCATTCTTGCAGCTATTACAGATACAAATCTTTCTATTGCTATACCTATTGTTACTGCAACTCCAAATCCAGTAGAATTACCAAAATAGTAATAACCTATACTTCCTGCTATTCCTATAATAAATATTGATAATAATCCTAATTGTAAGTCTTTTGAGAAAGATTCACGGCTAGTCTGAGAAAGCAATTTAAAAAATTTTGAGCGGCTTGAACTAGAATTATATAGAGAGGCAGGCGATTCATTTTTGAAGAAGACAATAGTACAAAATTTTTCTTGATAACTTAGCTTGATTACATCTCTTGAAAAATTTTGTACTGGTATTAAGAGTTCGCCTTCTGCCCAGCCAGGATCAACTTTCGTTGAAATGTTAGATAGCCCTCGTGATACTTGCGAAACTCTCGACAATATTAAAGCTGAGACAGAACCATCTTTAGGCATTTTCAGCTTTTCATAAGTACCAATTAAAGCTATATCTCCAGGCTTAATTGCAACTGTTTTACCTTGGGCTAGAGTATCAAGGTTGGGCTTGGCAATAAATGTTTTATAAAAGCCTCCTACTCTTAAATCATAGCCCATAGGTGTTATACAGTCATCTGAACCATCCTGAATTAACAGTGGTTTTTTATCATTCCACTGTGCTTCGTCATAACATAAAATTTTTTTCAGATCTGTATCTGTGAGTATTGACATTCTCTAATATCCTGGGCTTCTACACCTCAAAATTTGATAACTCAAATTTCTGCTTTTAAAGTTTAAACACGAGCAATAGTTACAACATCTGGCTGGTCTTGATATTTGCCCTGACGTGCTTGGTAGTTAACAGCACAGGGTTCACCTTCTAAAAACATCAATTGTACTATGCCTTCATTAGCGTAAATTCGGCAATCAGCACTAGAAGCATTGGATAACTCTAGTGTCAAATAACCGCGCCAAGCTGCCTCAGCAGGAGTTACGTTTGCGATTATACCACATCTTGCATAAGTACTTTTACCTATGCAAATTACTGTGATGTTATCTGGTATTTCTAGCCTTTCAAGAGAAACTCCAAGCCCATAAGAATGGGCGGGGAGAATGAAGTAGCTTCCATTAATATCTGTGTGGAGTTTTGTTGGTTCCAAGTTTTCAGGATTAAAATTCTTGGGGTCAACTACAGTACCTGGTATATGCCTAAAAATACGGAAATCAGATGGTGATAGGCGTATGTCATAGCCAAAGCTGCTAAGACCATATGAAATGACAGGTAATTCCTCAACATAACGGATTAAACTTAGCTCAAAGGGTGAAATCATACCCTTTTTAGCCATTTCGGTAATCCAGATATCGTTCTTAATCACAAAGTTCACAGGTAATTTAAACAGAATTACTAGAATAGCGTGAACTGAGTATTTTGTTTAGGGGCGATGACTGCGACGGATCTCTGTAATTTGATCTGCCACGTCTAAAAGAGCTTTCGGCATCTCTGGCCCTGTAAGAATGATATCTACTTGGGGAGGGCGTTTTGCCAGAAATGCTAAAACTTCAGTTTCGGGAATTAAACCAAAGTTAATTGCCAAACTTAATTCGTCTAAGACAACCAAAGAATACTTACCCTCACACACTACCTGTTGTGTATGCTGCCATAACTTTTGTAAAGCTTCGTTTTCTGCATCGTCTAGGTGTGGTGTATCGATGCAGCGAGGCAAATCACAGCGAATCCAATCTAAATTTTGCCCTAGCTGAATCGGTCGGTCTTGTCCTTGGTTAATGCCGCCTTTGAGAAATTGCACTATTAGTACTGGGGTGCCTTGACCAGCTATTCTCAGTGCTTGTGCCATAACTAACGTAAAAAAGTTACGGTGTGCGCTAGTGAAAACTTGTATTAGTCCTTCAACTGGGTGTGGCAGGCTAAGCACCGAATTTACACTTGGGGTTTCTAACTGGGCAACCATAGAAGAAAGTTAAAAAAGTTACAAATAGACAAGAATTTTTGCGTCAAGTAGATACAAATGTACTTATGCGCTCATTCTGTTTTGGACAAATTCAGTTTATCTAGAAATTTGCATTCTTAGTCAAACACTACATTTGTCCTCAAGTCAAGAGTTATAGATATTGACATTTTCTTTTTTTGCATGAAACTAGTCATAACAATAAAACTACGTAATTGGCGATTCCAAAAAATTTATAAATCTGGGGGCGCAAAACTCAAATAAGCATTTGATATCAGGTTGCTAAATATCAGGTTACTTTGGGCAAAACATATTTAGAATGTGATGAATTTTACCACTTGAGGAGTGAGCTGTTGTGAGATTGGTGATTCTGGGAGGTTCTGGATCGGGGAAAAGCACTCAAGCACAAAGGCTTTGTAGATACTTTGATATTCCTCAGATTTCCACAGGCGAGATGTTGCAGGAGGCGATGTTTGGTGACAAGCCGCTTGGCAGTGTCTACGCTAAACTTAGCACTCTAGGCTGCCATGCACAGCCATACTTAATCAAAGGGGAGTTAGTCCAAGATGAAATGATAATTGATTTGATTCGGTTGCGGCTGAAAAATACTGATGTTGATTGTGGTTGGATATTGGAGGGATATCCCCGTACTGCTTTTCAAGCGGAGGAATTGGATTTTTTGTTGGAGGAATTGGGGCAGAAGTTAGACTGGGCGATTTATTTACAAGTACCAGAAGCAGTGATGGTTAGTCGGTCTTTAGGGCGATCGCTTCCAGATGACCAACCCGAAATCGTCCATCATCGGGTAGAAATTTTTTATGATCGCACTATTCCCATCTTAGAATACTACGACCGTCGTCGCCGCCTGCTGACTATTAACGGAGACCAAAAGCCTGAGATGGTGGAACACAAGATTTTGACTTTGCTGTCTGTCCAGTGATGGGGATGGGGAGCAGGGGGGAATAACTATTGACTATTGACTACCCTAACTAGTTAACTTGATTTTTGCCGACCTACTCGGATTTGATGTAGAAGAGTGTTTAGTTCTCTTAACATTGGTTTTGAGGGGTTGCTGTATACTCACAGTAAATCCTTTATTAGTGGCCTACATTGAAATTTCATACTTCATCGTTGATCCTGTAGTTGAATGCTGACACGACAGTACAGCACTTAGAAGAGTTGCAACACTAAGGTAATCTTAAGGCAGTATTCTTACTCTATGAAAATTTTGAGGCTACTCCAATGGTTTGGCAGCGTCCCGACGAGCGGCAACCCTATGAACTTCGTCCCGTAAGCTTTCACACAGGCTTTACTCGCTTTGCTCCTGGTTCTGTTTTGACAAGATGTGGTGATACTCAAGTACTTTGTACTGTCAGCGTTACTGAAGGAGTGCCTAAATTTTTAACAGGAACAGGCAAAGGTTGGTTGACTGCTGAGTACCGAATGCTACCTTCTGCTACTCAACAACGGCAAGAAAGAGAATTGCTGAAGTTATCGGGACGGACGCAAGAAATTCAGCGCTTAATTGGACGGAGTTTACGGGCGGCAATCAATTTCGAGGTTTTGGGAGAACGTACCCTGACTGTAGATGCTGATGTATTGCAAGCTGACGCTGGCACCAGAACCGCAGCAATTACAGGTGGGTTTGTAGCTTTGGCTAATGCGATTTCCCAATTGTTGCAGCGGGGAGTACTAGAGCGATCGCCCCTGTGTGGACAAATAGCAGCAGTTTCCGTAGGTTTATTACAGGGAGAGCCATATTTAGATTTGAATTATGTTGAAGATGTGGCTGCAACAGTAGATTTAAACGTGGTGATGAATCAGCAGTTGGGGATCATTGAAATCCAAGGCACAGGTGAAGAAGGCAGCTTTAGCCGTACTCAGTTAAACCAGCTACTAGATTTTGCAGAAAAAGGTATTCAGCATTTATTAATTGCTCAACGAGAAGCGATCGCTAATTGGGAAGAATTATTTGTAGGTTAGAAGTCAGTGGTCAGTTGTCATTTGTCATTTTCTTGAACTGTCTGTCATTTTTGCCATTCCCTACTCGGCAACGCTAGTCACCTCAAGTTTAGGAACCACAGCACAGGAATATTTTCTCAGCAATTACACTTATAAGATCAATTTTGTGGTTAGAGAACTATCATTGCGAAAAATTGTTACTTATTACCCAGTTAAAAATCAAAGAATTAGTTAATTTTGTAAATATTTACCAAGATTTGAAAAGTACATGATACACATTCCAAGCAACTAACCACTGACCACTGACAACTGACAACTAACAACTAACAACTAACCGCATCTGGTGATGTTAAAAGTTTCAAAAGTTAAAAAGGGAGGTTGCCATAATTTAGGTATTGTATTGCTGGAAGTCGGCAATGATAATGAAGTCATGAATAAAACGGTTGAAGTTCTACCGGATCAGTCAGCGCTGGTTGCGCGATCGCTGGAGTTGATCCTGTCCAAGTTGGAAACTGCGATTGGGCAGCACGGGCGATTTACCATTGCTTTAGCTGGCGGCAGCACTCCGAAGCCGTTGTACGAAGCGATCGCTACTCAAAAACTGCCTTGGGATAAAATTCATGTATTCTGGGGTGATGAACGTTATGTACCACCAGATCATCCCGATAGCAATGAACGGATGGCGCGTCAGGCGTGGCTAAATCGTGTTGATATCCCAGCAGCTAATGTTCATGCTGTACCGACTTTGGAAGGCGATCCAGCGGCATCAGCTGCGAAATACGAACAGCATATCCAACAATTTTTTCATTCTGCGCCTGGAGAATTTCCTTCTTTAGATGTAGTATTGCTAGGAATGGGTGACGATGCACATACTGCATCATTGTTTCCCCATACTGAAGCCTTGAAAGTGCGCGATCGGCTGATTACTGTGGGTAATAAAGACGGGAACCCCCGCATAACCTTCACTTACCCATTGATCAACTCTGCTCGCAGCGTTATTTTTCTAGTTGCTGGTGCTAACAAACGGGGAGCTTTGGCTCAAGTCTTCGCACCCGTAGCAGATGACTCAGCTTACCCATCTCGCTTAATTCAACCCCAAGAAGAACTTTGGTGGCTATTGGATGCGGCGGCAGGTTCGGAACTCCAACATTAAGTTTCTCATCGAAAGGAATTGTTAAAATCGAAAGCTAGAGTCGCCATTTTGGCAATTCTGTTCGATGGGAGCCGCCGCAGCCTGCGGAAATTCGCGCTAAGCGTCTGTATAGTTCTCTCTGCTTGCCAGTACCATTTTACGATGATCTTGAACAAAGGCTTAAATCGATGATCGTCTGCCCTAATTGCAATCACCCCAATCCCAACGGGGCTGTCCAGTGTGAAGCTTGTTATACGCCGTTACCAGCGACTAGTAACTGTCCCAATTGTGGGGCAACTGTGCAGGCAGATGCAGCTTTCTGCGGTCAATGTGGTTTTAATCTCCACTCAACTGCTGCACCAGCTGCGGCTACTGCTGTGGCAACTGTTGCTCCTGATATCCCACTGGAAGTACCGCCATTAGTAACCCCTGACCCACTTTTGGAACTGTTACAACCAGATCCTTTGGGAATGAATTCAGCTCCTTCACCCTTACCACCTACGGCGGTGGCTGTAACTCCTGAAGTAGCACCGCAACCTGTAGCACCCCCACCAACTGTAGCTGCTGCACCTGTAATTGTTGGGCAGGAAATTTCTACTCCACCCCCCCAACCAGCGCCACCCCCCCAACCAGCGCCACCACCAGAGCCGCCGCAAGCAGTAGCGCCTCCTGAACCACCAGCACCGCAACCAGCGCCAGCACCACCACCAGCGCCCGCAGTTGCTAGAACGCAATTGCAACAGGTAACTGCACGTTTATTCCATGTCCAAAGCGATCGCGAGATTGAATTACCACAAACTTTGTCTGTAATTCATATCGGTAAACCCAACGATCGCATTCCCCCGGATGTGGACGTTTCAGGTTTTCCTAATTCGGAAATTGTTTCACGGATACATGCAGATATTCGTGTAGAAGGAGATGCTCACTATATAGAAGATGTGGGCAGCTCCAATGGCACTTATATTAACAATTTGCCGCTATTACCAGGAAATCGCCACCGCTTGCGACCAGGCGATCGCATTAGCCTAGGTAAGGGAGACTTGGTAACGTTTCTGTTTCAGTTGGCATAGGGGAGATAGGGGAGATAGGGAGATGGGGAGATGAGGAAGGCAATTGTTCACTCCCAACTCCTAACTCATAACTCCTAACTCTTAACTCCTCACTCCTAACTCCTAACTTTCGTAATTCGTAATTAGAAACTAGTAGTTATAAATTACGAATTACGAATTACGAATTACGAATTACGAATTACCTATGAGCGAACCAGGAAAAGACTTTGAACCTTTGCTGACAAGAGAAGCCCCGCCTGAAGTCGAACGCATGGGGCTAACTTGGCTGATGGTTGCAGCGATCGCTACTATTTTACTGTGGCAAGTTCCAGCCGGAGATTACATTTTATACCCGTTTACCATTCTGGCAACTTGGTTTCATGAAATGGGTCACGGCTTAATGGCATTGCTATTAGGAGGACAGTTTCAGAAATTAGAGATTTTTAGCAGTGGTTCCGGTGTAGCAACTTATAGTATTTCCAGGTCATTAGGCCCAATTGGGCCGGGTTTAGTTGCAGCGGCTGGGCCGATGGGGCCGCCAATTGCTGGTGCAGCTTTGATTCTGGCTTCTCGTAGTTTTAAAGCAGCTTCTTTAAGTTTGAAAATTTTAGGTAGTTTTTTACTGCTTTCAACATTAGTTTGGGTGCGTTCCTGGTTTGGAGTAGTGGCTATTCCCCTACTAGGTTTAATTATCCTTGGTATTGCCCTCAAAGCACCGCGATGGATGCAGGGGTTTGCCATTCAATTTCTGGGGGTACAAGCTTGTGTGAGTACTTACCATCAACTCAATTATTTATTCAGCTACAGTGCTGGCGGCTTGGGACTGTCTGATACAGCGCAAATGCAGCGGTACTTATTGCTACCTTACTGGTTTTGGGGTGGATTGATGGCGATCGCATCTTTGGTGATTTTAGTCCAAAGTCTCCGCGTCGCCTATCGGTCGGCGTAAAAGATTAGCATAATAATTTATGCAGATTAGCGATCGCTCTCTTACCATTACTAATTCAACTCTTAGTACTTTAATTGCAGAACTAGGTACAGAATGTGGTCAAGTACAAGCTTTAATTAACCAGCTTCAGTTACCTAGTTTAACTACTAACCAACAAGCTGAAATTTTAGCAGAACTACTAGCTGCTGTGGTTCATCTCCACACTCACTGTGACGAGGATTTTCAGACGCTAATTGCTGATGAATTAGAAAAGTTGCCTGATGATGAGTACTAATGACAAAGAGTAATTGCATTCTTTGTATTTTTTAGTATTTATACTAAATTATTTCAACGAATATTAATTTAAAAAAATGCAATAAATACCTTGTATGGGCGTACAGCTGTACACCCCTACTGTTAATTCATGTGTCGCAAAGATTATTTGATTTGGTATAAAATCGGAATTATGCCTAACCGAAGCGTCCACTAATATACTCTTCGGCTTCTCTGGTTTCCGGAGAATTAAACATTTTGTCTGTAGTACTAAACTCAACTAATTTTCCACGACGTTTGCCGTACTCATCAATTTCTGTGTTGAAAAATGCCGTCCAATCTGCCACTCTAGAAGCTTGCTGCATATTATGAGTCACCATAATGATGGTATACTGCTGCTTGAGTTCCAAGCAGAGTTCTTCTACTTGACGGGTAGAAATTGGGTCAAGAGCAGAGCATGGTTCATCCATTAATAATACATCTGGCTTCATAGCGATCGCCCGTGCAATACAAAGCCGTTGCTGTTGTCCGCCAGATAAGGCAGTACCTTTAGCTTTCAATTTGTCTTTGACTTCATCCCAAATCGCAGCACGTCTTAGTGAATCTTCTACCAATTCATCAATATTACCTTTATAACCATTAGAACGCGGCCCAAAGGCAATATTTTCGTAGATTGACTTCGGAAAAGGATTCGGTCTTTGAAAAACCATGCCTACTTGGCGGCGTAATTTAACAGAATTAATTTTAGGGTCATAAATATTGCGATCGCGATAATTTAGTCTCCCCTCCACTTTCGCACCAGGAATCAAATCATTCATCCGGTTGAAGCAACGCAATAAAGTACTTTTGCCACATCCTGAAGGGCCAATAAAAGCAACAATTTGTTTTTCTGGAATCTTTAAATAGACATCCATAAGTGCCAGAAATCCACTATAGAATACCTTCACACCTTCAACATTAAACACAGAGTTATCTTGTTGATTGATTGTGGCACTATCTGATTGAATTTTACTGTTGCTATATGACATTTTGCTGAACTCCTGATAACCATTAACACCAAACAATGCAGTTTAATTTGCTTTCTTAGAGACTGAAAAATCAAACCTTTACAAAAGAAGGGGAAGGGTGAAGGGGAAGGGGAAGGTAAGACCAGTCTTCGAGGGGAGGGGTGAAAGGAGAGTAAGACCAGTCCTCAAGGACATGGGGTAAAAAATGAGGATAGGCTACCTCAAGTCCCTCCCCTTCCCCTTGCAACTTCCCCTTGCAACTTCCCCTTCCCCTTCCCTAATTGATCGAGAAGCGTTGCCTAATATAAATTGCTACACCATTTAAAACTAGAATCAAGATTAACAATGCAATAATTGTCGCTGCTGCTGCATTCGCAAAACCTGGTTCTGGACGAGTGATGTAACTGTAAATTTGAATGGGTAACGCCATGAATCTCTGGAATAAACCAGGGTTGAACGTGAGAAAACCTACAGCACCTACAACAATTAAAGATGCTGCATCACCAATAGCACGCGATATAGAAATAATCACTCCTGTAAGGATACCAGGAATAGCATAAGGTAAGACATGACTACTAATAGTTTGCCATTTTGTCACGCCTAAACCGTAGGAAGCATGTCTGAGGGAATCTGGGACAGCGCGAATTGCTTCTCTAGCTGTCACAATAATTACTGGTAATGATAACAATGATAAAGTCAACGCTCCCGAAATTAAAGCGGGGCCAAATCCCAACAAATAATTGAAAACTCCTAAACCCAGTAATCCATATACTATAGAAGGAACTCCCGCTAAATTGCTGATATTAATCTCTACAATAGCTGTCCACCAGGCTTTAGGTGCGTATTCCTCAAGATATAAAGCTGCTCCTACACCTATTGGTACAGTAACTAGAATAACAACAATTCCTAAAAGAATACTACTCACAATGGCTGGACGAATACCACCTTGATCAGGAAAACGAGAAGGAGTTTCTGTCAGAAAGCCAGGTGTCAAAAATCTGCCTATTCCGTCTCTAAAAATATCAAAAAGTAGCAATGCTAAAATAAATATACCAATTAGCAATCCTAACAAAAAAATTATTTCAAATACTTTTCCTAACGTTTCCCTCTTTTCAACATTATCAGTAAATTCTGTTGAAGAATCCCAAGAACTCTCTCGTTGATAACTTGTAGTCATGTCTCTTACTCGTACTTTTCTTTAAAACGATTAGCAATCCAGTGACTCACAATATTTAAAACTAACGTAATTAGAAACAAAAGAGCGCCTACAGCATATAAAGTCTTGAAATTGAGACTACCACGCGGACTATCTCCACCAGAAATTTGTGCCATGTAAGCTGTCATCGTTTCTACCGATTCTGCGAAGTTAATAGTTATTTTTGGCTGTTGTCCAGCAGCAATCACAACAGTCATTGTTTCACCCACAGCACGAGAAATACCTAAAATAATTGAGGCGATAATTCCAGAAAGTGCTGCTGGAAGAACGACTCTAAAAATAGCTTCCAGTTTAGTGATTCCTAAAGCGTAAGCACCTTCTCGTAAAGAACGTGGAACTGCTTGAATAGCATCTAGGCTGATGGAACCAACAGTGGGTGTAATCATTACTCCCATCATCAATCCAGCACTCAAAGCGTTGAATATTTCTAGAGGTATAATATTCCGCAGCAATGGTGTAACAAATAATAGTGCAAAATATCCATATACTACTGTTGGTATTCCTGCTAACAGTTCTACTGCTGGGCGTAAAATTGCTGCTACTTTAGGTTGAGCATATTCACTTAAATAAATAGCAGAAGATAAACCTAGAGGAATAGCAACTGCCATAGCAATAGCTGTAGTTAAAAAAGTGCCAGCCATCAAGGGCCAAACGCCAAAATGCCTCTCTGCAAATAGAGGTGTCCACTTAGTATCAAGAAAAAATTGGGCAAAGGAAACTTCTTGGAAAAAACCGAATGTTTCCTGAAAGATAATTATGATAATACCAAAGGTAGTCAAAACAGAAACTAAAGCACAACCAAATAAGATGACTGCAATAATCTTTTCTAAAATATCTTCAGATGCGTTTTTTTCTAATGACTGTCTAGATCTGTGATAGGGATCGTCTGGAAAATTAGTATTTTGCATAACCAGTTATGTTTTAAATACAATAAAACAACTACAATGACTTGCACTCGATTTAAATAAAGTTTGTGATTGGTTCACCTGGTTTAGCTTTTTTAAATTTTGTGCCAGTTTCACCAGTGGTCAATTTTTGTTTTACCTTGACGTAAGCTTCATCAGGTAATGCCACATAACCCACGCTATCTACCCACTTCCAGGAGTTTTCTAGATAAAAATCTACAAATTCTCTAACTGTTGGCTTGGTATCTAAGGATTGTTTACTAACATAGATAAACAAAGGGCGAGATAATGGTGTGTAAATATTTTTGACAACATTATCTATAGGAACTGGTTTTTCACATTTGCCTGTGGGCCCTTCTACCGCAACTAAATTAAGTTTGTCTTGATTTTGAATGTAGTAAGATATCCCTACATAACCTAAAGCTGATGTCTCACCTGAAACTCCTTGCACAAGTAAGTTTTGATTGTGGCTGGGAGTGTAATCTGTACGTCCATTTTTAGTTTTACCAGTAACAGCTTGAGTCATGTAATCAAACGTCCCAGTATCAGAAGCAGGAGCATACAGCTTGAGTTTTTGATTAGGAAATTTAGGGTTAACTTGATTCCATGTCAAGATTTTACCGTCTGATTTAGCGCTCCAAATTGTGGCTAATTCTTTGATAGTGAGACATTTGACAAAGTTATTTTGACGGTTGGCAATTACAGCAATGCCATCTAAAGCAATAGGCAACTCGACAAATTCAACATTCTTGCTTTTACATTTTTTGATTTCTTCGTCTCTAATTGTACGAGAAGCACCAGCAATATCAAGGTCGCCATTACAAAATTTACTAAAACCACCACCAGTACCACTTGAAGCAACACTAACTTTAGCATCAGATTTCAGCTTGCCATATTCTTCTGCAACTGCTAGAGAAATAGGAAAACCTACTGCTGCACCATCAATACTCACCTGGCTTTTCTTTTCTTCGGCGCTGCTACAAGCAGTCACGCCAGAGGTGACAAACATCAATAATGCTAGGAATAATCTATATTTAAATAAGTTACGAAAGCTCATAGGCTCAGAATTGACTAAATTATATTGGTTTTCATCCAACTGATGTACAGGCTAATTGCAAAAGCAATTCGGAAATTGCTTTTAGAGTTTACCTCACTCAATAGCAATTCGTTTTATTTCTGCTTTATCTATACATTACGAAAAAGCTAAGTAAAAAAATATTTATGCTTTTTTAGCAGCCTGAACTTGATCAAAAATCGATCCATTCACAAAAAACTTTTTCTGGATATTATCCCACCCACCTAAATCTTGAGATGTGAATAAAGTTTTGATTTGGGGATATTTGGATACTACTTCTTGGGTAACGGTGGGGTTAACGGGACGATATTGCAATTTAGCGAATTCGCGTTGAGCTTCTGTTGAGTAAAGAAAATCAACAAATGCTTCTGCAACTTTTCTTGTACCGTGTTTATCAACGTTTTTATCAACTACGGTAACAGGATTATCAATGGAGATATTGATTTCTGGTATAATATAAGGTAATTTATTTCCATTTTGGGCTGCTAAAAATACCTCATTTTCGTAGTTAATTAAGACATCTCCCTGACCTTTTTGGAAAAATAAATCGCTAGCCTCACGAGCATCTTTTGTCAGCACAGGGACATTTTTATAAACTTTGGTGACAAAATCTAATGCTGCTGTCTCGTCACCGCCTGCTTGTGTCACCGAACCCCACAAAGCTAGGTATTCCCAAATAGCAATACCAGAGGTTTTTGGGTTAGCTGCAATCAATGTCACACCATCTTTTGCCAAGTCTTGCCAAGTATTAATATTTTTAGGATTGCCTTCGCGGGTGACAATGGCAGCAACAGATCTACTAACAATACCGTTTCTAGGAGATTTGATTTCCCAACCGGGCTTAATTAACCCTGCTTGTTGAATTTTGTTAACATCTAAAGGAAGTGCCAGGTGTACTATATCTGCTTCTTGCTGACCAGCAATGACAGCAGCGGCTTGAGTCCCAGAACCTCCATAACTTTGCTCAAAAGTGACGTTTTGGTTGTGTTGTTGCTTCCACTTTTGCACAAATATGGGAATGATTTTGTCATGAGCCGCTTTGGTAACGGAGAAGGAAACCAGTTTGAGCTTGACATCAGCTTTTGTCGCTGAACTGCTTCCAGAACAGGCGGCGACTGCCATACTCAAAACAGTACCTACTAAAAACAGACACACAAAGCTTCGTATAGAGTTTTTAGTTATTCGTTGATACCAAAGCTGTATGCCTTGTAAAGTTTTCACGACATGAATCTGCATTCCCTCAATTAGGTAAATTCCTAACCGTGTCGGATGTTGCGACTTGCTCATCAGCATTTACTCCTAAAATCCACGGTATCTTGAGCGCAATACCGTAATAGTTCAAGATCATACACCAAATAGAACAAAAGTTCTCATAGAGCTTCAATTTTTGTTACTAAGTGAGCAATTCTGATCGATATCGATATCACTATTAATAAAATGTACATTGAGGAGTAGGGAAAAGAGATTGAAGTATTTGTCCAAAATTAAAATAGGTAAATTTGACAGTTTATTATTATGTTAATATTATATTCTCTAGAAAAAACAAAGTTTTTTCGCTGACAAGCTAATAAACACGGTCGTAGAAATAACATAGTTTTTTCCAAAGAATCTGTTACAGATAATACTTAACAGTGGTCAACACTCTGCTTTGATAAGCACATAAAGCTGACTTGAAGAATAAAGTTGTTTAGTTATTTAAAAGACTAGGCACACAAGAGTATATTAAATATTATGTCAGTGCGATCGCACAAAATCCATTTCTCTAATTTTGCGAGTTCATCTGTGTGTGTCCATAGAATGCAGAGACATCAATTGCTTCGCCCCAGTCTGTTTTTAGTGCTGAGTGCTGAGTGCTGAGTGCTGAGTGCTGAGTGCTGAGTGCTGAGTAGTGGGGTAGTTGGGTGAATGTTCTAAATTTCGTCTGTTTTCGCCATCTGCGCTCAAGTGCTGATTTGAAGTTTGTTTTGCTTACGTCTTCACTTAAAGCTTGAATCAGTATTTTCCACAGCTTTGACCCGACGGTTCTCTTCAGATAGCTTACCGAGTAACTTGTTTGTTGGGCAATCTGTTCATAGGTTTGATTTCCCCAAGAGCCTTGCAATATAGCGATTTCTGCATCATTCAACCGTCTGCCAATTTTGGTAAAAACCGCTTAATCTGCTACTTCCAGCCCTTGTTCAAAGTTCATAGCGTGCGATCGCATGTTATAGTAGTGGTAAAGCATTTATTGGATACTCTATATAAGCATCTAAATGCTTCAGAGGAGGCTTATATACGACTTAATAAAGCCAAAGCAATACTACTCAAAATTACCTCCTCCACAATCACCTTTTAATCCTACACCTCAAGAACTAATTGAAAATTTAAATCAAAAAATAGAAGCTATCAATAAGAATGTCAAGCGAAATGCTGGCTTTTAGAGTAATTTGTAGGGTGAGCATTGCCTAGCAAAATCTAGGAACATTTTGCAGAAAATCACAGCAATGCCCACCTTACCCCGATTCACCAAATACAATCTCTGGAAAATCTGGGATTTGGGGCATTGGGTGGTATTGAAGACTTTGATGGGCATTGCCTTTGTAAGTTTATAGTTACACAGTACACATATTCAGGGGCAATGCCCACCCTACTTTTACTCAAATTTGTTCTTTTACCCATTTCCGAAATTCTTTCAATGCTGAACTCATACCTGTGGTTCGTGCCATTTCCACAAATTGAGGAATGATTTCAATGATAGCAAAATTAGGAAATATGGGACTTGTCTGAGAGTTGATATATTGCTCACCTTGGAGCAAACTAATTTCTAAATTTTTGTTTTCATATCGCCAAATTTCAGTTACTTTCAATGCCTCATAAGCACTGATTTCAGTTTTAGAAGTGACATCAATTTCAATTGCCAAATCAGGAGGAGGATCAACATTTAGGTCAATCTTGTCTTTACCAATCATTAATTTATAGTTTTGAATATAGAAGCAATCATCCGGTTCAATACCTGCATTTTTGTCTTTTCGCTTAAAGGTAGTTGAACCTAAAGACTCCCAATTTAAATCGAGTTCATCGAGTAAGGCTTTTACTAAGTCTCCAATAATCACTTTACTTCGCTCATGTTCTGGTAACGGAGCCATAATTTCTAGTGTTCCTTGGCTGTATGCTACTCGACTCCTACGATGCTCTCCTAATTCGTTGAGAATTGCTTCAAATAGTTGCCAACTCACATCTTCTAGTATTATTCTTTGCCCTAGTGGAACTCGAATTTGTCTAAACTGAAGTGTAACCATAAGACTTTACACTAATTCTTTTACTATCTTCTCTTATTATTGAAAGAGCGATCACTTTTGATTTAGTAATTCGTAGTAATTCATAGGGTGGGCATTGATTTTATAAGTTTATAGTGACCAATTACACATTTTCATGAGTATTGCCCACGCTAAATTTACTAAGGAATTCCCGCTTGTTGAAAAATTTGGTCGGGTGTAATTTGCAGCCCTTCAAATAAAGAATCGTCTAAACTATCTTCACCAGTTTTTGTTTGAGGTGGTGCATCGGGATAAAAAATAGTCACTGTTTTAGCTTTTGCATCCACAACCCAAACTCTCATCACACCCGCATTGAGATAATCTGTAGCTTTGGCGCTCATTTCGCCAAAAGTTTGGTCAGGAGAGATGATTTCAATTGCTAAGTCTGGAGGTATGGGACAAGGTTCATCTTCAATAACATCACTCCTAAGGCGAGAGTAAGAAACATAAAGTAAGTCTGGTACAGGAACCCAATCTCTACCTTTGCGTTTTAAAGTGATAGCCCACTCAATACCAACCTCACCGCGATTTTTTGCCCATAATGTGAGAAATTGGCTAAGAGTAAGGGTTAAACGTGAATGAAATCTTTTTGGAGCCATTTTTGGTTTTGCTTTACCATCAACTAATTCGTAGGTTATATCACCTTCTGATAGCGCTAGGAATTCTTTGAGTGTAAGTTGAGAATTGACTTGATTCATAGCGATCGCATTTCCTTAAAAAGTCACCAACTAAATCTGTCATTGTTAACCAATATGAGAACTTTAAACTTTGGAAATCCTGATTAAATCCTAGTTTCTGTAATTACGAATTACGAATTACGAATTACGAATTAGTTGCTTCTAGCCAAACTTCCACATCATCTGCTAGCAATTTTTCTGCTGCTTCTAGCATAGATGCAGCTATATCTTTCAAATCTTCACGATTATGCAAGTAGGTTTTTAATGCTTCCATTGGGTCAATGCTGCTACTTGCACTTAATTCAGGAATGCGCGGTCGAGCTAGTTGGCTGACTAATTCTGGTTGAATAGTGTAAGTGTGAGCTGAATTTAAAGCAGCATGTAATGCAGGGTTATCAATTAAATCCAACTGTTCTGAGCGGAGTTTGTAAATTAGCCGCACTACTGCATCTTGAATATCATGTTTAGCGATCGCTTTGCTCAATGCAGCTTGCGGATCATCTGCTTTGGAGACATCCACCTCAATTGTACGAAAAACCCGGACTGGCAAGGGGCAAAATTCCCATTTCACATTACCCCGTTCCAGTTCTATCATTACATAACCTTTGTCTTCTTTTTCTTCACTAAAATCTACCCGCTCAATGCTTCCTGGATATATCACTGGCGGGTTGTTAGATTTATTTAAATTTTGATGGCGGTGGACATGTCCCAGTGCTACATAATCAAAACAAGGACGCGTCAGCAAAGATAAGGGTAGAGTGAAGCCTTTACCCACCGCTAAATAACGTTCTGCTCCTAAAGAAGCATTATCAGCCATCAAGTGAGCCAAAAGTACAGTCGGCACATCAGGATCAAGACGGCGAATTTCCCCTTCTAAAACAACTTGCAAACGCTCAGTTAACAACTGGTTGACTTCCGCTAATGACAAGTTTTCGGTTTCTTCACGAGTCATTAAGGTGGAACGCGTCAGCCAAGGAAGGGTGATAACTTGCACTCTACCGTTACGCGTTGAGATATGGTGAGTGGTTAATTTATCACCGACTACAAAACCTGGTACTCCCAAGGTGCGGTAAATATTTAAACTCGCTCCTCCTTGTCCTTGGGAATGTTGGTCATGGTTACCTACCAACAACACTGTAGGAATATTAGCATCCATCAGACGGCGAAACTGGCTGGCAAAAGCTTCTTGCACATATGGTGGTGGTGTCGCATCAGGAAAAGCATCACCACCAAATATTACTAAATCCACCGGTTCTGCAAGCGATCGGTCAATACATTGAGATAATGTGTTGACAAAATCTTCCAATCGTGTATTTAAGCCTGTTGCTGCATTAATCCGTCCGTGGGAAAAGCCGCTTCCCATGTGGATATCGGAGAGATGAAGGATTTTAATCATACATTTATCTCAAGTTTTACTTGACTATCTAACGTTAAGTTGCCACGCCAATCATGATATCGCTTACGGCAGTTTACGTTTCAATAATATGTAATCTCGTTACATTGAGATTTTTAAAGGTATAGTTCAGACCCGTAACAAACCTTATATCAGCAAATTGTAACAAATGATTATTTTTATCAGAAATATTACTTATAATAATAGTATTAAAACAGAAGTTGATTGTTGTAAAACACTGTAACCAAAAGCGAATGAGTATTTCGGAATCTCAGAAAATCCAGGACAGAATCAATTATTGGAAGAAAAAAATTGTTGGCGAATCTAACAGCAATCCTTTGGTTGATTTGCGACGACAAAAGCCAAAATCCTTAGTGAGTCTTTCAAAAGAACCTTCATTTTACTATAGTGATTTCACAGCAGATGAGCCTAAACCATTAGTGATAAATGAACTGGAAATAAAGCATACTGATGATGACCCGATAAAGGTTTTAGATGAACTTCGTAAAGATGCAAAAACAACCCTTGAAGAGAAGGGTTTTAATAGTTTATTTTTAGTTATTAATACCTTAACATGGTTTAACCCTGAAAAACCTCACGAAAAATACGTTTCTCCCATTCTGCTTGTTCCAGTAAGATTAGAAAGAAAAGGTAGAAAGTCATCAGAATTAATTCTTCACTTTATAGATGAGGATATTTCCATTAACTTTATTTTAATTAACAGGTTACGGGATTTTGGTATAACACTGCCTGACAGTGATAGGGTTAAAGAATTGAGCTATGAAAATTTTTTCAATGAAGTTCGTAGCGCGATCGCTAAACAACCTGATTGGGAAATAAAAGAAACAGCAGACATTACTTTGTTCCAGGATGCAAAAGCAGCAATTATTCAAGACCTGGAACAAAATCAGGATAAGATAGCTAATCATCCCATACTGCAAGAGCTAGCTTTAAAACGAGTATCTGATAATGTCAATAATCCCTCCATTCCTCAAAAGCAAGAACTTGATAAAATAGACCCCTCATTGATATATCAAATACGTGATGCAGACTCCAGTCAGCAAGTAGTTATAGAAGCTGTCAAGGCAGGATTTAGTTGTGTAGTGCAGGGGCCTCCTGGTACAGGAAAAAGCCAAACTATTGTTAACATCATCACTGAGTTAATCGGTCAAAACAAGAAAGTGCTTGTAGTTGCAGAAAAGCAAACTGCTCTAGAAGTTGTTTTTGACAGGCTTAAAAAAAGTAAATTAGAAGATGTTTGTCTGAATTTACACCACCAAGTTACAACAAAAGCAAAAGATTTCTTCAATGAACTAGAGCGAACTTTTGCTCAGCTTTCAGAAAGAAACGAAGCACAACACAGAGATTGGGATATATTCTTCAAACCTTTACGTGACTATCGTCAAGTACTCAATGATCATGTAAAAGGTTTACATAAAAAGGTGCAACCATTAAATAAATCTGCTTTTGACTTGTATGGTGAAATTCTCAAATTGGAAAGAAAAAACATACCTGTGCTACAGTTTAATCTTTCTCATCTGCAAGATTGGTCAGAAACCAGATTGTTAGATGCAAGAAATTTACTAGAACAACTTGGTCAATTCGAGGCTATATTTCGCGGTAGACAAAAAACGATATGGTCAAGTAGTCCGCTAAAATCTGAATCTTGGTCGTCTGATATAGATCAAGATTTGCGTATAAATATTGACAATCTTGGTGAAGGAATAAAACTTGCTCAAAATACTGTAGCTTCGTTGACACAACTGCTGAAAATAACCGAACCACTGCAAACTTTGTCTGATTTGGAACAGTTACGGCCAGCAGTAGCTCATATCCTTGATGCTCCATCAGGAATTGAAAGTTGGTCACTTGCAACAGATTTAGTTGTTTTGACACAGTTGTATTTAGAGTTAGAATCAGAGATTAGGAACTTCCAATCTATTAATTATGAACTTAATGCTAAGTATGTTCCTGATTTTTTAAATTTTGATTTGTTAGAAATTAGTAGACTTTTTGCTAGAGAATTTACAGGCTTTTTTCGCGTATTTAAACTACCTTATTGGCAATGGCTTTTTGCTAAGTGGCGCGAACACCAACGTCTCATAGCTCTACGACGAGACCAAAAGAGAATTTCTGAGCAAAAATTGATTGCAGATATTGAAAAAGGGATTGAACGCAAAAATATTTTAAATATATTAAAAGATAGGAACTATCAAGCGCGTCAAGCTTTTGGTTCCTCATTTTGTGAAGAAATGACAAATTTGCAAGATATTCAGCAAGGTCTTGAATGGTTGGAAAAACTAAAGCAACACCGCCAACTAGATAAAGAGACAGTAGCCGCAGTCATTGCTTCAGGAGAAAGCTATCAGAAGCTTAGAGAACTATTAGAAAATTTGGAAACATCCTTAAACCAGATTCAAGAAGGCTTTAAATTCTTAAACAAACACTTCCCTCAAGAACGACTAACAGCATCAAGTGTATTGAAGCAAACATCTTTAAACGAAGTTGAAGATTTCCGACAAAAAGCCTATGATGAGCTTGATTTATTCCAACAGTGGTTGTACTGTCAAAAACATATACGTCAATTAGAAGCTATTGGAACCAAAGAGTTTTTATTTAAGTTACGAGACTCTGAAATTTTACCAGATAAGTGGTTTTCAGTTTTACAAAAAGGTTTTTATGAAAACTGGCTGCGACACATACATTCTGATAATTTAGAATTGCAAAATTTTAGGCATAATTTGCACGAGCAGAGAATAAAGGAATTTTCAGAAAAAGACAAAAAACAGTATGAAGTTGCAATACAACGTTTGAGACAACTCCATGCAAAAGGTTTGCAAGATTGGTTAACACAGCCAGAAGCAGCACAACAAGTGAAGGAACTCAAACGAGAAATTACAAAGAAAAAGGGACAGAAAAAAATTCGACAATTTATCAAACAATATCCTCAAATTGTTACTACCCTCAAGCCTTGTTGGTTGATGAGTCCTTTAGGAGTTAGTCAATATGTAGATGCAGATGCAGTGGAGTTTGATGTTGTTATCTTTGACGAAGCTTCTCAAGTTCGTACTGAAAATGCAGTATCTTCTATTATGCGAGCAAAACAGCTAATTGTTGTTGGCGATAACCAGCAGCTACCGCCAACCTCTTACTTTGAAAGTGCAGCCCCCGATGATAACGACGATGAAGACGAAGAAGTTTATGAAAATTTGCTCGATGAGTGTTCTACTTTATCAATTATGATATCTCGTACTTTGAGTTGGCATTATCGCAGCCAAGACGAAAGCCTGATTGCCTTCTCAAACCAAAAATTCTACAATTCAAAGCTTATTTCTTTCCCCAACCCTGTGAAAGATGCTAGTCGAGGCGTACATTTCCATCCCGTTAAAGGGGGAATATATGACCGTGGTGGTCGGGGAGACAATATACTTGAAGCAGAGGAAGTTGCAAAGCTGACAGTGCAGCATTTTCAACAACACTCTCAGCAATCTTTGGGTATTATTACCTCAAGCAAACAACAAGCAAAAACTATCTGGGAAGAACTCAAAAAAATCACTATTCAACATCCAGAGATAGAAGAATTTTGTCAAGATAACTCAGACAATTTCTTTATCAAACCAATCGAAGAGGCTCAAGGTGATGAACGAGATGTGATTTTCTTTAGCTTTGGTTTTGGTTTTGATAACAAAAATCCAGGTAAGTTAAATCACAAATTTGGTTACTTCAGTCAAAAAGAGCAAGATTTAGGAAGGCGGAGATTAAACGTTGCAATAACTCGCGCTAAATGCAAGTTTGTATTAGTCGCTTCGATTAAAGCGGAGAATATTGATCCCGAAGTAAGTCCACAAGCTGCACTGATTAAGGACTATTTTGCATATGCTCAAAGTGGCGGTCAAAAATTAGATGAAAAGCGTGATAATGACCTGTCTCACATAGACTTACCTTTTGAAGAAGATATATATCAGGTTTTAACAGAAAGGGGATATGTAGTTAAGAAACGTGTAGGTCGTTCAGCTTATCCAATTGACCTAGTTGTGATAGATAATTCCCAGCCAGAAACAGAAGAGTCTTTTCTAGGGATTGTGTGTGATGGAGGAACTTATAATAAATATCCTACAGCACGCGATCGCGATCGCCTCCGCCAAGAAGTCCTAGAAAAATTAGGCTGGCGTATTTACCGAATTTGGTCTCGTGAATGGAATCGCAACAGAGAAAGCCAAATTAATCAGCTCATAGAGCATATAGAAAATCTACGCAATCATCAATAAACTCAATTGCTCATGTACTGTTGCAACTAGGGATTTGAAGAAGACTGAGATTGTCTATGATAATAGCACAAATTGAAGAAATGTTAACTAAAATTAAACAGTTGCAGTCAATTATGATTGCAGTTGCAACTGATGCATATCGTAATCCTATTAAAGAGAAAGAGAAATCCTATACAAAACTCTACAAAGATATTGTAGACTTAATGGAATTTCTTGCAGAAGAAGGGGTGATCATAGAAAATCATAACCCTTTTAAATCTCTTTATGATTGGCGCGATCGCTGGTTAACTTTAGAAAAAGGATATGCATCAAAAGGAGGATATGTTCACGAACTATACACTACGACTTTAAATCAAATTGATATTGTTTTATATCAGCACCATATCCAAGGCAAATCTTACCAACAGTTAGTTGAAGAGTGGCAAATAATACAATTTGAAACCCTATTAGTAAAAATTAAAAAATTGAAAGAAATCATGATTTCAGTTGCTCTTAATAAAGAGCCTATTGATTTAATAAAATCTGAAGATGAGGAATATAGAAAACTATACCGAGAGTTGACATTACAAATAAGTATCCTTCGACAAATAGGTATAAATGTTCCACATTACAACAACTTTAGGTCTCTTTGGCAATGGTATCATTACTGGTCATTCAATCTAGAAAAGTCATATGATGTACGAGAGACATATATTAATGATCTCTATGAAAATATTCTCAAACCAATTGAGAGAGCCTTGAAAAAATATAACTTACAATCAACTTCTACTGAAGAGTTTATTCAAGATTTGCAACATCGTTTTCAACAACAGATATCTGTTCAACCTAGCACTCCCGCGATACCCAGTATAGGAGTTAGTGATACACTGCAAAAATCTACTCCTATTTTAGAAGATTACCACCAGCCAGAAGTATTACAGCAGATTCCTAATTCATTATCTATTGAAGTAACTCAAGCTGTTGACAATTCGTCCTTTGCAACTATCAATTCTACCGGAACTTGGACACATGAGAGCGCCATGAATCCAGAAATATTTGTAGAGCAGCAAGATGTTAGCTCATTAACTCTGGCACTAAATGACTTTGCTTCTAATGTGCTTGTACCCAGCGATCGCCTAAATTTTCTCCAGAATTCTGGTGTTGATTCTGCGTTTTTAAGTAATTTGAGATTTGATACTTCACCTAATACATTTGCTCAATCATTAGTCTCAGGCTTTAAAAGCTATCAAATATCTCATAAAAACTTTGATTACCACCCATTGCTAAATGTAACTAAGTCTCTATGCGAATTAGAATCCATTTATGGATTAAAAGAGCAAGATGTAGAATTATTTACTCGATTAGTCGAAAAAGGTCAGGAAAACTTTAAAGCCTTAGCTGCTCGTAACACAGTTGGTAGAATTGAATCACCTATAGGAAATCCCATAGGTACAGGAGTATTAATTGCAAAAAATTTATTACTAACTTGTAATCATATTTTTACTAAAAGCCAAGTGCAAAAAGCATGGGTGCGCTTTGGCTATAAAGCAGGAAACTACCTATCAGAAAAAGATGTCTTAGAATTAAATATGGTTACTAACCATAGTAGATTAGATTATGCTTTACTTCAAATCAAAGCTCAAGTTCAGCACAAAGCTACTTCCATTAATGAAATTTCTATATTAGATAGTGGTCAAGAGATTCGTATCATCCATCATCCACAAGGCAATCCTGTAGTAATTTCTGACTTAGGTGAAATTATTAAAGTAGGGGAAGATTACATTGACCACAATCTCAAAACCGATCATGGTTCCTCTGGCGCACCTATTTTTAATCGCCAGTGGGAACTGATAGCAATTCATCAAGGAAATGTAGGTATTAGTCGTAGTTTTGAACCTGGTTCAACAGGTGCTATTCCTATCCGTGCTATCTGGAATCAAATTTCATTATATATTAATTGATTTGATAGAGATATATTTTCATGAGTATTTTCCAGAATTTATCTGAAACTTTCAGTCGAGAGGCTAAAAAATATACAACTCTTTTCCTGCCAAAACATCGAGTTGATATAGACTGCGATGATACACCTATTCGCGCAGGTGAAGCTTATTGTCGCATCTGGCTAGAAGATATGAATTTAGCTAAAGATGTGGACTGGTTCAAACAACGATATCCGGTTGTTCATGCTGCTGTCCGTTTCCATTACGACTCTAAGTTAGTAACTATTCCTTTTTTAGCTGCGCCTGGCCAATTAAAAGATTTGGGAAGCAACAATTTAGATAAAGTCATTCAAGACAGATATCCTCTTACGCCTCTGTTTCCATTTAACCCTTTTCTGTCACTTTCCGAAATAAGCAAGTAGTTTAAAAGCAAAATCATCCAGAAGCGTAACAGGGTTTAAACTGATTCATCGCGGCAATTAAATGATTGAATCCCAGCAATAAATGTGAATTAGGAAAAATATTTAGCCAGGGATAAATTAACCAAAATAGTAAAAATGGTTGGATAATGAGACGCAGATTATTTAAAGTATTTTTCCATCCAGATTCATGGTTCCAATGGGAATGATTAGAAAAATCAACTGAACTATGTTCTTGTGCCTCAGTCTCAAGTTGACGAGATTGATTTAAGCTTAAGAAGACTGGAGAATTTAAACTAATCATCGTGTATACACAAAAAATAATCTCCCACCACCTCTCAATATGTTGGAAATTAGTAAAACGGTAATCTGTCCAGCCTAGTTCTTGCTTACACTGTCGAAATCCATATTCTACCCAGGTTCTTAATCCATATAAGTCACCTAAGATTTTCTTGAGATTACCTTGCAGATTCGTCATCACGAAGGAGGTAGAATTTTCTGGCATGGTTTCTGGATCAGTAGTTATTTCCCAGTAAGTTATGGCTCTTTTTTTACCATAAATTATTTCTCGAATATATCTAGTCTCTGATGTTTGATTGCTAAATGTTCTCTCAAACTTACACCATCTATTTGCTCTAACGCTTTGCCCTGCTGGCAACCAGACTCCATGATTATTTCTAATTGAGACTACATAACCTAAGTTATATTCAGTCAGTTTTCTAATAAATTGGCTACTTTCACCATACAAACTATCAGCCAATACTAATTCAATATTGAAGTCTAATCCCATTAGCTCTGTAATTATCTCTGATGCTAACTCTATTTTAGTTTTATATTTATCTGACTCTTTTAGTTTTCCTTTTGGTTTAAATACTTTGAAGATTAATGGAAAAGTTATATTAGCATAAACTCCATAGGCGTTCACGGAAACTATCCCATTATCTACTTTGCCTACGCTTCCCAAATATTGTCTAGCTACATAATCTGTCTTTTTACCTTTTTTCCTATCTCCTGTTTCATCTATTACTACCGTAATTGCTTGACCATTTAATTTTCTTTTTATTTTCTTTAATCTTCTGCTTTTCAACTCATTTACCGACCAGTCTGAATTGGCTATAAAATGATGTAATGATTGGGCTGAATTTATACTTACTACTTTCGCTATTTCTGGTAATGATTTTCTTTTGATTGGAGAAATTATTCCTAAGTGTAAATATTTGAAACATTCATAATTTCTTACTTCTTTGAATAGGTCTTTGTACTCTGCACAATATTCATCTACGAGCGCAACTGTTGGCTGGGCATCTCTTGCCAAATGTTTCAGGATTTGTAGTTCTACATCCATTGCCCTGCTTACCTTCCAGAGTTTTTTCTTTTAATCCTTTTATTCAGAATACTCGGAAAGTGACACAAGAGGGTTAATCAAGGTTTAGTAGAGTTTCAAGCTGGTTTATTCAGTATCGCTGCGAGTGACTCCATCGGCAAATTTATCGAGACAATGGGAAGATTTGCTAAATTGTTACCTGTACCTCAACTCTCAAGTGTTTTGAATTTAGCAGAACCAGTATATCGCGGAATTGAAGATTTACTCGATATTGGAGAACGCCGATTAGAGTTAGGTTATCAACAAACTTTTTCTGATGCTGACGGTGGTAGTAGTAATTTCCTCAGAGAGGGGTATTTTGCCGTAATTTTGGCGGAGGAACACGAGATTGACATGGAAAATCTTTGCATTGTCAATGATAACCTCCGGCTTGGCTCTCCTGGAACTACTAAAGTATTTCTCCGTGATAGCAAGCCTTTTAAGGGTTTCAGCTATATGTTATTTCGCATAGAAAAGCGCAAACAGCAAGATTGGGAGTCATTAACAACTATAAAACAGCTAGTTGATACAGCCCATGATGCTATTTTAGCAGGGCAATATGATAAGGTGAAACAATTTGTACTACCAGCTATTATAAGTGAAATTTACCGCAGTTCTGATATCACTAAGGCTGACCGTCCGCAGATGATAGGGAAAATTAAAGATTTTTTGCAGGAGTTGGGCTTACAGGGTGCAAAAGTACAAAAGCGATCGCTTTATTCAATTATGCAACGACCCATGCCACAGATTGACGCAGAAACCGAAGCAGAATTAGCTTCTCTAGAGAAGCTTTTTCGGCAAAGTGGTCAATAAACTAGAATGTAACTTTGCTGTGTGCGAGTCTTTATCTAACCGCTTCGGGTGCAGAGTTAGCAGAAGGAAGAAAGCGATAGAGAGGGTTGGGGAAATTCTGTCATTCCCCACTCACTATTCCCTACTCTCTACTTTCTCTTAAATATGGATTCCACATTCTGTTTTATTACTTCCCCGCCAACGTCCGGCGCGTTCGTCTTCACCATCAGCTACTTTAGTAGTGATAGGTTCGTCACCAATGCTAGGATAACCTTGGTCGTGTAAAGGATTGTAAATTACTCCATGTTCAGCAACATAACGCCAGCTATCTTGGCGTGTCCAAGTGGCTATGGGATTTACTTTCAGCCGACCTTGATTGTCGAGTTCAAATACGGGCATATTAGCACGGGTAACAGCTTGGTCGCGGCGGCGTCCGGTAATCCAAGCAACTGTGTTGAGTTCGTTTAAACCCCGCAATAGTGGTTCAATTTTAGTAATTTGGTGGAATTGAGCAATATCTTTATCCCAGAGTGCTTCGCCGTATTTAGCGATGAAGGCTTCGCGGCTGTCTACATCTGGAGTTTTATAAGTTTGTAAATCTAAGTTATAGACTTCTTTGGCTTTAGCAACTAGTTCTAGAGTTTGGGGGAAGTGAAACAAGGTGTCGAGAAATATCACAGGAACAGGATGCTTGAGTTCGCTGTAAAGAATGTGGGTAATTACCATGTCATCCACATTAAAGGCGCTGGTTTGTACCAGTCCTGTGGGGATATTCTCTATAGACCATGCCAGGATTTCTTTGGGAGTAGCAGTTTCAAACTGTTGATTTAATAGATCCAAGTCAAAAGCGGTTGTTTGGTTTCTAAATGCCGTAGAAGCTGTCATGATAATTTTCCGGTCAAATGGTTTTACCTTGATTAAAATTAATCTTACCCTATAAAGGCTCATATTCCGCTCGGGGATAAGTGAATTATTTTGTTCGGTTATCACTACCTAATAAGAGAAAGATATAATTAGTAGTGTTTTATACTTTAAATCTTGCTAATATCCATAGATATTGAGTAGATACCACAGTATTTACTAAGAAAAATTACGCTAATTTAAGTTTTACGATGGTTTTATAGATATTTATACTGTTACTGATATGTTTATCTAATCCAATAAATTAAGGATTTTTACTAAAATGAACAATTCAAAATTCTCTAATCCCCTTGGTCAATCTATAGTTATGGGCGCTTTGATTATGTTGACTAGTGTCAGCATCATCACAATCATGAACGTTTTCTAAGAAAAATCTCAAAGTGTTAGCAAAAAAACTTTACAAAACCCTGCTCAGTCTTGAGCAGGGTTTTTACATTTTGTTATGAATGGGTGGTTAACATCTCTTGTGAGTGGGCAAAAGATGAATTCAAAAAAGGTTGTAATTATCACAGCATCGAGTCGTGGAATTGGCGCAGGCTGTGCGCGGGAGTTAGCAGCGCAAGGATATATAGTTTCGTTGATGGCGCGAAGCGAAAGTGTTTTGAGTTTAGCCCAAGAGTTTGGCGGTATTGGTGTACAAGGCTCAATGTCCAACGTTGAAGATTTAGAAAGGCTGGTTCAAAGGACTTTAAATAAGTTTGGTCGTATTGATGCAGTGATCAATAGTTTTGGCGATCCACCCCGCCCCGATTTACTGGAAATCTCTGATGAAATGTGGACAGAAAACTTTAAAATGTTGTTTTTAAGCGTTGTTCGCATTGCCAGGCTGGTGACAGAACCGATGCGTCAACAGGGTGGTGGAGCGATCGTTAATATCTCCGCTTGTGATTCCCAAGAACCAGACTTAGCAACTCCCTTTAGCGGGACACTCCGCGCTGCAATGGAAGGATTTACTAAACTCTACGCCAAGCGATATCGAGCTGATCACATTCGCATGAACTCAATCGCTCCTTTCTTTGTTGCTGACAGTCTTGAAGAATTAGAAGGCTGGAATATCCCTGATGATTTGATGTGGGGTCGTCCAACAACTTACACAGAACTTGCTAAAACGGTTGCTTTTCTGATTTCAGATGATGCCAAATTTATCACAGGTACTACTATTAAGGTGGATGAGGCTCGTTCTGCTGCAATTTAGCAAGAAGTGATCATGGAATTTCTATCTGATACCGTTGTACTGTCGCGGATGCAGTTTGCACTGACTGCTTGCATTCATATGCTTTGGCCCACGCTGACAACAGGTGTGGGAATTTATTTGGTGATCATTGAAGGACTGTGGTTGAAAACCCGTAATCCCGACTATTACTATCATGCTCGCTTTTGGTCTAAATTGTATGCCCTCAACTTCGGTGTTGGTGTAGCCACCGGCATTCCCATGGAATTTCAGTTTGGCACGAACTGGGCACCCTTTTCGGAAGCGGTTGGCAATTTTTTTGGCAGTGTCATTGGTTTTGAGGCTTCTTGGGCTTTTATGCTAGAAGCCGCCTTTCTAGGGATTATGTTATTCGGATGGGAACGTGTCAATCCTGCGATTCATTATCTTTCCACAATTTTGGTAGCCATTGGCGCAAATTTATCCACAGTTTGGATTTTGACGGCCAGTTCCTGGATGCAAACACCAGCAGGCGGAGAGATGGTCAATGGTAAGTTTGTGGTTCATGATTACTTTCAAGCAATCCTTAACCCGTTTATGCCGTTCAGCGTTTTGCATATGTTTTTGGCAACGCTAGAAACGTCGTTGTTTGTTATTGGTGGGATTAGTGCTTGGTATATTCTCAGAAATCGCCATCCAGCCTTTTTTTCTAAGTCTTTTGTGATTGCCTTAGCAGCAGCGATCGCAGTTGCTCCTTTACAAATATATGTAGGACATTTGAATGCTGAACAAGTCTATCGCTATCAACCAGAAAAACTGGCAGCAATGGAAGCCCAATGGAATACAGTTCCCGCTGGACAGTCTGCTGATTGGAGTCTTCTAGCTTTACCAAATAACAAAGCACAGAAAAATGATTGGGAAATTGTCATTCCCAATGCACTGGGATATATCTTGGAATTTAAAGAAAAGTTAACTGAGCCGGTATTAGGTTTAAAAGAGTGGAAACCAGAGGATCGTCCGCGCTTGATTGGTGTAGTCTACTATTGTTTCCGCACGATGGTTGCCATTGGTTTTTTCTTAGCTGCATTAATGTTTGCTAGTATTTTATACTGGCTACTAGGCAAACTTTCACAAGAAAAGATTACTCAGCAGCGTTGGCTGATGCGTGCTTGGATGTTTGCAGCTCCTCTGGGATTTATTGCGATCGATACCGGTTGGATTGTACGCTGTGTTGGGCGGCAGCCATGGACGCTTTACAGGCAAATTCGTACTGTAGATTCTGCCTCTCACGTTCCTGCTACCAATGTCCTTGCATCCCTCACAGGTTTTACAGTTACTTACATTTTATTACTGATTGCCTACGTATATTTTGGTAGCCGCATTATTCGTAGAGGCCCGAATTTTGACTTGCCTGTACCTGGAGTTGAAGTTACCAAACCAGCTATTGATACAAAACCTGGAGAGTTTCTTCCCGACGAACGCCCCGTTGAAGCACAACAGTAAATTGTTGGCGGTGCGTTGCGCTGCGCGACAACGCACCCTACTGGAGAGTGTCAACTCTTTCTCAAGGTGAATTTAAATTCATTCAGAGAGGGTCTTCAAAGCTGCTTGTGCCAAGATGCGATGAGCAGCAGTTGTTGGATGAATACCATCCCAGAACAAAAACTTGTTTGGATTGTCACAAGTAGCAAGATTAGAGACACACCCCTGAGTCACATTTGTCAAACCAAATTTTTCAGGTTTATCCATTGCTTCCCGATATAAAGAATTAACATCAAGTTGAAAGATTTTAGTGCTATTCCCTGATTCTTGGTGAAACAAATTTATAGTTTTAGCCAACTCCAAATTATGCAGGTTTGTCAATGAACTAAGGGCACGGGAATTGACAGTATTGTAGGTAGCTGGGAGTTTACCTAAATCTGGTAAATTAGCAACCAAGATTTTTTTAGCTCCTGCTGATGAAAGTGACTTAATTGCATTGGATAAATTACCAATTGAAGCAGCAGGCTGTTCTGCACCAAACAGATAGTCATTTGCTCCAGCCCAGATCACATAAAGTCCATTGGAATTGAACTTTTGATGTGATTTAGTATAAGTATATACTTGTGCTAATGTACCTGGAACTCCATTCAGACTACCGCTGACAGTCGTTGCACCTCCATAAGCAAAATTACTGCTTTTTGCATTAGTTAATCCTAGTTGAGAACCGAGATATTCTACCCAAACTGGGCCATTAGAATAACGCCCTTGAAAGTAAGGTGGACTAGGAGGATAAACTCCGTTAGTGGCTTTGAATACATTTCCTATATCCGAAAGGCTATCACCAAAGATATAGAGTTCGTTGATTTGATGAGATTTATCAAAACTCTGTGTAGAACCTGCAAGTAGAACCATAATTAAAGTTAAAAAGGCAAGAACTGCTGCAAAAATCTTTTTTTTCACTCTTCCAGTTTTCCTTCACGAGAATGCTAAAGCCCCCTCCTGATGAGAGAAAGAAGCTTTTGCTTAAAAACTAATAGGTACTGAAGAAGTTTAATGTCCTTGGTTATTTACCAGTAATACCAATGTACTAAATTATGAAAATCTCACTAGTGGGCAAAACCGAACTTCTTGTTGGTTAGTTTTACCAAACTTGAATTTGAGTTTAATTAAGTCAAGCTTTGAAAGCCTTTACAGGAATATCCATGCGCCTGAGATGAATAAAAAGATAAATAATAAATTATCGGACTAGAGTGAAACTACACGCTCTCTGCGGCAATTCATCAATTGCTTTTACATGAAAATAGGAGTTTGAGCTATTGTTTGCGTCAGTCGTCAATTATGAAAAACTTCATCCTCTTTTGGGTGAGTTTTTAGCAAAAGGTACAAGTAATGGCGATAATAATTATAAATTTACAATTAAAAGCAAATTTATTTGTATCCATGATCACTTCTCAGATTAATCTGAAATTTAACTATAGGTGGAGTAAATGTATAGCAGTTAAATATAAACTTTAATCATCTACTAAATGAATTTAAGCAGTATCATTTTTCTCTCAAACATAATCCTCAAAACCCCTTCATAGCGATATAAAGGGGTTTTTATTACTAGTAAATAAAATCTGATTATCAAGTATGTTTAACACTTTAAAGTTAATTAATATAAGTATTTAAAATTCAACAATTTTCATATTTTTATATATACAGCAGATTTGAAGTGAGTGAAGAACAAAAATAAGCCACCTGCACACTTTGCATACCCTCCTCTGTTCAACCTTACTAAGGGGTAGTCAAAGGGGGGTGGGAGGGTTAGCAAGGATGTACTTTAATCTACATAAAAAGTGCTGTATTTAAACCATTCTGGTCATTTTAATATATTTTTTTGAGAGAATAATTGTCAGAGCGATTTTTTATTTGAGAAAATTAAACTGAGAATTAATAACAAGTTTATCAACTTAGATAAAATTTATTTTATAACTGTAGATATATAGGTTTTTATGCAAATTTAAAACTCCTGATAGAGAATAGTATGTGAGTTTTTAGCTACAATATGATATATAGTAATAGGTAAGGTTTTTAAACTACAAGCTCACCAAATTTTTAAAAAAATCGGTGAAATAAACATGCTAGGTTTCACCAATCTAATCATTAAACTATAGCTATATATTAGCTCAATAAATAACAAATTATGGCAAAAAGTAATTTAAAAATACCTAAATTCATCAGGAACAAATAGTAAAATTTATTGGTGGAGTAGGCAATATCAAGAATTATCGTCCTGAGTCTGGTAGCTGGACTTATCTGGTATAAATAAATGGAAATGAAACTAGAGCCAAAAATAGATGGAATTGGCTATGAAACTATGATTTGGCTATCTGAAGTAGAAATATTTGCATTGAAAAATAATTATTTTCAAAACTCAAGTAGCTAGTTATAACTTTGCCAATAAAAATAGTTGAATTTATAGTTTTAAATTTCATCTTCTAACTAGAGGTATTATGACGATCAATGAAAGCAAACGGCAATTAGTGATTATTGGGGGTTCTGAAGACAAAGATAGTGATTCACAAATTTTATGGGAGTTTGTTCGCCGTGCTGGGGATACAAAGGCAAAAATTGCAATTATCACAGCTGCAACAGAACTACCCAAAGAAGTAGGAGAGAACTATATTAAAGTGTTTGAGCGGCTGGGAGCAGAAGAAGTTTACATTATTGATACGGAAACACGTAGAGATGCATCTTCATCCACTGCATTAGAAGCGATCGCCAAAGCAACAGGTATATTTTTTACTGGAGGCAACCAAGCTCGCATTACCAGCATTCTCAAAGATACTAAACTTGATGCGGCAATTCACAAACAATTTTCGGCAGGCACAGTTATAGCAGGAACCAGTGCCGGCGCTGCTGTAATGCCAGATAAAATGATTGTGGAAGGCGATTCACAAACACACCCTCGAATTGAAATTGTCGAAATTGCTGCTGGTCTTGGTTTTCTTCCTGGAGTGTTGATAGATCAGCATTTTTCTCAGCGCGGACGCTTGGGACGTCTAATTTCAGCTTTGCTTCAAGAATCTGCGGTGTTAGGATTTGGCATAGACGAGAATACCGCTATGGTAGTGACGGATAGCCAAATTGAAGTGATTGGCAAAGGTTCAGTAACAGTGGTGGATCAGTCAGAGTCTACATACAATAATATGTACAAAGTTTTAAAGGATGAGCCGATGGCGATTTGTGGAGTCAGATTTCATATACTATCACATGGTTGTATTTTTGACCTGAAAAACCGCCAGCCTATTCTAACTTCAGGCACTATACCAATTTAGGATTTAGGATTAAAAGTCTTCATCAAAAGGCTGTTACAACTATCTCAAACAATATTACCTATGCCAATTTGTATTTGAGGCAGAGAATTTTAGCCTCACATCTAGATACAGAGGTACAAATATTTGTGCGTATCTTTGGGTTTTTTTATAAAGATTTCGCTTTTGAGGAAAAATACTTTGCTATAGAAGCGCCGGATATTGTAAAGGTGTCATAACTTGCATTGCTCTTAAGACCCAGACAGTTTAGGATAATTGATATGCAAGCTCGAAAACACTACTCACGTACTCCAATTACAGAAGCGGTTATAGACATACAAGTTGAACTTTCGCCAGAATTTAAACTTGACAATCTGGTACAGGTACACTCCAGCATTCAAGCTGAGTACCCTGAACGTGAGGATGTGTTTGTGCTAGAGGGGTTGATGATGGCTGGTGATAATGTTGGGGCTACGGCAAGTCAAACCCAAATAGGGTATAGATTTGTCAGTAGTAAACAAAAACAAATTCTTCAGACACGTCTCAATGGCTTTACCTTCAGTAGGCTTTCTCCTTATGACTGTTGGGAGACATTCCGGGATGAAGCACAACGGCTGTGGAGTATTTATCAGTCATTGACTAATCCAAAAACTATCATCCGTCTAACAGTCCGTTACATCAATCGACTGGATATCCCCCTGCCTGTAGGTGACTTAAAAGAATACCTACGGACATTTCCTGAAGTATCTGCTGATTTGCCCCAAGGATTAAGTGGCTACTTCATGCAATTACAAATTCCTCAAAATAATTTGGGTGCAATGCTCGTTCTTAATCAAACAATAGTTCCTCCTCCAGCGCCAGAAATCGTGTCTATACTTTTGGATATTGATATATTTAGAGAACGGGATATACCAAATGATCAAGTAGGAATTTGGGATTTTCTAGAACAACTGCACAAGCTGGCTGATGAAGTTTTTGAAGCTTGTATTACAGAACGAACAAGGGAGTTGATCAACTAATGGCTACAATTGCACCCCTACGTCCTAACGGTACATCACCGCCACTCAGATTAATAGCAACTGAGCCAACTGTTACATCTGGACTGCAAAGCCCAGAAGGGCGAAAAATTGCTGAAATAACTGAAAACGCTTTGCAAGTGTTGATAGAAATTCAGCAATATCTAGAGTATTTTAAAAATATTGGTGAAGTAGATTACAATCCAGTTCCACCAAAACGCTCAGAACGGGTAGTTATGCAGGCCAAGTTCAAAGGGCGTAGAAAACCTCTGCCATATTTTCTAGACGAAGAATGACCATAGACCCTTTCTGGGTGCAGGTTAATGAACCGACTCTCAGGCAAGGAGATTACCTACCTGGGTGTCTCATACCAGTACCATTATTTGATCCGACAACTTTTGGCAAAAAAGATCACGAAACTCAAGAAGTAGAGGTAGAAATAAACGAGTTAGATTTAATTGTTTTAACTCAAAGTTGTGACCTCGACAACAAAAAAGTCAGTCAAGTAGTTGTATGTACAATTAACTCTATCTCCGAATTTGAGGAAACTAACCCAGTATTTGCAAAAAAGGGTAAATGGAATGAAGTTTTAATGGGTAGGATTGAAGGATTGCATTTACTAGCATCACCAACCGACCCGGACAATAATAGGGAAGCAGTCGTTGTAAATTTTAGAGAAATATATAGTTTACCTTATGAATATATTGTGAAACACGCCACAGAGATAGGCTGTCGGTGGCGGTTAAAATCTCCCTACTTAGAACACTTTTCTCAAGCATTCGCACGATTATTTATGCGAGTTGGTTTACCATCTTCAATTCCGCGTTTTTAGTGAGAGAAAAGTGACTGTTAAACACGGTGTTTTAAAACTGTTGCGAAATTAATTAACCATGAAATAAAAACGCAATCGCGCAGATGAACGCTGATAATTTTTTTAACCAGGGATTAGACAAACATTTGCAAGGGGACTATCAAGGAGCGATCGCTGCTTACACAATAGCAATCAAACTTAATCATGAATATGCCGAAGCATACCATAATAGGGGTATAATCAAGAGCGGTGAATTCAAAGATTATTACGCAGCGATCGCTGACTTTGATCGAGCAATAGAAATTAATCCCGATTTTACAGAAGCATACTACAATCGGGCTAATGCTCGCTACTTTTTAGCAGATTATACTGGAGCGATCGCCGATCATCATCGGGCATTACAAATCAATCCTGATTTCGCCCAATCTTACCACAGTCGCGGTAATGCCTACTTTGTTTTAGGAGACTATGATCAAGCGATCGCAGATTATCATCATACAATTGAGTTGAGTACTGACTTAGCTAATCATATTCACGTCGATATTGCTCAGGCATTGCATAATCGGGGTATTTATCGTGATCAACAAGGTGATTATCAGAGAGCGATTGCAGATTTGCAACAAGCTTTACAGTGGTCTCCTGATTTTGCCGCAGCTTACAGCAGTCGTGGTAGTGCTTACCATAGTTTAGGAGAATATCAGCAAGCGATCGCTGATTATGACCGAGCATTACAACTTGACCCTAACCTCAAAGAAGCTTACCATAACCGAGCTAATACCCGCTATGCCCTAGGAGACTATCAAGGTGCAATTGCAGATTACAATTGCACCCTAGAAATTGACCCTAATTTTGCCACAGCATACTACAATCGCGGTCTAGTTCGTTCTCACCTACAAGATTATCAACAAGCGATTGAGGACTTTAACTTAGCTGTAATACTGAATCCTGATGATGCACAAGTATACTACGAGCGGGGTTTGATTCGTTCTCAACTTCAAGATTATCCACAAGCTATTGCAGACTTTAATCTCGCCTTGCAGAAAAATCCGACTTTAACCTTAGCCTATGGCTTTCTGGCTCATGCTCATTGCCAATTAGGAGATTACACTCAAGCAATTACACATAGCAATCAACTACTGCAACAAAATCCTCATCTAGCCCAAGCATACTGCGATCGCGCCACTGCTCGTCGCTGCTTGGGAGATTATCAAAAAGCAATTGCAGACTACAACCAAGCATTGCAGATTAATGCCAATTTAGCACAAGCTTATTACGGGCGAGGAATTGCCCACGAAGCTTTGCAAAATTTCTCAGATGCAGTCAAAGATTATACACAGGCAATAGAATTGTCGCCGGAGTTTTCTCAAGCTTATTCTAACCGAGGTAATGCTCGTCGTTTGTTAGGAGCAGAACAAGGAGCGATGGCAGATTACAACAAAGCCATAGAGATTAATCCTGAATTAATAGAAGCTTACTATAACCGGGGTTGTTTGCGCTATGCTCAACAAGACTATGAAGGTGCGATCGCTGACTATACCCTAGGTTTGCAAATCAATCCCCAGTTGGCAACATTGTACAGCGATCGCGCTAATGCTCGTTATGCCCTGCAAGACTATGAAGGGGCAATAGCAGATTACGATCAAGCAATTGGCATCGACTCTAGCTTGGCTGAATACTGGTATAATCGGGGTCGTAGCTTTTTGCAATTGGGAGACTTGCCAAAAGCGCAAACAGACTTAAACCAAGCTTTGCAACTTCAGCCTTATTCAGCTTCAGCGTACATTTTGCGAGCTGATATCCGTTGTCATCTCCAAGATTATCAAGGAGCAATTGCCGATTTCCAAAAATCCGCCGAGCTTTACTACCAAGAAGGAAATATACAATATTATCAACAGATTATGGATGCGATCGCATATTTGCAGACTCTTCGGGAATAATATTGGCTACTAGCTTTTTATTACGCCGCAGAATGTGAGATGTTTCCAGGCTGAATCAAAGGCTTTTCTGATGCGATCGCTCAACTACTTAATCGGCAAAGTCAAAGTGAAGGCAGTTTCACCAGAAGATGTAGAATTCAGGATGAGGTCGCCACCATGGGCGCGAGCAATTTCACGGGCGAGGCTGAGTCCGAGTCCAAGTCCTTCTATCTTGCGGGTACGAGCAGGATCGCCACGATAAAAGCGGTCAAAAATGCGATCGCGATCGCTTTGGAGAATGTCTTTTGAGGCATTAGCGATGGTAACGTGGATGATTCTTTGAGTTTGATAAGCGCGAATCTTAATCCAACCATCGTCAATGTTATATTTTATGGCATTACTGAACAGGTTTTGCAGAACTTGAACAAGCAAATCGCGATCGCCCAGCAAACGCAAACCTTCACTAATATCAGTTTGCACACTCAGGTGGGGAGCTAGTAATTCTACATCTTCTACCATCTCAATCAGCAACTGTGACATATCCACCTCAATTAAATACAGGCTGATTTTTCCCGCATCTGCTAGAGATAACAGCAAAAGTTTGCGTGTAATTCCACTCAGGCGGCCTACCTCATCCAACAAATTACTTAAGCGCTGTTGCACCTTTGAACCTGGCTCAACCTCTTGCAAAGTTCGTTCTAGTTCGCCTTGCAAAATCGTTAGTGGAGTTTTCAATTCATGAGCCGCATCACCACTGAAGCGCGAAGCTTGAGTAAAACTACGTTCCAGGCGTTCCAGCATTTGGTTAAACACCCGAATCAGTTCGGCAAATTCAATATCTATAGTACTCTTGGGAATCCTTTGATCTAACCCTTTGACGGTGACTTGTTGAATTACCTCGGTTAATTGCCGAATAGGACGCAAAGCACGACCAGAAATGAACCATGCGCCCCCAGCAACCAGCATCAATACTCCTGGAATAGAAACAACAAAGATATTGCGAATTGCAGCCATGTCTTGATTGACGGCTTGCAGACTAACAGCAATGGCAACTTGAACATCAGGAAATCTAGCCGCCCCAATTCGCCAAGTTTCTGTCGCCGTATGTTCAGTAACGGCGATACCTGGGCGTGGAAGAATAAACGGTGGTACTAGTATAGGTGGATGCTTGAAGGATAAAAATGGTAGTTCAACGGGAGGGGGCGGTGGCATAGGTGCCGACTCAAGACGCTGCACCAGCAGACGATTCACTTCTTTGTCAGCAGGTAGCGAGTTGGATTGATAAAGTATATTGTCGTTAGGGTCAAGCACCAGCACTGCAATGGGGGTTTTTGCATTCCTGCTGAAAGCATAGGTTAATGAGTCTCCGTAGTCCTGCCATCTGTGTTCAATAGGGGAACGGGTTGCCCGCATCAAATGATTGAAAATTTCGGCATCGAGGCGGCTGATATTTGCATTGTAAATCTGCAACCAAGAAACTGCGCCAAACCCTACTAAAGCACTTCCTGCAAGAGTTGCAGACAACAGGGCGATGCGAAATCGAAACGAAAGTCTTTTCATAAGCGAAAGCCAAGCTTGGGAATTGGGCATTGGGCATTGGTAATTTCTTGCCCATGCCCCATGCTCAAAAACTCCATCCACAAGGAGATGGAGTTTTTTATTTTAGATTTTTTATGCTCTTGTTCACTCTAACAAGTTACTGGAGACTGGGGACTGGGGAATTTAAAACCCCCAGCTTGGTGAAGTGGGGGTTTAGCATCAGGGATTAGTGAAAAGCGATCGCGATCGCTCTAGTCAACTCCCGAAACAGCATATTAGCAACCTTGGAGCTAAGCTTGGACTGCAAATGCTTACCATTGAGCAGTTGTTTACCGGAAGCATCAACATTTTTCTTAAGTTCGGCTTTATACTCAGCAATCTCAAGGCCAATGTCATTGTCAGGCAAGCGCCCGTCGATTTCGATTTTGGTAATCACATGTTGCCAGAAGTTCATTCTGCACAGTGCCGAACCGCTACCTTTTTCCACCAACTTATCGCCGGATTGCTCCAGGACTGTACCCATACCTAACCTCAGCTTGAAAGCGTCGCGGCTGCGGTTACGTTTTACCCGCTTGGTGTCACCGGGGAGAAACTTAACCACACGCTTACCATTTTCGCGGGTGACTTCCTTTTTCTTTACCTCCCGGACTTCTCGCTCAATCAACGGTTTGCCATTGACCAAGAACGCTTCAAACGGATAAATCCGACTCAGCAGCCGGGCGCGAACCCGCAAACCGAATTTGAAATTGTCAAAAACCTGGTTGTACTTAGAGAACTGCTTGTCATTAACCAGTGCTTTAAGTTCTACCTCCAGGCGTTGCTCTTCCAGGGCGATATCACACAACCAATCGGCGTGCAGCCTCACAAATGGATCTATGGAAAAACCGAATTGTACTGCTACCGACTGTTGGTAAGCCTTAGTGAGAGATTTGTAACTTGCTGGGTGTACCTCCAGTTCCCGCTGCGCTAACCAACCCCACAATGGGGGGACATTTCCCAGCTTGGTAGTTTCAGTTTTACTGTGTGCCTTTTCAGGGAATTGCCACGCTAGGGCCTGACGGGTGTAGTTAATGATTGGCGACTGTACACGGTTGAGGTGTTCTAGTTTTTGTACTAGTTCCCGCAGTTGATCAATAACCTCGGGCCTGTGCATGAGGAATTGGCGCTCGTTGAGTTCACCAGACTCTAGCTGATTTTCCTGGTCTAAGGCGTAAGCAGCCATCGCCAAAGCGTCAGCAGCATCGGATTTATTGGGTAAATTCTTACCGCCGCGATAACGCCGCAGTTCGATATGGCCAACCCAAAGTATTTTCACTCCCAAACTTTCTAAAATCCTTGCCCAAAGTCTTGAGTAATGATTGCCTGTTGGCTCAAGGATTGCCACATCAGGATTATTATCTCGTACATAATCAGCAAAATCAAAAGCTGATTTTTGATTGCCTTTAAGCTTAGGGTTAGAGTAGAAAGTAGGGAATAAATTATTAGCTTTAGTCCGTGACTTTTGCCAATAATTCTTTAATCCGCCTTTGGGATAGGATGTTAAAATGTGACAAGTGACGCTTGATTTACTAACATCAACTCCCAAAGATGTAATTGATTTAATTGTCATGGTTCTGCCGATAATTGGGGTTTTGGTTTCGTGTTGCAGCACGAATAAGTTAAAAGCCCAGTTAGTACGCTTGAATCCCCTAACACCCCACCAACAGAGGGGCGCGATTCACTCTTAACGCTGGGTTTATCCCGGTCGTTGCTCGAAAGGTGCGCTTGAACAAGATAACACCCCACAAAATGGGTGTGCGGTTCAAATTTAACGCCCCACTTCGAGCAAAACATGGGGCGGATTGCTTTGGACACAACCCGCGACGGGGGGCAAGTTGCCCACCGTTTCGGCTACTGTGTCAGGTAGCCTAGCTTTTAGCTAGCCTTTAGTAGGCTCATCAGGCGGAGTTTTTGGTGCTAGGGAAGTAGCCAAACTAGCGAGATAATCAGATAATTTGTTGCGCTTAATATTGGTTATCTCCAGCGTAAAATCGACAATTTCAGGTTGATTTTCATGCTCGAATAATTCCAGTTTGACGCGCGAACGTTGTTTGTTAGTTTCTTCATTCATGGTTTTAAAACTAAGTTGATTTTTACACCTTTTTGTTGCAGCATCCGTTGAATGTCAAAGTGATTCATGAGACATTTAAAAGTCTTTAGAATTTCCTCATTGGTAGCAACAACTTCAGTTTGACCACGAAAAGGAGCATTGCGAATTGCTTGCTTTAAAACTTCTTTCATTTTGCTAATATGGTGTCGATGCATTTGGTTGACCTTCTTACAATTCATCAGACCGATGGACAAATTGAAAGCACAAATTGAGGTCATCAACAATATCGCTGATGTCGTCTGTGTGCGGTGAAAGCAGGTTTCTGATTTTTGTATCAGTTTCGTTATTTGCTTTTTCTTGAGTTAATATCAATTGCAGCGCCTCACTGATTTTGTTATTAAGAGTACTCAATCCAAGATGTATTTCGTAATAATCCCATGCTGGATCTGGGTCACTTTTCGGCTCAATACCTACGTCTACATCGTTTTCTTCATGCCACCCCATCTCAAACATTTTTTTAATTGGTTCACTCCAAGGAACTGTGTTGATTATGGTCTCAACGAAAGCCCTAGTTTCTTGTGCGACGGCTCCTGTGTTTGCAGGGTGTCTTAATGCAAGTTGCAGCTGACAAATAAGCTCCCAAACTGTTAACTGTGAAACTTCAAGCGTAATTAATGGTTTGTCCTGGAGGCTCATTAATTCTTCAACAAGCTTTGGATCAACTTTACTTTTGTTTGTCATTGATGTCTCCGATTTTTAGAACGATAGTTATCGCAGCAACTTTGTAAACGTGCTGCTGCCTGTTGCCAGGTTTCATAAATGGCTGTTGTGCCGTGCGTCTGATTTGGACTCACCGGCTCGTCAGACTCAAAACATGTAATCGCATATTTCACAACGCTTGGATTCTTCCATAGAGTCCCAAACTATGTGTATAGAATCAGCACCGCAACTAGGGCAATCATCAGAGTCATATTCTTCGTAATCTGGGTCGTCTTCATCATTGCTCCAGACTGTTGAGCAATTTTCACACTTGTAAAATCCAAATTCAGGGTCATGCCTGACTTGGCGAGAACCGCACTCTATACAGTCCGGTGTTTTTAAATCTTCTGTCACAACCTAATTGTGATATTTTTTACAAAGTACTTAAACATGGTTAGGCGATCGCACTCCTCCCGGCAACGCGATCGCAAAAAAATTTAAGTTAGCTTGGATTCAGGGGGAGGAGTCCCCCCGCTTCAAAAGGGATATCGTCTGGGTCATCCTCCTGTTGGTGTTGAGTAGAGTTTTCTTGGGGTTTTGGGTTAGCAAACTCCTCCGAGTTACTTGATTGTTGTTTCGGCTCCAGGCGCAAAAGCAGGCTGAGCAATTGTTCAGCCAAAAAAGCCCGCTTTTCGTGAGAAATCCTTAGCGCCATTGCATGAAAGTGAAACTTGATGCTAGGCATGATATGGGAATCAGGGACGTTAAGTTCTGTCCACAATTCGCGCATACAATGCAAATACACCAAAATTTCTTTGTGGGTTAAAGAGTCATATTTTTTATGGTTGTCCCTGATGATGTATAAAATATGCCGAAAATCTTCAAGGTTTAATGAGTCATACATTCTATAATCAGAAATTCCTCGGATGGGCAATTATCGCAACCACAATCAAAGTGAAATTTACAGACAGGACAAGCGTAATTTGAACCTGTGTAGCCTGAGCTAAATACCCCATCTTCACCGTAAAATTCCTCATAGTCATCGTCATCCATATCTTGAACCGTACCTTGCCAGTTGCATTCAGGACATTGAAAGATTCTCGTATTTTGGTGTTTGGGTTCTACCATAGGAATTGTTTACACCTGGTCAATCAAAAACCTGATTAAGTCTTGTTTGGTAGAAGCAGGCACTGGCATTAATTGAACACCAACTGCTATAGCTCGGTTGCTGATTGTACCGGCTGCTTCGCCACACAAACTGATAGCTAGGCTATTAATCAGATAGAATTTGTCACCCTTAGACATGTTCTCAAAACAGCTACCAAACTCTTTTTCTAAGTCATCCAGCAGGGTGCCGTCGCCGGGGGTATGGTTGGTATAGTATCCGAGCGGTTTGCCCATCACGGCTCCTGTTTGTCATAGGCAATGGTGAACTGATGTTGAGGTACACGTCTGCATAGAAATTGCAGGTGGTCTTCAGCATCCTGGCGATTAAAAAACCGTGCGACACAGTTAGATTGACCATTAGACGTGCAGAAAACTGCCCACGGTTTAGTGAGTGTAGTTTGCATATTTAAAATCCTTGCATTCAAAGTTTCAAGAAAACCAGCACAAGCACACTGCAAGTGCTGGTGTTGATTTGACAAATTTATGTACGGTTTTTAAAAACTACTGCTCTATTTCATAGGCAATCCTCAAATTGTGGTCAAATTGACTGCTTACGCAATGCGGTAAACAGCCAACGCGTGCTGCACAGTGGCTTGTGCATCTTCAAGCGTTGAGTCTGGATCGTAGTCAGTGTTATCTTTGAGTGCTTGATAATGAGTGCTGTTTAACACCTGGTGCAACAGGTGGTTAATGGTCGAGAGGTTAGATTTAAAGTTGGCGGATGTATCCGCGTTGTCTGTGATGATGTCGCTCATAATTTTGGGTTGATTAATTGGCAAGTAAAGCGCCAGTCGGCAGGTGTACGCTGGCGCTGAATGTTGGTATCTGTCACAACTCGTTCATTGATTTGCGTCTAGTTTTATACCTCACGAACTAAGGAAAGGAAACGCCAGCTTGAACGGACACTGGCGTAGATATCTTCTTGCTTTCGGGTACACGGGGGAGTTGAACCCCCAGCAAGGCCGCCGTGGCTCACTTAAACCGTTAATGCACCCAGGAAACGCCAGAGAACTGGCGATTGTTGAAAACCCTATGAAAATTCAGACTAATCGCATTGTGTTGTAGTGTTAGTTTATACCTCCAATTCACGGCATGTTCAGTTATCAGTTAACAGTTGACTGTTAACTGTTGACTAATAACTCAGCACTCGTCACTCATTCACGATCGCAATTCACACGGGACTAAGTATGTCCGAACTACTCTTCATCAGTGTTCGTGTGCCAAATACATAAGCTGTTAGCTTCCCGGTTTTGCTGTCACTGCAATGGGTGCGAGATTTATATGGACTAGCCAAAGTAATTTCTCTACCGAGGTTTGTACTTCGGCTGGTTTAGTGTTGTCTATTCAAGTCTCATTATGAGGCTTCAAAATTGAAATGTCAACTAGAGGCATCAAAATGAGACATATGTGTTTAAAATGGAAAGAAGTAAAAAACAGAAACAGGAGAGTGATTCACCCTTGGACACTCTGAGAATAGAGCGAACTCAATTAACTCAAGATGAATTCGCTATGCGCTGCGGTATACCAAGAGCGACATATCAGCGATGGATCTCTGGGAAGTCTGAAGCACGGCTCACTATGTCTCAACTTAAAAACGTATGCCGTGAGTTAAAGATAGAGCGCGTTGATGAATTGCCTGATGACTTTGGCCCACCAAGCAAGCAGGTAACTGACAACTGATAAATTAAGCCAGGCGCGACGCACTTGGTCTAAGCTCCCAGTTCGCCCCTGGGAGCTTAGAAAAATACGCATCTCAAATTATTATGCCAGCAACAGGACACACCGATCATGTTGACTGATAACTCATGACTAATAACCGACGGCTCCCCCCATCTCCCCTGCTCCCCTGCTCCCCTGCTCCCAATTCCCCAATCCCCAGTCCCCAGTCCCCAATTCCCAATTCCCAACCATGACCACAGAAGAAGAAGCCAGAATCAGCACACGCCCCCCTCACTGGACGATGTGCTGCGAATTTCAAGTTTGGAACCCGCCGGAAGGGGAAAAAGAAAACATGATCCGCATGAACTACATCACGTGGCCCCCAAAAAAGGACAGCGGCAGCGGCAGCGATCGCAAATTGACAACTGACCACTGACAACTCTTCACTGACTAAAAAAACCAAAAAGCCACCAATAGATTAGCGTCAGCGGTGGCTTTGGATAGTTCAACTAACAGAATTATGCCAGAACATAGCCAAAAAATCAATCTTCCTTGGACGGAAGAACACGAAGCATTTTGCTATCAACATCACATACCCCCTGCTGCAAAATCACTTTGGCAATGGCTAATGAGGCAGGGTGAAATTAGCACCGAGATAGAGCCAGATTTATCAGCATTTAATGCCTGGGTAGAGAAAAACAGAGGTAAAGGTTATGCACATAACTACCTCAAACAGATATTTAACCAGCTAGTATCACACAGAGTTATCCAAGTAGTTAAACAGTACTCTTGGAAGATATTTAAGTTACTCGTAAGACCTCTATCATGGCTAAAACCACCTAAAAAACCGCGAGAAAAAAACTTACACAACAGTAACTCCAGTTACAATTCACACCCATCAAATGATACTTCTGCCGTCACGGGTGATATACAGCAGCAGCAATCTAATATTCACGAAAACCAGACTCTTCTCACGGAAGAAGGTATCTATTTTGACGAGCAAGAAAAAGAAGTTTTATCTAGACCTAAAAACGAAATCAAGCTAGCAATCATCATGTTTAAACTTCGGGGTGGATTTGAAAAATTGTTCAACCCAGAAGGATTTATACGGCGATGTTTGCGTGAGCGATGGTGGGAGCATCGCCGCAATTACGATGCTTTACTGCAAAGGTTTGGGAATTCTACAGAATGGGATGATTTATTTCCTGATGGATGATTCCTATGTATAAAAAAAGCTGCCAAATTGGCAGGAGACTTTTACTTGTGACAAAACATTATGGAACAACTAACTTTATTTAATCTAGAAGATTCAGTAACAACAAACTGGGTAAAATTTCATCGTTTTTGGCGCGGCGAATTTTGCTTGATCAATCAGACTAGGCACGGCAACCTAACTAAATACCAATGCCAGTATCAAGTCTTTGCTCCAGATGCTAAACATGTCACTATTGTTGAAATCATTACTTACTCCATTGCAGCGGTAGAGCAAGATTTTTGTGATACTGTTGACCAATTCATTCGCGATCGCGTTTTTCATCAGAATGACTCGTGGAATCCTGATCATTTTGGCCCAGTGCCCCATAAAGCTGACGGCGACCAGCTGACAATTTTCTACGACGATAGCGACGAACCATCCGAACCAGATGATTATCCAAATCTAACTGAATATCACCAAGCCTGGACTGAGTGGGAAATACGTGTTGGGGCGCAAGTAAAAGCTGATACCCTTGAAGTCTGCGTTCCGTGCTTTGATGTTGGGGCGCAGGTAACTGCTGATACAGAAAAATCTGCGCCCCAACACGATACGCCAACGCACTGGGTAGAGAAGTATTGGGTCGAGCGAAGTGGTAACAAGTATTGGTATTACCGCTATTGTTGGATGGTCGGGAGAAAGAAACACCGTCGTTATCTTGGTGGGGTGTCTTCGCTGTTGGGGCGCAGGTTAAAGGTGATAGTGGAGGATGCGATCGCAGATGGTCAGCTGCCAAGTGAGATTGAAAATTTCATCCGTAGTCAAAAGTCAAAAGTCAGGGGTTAGGAGTTAGGTGTCAGTTGTTATCTTCCTCATCTCCCCCATCTCCCCCATCTCCCCCATCTCCCTGCTCATTCTCAGTGATTTGCAATAAAACACTCGTCGCAGTGGGCCTCCCCTTGTGAGCAGCCGCGGGGAAGCTGTGCGTGCTGCTCCTGGTGCGGGTAAAAGCTGGAAGTATTGATAAATAAGGATTTAATTTTAGTCAGTTATGATTCACCACATCATATCTGATTTTCTTAGAGGATTTGCATTGATGCAGGATTAAGAAAGAGTTGCAATAAGCTGAGGTGAGAAAATAGCGATCGCGCACAGCTGGGGCGATCGCAAAAACTTGTTTTTACAGACTAGTAAGTATAACCGACACTCAATTTCACCTCAGTCAATCCTTTAGCTTCCCTGGTAAATACCTTTTCAAAATCCTCAAATTCGGAGAGCGGCAACACAATACAGCCTAGTGAGCCTGGGCCATTAGCGTCCTTGTGTATAAGCAAGTCAGAGCGCTTAATCGCCCCAGTTTTAGTAACAACCTCAAATGGGCTAATAGCATAGCCATTGCCCTCAATGCCTTTTTTGTGGCTGAGGTTTATTGGCTCGACGGCTACTTTGTAAAATGGCGGAGGATTTTGCACCTCGTACAGTGGTGGAATTACCCCGCCGCCTTGTTTGCTCCAATCTCCCACATCTTGAAAGCTCCCCACCCCACTGGTAGCTACCCAGCGTCCAACAATACCCTTGTCGTCGTCGATCAAGAATATTCGCCCCCGGTTTAATTGTGGGGTGTTGTCAAGTTGCATTGCAAAGAATAAGGATATTGCCATTTTTTTGATGTTCTATGCGATCGTGTTTAGTATTCCCTAGAAGTTAGCGATCGCTCCTAAGTCATTGTTGCTGCGGGTGAATGGTTGTCTCAATCACTTTGTCGCACTCATCCCAAGCTTGATCGGCGTAACCTTGCAGCGTAGCAGCTAAAGTGCGCGGGTCGTCCATGTCACCATTGAGGATTTGTCCGATTAAATAGCCAAGCGATAACACAAGTTCAGTTCTGGTGATCATAAACAAGCAATTGCGGCCTTAACTTCATCAATTTCGACTTCAAAGTAAGGCTCTAATCCTTTGTTGTCGCGGTGTCCGGTGATTTTGCGGATAGTTTCATTTTTGATACCACTGCGCCTCATCTTATTGATTGCACTCCGGCGGGTACTGTGAGTCGAGATGCCCTTAGTCTCTAATCCTGCTTTTTCACAGGCCCGCTTTAAGATGTTGTAAGCATTTTTCCAGCAAATAGGTTTGGTACCACATCGGGAAGGAAATAGCCAAATCGATTTCCCTGGCTGGAAGTTGTTTATAGAATCTCGCAAATTTTCGTGAACTGGTATCTCTACATTGTCTACCGTCCCGTCTGGACGGTGTTTTCTAATGATGCCAGGGAAAATCAGTATATCTTTTGCTCGTCCGTGTTGATCATAAATGTCCTCAACTTTGAGCTGTACTAAAGCACCCCACCGTTCACCTGTGTACCAGCCAAGGTCAAAAAGTAATTTATACTTATCAGTTATAATCTGCTTTCTGATTTTCAAATATTCACTGTCAGAAATTAAAGCAGCTTTTCCCCGCCCCTCTTTTTTTGGCATATTCTTATTGTCATACGTGATTAACTTTGTGTTCTGTTTTTACCTTTTTTCATGGCAAAAGCAGAACTTTCCAGAAATTCACTATTAGTAAATATCTGCTCAATCCTATTGCTGGCAACGGTTACACGCCATCAGGGTATATACCACTTCTACATAAAACTGGAACATTTACTGATTTTTAATTACCGCTTAAAACGGATTTAATCACTTCAAAAACATCAAATCAGATGGCTGAGATATTATTAGCTGACGTTACGGGAATTACAGAGACAACAACCGACATCACAATTTCCAAGTCGATGTTAGCGGCAACAGGTTACACCCCGCGCACTGCAATGACTCTTGAGGAGTTTATACTTGCCTGGACTAACAAAATGGCATTGACCTTTACTCAAGCAGCCCAAGACGCAGATCCAGATAGACAAATTGTTATTGAAGTTCCGACCGAGGACGACATTTCACTGAGCGGTACATCTCCGAATAGATACGCCAACTTTGATTACACAATCAACTTGCGAAAACCAGCACCAGCAATCACCTTTAGCCCATTGGACTTTTAATCATGACAGTAGCAAGCAGAACAATATCTACACTTGCTGCTGGTTGGACACAAGCCACGCTGACCAGCGCAATATCGACGGCATTAAGTAATGCTGGATTTACTGGAATTACTCAGTATTCAGTAAGCGGTATAAATTATTTAGCAATGGCTTTTAGTAGTGGGGTAGGTGCTAATTCCACTACTCAATATAGAGTTCAGATCACACCAGCATTTGCCGTAAGCCATCAACTTTTTTCAACTTTAAATACTAGCAATAATTCAGGCACTAATGGTAGTGGCGAACAAGCTTCAACTACGTTCTTAGCTTCTCAGCCAATTACATTTCATGCATTAAATGCCTTTCCTGAATACAGGGCAGTGCTAATGGTGCAGGGGGCAGTAGCGATATTGTTGGGAGTGCTGAATCCTCAAAATCGCTTGGATGTTTGGAGCTTAGAATCTTGGAATCATGCTTTCATATTTTCATCAGTAAGCGCCATAGTTAGTACCTCGTTGAACCCATTTGGAAACACTGCCTATACTCCTAAGCCGCTGGGAGATAGTAACTTAGCTTCTCCCGCAACAGCATTCAATGCCAGCACGATAGATGCAGGGTTGCGAATATACACCAATAGCAATCAAGGCTGTTGGACACAGACTAGTTCTGACATTGGTGCTGCTCCCACAGCTTCGCGTGTGAGGGGCGATACGTTCACGCCTGCAAACACAACTGAAATTTATCTAGTTGCCGGAGTTGGTAACGGTGGACTCGTGCTGAAGGTGACAAGTTAATGACAATACCTAGCAGAATAATTTCAGGGGGAGCAATAGTTCCATGTCAAGGAAATTCAAACTCACAGATTATTCAGGGTGGAACTTCGAGTTATACTGCTAGGTTTTCTTCGGTCGCTTATCGCTTGATTTCTTCTTTTACTGTTTACGGATTATCCAAAGGTAGATGCTTCTTAATCGCTTCTACTATCCCCAATCTGCAATCACTTACAAAAATTTATTTTAATAATGCCTTTAGCCAAGATTTAAACAACGTTTATTTAAGTAAGTCATCATTAGGATTAACAGGATTAAACCTCAGTTTAGAAGCTTTGTTTGTAGCTTTGCTCATTCAATGGGCAAACAATATTGGATTAGGAAGTGAAGCAAAGATACAAGCAGAATGGTTATCTTATGGTGACTTAGACGATGGCTATTCGTATTTCACTATTGGAATAACTTTTAGAAAAGCCGTGACTGTAGTTGACGAGTACGAAATACAAACAGTTTATACAATATCGCCCTTAGATTTTTAATTATGACTTGTGAAGAAGGCGACAAGCCTATAGTAAAATATCGATTTTTAGGAGATACGAAGGATAGGATTTATCGAAGCAAGCTTTCTCCTATTGAGGTGAATATTAAGGAAACGCCCATAAATTCATCTAGTGATTATAAAGACGATGGCTATGGGCTAAATATCTTCCCAAACACAAATCCTAACAATTTTTCTCCAGTTCGTGACCACAAATTCTTTTTTATTCCTGGCGACTTGTGGCAAGGATTTAACGGCTCACCCTACCAAGTAGCAATAATGGGATGTACCAGTACAAGTTTTGCAAAAGTAGCAAATTGCAACGCACATCCAGCAATGGCTTATTGCAATTGTTTGGTTACGTCAGCAGCAGCAAGTTATGTAACGACAAATCCTAATATTAAATGCTCTAGTAGCAGGAATAAAAGATGCAGTATAGAGATTTCTTATAAAGGAATAATCTTATTCCAAGACCAAGGTAATTGTCCTGTAACTTATAGTGTTCAATGTGGTAAATGCCCCGATGGTCAGCATGAGTGCGAGTCGAAGGTTTACCCGTATTACTGCTGTAATAGTTGTGCTGATACTGCCAGTAAAATCAGAAATTTAGCATCAAAAGTAGGTAAATCATGAGTCAATGTACAGATGTTGACGCAGTTTTAAAGCGGTTAGAGAACAAGATAGATGCACAGAATAAGCAGATAGCAGATTTAAAAAAG
>NZ_AP018288.1:8391021-8419969 GCF_002368335.1 Nostoc sp. NIES-4103 | reverse complement strand
ACTGGGGACTGGGGACTGGGAAAGAAGGCAGGGGAGAAGGGGAGAAGGGGAGAAGGAGGAGATGAGGAAGACAGAAAAATAAAATTCTCCTCATCTCCCTCATCTCCCTCATCCCCCTCATCTCCTCTTGGCGATGCTAAAGTAGCTTGCTATGGAGACACCTAACAGGTGACTCAGTGAGAAATCGTGAAGGAGATTCCTTAGTAAGCCAGACCCATACTGCGAGTCGTTTCTGCCCCCAGGTAAACCCGAATGCTCAAGAAGTCGGTGGGGCAAGCAGTTTCACAACGCTTGCATCCTACGCAGTCTTCTGTGCGGGGTGAAGAGGCAATTTGAGCGGCTTTACAGCCATCCCAAGGAACCATCTCCAGTACGTCAGTGGGGCAAGCGCGGACGCATTGGGTGCAACCAATGCAGGTATCGTAGATTTTTACGGTATGAGACATTGAAAAAACGGCTCCTTTCGAGTGTTCTTCTCTGCGAAAGAATCATAATCAAGGCATAGTTTACCGCAGTGGCAGATGGGCTGTACTCAAAAGGCTACATAACTTTAAACAATGTAATAGGCACTCTTGATTATCTACATTTGCGCGATCGCCCCCTTGCCTCATAAATCAGCAACTTCACACCAACGTATTTACCTCACTGACTCCAGAAAACAAAGCTAATTTGTAAAGATGTATGAAGCCTAAGTCAATGCCAAAGTGTAAATGATGACTGATGAACGCGCTTGTACTTCAACCAGGATAATTTATTTCTTGGAGTTTCCTAATTTTGTTTTGGGACTTCCAGAAATTAAATTATTCTATTTGGAGAGTGAAGATGATGAATAGACTCTTTCCCCTCCCCAGCTTCCCCAGCCTCCCCAGCTTCCCCAGCTTGCAAAAAGCGATGGAATATTTATTTAGTTGAAAGTCCCTTATGCCGTTTAATCGGATTCATCCACACTTCTATGCGACTAAATGCTTGAGAAGAAAGCAACGTCAAACACAAATACACCAAAGCCACAGCCGCATAAATTTCAAAAGCACGATAGTTTTCCGCCACCATCAACTGTCCTTTGCGGAACAATTCTTCAAACCCGATAATTGCAACTAAGCTAGTATCTTTCAATAAACTGATAAACTCATTACCTAAAGGTGGTATCATCCGACGGATAGCTTGGGGAAAAATCACCAAGCGCATAGTTTGCAGAGGACTTAAACCTAGTGACTGTGCAGCCTCCGTTTGTCCTACTTCAATTGATTGAATCCCGGCGCGGACAACTTCGGCAATATACGCAGCGCTATTCAAACTTAAAGCAACTACCCCAGCAGTTAGACGATCAAAGTTAAAAGTGAAACCGAGTTGTTGAGCGATCGCAGGTAAACCAAAGTAAATCATAAAAATTTGCACTAACAAAGGTGTTCCCCGGAAAAAATCCACATAGGCCCTCGCCGCCCAACGCACAGGTGCAATCCGAGAAAGGCGTACAATGCCAATGAAGGAACCCCCAATCATACCCAGCACAACAGAGATAATTGTTAATTGCAGCGTTACCAACGCCCCCAGTAATAAAATGGGGAAAGCCTGCACAATCACATTAATTGATGCGGATATCCCAGATAAACCAGCACCAGTCTGGTTTTCAAAAGGTGATTTAGTTGGTAATGATGACGGTGGATCAGCTTTAAACCATTTTTGGTAAATTTGGGAATAAGTGCCATTCTTGAACACTTTATCCAAACCATCATTAATTAATGCCAAATTGGGAGAATTTTTAGCTGTAGCAATGCCATAAAACTCCTCCGTCAGCAATTGCTGCACAACCTTAATACCCTTGAGATTACCTGTATTAATTGCATATAAAGTTACAGGTGCATCATTAATAACCGCATCCACATTACCATTAGCTAATTCTTGTAGGGCTAGAGGTGCAGAATCAAAACTCCGAACTTGTACACCAGGAACACTCTTAGCCTTTGCGGCACCAGTTGTACCAAGTTGCACCGCAATTTTTTTATTTTTGAGACTATCAAAGCCAGTGATATCTTGATTATCTGCCCGGATAGCGATCGCCAACCCCGCCTTAAAATAAGGACGAGAAAAAGCAATAGTCTTCGCCCTCTCCTGCGTAATCGTAATCGAACTAATAGCCGCATCAACCGTTTTCGCTTGCAAAGCCGAGATCATGCCATCAAAAGGCAAACTTTGAAAATCCACCTTAAAATTAGCAGCAGTAGCGATCGCCTTCATCAAATCAATAGAAAAACCCTGCAACTCACCACCCTTACCTTGGAACTCAAAAGGTGGAAACGCCGGTTCAGTAGCAACCCGCAAAGACTTTCCCACACCAGAATTTACACCACAGCCAGCCAACAACAAACAACTCAACCCCACAACCACACACAACCGCAGCCAACCCACAAAAAATCCAGCCTTCATCCCTCTTCCCTCTCTGCGCCCTCTGCGCCTTGGCGGTTCGTTAAAAATCTTACCGCAGGGGAGATGGGGAGATGAGGAGATGGGGAGCAGGGGAGATGGGGAGATGGGGAATAACAACTAACAACTGACAACTGACAACTAACAACTAACTCACCACCTCAATCAATTCCACACCAAACACCTCAGCAAAGCACTCAGCGACAATAGAACGTACCTCAGTACAAGTAATCCCCGGAATCCATTGGGCTAAACTCCCCACAGGTTTATCAGCAATACCGCAGGGGACGATGCGTTCAAAGCCTGTCATATCAGGACAAACATTTAATGCAAAACCGTGCATCGTAATCCAACGACTGACTTTAATGCCAATAGCAGCAACTTTTTGCCCGTCTAACCAAACACCAGTCAAAGACGGAATGCGTGAGCCTTGTAACCCGTAAACTGCCAGTACACGAATTAATACTTCTTCAAGTTGCCGCAAGTACCAATGCAAATCTTTTTGATAACGTTGCAAATTTAAAATCGGATACCCTACCAGTTGACCGGGGCAATGGTAAGTAACTTCGCCGCCACGTTCGATTTTATGCACCTCAAAGTTACTTTTGTCAAGGGTAAATTTGATAAATTCTGGATTGCTGCCTTGCCCCAAAGTGTAGACTGGCGGATGTTCCAGCAAGATTAACACATCATCTAGACTTGGGTTATGAATGCGTTCAGTGAGTAGCGATCGCTGCCATCTATGAGCATCCAAGTATGGCATTAATCCAGTGTTATATAACAAACAGCGGTTAGGGGATAGGCTATTACTACGGATCATGCCAAAAATCAACTGGGTTATTGACCAAATATATTTCAACTTGCAAGACTGTAATCAACAATTGTCAAGCTATGCAAAGGATTTTAAAGGAACATCAACGGAACCTGCATTAGAAAATACAAAGTGCTAGTTTGAATATATAACCTTAATAGGTGTTGGGAGGAATTCTCTACAAGCAGCATCACGCCACGACAATAAGAATGAATACATTGGCTGATAGCTCTAATCAACTGTTTGCATTTCAAACCGGATAAAACTTCCACAAAAACTTGTGTTATCTATCAACAGCAAACAAATCTCCAGGAATATAAAAGGAATAACCACTGACAGTTGTGTAAACGTTGTTTTGACGAAGACAACAGTCATGGGAACTATTGCTGAGACTGCATTACTCGATAGTTATGTGTGCCATCCCATTGCCTTAGAACCAGTTGGAAACCAGCGCAGATAAAATTGGGAGGTCAATCAAGGGTATGTTTGATAACAGCTTAGATATAGCCAAGTTAGAGGAAGTGCAACAGCATATCAAAATAGATCACGATTTGTTTTGGCGGTAGTCATATATCTGACCGCAGCTTCTTTTCATACAAAACAAATTCACTTTAAATATTGAGCGGGAGAGTTTACATGAAGCTTGTCATCCACGGCAAAAATATTGAAATTACTGAAGCAATTCGGGATTACGTACACCAAAAGATTGAAAAAGCAGTTAGTCACTTTCAGAACATTACAAATGAAGTGGATGTCCACCTAAGCGTAGCCCGTAATCCCCGAATCAATCCCAAGCAAGCGGCTGAAGTAACTATTTATGCCAATGGTAGTGTCATCCGTGCCGAGGAAAGCAGTGAAAACTTATACGCCAGCATTGACTTAGTAGCAGATAAAATTGCTCGTCAACTGCGTAAATATAAAGAAAGGCGACAAGATAAGAAAACTCAAGCCCAACCAACTAACGAAGCAGTAGTTCCAGAACCAGTAGCGGCAGATTTAATTGGCGATCGCACTCCCGAATTACCCAACGAAGTCGTCCGTACCAAATATTTTTCCATGCCTCCAATGACTCTTGCAGAAGCTTTAGAACAACTGCAACTCGTGGGACATGACTTTTATATGTTCCGCAATGCGGAAACTGGAGAAATTAACGTCATATACGAACGCAACCACGGCGGTTACGGTGTAATTCAACCCCGTAACAGTAACGGTCATACCAACGGTAAGAATGGCAAATCAGCCCATACTCACGTTGTTACACCCGACAAGTTGCACTCGAATAAATAGTGACTGGGGACTGGGGACTGGTGACTGGTGACTGGTGACTGGTGACTGGTGACTGGGGACTAGGAAAGAATATTTGTTTATCAAACAGGGTTTTTTTCCTAATACCCAATCCCCAATCCCCAATCCCCAATCCCCAATCCCTCATCTTGCTGCAAGCTGTTTCAAGGTTTTCAAGGCTTCTTCAACGTGTCCATTAAAGTTGAACATGGAATCAAACACGTATTGCACAACTCCCTGCTGGTCAATAACGTAAGTAACGCGACCAGGGAATAAACCAAAAGCTGCTGTTGCGCCATATAGCTTCCGCACTTGGTCACCCTTGTCACTCAACAGAGTGAAAGGGAGATTGTGCTTCGCCGCAAATCGCTGGTGCGATTCGCTGGAGTCACCACTGACACCAATTACTTCAGCGCCAGCATTTTTAAAGACTTCATACTGATCGCGAAAAGCACAGGATTCTGCTGTACATCCTGGTGTATCGTCCTTGGGATAAAAGTACAGGACAACGGCTTGTTTGCCCCGAAAATCTCTCAAACTCACATTTGAGCCGTTTTGGGCAGGTAGAGTGAAATCAGGGGCAGTATCTCCAACTTTGACTGGCATAACGTCTAGTAATAATTACTTCATAAATCTACATTAACTAATTATTCACTACTCTTAACAAATTGTTATAGGGGCATACAGTTGTACATAACGTCAGTTTGGGTTAAAGAGCTTGATTTCAGCTTGATGACTGAAAAAACCCAAGCACGTTGACAAATACCAGAATCATGCAGCGGCGTAATCAGCAGAGGACACGGTGAGTTAGCACTCATTGGTATCAACTTAAGCTGAAATAGCTTAACTGTTGGCTACCTTAACCGCCTCTTTATAAAATAAGCGGCTAATAGGTAAAGTCTACTTCAGTAGACTAAAGATTTTTGGAATTATTTAGTCATCTAAAGATGAATTTAGCTATTAGCAAGGAACTGAAGTTCCTTGCGGGATATCACTATGCGTGTTCAATTGACACCAATGGCCAGCACTCAGCACTTTGCTATAACTTCAATAAGCAAAAAATATACCAAAAAAAGTAGGGGCAATGATAGTCCCTACTTTTTAATTTTCCTACCTAATTGACCAGAAATTCCAGATTTTGACCTAACACTAAGAAGATTACAAATCTCAAATCCGGCTATTGGTTGACCTGACTCTAGACAATGGTAATAGTGTTAACAGACCCAACCGTATAATTCTGGAGTAAGACGATGGAATCATTTGCAGAATTGAAGCCAGCAGTTGTGTCATTGAAAGCAACGAAGGTTCCAGTTATACCGGTAACGCTAAAGGCTCTAGAACTGCCAGATGTAAATACACTACTAGTCAGTAAAGCAGAAACATTTGCCGCAGTCAAACTAGCTATGTTACCAACCCTGCTGGTGAGCGTTACTGCTGAACCACCAGCACGATCAATTTGCTCGCCAGCAGTGTAATCACTGATTACATCATAGCTAGCTAACAAGGAATCACTCAAAGCAGTGAAGGTGAATTTATCAGTTCCAGTGCTACCAGTCAGTACGTCTTTGCCAGCACCACCAGTCAGTACATCATTACCAGCCCCACCGTTGAGGGAGTCATTACCAGCACCACCATTGAGTGCGTCATTACCACCGCCACCATTGATTGTGTCATTACCAGCACCGCCATTGAGGGTATTATTGGCAGTGTTACCTGTTATGACGTTATTGAGGCTATTGCCAGTTCCATTGATAGCAGCAGAACCAGTCAAGGTGAGGTTTTCGACGTTCGCCGACAAGGTGTAGGTGACAGAAGAATTGATCGTATCAGTGCCCTCTGAGGCATTTTCTGTGACTACATCAGAAGTACTGTCGACAGTATAAATGTCATTACCAGTACCACCTACCAATGAATCATTACCAGCCCCACCGTTGAGGGAGTCATTACCAGCACCACCATTGAGGGAGTCATTACCAGCACCACCATTGAGGGTGTCATTACCACTGCCACCATTGAGGGTATTATTAGCAGCGTTACCTGTAATCACGTTATTGAGGCCATTGCCAGTTCCATTGATAGCAGCAGAACCAGTCAGAGTCAGATTTTCGACGTTTGCTGACAAGGTGTAGGTGACAGAAGAATTTACCGTGTCAGTGCCCTCACTTGCATACTCTGTCACGACATCGCTACCACTATCAACGTAGTAGACATCATTGCCAGTGCTACCTACCAATGTGTCTATACCAGAACTACCATTTAAGGTGTCATTACCAGCGCCACCATAGATGTAGTCCCTGCCAGCCCCACCGTTGAGGGAGTCATTGCCAGAACCACCATAAATGGTGTCATTGCCATCTCCACCTAAAATAGTGCCATTGTAGGTATTGTAGTAGTTATAGATGTAGTCGTCACCAGCCCCAGCATCTACATAGTCTCCACCATAACCACCATAGATGTAGTCATTGCCTGCTCCAGCATAAATGTAGTTAGCGGCGTAATCGTAACCAGCATCAATGTAGTCACTGCCAGTACCACCATAGATAGTGTCTGAACCATAGCCACCATAAATGCTGCTACCGTAGCCGTTGTACGAGTACAGATAGATGTAGTCATTACCAGCACCGCCATCTATGTAATTACTAGAGTAATAGTAATCTCCAGCATAGATGGTGTCATTGCCATCACCACCTAGTAAAGTATCGGCACCATACAAATCATAGATATAGTCGTTACCAGCGCCACCTTCTATGGAGTCGCTGTAATAACCACCATAAATGGTGTCGTTGCCATCATAACCATAGATGTAGTTCGAGGTGAAATCGTAACCAGCTTCAATATAGTTACTACCACTACTACCATAGATGGTGTCTGAACCAAGGCCACCATAAATACTGTCGCTGTAGCCGTTGTACGAGTACAGATAGATGTAGTCGTTACCAGCACCGCCATCTATGTAATTGCCAGAGTAATAGTAATCTCCAGCATAGATGGTGTCATTGCCATCACCACCCACTAAAGTATCGCCACCATAGTAATCATAGATGTAGTCGTTACCAGCGCCAGCGTCTATGTAGTCGAAGTAATAACCACCATTTATGGTGTCGTTACCATCGTAGGCATAGATGTAGTTCGAGTAGAAATCGTAACCAGCATCAATATAGTTACTACCACTACTACCATAGATGGTGTCTGAACCAAGGCCACCATAAATACTGTCGCTGTAGCCGTTGTACGAGTACAGATAGATGTAGTCGTTACCAGCACCCCCATCTATGTAATTGCCAGAGTAATAGTAATCTCCAGCATAGATGGTGTCATTACCATCACCACCTAATAAAGTATCGCCACCGTACAAATCATAGATGTAGTCGTTACCAGCGCCGCCATCTATGGAGTCGACGTAATAACCACCATAAATGGTGTCGTTGCCATCGTAGGCATAGATGTAGTTCGAGTAGAAATCGTAACCAGCATCAATGTAGTTACTACCACTACTACCATAGATGCTGTCTGAACCGTAACCACCATAAATGCTGTCGCTGTAGCCGTTGTACGAGTACAGATAGATGTAGTCGTTACCAGCACCCCCATCTATGTAATTGCCGGAGTAATAGTAATCTCCAGCATAGATGGTGTCATCACCATCACCACCTAATAAAGTATCGCCACCGTACAAATCATAGATGTAGTCGTTACCAGCGCCGCCATCTATGGAGTCGACGTAATACCCACCATAAAGGTAGTCGTTACCGTTTCCACCATAGATGTAATTCGAGTAGAAATCGTAACCACCATAAATGGTGTCGCTACCGCCATAACCATAGAGAGTGTCACTCTCAGTACCGCCATCAAGGTAGTCGTTATAGTCGTATAGGTAAGAACCATAAAGGTAGTCATTACCTCCATAACCATAGGCAACGAGTGCATCGTACAGATAACCGAAGGTGTTGTTAGCACTAGTTCCGTAATAGTAATAAGTCACAAAATGCTCTCCTTAAACTCAGATTAATGGGTGAATCAGGTTAAGAACCAGTCCTAACCACGTTAAATGAACTCACTCTATAAAAAAATAAGTGAGTTTCATTAACCTTAATTTCACGATTACCAATACCAGCTAATTAACATATCTGCGCTAGTCCACCAGTGAAGGTATCGTTACCATTAGCACTATTTAGCGCTTGGCTTAATGTTATTAGCTAGGCTTTGGTAATTTTATGCAGTTGTATCTACGAGAATGATTATTTGCTAAATTGTCGCGCTTTAACACTCCTATACAATGCTAATGAGGGTGCGACGTTAAATGTGAAAAATAACGCCCGTAACTTCTCATCCAAAAAATTAAAACTTATACACTCCAAGGGAAAATTACATAAATTTAACTTGAGGTATAAAATGACTTAGTTTTTGAAACAGCACTTAAAATAAAAGCTTTATTTTGCAAAGCTTCCATCTTCCAAATTTTTCAGTAATCAAAAAGGATCTCACAGCACAGCGTTTTACGAGTTAACCTCAAGATATGTAATTCATGATACTTTTCTCTATTTTGCTAGAAAATCAGAGTTTAAAGTTTTAAATCGATGAATTTTGGACTTAATTACAAGTAGGATAATACCATAGTCGCATTACAAAGTATATTTGCGTAGTATTAATTTAAGGTTTTTTAAAGTTTGCTATTTTGGATGTTGTGAGCATTCAAATAGCAAACAAGTTTTAACCTAGTAGCTTGATATTTGATATTTAAAACTTTATAACTTTTTGCTAAGGATGCTAAAGATGCTACTTAGTAACGGGAATTGCACTCCATAAAAGTAGCGTTTATGCGATGCAATGTAACCTCTATACGTATCTGATTTGATTAATTACTTGCTTTTTGGAGGGGATTTTATTGCTCAAGTGACCAGAACGCGATCGCCTACAATAGTAACTAGCAACTTGGGTTACTAAGTATTATAGTGATACACTAAAAATCAAATAAAACCTCTCATAATAACCCAAAAATAGTGTTTTTCAACACAAAGCTGCATTAACCTATCATTGAAATACTAAATAGGTTGCAAAGTTTTATCTTATGCATTGGTTTAAAACTATCCTGCTCGTTTACAACAAAAGGGGTACTGTTAAATTCACTAGATAAAATTTTGCTTATGCGCCTGACTTCGCTGGATGTTTTCCGTGGCATAACCATTGCAGGTATGATTCTCGTCAATATGGTGGGAGTCGCAGATGATGTATATCCACCCTTAGCCCATGCCGAGTGGCATGGTTGCACACCAACTGATTTGGTATTTCCCTTCTTTTTGTTCATTGTTGGTGTAGCCATGACTTTTTCCTTGTCAAAGTACACCGAAGCGAATAAACCCACCAAAGCAGTTTATTGGCGAATTTTACGCCGCGCTGCCATTCTCTTTGCCTTGGGCTTACTGCTGAATGGATTTTGGAATAAAGGTATTTGGACTTTTGACTTAAGTAACATCCGGTTTATGGGGGTGTTGCAGCGCATCAGCCTAACTTACCTACTGGCTTCCCTGGCAGTTCTAAACCTGCCACGTAAAGGGCAATGGATAGTAGCAGCAGTGCTACTCATCGGCTATTGGTTGGCACTGATGTACATACCAGTTCCTGGTTATGGCGCGGGAGTGCTGACACGGGATGGCAACTTCGGCGCTTATATTGACCGCTTGATTATACCCAAAGCCCATCTGTATGCAGGCGATGGTTACAAAAACTTGGGAGATCCAGAGGGACTATTCAGCACTATCCCTGCAATAGTAAGTGTCTTGGCTGGCTACTTTACAGGGCAATGGATACGCAGTCAACCTGTGCAGTCGCGCACAAGTATAGGGTTAGCATTATTTGGCATTGGTTGCTTAATTATTGGTTGGGCGTGGGGGTGGACATTCCCCATCAACAAAAAGCTGTGGACTAGTTCCTATGTTGTATTTACCAGCGGTTGGGCATTATTGTTGCTAGCAGCTTGTTACGAACTCATCGAAGTGCGGCGGATACGTCGCTGGAGTAAGCCTTTTGAAATTATGGGCTTAAATGCGATCGCTCTTTTCGTGGCATCAGTATTATTGATTAAAATCTTAGTCAGAACCAGCATCGGCACAGGCGAAAACGCTATCAGCACCTACAATTGGATTTATCAGAACATTTTCGCATCTTGGGCAGGTACACTCAACGGTTCACTTTTATTTGCCTTAGTCACCGTCTTATTATGGTTAGCAGTTGGCATTTTCATGTATCGCCAACACTGGTTTATCAAAGTCTAACCTCTGCATTCTTCCACCAGACGCAAAGACATAAAAAAACCTTTGCGTCTGTTGCGTCTGGTGCGTGAGCTAATTCTAACCTACTCCTCTGCATTAAAATCTACCTTATCATAAATATCACCCAACAAAACTTGGCAAGGAATAGAAGCCAAATTTAGACTTTCTTCCCCATCTTCAAATTCCGAAAATATCCATTTATTATTTTCCGTTTTAAAGTACTGCTCAACATGCATTTTGTACTGGTCAATCAAAATATATTCTTGAAAGCTAGAAATTGACCGATAAGCAACAAATTTTTCATCTCTGTCATAACTTTTAGTAGATTTTGACAACACTTCAGCAATGAATATTGGATTAATTAAAGTATCTCGTCTTCCTTCTCGATACTCCAAAGGAGTTTTCACCACCATTACATCAGGATAAGTGTGAATTTGCCTGTTAGGAATCCAAAGACGCTGGTCAGTCACAAAGACTCGATAAGGCTGACGCTTGAGAAGAAAATTTAGCGCACCGCTTAAGTTAAGAGCAATTTGGTTGTGATTAGGTGTGCCGCCTGTAATTGGGATAATTTGACCATCAATATATTCATGACGTTCCTCTGAATTAACTTCGAGTTCTAGATATTCTTCAGGTGAATAATAGCGTTGTTCTTGTAATTGCATAATCATTCTTCACTTTTGGGTTAACCATATAAATATTAAGCCAAATTTTTTGACATATCAGTTGGAAGTTTTGCCCATTCTTCTAGCAAAATTTATGGTCAAGTTGTGCAGCCCTATCTGTTGGTAGTTGGGCAATCACTTCTTCCGGTAATTCGTTGGTAAAATCTTCAAAAATTTCCCAAATCGGTTTACTATTTTGAAGTTGCTGTTCGTTTTGTTCTACTGCTAATTGGCTAGTAGAATCAATTTCAGTATTTTGTTGATTTCGCCTTGCTTTAGCAAACAGTAAAAAGTCTAACAACTCTTCTATCGGGACTTAAACAAAAATTAAGCCCAAATGTAGCCCAAACTGGCTTTATAAGAGGCAAATACGTCACGGTTGGTCGTCAACCAATCAAAAAAACGAAAAGACATGGCTGTTCTAAAAGCCTCTAAAGCTTCAGTAAAAGTGTTCAAAGGTTTGGAAGCCCACCTTCGTCTCAAACCCCCAGTCATTCGATGCCAAAGGATAAAAGTATAAGCACAAAAAACTAAGATAAAATGGCGAAGTAGACTTCTTTTATCTCGAACTTGATATTCTTTTAGCCCTAACCATCCCTTGGCTTCCCGATAAAAAACTTCTACCCAATTTCTTGAACTATAGGTGTCAACTATCCATTGTGGGGTGACAATTGATGAATCAACATTGGTAATAAAATAGTCAATATCAGTAGCTTGTGAAAAAGTCGCAGCGTTCATGACGATAGCAATATTTCGCTTTCCACTTAGACATGATATTTCTACTTCTTTAGTTACTACCCATAGTGTTTTAGGTTTATCCAACTTCAGTTGTATTTCTACAAAAGCCTCTTGGGGTAGACTCTGCGCTAATTCATCTAACTTGATTGTTTGTTGGTTATTATCTTTTTGAACAACATTTACTTTCCGATTTTTGGCTAATCCTCCTAAATACTTCAATTTTCGTTTCTCTAACTCTAATAAAAAGGATGTATTGTTGCCATATCCTGCATCTACAATTACTATCCCAGGTTGATATTTTCTGTTTATAACTTTATCTATTAACGGGAAGTGCTAGTTCTGGTTTCTTCTCAAATAGCGGGTCTTGCTTTCCTTGAGATAACGAATCAGCGTGTTGATATAGCTCTATATCTAACGGTAAGCTTTTTCTTCCATCATATAAATGTGTTGTTACTACTACTATTCCATTCTCTGTTTTGCCAATTTCTCCGATATATTGTCTCCCTACTCCAGCAGTAAAATTCCCACTCTTTCTATGACCAGAATCATCAATTATTAAACTAAAGCCTCTACTAATTTTCGTCTGACTACACTTGTTCATGATTTCTAAGCGACGCTCATTCACCCGATCACTAGACCAAGGCGCTTCGGTTAAAAAGCGATGCAGCGCGGTCTTGGGGGTTTCCCCCATGAGCGACTGCATCAAGACAGTGGTGTAATCGGTGATAACTCACCTCTACCGCGTTTTCTGCCATTTGAGACAGGTTTTTTCTTTCACTTTCGCCCAATAATCCCCCTATATAATGCCTAAACTCTCTTTTTTGAGCCTTATGACTAAACAAATCGTCAAACCGTTGACACCATCTTTCAAAGCACGGAGGCATGGCTGCGGGGGTAGTTTCTTTCATGAGCTTTTGTCAACGTGAAAGCTATGCTGTTTAAGCATTATACCCTTTTTTCATCTACTGTTATGTTTAAGTCCCGCTATTAGACTTTCTGGCGCTTGTTCGATTTCTTTCATTAATTGTTCTTTTGCAGTCATACTGTTGACCTCATTTTAGAGGATGTTTGAAAAGTCTGTAGTAGTGTATTGAATATTTATTTACCCCACCCTAACCCTCCCCTTATAAAGGGGAGGGTGCTAGATTTTCAATTTTTCCCCCCTTATCAAGGGGGGATTAAGGGGGGTAATACGACTTGTGTGTACACGGTAGCCTTGGAAAGGGGGGATTAAGGGGGTTAAAAATGTGATTAAAATCACAGCCAACCACTTTTAAAACAACCTCTTAGGTTTGCTTAATCATCCAGGGAGTTAATACCCAAAGCTGCAAGTTGCTGATTCATCCAAGCTGTTGCTGTGGCTTCATCAGTTTCTATGGCTTTCTCTACTCCTGTTTTAGCAATTTCTAGCAGTTTTTTGGATTGTTCGCTAGCTTTTCGACATGCTTTAACTTTTTCTACAATTTCTTGACGAATGCGTTCATTTGGCAATGTAATCGGAATATTCAATAAATCTTCTGTTGAGATTGCAGGATACATACTTGCTGTTGTGTGTAGATCAAGAATTTCGCACACAACTGGCAATCTTAAATAAACTAGCAAAACTTCAGGTTCTACTTTCATAGGTTTTAAAACAGCAAAACCCGATGAACAAACATAGTTATTTTGCTCTTTTTCAATTAATGCAGAAAGTCTTCTAATGGGGCGGACTGTTGATGTTATAATATCATTAGTTTTAACAATCCATTGAGCGCGGCTAGGGGCTTCTGACATATCGATAATATCACTGTTAGCAAATCCGTCTCCACTCAGATTGCCAATTTCAATATAGTTAAATGTTCCTTGTGGGCTTGGTTGAAACTTTCGTTTTGCCAGGTTAGCAACATCTTTAATCTGAAGTCCAGAACTACCCATTACATCCATTATTTTTTGTTGTTTCGGCTGATAATATTCAGCATCTAGGCGACCGGAAGCTAGGAAGGAAGATGAAAAACTTTTTTCTGCAATGTTTTCTTCAGGAGGTTGCCAGTCTTTTAACTTTAGTTCTTTTAGAAGTAATTCTTCAGCTTGGTTATAGATACTTAATGATTCTTCTGCTTGTTTATTTGATATCTTTGAAAGATACTCAATACATGACTTAAATCTTATATTTATTTCAGGAATGACTAACTTTTCAATTTGCCATAAAAATATATGTTGTTGGACACTACCTACTAATTGCCTTTGAATTTGATTATAACCATATTTTGTAGTGAAAAATATATAAACAAAATACGGATTTGTACCTTCAACAAATTTTATCTTAGCAATATCTTGATTGGAATTGATTGGATATTTCCAAGTTTCATAAGCAATGGCAACGTTACCAGCACTACCAGACATAGTTAGTAAAACCATTTCAGGCTTAACTTCAGATTTCCAAAGTAAAGCGTGCGATTTTTCACTAATATACAAAACATCTGCAAAATTAACTTGAAATTGTTTGATATTGACACATCTTAAAAACGGTATACCTTCTTCCAAGTATTCAATTTCATTACATAGAGAATATGCACCAAAACTTTTCAAATCTTTGATTTTTTGTTTTAAAAACAAATATTTTTTTTGTTTAATAACTGAGTCATTAAGTAAGTAACTTTTCTTGAAAAATTCACTGTCATATCTAAATGCTTCATTATTCATTTTAACTTGACTAAAACTCACCTCTGCTGCTTCCAGCCCATCCATTAACTGTTGATACTTCGCTTCATCAAACGGTGTCACAGATGGGCTTGGTTTAAAAAAACTTAAATTCTCCTTCTTCGCAAACTCAATAAACGCCTCAGCAATACCATCTTCCCCCAGTCCGTCATGGTTAAACAAATCATGGTCAACAACTAAATGACCGTGAATATCTTGCAAAAATATCTTCTCTTTCTCCTGTTCAGATAACCTTTCTTCTGAACTCGACAACACCCGCCGCCATATCTTCTCACCAGAATTGTCTTTTCCCGACTTCCGCATTGTTGCAAAAAAGATATTGTAATCATCTACCCGTGGACACAGCGCCCCCGCCTTGGGGTCATCATTCCACTTTTGCACTAATAATACTGAAGTTTTAGTTCCTGTATGGGGCTTAAAAGTATTTCCATGCAACCCTACCACCGCCAAAATTCGGCAACGTTCTGCTATAAAATCTCGAATATCTTTATCTGATGAATTATTAAACCGTCCTTGGGGTAAAACAATTGCCATCCTACCCCCAGGTTTCAAAAAATCTAAATTACGTTCAATAAATAAAATATCTCGCCCAACCTTCGATTGCCATCCTCCGTTAGGCTTTTTCGCCAAATCATATCTATGAATAATCTGTGGTTCTTTAATATCACCTGCAAAGGGCGGATTAGCCATTAAAATATCAAATTGAAACTCCTTATAACTATCCTTGTTACGGCGTAATTTCTTTAATCGTTTAAAACCTTCAAAATAGATATTCTGCCAATCTTCATCCCGCGTTACTTCATCCCAACTTGCAAAATCTAAAGTGTTTAAGTGTAATACATTTGTTTGTCCATCACCTGCTATTAAATTTAGGGTTCGCGCTACCCGTACCGCTTTTTCATCAAAATCAATAGCAAATACTTTTTCTTGGACATATTTTTCACAACGATAAGGCTTATCTTCTAAAGAAAATAAATTGCTGACTTTGATTTCTTCATCGTCAAGAATTTGTTTCCAAACATGAAAAATTGTATGCACTGGAAAACCAGAGGAACCCGCCGCTGTGTCAATCATATACTCATCCTCTTGAGGATTGAGCATTTTCACACACATATCGATTACATACCGTGGTGTAAAATATTGTCCTTTTTCACCTTTGCTACTTTGATTAATCAAATACTCGAATGCTTCATCTACAATATCCAGATTAGAGTTGAATAACTTGACATTTTCCAAAGACGACACACAAATCGATAGGTGTGAAACAGTCAAAGCAATTTTACTATCTTCACTAAATACACCTTCCCAATGTTTTTTTGCCCTATCAAATAAGTCTTGAATTTTATTTTTGAGGGCGGTGTCTGTTTGTCCAGTATTTCTAAACTCTAATAATCGAGTATGGCGGTTGTTACCACGTCCAGAAAGCCATTCGTCATATAACTTGGTAAAAATCAGCTTGAAGACTTCCTCAAAAACATCAACTCCCGCATTTGCTAAGACTTCATCTTCCATTTCCTCAATTAAGGCTTTGAGGGATTTTTTCTCATTGACGAGTTTATCCTTTTTAATTAAGTCGTCTAGGGTAAATCTGACATTGAGAATATCTGCTAAAGTTTGGTTAGCATTGGGTATGTCGGTAATATCTTCAAAATAATTGGGATTTTTCCGCTGATAGTAAGAAATCTGGTCGCCATTTGTCCAGATCCCAATGGGTGCGCCCGTCGCATTACAATAAGAGCGTAACTGCTCTTTACCATCTTTCAATTTGGGCTTTTTCAGTTCGACAATAATGTAAGGAACATTAGGTCTATCTTTGTCACTAATGGCAATATCAGCTTTTTTCTTTTCTCGCCCAAATGTAACAATATATTCAACTGTAATGCGACTGACTGGGTAATGATAGCGCTGTGTTAAAACTTGCAAATAAAGCTGTCGCACTGCTTCTTCAGGAGTTAGTTTTATCTCCTTACTACGCACCAAACATTGAATATAAGGCACATCCCCGCTTTTCGTTTGTTTGATGACAATGGATTTTTCCAAGTTGTCAATTTCTTGGGATGTGAATTGAGACAGCTTGTAATTTGAGTCTTTGAGAATAGCAGCGAGATTCATTAGGCTTTTGATTCTATTTCAATTAGCTAAATACCGAGAACTTATACCAATTCGTAATTCGTAATTCGTAATTCGTAATTAAGAAAGTCCTATATGGCATGGCTTTCGGCGGAGCGAATGTGTTGCCTCATTTTAGAGAATTGGTATTATAGTAATACTAAAGCCTCAAGGTAGATAGCTGAATTAGTATAGAACCAAGCTTGACATTTTGAATCAGTTAACTGTTTTTTTTACTTTAGTTAACACAATGACTGCATCAATCACCCCAACACCTCGGCTTCTTCAACAGCATTTATTTCATCCAAAATTCGCCAAATTTCCTGTAACATTGGGTCTATGCCGGTGCGGGTGACAGCGGAAATTAAGAAAACTGGGGCATAGGAAAGGTGATTTAGTTGAGTGGCTAGCGCTTCTAAATCTACTGTTTCCGTATCAACTGCATCAATTTTGTTGAGTGCGAGAATTTGCGATCGCTCTCTTAAACCCCTTCCATATGCTTGCAATTCTTGCTGAATTGTGTTATAGTCTCCGATCACATCATCGCTAGTAGCATCAATTAAATGCAGCAATACCCGCGTGCGTTCGATGTGGCGTAAAAAATCATGTCCCAAACCTGCACCTTGGGCAGCACCCTCAATTAAACCAGGGATATCGGCAAAGACTGTACCATCACCAGTAGGTTTCCGCACTACACCTAGATTGGGAATGAGAGTAGTGAAGGGGTAATCTGCAATTTTGGGACGTGCAGCTGATAAAGATGAAATTAAAGTGGATTTCCCTGCATTTGGCAGTCCAATAATTCCCACTTCCGCCAAAAGTTTCAACTCCAGACGCAGCAGCTTTCTTTCTCCTGGCAAACCTGGAAGGGCGTATTCTGGGGCGCGGTTACGGTTACTCAAGAAATGCTGATTTCCTAGTCCACCTTTACCGCCTTCGGCAATACGTAATTTTTCTCCAGCTTTGATTAAATCACCAAGTAAAGCGTCTGTTTCAGCATCATAAACAGCCGTACCGCAGGGAACTTCGATAATTAAATCCTTGCCATTTGCGCCAGTGCGGTTATTTGGGCCGCCGCGACCACCGTTTTCGGCTTTAAACAGATGGTTATATCTGAAATCTAGCAAGGTTTGCAGGTTTTCGTCAGCAACGAAAATTACTGAACCACCACGTCCGCCATTACCACCAGAAGGGCCACCAGCGGGTACATACTTCTCACGCCGGAAGGCGACAATACCATCTCCACCCTTACCAGCTTCTACTTCAATTTCTGCTTGATCGATAAATTGCATAGTTAGTCAAGAGTCAATAGTCAACAGTCAACAGTCATTAGTCAACAGTCATTAGTCAATGGTAATTACTTTTGTCTATGGACTGTTGACCAATGACTAATAACTAATAGCTAAATGTATGGTGAAACATCTTCACCACATTCATCAGCCAAATAGGAGAGGGCCCGAAAACGCAAACCTACAAGTTGTTCATACAGTGGGTTTATTTTACACATTGGTGGGATGTGAACGATTTTGTGTCCAAACAGAACCACATCTCGTTCAAAGGGACATTGAGAGGGAATCATTTTACATAAAAAACGGGCAACTTTGGGGTCTTGGATTTCTAACCCGTCCAGCCAGTCGCGCATAGGCTGGAGTGGATCGTGTGGGTGTGCTTTGGGTAAAGGGGTGGTAACTAACTGCTGTTCTTTTCCTTCTAGGGTGTGGCGCAGGGTCTTGAGTATGTCCTCTTGCAGTTCTAAAGCTTGGCAAAACTTATGCAAGATTTCGTCTTCGCTAAGAGAATATGTACCATCTGCGATCGCAATCATCACCGCTGTACGCAAGAAATTTTCTGCCGCTGGTGTACCTTTACCCAAAACTGCGGCTAATTCCTCTGGTGTAATTACTTCTAGCGATTCCCATTTTAAGCCAGGAGCTAATTCTTCTTTGGTAATATTAGCAATTGATTGCTGTTCTTGTTCATCAAAGTTACCATCTGCCCAAGCAACAGTAAGTAGTCCCCGCAACCAAGCAGCAATTTGTTCGGGGCTGTAGGGAGATTCAATAGTACTTGTCATAAAACTCACACTTATAGCTTTCCTAAGTCAATACTAGGCTACCAACAATAAGGGAATGGGGAATGGGGAATGGGGAATTGGGAATGGGGAATTGGGAATGGGGAATTGGATAAACAATTTCTCCCTCATCCCCCTCATCCCCCTCATCTCCCCCATCCCCTCATCCCCCTCATCTCCCCCATCCCCTCATCCCCCTCATCTCCCCCATCCCCTCATCCCCCTCATCTCCCCCATCCCCTCATCCCCCCATCTCCCCTCAAGTGAGATTATGAATTATACTCACCAATAATCACTACTCAGGACTGAGGATGCCATCTGGTCGGACACACGATCGCATTACTTTGTACGCTTTGCCACTGGTGGCGGGTGTCACTTTGTGGCAAAGTCGTAGTAGTAATGTGACTTTGTTGGTTGCAGGTGGGTTTCTGTTTGGCGGGCTGATGTTTGGCCCGGATTTGGATATTTATTCTCTGCAATACCAACGCTGGGGTTTTTTACGTTGGATTTGGCTACCTTATCAAAGAAGTCTTCGCCATCGTTCTTTCTTATCTCACGGCCCGATTATTGGCACAACGCTACGGGTGCTTTATCTGGCTTGCTTACTAACTGTCTTGGCTGTTTTTGTTTGGGTAATTGCCGCAAAGCTGTGGAATCTCACTTTTACTTGGCAGGATGTAGGTGAAAATGTCGGGCGATCGCTTACTAATTACAGTACAGAATTTCTTGCCCTATTTTTCGGGTTAGAACTCGGTGCCATGAGTCATTCTCTCAGCGATTGGAGTAATTCAGCATACAAACGCTTCCAAAAGCAGGGGATTCGCGGTTTACTTCCTAGTGGCAAAATCAAGAAACGTAAAGCTACAAGTCGCCCTAATCGTCGGTCTAAGCCAAGAATTAGTAAAAGCCGCACAAAGCAATAGTTTCACCTCAAGTTAGAGAAACTGTCACCTTGTACCAGCTAGCAGAAAATAAGCAAATAAGCCCTAAAAAAGATACATTATTCTAGAACGGCTCATTTAAGCTTTACTTGCGATCGCCAATACAGGGGGTAAATAATATTATGTTCAATACACGGACGTTTACTAAAGCAGCAGCTGTATCTAGCTTAATTATTGGGACGGTAACTTCAAGTGCAATGGCTATTCCTGTATCCCAAGCTGTTACACAGAAATCACAAAGTACAACTTTACTGGCTCAAGCTGTTGATAAAGATAGTAATTTGAAATTTGAATCTCGTGGTTGCTATAGAACTAAAAATACAACAGTAATTTGTGATGTTTTAGTGACAAATTTAGGTGATACACGTCCAAAAATTCGCTGGGGGGCTAAACAAACTTACAAACCATTGACAAATGTTATCGATTCTTCTGGTACCGTATACACTGCGAATGAACTAAATGCTGGAGGTTCCAGTACTAACAGATATGTTGATCAGACTTTTGCTCCTAGTATTCCTACAAAAGTAAGCTTCGTTTTTGAAATACCAACAGAAGTTACGGAAATAACTGCTGTAGACGTGGGTTATTTGCTATGGATTAATTCAAATCAAACAGTTCCAAAACAAATAGCTCTTACAAATATCGGTGCTATTGCATCTAAACCAAAATCCTCATCTACAGCAACACCCAGGTGATAATTGTAACTGTACTTGTCATCGAACTCAATCAAACTGAAATAAAGTAGTGTAAAGGTAGGATTTCGGAGTATGCTTGCTTCGACCCTACCACTAAGTTCTGTATTCAGAATTTCAAGTTACCTTGAATTTATAATTTTTGAACCGCCCTTCGGGTTCGCCAGTTCCCCATCTCGGCAGAAGCCCTTACGGGTTCGGCAGTTGCTCCACTTGGGGAGACCCCAAGACCCTTACGGGTTCGGCAGTCCCCCATCGCCGGAAACCGCCAAGATGGGGGCTGCCTCACCGCACTGCCTCACCAAGACGGGGACTGGACTCACAGAGTACGCAGAGGACGCGGAGTTTTTATTAGTTATGGAATTAAATCAAAATAATGGTGATACTTTGGCGGCGTTGCAGGAGTTAATTGAGGTGGTGGCAAAATTGCGATCGCCTGATGGTGGTTGTCCTTGGGATTTGGCGCAAACTCCCCAAACGCTGACACCCTATGTGATTGAAGAAGCTTATGAAGTGGTTGATGCTATTAACAATGGTGACAAGGAAGCGATCCAAGAAGAGTTAGGAGATTTGCTTTTACAAGTGGTATTGCAAGCCCAAATCGCCAGTGAATATGGACAATTTTCTCTACAAGAAGTAGCTAGAGGTATTTCCCAAAAGTTGATTCGCCGTCACCCCCATGTGTTTAGTGATGTGTCGGTGCAGAGTGTGGATGAGGTGCGACAAAACTGGGAACAAATTAAAGCCACAGAAAAGGGTGAAGCATCCCCAGAAAATCAAAAACTCAGTGCTAAACTCAGTCGCTATGGACGTACCCTTCCGCCACTGACGGCGGCCATGAAGATTTCCCAGAAAGCTGCTGCTGTGGGGTTTGAATGGGAAAACATCGATGGCGTTTGGGAAAAGTTTCATGAGGAATTGGCAGAGTTTCAACAGGCTTTGGCTGAGGAAACACCACAACGACAACAAGCAGAATTAGGAGATTTACTGTTTGCAGTGATTCAACTTGCCCGTTGGTATAATCTTGATCCTGCTGCTGGTTTGCAAGGCACAAATCAGCGATTCGTCCAGCGGTTAGAAAAAATGGAGGCAGTTGTTGACCGCCCCCTTTCTGATTACAGTTTGGATGAGTTAGAAAGTCTTTGGCAACAAGCAAAAGCTCAACTTGCCAAAGAACAGTAATATATTTAGTTTACAATTTGATGGTGACAGTTTTAACTTCGGTGTATTGCTGTAAGCCATATTCGCCTAGTTCGCGACCGATACCAGATTGCTTGAAACCACCGAAGGGTGCAGCAGCGTCGAATACATCGTAACAGTTTACCCACACTGTACCAGCACGCACATTGTGAGCGATCGCGTGTGCTTTGTTAATATCCTGAGTCCAGACAGCGGCGGCGAGTCCGTACATAGTGGTATTCGCCCGTTGAATTACTTCGTCGATGTCTTTAAATTTGATGATGCTCATCACAGGGCCAAAGATTTCCTCTTGAGCAATTTTCATCTCATCGCGGACATCGGCAAAGACTGTGGGTGCAATGAAAAAACCTTTGTTTCCAACTCGATTACCACCACAAAGCATCTGGGCACCTTCGCGCATTCCAGACTCGATATAACCCATCACTCTGTCGAATTGGTCTTTGTCTACTTGCGGCCCTTGTTCTGTGCTTTCATCGAAGGGGTTACCGACAATCCGCTGTTTGGCTTGTTCTACACTTTTAGCGACAAACTCGTCGTAGCATTTTTCTTCCACGAATACCCGTGAACCAGCACAGCAGCATTGGCCTTGGTTGAAGAATAAAGCATCGTGAGAACCTGCGATCGCTGCATCCATGTCAGCATCAGCAAAGACGATGTTGGGACTCTTACCGCCAAGTTCAAGAGTCACGCGCTTGAGGTTGCTTTTGGCTGCGGCTTCCATAATTAGATGCCCGACTTCAGTGGAACCAGTAAAGGCCACTTTGTCAATATCCATGTGGCGAGCGATGGCAGCCCCGGCTGTTGGGCCATATCCTGATAAAATATTCACCACACCAGGCGGAAAACCAGCCTCAACAATCAATTCACCCACCCGCAATGCTGACAATGGTGTTTGTTCAGCGGTTTTCATCACCACAGTATTACCAGTTGCCAAAGCTGGTGCTAGCTTCCACGCCTGCATTAACAGTGGGAAATTCCAAGGGATAATTTGACCAACCACACCCACAGGTTCATGGCGAGTGTAGCAGAAGTAAGGGCCGTTAATTGGGATAGTTTTACCTTGTACCTTATCAGCCCAGCCTGCATAGTAACGATAGCAGCCGATAACTAGCCCCAAGTCGGTGAATGAATCTTGTAAAGGCTTGCCATTGTCTAGAGTTTCCAGGCGTGCTAATTCATCAATATTCTGTTCAATTAAATCTGCCAGCTTGTAAAGCAACTCGCCGCGACGAGTTGCAGATAGCTTTGTCCATTCGCCGCGAGAAAAAGCAGCGCGGGCGGCTTGCACTGCTTTTTCCACATCTGGGGCATCTGCTTCTGCGACATCGCAGATTACCTCACCTGTAGTTGGGTTAATGGTTTCAAATCGGCGATCGCTGACACTTTCTACCCATTCGTTATTAATCAGCAACCGAGTTGGGCCGATTTTGACCTGTTGTTCTGGTACTCTTGCCGTAACCATCAGGCCCTCCTTAAGCTGTAAAAAATTTGCTTAAATCTATATAATTATGTTTTCTCGTACACAGTAATTTGTGGGATTTATTTATAAATTCTTAGCATTTGCTAAATATTAAGATTTGCATCAAAAAATGTGAGTTCGATAAATTAAAAAAATCCGCTTCAAATCTCTGTTTTGTAATGTTAACCTCACGCATAACCAGATATTCACGCCCTGGATAACTGACAGCGCTTTTTATGTAAAGAGTTGTAGGGGCGTACAGTTGTACGCCCCTACTCATGTATCTGTATCAGATATTTCGTGAAATGGTATAACAACGAATTGCACCTCTACTTCCAACCTGAAAATTTCGCAGTCTTGTGGGCTGATTATTACAATTGAATTTAGCTCCAGACATCTACATTTAGGGTTGTCAGTAAGGAAGGAGTAGCATATGCAATTTCGCTACCAGATTGCATTAGGAGCTTTGATACTTGCGCTTATAGGCTTTATCACACCAACAGGCTGTACTCCAAGTCAGCCATCCCCCAGTGTCCAGAGTCAGGAACCCACGAGCATCCTGTTCACGAACGTTCGGATTTTCAATGGCACCTCTGATCAGCTTTCTGATTTATCGAATGTTTTAGTCGTCGGTAATAAAATTAAAACCATTTCTAAAACTCCAATTGCCACAGCATCAGGCATTGAGTTGACCAGAATTGATGGAAATAGTCGTACACTGATGCCGGGACTAATTGATAACCATGTCCATCTGTTTATGATTAACAGCACGAGTGACGAGTTCGTCTCGCCAGATCTTAGTCCTGAAATCATGAATCAGAAAGCACAAACCGCAGCCAAACAAATGCTGCTGCGCGGATTCACCAGCATCCGTGATTTGGCAGGGCCAGTATTCGACCTCAAGAAGGCCATTGATAACGGTAATGCGGTGGGGCCGCGGATTTATCCCAGCGGTGCAATGATCTCGCAGACTAGCGGACATGGCGATTACCGCACACCAAAAGATCTTGTCTGGACACCCGATACAACTCTCAGCAACACAGAAGCCTTCAGCAGCGTTGCGATCGCTGATGGTGTGGATGAGGTACTCCGCACAACCCGTGAGCAATTAATGCAAGGTGCTACCCAGATTAAGCTAGCGGCTGGCGGCGGTATAATATCAAACTATGATCCGCTGGATGTCAGCCAGTACACAGAAACGGAGTTACATGCCGCAGTCGAGGCCGCTGAGGACTGGAACACTTATGTAACAGTTCATGCCTATACACCTCGCGCAATTCAGAAAGCGATTCGGGCTGGTGTCAAGTGCATCGAACACGGACAACTCATGGATGAGGTGACAGCGAAAATCATGGCTGAAAAAGGTATCTGGCTCAGTATACAGCCCTTCCTAAATGACGAAGATGCTGTGCCTTTGCCAAAAGGGTCGGTTAACCACGCCAAACTACTAGAAATAACCAAGGGGACAGACACCGCCTATGCCCTGGCTAAGAAATACAATCTCAAAACAGCTTGGGGCACTGACTCATTATTCGATGCCAAGCTAGCTGCCCGTCAAGGGGCGCAACTGGCGAAAATGGTTCGCTGGTACACCCCAGCTGAAGTGTTAAAGATGGCAACAAGCACGAATGCCGAACTGCTGGCATTGTCCGGGCCACGCAATCCCTACCAGGGTAAACTGGGCGTGGTCGAAGAAGGCGCACTGGCTGACCTACTGCTGGTAAACGGTGATCCGCTGCAAAACATCAAGCTGATCGAGAACCCAGATAAAAATTTCGTCGTGATTATGAAGGACGGAAAGATCTATAAGAATCTCCTCAAGTGACTGAGAACTGAGAGTGCGATCGCCAAACTCCTAATCCCCAATCCCCCAATCCCTTTTTTACATGTGTTCTAACTCCATCCCTTTGGTTTCTCTTTGAGGGGAAGGGGAGATGGGGGGATGGGGGAGATGACGGGGATGAGGGAGATGACGGGGATGGGGTGATGGGGTGATCAGGGAAATAATTCTTTACTCCTGCCTCGTGCCTTCTGCCTCCTGCCCCCTGACAACTAACAACTGACCACTGACAAAAGAAACGGAGGCAGTTTCTAACCGCCCCCTTGTAGATTAAAGCTTGGATGTATTGAGAAATGCTCAGGCAGCAGGCTAGAAACTTATACCAATTTGAAAAATGATTGTCACAGATGGATTGTCCAAAAGCTTCGATACTAACTCTTTCGCAATCCGTCTTGAAAAGTTTGCTCAAGTCGGGAAACCCGCCCACGCAACTTTTCGCAAAATCCAAAATCCAAAATGGTATCAGCTATCTGCTGCTCAAAAACATAGTCAAGACTACTCCCAGGATAATCGATCCACCGCCGAGGATGAATGACCAGAAGCGATGGTAACTGTTGACAAAGGTGCCATTTTCACTCTGGAGTTGGATCAAATCCATCCAAGGTGCAACGCCTCGGCGGAACCAACCCACAGCACCAACTTGTTCACCAATCAAGCTTTTGACTCGCTTCATGCCAAACAAGAAATTACCAATGGGGCCAAAACGTGAGGCGTAGTGCAGATAAAGCATACCGCTACGGTCTTGGATTTTTAGATCGGAACCAAATTTATAACCAGCGTCGCCACGCCCAATTAATTGTCCTTCTATTTTTGCAGGTTGTCCGCGCAAGGGGCTGGCGTAGGGGTCTGACATTAAGGTGAGAATGTCGGTTTCTGGTGCTTGCTTGTAGCTGGGGAACATCACAAGGGCTTTTATCAAAATTCCTATTCCTAAACCGATGAATGGCGCACCGAATGCTATGGCTGGGTTGCCAGTACTTGAAGATAGGATAACCCCAAGTACTAAGCCAGCTATAAAACCAATGGTTTCTGCACCATACAGCACAATATCTAAGAAGAAGTTACCGTAAAGTTTACTCTTGCTGAGGTTTTTGCCTTCTCCTATAACTCGCCCCATGTCAAATTCAGTTGGTAAACCTAACTGTTCTGCATAGGTGCTGAGGGCGCGGACTCGTTTACCAGTTAGGGGATGGGTGGAATTTAACTCCATCCACCAACCCCACGGGTTAAACATATCCCACAAAAAGACGCGACCAATTTTTTGGGGGTCGGATGCAATGCGGTAGGCGGTGCCTGTGGAAGTTGCGGCTTTGGGGTCGTAGATACCCAAGGCGCGAGTCCCTTCAATTAAACGGCTGGGTTCTTGCGATCGCGAACCTTCTTCAAGAATCCCGTAGGCAATCTTCACCAAAGCGCGGGATAATCCATTGGGGTTCCCTGTGCTTTCTGCTGCGAAGTGGTCTGCAAAGTATTCTCTGGTGCGGGAAAGGTATAGCAGTAGGTAAGTACCAATGATGTAAAATATATAGGCAACGAAACCAGCGGTTTGGATGGCATCTTTGATTTTGTTATCGCCACCGCCACGACCCAGGCGTCTGGCTGTGCTGTAAATTAAGTAACAAATTTGCACTAAGGTAGAAGCCACTGTCATCACTGCAAAGTCCCAATGGACTATGTGTCCTAATTCGTGGGCGTAGACAGTAGCAATTTCATCATCGTCTAGATAAGTGAAAAGTCCCTGACTGACCACTAGGCGGGCACTGTTCGGTAATGAACCGTAAGTAAAAGCCGTGGGGTTTTGGTCGTTAATGATTCCTAGACGAGGTGCTTTGAGATTTTTCTGTTGGCAGACTTGACGAATAACTCTAGCTGTCTCTGGACTGAGGCTTTCAACTTCTGCCAACTCTACCCAACGAGTCTGGTAAAGCCAGCTTTGGGTTAAGTCCATGAGAAACGGAGACAGGAAAAAGGCTGCGATGTTGAAAATTAATGTAATAGCAATAGCGATCGCTAGTCCTTGGAGAGGATCGTTGCTACCTAAAATAAATACTAAGCTCAAACCTAAAACCAAGACCATGCCAAACAGCAAGGTCATGGTAATACCAGAGGCTAACACCAGACTACCGCCCACACCTCCCATTGCTAATTTCACACCAGCAGCACTAGCACGTCCGGCTTTTTGGATGGCACTAGATTGGGTTGTTGGCGGTTCGGGAAAGGATTGACGGGCTTGTTCTGCCCAGTTGCGTACTTCTGGGTTTTCGCTGATTATTAACTTATGCCACAGGGCCGTAGCTTTTTCTATTTGCCCTGTACCTTGATAAGCTTTCATCAGCCACATCTGTGCTGAAAGATAATCAGAGGAATTGCGATCTACACAATTGCGACTGAATTGTTCCAGCAAGTTAACTGCTTCTTGGTAACGCCCTTGTTGAAAGGCATCTAATCCAGATTGAAGTGACATAGGATCTCCTTTGCAAAGGAGTGATATTTGATCCATGAATACTCAATAGAACCAGCGTTCGTCATCGCAATTACGGAAAAATGGCAAGTATCAATTTGATTTTTAATGATGACTGATGACTTATTAAACCCATTGAACCCCACCCCACCAAAGCTACGCTTTGTTTCCCCTCCCCGTTCAGGGGGCTATCGTGAATTACCCCCCTTAATCCCCCCTTATAAAGGGGGGAAATAAGAAATCCAGTTCCCTCCCCTTAATAAGGCGGTCTTTTTGGAAAACTTAGTGCTTTGAAACCAGGGGAAATAAGAAATCCAGTTCCCTCCCCTTAATAAGGGGAGGGTTAGGGTGGGGTAAAACTAAGCCTAAACCGAAGTCAATAAACTGTTTCAGACAAAGTGTGTACGCCGTAGGTTCACTCTTAGGGGTTAGGGGTGGGGTGCAATGACTGTGGGAATCATAACTAATTAACCGGACTTGATATGATGACGGATGACTGATAATTGATCAAGGTGCGTTGCGCTTGGCGACAACGCACCCTACTTGACAATAATGGTTACTAACTGCCCCCTTGTAATTATTGGCTCAATAGATTAACTACTTCACTCAAAAGTAGCTTGACTTTGTACAGGGTGTATATTCTCTCTTGCTCATATCGTTCTGGGTATTCCATTCTTCTGCCTTCCAGGGATACCCTAATCAGCGCCATTTGTTCATTTGTGGGTTCTCTCATCTCATCAAGCGCTTCCCCAATACTCTGAATATTCCCAAAACTAGGTGATTTTATTCCCCTACCTTGTTTCGATTGTGAAAGTGCTATCTGAGGGAATGCCATCAAGGATGTAATATAGCTGACTTTATAGCCTGCATTCCCCGTTGGCTTGACGCTGTATCGCAAGCAAAGGTCTTTTAACTCTTGAAGTGTCATCGCTTCAAGTTCGGAGCGACTAAACATAAAATAGAAATGCCTCTTCTAAAAGTGGTATCGGTGATGTACTATTTCTCAGGTAGGAACATCACCGATTAAAAGTCTAATTGTTTGAAACCAGACAATTCAAGTTATTTTTACTTTTCTAAACAATGCCCAATCCAAAAGGAAAGCCAGAGAATTTAGAGCGAATACAGCCAAAAGGCGAAGAACCTATGACTGAACAGATAAGCTTTAGAGCCACCAAATCTATGAAAGAAGAGGTGAAAGCACATGATGATCCTGCCGAATTTTGTAGACGTGCGATTCAAGAGGCGCTAGACAAAGAAAAGAAAAAATAGGCAAGGTATGGGGGAGAT
>NZ_AP018288.1:8173786-8390738 GCF_002368335.1 Nostoc sp. NIES-4103 | reverse complement strand
ATGGGGGAGAATGGCTAATGACTATTGACTAATGACTATTGACTAATGACTATTGACCAACCAACGTTGATAGGATAGGTAAAAGCCATAGATTTTTCCCACAGTTAAAAGTTGTTTGACATGACTACTCTCGAAGCTGCTTTACCTTTAGTTGCGATCGCTCAAAAAACTCGCTCCTGTGCTAGTAAGTTGGCAATTCTCTCGACTGCGGCGAAAAATCAAGCAATTGATGCCATCGCCCAGGCTTTAGAATCAGCTAAAGATGAAATATGCCGAGCAAATGTTGCTGATTGTGAAGCGGCGGCGGCTTCAGGAATTCCCCAACCACTTTATAAACGCTTGCAGTTAGATGAACATAAGTTAAGAGATGCGATCGCTGGTGTTCGAGATGTCGGTAAGCTAGCTGATCCTGTGGGTCAAGTGCAAATTCACCGCGAACTTGATACTGGCTTAATCCTCAAGCGGATTACTTGTTCATTAGGCGTTTTAGGTATTATTTTTGAAGCACGTCCAGAAGCAGCAATTCAAATTGTCTCTTTGGCGATTAAGTCTGGTAATGGTGTCATCCTTAAAGGTGGTAAAGAAGCTGTCCGTTCTTGTGAAGCCATAGTTAAGGCAATTAAACAAGGTTTATCTCAAACTGCTGTGCATCCTGATGCAGTGCAGTTACTCACAACTAGAGAAGAAACTTTAGAACTTTTGAAGTTAGATAAATATGTAGATTTAATTATTCCTAGAGGTTCTAATTCTTTTGTCCGGTTTGTGCAAGAAAATACTCGCATTCCGGTACTAGGTCATGCTGACGGTATTTGTCATCTTTATATAGATAAAGATGCTGATATTGCCAAAGCAGTGACAATTACAGTTGATGCCAAAGCGCAATATCCTGCTGTTTGTAATGCCATTGAAACTTTGCTAGTTCACCAGTCAATTGCTACAGAATTTTTACCAAAAGCTGCCAAAGCTTTAGCAGAACGTCATGTAGAATTAAGAGGCGATGAACGTACTTTGGCAATCTTGCCTGATATTAACAAAGCAACAGCAACAGACTGGGAGACAGAATACAGCGATTATATTTTGTCCATTAAGATAGTGGATTCCATAGAAGACGCGATCGCTCATATTAATGAATATGGTTCTCGTCATACTGATGCCATTGTCACTGAAGATTCTACCGCTGTAGAAACTTTCTTTGGACTGGTAAATTCAGCCAATATTTTTCACAATTGTTCTACCCGCTTTGCTGATGGTTTCCGCTACGGTTTTGGTGCAGAAGTGGGAATCAGTACCCAACAAATGCCACCCCGCGGCCCTGTCGGTTTAGAAGGACTGGTAACATATAAATATCAAATGACTGGTGATGGTCATATCGTAGCTACCTACACTGGGGCAAATGCTAAGCCTTTTACTCATCAAGATTTAGTGTAAGTAGGTCAAGGTAAAAAAGCTAACTAGTGAGGGTCGTCATTTGTCATTTGTCATTTGTAAGGGTTTCAAGCCTATTCGTAGTCTTGCCTGCGAATCTGCTTTCTGGCATTAATGGTATAACCTGATAATAGCAGTGTTTTTCTGGCTTCAAGCGCGGATGGGTAGGTGTTCAAAACAAGGTTTTGGCAAGTAAAGCTTAAATCTTGACGCTGTAAGCTTTTCGAGCCAAACATCTCTCAAAATGCCCGCGCACCTTATTTAGACTGGGTTTTAGCCATTTCCTCACTAGTGGGTCACAATTTTTTATGCTACGATTACTCCATCCGCGCAACAGAACCTCGAAAACCAAATATAGACTGTGTTTCCGGCTGTCGCAGTTGAAATTTCACTTAATCCCTATTAGGGATTGAAACGGTGAAGAAGGAACCGCAACTTGGTCATAGTCAAGTTGAAATTTCACTTAATCCCTATTAGGGATTGAAACGGCGCAATCCAAAGTTTATTTACCTCCCGCACCAGCCGTTGAAATTTCACTTAATCCCTATTAGGGATTGAAACGCGATGGATGGGCGGGGGCTTGAGTGATGCAGGTTGAAATTTCACTTAATCCCTATTAGGGATTGAAACACCTTGAAATATTGCAGGATCTAAATTACCACTAGTTGAAATTTCACTTAATCCCTATTAGGGATTGAAACGCCGAGACGGCCAAATCATCATAGGTTGTAGGAAGTTGAAATTTCACTTAATCCCTATTAGGGATTGAAACGGCTAGAATCCTTATTTAGTAAGGCTTCAGAACTTATGTTGAAATTTCACTTAATCCCTATTAGGGATTGAAACACTAGCCCCAGCCAAAGAAATAGATAAAGAATGGAGGTGTTGAAATTTCACTTAATCCCTATTAGGGATTGAAACTCTTGCTTTAAGCCATCATTCATATCGCTACCTAAGGTTGAAATTTCACTTAATCCCTATTAGGGATTGAAACTTCAATATTTTGTTGAAGATTATATAAATAAGCTTTAAGTTGAAATTTCACTTAATCCCTATTAGGGATTGAAACAAGTTGCACATGATATGGAAAAAGTGTGCGCTGAAGTTGAGTTGAAATTTCACTTAATCCCTATTAGGGATTGAAACTAATTCTGGATAATCATATTTAACCAGAATTTGAGTTGAAATTTCACTTAATCCCTATTAGGGATTGAAACAAGGTAGATATGATTTTAAGTATCGCGTCTCCGAGCAGTTGAAATTTCACTTAATCCCTATTAGGGATTGAAACCAAAATCCTCATCTTTGAGAAGATTTTTAACCTCTATTGTTGAAATTTCACTTAATCCCTATTAGGGATTGAAACCAATAGCGTGTTGTGTAGTATCGTTGAATCTTTCGTTGAAATTTCACTTAATCCCTATTAGGGATTGAAACCCGTATAACGACGGTATTTCTACAACTTACATGAATGGTTGAAATTTCACTTAATCCCTATTAGGGATTGAAACGATAAGTATGCTCTCTATCAATGCAGTATTTACAACAACGTTGAAATTTCACTTAATCCCTATTAGGGATTGAAACGAGGAAGTATCTGCGACTTTAGGATCTGCCATGACTACACCTCAAGTTGAAATTTCACTTAATCCCTATTAGGGATTGAAACTCCAACCTGGGAGATATATCGATGTACGCCGAAGGTTATCGTTGAAATTTCACTTAATCCCTATTAGGGATTGAAACAAATTGACATAGAAGATTTTCTAGCTAAATTCAAAGGTTGAAATTTCACTTAATCCCTATTAGGGATTGAAACAATATTAACAAAAGCATCAGACATTTTTAGCAAAGGTTGAAATTTCACTTAATCCCTATTAGGGATTGAAACTACCACAGAGGCGGCAAAAGTTTATCAAGCAAAACTAGAGGTTGAAATTTCACTTAATCCCTATTAGGGATTGAAACAGAAAAGAACACCCTCAGCCAACATTTCATCTAATGTTGAAATTTCACTTAATCCCTATTAGGGATTGAAACCTTTACGAAGTCTTAGGTTAAAGTCGCGAGTTGCGACGCGGGGTTGAAATTTCACTTAATCCCTATTAGGGATTGAAACGTGATACTCCTGTGGCATTTGCGAAAGCTGTCAGTTGAAATTTCACTTAATCCCTATTAGGGATTGAAACCATCTGAGTTAATGGAGCCGACGGAGCTATGGTAAAGTTGAAATTTCACTTAATCCCTATTAGGGATTGAAACAACGATGTTGTGCGTAAATTTGGCGGGCGTATGGGTTGAAATTTCACTTAATCCCTATTAGGGATTGAAACATATTTCGATGTATCCAGTTTTTCACCTGTGAATGCGTCAATAGTTGAAATTTCACTTAATCCCTATTAGGGATTGAAACATTAAAATTGATTCCGGTAGTACCAAATTTGCCATAAAAAGAGTTGAAATTTCACTTAATCCCTATTAGGGATTGAAACGGTTAGAGGTAGAAAACGCGATCGCCCAAATTAAAGTTGAAATTTCACTTAATCCTTATTAAGGATTGAAAATACTCCCTATTTTTGCTTGTTTCCCATTCCCCATTCCCCATTCCCCATTCCCCATTCCCCATTCCCTACCCCGAAGGGGTTTACACCAATGCTTTGAGTAACGCCTGAAGTTTAAGTTGCACTTCGGCAAACTCTTTATCAGGGTCGGAACCAGCAACGATACCAGCACCAGCATACAGTCTAGCGCGATCGCCATCTATCAATGCTGAACGAATGCTGACAATGAACTCGCAGTTACCCTCATCATCTATCCAACCGAGAGGCGCAGCATATAAACCCCTCTCAAAATTTTCATAGCGACGAATTTCTGCACAAGCAATATCTCTAGCTGCACCAGCAACCGCAGGTGTAGGGTGCAGTTGTGAGATAATCTTTAAGGGGTGTACGTTAGCAGGAACTATGGCACTAATTGGTGTCCATAAATGCTGGATGTTAGATAATTGTCTGAGTCGTGGTGCTGATACTTGGGGTAACAAGCCTAGCTGAGTTAAGCGTTGAGTAATGAAATCAATTACTAGCAAATGTTCATGTCTTTCTTTTTCACTATTGAGTAAGCGATTAGCATTAGCAGCATCTTCAGCTGGTGTTTTACCTCGCGGTGCAGAACCAGCTAATGCATCAGTAATTAACTGTTGGTTATGAATACTAATTAACCGTTCTGGACTAGCACCAATAAAGTTTTGTCCTTTCCCGTTACTTGTAGAAAAAATATAACAATTAGGATGTATTTGCCGGAGATTATCTAAGGATTTAAATAAGTTAAAATCTTTACTTGACTTGACATCCAATGCATCCGCCAGCACAATCTTACTTAAATGATTAGACTGAATTTTTTCTAGGGCAGATATAACTGAGTTTTTAAAGTGTACAGAATTAGTGACTGGTTTTTTGCTAAACTGTGCTGGAAAATCAAGTTTTGGAGAGTAATCTTGTAGAGACTCGATAATTTGTAGTTTAGTGTGTAATTTCTGTACTATCTTTTCAATATTTACTTTATTATTGATAATTATATTATTTACTAATACACAACGCTGATTTTTCACAGCTATTTGCCAACGTGGTAGAAAAATCGTAGCAGATGGAAATGGGTAATTTACCTGAACCTTTTCATGAAAAAAGCTGAAATAACAAAAAAAGTGAGTTCCAGCAAAAGATTCATTAGTATTACCAAAATTAATTATATTTTTTAGACAAGATTTGATAAAATATTCGGCTTGAATAAAACGGTCTTGCCCATCAATTTGTAATTTTGCTGTAGCATCAATAGCCGCGATCGCTTCTCCTTTTCCCTTGTTCTCAAAGTAAAAATTTATTTCATTTGCTTGCGAAAATTCCTCCAATACAACTAGGGGGTCTACCCAGTCAATATCCAGCGAAACACTCACGATTTGCTTACAATCATTTGTCAGGCAATTTTCCTGAACGGATAACAAAAAATGGTATAAGTCTTTGTGTTCTACAAAGAATTTGCTGCGACATGGTGAAACTGTCATGGATCTAGCAATAGTAAACTTTTTTTAAGTTATCTTCCTAAAGTGTAATTAAACATGGTCGTATTTCTACAGGTAACATATTCAGTTACCATTTCACCAGAGTATGGTTTGCTTTGTTTGTGGTGTTCTTAAACGCTGACAAGCCATACTCAGTTTTGCATTGCAATCCAAGAGGGAGTGTTACTCATGGGAGGTTAACCAGCCGACAACAGTAGAGAGTTGAAAGTGCTGAGAATGAAAGTGCTGAGTGCTGAGAATGTTTTATATTTAGCATTCAGCACAAATGGATTATGAGTAAGATTCTGGTAATTTAATTAATCAAGACTGATGACACAAGCGCAGATTTCACGTCCTAAAATTAAATTATGGATGGCGGCAATTAAACCGCCGATGTACAGCGTTGCTATTATGCCCATTTGGATAGGAACAGCGGTAGCTTTCGCCCAGACAAAAGTTTTGAATGTGGCAGTATTTTCTACTTTCTTAGCTGCGGCAATTTTAATTCTAGCGTGGGAAAATATCAGCAATGATGTCTTTGATTCAGAAACAGGAATCGATAAAAACAAACATCATTCACTGGTGAACTTGACTGGCAATAAACCATTAATATTTTGGTTAGGAAATTTTTGCTTAATTGCGGGTTTGGTGGGAATACTAGCGATCGCAATTTGGCAACAAGATCCAACGGTAATTGGGATAATTCTGTTGTGTTGTGCTTTGGGCTACACTTATCAAGGGCCTCCCTTTCGTTTAGGATACCAGGGTTTAGGCGAGATTATTTGCTTTTTTGCCTTTGGCCCCTTAGCAGTGACAGCAGCATATTACAGCCAAACTCAAACTTGGTCAATGACGAGTTTAGCCGCCTCAGTAATTGTGGGAATACCCACAAGCTTAATTTTGTTTTGTTCACACTTTCACCAAGTTAAGGATGACATAGCCGCCGGCAAGCGATCGCCTATTGTCCGTTTAGGTACAGCAAAAGGCGCCCAACTCCTGAAGTGGATTACAGGCAGTATTTATCCCCTCACCTTACTGTTTGTGCTGTGGGGAACTTTCCCCGTATGGACGTTGCTAAGTTGGCTGAGTTTACCTTACGCCTTCAAATTATGTCACCACGTTGAGCAAAATCATCACCTGCCTGACAAAGTGAGTAACTGTAAATTCATCGCCGTCAAAGTGCATTTTTGGAGTTGCTTATTGTTTGGTGTGGGATTCATGCTTTAGTCAATAGTCAGTGGTTAGTGGTTAGTGGTCAGTTGTCAGTGGTTAGTAGACTTCTTGCATAAATCAAAAAAAAGAACCCCACCCCGCCTTTGACGCAAGTCAAAGTTTCTCCTCCCCGCTTGCTCTTAGGGGCTGGGGGTGGGGTGTTAAAGGACTTTTGCAAGAGGCCTAGTGGTCAGTAGCAACTAACAAATGACAACTAACAACTAACAAATGACAACTGACAACCCCAATGAGTTAGCTTAATTTTCGTGTAGTGACTTACAAATTTAAATTTCGTCCTTATAGCCGTAGGTTTGTGCGATCGCTTGCTACCAGTCACGGCATTTGGGATACCCGTGAAGGGATCATTCTCAGCCTTAGCGACGAAACAGGTATCGGTTGGGGAGAAATTGCCCCAATTAGCTGGTTTGGTTCAGAAACTCTAGAACAAGCCTTAGATTTTTGTCGCCAACTACCAACAGAAATCACAGACGAAACAATTTTTTCCATCCCAGATGACTTACCTGCTTGTCAATTTGGCTTTGAGTCGGCGTTGGAGGAAGTGGGGAGATGGGGAGATGGGGGAGAAGTTTTACCTCCTCATCCTCCTCATCCCCCTCATCCCTACTCCCTCACATTTAGCGGCTTATTACCAGCGGGTAAGGCGGCGTTGGAAGAGTGGGAAAGGCTGTGGAGGGACGGTTATCGCACGTTTAAATGGAAAATTGGGGTGTATGCGATCGCGTATGAACTAGAAATTTTGGACTCATTGATACACGCCTTACCAGCCTCTACCAAACTGCGATTGGATGCCAACGGCGGACTCAGCTATGAAGAGGCTAACTTATGGCTACAAAACTGCGATAACATCCAAGCAAATCAAGCATTATCCTTAGAAATTGAATTTCTTGAACAACCGCTACCTGTTGGGCAATTCGAGGAAATGCTGGAATTGAGTAAGTGTTATAAAACTCCAATGGCTTTAGATGAATCTGTCGCCACACTCAAACAACTTGCAAACTGTTATTACCAAGGTTGGCGAGATATTTTCGTCATTAAACCTGGGATTGTTGGTTCACCATCTCGTTTACGGCAGTTTTGCCAACAGCATGAAATTGACGTGGTATTTTCATCTGTATTTGAGACTGCCATTGGTAGGCAAGCTGCACTCAAACTAGCAGCAGAATTATCTCCCCATAATAGGGCAGTTGGTTTTGGCATCAACCACTTTTTTGAACAAGAAGAAACCTGGCTGCAACATCTATGGAAAGACTTTTAGACTATCTCAATAACCAGATTCAACATGATTGGCTGATTAATTACAACAGTTATCAACTTCCAGAACTAACCCAAGAATTATATTTAGAATTAACCCAATTATTAAAATATAAATCAACAATAAAAATTATCCTAGCTGAACGTGAGCCAGTAAAATTTTTAGCAAGTTTTATCGCTGCTTGTGCTGCTAATTGTTCAGTTTTTTTGTGTAATCCCGACTGGGGAACACAAGAATGGCAACAAGTATTTAATTTAGTACAGCCAGATATAATTTGGGGAATTGGGAATTGGGAATTGGGAATTGGGAATTGGGAACAAAATTCTCCCTCATCCCCCTCATCCCCCTCATCCCCCCACTCTCCACTCCCCACTCCCCACTCCCCACTAATAATGATTCCTACTGGTGGTTCATCGGGACAGATTAAGTTTGCCATCCACACTTGGGAAACTCTCAAAACATCTGTACAAGGATTTGTAGAATATTTTCAGCTACAGCAAGTCAATTCTTTTTGTGTGTTACCGCTATATCACGTCAGTGGTTTAATGCAATTTATGCGTTCCTTTTTGACTGGGGGTCAATTAGCTGTTATCCCATTCAAAACATTAGACCCTAGTCAAATACCCAATATTCAAACCTCAGATTTTTTTATATCTTTAGTTCCAACACAGTTACAACGCCTCCTGCAAAAACCAGAATTAACCAATTGGCTAGCTCAATTTAAAACTGTACTTTTAGGAGGTGCGCCAGCTTGGCATGAACTCCTAGAAAAAGCGAGATTTAACCGCATTCAATTAGCACCCACCTATGGAATGACAGAAACCGCCTCTCAAATTGCTACCCTCAAACCCGATGATTTTCTCAACGGTAAAATTAGTAGCGGTCAAATTCTGCCCCATGCAAAAATAACAATTCGCAATCAGCAAGGCCAAATCCTAAATTATAATCAAATAGGCAACATCACCATTCAGGCTAAATCTCTAGCCCTTGGCTACTGTCCTCAAATCTGGAACAATCAGGATTATTTTCAAGCAGATGATTTAGGATTTCTAGATGAACAAGGTCATTTAAATATTGTCGGACGTAACAGCGACAAAATTATCACAGGTGGAGAAAACATTTACCCAATAGAAATTGAATCTGCCATTAGAGAAACTCAAATGGTTGCTGATATTTGCGTCATTGGTATCCCAGATCAACATTGGGGACAAGCATTAACAGCCCTTTACGTCCCCAACAATTCAAATACTTCCATAATTGAAATTCAAACCCAACTTTACAACAAACTCAGCAAATTTAAAATTCCTAAACACTGGATTCCTCTACCAAAGTTACCCCACAACACCCAAGGTAAAATCAATCGCCAACAACTACAGCAAATAGCCACAGAATACCTACAAAACCTCTCTTAACCTTCTTCTCTCCGCGCCCTCCGCGCCTTGGCGGTTCGTTTCCAACCAACTCACAATTTCTTCAGGCAACTCCTGCTTTCTTCTACTACTTGCATCAATACAAACATGCCGAGTAATTGCCTTAGCAACAACTACATCTGCAACCGAAATTTCGTAAGCAATTTCAAACTTATCAACACCCAGCTTTTGGGGAATTAAACTAATTACCAAATTGTCCCCACAAAACATCGGACGAAAAAAATCTACACTAGTATGAACAATGGGGAAAGCTACAGATGGATTAGTAAAAAAATCTTTGAGATTAATCCCTGATGCTGCTAGAGATTCTTCATAAGCTTCATGACAAATACCCAAAACATTTGCAAAGTATACTACTTGAGCAGCATCAGTATCTCGAAAGCGAACAGTGCGGTTATAAGTAAAAGTCATCTTGAAAAATTAGAAATTAAAAAGAGCAAGCTGATCACTTGCTCTATAAATTAATTTTACTGTAAAAACAAAACTTCTCACTTTAAAGGGTAATATATATCCTCAGAACTAGGATTGAGGTAAGGACGCTGCAAATCAATTAAATGCTGTGCAAAATGTTGATCAATTGTCTTTATACGTTCCTCCATCGCGTTTTTACCTTTTTGCCACGCTTCCATCAAAGCATTAGCGAGAATTTGGCAACGGTTCAAGCCAAAACTTTCCCGCGCTGCAAATTTTTGGGTTGGTTCTTCAGCTAAACCTAACCCAGGTGCTAAAAACTTGGTGAACAGAGGAATTTCAGTCTGAAAATACGATTGATGTTCTGTGTATACAGCCTGAAGTATTTTGTGGATTGCGGGATAGTCGTGACGTTCAAAGTAGAGTACACCAGAGTCATAGCGCCCGTATGCACAGGGGTTGTAGAGTACCTGAAACGTAAAAGCAATACCAGCAGCATTTAGTTGCTGTGTCAAGCTATCCATGAGGGCGATCGCACCAGATGCAGTAAAATTAAAGTAGATTCTTCCCGTACCCAAATCTTCGTCTGGGTTACCCTGATTTTGGTGTCCCACATTACTCACTGCTAAGTAACACCCGTTTTGCAGTCGATTTTTAGGCATCCAAATAGCAACTGATTCACCAGTTTTAGCAGTTTTTGTACTTGGTTTGAGATGGCAATCTGGCTCAATGTGTAATGTCAAACCACCTTTAGTCACTGCCATACTACCATCAGGTTCTTGGCGCAACACTTGCCAACTAGGGTCGAAATAACCGCTACCGTGATTGTTAGCGTGCAGTTGCTCATAAAATTCCCAATCAATCTCCAAAATAGAATTGTTCTCTAAATTTTGGTGTGGCGCACAATTAGCACTATCATTCTTGACAGCTAAAATGCTTTGTAGAGAACCATTGTAATAAATACCGTGGAGGAAATTTCGCAGTAATAGCGAGAGATATTTATGTTGTAAGGCAGGAGAATTTTGTTGAAATCTTTCTGCTACTTTAGTCGGCAGTGAAAAAGGCTGATAACTCGGATGGTGAATACAAAAGTTTGGCTCAATTTGGATATTGCCAGCAATATCGAACAGAGAATTTATCAGGGGATTAACAGAATCATCTAGCATTAATCAATTCAAAATTAAAAATAAGTGAGGGTGACAGAAGTTGTCTATTTAGGATTGTCAGTGGTCAGTGGTCAGTTGTTAGTTGTGATTGTCAAATTTTTGGTGCTTTAATAAATAAAAAGATGACAAATTCAAAACTCAAAATATAAAATTCACAATTTTGCTTTTTGAATTGTTCAGCCTCTTTTTCTAACAACCACGCAGGCGAGTTTTTTCATAGTAGATCCGCACTAACTGCTGCTCCTTTTCTGGCTGAGTAATTTTATGAATTTGTGCCAAAGGGCTAACAATTTCTGACTCACTCACACCAAAAATACTCATCACAGATTGCTCTGGTATGGTAAGTAAATTTTTAGCAACTTGGAGCATATAAATATCACCATTATCAAAGAATTTATGACACTGCATTCTTTCTTGAATTTGGTGAATTAGTGCCAGTCCTGCAAACTGAATAACTCGCACTAGAAAGTCACTACGATACTCCAAAATCATGGGAAAAGCATTCAAATAAGCACGAATGAGAGCCAGCAATGAAGGTTGAATCACCTCAAGCGGTGTCATTGCTAGACGTAGAGATTCTTCTAATTCAATGGTGGGGTCTACCACAAGACTCTTCAACCAAATTCCTAAATAGCTTGCTATTAGAGTTCCCAAATCAAAGGCAGGATCACCCCAAGCGCAAGCTTCCCAATCAATTAATCGCACCAAGCAATTGTCTAGTTGATTCCAACGGGAATGAATTAATATATTGTCTAACTTGAGGTCGTTGTGAGTCAAGCAACAAGGTTGCCATTCATAAGCCAAATCTGCGATCGCTGACTCTAAACTCTCGTAACGTTGATAGAGTACGTAAAATTTCAGCGCCTCAGTGGGAATCTGGCCAAAAATCTCTGGCCCAATTGAGCTTAACCCTTGTGCAGGGTTGTAAAAGTTATAGCGAAACTGTCCTTGGGGAGCAGTTAACATAAATTCACGATATTCCTGCCGTTGGAAAGTGGCGCGGTGCAGTCCCGCCAACGTAATGGCGATCGCACTGGCAATTTCTGGTGGGAAGATATCGTTGTGGCGGTAAAATCTCCCCAGTTCCACATATTCACTTAAGTAGTTACGGACAAGGATAGAATTTTCCTCGTCAAAATGTAGCACTAATGGCGCGATCGCTCTAATGTTACCGAGAACTGGAAACTGCTGAAGCAATTGGTGAAATAGCCACTCATTAAAAAATTCATGAGGAATTCCATCACCTCCAACCCTACGTTCTTGTTTAACTAGTAGTTGGCGATTACCCCCTAGAGTCACCAATAGATTGAAATTATTCTTGCTACTTTTTGGCAACTCAGACTCATTGAATGAGCCATCTTCCGAACTACACAGACCTGCATCTTGCAGATACTGGATAACGTTGTGAGAAGACAGTGGTAATAACATGTATTATGTCCTACTTCGTAAAATTGCTCTTGAAAATCACCTAATGTCGGGATTGATTTAGCTTTAGCAGTTTCGGTAGACGGCAACAACTGTGCTAGTAACAATCATGATTGCTCTAATTTATTCATATCTTATCTTTTGCATAAAATCCTGCCAAAATGGCAAGATAACCTTTATCTTTACTTTAAATTCTAGTGGTATACCGCATTAAATCTTTAAAATCATCTAGTTACTTACTCACATAGATATAGAGTTTTTTATTCCAGCACTTTCATATTACTCTGTCTCTAAATTTCCCTGACATATAGAAAATTAACGATTTTGCGTATGTCACGATTTTGACTATATCTAGTCAGTAGCATGTTAAATGATGAGTGCAACACTATTGCAAGCTACCAAGCTGCATAAAAGATAGCATTCCTGCTCATACACCATATAGTTTCTCCTGGCATTCGAGGGCACTGAAGATTTTACCAGCATAAATTTAGTGTAATTTTTACAACATTTTTTTTGCTTTTCTCAATAAAAATTAAACTACAGTTGTTTACTGCTTTTCAGACTCATAAATATTGCTAAAATTACTGAGTAATCGACCAAAAAAACTATCTTGAGATGGATGCTTTTGGTTACTAAATATTTATCAAAAAGTGAGAATTTTTGCTTCTACTGATATGCTGCTAGATGCAGTATAAACAACAATCAATTCATTGTGAGCGTGATTGATCCTACTCCATGGATCAAAGCTGTTCTTGTAGAGCAGTGTAGATGGAATCTTTCAGATCCTCAACAAGCGAAAATAAGCTAATACCATTTCACGAAATACCTGATACAGATACATGATTAGGGACGTACAGCTGATTCATGTGTTGCAAATATTTTTATAAATGGTATTAGGCACATATTCCTTGCATAATCACTCGTGTACTCCTACAAAGAAGCAAGCTACGTGTAGTGTCTTTGAAACGAGGAGGTCGTTGACCAATGACAAGCAGTCAACAGTCAACACAATTGGATATGTAACACCAAATGTGAAACAGCTTAAAACACAACATTATTTTTATTTATCATTACAAATTGCAAAAAACCGGATATTTTATCAAGCTAAGAATTAATTTATTTTTGAGTAGATATTAATAATTTAGGGCATTGGGCATGGGGCATGGGGCATGGGTTAGTTGTCAGTGGTCAGTTGTCAGTTGTGATTCTCCCCATCCCGCCCATCTCCCCATCTCCCTCATCCCCCTCATCCCCCTATCTCCCCATTCCCATAAATAGTAATATACATGTACTATATAGAATGATTTGAGGCAGAAAGAGCCATAATTGTCTGAAAACAAGAGGAGGATAATTGTTACTTAAAAGCAACAAGTTGATTTACCATCACCACCAATGCCAGCACACCTAAAATAGTCATTAATCCCGCAGGCATAAACTTACGTGTTTTAGCCAATCTCAATGCAAAGAAAACTACCAAAACACCAGTCACCAAAGCTGCTAAAATCAAAGCCCAGGATTGTCCTTGGAATTGAAAATAAGCGGCTAAAAGCAATAATAAACCGCTAATGCTACCACTGAAGAGGGAAACTTTACTATTAGCCTGAATGTAACCAATGATGCCACCAACAATCGCTAAGATGCCATAGGCAAGGACAGCAATTATACTTAAATTCATTGTTAAAACCTATGTAGATTTTGATTTTGCTGCCAGGGTCAGCAGACAATTTACCATAGCTGTTTAGCTACATCACCTAGTTGATTGATGGATAATCCAACGATGCCAGCAGCAAGTACCTTATCCTTTACCCAGGTTCAATTCCTCCAGCGTCAAGCAGCCTCTCTTTTACTTTACCAATCTGTTCTCCAAGGCGAAGTGGGGGCCGCATTTCTTGACCTGTTGCAAGCTATACGTTACACTGATGCCGATGCTAGAGGTTGCCTCCAAGCCTACGGCAATTACTTCCATGCTTTGGCTGCTAAAAATCAAAATTGGGAAGACTACCTAATTACTCAAATTCTCATCAGTGAGAATCCTTTTAGTAGGCTGGCTCAACAACAAGAATTTGAGAATTTACCCCCTGCTTTAGTAGCAGCAGCACAGCATGATTTACAAGTGTTGCAGAGTCTTTATGAATGTAGCAGCGCTTCTTTAAGCGAGTGGGTGCAAGGTGTTGCCCATTTGCCAGTTTCACCTATTGTGTGGTACAGAGAGTTAGATGGGGTAGGTCTAGAGAAAATCCAGTTTCTACAACATTTAGAACATTGGGCTGATGGTGTAGAAGAATTAGCTGCTTACTATCGACAATTTGGCACGGGTTTATTCGCTGAATATCGCGCTTTGCGTTGGCAAGCTGGTGAGTTTGTTGGCATCCGTCATCCCGATCCTGTGAAACTGAATGCACTTGTGGGTTACGAGTCTCAGCGAGATGCCTTGTTAAAAAATACCGAGTTTTTATTATCGGGAGAAACGGCACTGCACGTATTACTTTACGGTAGCCGGGGGTCGGGAAAATCTTCTTTGGTAAAAGCTTTGTTAAATGAGTATAGTGATGGTGCTACTGGCAAACTCCGCTTGCTGGAAGTGGCAAAATCTGACTTAAAAGACTTACCACAAATTGTGGAACAGTTGCGCTGTGTACCACAAAAATTTATCATCTTTGTCGATGACCTGTCCTTTGAAGAAGATGATGATGCTTTTAAAGCGCTGAAAGTGGTTTTAGAAGGCAATTTAACTGCACGACCACAAAATGTAGTAGTGTATGCTACTTCCAACCGTCGTCACTTAATTCGGGAATTTTTCGCAGATAGACCCAATCCCAAGGACAACGAAGAAGTCCATGCATGGGATACGATGCAGGAGAAGCTTTCGTTTAGCGATCGCTTTGGTCTAACCTTAACTTTTGAGCCAGCCGATCAGAAAACTTATTTAAAAATAGTAAACCATTTAGCGGCACAAGCCAAAATTAATATTAGCCAGGAAGATTTAGAATATCAAGCATTACAGTGGGCAACTCGCCACAATGGTCGTTCTGGACGTACAGCACGCCAGTTTGTTGATTTCTTGAAAGCAGACTTGGCAAGATTAGCTAAAAATAAAAATATATCTGACATGCAGATCTAAAATTAATTGACTAGTGATTGTACCTGTTTATTACTGACAGAACAATGTTATGCACAATTACTTACAAGCAAAGCCATCAAAACAACAATGTAATAACTAATGACCTTAAGGACTACTTATTCTGACAACTTAACTACGCTAAAAATTAGCAATATGCAATCAGCAATGGTAAGTAATAAAGTTATATTAGGCATAATTGCCTTTAGTGTGAGTTTTGGCTTGAGTCTCGTTCCCAACTGGGACTTCAATCGCTCCTTAATCACAGCTATAATTACTGTACTTGCTACCTATACAGCAGCTTTGATTGTAGATCAGCGACGTAGGAATCATGAACTGCTGATTTTAGGTTCCCTCCGCAAGAAAATTAAAGATATGGAGGCACTGAAATCGCGTATTGTCAGAGAAATTAGCCAAATAGAAGAGCATCGGAATTTATTATATACAGAATCAAAGCAACTGCAAAACCAAATCCTGGAATGCCGCAACCAAAGGGATAGCCTTCACCGAGAGTTAGGAAATTTTGCTGGGCAGAAAAAGCAACTAGAAGCAGAATCTAGTAACCTAAAAACTGAACTTCATACTCTAGAAAACAGTAAAGCAGAACTGAATAATTCCTTTTCAAACCTGACAGCAGAAAAACGTCGTCTGGAATTGCATTGTAATGTATATCGTTCGGAAATTGCTCAGTTGCAAAATCATATTTCTGAGCTTCAACAGAAAAAACAAGAACTTGACAGCAATTTAACTCTACTAGGGAGACTCAAACCTCAACTAGAAGAAAAACTCTACGAACTGCGAATGACACTACAAAATTTAGAAACCGAGGTTAATCACCAAAATGAATTACTTGCAGCTATAAAAGTTGAAAAAGAAAATACAGCAGTTAACCTCAATTCATTACATAGCCAAACATTAGAAAAACAAGCTGAGTTACAGCAGCTAAAAGGTGAAATTTCATTATTACAAGATGAACGTGATTTGTTACAAAGCCAAGTCTGGGAATTACTCCAACAAACAGAAACACTTACTCAAGAGCCTTTAAATACAACTGCTGAAGAAGAAATTGAATCGTTTCCTTTTGCAGAATTAATTGAACCCTTAGTGTCAACAGAAATTGCAGCCGAGACATCTGAGATTTTACCTGAAGAATGGACTAATTTTTTAGAAAAATTACCAGGGCATGAAATTCAAGCTTTAAAAGTTATAGTAGAGCAAGATAATACTAATGCAGCTCTGAAACAGATTGCCGAAGCACATATTACGATGCCAAATCTGTTAATCGACTCTATCAATGAATGTGCAAATGATACTATTGGTGAATTAATAATTGAGCCAGGTGGAGAAATGCCACAAGTGTATCAAGAACATCTGATTAACGTCCAAAAAATGCTCGCTATGTATGAAGACCTCATGGCTAGACCCACCTCATCAAATTAAATGATTATGGTAAGTCATAATATTATTAGTCATTAGGCATATACCTAACCCACTGGCTGTGTACCTCTGCGTTGAAAATATTGTGAAGTAAATTACATGGCAAAGCTCAAAATCTCGAAAAAAATCTCTACTGCTTTAATCAATTCTTTAAGTGCAGGAGTAGTACCCAGAGTGGGAGTTGAATACATAGCAGTTGGTCGGGAAAGAGAACTTCAAAGCCTATCACAAAATCTTAATGACATTGCAGAAGGTGTGGCCGCCTTTCGCTTTATAATTGGTAATTATGGTTCAGGCAAAAGCTTCATACTGCAAATGATTCGTAACCGTGCTATGGAGCAAGGATTTGTAGTAGCTGATGCTGATTTATCTTCAGAACGCCGACTAGCAGGAAGCAATAATGAAGGTCTAGCAACCTATCGAGAATTGATGAGTCACCTTGCTACCAAAACTCGTCCAGATGGTGGTGCTTTAGTTTCAATTTTAGAAGGATGGATTAATAAAATTCAACAAGAAGTGGTCAAAGAAACCAGCCTTCGTCCTAATGATGATGGTTTTGATGACCAAGTTGAAGCAAAAATTAGAGAAGTAGTTCAGTATATTGAAGATTTAGTTCACGGGTTTAATTTTGGTAGTGTTATTATTGCTTATTGGCGTGGCTATCGATTAGATGACGATGAATTGAAAAATGCAGCAATGCGCTGGCTACGTGGAGAATTCACAACCAAAATTGAAGCCAGAACAGCATTAGGAGTCCGGGTGATTATCGATGACGATAGTTGGTATGATTATATCAAACTCTGGGCTAAATTTGTAGCTGAGATTGGCTATAAAGGACTATTAATTGTAGTTGATGAAGCTGTAAATTTATATCAAATATCTACTACAGTTACTCGTGAAAAGAACTATAACAGGCTCCTAGCAATGTTTAATGACACCATGCAATGCAAAGCAGAACATCTTGGCATTTTCATTGGTGGAACAACTAAATTTTTAGAAGACCCCAACCGGGGACTTTTTTCAGACCAAGCTTGGCGAAGACGCACAAAAGAAAGCCGTTTTGCTACACAAGCTGATGTTCAAGAATATCTAGGGCCAGTGATTCGGCTAAACCCGTTGAGTGAAGCAGAAATTCTTACACTTTTACAACGCTTAACTGAAATACATGCACTCAATTTTGGCTATGAAAAAACTTTGACAAATCATGAATTACAGGAATTTGTCCAAGAAATTGTTAGTCGCTTAGGTGCAGAAGCATTGCTGACACCAGGTGAAATTGTCAGGGATTTTATTAGTGTATTAAATATCCTCCATCAAAATCCTGAAATTATATTTAGTAAACTAATTCATGGTTCTAAATTTAAACCTACTACTGTGGGTTTAAATGCAAATGTGGATGAGGATGATGTAGCAGAATTTAGTTTGTAAGATATTGACTTTAAAATCCTTTGTGCCTTTCTGTCTTGGTGGTAAAAAATCTCAACCACAAAGACACAAAGACACAAAGGGTTTTTACGTCATGTGGAAAAGTTAACGCCAGACCTAACCCCCCAGCCCCCTTCCCTTCAAGGGAAGGGGGAGCAATTAAAGCCTCTCCCCTACAAGGAGAGAGGTTGGGAGAGGGGTTTTCCAGATCCCGTGAAAAGTCAGAGACACAAAGGGTTTTTACTTATTATTTATAACCAATAACAAATGAGCGATACTTTTACAAGACTTGCACCCTTTATTCAAGAATATATTTATAATCACAACTGGACTGAATTACGACCGATTCAAATTGCAGCTTGTGAAGTTATCTTTGATACTGATGCTCATTTATTAATTGCTGCTGCTACTGCTGCTGGGAAAACTGAAGCCGCATTTTTACCAGTTTTAACTCAGTTGTATGAAAACCCGACAAATACTATAGGTGCATTATACATTGGGCCAATCAAAGCATTAATTAATGATCAATTTGAACGCCTTAATGATTTGCTAAAATCAGCAGATATCCCTGTTTGGCACTGGCACGGTGATGTTGCTCAAAGTCGAAAAAACAAGCTTTTAAAAAATCCTCAAGGTATTCTACAAATTACGCCAGAATCTCTAGAAAGTTTATTGATTAACAAAAATAGTGACCTCATACGCTTATTCGGTGATTTGCGATTTGTAATCATCGATGAAATTCATGCTTTTATGGGTTCTGAACGTGGTTGTCAAATTATTTGTCAATTGCAACGTTTGGGAAAGTTGACGCAAACCCAACCCCGCCGTATTGGTTTGTCAGCAACTCTCGGCGATTATTCCATGGCTGAAGATTGGTTGCGTTCTGGAACTGAAAAGCCAGTGATTACTCCGAAAATTGATGCAGGAAAACGTCAAATAAAACTTGCTGTAGAACACTTTTATATAAATACAAATCAAAGTGATTCGGAGGTGACAGCATATGAACAATATGTTTTCAACCTGAGTAAATCTCGCAAATGCTTAATATTTGCTAATAACCGCACTCAAACTGAATCTGTGATTGCAACATTGCGACAAATTGCCGCAGAACAAGCACAACCAGATATATATCATGTACATCATGGCAGTATATCTGCTAGCTTGCGACAAGCTGCTGAAAATGCCATGCGCGAACCTAATAATCCAGCTGTCACTGCTGCCACATTAACTTTAGAATTAGGTATAGATATTGGTCATTTAGAGCGAGTAATTCAGTTAGAATCACCTCTTTCTGTAGCTAGCTTTTTACAGCGTTTAGGACGCAGTGGTAGAAGAGGTGAAGCTGCTGATATGCGCTTTGTTTGCACTGAAAATGAACCATTAGCTGAAGCATCTTTACCAGAACAGATTCCTTGGCAACTTTTGCAGTGTATCGCTATTATCCAACTTTATTTAGAAGAACGTTGGATTGAACCCATCAAGCCTGTTAAATATCCTTTGAGTTTGCTGTATCACCAGACAATGAGCATTTTAGCAGCAACTGGAGAACTTTCACCTGCTGCTTTAGCGAAACAAGTTTTAAGCTTGCCTCCATTTGCCGCTATTTCTCAAGAAGATTTTAAACTATTATTGCGTTACTTAATTGATATTGACCATATTCATAGAACTGAAAAAGGTAATTTAATCATTGGTTTAGCTGGAGAGAAAGTAGTGGGAAAATTTCAGTTTTATGCTGTTTTCCCAGACACTCAAGAATATGTGGTTAAGCAAGCAGCAACAGAAATTGGTAGTATTGCCATGCCGCCTCCTGTTGGTAATCAGTTTGCTTTGGCTGGAAGAACATGGGAAGTTTTAGAAGTTGACTTTAGAAAAAAGGTAGTTACAGCCAAGCAAGTAGAGGGTAAAGCTACTATTTATTGGCGTGGTGGTAGTAGTACTATTCATACAAAAATTTTGCGACGAATGCGTCAGGTTTTAATAGAGGATGTAGAATATAGCTACTTACAAAATAATGCTAGACGACGTTTGCAAAAAGTTCGCCAACTGGTGCAAACTGCTGGGCTAGATCAACAAAATATCTTGCAATTAGAAAAAGATAAATGCTGTATTTTTCCTTGGATAGGAACAGTTGCTTACCGTACTCTAGAAAGATTACTGAATTCATTCTGTCGGGAATCTTTAGAAATTAACAGTATTGCTGGGGTAAATCCCTACTATTTAATAATTAAATTAGGTAAGAATAAATTTCAAAATATTTATCCGGAAATTATCTCCTTATGTGAGCAAAGAATTACGCCAGAAGATTTAGTCAGTTCTTCAGAAGCCCCAGAAATTCAAAAGTATGATGAATTTCTTCCTCATTTACTTTTACGCAAAGCTTTTGCTTACGATTGTTTAGATCTGGTAGAACTCAAGCAGCAAGTGGCAAATTGGGAATAAAAGTATTCAAAACAATTGCTACATTAACTTTCAGTAACTCTTGCTGCTATCTCAAAGTAGGAATGGTGCTAATTGCAGATATGCTCTGGCATAGAGAAATTTAATAGAGGAGGTAAATAAACTAGGGAACAATAAAAATAACTAATTAAAACTAACAAATGACAACTGGTAACCTACCTAGAAATTTCTTTTCAATATACGGAGTGGATATCCTAACCATGACACAACATCATGAAAATCTGCAAACAAATCAGGCTCAATTTCAACATTTGACATGATTTGATCAAGTTCAGTATCACTAAGGGGTTCATCCCATAGTCCATGTTCAACAAGATTGTTGGCATGAAAAATAATGCGATCGCGCAAAAAATTCAATTGCTCATCCTTTGGGGCAGCAGACAGCCGAATAGTCAGGGGAAAATTCCCAAACAACACAACTACCTTACCCGGTTTATAAGAGGGAATATTTTTTGTCATTTTTCAGTAATGCTCAACTTTTTGACCTCTAATACCAATTCGTCGAAATATGATGACAGATTCAAACCTAGAAAACCAAATTATATCTGACTTTCTAAATTACGAATTAATATAATTGTTTTGGTTTTTCCGATTTAATCAGAGTCGCTTGATAGTAAACTTCAAGTATGATGCTAACTAACGTATTCTGACAAATCCGGCTTTATCGAGCAACTCTTGTCCCTGATTTGTTAATAGCAAGTTAGCATAAGCTTCACCCGCTTGTTGTTCAAATTTTCCATTGGCATTGATAACTACCACTAATCGACGACTCAAAGGATATTCCCCACTGCGGAAAGCATCGGTATTCACTTGATTGCGCTTTGTGGGACAAAAAGAAGCAGGCACCAAGGGCTGTTTGTAAGGAGGAATGAGTTGATTAGAATTACGACCTATGGGCAATGCTTTAACACCGCACTGGGGAACCAACAGCGTTGCTGAAGACCAGTAAATCCCTGCTGGATCGGCAGCAACTAGACGTAAAGCCTCGGTTGTAGTTTGCGTTAACTTGAAGCGATCGCCACTATCTCTATCTTTTTTACCATAGAGTTGGATTTTACCGTGAACTAGACTAAGTAAGTAGACGCGATTAAACCGAACTATGTAAAGTTTTGTATGGGTCAAGGCAAAAGGTTAAAGGGTAAAGGTTTTTCCCTTTTCTCCTTACCCTTTACCCTTCTTAATACAGTTATGTTTATTTATTTAAATCTAGACTACGGACAAAACAATGTGTCTCGTGTGTCTCGTCCTGTATTTGGATTAGTACCCTTAGCCACCTTGCACAATTTTTTTTGTTCATCTGGACGCAGTAATACATCAGTAAAATCTGCTCCATCAATAATCGCACCATCAAACTTGGCGTTAGCTGCAAATGCACCCTCCAATACAGCATTTGTTAAATTCGCTTTGATTAAGCGAGCTGAATCTAAAGTGGCATTTGTCAGGTCAACTCCCTCCAGATTTGCAGATTCCAAGTTTGCTGCAAAGAAGCTAACACCCCGCAAGTTAGAATGGCTGAAGTTACTCTGGCGGAGATTAGCTTTGGTAAAACTGGAGTCTGTTAAATCACGGTCAGAAAAATCAGCTTCTATCAAAATTTCCTTATTGTATTCCAGGGCTAAAGCTGTTAGAGGAGAACTTACAGTTGCAGTGATGCCAACTACTCCCCAAAGCAATAAACTGAGTAAGCTTGCCCAAATTTGATTACTTAATTTAAATTTCATGCTAGTTTTAGCCAATGGCGAATCTTCCTCCATCTCATTATCCCGATATTGGTTCAATAGGAGAAGACCTAGTAGCACAATGGTTGGTGTCTACAGGTTGGGAGATTCTACACCGTCGCTTTGCTTGCCGCTGGGGAGAAATTGATATTATTGCTCAGCATCCTGGGAGGACAGAGGAGCAGGGGTGCAGGGGTGCAAGGGAAGAATTGCCCACTCAGGACTGTACCTTAGCCTTTGTTGAAGTGAAAACCCGCAAAAGCGGGAATTGGGATGCAGGAGGCAAAAGTGCAATCACGCCGCAAAAGCAGGCAAAAATCTCAAAAACGGCAGGCATATTTTTAGCTGAGTACCCCCAAAAGGCAGACTACACCTGTCGCTTTGATGTTGCTATTGTCTACTGTCAGCGAATATCAAAACAGCACACTGAACTGACAGTTGTCCAAGAAGCTTTAGCTAGGCTATCAGCCGCAGGATACCAATTTTATCTGCAAGAATACATTCTGGCAGCTTTCGATTCGGCAATTGATAGCTAATGGTAATTGGTAATAAAACGAACATCTCTATTACCAATTACCATCTCTTTAATAGTAGTGTTCAAACAAAAATTGATCACGCCAGCGTTTCTGGACAATAACCCAGACCACGGACAAACTGTTGCCGGAAAGCTTCAATTTCTTCTCTTTCCGGGCTACCGTGAGAGACGATCGCTACTTGGTAACGACGCATCACATCCACAGGGCACTGTCCTGCTTCCAAACTCCAAAGTGCCATTTGCACCCGCATAGGTGGCTCATAGCTAATTCCTAATTCATTTAGGAAAGCCCGAAAGTCGCCATCCTCTTGCTGCGAGACGTGACCTTTGAGTTTGATCCTAACCACCCACCCATCAATTTGATGAATCACGGTGACGAATGAAACAGGCATCTGGGGTCTGCTATGGAGGTGTTGAACAACCCTCAGAGTTAGACTGGCATTTGCCAGGTAATACAAGTATTCCATGTTGTTGTTTGGTTGGTGCTTGGGATCAAAGCCAATCCTACATATCTATATTCGTAAATAGATGCCTGTTCCCGGTAGGGTAAAAGCCCCCGTTTTTGTATGGGGAGGTTTACCCAATTTTTATCTCGATGTTTGCGTGTTACCTAATAGTATGCATCTATTCTCAGGATAAAATTGAATGTTTATTGAGAAAATCTCAAACCCAGTTTTTGAAGGCAGTATGAAGTTGAATAAAGCAACAAATAGCACACTCTAATTTGCATCAATCCTCTATTCCAGTGGCAAAAAATATGAACTTAGACCGTTTATTAACTGGGTACGATTACAATCTACCTCCAGAACTTATTGCACAAAATCCGGCATTTCCCAGAGATAGCTCGCGGTTATTGGTAATAGATTCTCACACTACAGGTAACAAAACAGCACCCCTACACCGCATTTTTCGTGATTTACCAGAATTACTGCAACCTGGCGATTTGTTAGTCATGAATGATACGAGAGTCATTCCAGCGCGACTGTATGGGCGTAAATCGACTGGTGCAGAAATAGAAGTATTACTATTAGAGGAACGGCAGTATAACTGTTGGTTAGCTTTAGTCAAACCAGGAAAACGCTTCAAGCAGGGAACAAAGATTGTTTTTGAAGCAAAGAAATTGGGAATTGGGAATTGGGAATTGGGAATTGGGGAAGATTCTCACCTAGTCCCCAGTACCCAGTCCCTAGTCCCCAGTCCCCAACTCACAGCTACTGTACTGGATACAGATGAGGCGACTGGAGGACGTTTGTTGCAATTTGATGTGCCAGAGGGAAAGCCTTTAGTACAAGTTTTGAATGCATTTGGTGAGATTCCTCTACCACCTTATATCACTGCATCGGCAGCGGCGGATGAACAATATCAAACAGTTTACGCCCAACAGCCAGGAGCGATCGCAGCTCCAACGGCAGGATTACACTTTACTCCAGAGTTACTAGAAAAGTTGCGCTCTTGCAATATCAATCAAGCTTTTGTCACACTACATGTTGGCGTGGGCACTTTTCGCCCTGTGGAAGTGGAAGATGTGACTAACCACCAAATGCACGAAGAATGGATTGAAATCCCAGCTTCTACAGTAGAGCAAATCCGCGCCACCAAAGCAGCTGGTGGTCGAATTATTGCTGTGGGAACAACGGTAGTACGCGCCTTAGAAGGAGCAGCTCAATCTGGGGATTTGCAACCATTTTGCGGCAAGACAAACTTGTTTATCTATCCGGGTTATCAATGGCGGGTAGTGGATGGTTTGATTACTAATTTTCATCTACCGCGCTCTAGTTTGCTGATGCTAGTGAGTGCCCTGATCGGCAGAGAACGGTTGTTAAATATATACAATGAAGCGATCGCTTCTCGATATCGCTTTTATTCTTTCGGCGATGCCATGCTAATTTTGCCACAAGCAGTGGAAGTTAGGAGTGAGGAGTGAGAAGTGAGGAATTTTTAATTTTTAACTTTTAATTTTTCATTTTGTAGTGGGTACTCTGACTTATAAGGATTTAACAACAAGTACAGAGATACCATTTATGTATAAACAGCATCATCTTCGTCAATGGTTTTGCTGCTTCCCCACGGTGGCGTTTCACCAGGTTTTGAATTGGCAGAAGCCGCATTTGGGATTTCTCTGTGCTGCCTCTGCATTTTTAGTATTGGCTGCGCCAACAATTATTGATTTACCAGGAAGCAAGCTGCTAGCAGCAACTCCAATATCTCAGGATTTGGAAGCAGCTAGTTTTTTCCAGCAAGGAGTCACGCGCTATAACCGCAACGACTTACAAGGTGCAGAATATGCTTTTCGCCAAGCGTTGCAGCGTGACTCTAACCTAGGAATGGCACGGAATTATTTAGGTAATATTTTCTTGATGCAAAATCGCCTAGATATAGCTGTGCAGGAATATGGAGAGGCCATCAGAATTAATCCTAATCTCGGTGAAGCTTACTACAATTTAGGGTTAGCATTGTACCGACAAGGGCAAAAAGATGCAGCAATTACTGCTTATCGCCAGGCTCTAGTGGTAGATCCGACAATAGCAGCAGCACAGTATAATCTCGGCTTAGCACTGTACGAATTAAAACAACCGCAAGAAGCGATCGCGGCATATCAGCAAGCCATTAATCTAGATAGCAGGGATGCTAATGCTTATTTTAACTTAGCGATCGCCCTGCAAGAACAAGGTCAAATCGAGAGTGCGATCGCTGCCTATCGGCAAAGCTTACAGCTAGATCCTAAAAACAGCATAGCTTACAACAATATGGGAAGTTTGATGGCAAATCATGGTCAAACCTCACAGGCTATTTCTGTTTATCAGCAAGCTATTCGCCAAAATCCCAAGGATGCCTCAGCCTATTACAATTTAGGAGTAACTTTATACAATCAAGGCAACTACAAGAAAGCCAACGGTGTATTAAAACGTGCCCGCAATGAGTACCGGGAACAAGGTAACATTGAGCAAGCTGAAAAAATAGAGCAATTAATGGAGCAAATTGCCCAGAAAACAAAACCACAGCAACCTCAAGTCAATCAAACGGCTACTAGTCCTTCTCAAACTCCAAACCCTACAAGTAATGTAGCAGCGCCTGAACAACAGCTACCAAATCAACCAGAAACTCTTGAACAAACACCAGACAAACCTACTGATGTGCCAGTTTCTGTTGAACAACAGCCTACTTCATTAAATCCTGCTCAATAAATCTAATTTGAAAATAGGAAAGAGGAAGTAGGGAGTCATACCGTTTCACCTTAAGATTGATACAGATGGTAAGCTGGGGGGCTGTGGAGGCAGGGGGAGAAAGAAAAGTAATTTGATCAAGAATTTTGTGAAATGGTATCACAAAGAGATATTTTCATCCTCCGGCTATAAACATTTCTAGGGATGCCAAGGCATCCCTATTTTATTTTTGCTGCAACGAAGATTCTTTTCATCCATATATGTTCTGGGAATCCAAGAGGGTATCGGCCGGGTATCTCGGCGGCCACCCTACTCATGCTTACCCAACTCCTTAATAAATGCATCAATTGCCTTAAAAACTGCCAACTACCGCCCCATTTTTAGTCTGCTCTTGGTGCGCGCGCGTTGACCCTCATAGTTTGGCTTAATCTGACAAACCCTTGTACAGCAATGTACAGAAGTGACAGAGTTCTAGACAGATAGTAGGCAGCAGACAGAACTAGAGGACGTTCATCGTAAGCAAGTCCTAACGATTTATTAACTAGAATGAATACAAGGTCTACAACGCAGCAATTGCAAGTTTTATGAAAACATAGTCAAAGGTGTTGTAGTTCCCCAACAAGCAAAACTATAACAAGATTCAAAGGATTCCAATGGACAAGTTGCTACACAGCTTTATCACAATCGAAAAATCTATTCAGATTGCTACTCTAGTCGGGCTAATGCTGTTCTTGGGCTACTTAGGATTTATGGACTACCGTAGCGTTCGCACACCTTCTGTCCCAGAAATTTCACCAACAATACAGCATTAGACCTCTTGCAAAAATATATTTTTGCACTCTAGGGGAAAGGGAAAGGGTTTTGAGTTCCTTTCACCCCGGTCATTGGCCTTGATTTGGGAATTGAACACTTTTAATTCTCGCGAATTCTTGTGTTGATGTACAGTCCCCTTATTCTTCGCGAGTTTTCATCGCGAATTCTCTTCCCTTCTCCCCCTCTTTTTGCACATTTGAGATGCTTCCAAAATATGTCTTTCAATTAGCCAATTTACTTTTTTCATCATATGTCTCTAGCTCGGTTTAATATAATTTATGTAAATTGAATATGTTTTGATTTAAGTAAGGATGTGGCGTCTAAGACGGCGGCTACTTCACTGCACTGGCTGAGTATTGACAGCATCAACTAAAAATTTATGACAATATGACAATGCGCGTAAATGCTGAAAGATTTATTTTAGATGTAACAGCTTATAAACATCTCTGCAAACGGTAGCAACTGATCTCAGTAATACTGATGATGAAATTGCATTGGAGTTATTTGAAAAATATGTTAAATTATATTAAAAAATAAGTAGTTTTTCAGTCAATTGCAACCTCAACGCAATCAAACATACCCCTGTCTAAGCACAAAAATGACAGCATTGCACCAGATGAAATGACGCGATCGCGCTGGTATGGTTTTTTAACCGAGTTTAGCTCTCAAGCCTCTGTGGATATCGTTTTTGTTTAGCAATTGGGCAGGTAAAGATTGCGATCGCTTCAGATAATTTACCGCAAATGCGCTGACACTCTAATTTTCCATCTTAATAAATTCCGCAAAAACACGGTTACGCAAATTTGTGTTTCCGATCAAAACTGCGATTATCTAGTTTATTAGGGTGCATTTTATGAACAGCCCTGCAACGACAATTATTCGAGTCAACCTGGAGAGGGCGAAAGAGGTATCTCTTGAGTGGGAACAAGCTTCATACAGCGAACTCAGTGCTTATTGTTTGGAAATTTTAAGGGAGATAGGATGTACCGATACTGAACTCCCAGTCAACTTAAGAACTCGTGACCAGCAATTAAATTTCATCACAGGCTTTGCATCTTATGCTTTTGGGGAGGTTTTAAATGTCCAAAATGTTAATTGAAGATATTTCTAATGAATCAGAGTGGGTAGAAGAAACTACTTTGCCTGCAACAGATCATGAATTGTTAATTTTAACTGAAAAATTTTTAGGGTTTGAAATCCCATCAAAAGTTTTTTTGCAAGCTATGGCTATAGCTGCTTACGACTGTGCAGCGGCTTTTCGCTACACTGATAACTATTTGAATATCCTCAAGAATAAGAATAAACGAAAAAATTTACTGTTGTTAGAGTCTTCGCATGGGTTTGAAAATAATTGAGGTAGATTCAAATATATACCTCGCCCCTCTTCAATCACAATGAGAGGGGCTTTGTTTTTGATAACAAATTTAGTGGTTAGTTGTCATTTGTCAGTTGTTATTCCCTCATCAGTCCTGCTCCCCTGTTTTCTCTGCTCCCCCGCTCCCCTACCTAAGAAAGAGCCGTCTTGATAGTAGTCTTCAAGCGAACGCGAGATACCCAGAGGTTACTTAGAGCGCTGAAAGGGATTAAGGATGTGTGATCAAGTGACACTATAAAAGCTGTCACGCTTACTGAGCTGAATTATACTTAGGAGTAATACCCTTGTGTTAGGAAAATTGAAGTACTTTCACTACACTCTGATAGTTATGACTATTAGAGTGTAGTCTTTTTTGTAGCATATGCAAAACTATTTTGATGACAATCTAAAGTGAACTCAGGCGATCGCCCAATATCACAGACTCATCACATCTTTTCAGCGATTGAGTTTTTCAGCTATATTTCGTGTTTTTGGTAATGCGATCGCTGGGTAGCAATAGTAGCAAATATCAACTTAAAAGCTTAATCAGTTGACTAGGCAAATTAAAACAATGGATATCTTCAATTTCATTTAAAAGGCTGATTAACTGTTTGGCTGACTGTAATAAGGCTTTCTTAGTAGATAAACCAATAATCATATCCTGATCGCTAGTTAAAACTTCCACCTCTTTTTCAATTCCAATATACCTATAATCTAAAGTTAACTCATCTCCAAAATTAATATTATCTAAAGCAAACAAGAAACCCAAACAGGACAAAAGATTAGGATTACTAGCATGATTAATATAGTCTGTATTGTCAATATAGACTGTATTACCATGGGGTTCACGAGAGTCTAAAAAGTAATGACCACCCCATCTACTGGTAGCATTAATAGGAAATTTATCTACTTTGCTCAACTCTTCTCTATACTCTTCTTCTAAAACAAGTTTTTTGGAAGTAAAAATAGTCGCTGGAATGAAGATGATACTTCCTTTAGGGGCAAATTCTAAACTAAATAATCCCTTTCCTGCATTCGGTATATTAGAATCTTTTACTTCTGTATTAATGCACAACATATATGATTATTATTAATTAAGGTATCTCAATTATTACTTAAACTAATGTCTTTGGTGTTATGGTCAAAATATGCTAATAAGTGATTTCTTCACGGATATGAAAACAGAAACGCATGTTTATTTTGGAGGAAATTCGAGTGCAAAATCTTTTGTCAAAAATTCTGACACAATTTAACTCTCTAAATAACCATAGTTGTATGAATACCTTAATATGCCCATTTAAGAATTGAAAAACTGCTATTTTAATATTTCGTAATTAAGTAAAGGAATCTAAAAAAATATTAGTTGTAGTGGATTTAACTCTCAACGCTTCTTAAAGCTCATGAACTAGCAAGCGCAAAAAGCAGCAGATACCATTTTTTGTGAGACTGCGCCAAATTTATTTTACTTATTCTTTGTTTTTTTGTTTGGGTTATTTGTGACCGCTGACGCGTCTATGCGGTTCGTTTCTTACTATATGGCGCATCTTCATACAGAATTGGTATAACCATTTCGCTGCTAATGGTGAAATCACTGTAATTGCCCTTGACAATGCCTCTTTCCACAAAAGCCAAACCCGAATGGCACCCTTGTAGAGCTATAAGCTGTGTAGAATAAGGGATACAGCTTTAAATACCCGCACGCGCAGTAATGGTATGGGTCAGGCGATCGCCCATGAAGGGATGATGTCCGGTTGTCTCAAAAGTTTTTATAGGTAGAAAAAGCTGACTCGTCCCTGAAATACTTTCTTTAAGACAAGCAATCTCTGAGCTAAAAATTAAATATAAAAAGCGGTAGTAGGCATAAATCGCTCCAGGCTCTGTTGGCTGAAATGCAAACCTGTATGTTGCACAGATTTGGTAATTATTTTGCTATCGCCACAAAAAAATAGAGAAGTGGTGCAATGATCAAGGCTGGTAGAAAGGAAGCTACTCTCACCTGAGATACTTCTAATAAGTTACATCCCAGTCCTACAATTGTTAAACCACCCACACCAGTGATCAGTAATAACTGGGGATTTTGAGTTGGATCTGGTAGAGATTGAACTAAAAATCCAGCTAAAAGCGAGACACCGCCTTGATAAATCAGAATTACTAAAGATGAAAATCCTACCCCCATGCCAAAGCTACTACTAAGAGCGATGGAAGTTATACCATCCATTGTAGCTTTCAAAATCAGCAGAGTGTTATTCCCCGTTAAACCGTTGTTGAGGCTGCCTATTAAAGTCATTGGCCCCACACAAAATATTAAACTACCAGCAACAAACCCCTCTGTAAAAGAGCCACTTTTTTGAAAACGTGCTTTGAGAAACTCTCCCACACTATAAAGTTTCTCTTCTATTTGCCACCATTCGCCCAAAAGTCCGCCGATAGTCATGGCGAGTAGTGCCAATACTACCCCATCAATTCGACTATTTTTGACTTGTAACAAGCTACCAGCCATTTGGAACCCGATGAACAGGGTAATCAAAGCTACTCCTTGGGTGATGATGCGCTGCATTCTCAAAGGAAGGCGGTGTTTTAAGAGCATACCGCCTGTCGTACCCAAAATAACACTGATGGCATTGATCCAAGTACCGTTTGTCTTTGCCCAAAAATCGAGTGTCATGAGTTAGATTTACCCCGTTGATGATCACAACTACTAAGCATCACCTATCATTTTAATTAAAAAATTAATTGCTTGGTCACCGCCCTTGTGAATTTGACTTAATTCAAATCCACTATTCATAATCATTTCCATTGCTTCATGACCTGACTCTTGATGTTCTTTTTCTACAAGATTATGAATCACAAAATACTCAGATTTTATGATATCTTTTTCCAAAATGCCAACTTTTAGCAAAGCTTGTTGAAGCAGTTGCAAAATTTGATAAGCAGGAGCTTCCAATCCCACAATAAATCCAATAGCTTCATCCTGGCTCATATGGGATAATTCCATGACTGTTTCTTCAAATAATTGCACAAATATTTTATCTAATCCTTGAGTAATGGAACAGGAAAAAGGAGATTGATTAATTAAGTTAACCAGTAACTTGCTGTGAATTTTGTCTTTATTTCCGAATCCACACTCACCATAAGCAATTTCTGCTAATAAATATTGAATGTCTGGGATATGTATACGAGCTAATGCAGCTCCATGCAATCGTGTTACTTGGCTAGAAAGGTATGACCATCTTTGCAAAAACTTTACTGCATCATTAATTCCCTGCTCAACTACTTGCTTACAAAATCTTGAACGTAGTATATCCTCCAGATTTTCTCTAGATAATAGCATCATCATATGATAACTCCTTCGGCGTTTTGGGCTGTATTTTGTGCTGGATTTATTCTAGAATATTAGTGATCAAAAATTTGAATTCACTTTTATATAAATATATATTACAAATATTATTTTTAGTCTAGTATTAATACTAATAAGTGTAATTATTCTGTAAATATTGTAAATAGTTTTTATAACAGATTTATTTGATTTATGTTCAGCTTTTAGTGGTTTATAAGTAAAAAAACAGATATAAAATCCAGATAGGTCATCAGCGTAACATACCTGAGTTTTGTAATGAGTTTAAGCGGTTATACATTAACCCAAAAACTTATTTTGATGTGGTCAATAAATACTGGACAATGTGCAAGGTGTGATTGCTAGAGTCAAGGATGTGACCGCCCAAGGTTGGTATGATAATCTGAGTGCTATTAGTTCAGTCGAAATCCATTTTCGAGGATAACAGGCTTTAGTAGAGTAATTTTTAAGGTTATTTTGCACTTAACCCTTTTTTGTCACTCTGCAAAAACAAAAATTGACGGTAACTTTTAAAACTCTGACTGAAATTAAGTTTGTAACTTTATTTTTTAAAATGATGGATATATAGCTCTTCTCATTTGGAGAGAATACAAATTCATCTGCATACATCTGCGGTTCAATATTTTTTCTCGTACTTGATTCAAGCGAGAATTGCTTTAATCATTGCTTTAGACTCAAACTCTTGTTTGGTAAGGGTTAAATCTTTCAAGAGGCGACAATCGACGGGCTTACCAAGTTAGATATAGGTTTGGAAGGTACAGACCCCTTGAAAGATGTCAAAAAACTAAACTTCACAAACTTCAATTCTATGTCTGTCGTTCTTAAGAGAACTTCTAAACCACATAGTGGGATTTAGACAAAAAAGTAGCTAGAAAAACCATTAAATTAGGACTTACGCACTGTAACGAAATAATCAGGGTTTGAAATTGCTACTCTACCCTGTGGGAACCCTCTTCGAGGAAATGAGAACCCTGTCGCTCGCTGCGGACGTAATATCGTTCTTTTAGGTAAAGAATGCGTAAATCCTATAAATGTATAGCTGGGGACTGGGGACTGGGGACTGGTGACTGGGTGAAAAGCCTTTTTGTGTCTAGGTTTTATCATCTGTTGATGTCCTAACCACCAAGGCTTGTGCTATACATAGAAACTTTCACATTGCTGCGCGTAGTTTCTTGATATATCTGAGCTTCAAGCATTTATGGCTTTGAAGCTTTTTTATACCTGAAAAATGTTTAAGTCCCGTTAACGCCCGATCGCAAGCTGTATTAAGAACTCAGTCCCCCGTCCAACCTCAGATTGCACGTCTAAGCTACCACCATGTTTCTCCACCACAATTTGCCGAGCGATCGCCAATCCCAATCCCGTACCTTTTCCTACACCCTTAGTTGTAAATAAATGGTCAAAAATTCTCGCTTTCACATCTTCAGTCATGCCCTTGCCATTATCCCGAATGCAAATTTGAACCTGATGCTCAATCGTTGCTGTGTGAATTGTGATTTGTTGGGGATTGGCAGCGATTTCTTGAGGGGATTGAGTTTTTGCCATCTCATCAAACATATCAATGGCATTAGCCAGAATATTCATAAATACTTGGTTTAACTGCCCAGGGAAGCATTCAACAAGTGGTAACTGGCCATACTCTTGAATGACTTTAATCGCCGGACGAAATTCATTGGCTTTGAGACGATATTTGAGGATCAGCAAGGTACTATCAATTCCCTCATGGAGATTAGCACTCACTTTGTGTTCGGTATCGGCACGGGAAAAGGTACGTAGACTAGTGCTGATGCCTTTAATGCGGTCAGCTGCGCCTTGCATGGAATCCAATAACTTTGGCAAATCCTCACTCAGAAATTCTAGGTCAATCTCTTCGGCATGGTCTTGGATGAGTGTGACTGGGTTGGGACAATGTTGTTGATAAAGGGCTAGATGTGCAAGTAAATCTTGTATATAGTCTTTACCATTGGTGATGCTGCCATTGAGGAAGCCGATGGGGTTGTTGATTTCGTGGGCAACACCTGCTACCAAGTTGCCTAGAGATGCCATTTTTTCACTTTGGACAATGTGGAGTTGTGATTGTTCAAGCTGCTGGGCGTAAGTTTGAGCTTGTCGATAAAGTCGAGCATTTTCTAGGGAAATGGCAGCTTGGGTGCAGAGGAAGTTGAGAATCATGATGCGATCGCTAGTAAACACGCCACTGGTAGTGCGATTCTTCAAATAGAGAATCCCAATTAACTGACCCTGATTGAGAATTGGCAAACATAACACACTATTTGGTTGTTGCTGGATTAGGTAATCATCAATGACAGGCAGATCAGTTTTGAGATCGTCAATCACCACCACTTGTTGAATGTTTTTGACGTACTGAATCAGCTTGACGGGCAGGTTGTGATTACCTTCCAGCGGTTCAGTACACATTTGTACAGAATTGGATGTGGCAATAGCTACTAAATGCCACACAGAAGCCTGGTTGGGCATAACTAAGGCACAGCCATCGCCCCCAGAGTGTTGCAAAAGAATCTGGGTGAGTTGATGGATGAGTTCATGTAGTTGAATTGTGCTGGAAAGGCTCTGAGAGGCTTTGAAAACCGCGGTAAAATCGAGAATGGTGTTGATGTTTGTACTGGAAGAGCGACTGGGTTTGGTAGAGTTATAGATTGGAACATTGGTGATCGAGGCCAGAGTTTCCAGGGGTTTCAAGCTCAGCTGGGTGATTGGCTGGAGAATGGGGCGCAGTAAATGGGGATAGCGCTGTTCTAAATCATCTGTTTTGGCTTTGGCTCCCCAACGAGCGTAGCAGTAGTAGGCTTCCTGCATATAGCCTGCGGTGACTTTTTCTTTGCCCCAGTCGAGGTAAAATTTAGCTGCTAGTTCGTTAGCTAAGGCTTCTTCCTGGATGTAACCGTTCTCTTTAGCAAGGGCAATGGCGCGATCGTAGTACTCAATAGCTTCAGATTTATTGCCTAAAACTCGATGTTTTTCAGCTTCTACTAAATAGTATTGATGTAAAACATTCATTGGGCAATGGTTTGCCCATAGTTGCATTTGTTCTTGGTTATTAATCACTTGATTGAGAATCTGTGCTTGTGTGTCTTGATTGACCTCTAAAAAAATACCGAGGCCTGCCAAAGACGTGTAAAAGTTGCATTGCCGAGAAATAACCATTGATAGACCACCAGAGGCATACTGCTCTAATTGGGTGGCGTATCCCAAAGCCAGTTCGTACTTACCAAAAAGATAACTGAGTTGGAACTTAGTAAAATAAAATTCTAGCAGTGCAAACAAATCATTGTTTTCAATACTGATGGGAAGCATCACCTCTTCATCGTAGGCTTCACCTTTCAAACACAAGACATCATCAACCTCTCCCAATAAATTTAAAGTCCTCTGCCTCTGAATTTCATTGTGGTGAGCAATCCTCTCTTGCTTAATTTGCTGAAGTGCCTGGGTATAGGTTCGCATCTCTTTGGCTAAGGTATGAAGCTCTCGACCAAGGAAATACAAATGAGTATTGTAGTAACGGATGTTAATCCCTGCAAATTCCAAATCTCCTGTTTCTAACCCAATGGTATAACCCTCCCAGAGGGATTGTACAGTTTTTTGAGTATGTTCCTGCCAATGCCTAACCAGACAATTAAATCCGTTCATCACTTTTGAAGTCACTTCTTTGGTGTCAAATTGATTCAAAAGATTGATTGCTAATTGACCAAATCGATAGCCGGATTCAATATCTTCAACTAATCCACATAGGATAATACCATAGCCTACATAGCCAAAAGCTGACTGGGGAGAATTGCCGTATTGAACAGACAAACTCACTTGCTTTAATGGCACTAGAGGGTATAAGTCTGGAGCTGCTTGATATGCAAAGGTCGTAATATTGGATAAAATTCTCATTGCTGCCAAACATGTTTTATCCGTCATGATAGGCAGATGAATTAAATCTTCAATGGGTCGGTGTGCAAGTAGAGACATAATCTCATGAATTGCAGCCTGCACATCAGAATTGTTAATATTTTCGGGAAATTCAATCCCCAATAACTTTAAAATTTCTTTCCCAAGTTGAACTGCTTCTCTTGCCCGATTTTGTGCGCCATAGGCTTGAATTTGCACTTCATGCACTTTGACTTTATCCAAGGGATTTTGCACAGAATCTAAGACTGTTTGAATAAATTTTGTCATTAATTCAAAATTGCCAGCCAAATAAGCAGCTTCTGCTCCCAGGTTGTGCAATTCTAATGCTAACTTATACTGACTGTGCCAACAATCTTCTTTTAATAATTTAATTCCAAAAGTCGCATATTCCATTGCAGCAGTGTAAGCAGTGGTAACTCTGGCTTTAGATCCAGCCGATAAATTTAACCAAGCAACTTCTTCCTGTTTCGTCAGTTCCGTAATTAGTTGAACACCATAATTTAATTGGTTAACAATATCAAAGATTTTTTTATCTTGCTCTGTTGCTGATATATTCTTGAGCAAGAGTTGACCAATTTTCAGATGGGTTGCTTGTTTTTGGGCTTCAGGAATCAGAGAATAGGCGGCTTGTTGGACGCGATCGTGCAAGAATTTATAAGGCACAGCAATGTCACTGCTGCGATCGCTATCGTCTGAGTCATGGGATTGGAAAAACTTGTAGGTTTCACTAATCGGGAGAATCAGCCCTTCCTGCAAGGCTTTCCATAGATGGGTTGCCACCTCAATGGCAGATTGTTCCGAAACGATCGCCAAAGTACCCAAATCAAAACAGTTGCCAATACAAGCTGCCAATTTCAAAACTGCCTGGGTCTCCATCGGTAGTTTCTGCAACTGCAATGCCATGAACTCCACTACGTCATCGGTCAATACCAACTGTCGCACCGCAGTCATATTGCATTGCCAATAACCCAGGTCTAGTTGGAACTTAATCCATCCATCCTCATACAAAGCTTTGAGAAACTGGGTAGTAAAAAAGGGATTTCCCTTGGTTTTTTGATACACCAAACTTGTCAAGGGTTGTGCTAATTCAGGAGGACAACTCAAGGTATCTGCCACCAACTGATTCACTGTTGTTTCTCCCAAGGGTGACAGGGTAATTGTATTAACCACCGCTTGGACTTTGTGAATCTTTTCCAATGTCAGCATCAAGGGATGGGCTGGAAACACTTCATTGTCTCGATAGGCTCCCAGAATTAGCAAATAGCCCGAACTGGCATCACTCATCAATAATTGCAGCAAGTTGAGGGAAGCTGAGTCTGCCCATTGCAAATCATCTAGGAACATCACTAAGGGATGTTCTTTTGTAGTGAACACTTGGATGAATTTTTGAAATAGTAAATTGAAGCGATTTTGGACGGCACTACCAGAGAGTTCAGAGACTGGCGGTTGTTTGCCGATAATTCGCTCTAGTTCCGGAATTACCTCCACAATCACCTGCCCGGTTTCGCCCACTGCGGCGAGAATTTTGGTTTGCCATGCTGCCAATTGAGCATCGCTTTCACTTAGCAGTTGTCCCATTAAGTCCTGAAAGGCTTGCACAAAGGCAGATAGGGGAATGTTGCGATTGAATTGGTCAAATTTGCCTTTGATGAAATATCCTTGCTGACGGGTAATTGGTTTGTGGACTTCATTGATGACTGCTGTTTTCCCAATGCCAGAAAATCCTGCCACTAGTATCATTTCTGAATTGCCACTGGCAACACGCTCAAAAGCTTGCAGCAAGGTTGCCACTTCTATTTGTCGCCCATAGAGTTTTTCGGGAATGAGAAAGCGATCGCACACATCCCGCTGGCCAATCTCAAAACTCTCAATCCTACCTGTTTGTTTTAGTTGATGTAAACAATTCTCCAAGTCATATTTCAAGCCCAAAGCACTTTGATATCTATCTTCGGCATTTTTTGCCATCAATTTCTGAATAACATCATCCAAAACTTGAGGAATTTCCTGACTGTTAACTGAACGAGGCATTTTAGCAATATGACAATGCACCAATTCCATCGGATCATCAGATATGAATGGTAATTGTCCTGTTAATATTTCATAAAATGTCACACCCAAAGAATAAAAATCGCTGCGGTAGTCTATTCCTCGGTTCATCCTGCCTGTTTGTTCGGGGGAAATATAAGCCAGGGTTCCTTCTAAAACTTTAGGACTTTTTAGTTCTTGAGTTTCTTTAGGAAGTAATGAAGCAATGCTAAAGTCTATTAGACGAACTTGTTTTGTTTGGGTATGAATTAGAATATTTGCAGGTTTAATATCTTTGTGAATAACGCGGTTTTGGTGTAAATCATGGAGTATATTGGTTAATTGAATTCCAATTAATAAAAAATCTATCAGTGAAAGCTTTGTGGTTTTTAGGTATTCTCGTAAAGAAATTTCTCCTGCATCTTCCATTACCAAAATATAAGCATTCCTATATGCTTCTAATGATAAAGGACGAATTATACCGGTAATATTGAGATTTTTGCTAATGGTATATTGGTTGCGAAATTGCAGTAGTTCGTGGAAGTTAGGATATTCAGATGTCAGCAGTTTAATGACCACTGCAAGTTTTTCTGGCTCTTTGATAGCTCGATATACTCTGGTTCTGGAGCCTGCATACAGTTGAGAGCTAATTTTATATCTAGGAATGACAGGAGCGGAGCTTGCAGTAGTCATTGATATTTACCTGATAGCAGAAGTTTGTTTTTGTTCCATAAAGCTAGTATTCCCTAAGAGCATCTCAGTTTTTGCAAAGCGGCGAAAAATTAAGTAAATCAACGGAAATAAACATAACTATAGCAATCCGATTTGATGATTGAGAATCACTCGTAGAGCTAAGGGACTGGTGACTTGGAAGAAGGAATAAAGGTGTACTGAGTTTTGTTCAAAATCAAATATGAGTCCTATATATTAAGAAGGGTAAAGGCTAAAGGTAAAAGGAAAAACCTTTACTCTTTAACCTTTTCCCTTGACCCATACAAAACTTTACATAGTTCGGTTTAATCACGTCTACTTACTTAGCCAGAATATGTAGATTGAAAGTTTCAAGCTATTACCGTAACTGAGCAAAAAAGTAAGGCAAGCCATTTCTAAAGCAATCAGGGTGAGCAGCATTAGCGCTCAAAAGCATTGATATCATCTGACTTTAATTGCAATAAAGCAACTGCTGCAAGATATGAGGTAGGAGCGATCGCTTGTCTATGTTTGAGGTTAATTGAGGGACGTGTTAGCTATCGGTTAAAGACTCCTGAACTATTCAAGAGTTTTTAACTCTTGATGAAGCAAGCTGAATGTTTTCCATTTCCTTTATAACCGCAACTGCATTTGCGATTCCATCTTCATTTCGGATTTTTGCTCCTAAATCAGCCGCACGCTGACGCATTGTTTGATCTGCCACAGCCAGTTGAATCGCTTGTGCAAGTCGTTCAGCAGTGAGTTGTTTGCGTGGAATCGGTTCGGTACCAACCCCTAAAGAGGCTACACGTTGTCCCCAAAAGCCCTGATCTCCAAAGAACGGAATAATAATCGTAGGAACACCTGCCCTGAGTCCCGCAGCTGTAGTACCTGCACCACCATGATGCACAACAGCCGTGACACGCCCGAAAATCCATGAATGGGGTATGGAGTCTACAAGATAAACGCTGTCGGGCAAATTTTCCTTATGCAGACCACTCCAACCAGAGAGCATGACGGCTCGTTGTTGAGTTTTTGCAAGTGCTTGCAAGACAACATCTGCGGTTTGTTCTGGATCTCGGCTGCCCATACTCCCAAACCCGATATACACAGGAGGTTCACCGCTTTGCAGAAATTCCATCAGGGCTGGGGGTGGAGTCCAATTGGGTTCTGCATCCAAAAACCAGTAGCCAGTGACATGGGTATTCTTCCAATCCGATGGTTTAGGAATCACAGATGGGCTGAAACCATAGAGGATTGGATAGCGATGGAGATGGGAGGTATTGTAGGGGCCGAAAAATGAGGCTACAGGCAAGTTAAGCACTTGCTTTCGTGCTGAAGCATCCGCTGTGCGAGAACCCTGCCACATTATCTGTCTAACCAAATGATGGGATAACCAATTCACAGCACCTCCGAATCTGGCTATGGACTGGGGAAACAGAACTCCAGGAAATGTTTTTGTAGGTGTAAAAGGAAAGACGTAGGCTTGAAGCAATGGAAGTCCTAACTTCTGGGCCAGTGAAATACCAAGGTACAACCCCCCGACTCCTACCAGCAATAAATCCATACCCTGACAAGCCACTAGGCCTTGTTGTACCCAACTTATAGTTGCGCGCTGGGTTAATCTTGCTGTGTGCGAGGTAATGGTAATAAAATTTCCCTTCTCTAAAAGCTCACGCATTTCCTGGGATTCAACGATTTCTTGCACATTACCGTGCATAGGACAGAATTCCAGACCATGGGAAGTAACTAGCACTTCAAAGTTCTCATGAGTCAATAAACGCACAATGTGACCTGCTGCTTTTAAGCCCTTTCCCAAAGCAATATAAGGTTGAACATCCCCTCGACTTCCTAAAGCAATGATCGCTATACGCATCAATTACACTCCTGTTCCGTGTGATTAGCGTTTCTTGGATGGTGTCAATAAAATGACGTTATTGTCATTTTGATAGTAACGTCATTTTGATAGCAGCGTCAATTTTAAGTTATACTAAGTTCATCACTAACTTCATGCGGCAATATGAAGCCATCTCGCCGAGCATCAATCGGTTTAGAAAAACGGGAACGAACACGATCTAGTCTGATTGAGGCGGCCTATCGAGTATTTTCTCGAAAAGAAGCAGATGCCGTGACGATTGACGACATCATTGCAGAAGCAAACGTTGCCAGAGGAACGTTCTATAACTATTTTCAAACACGAGAGGATGTGCTGAAAGCGGTTGCTGCATCTCTAAGTGATCAGATGAATCAAAAGATTTGGGCACAGTCTGTTGCCATTAATGACCCTGCCGAAAGAATGGCGATCGCCATTCGCCAATTTCTGCATCAAGCGATGCAAGATTCTACTTGGGGATGGGTGATTGTCCGAATTGGATTAGTGGCAGCCCCACTGAGTGAAACAATAGAAAGAGGCGTGATCACCGACCTGGAGGCTGGTATACGACTCAACCGTTTTCAAGTTGATAGTTTACAGGCAGCAATCGATCTGATTTTGGGAACAGGGCTGATGGCAATGCGTAGCATTCTGGAAGGACAGACACAGCCAGATTATCCTGAGCAAATCGCTAAAATCATTCTTAAAACACTGGGTGTCACTGATGCTGATGCTCATTCGATTGCTTTCAAATTTCTAGAGCCGCTGCAAGGTGAGAGTATGGATTGACATTCCTCACCCAAAGCCTTATTAGTGCATTTGAAATGATGAGGTGCGTTAACAAAGTAACGCACCACTGAAAATTCTGAGTATTGCTAAGGCACAATCAACACTGGACAAGGGGAAAGGTTAATTACGCGGGTAGTAACACTATCAGTTGCCCCCTCGTCAGTTAAACCTAGTCCCCGACAGCCCATAATAATTAAATCTGCCGCGATTTCATCAGCGACATCACAGATGGTAAATGCTGGTTTACCCTGCCTTTCTAAGACTTCAGCTTGAATACCTTGGCCAGAAAATAAAGCTTGGGCATTTTCCAGCAGTTTGGCAACTACCTCTGGTGACACCATTGGATCTGCACTAGGTGCGTCTTTTGGCGGTTCTTCCACCACAGATAGCAGCACCAAGCGGCTACCGTATTTTTGGACAACGTTGGCAACTACATCAGCAGCTTCCCGCGCTTCCCGACTTTGATCAATAGGAAATAGCACTGTCTTGAACATCTCTCTCACCTGGGCACCCCTGACTCCGGTAAAATCTGGATGGTTCTACTTTCAAAACAATAACAAAAAGGCAATCAGGAGGGTCTGGCTGTGTCTAAAAAAACTGTGGCAAGTTTATCTGCTGCCGATATATCTGGTAAACGCGCTTTGGTGCGGGTTGACTTTAATGTGCCTGTGGATGACCAAGGCAACATCACAGACGATACTCGCATACGCGCTGCCCTGCCAACCATCCAAGATTTGACGCAAAAGGGAGCTAAGGTCATTCTAGCAAGCCATTTTGGTCGTCCCAAGGGTGTAGATGACAAACTGCGCCTGACTCCGGTTGCTAAGCGCCTCTCTGAGTTGTTGGGGCAAGAAGTCATTAAAACTGATGACTCTATTGGGGATGAAGTGGCTGCTAAAGTGGCGGCGTTGCAAAATGGCCAAGTTCTTTTACTAGAAAATGTCCGTTTTTACAAAGAAGAAGAGAAAAACGACCCAGAATTTGCCAAAAAATTGGCAGCTAATGCTGATTTTTACGTAAATGATGCTTTTGGGACTGCACACCGCGCCCACGCTTCCACCGAAGGTGTGACTAAATTCCTCAGTCCTTCTGTGGCTGGCTATTTGGTTGAGAAGGAATTGCAGTATCTGCAAAGCGCCATTGAAAATCCCCAACGTCCTTTGGCGGCAATTATTGGCGGTTCTAAAGTCTCCAGTAAAATTGGCGTGATTGAAACGCTGTTGGAGAAGTGCGACAAACTGATCATTGGCGGTGGAATGATTTTCACCTTCTACAAAGCCCGTGGTTTGAGTGTTGGTAAGTCTTTGGTGGAAGAAGACAAGCTAGAACTGGCGAAGTCTTTGGAAGCAAAAGCAAAAGAACGCGGTGTTACCTTCCTACTACCCACAGATGTGGTGGTGGCAGATAACTTTGCCCCCGATGCCAATTCTCAGACTGTTAGCGTTGAGAACATCCCAGATGGTTGGATGGGTTTGGATATTGGCCCTGATTCTGTAAAAGTCTTCCAAGAAGCGCTTGCGGATACCAAGACAGTGATCTGGAACGGGCCGATGGGTGTGTTTGAGTTTGATAAGTTTGCCAAAGGTACAGAAGCGATCGCTCATACTCTGGCCGAAATCGGTAAAACTGGTACAACCACAATCATCGGTGGCGGCGACTCGGTGGCGGCTGTGGAAAAAGTCGGTTTGGCTGACCAAATGAGCCATATCTCCACTGGTGGCGGTGCTAGCTTAGAATTACTCGAAGGCAAAGTACTACCCGGTATCGCAGCTTTAGATGAAGCGTAAGTAGGGAATGGGGACTAGGGACTAGGGACTGGGGACTAGGGACTGGGGACTAGGGACTGGGGACTGGGGACTAGGGACTGGCAAATAAGATTAAAAATATATTTTCCAATCCCAAGTACCATGCCACATGCCCAATTCCCCTTCGGGTGACGCTCGCAAGCTCGCGCTTCGCTCTTGATAACGCCAGTCGCTCATGGGGGAAACCACGCCAGATGCTCCACTTGGGGAAACCCCAAGACCGCACTGGCTCCCCAAGACCGCGCTGGCTCACCAATTCCCAATTCCCAATTCCCAATTTCCAATCCCTCAATTGGCATCAAACACCAAACCGCCTCTGGCGTAAGCAAAAAGAGCGTAGTGACTTCAAAAAGGCAACTTCCGAAAAGTCTGGCCAAAGTTCTTGACAAAAATACAATTCACTGTATCCACTGTCCCACAGCATGAAGCCACTTGTGCGCCATTCGTTGCTTGTACGCAGGATGCAGTCTATTGGGGGTAAATCCAGCTGTGCTAGATAAGTGTGGCGGGAGATGGCTTCCTCTTCTAAGGACGCAATTTGCGAGGGTAACTCATCAACAGCTACACTACTCAAGTATGCACGTACTGCCGACACAATTTCGGCTCGCCCCCCGTAAGGCATCGCCACCTGTAAGAAAAACTTGTTGTACTGGGCGGTTTCTTCCTCAATGGCATCAATAACTGCCCGTAGAGATGTGGGTAGATAATCTCGCTCCCCGATTACGCGCACTCGTACCTGCCAAGTATGCACAAGTGCGCTAAATTTAAGGGCACGAAACTCTTGTTCCATCAGGCGAAATAGATTGTTGATCTCTTCGTCTTGACGACGGAAGTTTTCTTTGGAAAATGCCCACACAGTCAACACTTTGACATCAGATGTAAACGCCCACATGACTACATCACGTAGCTTGTTAGCGCCGAAGTAGTGTCCACGCCAAGAAACTAACTGCTGCCGTTTTGCAAAACGGCGGTTGCCGTCCATAATGATACCGAGGTGGTTTGGCCGAGAATTACCTGCTTCCATTGCCAGCCTGTAGCGCAAGTATTGGCAGCGCCGCTCATCAATCCACTGTTGAAGAGGCTGAAAAGCTGTGAGCAAAAGGAATTCGACTCGCTCCTTGATGTAAACGGCCATACCTTTTTCAATACTTGCAGGACTTCCTATTAGCAGTTGTTGGTTTCGTCCACTGAACCATGCCAAAGTCTGCTCTGATGAAAGGCTTTTGTGGTGGATTTGGTTGAGTGTTCCTTTAAGCACCGGATTTAGTGAGGGATCGATTCGGCATAACCATATCAAAAAACGGTGGATTGTAATCGGTGGCAGCAGGCGATAGAATCCCCGAACCAGAGGGTGAAGTATAGTTTGTAATAGCCGTTGTGAAAGTGACAACTGAATTCCCAAGTTCTCACGTACCTGCTGTGGCAGTAAGGAAAATCCTAGCAATGCAGCTCCAGTGTTAATCAACTGAAACACCTTATTGCTGCCCATTCTTGTAAGTTCTAACAACTGAGTCACCTGTGCTTGGGCTGTGGGTGAGACTTGAAGCTGGTTGATAGTTTGAAGGAAGTATTGCTCATACTCGGCGTGGGTTTGTGGTAAACGCTCTCGTGGTACTCCCAGCCGATGAGCAATCATCATAAACTCGTTGCAAATTAGATCTTTTTCGTCTTCGTTGAGAGGTGTACCCAAGACTTTGTGGAATTCCAGGAAGGCGAACACTAACGTTGCTATCACCCATATTTGCAAATCTTCCGTAAAACCATATGAGGTTTCCGGTGGCAGGTTCGCGACGCTTCCTTCGGTCTGTAAAGTTCCTTCGACTGGGATATGGATGCGGTTTAACCAAGCTATTAGATCATCTTTCTCTTGACTTGAACCATTGAGAATGATTTCTAAAAATACCATTGTGCGAAACAATCGCTTGAATGGGGCATCTCGCAATTGGCTGTGATCCCTTATTCCCGCAGCAATCAGCGGATGATGTAGCTGAAGTAGTAGGGCACACCAACTGCCGATCATCACGACTTCAGCGCGATCGGAGATATTCGTAAAGAAATTGTATGAAATATAACGTCGCTTGATAAAGCTCCACCAGTTCGTGTTCTGCATTTTCCAAAACTATGATTAATTACTAGTTGTTACACCAATTTGAAAAATGATTGCAGGTGATGGATTCACAGAACCCAAACATACGATAAATATTTTGACTTATTACCATGCCATTTGTCGCTATCTCATGACGGTTTTACGTATCTATATATACTACAAAAAAATTTTTAAGTATTATCTCTGAACCCAAGCCAAAGCGTTTAGTATAGTGATCCGTACCGCCAGTCCTATTTAAATTTGCTAGTCTAGGAGTAATCTAAACATTGCTGATTGTGGCAGCATAGTTGTGTAACAGCTGTCGGGCGTTCAATTGTAATTAAAAGAATAATCAGAGATAGTAATTATGACGGACTTTGAACCTAAGAGCCTCCGTTCTTATAGCCAAGAAGATGTACAGCGAATTCTTCAGTTAGCGATCGCCCGTCAAGCTGACGACCAAGACAAAGAATTCTCTTATGATCAATTGCTGGAAATTGCTACTGAGTTAGAAATTTCTGTTGAGTGTTTAAACTTAGCAGAACGCGACTGGCGATCGCAACAAAGCGAAATCCAACAACGACAAGCTTTTGATTCCTACCGTTTAGGACGCTTTAAAAAGCGTTTAGGCAATTATGCAATTGTCAATGCTGGTTTAATGCTGGTGAATTTCATCGGTGTCGGCGGTCTTACTTGGTCGCTGTATATTTTGCTATTCTGGGGTATGGCAGTAGGACTTGATGTTTGGAATACCTTTCAAGCTAAAGGTGAAGAGTATGAAATGGCTTTCCAAAAATGGTATCGCAAACATCAGTTTAAACGTACAGTCAACACTGTTTTAAATAAGTGGTTCAAAGCTTTGCAGATTTAGTTAACTGATGGCTGCTCCCTTGCTCCCTGATCCCCACAGGGGGACTTAGAGGATGTTTGAAAAGTCGAAAAGTATACTAAGAACCCCTCTCCAAACCTCTCCCCGAAACGGAGAGAGGCTTTGAAACCCCCATTCCCTCGTAGGGAACTCGGGGCCCCCATTAAATTAGGGCTAAGCCCTAATTTAATGGGGATTAGGGTCAGGGGGCTTGGGGGGTTAGGTTTTTAAGATTTTGATGTTAGCAATGATACTTTTCAAACAACCTCTTAGGGCCCCCTGCTTCTGTTGTGCTAGCTGCTTACCAAGTAGCTACAGCTTGAGCGATCGCATCTTTAGCTGCGGCTAGAGACTTTTGGCGAGCATCATCACCTAAGCTGAGACTATCACCGTGGATAAAGGTCAAGTCTGTCAGACCGATGAAACCGAAAACAGTACGGAGGTAGGGTTCTTGAAAATCATAATCAGCGAAGGGGGTTCCTGGTGGAAAACTACCTCCACGCGCTGTGATGATCAGTACTTTTTTACTGCTATCGACTAAACCTTGAAAGCCACCATTCTCGGTAACTGCAAACGTGCGGCCTCCACGCACAATTTGGTCAATGTAAGCTTTAAATGTGGAGGGTATGCTAAAGTTATACATTGGCACGCCAAAGACATAGCGATCGGCTGCGAGAAATTCGTCCACTAAATCATCAGATAACTTAATTGCTTGGGTCAATTCGGGTGTGCGTGCTTCTGGTGGTGTAAAAGCAGCAGCAATCCATGGTTCGTCTACATGGGGAGGTGGATTGTGACCTAAATCTCGGTAGGTGACTGTATCACCAGGATGAGTGTCTTTCCAGGATGTGATGAATTCATAAGAGAGCGATCGCGAAATGGAACGTTCACCACGAGGACTAGAATCAATGTGGAGGATATTTGCCATAAATAAATTTTCTAACCAGAGGTGTGTCTGTTGGCATATGCAAGAATAAAGGATGAATTTACCCCACCCATCAGGGATAAGGCATGAATTTTGAATCAGAAACTGCTGGATTTTGCCCGTCAGGGGTGAGGGATATCCTGTGTTCTTACTTCATCACTCATCCTTGGAACTTGAGACTTTTTTGGTCAAGGTGCAAAAACTTGCCGAATAGACTTTAAACTAAATAAAGTTAATATGAAAAGTAGGCACTTAAAAGTAAGGTACTTACTAAAAAGTAACTATGAAAGCTGAAGCAGAAAACAATGTTAGACTGACTTGTGAGGTTGAAACCACCTTAAAGGTGATTGGCGGACGCTGGAAGGTTTTAATTCTTAGAGAATTATTGACAGGTGTAAAACGATTTGGTGAATTGCAGCGAGCTTTACCTGGAATTACGCAAAAGATGCTAACTCAGCAACTCAGAGAAATGGAGGAAGATGGTATTGTACATCGAGAAATTTACGCTCAAATTCCTCCTAAAGTAGAATATTCTTTAACTCCTTTAGGAACAAGTTTGCAACCAATTCTCTATGCTATGCATGAATGGGCTGTGCAGCATTTATCTCAAATAAATCGTCAGCACAACAGTTAAGTAAATTGAATTAATTTTGAGTTTATTCGTTATTTTGTAAATATTCAATTGCTGCTTCTAACTTTGAGGGGTAGCTTTCAGAAAATCTTTCAAACCAAAGTCCTTCAGGCGAGAATGGGTCTAATTTGTCTAGCCATTCTTTTGCTTGCTTTTTTAAAGCCTCTAATTGTTGAGCTTTGATTTGTTGTTGTCGAATTAGTTCTTGTTCTAGTTCTTGCTGTTTTTGTAATTCAATAGCTGCATCTTGTGTTGCAAAATCAGCTTTAACTTCTGACAAAAGGTTATCTATTAAAGATAGCGATTTTGGTGGCGTTGGCACGAATGATTTTACAACATTTGGTTTTGGCTGTTGTTCTTCAGATTTTGCTTCATCATATTCAGCTTTGATTTGAGCTAACAGTTTGTCAATGGCATCCATTATTTTATATTTGATAACGGTGATTGGTGAAAGGAGGCGGGGAGTGGGGGAGCGGGGGCGATCAGATAAAAGTCAGCTTTTTAGTCTTTTTTCACTGGATATTTATTTATGGTTGCTGTACTAGTCAGTAATGGCATTAAGTAGCACTTCTGATAGAGTCAAATCTTCCATGTCATCCATTGTAATTGTGTCACAGATATCAAATTTGGCTCCAGCACTTTGAAGTTCATCATCCAGAACTTTGAGGAAGCGGGTAGCTTGTTGATCTGTACCAACTTGAATAAATGAAATAGCGAGTTCTTCATCTCGATCTATACGGCGAGAAGCTTCAATAATTACCTTCATGACTGCTTTGCGATCGTCTGGTTCGCCATCAGTAACCACTAAAATTGTTTCACCATTTGGCTGAGTTTGACCAGCGGTTTTGCGTTGTAAGTAATCATCAGTTGCATGTTTCAACACAGATGCTAAATCAGTAGTTCCAGAGGGTTCATTTTCTTTAAAAATTTGTGCTACCTTACTAGATGTAACATTTTCATAGCGTTTGAATCTTCCAGAAAAGACATAAACAGTAATACCATCTGGATCAAATTGCTCACATTTACTAGCTAAGGCTAAAGTCGATTCTTGTGCTGCAACCCATCTGCTTCTACCACCCTTTTGGTCTGTGGTTGCCATGCTGCCGCTTTTATCAATAATTAAGGTGTAATCTCTATTTTCTAACATTATTTTAATCTCCATTAAGTGAGTCTAGAGCCAATACTTCAAAACTCAATATTAGTCTTATAGTTATGGACTATTGACTCTGGACTTGTGATTTTTAATTAATCAATCAACAATTGCATTTCTTAATACATCTGCGAGGCTCATATCTTCTAAGTCATCCAATGTGACAGTATCACAAATATCGAATTTAGCGCCGACACCTTGCAATTGATCGTCCAAAGCTTTGAGAAACTTTGTAGCTTGGGGATCAGAACCTACTTGAATAATGGAAATTGCCAATTCTTCATCACGATCCATTTGGCGAGTGGCTTGAATAATTACCTCAAATACGGCTTTGCGATCGTCTGGTTCGCCATCAGTAATTACTAAGATTGTTTCACCATTGGGTTTAGTTTTGCCTGTGGCTTTGCGTTGAAAGTAATTATTGAGTGCATCTTGGAGTACACCGGCTAAATTGGTCGTACCAGCTGGGTCATTTTCTAGAAATATCTGCGCGACTTTAGCTGAGGTCACATCGTCATAGCGTTTAAATCTGCCAGAAAAGACATAAACAGTGATCCCATCTGGATCAAATTGTTCGGCCTTCCTTGCTAAAGCTAGAGTAGACTCTTGGGCTATCTCCCATCTACTTCTACCACCAACTTGGTCAGGAGTGGACATACTGCCACTTTTGTCAATGATTAGTGTATAGTCGCGATCGCTCATCATATATCCCTTTAATTATTACCCTGTGGTACTAGTCTAGTCTAGGAATTTCACGACCCAACAAGCACTTTAAGCTTTTGTATTAATTCTTCTACTCAAATACTACTCAAAATAGCCAGGCTTTACCTCAATAGGACTTACACACTCGTGACGAAAAACTAAGCTTTTGCGATTACAACGCTCTCGCTCGCTCCGGACGTAAAATCGCAGTTCGTGCGTAAGTCCTGCTCAAAAAACAGCGATCGCGTTGAGAATAATTTGTATTGAAAACCAAAACTGATATTCTTGATCATTTTTGTCGGCTTTGGTGTCATTGATTGTGCGATCACAGGTTGGGGACATATCACAAGTAATAAGGCCGGACATGACCCCTTCTCCCACAATTGGGAGAAGGGGTTGGAGAATGAGGGTAAGTTTTACATTCGTGCAAGAGGTCTGCTGATTTTCAAGTATGGGCTCATGCTCACAGGAATGGAGGAACACCAGACTGAGACGTGCGTTTGTTTCCTGTGGCCATCGCTATCGTTTGAGTCCCCCACCTCAGAGGGTAGTAAGTCTTGATGGGGGTAATAGCCCTCCATCAAACGACAGTCTTTGTTTCCTATTAAGCGTTAAGCAAAATTCTCAAACTTGGCTTAACTAGGTATTTTAGCACAAATAATATTTTATTGATATTCTTTTTTATTAGTTTGACAACTATCAGGTGCAAACTTGAGCAATATTTTTTTGTAACATAACTTGATATTATGGCTAAAAATAGCTAGATTCCATAAGAAATATTTTGCTATTGAAGAAAGCTAATTGCCTGTAACAATAAACTATAGCATTGAAGACTTATATAAACTTGACATAGGTTCTATTTTATTTTAATGTTTATTGCGAATATATTTCATCATTGAAAAAACGGTTGGTTTGACAGTGGGTTTTTAACTTGTTTAGGAGCTAGCAGATGGGGATAGGCAGGCAAATGGGTACTGACAATGGAACGTACCATTACGAGCTAGCACTTGGTATAAAGCACAAAGTCCTACGTTTTGCAAATACATAGATGCTTTTGCAGATGGGATTAATGGTTATGTCAAAGCTCATCGCAATTTAATTGACGATGAAAGAGTATGGGGAGTAGGGGAAAATTATTCTAACTCCGTACTCTTGTAAAGCAAAGGGCAGAAGGTAATTTTTTGATGCAACACAAAGAGCATGGCAAAAGCAACTACAACGTTACATAGAGGAAGACTAAAGCCACAAATATCACCTTTAGTAGGTCTGATTCTGGGACTAATTGTGCTGTTAATCAGCTTGGTGTACAGTGTCACTCTGGGTGCAGCAGAAATACCTCTTGTAAAAATTCTGGTATCCTTTGTAGCCTTTGATGGTTCTTATGACCACTTAGTCATTCAGACAGTGAGATTGCCGCGATCGCTCATTGCTGTTCTTGTCGGATCAGCCTTGGCAGTGGCTGGAGCCTTAATGCAAGGTTTGACACGCAACCCCTTAGCAGATCCAGGGATTTTAGGTATTGAATCCGGAGCAGCATTAGCTGTAGTGACAACAATTTTTGTTTTTGGCAGTCCGTCCTCAAGTGTTTTAACCGTTGTGGCCTTTTTGGGTGCAGGAACCACGGCGACATTAGTCTACTGTCTTGGTTCTCTGGGACGAGGAGGAGCTACACCACTGAATCTAACAATAGCAGGTGCAGCCCTCACGGCTCTAATTTCTTCCTTCACCACTGCTATCCTCATCGTCAGTCAACGGACATTAAATGAAATTAGATTTTGGTTAGCTGGTTCATTGTATGGCCGCGATGCCAATATACTTTTGCAGGCACTGCCTTTCGTGATCATTGGTTTAGTAGTGGCTTTTGCCCTTGGTAGGCAAATTACCACCATGAGTCTGGGTGAAGATGTGGCCAAAGGTTTAGGTCAACAAACCGCTTGGATCAAAATAATTACTGCCATCAGTATCGTTTTACTGGCGGGAAGTTCAGTATCCCTTGCAGGGCCAATTGGCTTTATTGGCTTAGTCGTTCCCCACATTGTGCGATTTTTTATTAAAACTGATTACCGTTGGATTTTGCCTTATTCGGCAATTGTCGGGGCAACTTTAGTCTTAATTGCAGATATTGCCGCCCGTTTGTTGCTCAAGCCCCAGGAATTACCTGTAGGTGTGATGACAGCACTGGTGGGCGCTCCTTTTTTTGTGTACCTAGCTAAGTCAAAGGTGAAAAAATGAAGGTTGATTGGCTAGTCATCCGTTCCCAGAGGATATCTTTTTGGATAGACCGACGTGTGCCAGTAATGCTCCTTGGTTTAGCAATAGTTACTGTTATGGCAATTGTGATGAATGTAGGACGGGGTGATTATCCGATACCCCCCTGGGATATTTTCAAAACCTTGTTAGGTCTAGATACAGGCAACCCAGACCATGCTTTCGTGATTTACAACCTGCGTCTACCTCGTACCCTTGTCGCTTTGATGGTGGGAGTAGCACTCTCCATTTCTGGCACTATCTTTCAAGGCATCACCCGCAACCCTTTAGCTGACCCTGCTATTATCGGCATTAATTCAGGAGCAAGTCTGGCCGCTGTCACAGTAATTATACTATTTCCATCAGCATCTATTTACACCTTGCCTTTATCAGCCTTTGTTGGTTCCTTATTGATGGCTGGCTTAATTTACTTCTTAGCTTGGAACAAGGGTAGTTCGCCCGTTCTGTTTATTTTAATGGGCTTGGGGTTATCTGCGATCGCCAGTGCTTTCACCAGCTTGATGATTACCTTTGGCGAAATTTATAGCGTCAGTGATGCTTTGGTGTGGTTAGCTGGCAGTGTGTACGGACGCACTTGGGAGCAAGTCTTTTCCTTAGTGCCTTGGTTGATAGTTTTTGTACCAATAACATTGACCTTAGCAAGGCATTTGAATGCTTTAAATTTGGGAGATGATGTAGCCAAAGGTCTAGGCGTTCGTGTGGAATGGCAACGTGGTTTACTCGTGCTAGTGGGTGTAGCCTTAGCAGGTGCATCAGTCGCCACCGCTGGCAATATTAGCTTTGTTGGTTTAATTGCACCCCATATAGGACGACAGTTGGTAGGCCCAAACCATCAAGGGTTAATTCCCACAGCAGCACTGTTAGGTGGAATGATTGTTGTCATGGCAGACTTCTTAGGGCGAACTTTGTTTGCACCTATCGAACTTCCTTGCGGGGTGGTGACTGCTGCTGTCGGCGCTCCTTATTTTCTGTATCTGTTAATTCGTAACCGCAAAAAATCAACCTAGAAAATATTATCTATGAAAGGATTATCAACCAAAAATCTATCTTTAGCTTATGATGGTGTACCAATTATTCGTGATTTGAATTTGGCAATCCCAACTGGACAAATTAGTGCTTTAGTTGGTGCTAATGGTTGCGGTAAATCAACCTTATTAAAAGGTTTAGCACGATTGCTGAAACCCTGCGGTGGTACAGTATATCTTGATAGCACATCTATTTTTAATCTTCCTACTAAAGAAGTCGCACAGCAGTTGGGAATTTTACCCCAAAGTCCAGTTGCACCAGAAGGCTTAACAGTCAAAGATTTGGTAGCACAAGGACGTTATCCTTATCAAAATTGGTTGCAGCAGTGGTCAGCCAAAGATGAAAAAATTGTTCAGCAGGCGCTAGAAATTACAAATTTGTTGGAATTGGCACACAGAGCATTAGATACTTTATCTGGAGGACAACGACAAAGAGCTTGGATTGCAATGGCACTTGCACAGGATACAGATATTTTACTATTGGATGAACCAACTACTTTTTTGGATTTGGCACATCAAATAGAGGTTTTAGATTTGCTGTATGACTTGAACCAAACTCAAGAAAGGACTATTGTCATTGTGTTACATGATTTAAATCAGGCTTGTCGTTATGCAGATTATCTGGTTGTGATCAAAGAAGGTCGAATTTTTACGGCTGGCGAACCACAACAAGTAATGACTGAGGAAATGGTACAACAGGTTTTCGGATTAGAATGTCGTGTTGTTGCTGACCCAGTTGTAGGAACGCCGATGTGTGTACCAATAGGAAGAAAGTCCAAAAAAAGTTGTTAACAATTGCAAATATAACTAATTAATTTTTACAAAGCTGAAGTATAAGATGGTCAATAAACGCTGGTATAAACCTATAAAAATATTCTTAATTATAACTCTTAATCTGATATTTCTTAAGGGTTGCTATAGTGTTTTACCTCAAAAAATAGGCTCTGCAAATGTCAGTTCAATTTTATTAGAATGTCGCCAAGTTAAACATGAATTAGGGAAAAGCTGTATTCCTCGCAATCCCCAACGTATCATTGTCACTGAGCAAGATAGTTTAGAATCATTAGTGGCTTTGGATTTCAAACCAATAGCAACGACAATTCCCAATCGAGCCGGGGAAAAAATACGGTTATTGGGTAGTAAAATCGAAGGAATTACTTATTTAGGAAAGGAAAGCCAGATCAATCTGGAAAAGATTGTACAATTAAAGCCCGATTTAATTTTAGGTTTTGGGATTAGTCCCCAAGAATATCAATTATTTTCTCAAATAGCTCCAACAGTTTCAATAAAGTTTATAGAAGGTAATTGGGAAAAAACTTTCAAACAGATTGCTGAGGTAGTAGATAAAAGTCAGGAAGCAGAAAAATTATTAGAACAATATCAACAAAGAATTGTAAAATTAAAATTAGCATTGGCTCAAAAACTAGGAAAACCAAAAATTTCTATAATGAGATTTTATACAGATCTAGAAGCGACTCAGTTTTTTAATCAATTATCATTTCCTGCTAAGATTTTAGAGAAGCTAGATTTGGGCATTCCCCTTGCACAACGTCAAATTGCTAATTCACATGTAAGTTATAACAAAGTTAGTTTAGAACGTCTAGACTTGCTAGAAGCAGACGCAATGTTTATAGCTCTAGACCCTGGATCTGAAGAAAATTTTCAAAAATATAAAAATAGTCCTTTATGGCAAACGCTAAATGTAGTTAAAGTAAATAAGGTATACACCGTTGATTCAGGTTACTGGCTTAATGGCAGTATCCTATCAGCAAATGCTATTTTAGATGACATTGTTAAATATTTATTGTCAGCCTCGTAAAAGAATATCGACTTTGAGGTACACAGGAAGCTTATAGATGCAACAACAACTAATTTCTCAGTCAGTGTTTAACTTTTTAGAAGAAATATTTAAACAAGCTCAACTTACTTTAGATAGTTTTTACACTGATTGCATAATCTTGACTCAGCCTCCTGATGGGGCTGATGTCATTACACTTGTTGATTACTTACAACCAGAAAGACTTATATCTGTGATTAAAGCTAGGTCTGAATATGAAAAAACCCAAGATATTCGCATTGCTGCATCCATTTGGAACAAAGTTTATAGTTGGACAACACTACCGGGTGTTTTAGCTTTGATGACTTGGGCTGGTGTCGGGCTTGATGCTGGGCTTGAGAATGTCAGTTTTGTTGTGGAAAACGGTCAACCCAAGGCGCTATGGTTTCACGACCTCAGCCGTACTGTAATTTATCCTAAGCGATCGCCTCTGCCAATCCCCAAAGACTATCCAGGAAAAATAGTAAACAGCGTTGACGCTTTACACCAAGCCGTATTCACTGGCTTGTTCCAACAAAATTTAGCACTAATGATTGACCGCGTTTATAGTTTAACCAAACTCTCCAAAAAAACTATGTGGGGCAATGCCGTTAACGCCTCTGAAGGACAATTTGCCGAACTTAGCAAATGCACTAGCCCAGAAACAATACAAACAGATTATTCAGTCTTGTATGAACAACCTTACAGTTCAGTAATGCCGGGTCGCAATCCCCTTTATAATTTAGTACGCACCGAACAACTCAACGAACCAGGCTTACCTACCCAAGTCACAGTTCGACTTACTTGCTGCTTATATGCTTTCATTCCTCCATACGATGAAAAGTGTTCTAACTGTCCTTTGATAGAACCGCAGGAACGAATTGCACTCATCAAAAAAGATTTAGCTGAAGATAGCTGACATCAAGTTCGTTTAAACACTTATCATATCGTGGGGGTTGGGAATTGGGAATTGGTAATTGGTGAGCCAGCGCGGTCTTGGGGGTCTCCCCCATGAGCGACTGGCGAACCCGAAGGGGAATTGGTAATTGAGAATTTGATTCTACTATTAGTTATCACATCTCACCCACTACCCATCACCCATCACCCATTACCTATTACCAGGGAAACCAACTATATCGTAAGTAATTAGCCGAACTTGATATAACATCACACAAATCTAACTATTGCAAGAATCTTACAAATGCCACAACAACCAAACTCTGCCAGTATGCGTAATTTTATCACCGTCTGGCTTGGTCAGTTAGTGTCTACTATTGGTAGCAGCATGACCAGTTTTGCAATTGAAATTTGGGCATGGGAAATTACAGGTAAAGCAACTACTCTCGCTTTAGTGGGATTTTTTAGTTTACTTCCTAGTATTATTATTACCCCGATCAGTGGTGTTATTGTAGACCGCTTTAACCGGAAATTACTAATGATGGTAGGTGACACTGTAGCAGTTTGTACTACTATTATTATTATATTGCTTTATCTCAGCAATCATTTACAAATTTGGCACTTTTACCTTACAGGTGCTATTGTCGGAACTTTCAATCAATTTCAGTCATTGGCATATTCGTCATCAGTATCGCTGATGATTCCTAAAAAACACTATACTCGCGCTAGTAGCCTAGAATTTTTGTCTAGTTACGGAAGCAATATAATCGCACCTGCGTTGGCTGGATATCTTTATACAATCATTGGTTTTTTAGGAATTTGGTTAATTGATATATTTACTTTTACTATCGCAATTGGTAGCTTATTGCTAGTAAATATTCCTCAACTATTACCAGCAACAGCACATGAAAACGTAGCTAATATTTGGCGAGATTTGGGATTAGGTTGGCGCTACATTAATAAGCAAAAAAGCTTACTGGCACTGTTAATAGTTAATTTATTATTTTGGCTTCCCCATGATCTTGGTAATTCCTTATACTCACCGATGATTCTGTCAAGAACAAATAATAATACCTTAGTGCTAGGTAGTTTGGCTTCTGCTGCTGGTTTTGGCGGTATAATGGGAGTCTTAATTATTAGCACTTGGGGCGGTTTTAGACGAAAAATTAAAGGTGTTTTGTTGGGGATGATATGTGCAGGTTTAAGTAAAACTATCTTTGGTTTGGGCAGAACACTTTGGGTTTGGATTCCTGCACAATTTTGCTCATCTTTCAGTTTTCCTTTAAATGGAAGTTCAGATACTGCTATTTGGTTAGCTAAAGTACCTCCTAATGTGCAAGGGAGAGTTTTTGCAGCGCGATCGCTACTTTTGCAGATAGCTTCTGCGGTAGGCTACTTAATAGCAGGGCCATTAGCAGATGGTGTTTTTACACCTGGGTTGCAATCAGGCGGTGTTCTGGTTGGTATATTTGGAGGATTATTTGGAACTGGTACTGGTGCAGGGATAGCCCTTTTATATGTGATTTGTGCTGTGTGGATGTTACTAGTTGGTTTGCTTGGGTTTTCTGTACGCGTGCTGCGGGATGTAGAAATTATTGTGCCAGACCATGATGCAGAGTATAACTAGTACTCTGTTGTACGCCCCAAAGAGCCAATTTATGTGTTGTAAATATTTTTAGAAATGATATTACATTTGTCTAGCGGTGCGTTAGGACAAGAGTCCATAACGCACCCTACTGGCGTGGCAAGACTAAAGTTGTGCAATAAAATTCTTTTTTTATCTCTGTGTTCTCTGCGCCTCTGTGGTTCGTTAATCCACCATTTTAGTCTTGTCACGCCACTACTAGCGTGTCAAGCCTAAATTTGTGCATTAGGAAAAATTAGAAAACATTGATTTATTTCAATTATCTCAAAAATCTATTGCATCATTTTAGCCTTGACACGCCACTACAAAACTTGAAACCCTCACCAATGACAAATGACAAATGACAAATGACGACCTTTAGGGGTTAGCTTTATTTGCGCCGACCTACTTACAATTGCCAACCCAATGTAAATTTTACAGTGCGCGGTGCGCCAGGAAAAACGCGCAGGTCGCTTTCAGCAGTTTCAAAATATTCATTGTCAAACAAGTTTTGCACATTCAGAGCGGCTCGGAAGTTATTTCGGCGGTAAAATAAAGCTGCATCAGTGCGTACATAACTTGGCAAACTAAAGCTATTTTCTAAATCTGCTTCTCTTTCTCCTACATAAAAAAGCCCTAAGCCAAATCCTAAGCCTTGCAAATTACCTTTTTGAATTTCGTAGGTACTCCACAAACTAAAAGCGTGTTCTGGCACATTGTTGATGCGATTTCCTTCAGGAATATTATTGTCTTCAGTGACTCGTGCATCGGTGTAAGCATAGCCACCAATAATCTTCCATCCTGGTGCAATTTCACCTGTTATATCTAATTCAATACCCCGACTTCTTTGTTCTCCTGTCTGGATAGAAGAATTACCACTTGGGTCTCTAAAATCAGTAGTAAGAACATTGGAGCGTGTGATTTGATATAAAGCTAAGGTTGAAGAAAGATTATTTGTCCAATCTACTTTCATCCCGACTTCATACTGAGTTCCCCGTTCTGGTTCAAATAGTCTGTCGTCGAAACTTGTTCCTGTAACCTGTTCAAATGAACGGCTATAGTTAGCATAAACAGAAACAGTTTGGCTCGGTTGATAGACAATACCAACACGAGGACTAAATGCTTCATCTTGTTGAAAATTACTTGTTTGTCCTTGAGAATCTTCTAATTCCTGCGTGACAATATCAAATCTTCCACCTAGAACCAATTTCAAGTTTTCTGAGAAGGCAATCTGGTCTTGTAGATAAAATCCTAAACCTTGAGATATTGTAGGTGTATCAGGAAATTCCTCAATAATTGCACCAGCACTTTCACGCCGATAAATGGGATTAAAAATATCTATGGGGTCAAGTTCTTGCAAGAAATTTCTTCCTTCATAATAAGAAAGTTGCCTCGACAAGTCGATCCCAAATAAGATTTTGTGATCAATGCTGCCTGTTTTGAAATTACCTACAACATTTGTATCTAAGCTGTAGGTTTGTTCGGCAAATTTAGAGATAAATAAACCTCGTTCAAGGGTGCGATTATCGTCTAAAAGTCCTGTTGGGAACAAAGAATTTTGTGCCACACTCAGGTAGGAAAAATTAAAGTTATTGCGGAGTTGCCAATTTTCACTAAAACGATGCTCAAAATTGTAACCAATCCGCAGAGATTGACGATTGTTTTTGTCGATATCAGAAAAAGGTTCGCCAATAAAACGATTGATTGGTATTTCACCGTTGGGGTTAGGTAAGACTGTACCTACAGCAGGTAAACCTCGGTCGTTGGGTTGTTTTTGGTCTGAATACTCAGTTTCTACGGTTAATTGAGTGTTCTTACTCATCAGCCAAGTGAAACTAGGAGCAACCGAATAACGCTCTCTTTCAAAAAAATCGACAAATGTATCTGTCGTGGATGCAGATGCAATTAACCGATATAGAAAAGTTCTGTCATCATTTAACGGCCCTGTAAGATCTATAGAGCCGCCATAGGTGTCAAAACTACCGATGGTTCCCTCAATGGCATAAAAAGGAGTGCTTAGAGGTTTTTTCGTGACGATATTAATCGTACCTCCAGCGCCCCCTTGTCCAAATAGAACTGAGGCTGGCCCTCGCAAAACTTCTATCTGTTCGATATTCTCAATGTTGACGTTAGTCGTAATATTAGTGTCGTCTCTCAGACCATTGCGGATGATGTTGCGGTTACTAAAACCACGAATGGTAAATCCTTCAAAAGCAGAACGTTCTGAGTTATTAGCTATAACACCTGGTGCATTTTGTAAAGCTTCGTTCAAACGACTGACTTGTTGGTCTTGCAGTACTTGTTGAGGAATCACTTGAATTGCTTGGGGTACATCACGCAAAAGTGTGTCTGTTTTAGTTGCAGTACTGGCTGTAGGTACAAGATAGCTGTCTTGTTCACCTGTCACTAACAATTCAATTGGTTCATCACTCTGTGCAGTTGGTTGTTCTGTTGGTGTTTCACTCGTTGGCTGTTCTGCTGGCTGTGATGGTGGTGTTTCACTCTGTGCAGTTGGTTGTTCTGACGGTGTTTCACTCGTCGGCTGTTCTGCTGGCTGTGATGGTGGTGTTTCACTCGTTGGCTGTTCTGCTGGCTGTGTGGCTGAAGCAACGGGTGCAAGTTCAAAAATTAGACCTTCATCACTATCAAATAACTCTGCTGTTGGTAAACCTCCCTCACCCGTGACTGTGACTCGAACAGTATTGACATCAGCTTGAGTGACGCTGACAGATACAATCCCTGGTACCGGATTATTTTGGGTAAAATTAGCACCGTTGGGCAGTGCTAACACTGCATTAGGTATATCCGCTATAAAACTGTTGCCTTGATTATTATTTAGTGGTTTGAGCGCTTCTGCGTTGGCAGTTTCTAAAATAACTTCGATGCCTTTATCTGTAGAATTGATTTTAATACCCGTAACTTTAGTAACTGAAGTAACGCTGTTTTGTACGAGTAATTGTGTTGCATTGGTAGAGCGAGATTTCTGGCTATCAATAGTGGATACTTCTGCTGTCTGCGTTCCTGCATGAGATGGTTGTATCAAGCTGCTAATTACCGCTAGTGCCAATCCTACCGAACGTATATCACTGATCAATCCAGACTTCATTCGTACTGCTCCTGAAACTAAACCTTTATATAACAAGCTTTTAACTAACGGCTCTTGCATCTTGATACTCATCTCTACACCACTCAAAAACTTCACGTCTATATAAATGACGCGATATTTTAGCAATAATCTTTAGCATCATATCTATAGAATTTCTCAAGAGTTAGATGCAAATCATTTGCATCTAATTCCTAAACTATTAGGAAACGTTATCATAAAGTTCTTGTGCAAGCAAGTATTTATTGAAACTTGCACTTATCAGGTGGCTAGCTACCGTTGTGTAATGAAACTCTTGTATAACAGTCATTTTGCCACATTGGATTAGTATTGTTTAAACTGAATTTTAAAAAAATGAAAGTTTGTCATCCTCCCCTAGATGTATATTTGCTGCATACTCATATGTATATTGTGGTGAAAGCATGATAAGTCTTCTTGATGAAGATTAATAGGTGCTTGCTATCTGTGTTCAGTTGTTTTATGCTACGGAATAATTAAAAATTACTAGCAATAAAATGATTAGTCTTGTTCAAAGCCAAAGATCAACGCGATACCGATGGGACGGCATATTTGCGTGCGATCGCTTTCAACAAACAACCCTACTATTGCTAGATAGTTCTAAGAAGTCGTTCTGTGCATCAGGGCTTTGAAAGTGCAATGACTCAACATGTCAATGATTTGGAAGAAGTGGTCTGTAAGTGTTCGACCGTGGTGGAACTGCTGCGTTACAGGTCTATAGAACAAGCAAATACTGAGGCTTTTACCTTTCTTTTTGATGGCGAAACGCAAGCAGCGACTTTAACTTATCAAGAGTTAGATCGGCAAAGTAGAGCGATCGCATCTCAACTGCAAACATTAGGTTTAAGCGGTGAGCGTGCGTTATTGCTTTATCCACCAGGAATCGATTACTTACCAGCCTTTTTTGGCTGTCTATATGCAGGCGTGGTAGCAGTCCCAGCTTATCCGCCACGTAATAAGCGTAACACCCCCAGAATCTTGGCAATTTTACAAGATGCACAAACAGCAGTCATCCTGACAACAACGGCAATTCTGGCTCAGTTGCAGTCTTTGCTTGCCGATAAATTTGATACAGATAATATTCACTGGCTAACTACCGACAACCTCACACCAGGTATAGAAGAAACTTGGTGTGAGCCTTTTATTAATATAGATACTCTGGCATTTTTACAATACACTTCTGGTTCTACTGGCACACCCAAAGGTGTCATGCTCACTCATGGCAACTTGCTACACAATGCTGAGGTGACGCGCCAGTATATGGAACATACCTCTAGTAGTAAGTTTGTCACTTGGCTGCCTGTCTATCATGATATGGGGCTAATTGGCGGTGTACTGCAACCTCTGTATGGTGGTTTTCCTTGTATCATGATGCCGCCAGCAGCTTTTCTGCAACGTCCTTACCGTTGGTTACAGGCAATTTCTCATTACAGAGGAACTACTAGCGGCGCTCCTAACTTTGCTTACGAATTATGTATTGAAAAAATAACCCCTGAACAACGCTCAACCTTGGATTTAAGCAGTTGGAGTGTAGCTTTTAATGGTGCGGAACCAATTCGTCATGAGACTCTAGAGAAGTTTGCAGCCACTTTCGCTGAATGCGGTTTTCGTCCAGAAGCTTTTTATCCTTGTTATGGTATGGCAGAAGCTACTTTGATGGTATCTGGTAGCGTCAAGTCTGCGTTAGTAAGAAGCAAGTATATAGATAAAAGCGCTATAGAACGCAATAATGTAATTGAGTCTGTTACTCACAATGATAATTCAATAGCCTTAGTTAGCTGTGGTCGCAGCGTCCCACAACAGCAGGTTGTAGTTGTCAACCCACAAACCTTAACTCGCTGTCAGAATCAAGAAATAGGGGAAATTTGGGTATCTGGCCCCAGTGTTGGCAAAGGTTATTGGAATCGCCAAACAGAAACAGAACAAACTTTCCAAGCCTTTTTGCAAGACACAAAAGAAGGGCCTTTTTTACGCACAGGTGACTTAGGCTTTTTAGACAATGGAGAAGTCTTTATCACAGGTAGAGCCAAAGATTTAATTATTATTCGTGGTCGCAACCTTTATCCGCAAGATATTGAACTCACCACAGAACGCTCTCATCCATCATTGCGTAGTGGAAGTAATGCAGCCTTCTGTATAGAAGTTGATCATCAAGAACAATTGATAGTGGTGCAAGAATTAGAGTTTCGCGCCAAACCGAATTTAGAAGAAGTGACAGCTACAATTCGTCAAGCAATATCACAAGAGCATGAAGTACAAGTTTATGGGGTGATTCTAATTAAACCAGGTACTATTCCCAAAACTTCTAGTGGAAAGATTCAACGTCGTGCAACGAAAGCTGAGTTTTTGGCTGGGGAATTAGAGATAATAAATAGCAGTATTACTGAAGGTATTAATTTTGTAGAAACCGAAAATAATTTTCAGATCAATCGTGCAACTATCTTGTCACTGACTCCACACAATTCTCAACCATTGTTAGAGTCATATTTACTTGAGCAAGTCGCGCGAGTATTGAAAATAACACCCTCGCAAATCGATATCAAGCAGCCTTTAAGCAGCTTGGGACTTGATTCTTTAAGAGTTTTTGAATTAAAAAATCGGATTGAAAATTCCCTAGAAGTTGCTGTATCCGTAGCAGACTTTTTTGAAGGTTTGAGTATTCAAGGATTGGCAACAAAAATACTGGCAGAAATTACTTTAGGTGATGTGTCAGTAGTAACTTTGGCTCAAATTGAGAAAAGTACAGACTATCATCCTTTATCTTTTTCACAGCAGGGACTGTGGTTTATTCATCAGTTAGCACCTGAGACTTTTGCTTATAACATTCCTATTGTCATTAATTTAACGGGACAGCTAAACATAGCTGCACTGACACAAAGTATTAACGCCATTATCCAACGGCACGAAATCTTACGAACGAAGTTTGTATTAGTTGATAGCCAACCTGTGCAAGTGATTCATCCGACTGTTAACTTCAGCTTGCCGATAGAAGATTTGCGAGAGTTGTCAGCAGATAATACTACAGTTGCTGTAGAAGGTCTAACAAAAGAGTTAGCTCAACATCAATTTGACTTGTCCTCTCAACCTCTGTTGCGTGGTTTACTACTACACTTGACAAATAATGAATATAAGTTGCTGCTTACCTTCCACCATATCATTGCAGATGGTTGGTCTGTTGGGGTAGTCATTGGAGAATTGGCAGCACTATATGAAGCATTCGCCAACCAGAAACCTTCTCCACTACCAAAACTGCCCATTCAATATGCAGATTTTGCCTATTGGCAACGAAAGTACTTACATCCACAACGCATTGACAATTTACTTACATACTGGAAACAGCGATTAGGTGGTAAGCTGCCTATATTGGATTTACCTTGCGACTATCCGCGATCGCCTATACAAACCTTCAATGGTGCTAAAGTTCAACTATCCTTACCCAACAACCTCACAGAAGCGTTAAAGCAACTAAGTCATACTGAAGGCGCAACTTTATTTATGACTCTGTTAGCAGCGTTCAAAACCTTGCTGTATCGCTACACAGGACAAACAGATATTTTGGTGGGTTCGCCAGTTGCTAACCGCAACTCTGTGGAAGTTGAATCATTAATAGGGTTATTTGTCAATGTTTTAGTCTTGCGTACTGATTTATCTCAGGAACCTAGTTTTAGGGAATTACTTGCGCGAGTAAAATCTACAGCTTTAGAAGCTTACATTCATCAAGACTTACCTTTCGATAAATTAGTAGAAGAACTACAGCCTGAACGCGATCTCAGCCACAACCCACTATTTCAGGTGATGTTTGTTCTTCAAAATGTGCCAATTCCCACGCCACAGTTATCAGATATTTCTCTAACTTTTACTGAAGGTGATAATGCTTCGGCTAAGTTTGATTTAACTCTGTTCATGGAAGACAGAGAACAGGGATTAGTTGCAACTTTAGAGTACAATACAGATCTGTTTAACGCCGATACTATCCATCGGATGCTGGGACATTTCCAGACACTACTACAAGCTATAGTTAACGAGCCTGATACTAGTATTGTAGAATTACCGTTGTTAACAGAAGTTGAAAGACATCAGCTACTATTTGAATGGAATAATACCCAAATAAACTATCCACAAAATCAGTGCATCCACCAACTATTTGAACAGCAAGTAGAAAGTACACCAGATGCTATTGCTCTCATCTTTGGAAATCAACAACTGACTTACAAAGAGTTAAACGAACGTTCTAACAAAGTCGCTCACTATCTCAAAACTCTGGGTATACAACCAGATGTATTTGTTGGTATTTGCATGGAACGCTCTTTAGAGATGGTAATTGGGATATTAGCAATTATCAAAGCAGGCGGTGCTTATGTACCTCTAGATCCTACCTATCCTAAAGAGCGTTTAGCATTCATGTTGGCAGATGCTCAAGTGTCGGTGTTGTTAGTACAATCACATCTAGTCCAACAAATACCAACCCATCAAGCACAAGTTGTATGTCTAGACAGAGACTCTCAAGAATTTGCTGCTTACAGTTTTGACAACCCAACTAGTGAAGTTACAGCAGAAAACCTAGCTTATGTGATTTACACCTCCGGTTCTACTGGTAAACCAAAAGGTGTACAAATTCCTCATAGCGCTGTTGTCAACTTCTTAATGGCAATGCGTCAAACGCCAGGATTAACGCCAACAGATATCTTACTATCAGTTACCACATTGTCGTTTGACATTGCCGGTTTAGAAATATATTTGCCTTTAATTGTAGGGGCGCAAGTAGCAATTGTTAGCCGTCAAGAAGCTTCTGATGGTATTCAATTATCAAATTGCTTGAATGCCTGTGGTGCTACAGTTATGCAGGCTACTCCAGCCACTTGGCGAATGTTAATAGCTGCTGGCTGGAATGGCAATCAGCAATTGAAAATTCTGTGTGGTGGGGAAGCTTTAGACCACACCCTTGCTCAACAACTACAGCAACGGGGTAAAGAAGTATGGAACTTATATGGCCCTACAGAAACTACTATTTGGTCATCAGTATCTCAGGTAAATACACAAAATAATATTGCTATTGGTTCTCCCATTGCCAACACCCAATTTTATATCCTTGATCAATACTGTCAATTAGTGCCAATAGGTGTAGTTGGTGAGTTACATATAGGTGGGGCTGGACTAGCTCGTGGTTATTTAAATAAACCTGAATTGACTCAACAAAGGTTTATTGCTAGTCCCTTTGAAACAGGAAAATATTTGTATAAGACAGGAGATTTAGTACGTTATCGTGCTAAAGGAAGTATTGAGTATTTAGGCAGAATTGACCATCAAGTAAAAATTCGCGGTTTCCGTATTGAATTAGGAGAAATCGAAACAGTATTAAAACAACATCCAAAAATCCGAGAAACGGTAGTAATAGCCAGAGAAGATATACCAAAAAATCAACGTTTGGTAGCTTATGTACTTCCCCATCCAGAAATGACATTTTCTGTGCAGGAATTACGCGACTATCTCAAGGATAAACTACCTGATTATATGGTACCTTCTATCTTTGTAGAGTTAAATAAATTACCATTAACACCCAATGGAAAAATAGACCGTCGTGCCTTACCTGTACCAGAAATTCAACGTCTTGATTTAAAAGAGGCATATGAAGCACCAAACTCTGAAGTAGAAAGAGCGATCGCTAAAATTTGGCAAGAGATATTACACTTAAAAAGAGTAGGAATAAATGATAACTTTTTTGACCTGGGTGGTAATTCGTTATTAGTGGTTCAGGTAAATCATAAATTGCGAGAAATTCTGCACTGTAACATTTCAGTTGTAGAAATGTTCCAAAACCCAACTATTAAATCTTTGGCTAAATATATAAATTTCAATTCAAAAGAAACATCAGCTTTTGAATCTATAAATAACCGTATTCAAAAGCAAATAGAGGCTGCCAATAGGCAGAAAAGCTTGATGAAGCGAAGTAGAAATATACAAAAATAATCAATTTAACCTAAAAAATATCTGTCAGTTAAATAAGGAAATCCAGACTATAATGCTTGAAAGTGATACATTATTAACTAGTAGTGCAAAAATCATTCAAAATCAAACTACTAAATCAATTTTGCAGCTGCCTGTTCAAGAAACATTAGACGACTTTAAAAAATTTGGTGTTTTATTATTTCGAGGTTATGGCGTTGTCTATGAACAGATGAAGGTATTTGCCGAAAAATTCAGTTCAAGATTTGTCTTAGATAAAGACAGACCAATAGTTGATCTTCGCAATAAATATGTCACTTTAGTAGATCCAGGAATGCACTATGTTAGCCCTCATTGCGAGAACGCTAATTCACCCTTTCGTCCCGATGTCATCTGGTTTTGTTGTGGTGTACCAGCTTCTCAAGGCGGTGAAACTTTATATTGGGATGGTATACGAGTATGGCAAGAATTAGATGAAGAATTACGGCAGTTATTTATTGCGAAAAAAATCAAATTCTGCCAAAAATTTCCCGCTGCTGACTGGAAGCGTTTTCTAGGAGTCGGTGCTACTCTAGCTGATGTTAAACGCACCCTCAACGGTATTCCCGGATTAAGGTATACAATTAATGAAGATCAATCTGTTTCTCTAGAATATGTTTGCTCGGCTGTAATTAAGACAAAATATGGTAATCAAGAGGCATTCGCTAATAGTTTAATTTCCGAATATAAAAATCCTAGAGGAGCCGTAACTTTTGCAGATGGTTCACCTATACCATCAACAGTTATTAACCAAATTCAGCAAGTGATGAATAATTTAACTGAGGTGATACCTTGGCAATCAGGCGATTTAGTCATGATTGATAATTCTAGATTTTTACACGGACGGCGCTCATTTACCGATACAAAACGCAGAATTTACTCTCTACTCAGTTACATGAAATAATCAGTAAGAATCTCTTTGCGCCTTTGCGCCTTTGCGTGAAAAAAATTATTTTAATCCAACCCAAGTGCAAGAAAATGGGTAATACAGAATCTGACACATCAATGGAAGGGATAGCAATTATTGGTATATCAGGACGTTTCCCTGGAGCCAATAACATTGCAGAATTTTGGCATAATTTACAAACAGGAATAGAATCAATTTCTCAGCTAACAAATGAAGACTTATTAGCAGCAGGTATCGCTCCTAGTTGCTTAGAAGATATTAACTATGTCAAAGCAAGCGGTATTTTAAAAGATATTGATTTATTTGATGCTGCATTTTTTGACGTTAATCCTAAAGAAGCTGAAACTACCGACCCACAACACCGTTTATTTTTAGAATGTGCTTGGGAAGCACTCGAAAGTGCTGGTTATGACTCCAATAGATGCGAAAGCCGGATAGGAGTTTATGCTGGTGCAAGTTTAAATAATTATTTATCTTTTGACTTAAATAGTGACAGATTTGGCTCGGCAGAATCTTATCAAAAATTAATTGGTAATGATAAAGATTTTCTCTCTACCCGTGTATCTTATAAATTAAATTTAACTGGGCCAAGTTTAACTGTTCAAACAGCTTGTTCTACCTCATTAGTAGCAATCACTCTGGCTTGCCAAAGTTTAATTAACTATCAATGTGATATGGCTTTGGCGGGAGGAGTTTCCATTCGAGTTCCGCACACAACAGGTTATTTATATCAACCAGGCGGAACTTTATCACCTGATGGTCATTGCCGGGCTTTTGATGCTCAAGCGCAAGGAACAACTGTTGGTAATGGTGTGGGAGTTGTTTTACTCAAACGATTAGAGGATGCGATCGCAGATGGTGATCACATCTATGCAGTAATTAAAGGTTGGGCAATTAACAACGATGGTTCACAGAAAGTTGGTTACACAGCGCCTAGCGTCGATGGACAAGCAGAAGCGATCGCGGAAGCAATCATGTTAGCTGGGGTTGAACCAGAAACCATCAGCTATATTGAAGCGCATGGTACTGGCACAACCTTGGGCGATCCCATTGAAATTGCCGCCTTAACTAAAGTTTTTCGCGCCAATACAGACAAAAAAGGTTTTTGTGCCATCGGTTCTGTGAAAACAAATATCGGTCATCTCGATGCAGCCGCCGGAGTCACAGGATTAATTAAGACGGCCTTAGCCCTCAAACATCAACAAATACCTCCGAGTCTGAATTTTTCACAACCCAACCCCCAGATTGATTTTGCCAATAGTCCTTTTTACGTCAATACAAAACTGACCGAATGGAAACAAGAACTATCTTTGCGTCGTGCGGGTGTTAGTTCCTTGGGGATGGGGGGAACAAATGCTCATGTTGTTCTAGAAGAAGCACCGATACAAGTCAAAAGTCAAAAGTCAAAAGTCAAAAGTCAATATCTACTGTGTTTATCGGCTAAAACTGAATCTGCATTAGAAACGGCTACTGATAATCTGGCTCAACATCTGGTGCAGCATCCTGACCTCAATCTAGCGGATGTTGCTTATACACTGCAAGTAGGGCGTAAAGAGTTTAATCATCGTCGCATTTTGGTATGTGAGGATATTCAAGATGCAGTTAATGCTTTAGAAACTAGAGCTACCCAAAGAGTTTTCACCCACTACCAAGAACCGTGCGATCGCCCGATTACTTTCATGTTTCCTGGGCAAGGTAGTCAGTATGTCAACATGGGCAAGGAACTCTATCAAACAGAGTCAGTCTTTCGTGAATCTGTAGACCGTTGCTGTTCGATACTTCAACCATTATTAAGTCTAGATTTACGTGCAGTCATCTATCCCCAAGAATTTGACACCGAAACTGCCCAAGAAAAACTCACACAAACATCCCTAGCCCAGCCTGCATTATTTGTCATCGAGTATGCCTTGGCACAGTTGTGGATGTCCTGGGGTATTTCCCCCAGTGCCATGATTGGTCATAGCATTGGGGAATATGTGGCTGCTTATATTGCTGGTGTGATGTCGTTGGAAGACGCATTAACTCTTGTTGCTATGCGTGGGCGACTAATGCAGCAATTGCCCAGCGGGAGTATGCTATCGATTCCCCTCTCAGAAACAGAAGTTAAACCTTTACTCAATGAAAACTTATCTTTAGCTGCGAGTAATGCACCGTCTTCCTGTGTAGTTTCAGGAACCCATGCCGCTATAGATGCACTTTCTCAACAACTATTAGCCCAAGACATCGAATGTCGTCGCTTGCATACTTCTCATGCTTTCCATTCTCAGATGATGGAACCGATTTTGCAGGCGTTTATTGCGGAGGCTAAGAAAGTTACATTGAATCCACCGCAAATTCCCTTTATCTCTAATCTCACTGGAACTTGGATATCTGCCCAAGAAGCTACAGATCCGCATTACTGGGCAAGTCATTTACGGCAAACAGTAAGGTTTGCAGATGGTATCTCTGTCCTATTGCAAGAGCCAAACCGGATTCTTTTAGAAGTAGGGGCGGGGCGTACTTTGTGTACCTTTGTCAAACAACAAGCAGGAATAACTCAGCAGCCGGTACTGTCTTCTTTACGACATCCCAAAGAAGAACAAACAGATGTAGCGTTCTTGTTAAATACACTTGGTCGTCTCTGGTTTTTTGGAGTTGCAATAGGTTGGTCTAGCCTCTATACTTCTGAGCGTCGTTATCGCATCCCTCTACCGACATATCCTTTTGAACGTCAACGTTATTGGATAGAACCTGAGAAAAAGTCTAGTGAGACTCCTGCTGTAAATCAAAAAAAGCCCAGCATAGCAGACTGGTTTTATCTACCAGTTTGGAAACAAGCAATTGCACCCCAACCCGTGAAATCTGAAAAACAAGTGTTGGTATTTGCTGATACTTGTCAAGTGAGTTCACAAATAGTCAAACGACTAGAAAGTGAGAGCAATAATGTGATTACAGTCTGGCAGGGAGAGCAGTTTAGCAAACTCAGTGAAAGAGAATACAGCATCAATTTCTGCCAGCCTGATGATTATGATTTACTGATTGAAAAGTTGCAATTTATCGGGCAAATTCCAGATGCAATTTTACACCTCTGGAGTATCACATCTACTGAACAAACAACATCAGGAATCGAGTTTTTTGACAATTGCCAAAATGTAGGTTTCTATAGCTTGTTATTTCTGGTACAGTCTTTGAGTAAACAAAATATTACTCAACCTGTAGATATCTTGGTCGTCACCAACGATATATATGATGTGACAGGTTTAGAAAAATTAAGTCCAGAGAAAGCAACTGTCTTGGGAATGTGCAAAACCATTCCGCAAGAGTATCCAAATATTACCTGTCGCAGTATTGATATTGTGCTTCCTGCGGCTGGGACTGTTGCAGAAAGCCAACTGTTAGACCAAATTTTAGCAGAGTTAAATACTACAGAATTTGAGAGTGCGATCGCTTATCGTGGTCATCATCGCTGGGTACAGACTTATGAACCACTACGGCTAGATAACGACCAACTGCCCAAATTGCGGCAAGAAGGAGTATATCTCATTACTGGTGGTTTAGGTGGCATCGGTCTGGAAATTGCTGAATATTTAGCTCAGACAGTAAAAGCGAAACTAATATTAATTAGTTCTTCGGCTTTTCCTAGCACAAATGAATGGGAGCAATGGCTTGTAACTCACGACGAAGAAGATAAATTTAGCAGTAAGATCCGAAAATTACAGCAACTAGAAAAACTGGGTGCAGAGATTTTGACTCTGAGTGTTGATGTAGCCAATGTAGACCAAATGCAAGCGGCTATTACTCAGGCTGTCGCTCGTTTTGGTCAGATAAATGGCGTTATCCATGCTGCTGGAATCAAATTATTTAGTACAGTTCAAGAGATAACTAGAAGCGAATGCGAACAACAACTCAGAGCTAATGGTCATGGACTATTTATTTTAGAAACAGTATTGCAAGGAATAGAGCTTGATTTCTGTGTTTTAATTTCTTCCTTATCATCTGTTTTAGGTGCATTGGGTATGGCCGCTTATCCAGCAGCCCATCACTTCACTGATGCCTTTGTTTATCAACATAACCAAACAAGTTCTACACCTTGGATTAGTGTCAATTGGGACAATTGGTTAACTAGTCAATTGGCTACAGAGTTGGCAAATAAACCAGAAATATCTACTGAGTTATTCATGAGTAATAACGAAGGTATTGAGGTATTTCAACGAGTATTATCTTTAAATAAAGTTAATCAAATAGTTGTCTCTACGACTGAATTACAAGCCAGAATTGAGCAGTGGATTAAGCCATCACCAATCATCAATCAAACTCATGCATTAACATTACATTCTAGACCATACTTACAGAATACTTATGTCGCTCCTCGAAACGAAATAGAGCAAACAATTGCTCACATCTGGCAAGAAATTTTAGGGATTGAACAGGTAGGAATTGAAGATAATTTCTTAGAGTTAGGCGGTGATTCTCTACTCAGTATTCAGATTACTGCTAGAGCCAACAAAGCAGGACTACGATTTACTAATCAGCATTTGTTTGAATACCCAACTATTGCTCAATTAGCAGAAATAGCAGGCAGAACGCAAACAGTTTTCAGCGAACAGGGATTAGTAGAAGGGGAATTGCCTCTAACACCAATTCAGCACTGGTTTTTTGAGCAGAATTTAGTTGATGCACACCACTGGAACCAAACAGTCGTGCTAGAAGTGCAACAGTCTGTTAATTCGATGTTGTTACAACAGGCGGTTCAGCACTTGCTGAACCACCATGACGCTTTGCGCCTGCGTTTTAGAGAAGAAGCATCGGGTTGGCAGCAAATAAATACTAGCCCTGATGAAGTTGTACCATTTGAGGAGATAGATTTATCACAACTGCCACCCCAGCAACAAGAACAGGCGTTTGAATCATCTGTTAAAAAGATACAAGCTAGTCTCAATCTGACATCTGGCCCTATTGTGCGGGTTGCCTTCTTTGACCTTGGAACGCATCAATCAAGCCGCATAATGTTAGCAATTCACCATTTAGCGATTGATGTTGGTTCTTGGCGTATTTTGCTGGAAGATTTAGAGACTGCATATCAACAACTCAGCCAAGGAAAAGCAATTAAGCTACCACAGAAGACAACTTCATTCAAACAGTGGGCTTTGCGGCTGACAGAGTACGCCCAATCAATAGAGTTACAAAGAGAACAGGTTTATTGGTTAGCAGCTGAACGTGACTGGGTATCACCTTTGCCAGTAGATTATCCAGATGGTGCTAACACGGTAGCATCGGCTGAGACTATTTCTGTAACCTTGAGTGTGGAAGAAACACAGGCATTACAGGAAGAAATTGCCACAACTTATCGAGTCCAAACAGATGATGTGCTACTTGCTGCTTTAGTGCAGGCATTTAGTAAATGGACAGGTAAGCAATCATTGCTGGTTGACTTAGAGGGAAATGGCCGAGATGTAATTTTCGATGATATTGATTTATCCCGTACAGTAGGCTGGTTTACCAATATCGCCCCCATGCTATTGGAAATCGGGGAAACAGAACAAACTGGGGAAATCTTAAAGCAGGTGAAAGAGCAAATCCGTAGTTTCCCGAATCAGGGTTTGGGTTATGGTGTGTTGCGGTACTTGAGTGGTGATGAAATTATTATTGAAAAATTGCGATCGCTACAACAAGCAGAGGTACTATTCCTTTACCTTGGCAACTACGAGCAAACTGTACCTGAGTCTGCTTTATTAAAATTATCGCCAAAATCTGGCGGTTTATCCCGTAGTTCACGCGCACAACGCAGCCATCTGATAGAAATTAATGCCTTGAAAATCCAAGATCAACTCAAAATCGATTGGATTTACAGCCAAAATATATATCGTCAGGAAACAGTTGAAAGGTTAGCTGAAGATTTTCAAACAGCTTTACTTTCTCTGATTACTAATAGCCAGTCTTCTACAGTACCAAGTTACACACCTTCAGATTTTGCGGAATTTGAATCTAGCCAATGGAGTCAAGACGATATCGATAATATTTTGGCAGCCATTAATCAAGTTACAAGTTAAAGGTATAAGATTGATTAGGAAAAATCACGATGTTAGCAGCAAAAAAATCAACTCCTTTTTTCCAAAAATTGCAGCATCAAGTTATGTCATTCCTCTACCAGAATGATTTAAGTAAGTTACTGCCTCTTTATAGCAGCAAATGGAACCCTCATTTATTTGGTCAGCATTACCAAGAGCATTTTGCACCATTGAAAAATCAAAAATTGAAAATTTTAGAAATTGGTGTAGGAGGTTATGATGACCCTTATTCTGGTGGTGATTCCTTGCGAATGTGGAAGCAATATTTTCCTAAAAGTATGATTTATGGAATAGATATTGTCAACAAAAAGGCCTTGGAAGAAGACCGAATTAAAATTTTTCAAGGAAGTCAAGATGATGAACTATTTCTGAAAAATGTTGTCGCAGAAACGGGTAAATTTGACATTATTATTGATGATGGCAGCCATCGCAACGACCATGTAATTAAAACATTTAAAATTTTGTTTCCAGAATTGAATGATGGCGGTATATATGTAGTAGAAGATACCCATACATCTTATATACCCAGTTACGATAATTGGTCAAAGTTTTCCAGCAATGATGTTGCTCCTCATTGGGCTGAATATGGTGGTAGTCTGGATTTGTATGACCAAAAGACGATGATGAATTTCTTTAAAAGACTAGTTGATTGCTTGAGCCACCAAGAATTTATTCATCCAGAGTACACTCCTAACTACTTTGATAAACATATCGTCGGGATACATTTTTACCGCAATCAAATTTTTATCCATAAAGGTGATAATACAGCACCAGGTAATGTAGTTGAAAACAACATTTTAAGACCTGAATTTCTACAGGAAATAGGGATAAAATCATTAACAGAATTAAATTTAGAATTTCCCACTATCGACGATCCAACCAGGCTATAACAGGACTTACGCATAGGTAACGTAAAATCGAACCGCAGAGGACGCAGAGGACACGGAGGAGGGTTTGAGAGGTTTTTTGCGTAAGTTTTATATAAGTTCAACAACTCTTTTGCAAGCATCAACCAAATTTCAACATTTGTACAAATGTAGGAATCATATTTGATTTTTGAAAAAAATTCAGTACACTTATACTCCTTTTTCCTGTTCCCTGTTCCCTGTTCCCTGTTCCCTACCTACACAAATAATTTCAGAAATCAAAGCGGATTGCTCTATGAAAAATATTGAGGAATTTTATCCATTATCACCGATGCAACAGGGCATACTTTTCCACACAATTTATGCCCCAGAATCAGGAGTTTATGTTGAACAGTTAAATTGTGATATTCAAGGAAATTTAGATATTGATTTATTTCAACAAGCATGGCAGCAATTAGTTGTAAGACATCCAATTTTGCGAACTTCATTTATTTGGGAAGGAATTAAAGAACCTGTGCAGGTAGTGCATAGACAAGTGCAACTACCTTGGCAGCAACAGAATTTATCTGGATTAGAATTTATTGCACAGCAAGAGCGTATTGAAACTTGTTTAGTAGCGGAAAGAGAAAAAGGGTTTGAAATTTCTCAGGCTCCTTTGATGCGCTTAACGCTACTTCAGTTATCTGAAAATCATTACAAATTTATATGGAGTCATCATCACTTATTATTAGATGGTTGGTCTTCTTCTTTGCTACTTCAGGAATTATTTGCTTGCTATCAGGCATTAAGCCAAAGTAAAAATATACAATTGCAAAAACCCCGTCCTTATCGAGACTACATAGCTTGGTTACAAAAGCAAAATTTATCAATTGCAGAATTGTTTTGGCGGCAATATCTCAAAGGTTTTACTACAATTACTTCTTTGGGCATAGACCAAAATTTTGGCAACCAGAATAGTAAAGACAAAAAATACAATACGCAGCTATTGAAGTTATCAAATAAAGAAACAGCCGCCTTGCAGTCTTTTGCTCGGCAACAACAACTAACACTAAATACCATAGTGCAGGGAGCATGGGCAATTCTTTTAAGTCGTTATAGTGGTGAAAACGACATTGTTTTTGGAGGAGTTGTATCTGGTCGCCCCACCACATTAGCAGGTGTAGAATCAATGGTGGGAGTGTTTATTAACACCTTGCCAGTCAGAGTCAGTTTAAATCCTCAAGAATTTATCATACCTTGGCTTAAGCAATTACAAATCCAACAAAATGAGGTGCGACAATACGAATACACTCCATTAATAGAAATACAAAAATGGAGTGAAATTCCATCTGGACAGCCATTATTTGAAAGTATATTTAATTTTCAAAATTACCCTATCAATTCTTCGTTACAACAACCGATAGATCATCTGAAAATATCTAATATTAATAGTTTTATTCATCCTCACTATCCGCTGAATATTTCAGTACAAGTAGATTCAGAGTTAACACTAGAAATTTTTAGCGATCGCCACCATTTTAATGATGATAAAATAGCTCGTATGTTGGGGCATTTGCAAACTTTACTATTAGGTATGGTGGCAAATCCTCAGCAACGCTTGTGTGAATTGCCATTGCTGACAGCTAAAGAGCGTTATCAGTTATTAGAAGAATGGAATAATACACAAGTTGATTACCCTCAAGATAAATGTATTCATCAACTATTTGAGGCACAAGTTGAAAAAACCCCTGATGCTGTTGCTGTAGTATTTGAGAATCAGCAATTAACATATCGGGAACTGAACGCCAAAGCAAATCAACTCGCTCATTACCTGCAAAAACTGGGAGTAAAACCAGAAGTATTGGTGGGGATTTGTGTAGAGCGTTCTTTAGAAATGGTAGTAGGACTCTTGGGTATTCTCAAAGCTGGTGGTGCCTATGTTCCACTTGACCCCACCTATCCCCAAGAAAGATTAGCTTTCATGTTAGAAAACTCTCAAGTTGGAGTTTTATTGACCCAGAAGCACTTGCTTGAAAGTCTACCTGCTCACACAGCAAAAACCATTTGCTTGGACAACAATTGGGAAGTAATTGCCCAAGAAATTACAGAAAACCTTGCTCACAGTGTTACGCCTGAAAATCTTGCTTATGTAATCTACACCTCTGGTTCTACAGGTAAACCAAAGGGTGCGATGAATACTCATCAGGCAATTTGTAACCGCTTACTGTGGATGCAGGATTATTGTCAATTAACAACAGCAGACAGAGTTTTGCAAAAAACTCCTTTCAGCTTTGATGTGTCTGTATGGGAATTTCTCTTGCCGTTGTTAGTTGGGGCGCGGTTAGTAATAGCTCAACCAGAGGGACATCGAGACACAAATTATCTGGTGAATGTAATTACACAGCAGCAAATTACCACTGTGCATTTTGTGCCATCAATGCTGCAAGTATTTCTGGAACAACCAGGAGTTGGGAAGTGCAAATCTATCAAACGGGTAATTTGTAGTGGTGAAGCATTATCTGTGGAACTGGAAAAACGTTTCTTTGAGCGTATAGATGCTGAGTTACATAATCTATACGGCCCAACAGAAGCAGCCATAGATGTGACATTTTGGAAATGTCAAAATTATCCTTCATCTGCTGCCACAGTTCCGATTGGTCGCCCAATTGCTAATACTCAAATTTATCTTTTGGATCAATATTTAAACCCTGTTCCCATTGGAGTTATAGGTGAGTTGTATATAGGCGGAGTTGGATTAGCTAAAGGCTATTTAAATAATCCAGAATTGACAACAGAAAAATTTATTACTCATCCTTTCAGCAACAAACCAGAAGCGCGTCTCTACAAAACAGGAGATTTAGCTCGCTATTTACCAGATGGAAACATCGAATTTTTAGGACGAATTGATTACCAAGTTAAGATTCGCGGCTTCCGCATTGAGCTAGGAGAGATTGAGGCAGTATTAAATCAACATCCTGCTGTGCGAGAAACTGTAGTCACTGTTCAAAAAGATGAATTCGGTAATCAGCGATTGATTGCTTATGTTGTTGCTAATAATATATCTCTGAAAATCAATGAACTGCGTAGCTTTTTACAACAAAAGTTACCAGAATATATGCTGCCTTCTACTTTTATTATGTTAGAGGCAATGCCTTTAACACCCAATGGTAAATTAGACCGCCGTGCTTTACCTGCACCAGATCAGCAGCGTCCTGAATTGCAATCTACTTTTATTGCACCTCAAACTCCTATAGAAAAGCAGTTAGCAGAAATTTGGATGCAGGTATTGGGGTTAAAACAAGTAGGTGTCAATGATAATTTCTTTGAATTAGGTGGAGATTCTATTCTCAGCCTTCAAGTGATAGCCAAGGCTAAGCAAGTAGGACTGCATTTTACTCCTAAGCAGATGTTTCAATATCAGACGATCGCTCAATTAGCGACAATAGCTGATATTAAGTCTAATAATTTATCCCCACAGGGTATAGTTACTGGAAAAGTTTCTCTGACACCTATTCAACATTGGTTTTTTGAGCAAAATTTCCCAGCCCCACATCATTGGAATCAATCTGTGCTGCTAGAAGTGCTACAGCCACTTAATCTTGAGCTATTTAAGCAGGCATTAAAGTCATTATTGATACACCATGATGCGTTGCGTTTACGTTTTATAAAAAAGGATATTGGCTGGGAAGCTGAGATAGTTGCTACTGATGAGGAAATATCATTAACATGGCTAGATTTATCAACTTTTTCTCCTCAACAACAAGAAATTACTTTATTAACTACCGCTAATAAACTACAAAGCAGTCTCAATTTGGTGAATGGGCCATTATTACAGGTAGCCTATTTTGACTATGGTATTAATCAACCTGGTCGCTTACTTTGGGTAATTCACCATTTAGCTGTAGATGGGGTTTCATGGCGCATCTTGATTGAAGATTTTCAGACAGCATACCAGCAACTTAGCAAAGGTGAAATTATACAACTACCAGTTAAAACTACTTCTTTTAAACAGTGGTCAGAACAATTACAAAATTATGCCCATTCGCCGAATGTGCAGTCAGAATTAGATTACTGGTGCAATAGTTTAAGTCAAGTTGTAAAACCTATACCTGTTGATTTTCCTCAAAAAGACAACATTGAAGCATCAGTTCGCAGGATTTCGGCAAACCTTTCTGTAGAAGATACGCAAGCTTTACTACAAGAAGTGACGAATACATATCGCACTCAAATAAATAATATCTTACTAGCTGCATTAGGGCATACTTTTCAACAGTGGACAGGACAGCCATCACTGCTGGTAGATTTAGAAGGTCACGGTCGAGAAGAAATTTTTGATGATGTGGATTTAACCCGTACAGTAGGCTGGTTTACTACCATTTTTCCGGTTTTATTAGAAATAGAAAATGCCAATAATTTAGGAGAGACACTACAAAATGTGAAAGAAAAAATGCGGCATCTTCCTAATCGTGGCTTTGATTATGGTATATTACGTTATCTGAGCAATCAACGAGACATTATTGAGAAATTACAAGCACAACCACAGCCTGAAGTAATTTTCAATTATTTGGGACAGTTTGACCAACTTTTACCCCAGTTGTCTTTATTGAAACTAGCTAAAGAATCAACAGGAGGAACACGTAGCCCAGCAGGAAATCGGCGTTATTTGCTGGAAGTAGAAGCGATGGTGATTAATGGTCAACTGCAACTGCAATGGTCTTATAGTAAGAATTTACATCGTCAAGAAACAGTGGAAAACTTGGCTTGGAGTATGGTGGAGACATTGCGATCGCTAATTATCCATTGTCAAACTGCTGAGGTCAATAATTATACTCCAGAAGATTTTCCTGATGCAGACATCAGTCAAGACCAGCTGAATCAAGTTTTTGCAGAACTCGCTTTAGATTAATAACAAAATCTCCCGTGAATAAGAAAAACATTGAATCCATTTATCCCCTATCACCTCCCCAACTGGGGATGCTGTTTAACAGTGTTGCTGCTGCTGATAATTCAGGTATTTACGTTGAACAATTAAGTTGTACCTTAAATGGCAATTTGAATTTGCCGGCTTTTGAACAAGCTTGGCAACGAATAGTAGCACGTCATTCAGTTTTAAGAACAGCTTTTGTCTGGAAAACCCAAGATGAACCAAGACAAGTTGTACTGCGTCAGGTAGAAGTTAACCTCAGTTATCAAGACTGGCGGGGGATAAAATCAACTTTACAGCAACAGCAGTTAGAGCAATTCTTGAAAACAGACCGCGAACAGGGTTTTAATTTATCTAAACCTCCTTTGATGCGGTTAACTCTGTTTCATTTGAGCGACAATAGCTATCAATTTGTTTGGAGTCATCATCACATTTTGATAGATGGGTGGTGTCTGTTTCTTCTATTTAAAGAATTATTATCTTTTTATCAGGCGATCGCTAAAAATCAAGATTTACATATTCAGCCTAGCCGTCATTATCAGGATTATATCACCTGGCTCAAACAGCAAAATTTAGAAAAAGCAAATACTTTTTGGCAACAGACACTACAAGGTTTTAGCCAACCTACAGCTTTAGGTTTGCCAGCTGCCCTTGCGACTGGCTCTGAATCGACCGAATACTATGGTAAACAAGAAGCTTCATTGTCAACTACTACTACACTTGTCTTACAATCTTTAGTTAAGCAAAATAAAGTTACTTTTAACACTTTAATTCAGGGAATTTGGGCTTTATTACTGAATCGTTATAGTAATAATCAAGATGTAGTATTTGGCATCACTGTTTCTGGTCGTCCAGTGGATTTGGTAGGTAGCGAATCGATGATTGGTTTATTCATTAACACCTTACCACTACGGATTCATGTAGACCATAATACTTCGCTGTGGTCTTGGCTACAAAATATATACGCCCATAACTTAGAACTGCGAGAATACGAGCATAGTTCTACAGGACAAATATATCAATGTAGTGAAATCCCTGGGGGAGTTCCTTTATATGAAAGTTTACTCGTATTTGAAAATTATCCGATAGATTATTCAATTCTCCAATCTCCTGATTTAGATATTTATATTACTAATATTTGTTCAGATGGCGCACAAACTCAATATCCACTAACTATACTTGCTAGCATTAATTCAGAATGCAAATTGTCGCTAATTTATGACCAGCGGCGTTTTGACAATGCAAATATCACTCTAATTCGGCAACAGTTTTTAACTTTACTCCAAGTAATTGCTGATAATGCCGAAATCAATATAGGAACGCTATTAGAGAAAATTGCTGATGAGCAAATTCCCCGTATTAGACCTAGATTAACAAAAGAACAAAAAAGCTTAAATAAAGCTATTTCTGCTCCCCAAACTCCTATAGAAGAAATTCTCAGCAAAATATGGGCTGAAATTTTAGGGGTGGAACAAATCGATATTCATGACAATTTCTTTGAGTTGGGTGGACATTCATTACTTGCTACTCAGGTAATCTCCCAAGTGCGCCAAGTTTTTCAACTAGAATTACCCCTTGGTCAGCTTTTTGACGCTCCCACAATAGCAGGTTTAGCAAAGCGAATTGAGAACGCTCAACAAATAAAACCTCACATTACAGTTAACTCTTTGGTTTGTGTAAATCGAACAGACAAATTACCTTTATCATTCGCTCAAGAAAGATTGTGGTTTTTAGCGCAGTTACAGCCTGATGATGCAACTTACAATGAGTTATTTGCACTACGATTAGTTGGTAGCCTAAATATAGAAGCCTTAGAGCAAAGTCTGAATGAAATTGTACGTCGCCATGAAGCTTTACGTACTAGTTTTTATACTGATGAAAATGGACAACCATTTCAGGCGATCGCATCAACTCTCAATATAAAATTGTCAGTAATAGATTTAAGTCATCTGTCAGTAAATGAACAGGATACTGAAGTTCAGCGTTTGATAAATCAAGAATATCAAAACCCTTTTGATTTGTCTCAAGTTCCCTTACTGCGATGCACGCTGCTACAAGCCCATGACCAAGAGCATATTGTATTATTTAGCATTCACCATATTGTTTCTGACGGTTGGTCAATGGGGGTGTTTGTACGCGAGTTAGCAGCACTGTACACTGCCTTTGCTGCTGGAAAACCTGCTTTTTTGCCTGCATTACCTATCCAGTATGCAGATTTTGCAGTTTGGCAACGTCAACATTTGCAAGGTGAAAGACGAGAAGCTTTACTCAACTACTGGAAGCAGCAATTAGCAAACTTACCTGTTTTGCAACTACCCACAACCCGCCCCAGTGCTGAAGTCAAAACTAACCAAGGTGCTATTCATAGCTTTGTGATACCTGCGTCGGTTGTGCAAGAAATGCGATCGCTTTCTGGGCAAGCAGGTGTAACCTTATTTATGACACTGCTGGCAAGTTTTAAAATCTTATTGCAACGCTACACCAACCAAGATGATATTGTTGTTGGTACTGATGTTGCCAACCGCAACCAAGCAGAAATTGAACAATTAATAGGTTTCTTCATCAATTTATTAGTCTTACGCACAGATTTAAGTGGAAATCCTACCTTCCTAGAGTTATTGCAACGTGTTCGCACCCAAACATTAGCAGCTTACGCTCATCAAGATTTACCTTTTGACGAGTTAGTTAGAAAATTACAACCTGAGAGACATTTAAGCAACACTGTTCCATTATTCCAGGTGTTATTTGTCCTGCAAAACACACCAACTCCAACCTTAGAACTGCCTGGACTTACCTTAAATTTACTGGAAATAGAAGCTAGAAATGCCCGATTTGATTTAGCCTTATTTGTCACAGAAACTGAGCAAGGTATAGAAGGTAAATGGCAATATAAAGCTGATTTATTTGCTAAGGATACCATCACTCGTTTGACAAGTCACTGGCAAACATTAATCAACAGCATTGTGAACCAACCTCAAAGCCACATTAATACATTAGAAATGCTCACAGAAGCAGAAAAACTACAAAAAAACATGCAACAACAAGAGCGTAAAGCAACAAAAAGACAAAAATTCTTGAGCATTACTCCTAAAGCAGTGAGTTTGTCAGGAGAGCAGTTAATTAAAACAGATTATCTACAAGCGGGGCAGGAATTTCCGCTGGTGATTCAGCCTAATATTGCCGAAGTTGATTTAATTTCTTGGGCTGAAAATAATCGAGAATATCTGGAAACGGAATTATTAAAACATGGGGCGATTTTATTTAGAGGTTTTAATGTAAAATCAGTTTCAGAGTTTGAAACTTTTGCACAAACAATTTGTTCTAATTTATTTGCTGAATACGGCGACTTACCGCGCACTGGAGAAGGTGGTAAAGTTTATGGTTCCACTCCTTACCCAGCAGATAAAGCTATACTCTTCCACAATGAAAGCTCTCATTTACATTGTTTCCCCTTGAAAATTTGGTTTTACTGTGTTCAAGCTGCGGCTGAAGGTGGAGAAACCCCAATTGTAGACTGTCGCAAAGCCTATCAATTGCTCAGCCCTCAATTGCGGGAAAAATTAGCTACTAAACAGTTAATGTATGTAAGGAACTTCGCTGAAGGTTTAGATGTTACTTGGCAAAACTTCTTTCAAACTACAGATAAAATCGAAGTAGAAAATTATTGCAATCAAGCTGGAATTGACTTTGAATGGTATGATAATAATGGGTTAGTTACTCGTCAAATTCGCCCAGCTTTAGCAATACATCCTAAAACTGGCGAGTCTGTATTTTTCAACCAAATTCAATTACATCATATCTCCTACTTAGATACAGACGTTAGAGAATCACTACTATCAATATTTGGTGAGTCAAAATTACCCCGTAACGTTTACTTTGGTGACGGTACAGCAATTGTAGAGGAAGAAATTGCCGAAATTAATGTAGTATATCAGGAGTCACACATTAGTTTCCCTTGGCAAAAAGGTGATATTATCATGCTAGATAATATGCTAGCCGCTCATGGCAGAAGCCCCTTTGTTGGACAGCGTAAAATCGTTGTTGCAATGGGAGAAATGACCATATGGTAAAAATATTGATACTACCTCACAATTAATTCCCTGCTTTGAAAAATTCTCACTCAATATGCAAACTGAAACTATTAGCGGCTTTCAACTCGCACCTCAACAAAAAAGGCTGTGGAATTTACAACAAAATAGTTCTGCTTTCTGCTCACAAGCTAGGATTTTGATTAAAGGCAATCTCCAACCAGAGATTCTACAAACAGCTATTGAGCAAGTTGTCAATATTCATGACATTTTAAGAACAAGTTTTTATCGTCCACCTGGAGTTTTGACTCCAGTAATGGTAGTTGCTAATCAAAGTTTATTTAACTGGAAATATCTAGATTTAAGTGATGCTTTACAAGAAGATATTTCTAGCAAAATTCAAGAGTTATTCTGGGAAGCTAGACAGAAGCATCAAAAATTATCTCAACAATCACCACTGTGTTTATATTTAATCAAGCTCTCAAAAATTGAACATATTCTAATTACTTCTCTACCTGCATTATGTGCTGATAATAGAACAATCAAAAATTTAATTAATCAAATTAATCAAGCATACAAGCAATGCGTTACAGGTAATAAACTGAGTGCAGAGTATGTACAGTATGTACAATTTTCTGAATGGCAGAATCAATTACTAGAAGATGAAGATGCAGAGGAAGCTAGAGAATATTGGCAACAACAAAAAATCAACTCTTTATCAGCCTTAAAATTACCTAATGAACGGCAAGGAAAGAGTGAACAATTTATAGTTGATAGTTATCAGTTAGTTATTAGCCAAGAATTATCTGATAAAATTTCCTATTTTGCTCAAAAATATGATATAAAGCCTGATGTGATTTTACTAGCCTGTTGGCAAATATTAATTTGGCGATTAACAGGAGAGTCAGAAATTGTCATTGGCACAGCAAGCGATCGCCGCGACTATGAAGAGCTTCATGATATATTAGGACTGTTAGCAACTTGGCTACCAATTAAAACTCGATTTACATCTAACTTAAACTTTATAGAAGTATTAGCAGCAGTAGCAGAAACTTTAGAAAATGCTGCTGAATGGCAAGATTATTGTGTTCCTGAAGCTGTGGAGCAAGATAGCTTGATAGCTTTTCCTATTGGCTTTGAATTTAATAATATTTCTGGAACTAAATCTAATAATACAGAAGTAACATTTGATTTACAGAATATCTACAGCTTTATTGAGCCTTTTAAGGTAAAACTCACTTGTCTAGAACGAAACAATGCTTTGATAGCAGAGTTTTACTACGATATTAATTACTTTTCTAAAGAAACAATTCAACGACTAGCTAAAAATTTTCAAACATTATTGATAAATATTATCGATAATCCAGATAGACTTATCAGTAAATTAGAAATACTCAGCGCCAGTGAGCGTCAACAAATTTTAGTTGATTTTAATCAAACAAAGGCTGATTATCAGCGCGATAAATGTATTCATCAACTATTTGAAGAACAGGTTGAAAAAACACCAAATCAAATTGCTGTGGTGTTTGAAGGCGAAGAATTAACCTATCAAGAATTAAATTTTCAAGCTAATCAATTAGCTCACTACTTACAGAAATTAGGGGTTCAACCAGAAGTAGTAGTAGGAATTTGTGTAGAGAGAAATCCCAAATTTATCATATCCCTATTAGCTGTTCTCAAAGCTGGCGGTACTTACCTGCCGCTCGATTCCAACCTTCCCCATGAAGCATTACAGTTCCGTTTGCAAAATGCTCAAACATCAGTGTTAATTAGAGAACGGCGAACAGTTAACACAGAACAGTTTTTAAATATTACAGAAGTCAATCTAGATTATGATTGGGAAAAAATTTCTCAGGAAAGTTCAGAAAATCTAATTAACAACACCAAGCCGGAAAATCTGGTTTATGTAATTTATACATCCGGTTCTACTGGTAAACCTAAAGGCGTTGCGGTTGAGCATCAACAACTGCTTAATTACCTGTACGGGATTTTGCCAAAGCTGCAACTTCCTCCTAATGCAAGTTACGCCAGCGTTTCCACCTTCGCCGCAGATTTAGGTAATACCGTCATTTTCCCCTGTTTGTCTAGTGGTGGATGTCTGCATATCATATCTTGGGAACGTGCATCAGATCCGGCTGCATTAGCTGATTATTTCCGCCGTCATTCTATCGACTGCTTAAAAATAGTCCCCTCTCATTTAACAGCTTTGTTAAGTTCCGAGTGTTGGGAGATTGTACCCCGTCAGTTACTAATTTTGGGTGGTGAAGCAGCTGATTGGAATTTGATTGAGAAAATAGAAAAGAATGTACCTCATTGTCGAATTCTCAATCACTACGGCCCCACAGAAACAACCGTTGGCGTACTGACTTACTCTGTAGGAGAGAAAATTCAGGAAACTGCAACAGTTTCCATCGGTAAACCAATAGCTAATACTCAGGTTTATGTATTAGATGCTAATTTGCAACCAGTTCCTTTAGGAGTAGCAGGAGAACTGTACATTGGCGGAGAATCTTTAGCACGGGGATATTTAAACCAACCTGAATTAACCGCACAAAGGTTTATTACTAATCCCTTTGGTGATGGTGAACAGAGATTGTACAAAACAGGCGATCGCGTCCGCTATTTGCCTGATGGTAACTTAGAATTTCTCGGTCGTCTTGACGATCAGGTAAAAATTAGAGGCTACCGTATTGAACTAGGCGAAATCTCCACAGCCTTGAGTCAACACCCAGCAGTCAGGGAAAGTGTAGTTATTGCTAGGGAAGAGACATCAACACAAAAGCGTCTTGTCGCCTACATCGTCCTTACATCTCATTCAGTATCAGATCATGACTTCCACAACTTCCTAAAAGCAAAGTTACCGGAGTACATGATTCCTGCATCCTTTGTCATCCTCAAAGCTTTACCTCTCACCGCTAACGGTAAATTAGATCGAAATGCTTTACCTGCACCAGAACAAGTAGTTAGCACAAAAACAACCTTTATTGCTCCCCGCACTCCTTTAGAAGAAGTATTAGCAAGTATTTGGGCGCAATTGTTGAGTGTACCACAGGTAAGTATTGACGATAATTTCTTTAACTTGGGTGGACATTCCTTACTTGCTACTCAGGTAATCTCACGTATCCGCACCACCTTAAGTGTAGAAATACCCTTACCGCAACTGTTTGAATCTGCCAATTTAGCAGCACTAGCAGCGCAGATTGAAATAGCAATGCGGGGTGAACAACAGAAAATTAAAACTATTACTCCTGTTGCTAGAAATCAAAATATACCCCTATCTTTTGCTCAACAAAGATTGTGGTTTTTTGACCAGTTTGAACCAGGTAGCCCATCATATAATCTGCCCAGAACTGTTCGTTTACAGGGAAAATTTAACATAGATGCACTGTCAGCCAGCCTCAACGAAATTATCAAACGGCATGAAATTTTGCGGACAAGTTTTGCAATATCTGATGGGCAACCAATCCAGGTAATTTCTCCCTCGGTCAACTTACAATTACCAATAATAGATTTACAACATATTCCACAAGAAGAACGAGAAGCAGAACTATATCGCCTAGCAAAACAAGAAGCACAAACGGGATTTGACCTTACACAAGCACCATTATTACGGACAAAACTTTTACGATTAGATGCGGAAGAATATATAATTTTATTGACCCTGCATCATATTGTTTCTGATGGTTGGTCAACGGATATATTCATTAAAGAAGTAGCTGCACTGTATACAGCTTTCTGCGCTGGTAGACCTTCTTATTTGCCACAATTACCTATACAATATGCAGACTTTGCAGTTTGGCAACGACAATGGTTAGAGCAAGAAGTATTAAATAATCAACTTGCTTACTGGCATAAGCAGCTATCTGGTGAATTGCCAATATTGCAACTACCTACTGACCGTCCTCGTCCCACAGTTCAAACTTATGCTGGGAAAACCTTGTCATTTGTCCTGCCAACAAGTTTAAGTGAAGGATTAAAAACTCTGTCACAACAAGAAGGTGTCACTTTGTTTATGACACTGTTGGCAGCTTTTAAAACTTTGCTCTATCGCTACACAAATCAAACAGATATTTTAGTTGGTTCGCCTATCGCTAACAGAAACAGAGCAGAAATTGAAAATTTGATTGGTTTCTTTGTTAATACCTTAGTATTACGAAGTAACCTGTCTGGTAATCCTACTTTTCGTGATTTCCTCAAACAAGTGCGGGAAGTAGCACTAGGGGCTTATGCTCATCAAGATTTGCCCTTTGAAAAGTTAGTAGAAGAAATCCAGCCGGAACGCAATTTGAGCCATAATCCGTTGTTCCAGGTAATGTTTGTGCTGCAAAATGCATCAATGAGACAATTAGAGTTGCCTGGATTAAGGGTAAAGCCTCTAGAAAATAACGGTACAACAGCGAAGTTTGACCTAACTTTAGTTATAGAAGATGTAGAGCCGGGATTAATTGCTAATTTTGAATACAATACAGATTTATTTGATGAAATAAAAATTTCGCGTTTAGCGGCGAACTTTGAAGTTTTGCTGCAAGGAATTGTTACTAATCCTCAGCAGCGCCTGTCGGAGTTACCTTTATTAACTGCTACTGAAGAACAGCAGTTATTAGAATGGAGCCAAGGTGAAATTAGTTTACAACCAGAATTATGTTTACATCAATTATTTGAGGAACAGGTTGAAAAAACACCTGATGCAGTAGCAGTAGTATTTGAAAAGGAAAAATTAACATATCAAGAACTCAACCAGCGAGCAAATCAACTCGCACAATACCTGCAAAAACTGGGAGTAAAACCAGAGGTATTAGTGGGGATATGTGTAGAGCGATCGCTAGAAATGGTAGTCGGACTTTTAGGCATTCTTAAAGCGGGTGGTGTGTATGTTCCACTAGACCCCACCTATCCCCAAGAACGACTAGCAAGAGTGTTGGCAGATTCCCAACTATCAGTTTTACTCACACAAAAGCCTTTAGTAGAAAATTTACCACCCCATCATACCCAGGTAGTTTGCTTAGATGTTGAGTGGGAGAATATCTCACAACAGAGCGATCGCACTCCTATCAACAAAGTTACTGCGGAAAACTTAGCTTATGTGATTTATACTTCTGGCTCAACTGGCAAACCGAAAGGTGTACAAATTTCTCATGGTGCTGTTGTCAACTTCTTAATGGCAATGCGCCAAATGCCAGGATTAACTGAACAAGATATATTACTCTGTGTCACTACATTATCTTTTGATATTGCTGCTTTAGAAATATATCTACCGTTAACTGTAGGCGCTCAAACAATCATTGTTAGCCGTCAGGAAGCCTCTGATGGTATCCAATTATCAAAGCGGCTAAATTCCTGTGGTGCTACAGTCATGCAAGCTACTCCAGCAACTTGGCGAATGTTGTTGTCTGCTGGCTGGACTGGCGATCGCCAATTGAAAATTCTTTGTGGTGGTGAAGCCCTTGACTATACCCTAGCCCAACAATTACAGCAACGAGGTAAAGAAGTTTGGAACTTGTATGGCCCTACAGAAACTACTATTTGGTCAGCAGCATCTCAGGTACAGAATAGCGTTGCGATCGGCTATCCCATTGCCAACACCCAATTTTATATTTTTGACTCATATAATCAATTAGTGCCTATAGGTGTGGCTGGTGAATTACATATCGGTGGTACTGGTTTAGCTCGTGGTTATTTACATCGACCAGAACTGACAGCCGAAAAATTTATATCCAATCCTTTCAATTCAAATTCTGCCTATCGGTTGTATAAAACTGGGGATTTAGTACGCTATCGACCAGATGGAACAATTGAATTTTTAGGACGAATTGACAATCAAGTAAAACTGCGAGGATTTCGCATTGAACTAGGTGAAATTGAATCAGTTTTAAATCAGCATCCAGATGTACAAGTGAATGTAATTGTAGTACGGGAGGATAAACCAGGCTATAAAAGCTTGGTAGCTTACATAGTTAGCAAATCGCAGCCAGATATTAATACTTCTGAACTTCGCGCTTTCTTACAAGAAAAACTACCTATTTATATGCTACCAACGGCGTTTATCATCTTAGATAAGCTGCCTTTAACTCCTAATGGTAAAGTAGACCGTAAAGCTTTACCTGCACCAGATAAAATAACAGGATTAGAAGCAAGCTTTGTCCCACCAAGTACACCAGAAGAACAGATAATAGCTGATATTTTGGCTGATGTTTTAGGGCAAGAAAAAATAGGAATTTACGACAACTTCTTTAATTTAGGAGGTCATTCACTCTTAGCTACACAAGTTATTTCCCGATTGCGCGAAGCCTTTAAAATTGATTTACCTTTGCGTAGCTTGTTTGAAAATCCCACAGTTAAAAATCTAGTTGAGCGAATAGAGGAAATTCTGACAGTACAACAATTGCAGGCTGCACCTATGCAAATGCTAGAAGACAGAGAGGAAATAGAACTATGAAAAAGATTGAGGAATTTTTGTCTGATCTTTGCAGCCAGGATATAAAACTATGGGTTGAGAATGACCGTCTGCGTTGTAGTGCGCCTAAAGAAGCCCTCACACCAGATATTAAAGCAGAATTAGCAGCACGCAAAGCAGAAATTTTGGCTTTTATCAGCCAAGCGAATCAAGCTTTACAATCCACTTCAGAATCTATTCAACCTGCCTCACATCAGGGAAATATACCTCTGTCTTTTGCCCAGCAGCGACTTTGGTTTTTAAGTCGACTAGAACCAGATAGCAGTGCTTACAATATACCCGCAGCAGTCAGACTCACAGGTAAATTAAATATAGCTGCACTATTCCAAAGCATCAATGAAATTATCAGACGGCACGAAATCTTAAGGACTACAGTAAATGTAGTAGATGGCGAAGCAACACAAGTCATTGGCAATGGTGAAAACTTTATTGTTCCAGTTATAGACTTACAAGCACTTTCAGAAGATAAAAAACAGCAAGAAGTTATAAATCTCGCTAATTTAGAAGCACAAAAACCCTTTGATTTAGGACAAAGTTTCCTAATCAGAGCCAGTTTACTTCAACTATCACCAACAGAACATGTAGTGTTGTTAACCATGCACCATATAGTTTCTGATGGGTGGTCTATAGGGATATTGATTAAAGAACTCACAGCACTGTATACAGCCTTCTCTCAAGGTCAGCCTTCCCCACTTCCTAAACTACCCATTCAGTATGCAGACTTTGCTATTTGGCAAAGAAAATGGTTGCAAAGCGAGGTACTGGAAACTCAACTCAATTACTGGAAACAGCAGCTGGGTGGTAATTTACCAATTTTAGAATTGCCCACTGACCGCCCTCGACCCCCAATTCAATCTAACAAAGGAACAACACAGCAGTTCCAAATATCTAAGTCCTTAACTGAGAAACTCAAAGACCTGTCACAGCAGGAGGGTGTTACCTTATTTATGACCCTGCTGGCAGCATTCAAAGTATTGCTATATCGCTACACTAAGCAGGAAGACATTATAGTAGGGACACCCATTGCTAACCGCAATCGTTCAGAAATAGAAGGGCTAATTGGCTTTTTTGTTAACACTTTGGTACTGAGGACAAATCTTGGTAATAACCCCTCCTTTAGAGAACTGTTACAGCAGGTACGTGAAGTAACTTTAGGAGCTTATGCTCATCAAGATTTACCTTTTGAAAGGTTAGTAGAAGAACTACAACCAGTGCGGAATGTGAGCTATAGTCCATTATTTCAGGTAATGTTGATTCTGCAAAATACCTCAAAAGAAGTTCTTCATCTACCAGAATTAACTCTGAAATTATTAAAAGCAGAAAAAAATACTGCAAGCTTTGATTTAGCTCTCTCACTGACAGAGGCAGAGGAGGGATTAAAAGGAGATTTAGAATATAACACGGATATATTTAATGGTGACAGGATTAGCCGAATGTTGGGTCATTTTCAGGTTTTGCTAGAAGGAATTGTTATTAATCCTCAGCAGCATTTATCAGAATTGCCATTATTAACAGTAAATGAGCTACATCAACTATTAGTAGAGTGGAATAATACTGAAATTGATTACCCTCAAGACCAGTGTATTCATCAACTATTTGAAGCACAGGTAGAAAAAACACCCGATGCTGTTGCAGTAGTATTTGAGAATGAGAAATTGACTTATGGGGAACTGAACGCCAAAGCCAATCAACTTGCACGCTACCTGCAAAAACTGGGAGTAGGAAAAGAGGTATTAGTAGGGATTTGTGTAGAGCGTTCTTTGGAAATGATTGTGGGGATTTTAGGTATCCTCAAAGCTGGTGGTGCTTATGTGCCACTTGATCCAGCATATCCTCAAGAGCGTCTGAATTTAATTTTAGAAGATGCTAAATTATCGCTGTTATTAACTCAACAGCGATTAAAACAATGGCTACCTCAAAATCAGTATCAAAGTATTTACTTAGATGCTGATTGGCAGTTAATTACTCAAGAAAGCCAGGAAAATTTAGAGACAAAAGCTACACCCGCAAACTTAGCTTATGTGATTTACACATCAGGTTCTACAGGTAGACCTAAAGGTGTTTTAGTAGAGCATAACTCTTTAGTAAATTATACTGTTTCAGCTTGTAATAATTATCAGATAAACCAAGGCGATCGCTTTCTCCAATTTGCATCAATTTGTTTTGATGTAGCAGCAGAAGAAATATTTACTAGTCTGGTGGTTGGTTCTACACTAGTACTGCGTAATGATTCAATGTTGAGTTCAGTACCAGCTTTTCTAGAAAACTGTTGTCAGTTAAAAATCACTGTATTAGCCTTACCAACTGCCTTTTGGCATCAAATAACCGCCGAACTTTCTGAGAATTTATCATTACCTGAACCACTGCGTTTAGTAATTATTGGTGGAGAAAAGGCATTACCACAGCGATTAGCAATTTGGCTAAAGAATGTAAGTAAAAAAGTACAATTAATTAATTCTTACGGGCCTACAGAAGCAACCATTGGTACAACCATCAGCAATCTATCGAATTTAGAAGAATTAAATATTGGATTGAGAGAAGTGCCAATTGGCAAGGCAATTGATAACGTACAAGTTTATATATTAGATTGTTATATGCAACCTACTCCTATTGGTATACCTGGGGAACTATACATAGGTGGTATGGGTATAGCAAGGGGATATCTAAACCAACCTCAACTAACAGCAGAAAAATTTATTCCCAACCCTTTCAGTAATGAATTGGGGACACGTCTCTATAAAACAGGTGACTTAGCCCGTTATTTACCTAATGGCGAAATTGAGATTTTAGGACGGGTTGATGATCAAGTGAAAATCCGCGGTTTTAGGATTGAATTAGGCGAAATTGAAGCGCAATTAAATCAACATCCTGATGTCAGTGAAGCAGTAATAAAAGTTTGGGAAGATGAACATGGTGATCAACGTTTAGTAGGATATGTTAGTTGCCAATCAAAGCCAGAATTAACAGTTACTCAACTGCGAAGCTTTTTGAAAGAACAACTGCCAGAATACATGATACCTTCTGCCTTTGTCATTTTAGAAGCTTTACCTCTCACCCCCAACGGCAAAATAGACCGACGTGCATTACCTGCACCAGGAAAACTCCGCCCAGAATTAGCTGCTAATTATGTAATACCGCAAACAGAAGTAGAACAAACTATTGCTAATATTTGGCAAAAAGCATTGAATATTGAAAACATCGGTATTCACGATAACTTTTTTGAAATCGGTGGTCATTCACTGCTAATGATTAAGGTTCATAGTGAATTAGGGAAGATATTTAAAAATGAATTAGTAATGCTTGATTTATTTAGATATCCAACTATAAGTTCCTTAGCAGATTTCTTGAGTCAATTCAAAAATAAAATTCCATCCATTCAGAAAATAGACAATCAGGCAGAAAAAATTACATCTGCTAAAGAACAACAAAAAAAACGTCTACAAAAAATGAAATCAATCAAAAATATTTAAGGAATTATATAAAAATGGAAGATTCAGCAACATTTCATTCCAATGGCTCAGAAATAGCAATTATCGGTTTATCAGGACGTTTTCCTGGTGCGAAAAATCTTGAAGAATTCTGGCATAATTTACAGGCAGGTGTAGAATCAATTACCTTTTTTACTGATGAAGAACTGATAAATTCAGGCATAGATCCAGTTTTAGTTGATAATCCTAAATATATAAAAGCTAGAGGTGTATTAGCAGACGCAGAATTATTTGATGCCTCCTTTTTTGGGTTCACTCCTAAAGAAGCAGAAATTACTGATCCACAACATAGACTGTTTTTAGAGTGTGCCTGGTCAGCTTTAGAAAATGCTGGCTACAACCCAGAAAATTATACTGGTGCAATTGGCGTTTATGCTGGTAGTGGTTTGAGTGGCTATCTATTTAATGTTTATACTAATGAAAATGTTCGTAATTCTGTTGATGGTCATCAAATAACAATTGGTGGCGATAAAGATTATTTAAGTACTCGTGTTTCTTATAAATTAAATTTAACTGGGCCAAGTTATACCATTCAAACTGCCTGTTCAACATCATTAGTTGCTGTTCATTTAGCATGTCAAAATCTCCTCAATGGAGAATGTGACATGGCTTTAGCTGGTGGCGTTTCTATTAGTGCATTGCGAAAACATGGCTATTTTTATAAAGAAGGGAGCATAGGTTCGCCTGATGGACATTGCCGCGCCTTTGATGCCAAAGCACAGGGCACCGTTGGCAGTGAAGGTGTGGGCGTTGTGGTGTTAAAGAGATTAGAAGATGCGATCGCAGATCAAGATACCATCTATGCAGTAATTAAAGCTTCTGCCGTCAATAACGATGGTTCACAAAAAGTCAGCTTTACAGCACCCAGTATCGATACCCAAGCAAAAGTCATTAGAACTGCTCAAGCTATCGCTGAAGTTGCACCCGAAACTATCACCTATATTGAAGCTCACGGTACTGGCACATCTTTAGGAGATCCCATCGAAATTGCAGCTTTAACCGAAGCTTTCCGCGTAGGTACTCACAAAACAGGCTTTTGTGCCATCGGTTCTTTGAAAACCAATACTGGCCATATGGATGCTGCGGCTGGTGTAGCAGGTTTAATCAAAACTGTTTTAGCTCTCAAGCATCAAAAAATCCCAGCCAGTTTACACTTTGAACAAGCAAACCCCCAAATAGATTTTGTCAATAGTCCCTTCTACGTCAATACTCAATTGACAGATTGGCAAACAAACGGTACTCCCAGACGTGCAGGGGTTAGTTCCTTTGGTATTGGAGGAACAAATGCTCATGTGATTTTGGAAGAAGCGCCATTACGAGTCAAAAGTCAAAAGTCAAAAGTCAAAAGTGAATATTTACTATTGTGTTTATCAGCTAAAACTAGTACAGCTTTAGAAACTGCGACGCAAAATTTAGCTAATTATCTTCAGCAAAATCAAGATTTAAATTTGGCTGATGTTGCTTACACTCTGGCGGTAGGTCGTAAAGCTTTAGAACATCGGCGGATTTTGGTTTGTCAAAATCTTGATGATGCCATCACAACCCTAACATCTCCAGATAGTCCAGAAGTTTTTAGCAATTATCAAAAACCCTGTCATCGTCCAGTGGTGTTTATGTTTCCTGGACAAGGTTCTCAGTATATAAATATGGGTCGAGAACTTTATGAAAGTGAACCATATTTTAGAGAACAAGTTGACTATTGTGTTGAAATACTCAAGCCGCATCTAGGTTTTGATCTGCGTGATGTACTCTACCCCAATGCAACGCAGACTCAAGAACTAACGCAAACTGCTATAACTCAGCCTGCTTTATTTGTGATTGAGTATGCTTTAGCAAAATTATGGATGAACTGGGGTGTACGTCCAGAAGCAATGATTGGTCATAGCATTGGGGAATATGTAGCAGCAACTTTAGCAGGGGTTTTTAGTTTAGAAGATGCTTTAAAATTAGTTGCTCATCGCGGACATTTGATGCAACAACTACCTGAAGGTGCGATGCTTTCGGTGCAAATGCAAGAGTCAGAAATTCAACCTTTTTTGAGTGTAGAATTGGCTTTGGCTGCTAGTAATGCACCATCAGCCTGTGTGATTTCAGGTTCCGTGAGTGCGATCGCAAAATTAGAACAGCAGTTACAACAACAAGGTATAAATTGTCGCAGATTGCATACATCTGGTGCTTTTCATTCGCCAATGATGGACGCGATAATTGAGCCATTTACTACGCTGTTGCAACAAATTCCCCTGCATCCTCCCCAAATTCCCTTCATATCCAACCTTAGCGGTACATGGATAAGAAAAGCCGCAGCCACAGACCCCAATTATTGGGCAAAACATCTACGGCAAACTGTGCTATTTAGTGATGGAATTACTGAATTACAAAAGCAACCAGAACGTATCTTTTTAGAAGTGGGGCCTGGAAAAACTCTAAGTACCTTTGTCAAGCAACATCAAAAAACAGAGGTAGTGACACTCACCTCACTCCGTCATCCCCAAGAACAAAAGTCAGATGTCGCATTTATATTTAATACTTTGGGTCGTCTGTGGTTGCAAGGAATAAAAGTTGATTGGTCGAGTTTTTATAGCCATGAAAAACCCTACCATATCCCCTTACCTACGTATCCTTTTGAGCGACAACGTTATTGGGTGGAACCACAACAACAGAAATTTAACGCACAAATTACAACAGATGAGCTTTGGAAATCTGTAGTAGCAATTGGGAAAACCCAGGCTCAAACACAGCTACTTGATGAAGCAACTTATTTAAGTAATAAACAGTGTCTGGATAACTTATGCCTTGCTTACATCAACTTGGCTTTGAGTCATTTAGATATTTTTCAAAACGCAACAACCAAGTATTCTTTTGAGGAATTATATGAGCAAAGCCGCATCATTCCTCGCTACCAACAGTTATTGTATCGTTGGTTAGATGTATTAGTAGAAAACGGTTATTTACAGCAAGAAGAAGGGCTGTTTAGCAACTTGATGCCATTGTCTAATGATACGCTCAATAATCTTTTAGAAACAGCTAGGTTAAAATTGGCGAATGTACCACAACTGGTGGATATTGTTGAGGAATGTGGAACAAATTTAACAGCTGTACTCAGAGGTAAAATCGAACCTTTAGAATTGTATTTTGCAGCCAACAATAAAAGAACGGAAACCACAAGAACAGAAGTTCCCCTGGATACCTATTTAAAAGGTATTATGCGGGCAAGTTTAGAACATATAGTAAAATTATTACCACCAAACGTCAAACTGAGAATTTTAGAAATTGGAGGCGGACAAGGAATTGCCACCACAGCTTTATTACCTGTATTACCCAGAGAACGAACAAGCTACACTTTTACTGATGTTGGTGGTTTATTACTAAATCGAGCCAAAGAAAATTTTAGTGCTTATCCATTTGTTGAATACCGTTTTCTAGATATTGAAAAACCTCCTACAGAACAAGGGTATGAACTCCAAAGTTGTGATATAATCATTGCTGTTAATGTCTTACATGTGACTCGCAACATTGATAAAACCCTTGAGCATGTGCGCTCGTTGTTAGCGCCAGGTGGTTTATTATTGTTATGGGAAATCACGGAACCTCAATTAAATTTTGATATCACTGATGGTTTGTTGATGAATCCTTTAGAGGATGCACAACGCAGTCGTGGCAATCCATTTTTATCTCACAAACAGTGGTGTGAAGCATTAAAATCTCATGAATTTGTGGAAGTAGCAGCTGTTTCTGAAACAGAAGTATTCGGTGAGGGAATTTTAGTTGCTCAAGCAACTAAAACTGATTCTACACCTACAGCATTTAGCGCATTTATTGAGGAAAAACCAAGTGAAGAAAATACAGTTTCATTAGGTAAAAAGCCTAACATTGCTGACTGGTTTTATATTCCTACTTGGAAACGCGCTGCTTTACCCCAGTATTTACCAAATGAAATCAAAACAACTCAGCCAAAATGCTGTTTAGTGTTTGTGGATGAGTGCGGTTTGGGTGAAAAAATAGTCAAGCGATTGAGATTAGAGGGGAAAGAGGTAATTACCGTCAAAGTTGGGCAAGAATATAGCCGTCAAAGCGATCGCTCATATACAATTAACCCAGAGCAACCACAAGATTACAAGTTTTTGTGTGAAGAACTTCGCACATCGGGTACAACTCCTACCAGCATTATTCATTTATGGAGTGTCACACCAGATGAACTAGAAAAATTAACACCAAAACAGTATGAATCCTTGGGTTTTTACAGCTTAGTGTTTCTTGCTCAAGCGATCGCGGAATTTTATCAAAAAGATACCTTACACATTCAAGTCATTTCTAATCATCTGCAGATGGTTACAGGTTCCGAACAACTGTGTCCAGAAAAAGCTTTGATGATTGGGCCAAGTAAAGTCATTCCACAAGAGTATTCTAATATTAACTGTAGCAGCATTGATGTAGTTCTTCCTTTAGCAGATAGTTGGCTTGAACAGCAATTAATCAACCAGTTAGTTACAGAAATTTCTCTGCAAACATCTGAAGAGGTGATTGCTTACCGAGGACATCATCGCTGGGTGCAGGATTTTGAAAACGTCAAATTAGACAACTCGAAACAGGAAAATCAGCGTTTAAGGAAAAATGGAGTATATTTAATCACTGGCGGTTTGGGTGGTGTTGGTCTAGCCTTAGCCGAATATCTAGCGAAAACCGTAGAAGCTAAACTTATTTTAGTGGGGCGATCGCCTTTTCCTCAACCAAATGAATGGATGCAATGGCTATCAACTCATGATGCAGAAAATGTAGTTAGCCAAAAAATCCAAAAATTGCAAAATCTGCAAGCTTTAGGTGCAGAAATAATGGTATTTAGTGCCGATGTTGCTGATTATGAGCAAATGTCAGCAGTAGTTAAAAAAACAAATTTGCAATTTGGTCAAATTAATGGAGTAATTCATGCAGCCGCAGTTTTAGGCGGAGGTATGATTCAACTCAAAACCAAAGAAATTGCCGCTGATGCTTTAGCACCAAAAGTCCAAGGAACACGAATCTTAAATAATATTTTCCAAAATACCAAGCTTGATTTCTTTGTACTTTGTTCCTCACTTTCATCCTTTGCAGGTACATCAGGAAAGGTTGATTATACTGCCGAAAATGCCTTCCTAGATGCCTTCGCTCACTATTATGCTGCACGACATAGTAATTTCATCACATCTATTAACTGGGATAGATGGAACAGCTTAGGAATGGCCATTGCAGTTGAAGAGAGGCATAAAGAAATCACAGGAGAGGAATTAACAGCAGGAATGAGTGTGGAAGAGGGTATTGAGGCATTTAATCTGATTTTATCTAATAGTAACTTGCCTCAAATAGTTGTTTCCACACAAGATTTGCACAGCCAGCTTCAGCCCAATAAATCTAATAAATCCATAGAAGAAAAATTAGCCCAACTCAACCAAGCTAGAGCAACTCATCCCCGTCCCAACTTAGATAATGCTTATGTTGCACCGCGCAACGAACTGGAAATTACCCTAGCTGACATTTGGCAACAACTTCTTGGTATTGATCGTGTGGGTATTCATGATAATTTCTTTGAATTAGGGGGAGATTCTTTATTTGCAACACAGCTTGTTTCTCAATTGTGCAAAAGCTTTCAGATAGAACTTTCGTATAAGGGCTTTTTTAATTCACCTACTGTTGCTGAATTAGCAGAAATTATTGCCCAAAATCTAGCTCAGCAAACAGATTTAGAAGATTTAGCTCAAGCACTAGCAGATATTGAACAATTATCAGAGGACGAGGTGCAGATGATATTTGCTTCACAAAACTTAAGTAATTAACTGAATTTGGTTTTACTATGCAAATACCTCTTTCTTGATCCAATATTATTGAGTTTATTTTTGCCATCAGAGTATAGGCTTAGCTGATAAATTGGTGAGTGAATGGAACTTATAACTCTTCTTCCAAGGTGTGATTCATGATCATCCGATAAGAGATCATCTTTTACCATTGATTTTTGAATTTCCGTGGTTAGGCAACGTTCTATTTTCTATTGGTTTAATTTAAATCTTTACTGATAAACCTGACGAATAAAAAGTGGCATGTATCGATCACATTTTTTGTAATTTTTCAGGAGTACATAATGCTTCAACCAAATTCAACAACAATGACATTCTCTCTTTGGCTGCTTAAATTATTAAATTTCTTGTATCCCCAAGGAAATATTCATCGTTTTGAAGAGTCAGTTAATTTAATAGCTAAAAATACCTCTAATTCAAATGAAAAAATAAATAAATTCGTTTATCCTGGTATTACTCACAAACCGTGGTACGAATCTGATGATTATCATGCTTTGACTATGGTTACAAATACACTCAAAAAGCAATTCAACGATATAGAAAATGAGTGGCTAGCTTCTTTATCATCTAGGAAAAATATTATTCCAAGATATAAGCCAAGTGAAATATTTGGTGAAACTCTCAAGGAGAAAGATGAAAACTGGAAGTATTACTTAATTTGGAGACAGGGTAAATTTACAGACGCAGCTTTATCTCTGTTTCCAAAGACAGTCAATCTTGTGACTAAGCTGAAACCTTTTCTATATCCTTTTGGAGAAGTCGTGTTTATTATCATGGAACCTGGAGTTGTACTACCACCACACACCGATGATATCAATATTTCTTTAACCTGTCATTTGGGAATAGAGACTCCAGAAGATTGTGGTATTAAAGTCGGAAATGAAACACGAAAGTGGGCTAGAGGAGAAGTTTTCTTCTTTGATAACAGTTTTATACACGAAGCCTGGAATGAAAGTCAGTCAAATAGAGTTGTTATGTTATTAGACTTATATCATCCTGAACTGACAAAACTTGAAAGGACTTTACTGGAAATTGCACTTAAGTATTTGAATTTTACGAAAGAAGAAGGTGGATACCACGGAATAAAAGATACACAGTATTTGAAAGAAAAATTGAAAAATTTATATTAATTACTCAAAATCAAGGAGGGCTAATATGGCTACACAATATTCTCTATCTTTTTTCAGCATTATTAAGTTTAGTGTTGTTGCAATCACATTGTTGTTTATTGGTATAAGCCTAATTATTTACCTACACAATAATAGGTGGCGAAATCAAAAAAGCAAGTTAGTATGGACGCCTATTGACTTTGTTGAACGCCGCAGTAATCTTTCATATGATGAGTTTATACAGGAATATGCATCTGTTGGTAAACCTGTCATTATTACCGACGGTATGAAAGATTGGAAAGCCTTAAAAAAGTGGAATTTGGATTTCTTTAAATCCAGATACGGATCTGTAAATTATGTATATAAAGAAGACAAAGACGAAATTAAAGGAACAATCTCTGTCGCTGATTATATTGATTACTTGACTGACCGTAATACTAATAAAAATGGCCAACGTCTATACTTAGCAAACTGGGTAGTTTCTGACTTTCCTGAACTGTTAGAAGACTATAAGGAACCAATTTATTTTCCCAATTGGTTGACAAGATTACCAAAAAAGCTTTTGCAGAAATATGAATATGATAACCCCGAAATTTTTATAGGTCACAAAGATACATCAATAGGTCTTCACGAAGATCCTGCTAGTTGTGCTGCATGGCTAGCACTGATTTCCGGGCGAAAAAAAATTATTTTTTTCTCGCCAGAGCAAAAAGATTTTTTATACAAAGGAAAAGTTGATGTATTCAATCCAGATTTAGAAAAGTTTCCCTTGTACACCAAAGCTAAACCAGTAGAAGTCATTCTAGAACCAGGAGAAATTATCTATATACCTCCTAGATGGTGGCATCATGTCAAGAATATGGAGAACACTATAGCTATGGGAAACTTGGTTGTAAATGATTTGAATATAGAACTATTTTTCCAATCTATGCGTGAAAAAAGTCCTATCAAAGGTCAACTTGTACCATTAATTTTTCAATTTCCTTCTTTAGCAACTGCTTTAATTGCTATTGGCGTACTCTAAGTACAATTAAAATTAAAATGGTGGCGAATATTACAATATTTAAGTAATTAATTGAGCTGGAGTATGACTATGCTATTTCCTCTTTCTTTACCCAACATGATTGGGTTGACTATTGCCACCATTACATGGATAGCGTTAATTTATGGTCGTAAAAAAATAGTTTTATTTACACCAGACTTCACACCAGAACCATTTGTTTCCCAGCCTCCCTAACTTAATACAAATGCAAATTTTGAATTAGAAAGAAGTCCGTAGGTATGTGGCGCTTCCTTCGTATATTCTTTTTGTTTATAACCCATTTCCCACAATATATGTTGTTTAGGTTATGTGAAAATGAGTGATCTTTCTCAGAGAATTGCTAGTCTCTCCCCAGAGAAATTGAAACTGCTTGCACAAAAATTGAACCAAAAAAAAGGAGATGTTTTATCAAAAACGCCAATAATTCCCCAAAATCGAGAGTCAAACACTTTCCCCCTTTCATTTGCCCAGCAGCGCTTATGGTTCCTTGACCAATTAGAACCTGGCAACCCAGCATTTAATATCTGTCAGTTTATGCGCTTGTCAGGTAAGTTAAATGTGGCAGCGCTGGAACAAAGTTTTCAAGAAATTGTCAAGCGTCACGAAGCTTTACGCACTACATTTACCATCGTTGATGGACAACCGCTTCAGGTCATTTCTCCTGCCTCTGTATTTACCTTACAAGTAGTAAATTTACAAGAATTACCTCTAGACAAAAGGGAAGCTGAAGTTCTACATTTGGCTAATCAAGAAACTCAACAATCTTTTGATTTAACTAAAGATTGCTTACTGCGAGTTACTTTACTGCAACTGAGCCAAACAGAGCATATTTTATTGTTATCAATGCACCATATAGCTGCTGATGCTTGGTCGATAGGTGTATTAATCGGCGAGATTACAACCCTTTATGAAAACTTTTCTCGCGGTTATTCCTTACCACTTCCTGAACTACCAATTCAGTATGCAGACTTTGCGGTTTGGCAGCGTCAATGGTTGCAAAGAGAGCAACTTGAGGCTCAACTTGCTTACTGGAAGCAACAATTAGGTGGTCAACTTCCTGTACTCGAATTGCCTACAGATATGCCACGCCCGACAGTACAAACTTTTAACGGTGCTAGGCAATCTATTGTTTTGTCTAAAACTTTCTCGGAACAGTTGAAAGCTTTGTATCAACGAGAAGGTATTACGCTATTCATGATCCTGCTGGCAGGATTTAAAACACTACTTTACTGGTATACAGGGCAAGAAGACATAGTTATAGGTACTGATATTGCTAACCGCAACCAACCGGAAATAAGAGAATTAATTGGCTTTTTTGTTAACCAACTTGTTTTACGTACTAATTTGTCAGGTAACCCCTCGTTTCGCGAGTTACTTGAACGAGTTCGTGAGGTAACTTTAGATGCCTATGCTCACCAAGATTTACCCTTTGACAAGCTCGTAGATGCTCTCAACCCAGTGCGGCATATGGCTCGTTCACCTTTATTTCAAGTAAAGTTAATTTTAGAAAATACTCAAACTCCATCTTTACAGCTTTCAAATTTGACTATCGAACCCTTAGATTTTGAAAAGAAAACAACCCAACTTGATTTACTTTGGGAAATAGCAGAAACAGAACAAGGAATAGTCGCAGCATTGGAGTACAACACAGACTTATTCTATGGTACTACCATAGCTCGAATGCTAAAACATTTTGAAACAGTTTTAAATCAAGTTGTAGCCAAGCCAACAGTAAAATTAAACGAATTAATTGAATTATTAACAACAGCAGAGCAGCAACAAGAAATTATGCACAATAAAAAGACAAAGGATGGATATAAACTGAAATTAAAAAAAGTAAGGCGGCAGGTTATTAATACTACAACTGAAGCGGAGAATGCCAAATGAAAAAATTGGAAAAAAATATCAAACGCCGAGTAGTTAATCTTCTAGAAGACGAATTAATACAATCAGATCATTTCATCAATGGAAAGGCTCTTCCATTTGTAATTAAGCCATATATTAATGATATTGACCTTACTGATTGGGCTGATGCTAATCGAAAATTTATAGAAGAAAATCTCCTACAATATGGAGCAATACTATTTCGAGGATTTAATATTACTACAGCACCAAAATTTGAACGTTTTGGTTTAGCAATTTGCTCAGAGCTTTTTAACGAAAATGGTGAACATCCCCGTAACAGTGTCAGCGGTAATGTTTATACCCCAGTTTTTTATCCTGCTGATAGAAAGCTATTATGGCACAATGAAAATTCCTTCAATCACCGTTGGCCAAAAAAGATTTTGTTTGGGTGTCGTCAACCAGCACAGCAGGGCGGAGAAACTCCAATTGTTGATAGCCGCCAAGTTTTTCAGCGCATAAACCCTAAAATTAGGGAAAAGTTTATTGAAAAAGAAGTTATGTATGTCCGTAATTATGGTAATGGTTTAGGGCTAAATTGGGAAACAGTTTTTCAAACTCAAAATAGGGGAGAAGTTGAAGCTATTTGTCAACAAAACTTTGTGAATTTTCAATGGAAGCAAGACGGAACTTTAAGAACTATTTCTGTCCGCCAGGCAGTAGCGAAACATCCTCAAACAGGTGAAATATCCTGGTTTAATCAGGCTCAACATTGGCATCCAGCTTGCTTGGATTCTCAAACAAGAGAGTCGTTTTTATCATCATTTTCACAAGAAGATTTGCCACGGAATTGCTATTACGGTGATGGTACTCTAATAGAAGATTCAGTGATGGCAGAAATTTGTAAAATTTACCAAGAGTTAGAAGTAACCTTTCCCTGGCAACAAGGAGATATATTACTACTAGATAACTTGTTGACTGCTCATGCACGTAATCCATTTATTGGCGAAAGACAGTTATTAGTAGCTATGGGCGAAATGACAAGCTTTGCAGATATTAATAATTAAAGGTAGTAAATTAAAATGCCTCAGCAAATACAGGGATTTCAACTGTCTCCACAACAAAAACATCTTTGGTTATTACAACAAAATAGCTCAGCTTACTTGACTAACTGTGCTATTCTCATTGAAGGTAATTTAAAAGTTAATATCTTAAAAGCAGCTTTACACAAAGTTATTGATAGAAATGAAATACTACGTACTAATTTCTATAAAACAAAGGGTCTAAAAATTCCTATTCAAGTTGTGGAAGATAATGTTTCTTTATCTTGGAATGAATTCACTTTTTTAGGAGATAATATTGATAACATTTTGCAAGAATTCAGCCAGCAAAACCTTAACTGGGAAAAAAGCTCTTTATTACATACAACCTTGATAAAGCTGTCAACTCACAAGCATATTCTACTGGTAAATTTGCCTGCTATGTGCGCTGACACAGCATCATTAAATAATTTATTAGCTGAAATTAGCTGTTGCTATAGGGCTTACCAACTCGGTGAAGATTTGACTGATGAACAGTTGCAATATGCCGATATTTCTGCATGGCAAAATGAACTACTGGAAGCAGAGGAGACACTTGCAAGAAGAAAGTATTGGCAACAACTAAATATTTCTAATATTGACAGTTTTAAATTATCTTTTGAAAATCAGCTTTTGCAAGAGGAAGAATTTAAACCTCAATTTGTGAAGTTGTCAACCCCCACTGACCTATTAAATAAAATAGAGGATATTGTTCAAATTTATCAATGTTCAACAAGTGTATTCTTTCTAGCTTGTTGGTTGATTTTACTTTGGCGGCTTACCGACAAATCAAAGCCAATAATTGGTCTAGGTTGTGATGGTCGTAATTATGAAGAACTAAAAGCAGCAATAGGTCTATTGGCTAAATATTTACCTCTTAGCTGTGAATTAAGCCAAAGCGATCGCTTCCATGATATCTTAATTAAACTTAGCACTTCTACAACTGAATTAACAGAATGGCAAGAGAATTTCGCCTGGGAACAAATTGCCCAAACTAACCAAGATAATACAGAACAGCCATTTTTCCCATTCTGTTTTGACTTTGAAGAAGCTGCAAGTCAATATCATGCTGGTGACGTAATATTTACTATTTATCAAAAATATGCTTGCGTTGACCGGTTTAAAGTAAAACTAGCTTGTAATTGCACCCTTAACCAAACCGTTAACGCAGAGTTCCACTATGATGCTAACCTGTTTTCTCAAGCAGATATTCAACGTTTAGCGAGTCAATGGCAAACATTGTTAATCAGTGCCATTGAAAACCCCTCTGCGACAATCTCACAATTAAATATTCTCAGCGATCGCGATCGCCAACAAATTTTAAGCGATTTCAATAATACTCAAACCACAGAACTACAATACGAGTGCATTCACCACTGGTTTGAACAACAGTGCAATTCCACACCAGACAATATTGCTGTTGTATTTCAAGACCAGCAACTGACTTATACTGAATTAAATACCCGTGCTAATCAATTAGCTCATTATCTGCAAAAATTGGGTGTAGGGCCAGATGTATTAGTGGGAATTTGTGTAGAGCGATCGCTCTGGATGGTCATCGGTTTATTAGGTATCCTCAAAGCTGGTGCAGCTTACGTACCTTTAGACCCTTCTTATCCAGCAGAACGTCAAGCTTATATCATTGCTGATACCAATACACCCATAGTATTGACGCAACAACATCTAGCCACTGGTTTAGTCACAGATCAAGTGCAACTACTTTGCATTGATAGCGACTGGTCAGTTATCGCTCAAGAAAAAACAGAAAATCTTGTCACTCAAACAACTTCTCAAAACTTAGCCTACGTTATTTATACCTCCGGCTCAACTGGTAAACCCAAAGGAACCTTAATTACTCATCAAGGATTAATTAATTACCTGAGTTGGTGTACCCAGGCGTATACTGTTCACCAAGGAACAGGAACATTAGTTCACTCACCTCTTGGCTTTGACCTGACAGTTACAAGTCTGTTTTCACCCTTACTCGTAGGTCGTCAAGTAGAACTTTTGCCAGAAAACCAAGGAATTGAAGCACTTTCTTCTGCTTTACGCCGCAGCCATAACTTAAGTTTAGTCAAGATTACACCTTCTCACTTAGATTTGCTCAAAGGACAATTATCACCTGAAGAAATAGCAAATCGTACACGAGCTTTTATTATCGGTGGCGAAAATTTATTAGCTGAAAAGTTAGCGTTTTGGCAAGATTTTGCCCCCGACACAATACTAATTAATGAATACGGCCCTACAGAAACCGTAGTTGGTTGTTGTGTTTATCAAGTGCCAAATAGTCAACGTGATTCAGGGTCAATTCCTATTGGTAAACCTATCGCTAACACCCAACTTTATGTATTAGATAAACACTGGCAACCAGTACCTATTGGTGTAGTTGGTGAATTGTATATAGCTGGTTTAGGACTCGCTCGCGGTTACTTAAATCGACCGGAATTGACTGCACAGAAGTTTATCCCCAACCCATTCAGCAACAAACCTGGAGAACGTCTTTATAGAACAGGTGACTTAGCTCGCTATCGTCCAGATGGAACTCTTGAATTTCTCGGACGTATCGACAATCAAGTTAAAATTCGCGGCTTTCGCATTGAATTAGGAGAAATTGAAGCAACACTAGATCAACATCCACAAGTGAAGGAAGTTGTAGTTATAGCCCGCGAGGATGTAGATAATGAAAAGCGTTTAGTTGCTTATCTTGTGGTTAGTCAAAAACCAGGCCCTTCTATTAGTGAACTACGCCATTATTTATTAGAAAAACTGCCTGAATATATGGTGCCTGGGGCTTTTATCAAGTTAGATGCTTTGCCACTCACGCCCAACGGTAAAGTGGACTATCGAGCTTTACCTGAACAAGCACAACTTGATTTAGAAGAAACCTACGTGGCTCCTCAATCTGAGCTTGAGCAAATTATTACAAATATATGGCAAGAATTATTGCGTGTAGAAAAAGTAGGTATTCATCACAATTTCTTTGATATCGGCGGTCACTCATTACTAATGGTTCAGGTTCATAGCAAACTGCAAAAAGCATTAAATAGAGATATATCAATGCTTGATTTGTTTCAATATCCAACTATTAGTAAATTTGCCAATTATTTAACTCAAGAGCCAGACAAACAGCCTGATTTATCAACCCATGAACTAGGCGATAACCAGAGAGAATCTAGGAAACAACGTAGGCAACTTAGACAAGAACATCGAGCAACAAGTAATTAAGTGAGCAGAAATAAATATGACTATGTTAAACCTCAGTATGCCTGATAATCTTACTAATGACAACTGACAAATAACAACTAACAACTAACAACCTTCATTAGTTAACTTGATTCGCACCGACCTACTTATGCAAATGAATAACTCAAATACATATGATTGCCTCGATGAAATAGCCATAATTGGCATGGCAGGTTGTTTTCCTGGCGCGAAGAATATTGAGGAATTTTGGCAAAATCTGCGAGACGGTGTAGAGTCAATTACTTTTTTTTCTGATGAAGAGTTGATTAATTCAGGTGTAGAACCTCGTTTGTTAAATCAACCTAATTATGTAAAAGCCGGAGCTATATTAGATGATATAGATTTGTTTGACGCGTCATTTTTTAACTTTAATCCTAGAGAAGCAGAAATCACTGACCCACAACACCGTTTCTTGCTTGAGTGTGCCTGGAATGCTCTGGAAAATGCTGGTTACGACAGTGAAACATATTTAGGTCGGATTGGTGTTTTTGCTGGTGCCAGCATGAGCAGTTACTTTTTGTCAAATCTTTATTCCAACCGCAAGCTGATAGAATCAGTGGGTGGTAAGCAAATTGCGATCGCAAATAGTCAAGATTTTTTACCCACTCTTATTTCTTATAAATTAAACTTGCAGGGGCCGAGTGTGAATGTGCAAACCTCCTGCTCTACTTCATTAGTTGCGGTTCATCTCGCCTGCCAAAGCTTACTCAATGGCGAAAGTGATATGGCTTTGGCTGGTGGGGTTTCCATCTCAGTGCCGCACAAAACTGGCTACCCTTATCAACAAGGGAGTATTTTGTCTTTTGATGGACACTGCCGTGCTTTTGATGCCAAGGCACAAGGAACCGTGAGCGGTAATGGTGTAGGTATTGTAGTTCTAAAACGATTAGAAGATGCGATCGCAGATCGAGATACCATTCATGCTATTGTCAAAGCCTCTGCTATTAATAATGATGGTTCTGCAAAAGTTGGCTACACTGCTCCCAGTATTGAAGGTCAAGCCAAAGTCATAGCCGAAGCGCTTGCTGTAGCTAGAATTTCGCCAGAGAAGATTAGCTATATAGAAGCTCACGGTACGGGAACAGTTCTAGGAGACCCAATTGAAATTGCCGCACTGACACAAGCTTTCCGCGCCAGGACTGACAAAAAAGGTTCCTGTGCAATTGGTTCGGTGAAAACTAATGTCGGACATCTAGATACTGCTGCTGGTGTTACAGGTTTAATGAAGACAGTTTTAGCGCTTAAACACCAACAAATACCTCCTAGTCTGCATTTTCAAGAACCTAACCCCAAAATTGACTTTGCTAACAGCCCCTTCTACGTCAATACCACGCTTTCACAATGGAAATCAGATGGTACTCCCCGCTATGCAGGAGTCAGTTCTTTTGGTATTGGTGGCACCAATGCTCATGTGATTCTGGAAGAAGCCCCAGTTTTAGAGCAGGGGAGCAGGGGAGCAAACGAGCAGGGGAGAAAATATCAGTTATTGGTAGTCTCTGCTAAAACAGCATCAGCACTAGAAACTGCAACTACAAATTTAGTTCAACATCTCAAGCAGCACCCGAACTTAAATTTAGCTGATGTTGCTTACACTCTCTGTATAGGTCGTAGAGCTTTTGAACATCGCCGAATAGTAGTTTGCCAAAACCTTGACGATGCAGTGAAAGTTTTAGAAGCAAAAGATCCACAACGAATTTGCACACGCTACACCGAACAGTCTGCACGAAAAGTTGCATTCATGTTTCCCGGACAAGGTACTCAGTATGTGGACATGGGTAGAGAATTGTACCAAACTGAGCCAATTTTCCGAGAACAAGTAGACTACTGCTGTGAATTCCTCGCACCTTTTTTAAAAATAGATTTACGTACCGTTCTATACCCAAATTCAGAACAACAAGAAACTGCTCCTGTCCAATTACAGCAAACATATATAACCCAGCCAGCGCTATTTGTAATTGAGTATGCTTTAGCTCAGTTATGGATGTCTTGGGGTATACACCCTGACGCCATGATTGGTCACAGCATTGGTGAGTATGTAGCTGCAACTATTGCTGGTGTGTTCTCCTTAGAAGACGCACTCATGTTAGTAGCTACTCGCGGCAAATTGATACAGCAACTTCCATCAGGGACAATGTTAGCTGTACCAATGTCAGAACAAAAAATTAAACCCTTGCTGAATGAAAAACTTTCCCTAGCTGCAATTAACAGTCCAAATTTGTGTGTGGTTTCGGGAACAGAAGCAGCGGTTGAGGGATTACAAAACCAATTGTCTGAACAAGGTATTGATTGTCGCCGCCTGCATACATCTCATGCTTTTCATTCCCACATGATGGACTCAATTTTAGAGCCATTTCAGGATTTTATCAGCAAAATAAAACTAAATTCCCCAAAAATTTCTTTTGTTTCTAACGTCACAGGTAATTGGATAACCGCAGCACAAGCAACAGACGCAAAATATTGGGTAAAACATCTCCGCCAAACAGTGAATTTTAGCGAAGGAATTGCTAAATTGCTGCAAAAGCCAGAGCAAATTCTCTTGGAATTAGGCCCAGGACGAACATTAACTACCTTAGTTAATAAGCAGAAAGTAGAAAAGCAAATAGTTCTTTCTTCACTCAGACATCCACAAAATCAACAATCAGATGTGGTCTTCTTGCTCAATACACTTTCGCAACTTTGGGTAGAGGGCATCCAAATAGATTGGTCAGAATTTTATGCCCATGAACAACCTTATCGTATTCCCTTACCCACATATCCTTTGGAACGAAAAAGATACTGGGTTGAACCTTTAATCAATTCCGAAAAAGAAATTAGCGTGTCACAACCGAAATTGATCAATGAAACGTCTCAATATAATAAAGCTCTGTCAATTCTGAAAGATATCTTTAGTAATTCCATTGGTGTAAAATCATCAAAAATTAATATTAACACTCCTTTCCTAGAAATGGGTGTTGATTCTCTATTATTACTGCAAATTAACCGGGCTATTCAAGAACAGTTAGGCGTGCAAATTCCTTTTCACATGTTTCTTGAAGATGACCTGACCATTGATTATTTAGCAAATTACATAGCTAAAGATGAAACTCAAGAAGAATTAGTGGTAACTTCACCTCAAGAGCCAATACCCAACGTCACACCATTATCAATTCCCAATTCGTTTACGCAAACACTTAATCAGCAAGAAGAACAACCTGTAAATAGTAATATTGAGCAGATTATTTTACAGCATCTTCAGGTGATGTCTAAATTGGTAGACTTATTACCTCAGAAAGGTTCATCCAATCAAATTTTGTCTTCTTCTGTTCATCAGAGTGGGCAATTTCCTCAAGTTTCAACTAACCAGAAGAAAAATTTCACATCTACATCACCTAAATTAGAGCCTGACAATCAACAAAAAAATCAAAAAAATACTCCCACTTTCCCAGCTAATCAAAAAGAGTCAATAGCTTTGTTGACTCCCCATCAACAGAAACATTTAGATGCATTAATTACACGTTTTATTACCAAAACACAAGAATCCAAACGGCTTTCACAAGATTATCGTTCCTATCATGCGAATAGCAGAGCAGTTACAGGGTTTTTTCCTGATATTAAAGAGATGATATATCCAATCCACGGACAGCGTGGAGAAGGAGCCAGGCTTTGGGATGTTGATGGCAATGAATACGTAGACATTTCTATGGGATTTGGCACACTTTTATTTGGTCATTCCCCATCTTTTGTGATCGAAGCACTACAGCAACAAATTCAACATGGCATATTGCATGGGCCACAATCGCGTCTTGCTGGTGAAGTAGCAAAATTAATTTGCGAATTGACAGGTGCAGAACGAGCGGCTTTATGTAACACTGGCTCAGAAGCAGTGATGGGAGCAATACGCCTAGCACGTACTGTTACAGGACGCTCTAAAATTGCTTTATTTGCTGGTTCTTATCATGGCAACTTGGACGAGGTTTTAATTAAGGGAGTAATGACTGCTGATGACAAGCTATCTTCTGTACCAAAAGCTTTAGGAATTCCCCAATACATGGCTGAAAATGCCATCATTCTCAACTATGGCGCTCCCGAATCATTAGATATTATCCAAGCTCATGCCCACGAGTTAGCAGCAGTTCTCGTTGAACCAATACAAAGCAGTCGCCCAGATTTACAACCTCAAGAGTTTCTATATCAGTTAAGGCAACTAACCCAAGAGACAGGAATTGTATTAATATTTGATGAAGTAATTACTGGCTTTCGGATGCATCCAGGTGGTATTCAAGGATTGTGGGGTATTCAAGCAGATATCACTACCTATGGTAAGGCGGTTGCTGCTGGTATGCCCATTGGGGTAATAGCTGGCAAAGCTGCTTTCATGGATGCATTAGATGGTGGTATGTGGAACTATGGTGATCAGTCTTATCCTCAAGGAAAAACCACCTTTTTTGCAGGTACATTTTTTAAACATCCTCTGGCAATGGCTGCTGCTTGGGCTGCACTAAATCACATTAAGATTTATGGGTCTAAACTTCAGGAAGAACTAACTCAAAAAACAACAAAATTCGCAAAAACGCTTAATAATTTCTTTGAAGAACAACAAGTACCGATTCGAGTTGTAAATTTTGGTTCGCTTTTCCGTTTTACTTTCCAGAATAATTCTGTTTTAAGCAATTTATTCTATTACTACTTGCTGGAAAAAGGAGTTTATGTTTGGGAAGGGCGTACTCTTTATTTATCTACAGCCCATACTGAGGAAGATATAGAATATGTCCTCAAGGCAGTCAAAGAAAGTGTAGTAGAAATGCAAGCAGGTGAGTTTTTACCGCTTACACCTATTTCTACATCTTCGCCAACTAAGTTTAGTCAAAAAGAGCTTGAAGCGTCCCTTGTCACAATTCAACCCCAAGGCTCTAAAAGACCTTTATTTTTCATTCATCCTATCGGGGGCAATGTTTTTTGCTACAAAGAATTATCACGTTGCTTAGGTTCCGAACAGCCTTTTTATGGACTGCAAGCACCAAGTCTTTTTGGAGAATGTGAACCATATACCCGTATTGAAGATATGGCTGCTCACTACATTGCAGCAATGCGTACTGTACAGCCAAAAGGCCCATATTATTTAGGAGGATGGTCACTGGGAAGCTTTATAGCTTTTGAAATGGCTCAACAACTGCAAAAGCAAGGTCATCAAGTGCCTCTACTAATGTTATTAGATAATGTTGCACCAAATTCTCACAATCAACCGATAATTGCTCAACAAAATGATCAATCTCGAATTTTAGCTAGTTTTGCATATGATCTTGCCAGTTCGGCAGGCAAAACTATTTCGGTATCGTATGAATATTTTCAACAAATGCAGTATGACGAGCAATTGAATTATGTTTTTGAACAGTTGCGAATCGCTAACTTAATACCAGCTAATTTTAGTTTTGATAACTTTTGCCTTTTTCTAAAAGTCTATCAAAGCAATCTTCAAGCAAGTTGGAATTATGTAGCACAGGTATATTCAAACCGAATGATTCTCTTGCGTGCTAGTGATAGTAATGAAGGTTTTAATTATCCTAACGACCCTAGCTGGGGCTGGAGCCAGCTATCTTCTGAACCAGTGGAAATCCATACAATTCCAGGTAATCATTACACGATGCTTGCCAAACCTCATGTGCATGTCTTAGCAGAGCATTTAAATACATATCTCAATCATGCAGAGTATGGACTAATTGTCAAATCTTAAGAAAAACCACCATAACTGCTCCTACCACCGAAATTTTACTTTTATAATGATCAGCAATTTTCACATGCAGCAAATTGAATCTCAAAATCATACGATTTCCCAAACAACACATGCTCAGAGGAAAATAGAATTTAGTCCTCATCAACAGAAGCATTTAGACTCTTTAATTGCACGTTACACTGAACGAACAAAAACATCAAAGCAACTTGCTCAGAAATACCGTCCTGTTTTTGCAAATAACAGGGGTTCTGTGGGGTTCAATTTACTTCTTAAAGAAATGTTCTATCCCATTCTCACCCAACGTTCTCTAGGCTCTAGAATGTGGGATGTTGATGATAATGAATATATAGACCTCACTGGTGGATATGGAATACATTTATGTGGTTACAATCCGCCGTTTATCAAAAAAGCTATTTCTGAGCAACTTGAGTATGGCATACAAAGCGGGCCACAAGCAGCATTGGCTGGTGAAGTTGCTGAGTTAATCTCTGAACTAACGGGGATGGAACGAGTAACATTTTGTAGTGTAGGCACAGAAGCAATGATGCTAGCACTGCGAATAGCACGAGCAGCGACAAATCGTAACAAAATAGCGCTATTTTCTGGTTCTTATCATGGTATTTTTGATGGAACTTTGGTGAAAGCAGAGACGATAGATGGTAATCCTAAAGGAGTTCCAGAATATCCAGGAGTCACACAAAATGTCGCTGAAGATGTTTTGGTTCTTGAGTACGGAAGTCCTCAGTCGTTAGAGATAATTAAAAGCTATGAGCAAGAATTAGCTGCTGTTCTCGTTGAACCTGTGCAACAACATAGACTTGGCTTTCAACCCAAAGCATTTATTCAGCAATTACGGGAATTGACCAAAGCATTAGGGATACCCTTAATCTTTGATGAAATGAATACTGGCTTTAGAATTCATCCAGGTGGGGCGCAAGTATGGTTTGGAGTTGAAGCCGACATAGCAACATACGGAAAAATAGTTGGTGGTGGTATGCCCTTAGCAGCAGTAGCTGGTAAAGCTGTTTATATGGATAGAATTGATGGCGGTATGTGGAATTATGGTGATATGTCTTCTCCTGATGTCCCTATTACCTGGTCAGGAACTAGCTACTGTAGGCATTCTCTCTCTTTGGCTGCTGCGCGTGCTTTATTGCAATATTTAAAAGTGCAAGGAGCAACGCTACAAGAACAGTTAAACCAACGTACCTTACAGTTTATAGAACGAATGAATGCTTACTTTGAAGTTGAAGAGTTACCTATAAAATTATCAAATTTTGGCTCGTTTTTTAATGTAAATTTATCAGAGAATTCTCTTCTTCTCAAAGAACCTACATTCTTAATAGGTCTACAACTCATATTTAAACATATGATTTATAGAGGGGTACTCATGCCCAAAAGTGATGGTTTTTTGTCCCAAGCCCATACTGAGCAAGATATTGATTTCATTGTTCAGGCTGTTAAGGATAGTGTCAATGAACTCAGAGTAGGTGGTTTTTTAAATACTTAGTTTTTTGATATAGCAGCTGATATTCAATATCAGCTAATTATTCTCATTTTTTTGAGTTTTTTGAGCGCGATGCCTGATATAAATTAGATGTATCTGAGAGAATTGTAGATAACCAAAGTTAAATTTTTAATTGCTACTAGAGTTAAAAATTTAACTTGATTGACAGCAAGGAGAAAGCTTTCATGTCTTTATTAAATCGATATTCAGAATATGATGCCTGGGCTTGGGTTTATGACAAAACATTAGGGACAAGATATTGGAATTATAGATTACCGATTTTAGAAAAACTGCTACTACAATATCTTCCTAATAAAGCACATATCCTTGATCTCTGTTGTGGTACAGGACAACTGGCACAACAACTGATCATAAAAGGGTATCAATTAACTGGAATCGATGGCTCTGAGAAGATGGTGGATTATGCTCGCAAGAATGCGCCTAGTGGTAACTTTATTGTAGATGATGCACGCTCATTTAAATTACCATCTACCTTCGATGCAGTTATTTCCACAAGTGCTGGCTTTAATCATATAATGAATCTTGAAGATCTGAAAAAAGTTTTTGAAAATGTGTATGCAGCCTTGCGGGAAAATAGCTTGTTTATATTCGATTTAAATCTGGAAAAAGCTTATCAACTATATGACCTAAAAGGTACTGTAGTTGAGGGTTACGTCGAAGATGAATACGCCCTAGCCATATCTAGATGTCATAATCAAGAAAATAATACCAGTTGGTTAAAATTAGCCATATTCCAATTACTAGAAACAGGTTGGCAACGTTCAGATCTTACTTGTCCAGTGAAAGGCTATTCTCAGTCAGAAGTTCAAGATACTCTCGAAAAAGTAGGTTTTACGGACATTAAAGTTTATAACCATCAAGGAGATTTAGAATTAACCGAATCTGATGACTTTGTTTACTTTGTTGCCCGTAAAATATAGAATAACTATGTAGATTAAAAATGGTCTTAAACCAGCATTTTCAAAAAATTTTGGTATTTATTGCCAGAGAAATCTAATTTGTAGGTTCAATAATTGCTGTACTGAATCAAGTGATAGTGGATAACCATGAACAGAGAAAATATAGAAGACACCACAATTTATAAAGTTGTAGTCAATGATGAAGAACAGTATTCCATTTGGCCTGCTGACCGTGAAAATGCTCTAGGCTGGAAAGATGCAGGTAAAAGTGGACTCAAATCAGAATGTCTTGAATATATTAAAGAAGTATGGACTGATATGAGACCGTTGAGTTTGAGGAAGAAAATGTCAGAGTCTGCACAAGTGACTCAAGAATAGTTAATATAAAAATCATGGTTTTGTCTACTATAAATAAACGCGTTAAGTCCCTATTCTGGAATAAAAAATCACGCAGATTCTTACCTTTTCTACTTGCCATCTTCTTTACTTTCATGGTAAGTAATCAGAGTATTAGCACCGCACCCAAAAATACAGAGATACTTTGGGATACTTACGGAATACCCCATATTTACGGTAATAATGCTCAAGGCGCTTTTCAAGCATTTGGTTGGGCACAGATGCAAAGTCACGGCAACTTGCTCTTACGCCTCTACGGACAAGCACGGGGACGGGCTGCCGAATATTGGGGAGAGGATTATGTAGAATCAGACAAATGGGTACTGACAATGGGAGTACCCAAACGTGCAACTGATTGGTATAAGGCTCAAAGTTCGGCTTTTCGTAGTTATATTAATGCATTTGCCACTGGGATTAATACTTACGCCAAAGAACACGCCGATTTAATTGATGATGAAGTAGAAGTGGTGTTACCAGTCAGGCCAGAGGATGTACTCGCTCACTTACAAAGAGTTCTGCTATTTACTTTTGTAGTCGATCCGGGGCGAGTTGCAGATAATACCTCTACAGAGTCTACCCCAGGTTCTAACGGTTGGGCGATCGCCCCAAAACGATCTGCCAGTGGTAAAGCCATGTTGCTGGCTAATCCTCATTTACCGTGGGGTGATTTATTCTTGTGGTACGAAGCACAAATTACCGCCCCAGGTATTAACGCTTCTGGAGCAACACTGGTAGGCATTCCTGTATTAGCGATCGCCTTCAATGATAATTTAGGCTGGACTCATACCGTAAATACTCACGATGGTTGGGACACCTACGAACTCAAGTTGCAAAACAACGGTTATGTTTTAGATGGCAAAGTCCGCCCTTTTGAAACAACATCCCAGTTATTAAAGGTAAAGCAAAAAGATGGTTTATTGCAAGAGCAAAAAATCTTGCTTAAAAGTTCTGTTCACGGGCCTGTAGTCAGCGAGAAAGGCGGCAAAGCCTTGGCGTTGCGGGTGGTTGGTGAAGATCGGCCAGGTGTCTTAGAACAGTGGTGGGATATGGCCAGATCTCAAAACCTCACCGAATTTCAGCAAGCATTGCGACGCTTACAACTGCCCATGTTCACCGTCATGTATAGCGATCGCCAAGGGCATATAATGCATCTATTCAACGGTGTGGTTCCCGTGCGGCAAGAGGGAGACTTTAAATACTGGCAAGGTATCATCCCTGGCGACACATCTAAAACTTTATGGACTAAATTTCACCCATATCAAGATTTGCCCAAAGTTATCGACCCACCCAGCGGTTGGTTACAAAATGCCAACGATCCACCTTGGACTACTACTTTTCCCGCTGCCATCAAAGCAGATAACTATCCATCCTACATGGCACCACGGGGGCCAATGGATTTTCGGGCGCAGAGTTCTGCAAAAATGTTAGCGGAAGATGAAAGCATTTCCTTTGAGGAAATGATTGCCTACAAGCACTCTACACACATGGAACTGGCCGAACGCATCCTGGATGATTTGATTAATGCAGCCCAACAACAAGGCAATGAATTAGCTCGTCGCGCCGCCAAAGTCTTAGCAGCGTGGGATCGTAGAACCGACGCTAATAGCAAAGGTGCCGTATTGTTCAACTTCTGGGTAGAGAATGTAGACTTAGACAAGCTTTTTGCCACTCCTTGGGATGAAAAATCGCCACGCACCACACCAGACGGTTTAGCAGATCCAAAAAGCGCAGTCAAAGCCTTGGCAGATGCCGCAGCTAAAGTCGAAAAAACTTATGGAACTATAGATATAGCTTGGGGTGATGTGTTTCGCTTGCGCTACGGCAATTTAGATTTACCCGCCAATGGTGGCGCAGGATATCAAGGCATTTTCCGCGTAGTCAATTTCGCCCCAGCAGATAATGGACGCTTTCAAGCAGTCTCTGGTGATTCTTATGTAGCTGCGGTGGAGTTCTCCACGCCAGTGAAAGCAATGGCTCTCACTAGTTATGGTAATGCTACTCAACCTAATTCACCCCATGTTGCAGATCAACTGCAATTTTTTGCCCGTCAGCAATTGCGTCCAGTTTGGCGAACTCGAAAAGAAATTACAGCACACTTAGAAGAGCGCAAAGTGTTTTAGTCAAAAATTATATGACAGGACTTACGCAGCTAGATTATTTTTTGAGGTCGGAAATAGGGGATTACCAAGAAATAAATTACTACTACTTGTGGGGTGGACATCTTGTCCGCCCCAAGCAAGGGCGGGCGAGACGCCCACCCCACAAGAAAAATTGTATGTTTTTTTATTTGGAAGTCCCTAGGGCATTGGGCATTGGGTTTCTGGCAGAGATTTAGAGTCTTTATTTGCAGAATCGGATGATGATTAAGCAGAATTGTATGCCCAAAGAGCTTGATTTTTATACGGGCGGGTTGACCAATTAACTTGGATGATTAATGAGAATACCGATAAACCCGCCCCTACTGCCTCTAGACTGTTGACAACCCTAACCTTGGTTGAGTGTGCCAGTTGCATGAGTCCTAATAAAATAAAAGCACTCATACTCCCAAGATGGGAGTATGAGTGCTGGTGAATAACAAAAGAACATCACCACGAGGATTATCTGCTATGACAGACCGAAGTAGTTATAAGAGTAACAGCCACTGATTAAGTAAACTGCTAAGGTAGTTACATATATTTAGTTAATAATGCTACTTGCCAGGCTGGAAGTAAACCCTGAGCTTGTGAAGAGGTGCAGGGGTGCAGGGGTGAAGGGGAGATGAGGGAGTTAAGAATTATCTTCCCATGCCCCATGACGCCACATGCTCCACTTGGTGAGGGAGTTGCCGTCTTGGCGCTTTGCGTCGATGGCAAACTCCCTCACCCGAAGGGGCAAAGCCCAAGACCCTTACGGGTTCGGCAGTTACTCCACTTGGGGAAACCCCAAGACCGTACTGCCTCACCGCAGTGGCTCCCCCATGCCCTATGCCCCATGCCCAATTCCCCTTTTCAAAACTTAACCCTCTTGGGAATGAAGTTTTTGATACAATACATCCTAAATTTTTAACAGATATCAGATTATGCTTTCTCAAGATTGCGATTCAATTTCTGTTGTAAACGATTTGGTGAGAAAAATCAGAATTAAAGAAAATCAGCTAAAAATCGCAAAAGAATCTAATATGGTCTATGTAGCTGAAGCATTACAGACTCAATTGCTAGAGTTACGCTCTCAATTATCAGAGTCGCCAGACTCAGAATTGCAAGCTTTGATGAGTTTGTTAGATGATTTCTAATTTGGTCATCATTCGTCCGCAGCGATCGCAACGAAGTAAAGCAAATTGCAAAATTTGTGATCGCTTTACTACCCTGACGTTACCTACCCTAGAGGAAGGTGTTCCGCTAACACTGCGGACAAAGGCTTTTAGCTAGCTAATTTCATGCATCAATATTATATAATTTCTTTATTAACTATCCTGCTAACAATCAACTTGATATTTCCTCAGTTAGCGTTAGCAGACGTTAAACTTCAACAATTACCTATAGCTCAAATTGAGACTATCGATAAAACTATATCTCCTAAAGCTGCTTTAGAAAGATTATTTACGAGTGAACAAATCAAGTCAGAGTGGTTTGCACCTGAATTTCTAGCACCAGTTCCTATAGAACAAGTGCGACAAGTAATTGCTGCACTGAAGATTCAATTGGGAGCCTATGAAGGCGTAGAAAATAATGCTCAAGATTACTTTGTTCAATTTAATCAAGCTTTAGTACCAACTAAAATAGCTTTGAATAAACAAGGACAAATTTCCGGCTTGCTGTTTCAACCACCACAAGCTAAACTGATTAATTTAAAAGACGCGATCGCGAAATTTCAAGCATTACCTGGAAAAGTCAGTTTTCTAGTTCAAGAAGGCAAAACAATACAAGCCGAATTAAATAGCAAAATCCCTCTAGCAGTTGGTTCAGCCTTCAAATTGGCAGTACTCAAAGCACTCAAATCAGAAATTGCTTCTGGGAAGCGTACATGGAAAGATGTAGTGCAACTGCAACCAAATTTGAAAAGTCTACCATCAGGAATGTTACAAACATGGCCAGATAATTCATATTTGACAGTAGAAACCCTTGCAGCTTTAATGATTTCTCTCAGCGACAATACAGCAACAGATATATTAATTAACTTAATAGGAAGACAGCCTATTGAATCAGTATCGCCCCGTAACCGTCCCTTTTTAACTACTCGTGAGTTGTTTGTTCTCAAAGGTTCAAAAAATCGCAACTTGCTGAAGCGTTATCGCACAAGTAAAGAAGCTCAACGTCGCACCATACTCCAAGAATTGACAAACAAACCGCTTCCTAATGTGAGTGACTTTGAACAAACAGCTAATCCAGTTGCTTTGGATGTAGAATGGTTTTTTACAGCTGAAGAACTTTGCACATTAATGGAACAAGTTGCTGATTTGCCTTTGATGAGTATTAATCCTGGTGTTGCTAATGCTCAAGATTGGCAGCGGGTAGCATTTAAAGGTGGATCTGAGCCTGGTGTTCTCAATATGACAACTTGGTTGCAAGCAAAGAACGGCAAAAATTACTGTGTGGTTGCTACTTGGAATAACAACGATGCACCTTTAGAACAGCAAAGATTTGTGTCATTATATACTGGGTTGATTGCTCAACTTGCAGCTAATAAATAACCAGCGATCGCACAATCACCTCAACGATCATTAATCATAAGCACCTAACCAAGGGCCAATAGGTTTATCAGGCAATTTTTGAGTGTGTACTTCTTGCTTGTAAATTTGAAAACCTCGTGCTTGGTAGTTTGGTAATGCATAAACACTATCCAAACTGCAAGTATGCACCCAAACTCGTTGTGCGCCAATTTTCCATGCTCGTTGTACTCCTTGGCTGAGTAAATGCCCTCCTAATCCTTGCCCAGTAAACTGTTGTATAATACCAAAGTAAACAATTTCTACATTATTTCCTGGTTGACTCTCAAGTTCGATGTATCCTGCTGGTGTACCCGAAATATAAGCAACCCAAGTTTCTAACTCTGGACGATTAAGGTAAGCAAACCAACGTTCGTAATTCCATTTGAGCCGATCAATCCAATACCAGTTCCCTCCTACACTGCTGTAAAGAAAGCGACTGAATTCAGGTGAAGGAATTTCTGCTTGCTCAATTCTCAAATTGAAGTCACTGAAAGTCGCTGGTTGTAACTGTTTGGGATCTAGCATTTCTAAATACCAAGTAGTGACTTCAACAAGCATAGTTAATCACTTTAACCTTTTGAGAAAAACTTTACAAATGACAAATATACCAGAATTCAGGAGTTATGAAGCAGGAACCAAGAGAAGAGATTGTTAATTCTGAATTTTTAATTTTTAATTGTTAATTTAACCCCATCTGGAACTAGATAAGGCTTAATAAAAGATATACCCTATGTAAAGGAAACTATTCAAGCCTTGAACAATCAACTCTTATTGAAGGAAAAATTACAAGCGAGGCTGGCAAAGATACAAACCGACAGCGATCGCTCTCCTGTTACCAATTTAAAGCTAGACAAAGCTACCGCCGCAGAAATTGAACAATTGACAACAGCACTAGAAAGCATCAATCCCAATCCCAATCCTCTTTTATATGCTACTTCTTTGCTACAAGGAGCTTGGCAACTACAATACTCCACTGCTAGAGAAATCCGTTCCTTAGCTTCCCTACCATTGGGATTAAAGGTAGGTAAGGTGTATCAAGTGATTGATGTTGCAAATAAACTATTTTTCAATTTAGCTCAAGTTAAACATTCCTTGGGACTAATATCAGGATATGTCAAAGTAACAGCTAGCTTTGAGCCTGCCAAAGAAGATATCGAGCCTCCAGACAATAAACGCATCAATGTTTATTTTGATAAACGTTATCTATCAATTGAGAATATTCTCGGCATTAATACCCCTCAACTCAATCCATTTAAGGTGAAAAATGCTAATAATCCTCAAGGCAGAACTGCTACTCTCGACATTACTTACTTAGATGAAAATTTCAGAATTGGACGTGGAGGAGATGGTAGTTTATTCATTCTCAATAAATCTGATGATGTACCCACTTTCACCTCCTCAACTTGAATTAAAATAAAAGGAATCGTAACTCTTTGTGTCTTAGTGTCTTCGTGGTTGAATATTTTTTACCACAAAGACACTAAGACACAAAGTATTTTGAAACCAAAATGTAAAATATCAACTTATGGAATTCTCTCACAAACTAGCTTTTTCTTTCTATTTTATATTTAATAGCGCCAACCTGAATACAGGCAGGCGCTATACTTTTATATAAATTCAGGGACAAAATATAGTGAAAAAGTTCCCTGACTTTTACTAATAATTGAGTCAAATATAGTTTTTGAAATTATGTTTGCTGATTAACTTATTATTCGGTGTGTAATGCAGAAATTTTAAAACTCTCTGCTCTGCTTTCTTGCAGTCTGAATAATAAGTTTTACACCGAACCTTATATTACAGGGCGCTGCGGCGGGTTAACGCATTCCACAAGAAAATGGCAATGATTGCACCCAGAACTGCTACTAAAATACCCGTGAGACTGAGAGTTGAAGCCGCTAGAGCAAAACGTCCTGTACTGAAGAAGACACCCAAACTACCGCCAACGAAAGCACCAATAATTCCTAACAAAATTGTTCCTAAGATTCCGCCGCCTTGATGACCTGGGTAGATAGCTTTCGCAATAGCACCAGCGACTAGACCTAATACAATCCAAGCAAGAATGTTCATATTTATTAATTTGCTAAACACTTTTTAAGGACAAATACACATTAGCAATTGCAACATAGGACTTTAACCTATCTCTAGAACTAATTGTTGATAATCTCAAGGATGAATCGCTAACCTGTAACACATTTACCTTGCAGAGATGATTGTGTTAACTGATAACTGATGACTGATGACTAAAAATTAGATTTAATCCTACCAATAAGAAACAGTAACTGCATCATCATCCTGCTGAACGTCCTCACCCATAGCGCCCCTTCTAGTCGAGTTTTTAATCGGTGCCCAAGTCAGCAACTGTAGTCCTCATTCGTGTCATCACTCACCTCTACCGAGTCAGTACGCCACTTTTTGCCCAAGCCCCTGCTACCCCTGCACCCCTGCTGCCTATTTGTATCAACATCAAATTAAAACGGTATAAATTATTGGCAACCTCTTGATTTTCATGGCTGTTTATGCGACAGTCTGACTAAAGCTATAAACTACAGTAAATCGATAAATTTGCCGTATTTTTGAAAAAGAGGTGATTGAAGCTGTGCGATCGCTGCAATAACTTTGTTGGCGAATTCATGTCAACTGCCCTTGCTCGTGTACTCTGCTATGACATTTTCAGAATTTGAGGATAGCAATTGTAATTTGCTAGCCAAGTCTGCAATGTTTTAGCCACAGCAATGTGCAATCAGACCAATCAAAACGACGAAAAGCATCACAGCCATTTAGATTAGCCTTTTTTCTGGTAATGGGTATACCAAATATGTTTGGCTCAAAGTCTTTTTAGCTTTAAGCCACTCATTTATTTACTCATGATTGGATGTTTGTATTGTTTTTTGTTCACTGGAGAACATTTAATGCAAGTAGATCCCAGTTTAAATCAAACTTACCAAAAGCATGAGCCAGGTGAAACAGCCAAACAAAAGCGAGTCACTGTCAATAGTTTAGGCACTCAACGCTTCTTTGGTAGTCGTAGCAGCAGACGCTTATTTCTAGGTCGCGCTGGTTTATTTACTGCCGGTAGCGTTGTTGCAGGAGTTTTGGGTTCACCTTTTGTTCATAACAAGGGAGGGGGTATTGCCCAAGCCAAGGACATTCCAGGACGGTTCTCGAACAAGATTCGCTTCAACTATGACAGATTTGTTGATAAAGCCTATCGAGTACGTGTTGAGGCAGCCAGACGGCAACAAAGTATTCCTATTCCACCCCATCCGACAAACGGTGATGAAGACCGGTATTCTAACAAAATTGGCAGTGACAGTAGAGGACTTCCCCATGACCAGCGCGGCGAAGTTAACCTAGAAGCTTACGACTCTTTGACCAAAGCCCTAACCAGCCAAAACCCGAATGATTTTGAAAAAATCATCTTGGGTGGTACTAGGAAACTGGTTAATCCTCAAGGGCCTTTGGCAATTAGTTTAGAAGGAATCAATGCTGCACAGATAGCAGTTCCCCCACCACCAGCTTTAGCTAGTGCAGAACGAGCTGCTGAAGCAGTAGAACTCTATTGGCAAGCCTTACTACGTGACGTGGCTTATTCTGAGTTTGAAGACAATACCGCCAATGCCAAAGTTCTAGCAGCTGTCGAAGACCTCAACAAACTTTCGGCATTTTATGGCCCCAAACAAAATGGTCGCGTCACCCCTCAAACCTTGTTTCGCGGTAGCGTCACTTACGTTGATGAGTCCGACCGTTCAGGAAAAACAGCAAAACATGTGATTCCGCCAGGGGTGCTAGACGGCCCTTATATCTCACAATTGCTGCTGCGTAATTTTGCTTGGGGAACTCAGTCTGTTTCTGCACTGATTCGTACTGCTGTTGCTGGCAAAGACTTTCTCACGAATTTTGATGAATGGTTGACTGTCCAAAATGGAGGCAGTTCCGGCAAGGCTATTACTTACGATTCTACGAACCGTTACATAGTTACAGTTCGTGACTTAGGCGAGTACGCCCATATAGGTGGCCCTACCTATCTAGGAGCCTCTTTTATTCTCAATAGCATTGGTACACCTTTAAATCCAGGCAATCCCTATGTCAACTCCAAGACTCAAACTGGATCTGCTGCAACGTTTGCAGTGGGATATTTGCAAGGCTTGCTTAACCTGGGAACTTCGCGTGCCATCAGAGCTTCATACTGGCAGAAGTTTTATGTGCATCGCATTCTTCGCCCAGAAGCATATAGTGGGCTAGTTTACAACAACCTAGTGAATAATACTAAATATCCGATTAATTCCGAACTCTTGAATTCCAAAGCCTTAGCTGATACCTTTAGTACTTTTGGTACTTATTTATTACCCCAAGCCTATCCAGAAGGCGCACCGATACATTCCTCCTACACTGGTGGTGCTGCTGCTACTGCCGGTGTCAATGTTACATTGTTAAAAGCCTTCTTTGACGAAGACTTCGTAATTCCCAATCCCGTAGTACCTGATCCTAATGACCCTACAAAGCTAATTCCTTACAGTGGGCCATCACTAACAGTAGGCGGCGAATTAAACAAGCTGGCAACTAACTATGCTATTGGGCGTGGAAACGGCGGTATCCATTGGCGCACCGATGGTTCAGCCGCATTAGCTCTGGGCGAAGCAGTTGCCATTAGCATCCTCAAAGATGAAAGACTGACGTTTAACGAAGACTTCAACGGCTTCACCTTCACCAAATTTGATGGTACGAAAATTACAGTCTAAGTTTGGTAACTAGTGCAGGGGAGTGGGGAGATGAGGGAGATGAGGGAGATGAGGAAGATGAGGGAGAGTAACCAATTCCCAATTCCCAATTCCCAATGCCCCTAATCCCCACTCCCTTCGGTCGCGGGGGCCCCGAGTTCCCCATTCCCCAGTCCCCAGTCCCCAGTCCCCACTCCCTTTTATATTTGCATCGAATTATTAAACATACGATACATTAGTTTGCCTAAGTTGCTTAAATCAAATAAAATCTAGTTTTAATTTCCAAAACTGATGAAAGCTCCTTGGCAATCTTCGTACCCAGTGACGTACCCACAGTACACCATTGCTTGTAACGGTTGGGTACTAAAACGGCTTTTGAGGCTCCTGACTGAACCATTTAAAAAGCTCAGTCGTTGGAAGTTGATTCCGCCTGGTAAGATTTCCACTTCTGTACCCAGTCAAAGTTTTAAATTGGGAGAATTTACGATTGATTGGCAAGGTAGCGATACAAAACAGCCGAGTTTGCAGATTATTCATCAAAGTAATTCAACAAAAATAATATGGCAGTCATCTCCTGGTTCTAGTTTTGTCAGTGGAGGCGATGTTCGTCTAACTATTATTGAAGAACGAGGTTCTATCGAAATTGACGAACAAAAAAATGCAAATTTTTCTGATCAAATTGTTGAGGGCATCAAGCAAGAAGACGATACGCTGGAAATTTATGGTCGTCTTGTAGGTCGCCAAAGTTCCAGTAACCAACCCCAATATGTTTTGAAATTGCAAACTGTAGGGTCAAAAGAACTCGATTTTCAACTGCAAATTATTGATGGGAATATCAATGAAACACAGTTGCAATTTAGAACCTATCCAGACGAACATTTTTATGGTTTTGGAGAGCAATTTTCTGACATCGATTGTAAAGGACAATGGATACCAATCGTTTGTGAGGAAGGGGGAATTGGTCGTGGCGATCGCGGGCCGCGAACCCTTAATTTGCTGGGTGTAGCTGGTAATAGATTTTCGAGTTATGCTCCTGTGCCTTATTTTTTCACTAACAAGGGACGAGCAATATTTCTCACTAACACTGAACCTTCAATTTTCAACTTACGCGATCCCCAGATTGCAACTATACGAGTTGCATCAAGTTGTATGCAAGGGCGAATTTTTTGCGGTGAGACACCCCTAGATATTATTGAACTTTATACCAACTATGTGGGAAGAATGCCACCACTTCCCCATTGGCTGCATCAAGGTGCGATCGTGGGTATGCAAGGTGGTACAGCCTTAGTTAGGCAAGTTTGGTCACAGTTGCGCGAACTCGACACCCCCATATCAGGATTCTGGCTTCAGGATTGGGTCGGTCAACGCCGCACGATCGCCGGAAAACAGTTATGGTGGAACTGGCAACTTGATGAAACCGCCTATCCAGGTTGGCAACAGTTGGTAAGCGATTTGGCAGAGGCAAAAATTGCAGTTGGGGTATATGTCAATCCCTTTTTAGTCGATCGCCCACTTAAGCCAAACCCACAACAGCGTAATCTCTATACAGAAGCCTTACAACAAGGCTTTGTAGTCAAAAAAAATCAAGCCGAACCATACCTCATCGAAAGTACTGATTTCTCGGCGGCTTTGCTCGATTTGACTAACCCAGATGCCCGCAAATGGTTCAAAAATGTTCTTAAGGAAGAAGTGCTAGGTCAAGGTGCAAAATTCTGGATGGCTGACTTTGCAGAAGCAGCACCTTTTGAAGGAGTGTATGCTGGTGATGAATCTGGGTTAGTTTATCACAACCAATATCCTGTTGATTGGGTTGCACTGAACCGTGAAGCTATTCAAGAGGCTGGGAAAGAAGGCGAAGCTTGGTTCTTCAATCGAGCCGGATTTTTGCAAACTCCATCTCACAGCACATGTATGTGGTTAGGAGATCAAAACACCACTTGGGGTATGAATGATGGCATAGTTAGTGCTGTCAAAGGTGCCATTAGTGGTGGTTTGTCTGGGTTCAGCATCAACCACAGTGATATTGGTGGGTATACAAGTATTGCTAACCCGATTCTGGAAACCATCGGTATCGGATTTAGGCGATCGCGCGAACTACTCTATCGCTGGATGGAATTGAACGCTTTCACTCCAGTATTCCGCACCCATGAAGGCAATCAGCCTGATAAAAACGTTCAATTTTATACAGATGAAGATAGCCTGAAAACTTTCAGTTATTGGGCGAAAGTTTATGCAGCCCTGGCTGAATATCGCCAGCAATTGATGATAGAAGCCTCAACAAAAGGATATCCTATCATTCGGCATTTGATTCTCCATTACCCTGACGACCCTAATGTTTACAAACTTGAAGAGCAATTTCTCTTAGGTAGTGAGTTTTTAGTAGCACCAGTGTTGAAGCCAGGTCAAAAGACCGCTAACATCTATTTTCCAGCTGGCGAGTGGGTTCACTTATGGAGTGGTAATAGTTACGGTAGTGTGAAAATAGGTATAAAACAAACAGTACCCGCTCCACTGGGACAACCTCCTGTATTTTATCGCCAAGGGTCTCAAGTAGCTGAATCAGTCTTGGAGGCTTTAAAGGCAAAAAACATAATAATTCGTAATTCGTAATTCGTAATTCGTAATTCGTAATTCGTAATTGTACAGACGATTCGGCGAATCGTCTGTACTTGATATATGGTTTGGGTTTTAGGGTTTGAATGTGTGCTGGATTTGAGATAAATTTAAGCGATTGTTTATACTTCTTGTTGGTTTAACCAAGCTTTGAGTTCAGCAACTTCTGAAAAATCTAACAATGCTTCTCCCAAAGTTTCTAGCTGTTCAATGGATAATCCTCTAACTCTTTCGATTAACAATGGATTAATTTCACTGAAGCGTCGATTTAGCTGACGAATAATTAGACGCTGTTCTCCTTGTTTGTTTCCCTGTTCTAGAATATCTTGGTAAATTACCGATTCTTTCATGATATCCTCCCTTAAAAATTGACGAATCAAAGTCTTATCGAATTTCAACCCTGCTAATATTTCAGTACACCCAGCAATATTTTGTCGTACATCTATATCTGAAATTCTAGCTATTCTGTTACCAACCTGCGAGAGTAAAGTTGCTGGAGAGTCAGTTTGAGTCAGTGGTGCTAATGGTAGCAGTGCTTGATTATTGAGAAATAGGGTAGAATCCTCTTCCCACAAGCGCACAACTCGGTAGCGGTGAGTTGTTATTTTTTACATCCTGACATAACACTATGTGGCCTCTTGACGTGACTACCTTTTATTTATATAGGCTGCGATACTCCCAAGGATTGATAAACTTTGTATCACTCCAAACCCCAAGCTTTTGCTGCTTCGCCTCAGCTTCGGCTTGTTGGACTAAATCTTTGCTGGGACATTTGTTTAAATAAGGGCGATACACTTTTGCTAACCCTTCTTGTAACAAAACTTGTTGTATGAAAGTACCATCCTTTAAACGGATTTCTGCCACCTTTCTACCATAGCGATCGCTATCTGTAATATTCAATTTGACGCGATCGCCTCCTTGTTGCACCAATTGCTGTACCCTTTGTTGCGCCTTCACACCCCAGCTAAATTGATTGCGATCGCTAGCGCTTTTACTATTTTTTTCTTTATTGGAATGAGGTATTTCCGGTGCATCCATACAAGCAAAGCGCACAGTGAATTTATTGCCTTGAGAATCTTTCACTGCTAAAGTATCACCATCACTAACTCGTTCAACTAAGTCACCAGAAACACCAAAAAATCGCTCACAGCCCATCAAACCCAAAATAATAATAGCTACACCCAGCCAAATAAGTATATGCTTAGTTAATTTCTCCATTCAATCTCACCAAAATACCTCCCACGCATGATATTAGCAAATCGTTGTTTAGCATAGAGAATGAAATTCACTAATTCTCCATCTTCACAATGAACTTTTTAACTTACCTCATGCATCTAGCGGGTTCGAGTGCCATTGCTTATTACTCTGCCAGTCAAATCCGTGATTTAAAAACCCGTCCCAACGTCCTGGCTGGGTTTCAATTGGCAGAGTCTGGTTCTGTACCGTTCTTGTCTGCACTGAGCGATCGCGCCGCCGCTGAAGGTGATACATGGTTAGCAGAAAAACTGGCAAAACATGCTTCAGATGAAACTAGACATACCCAAATTTTTGCCCACGCTTTGAAGCAACTAAATAAACAAGTTATAGATTTCAAAAATCAACCCCAAACTACATCTACAAGTGAATCAAAACAACAGCGCAATCCCTTCTTTGTGGCATACTTTGAGGGTTATTCTACTGAACAGCTAAAACCTGCTGCCATTGACTGGGATATGTTTATGGCTAGCACTTACATTCTGGAGTTGGATGCAAGCAAAGACTTTACCCGCATGGCAAATGTATTACCCGATCATGAGCCAACCAGCCGCAACTTGAAGTTAGGCATGTTAAGTATTGCTCAAGATGAAACCGGTCATGCTGCTTATCTATATGAAGCAATGATGCGACGGATGTCTGCTAATCAAGTGCAGCAACTAGTCGATGAGTGGCGCACCCGTAAGGTAAACGCCATGTTAGCCATGATTGGTGGTATCTTCCAGCGCAACGGCCAAACCCGTTCCCTAGTCCAAGATGATGCCCCGTCTGAAAATGATTATGATACCGAGTTGTATTCAAAGGTAGTAGGGAGATGAGGGAGATGAGGGAGATGAGGGAGATGAGGGAGATGAGGGGGATGAGGGGGATGTTACTTCCCCATGTCTAGATGCTATTTTTGAACGCAATTTAGTATGAGTTGAATGGCACTCAGATCACTGCAAACTCTTAAGAGGGGCTATTTGTTGACCAAGCCCCGTTGGGGCGGGGTGTGGGGCATTAGTGTCAACTTAAGGTGACAGTGATGTCCCGCCTTGAACTAAAGTTCAAGGCGGGCGAGGAAGCCGACAGAAGAGCGATTTTTAACTTAAGTTGACACCAATGGGTGTGGGAGAGCCAGATTTATACATGGAATTATTTGAAACCCCTTCTTTTAAGAATGGGGTTCCCTACACTCCACACCCAACCCCCTACACCCTGTTCATTGGGTATTTTTTGATTAACTCCTTGACTTGAGCCGCTACCAGAGGGTGTGAATCTTTTTGTAATTTGGGTAAAAGTTCTAACAAGACACGGTGTGATACCACACTCAGATAGGCGATCGCTGCTTCTCGCACAAAGCCAGTAGGATGGCGTAGCGAGACTAAAATTTCGTCGGTTGTTAGTCGGATGCGGCTAACTAAAGCAACATGAAAGCAGCAAGCTAAGCACCAGTCAGAAAGCAAATTACTTAATGTCAGCAACCGACGCAGGCGATCGCTAATTAGCATCGGTCGATATTCTAACAACCCCGCTTCTGCAAGATAATGCAGTTTTTCTTGGTGCGGCCGCTGGTCTAAAATATTCAACAGCAAAGATTTTGTAGGTAAATTCACGGTATGCTCTAAAATCTCTAATCCCCGCGCCAAGTTTGCCGCTGACTGCGATCGCAAATTGAATGCTGCTGCCTGCATCTTTTCTGGAGAATAAAGTAGCCTCAATAGTAACAGTATCCGTTCTTTAACATCGAATTCTAATTCTTGAAGTGAGCGTTGTAATAACTCACAGACAATCACAACTCTCTGATTTGATTGATAATTATTGAGAGTTTGTTGTGCTTGCAAGTCAATGTCAGCAGCATAAATCTCACCTAAAAACCTTAATTCCTGCTCGATTAACGTTTCCACCCGACTGTGCTGAAAGCTATCTAATGCACTAATAGCTTCTGGTTGTTTCTGTATTTTCAGTAAGCTGCGAAGAATATGATATCTAGTAGCCCCCCAAGATGTCTCCAAGTGCAGCCATAAAGATTCCTTCGCTTCTAGAGTAGAGATTTGAGCAATAGTCCGCCAGGCATACACTCGGACAATTTCGGGTTTGTAAGTATTATTAGCTAGCTGCAACAGCATTTCTAAGGCATCATTTTCTAATCGAATCAAAGCACGTATAGCTGTCGTGCGAGTTGACTTATAGTAAAGTGCCCCTAGCAAAGCCGAATAGTACTCTTCTAAACGGGTAGCTGCAATCATTTCCAATACTGCACAGCGCACCCGTAAAGACTCATCTTGCAACAAATGTGGGATATGAATCCGTAGCGCCTGTAAATAAACCGCTTCTCTGAGGGCTTTGACTCCATTTACCCGTTCTCGTTCGTGTTTATGAGTCAGCATCCGGCGCATAGTTTTGGTAGCTGCGACCTTTTGCATGGGTGTTCCCTGACGCAAGATTAAAGCAGCGGCGGTAGCACGAATCAATGAATGGTGTCGCGCTTGTAGGTAGTCTTCGAGTTGGCTCAAATTGGGATTGGCCTCAGCCAGCCAAACGTAACGCAGGGCCAAGGCAAAAACTTCGGGATCAACAGTTCCTTCGGGCTGTTGTAACAAAGAACGTACTTCCAGCACATAAGCAGAATTTGCACCTCCCATCAGCATCACCTCCAAACTTTGACGCTGCAAATCTGGGGGTAACTTAATTAGTAGAGGTGCTAAAACTTGGGCTGCACCTTGGGGATCTATTTGGGCTAAAAGTTCAATGCATGAGTGTTTATCTGCCGCGCTACCTGTTTCTCCTAAAGCTTTGACTACCCCCTGTTTAAAGACCCGTAGACCGACATTAGCCGCACTCAGTTCACCTCGTTCTGCACTCAAGACTAACAAATCAACATAGCGCGATCGCAATACCCAAACTACTTTTAAACAGGCAGCAGCTATTACCACTGTTTCTGCCATCAATACCCACTGTTGTAGTGATTTAGGCACAAACTGCCCGCACAAAAATAAAGTTGCAAGAATGATCATTCCTGTAAACCCTGTAGCGATGGCTTCGGCAGTTCCTCCAGATAATGTTTGTGTGCGGCTGCGAATGCGTTCAGGGATTGGTTGGTATAGCACTGGGCTGCTGCTAACCACAAATGTGTAGCGCAGAAGTTCATCACAGAATTTCAGAACTACCAGCCCCCAAAACAAGCTTTGCGATTGTATTGCAGGAACTAAATTTATGAGTGCGATCGCTCCTGGAACGACAAAGCCTACAATGATGGGTAAAAGAGCGGCAGTGAAAAACACTCCTATACGTTCAATCAGTCGGCTGGAGACAAACCACTGAGTTCCTAACTCACACAGTCCCACAATGCCACCAAATAGACCTAAGAAACTGGCAAGTTCTTGATCGCCTAAATTCAATTTCAGTTCTTGGAGATATTGAAAATCTACCAATAGCCCAATCACTTGCAAAAAACCAACAAAGGCAAACAGTTGCAATGTATAGCGCTTGATGGGGGCTTGCAGGCGGCGATGTCGAGAGGCTTGTTCTTGGGGAATTAGTCGTTGTGGGACATCGGGAAAAGCTGCTTGATACTGATGGCTTAAATAGGATAGGATTCCCGCCCCTAAGATAATCACTCCACAAGCGATGATGAGGACTTTATTCAGCTGGGCAAATTGCAGTAGCCAAGGCAAACTAAAGCCGCTGATCACATCTGCCACCAACACACCACTGCTAACTAGCGGGTAGGTACGTTTAATTTCCCGAATGTTGAATAGTTGGTTAGCAATAATCGAAGTGTTGAGGTCATTGACTACGTAAAGTGCATCTACCCATAGCCGCATTAGAAATACGATCATCACGGACAAGTAGGAAAAATTGGTTCCCCAACGCAATAACACCAATAACATCAATGGTGCGACCATACAGGGGGCGATCGCCACAATTACCCAGCGTAAAGGGAAAATCTTTTGCAGCCAAGAATAGACAAAAACTATTCCCGCACCCATTGCTGCACTAGCAATGTACATCAAAGGCAGTGAACCAGCCCCATATTCGTCCAAAAACATGGCGACTGTACTGTCTTCTGCCCACCGTAATCCTACGGAAACAGTTGTATAGAAAGCAAACATTAACCAAGTGCGATCGCCTTCTTCAGGCCGTAGATTCACCCACTGTAGCAGTCGTGCCAAAGTGTCTCTATTTGGAGCAAACGAATAATTTTTTAGTTCCATGCAGTTTTACTTTCCGGCGGCACGGCATAACGTGAGTGAAGCAGGGGATCTGTTGAGCAGGGGGAGATGAGGGAGATGAGGGAGATGAGGGAGATGAGGGAGATGAGGGAGATGAGGGAGAATAAATAACCCCAATGCCCCATACCCCATACCCCATGCCCCATGCCCAATGCCCAATTCCCAATGCCCCATTCCCAATGCCCCATTCCCAATTCCCCAGAAATAACAAAAGTCCTGAGCAACTGAGTATTATTTTTCCCACTCAGCGCTCAGGACTATCAGTTTTGTATAAATTTCAACGATTAGGGAATCGTTGCTAACTTTTCAGTTGTGATTATGCTTGGTGTCTAGAAAATCTAGAGATTACTTTTTAGGTGAAATCAGCATCATCATATTTCTGCCCTCTTTTTTGGGAGCTTGCTGGACTTCACCAAACGGCTCCAGATCAGTTGCCATGCGCTTGAGCAGATCTTCTGCCAAATCACTGTGTTGAATTTCTCGACCCCGGAACATTACAGTCGCTTTGACTTTATCACCATCTTTAAGAAAGCGCTCTGCTTGCTTGACACGCACGTTATAGTCGTGTTCCTCTATTTTGTAGCGCATCTTCACTTCCTTGACATCAGCTGTGTGCTGTTTTTTCCGGGCTTCCCGCGCCTTCTTCTCTTGCTCAAACTTGTATTTACCATAGTCCATGATCCGACAAACCGGCGGGTCAGCCTTGTCACTCAAAAGCACCAAATCTAGCTCTTTTTCTTCAGCTAGTTGTAGTGCTTCTTGTGGAGTTATGATTCCCAGCTGCGAGCCATCGGTATCAATGACTCGAATTTTCGGGAAGCGGATGCGTTCGTTAATTTGGGGCAGATCGCGAGTTCTTTTCTTCTCAATCACAGGCATTATGATTATTGGGAGCTCTTTAGTTAAGTATGTAGATTGGACTTGATTGACTTGGTTTTGTTTGGGATGCCTCAGAAGCACAGTACTTAAAAATAACTGAGGACTTCAAAATGAGTGTATAGTTCTAGGGTAGCTAATTCATGAGCAGTTAGTGGTTGTTGTATTTGTCATTCTACTCACTCTGAGAGAATTTCTCTGCAATAGTTAATCTAAATTACACAACCTAGACAAGAGTTAAATATTGTAACAATTATTTTTATTGTCAGTGGTCAGTGGTCAGTTGTCAGTTGTCAGTTGTCAGTTGTCAGTGGTCATTTGTCAGTTATTTTACCCAATGCCCAATGCCCAATGCCCCATGCCCAATTCCCAATTCCCTATATTGGAATTAGACCAATGCTTAATGAATCGGAGGAAGGTGTGACCAATACGGTACACTGGCAGCAACGGGTTGGTAATCAAAGGGACTGGGTGTGGCGGGGCTGGCAAACCCGCTATACTTACATCCGACCTGTCAAAGATCATCAAAAAACAACACCTATAATTTTGCTACACGGGTTTGGTGCTTCCATTGGTCATTGGCGACATAATCTAGAGGTTTTAGGCGAACACCACACAATCTACGCTTTAGATATGCTGGGTTTTGGTGCTTCTGAAAAAGCGCCGGTCAATTACAGTATAGAACTGTGGGTAGAACAGGTGTACGACTTTTGGAAAGCCTTTATCCGTCAACCAGTGGTGCTAGTGGGGAATTCCAATGGTTCACTGATTTCTTTAGCGGCTGCCTCTGCCCATCCAGATATGGTGCAAGGTATTGTGATGATGAGTCTGCCCGACCCATCGCTAGAACAAGAAGCTATTCCTGCTGTTTTGCGACCTGTGGTCAAAGCCATCAAAAATATAGTTGCTTCCCCAATTTTGTTGAAACCAGTGTTTCACTTCGTGCGCCGACCCAGCATCCTACGTCGCTGGGCCAGCATTGCTTATGCTAATCCAGAGGCAGTTACTGATGAACTCATAGAGATTTTAGCTGGCCCTCCCCAAGACCGTGGTTCTGCCCGTGCTTTTAGTGCCTTGTTCAAAGCTGCGATCGCTGTTAACTTTAGTCCCAGTGTCAAGGCAGTGTTACCAACCTTAACAATTCCCATGCTATTAATCTGGGGGCAAAAAGACCGATTTGTCCCACCCATACTTGCTAATAGATTTACTCAGTACAACGAAAAATTACAATTACTGAAGTTAGAGGATGTGGGGCATTGTCCCCACGATGAATGCCCAGAACAAGTTAATCAAGCTATTTTGGAGTGGATTGAGCAAAAAGTTCTGAATGCTGAGTGAGGAGTTAAAAGTTAAGAGTTAGGAGTTAAAACTTATTTCTCCCTCATCCCCCCTGCACCCCTGCACCCCTGCACCCCTGCACCCCTGCACCCCTGCACCCCTGCACCCCTGCTCTCTTGCTTTCTTTAACTAGCCGATAGTAACCTGGTTAGTGTCTACATCTGTAGCGCCATTAACCGATCGCGCCACGGAAACCATTTTGTTGAGAATGTCTTGGCTGGGAACTTTGCCTTTCAGTACTACAGTACTGCCTGTTTGAGCAACCCAGAGGGTATTAACATCGTCCAGTTGTTGGTCTTGATCAAAGGCCAATGCGACCCTTTTGGCTAAACCACTTTGGTCATATTCTCCGTTTAATCCTAGACGTTCTGGCGGAATTGATTGAGTAGCAGTAGGGGGGGCGTTGCTAGTAGCAGCTTGCGGTACTGGTTGGGGGGTGGGATTTACTTGTGCATTTTGAGGTTTTTCTAAACCAAAAAGTCTTTTTAACCAACCCATAAACACTTCCTTGTATTAAAGATCCATAACATCTAAGCATAAGTGTTTTACAGACAATCGACATCTGCCGTGGAAAAGATATGCACTTACGCTAGACTCTACTTTCAGATTTGTAGATAACTTCTCGCAAGAAAGTGTAATGAGTGCAGAGATTAAGTTTACAATAAGAGATCAAACTCACAATTTAGCAATTTAAAGCAGTACGTGTAGGGCAAACATCAGCTAGTGTTTACATTAGTGAGATGTTGCCTGAGCCTGTGTTGGCGAACATGAAACATACCCTTTCAGTTCTTGTAGAAGATGAGGCGGGTGTTCTGTCCCGTATCTCTAGTTTATTTGCCCGTCGCGGCTTCAATATAGAAAGCCTTGCTGTTGGCCCCGCTGAGCAGGGAGGAGTTTCGCGTATTACTATGGTTGTACCTGGTGACGATCGCGTCATCGAACAACTCACTAAGCAACTCTATAAGCTGGTCAATGTCCTCAAAGTACAGGACATTACTGAAACTCCTTGTGTAGAGCGAGAATTGATGCTCCTGAAGGTGAACGCTACTAGCAGCAACCGTTCAGAAGTGATCGAACTGGCTCAGATTTTCCGGGCGCGAGTTGTGGATGTAGCAGAAGATTCTCTCACCCTGGAAGTTGTTGGAGACCCTGGTAAGATGGTGGCGATCGTCCAGGTGCTACAAAAATTTGGTTTGAGGGAAATAGCCCGTACTGGCAAAATTGCCCTAACTCGTGAGTCGGGTGTTAATACTGAGCTACTCAAGTCTTTACAAGCAAAGGTTAGTTAAAGGACGCAAAGACACGCAGCGGTGAGGTGGCGCTCAAAGATAGCGTTTCTTTACCTGGTGAATTGTAGACCTCTTGGTAAGAGGTCTATTCTTATCTCAAGAAATCATGAAGAATAATTCCTCAAATAATAAGTCTTAGATAAGATTTCATTGGCTATTTCCCCTTAACCAAAAGATATTAGTACACCCGTATTTCAAACAAATTTTCTATTTGTTGTAAAAACTTAGGGACATAAGCTGAGGTGAAGCTAAAATTTTTAAATTGTAAAAATAGTGACTATGGCAATCTGATTTAGGTTGCGAAAAGCCTATATATTGTCTAAAACTTTGGCTCTGAGCTTGTGTATAACCTATTGAGTAAAACTGTATATGTACTGGCATAGAGAGAGGGAAATAACTAATTTTTAATACCAGTATAAGTCAACTATTTTAAATATTTTTCTCTAGCCAAGAAAAAATGTCAAATTGGCGTGACATCAGTAGTGAAAAGCTGCTACAAAATTTATGGTTTCATACAACAGTAATAACACTACAGCAGGTCATAGCATTAACATGTTGATTACCTGGCTTGAAGTGTTAGGTTCTCAAAACGAGATGTATATCACTCGTACCGCAAAAATATGTTATTACTCAAAATGGGATTTTTCAAAAATAGATCAACTCAATTTGGCTGAATAACATATTTTAACTCTGACCAATTATAAAGGTCGTGTTATGAAAGGATACATTGTTCAATATGGTATCTGTTCTAAGCAGGATTATAATGAAATTACTGATTGGCAAAACAAACAATCGCAACTCTTATGTGATATTCGCTACGATAACACATTAGTTCTAACGAGCGATTTTTTAATCTATCAATTTCCATAAGTTTCAAGGGAAAGGGTAAAACTTAAAAAATTTCTTCATTCCAGTTAAGTATCAATACAAGTATTTCCCAAGATAAAGGTATTGCGTTGGTCTGGAGAATCATTCTCCCCAGTATATACAGTCAGAGATATATATCTTATCTGACGGTTGCTGACTTTTTACAGTATCTGTTAACTCTGTGAAAAATAGGGTATCAAAGTGTGAATTGGTAAGAGTACAGGAGAAATGGGAAAAGTTACCAAATGCAAATTGAATAAAAATAATTATCCAATTTACTCCACAATCATATACTTTTATACTCTTATCAATATATCGTGATTAGTCAATACAGTTGTTGTATTTAGCTGAATATCCATTGTTTGATAGAAGTTAAATACCTTTAGTAATAGGTAATTTTTGTTGATGGATTATCCACTATATTAATTTTGAAACCAAACAACGTTTAGCTTGCTTGGGTAAATTTTAGTGGAATTTAGTTTAATTTATTAAAAATGCCGTGCTGAATTTACCTCAAAATAGGTATTTCATAAAATGAGATAGACGTAATAATATTATTCACGAAAGCTATTTTATAAAATTTGATAGCTTTAAAGAATATTAATGTATTCGTAATTGAGATGATTCTGTAGATTGACACGGAGGTCTTTACAGTTGTGAATCTCTTATCCTTTACTTTTCACAAAATCGTCAAACAAGTGATTAATCGTTTATTAAGTAAATTGCTGAAGCTGAGAAATAGACATTTATTTATTTGTGATATGATTGTTTTTTCAATCACACCATTCTTAGCTTTGCTTCTGCGTTTAGATGGCAATGTTGAGCTTCAAGGATATATCTTAGAATTAGGAATCGCAACAACACTATTTTTAGCAGTCAAACTAATAGTATTTTGGAATTATGGTTTTTATAAGCGTTACTGGCGCTATGCCAGTATTGAAGAACTGATATATATAGCTATGTTAATGGTGGGTGCAGTAGCTATCCAAACCATGCTATTTGAGGTAGTTGATAATACATTGTATCCTGTTATAGAAACATTGCCGCGATCGCTACCACTGATTGATGGGTTACTTTCCTGTATTTTCATTGGCGCACTGCGTTTCAGTTTTCGGGTTGTAGAAAGAGTTAACCAGCGGCAATTAGTATTTCAACCACAGGAACGAGTCTTAATTGTTGGTGCTGGGAGTGCAGGAGTTTCCTTGATTCAAGAAATGCAAAGAAATCCCCAGCTAGGGTTTTACCCTGTTGCTTTCATTGACGACGATCCTCGGAAATTAAATGTATCTATTCGTGGGATTATTGTAGTAGGCGATCGCTACAAAATTCCTGATATTGTCCAATCTCTGCATATCCAGAAAGTAATCATCGCCATGCCTACAGTTACTGGGAAAGTCATTCGAGAAATCGTCGATATTTGCAAAACTACTGGAGTCCAAACTAGCACCTTACCTGGAATACATGAAATTCTCAATGGTCGTGTGCGGATAGATAGTATTCGGGATGTCAGGATAGAAGACTTACTCAGACGAGAACCCATACAGACGGAGATTGAACGAGTATCTCAATTTCTCAACGGTAAAACAGTATTAATCACAGGTTCAGGCGGGTCAATTGGTAGTGAACTTTGCCGTCAAATTTTCAAATGCCATCCTGCCAAAATCATACTGATTGGACATGGAGAAAATTCTGTATTTAGCATTCAACAAGAACTAGAACAACTTGTCCAACTACTCAAAAATGATGGCACATCCCTCAGAAAGATTCCTCATATTTACACTTTCATTGCTGATATTCGGTTTAAGTCTAGATTAAAACATGCTTTTGAGCGATTTCAACCAGATGTGATTTTTCATGCTGCGGCTCATAAGCACGTCCCCCTAATGGAATTAAATCCACCAGAAGCAATTACTAATAATGTGATTGGCACAAAAAATCTCCTAGAACTCGCACTAGAATACGATGTCAAACATTTTGTGATGATATCCACTGACAAAGCAGTTAATCCTACCAATATTATGGGAGCTAGTAAAAGAGTTGCTGAAATGTTAGTGTTGCAAGCTGCTAAAGAAAGTGGAAATCATTATGTTGCTGTGCGTTTTGGCAATGTTTTGGGTAGTCGTGGTAGTGTAGTTCCGACTTTCAAAAAACAAATTGCTACAGGTGGGCCAGTAACCGTTACCCATCCCGACATCTGTCGTTATTTCATGACCATTCCCGAAGCAGTTCAACTTGTTTTACAAGCAACAGTCCTTGGTCGTGGTGGTGAAGTTTTAATGCTGAATATGGGTGAACCTGTAAAAATTGTTGACCTCGCCGCAGAACTAATTCGCCTTTCGGGGTATGAAGTCAACAAAGACATTGACATTGTATTTACAGGTTTAAGACCTGGAGAAAAGTTATTTGAGGAACTTTTTGTTGAAGGAGAAGAGTATGAACCGACTCAACATCAAAAGCTATTAGTTGTCAAAAATGCCAGCCGAATTATTCCAGACAACCTAGCGGTCACTGTAGAACAATTATGTACGGCAGCAGGTAAAAATAATGCAAATTCTATCTCATTTTTGCTATCACAAGTAGTAGCAGGATATAAACCAAAACATTTAGAAAATAACTTGGGAATACATGCCACAACAAATAGTGTAGTTCTCACAAATTCAAATGTAAATGTTTTAGCAAAAGGCACAATCAGTTAAACAACAATAGGGGATATGAGGGAGATGGGGGAGTTAAGAATTATCTTCCAATTCCCAATGCCCAATGCTCAATGCCCAATGCCCAATTCCCAATTCCCAATTCCCAATTCCCAATTAAGTGTATGCAAGAAAGTAAGGCACTAACATTACGTCGTAACTTTTCCTGGACATTCATTGGTAATGCTGTTTATGCAGGTTGTCAATGGGGAATGCTTGTGGTTTTAGCTAAACTCGGTAGTCCAGAGATGGTAGGGCAATTTACTTTGGGACTGGCGGTAACAGCTCCCGTTATCATGTTTACAAATCTCCAACTACGAACTGTCCAAGCAACAGATGCCAAAAAACAGTATTTTTTCAGTGATTATCTTGGGTTAAGACTAACCTCAGTAGCCTTAGCACTGCTGATTATTGTAGTCATCAGTTTCTTTGGAGGATATCGGTGGGAAACATCTCTAGTTATTTTATTAATTGGTTTGGCAAAGGCATTTGAGTCTATTAGTGATGTATTTTATGGGTTAATTCAGCAACACGAACGGATGGATAGAATTGCAGTGTCGCTAATGATTAAGGGTTCTCTATCACTGCTACTACTAGGCATTGGAGTATATATATCCGGTAGTGTTTTGTGGGGTGCAGTTGGGTTAGTTTTTGCTTGGGCTATTGTGTTGTTTAGTTATGACATTGGTAGTGGTCTGTTAATACTCCAACTCAGGTCACAATTACAACCATCTTGGCATTTAAAGACTCTCAAAAACCTAGTATGGCTTTGTTTGCCTCTAGGATTTGTGATGATGCTAATTTCACTCAATACCAATATTCCTCGCTACTTTATTGAGCATTATTTGGGCGAGAGGGAACTAGGAATTTTTGCAGCTTTAGCCTATTTGATGGTGGCTGGAGGTATGGTAGTGAGTGCTTTAGGGCAATCAGCTAGCCCTAGACTAGCCAAGTATTATGCAGGGGGAAACTATATAGGTTTTCGTACACTCTTACTCAAGTTGGTAGGAATTGCTGCTTTATTAGGTGGAACTGGTTTTTTGGTAGCTGTAATTGGTGGACGGCATGTCCTGACTTTTTTATATAGACCTGAATATGCTGAACATACCAATTTGTTTACTTGGTTGATGGTTGTTGCTGGCATTAACTACATATCGTCTTTCTTAGGCTATGGAATGACAGCTGCTAGGTACTTTCGGATTCAAATGCCTTTGTTTAGTACTGTGGTAATTATCTCAGCTATAGCTTGTCTATGGTTGCTACCAAGAATGGGATTGATAGGAGCAGCGATCGCACTAATTATCGCAGCAATTGTACAAGTTGCTTTCAGTTCAATAGTTATTCTCCATGCACTGCACAAGCTGCATGGACAGATGAAGGGAGAATTAAAATCATGACATTAGGGAAAAAGTCTTCAATACGTATCCTTCATGTTGTTGGGGGAATGAATCGGGGAGGGATTGAAACTTGGCTAATGCACATTTTGCGACACATTGATCGCGATCGCTTCCACATGGATTTCCTAGTTCACACAACCCAGCCCTGTGCTTACGATGAAGAAATTCGTGCCCTTGGTAGTAAGATTATTCCCTGCCTTCATCCATCACGACCATGGCTGTACGCTAAAAATTTCAAACGTATACTACACGAGTATGGTTCTTATGATATTGTTCACAGTCATGTTCATCACTTTAGTGGCTATGTTCTCCGTCTAGCAAAGCAAGCAGGTGTACCTATTTGCATAGCCCATTCCCATAACGATACATCCTTAAAAGAGGCTGTTGCAGGATTATATCGACAATTATATTTAATATTGATGAAACGGTGGATTACTCAATATGCCACCTTGGGCTTAGCAGCTAGCCGTAAAGCAGCAGTCAATCTATTTGGTTCAAGCTGGCAGACTGACAAGCGTTGGCAGACATTTTCTTATAGCATAGACTTACTGCCATTTCACAACCAAATTGATCGGCAAGCTCTTCGTGCTGAGCTAGGTATACCCCCAGAAGCTTTTGTAATTGGTCATGTCGGCAGATTTGAGCAACAAAAAAATCATCAGTTTTTGTTAGATATTGTCGCAGAGATTGCCAAGCAAGAACCAAAAATGCACCTCCTACTAATAGGTGACGGATTGTTACGCCCAGATATAGAACAGAAAGCCATTCAGATGGGCTTAGCAGATCGTGTCATTTTTACTGGTCTTCGTCCTGACGTACCTAGACTCATGTTAGGAGCTATGGATATATTTCTCTTTCCGTCCTTGCATGAAGGTCTAGGATTAGTGTTAGTCGAGGCGCAAGCAGCAGGGTTAGTCTGTGTATTCTCAGATGTTGTTCCCGATGAGGCGGATGTAGTTAAACCTCTAGTGCAAAGAATGTCCTTATCAGAATCAGCATTTACCTGGGCAAAGACGGTTTTGGCAGCAAAAGCATCAGCTGCAACTATCTCTCAAGCAAATGCTTTACTTGCTGTAGAAGAAAGCCCTTTCAATATTGAGGTAGGTGTGAAAAAGCTAGAAGAAATCTATCAGACAACACTATCTAAGCAATAAAATAAATAATTTTTGAAAATTTATGTTAGAACTACCATTTTGGTTAATTCTTCTATTTTGGTCGTTTTTACCTTCCACCCAAACTTCTTTGTTAACAATTGAATCTATACCAATTAGTCTCAAAGATTTATTGATTATTCCAATAGCTGGTTTCTACTTTTTACTGCAAGTAAAAAACAATAATCCTAATAATACTCGTTTGAAACACTGGCATCATTACTTACCTCTATTAACAGTTGCTTTGCTAATTTACGCCGCAATATCCATACAATGGAGCGGCATGGATAAAAGCAATTGTATGGCAATGCTTTACACACTAGTTTTGACAGGTTCAGCATGTTTGCTTGCTTATTATTTAATTGCAAAAATCAAATTTACATCACTGCATTCTTTTTTATGGAGACTAACTATTTTTGTAGCATTAGTAGGGTTATTATACACAGTACAGTCTTTCTTTTCTTTGGGATGGACAACCCTAAATGATTACCAAGGAAACGATTTTGGTATACAGCGAGTACGCGGCCCTTTGTTTGGCTCCACTACTGGATATTTTATGTTAGTGCCAGCGTTAGGATTTGCTATTGATGAAATCCTGCAAAATCCCAGCAAACGTTTATTAAAACTAAGCATTGTTTTCTCACTTTTACTGACTATTATCAGTTTAGGATCACGTAGTGCTTTTATACTTCTTAGTATTTTGCTCATATGTTTAGTTTTGTTTATCAAAAACAAAAAGTATGCTGTAATTTCTTTAGTGATAGTGTTAATTTTGACGACATCTACAATGCTACTCTTTTATTCCAGAGCTAAGACAGATCGTCTTCAGTCTCTAGAAGATACAAGTCGTCAAGATACATACTTAACATCTTTTCAAATAATTGAAAATCGTAGCGAACTAACTAATATTTTTGGTTCTGGTTATGGTTCTTACTGGCCTTGGTATGTTCCTGATATTCAAGATGCCCGTGAAACTGGTCAATATTTTGATTTAGTATGGAATCCTTATGGCTCTCTTTTATACCATCCTCATTCTACCTTTCTCTTATGTATTGTTGAATTAGGCGTTCCTGGTCTAATTTATTTTGCATTTATCTGGATGATTCTAGTTAAGCTCTTGTTTGAAAATCTTAGAGGCGCAAGATATCCAATTTTCTTTTGTGCTATTTTTGCATCAGGTTTTTCAATGTTTTTTGATTTTTTTCTTTTTAAGGCTACAACAGTTAGTACCCTGTGGTGGATGTTCTTATTCGGTGCTTTATGTTTGAATTATCGTGTTAGTGCATCTCAGCAGCAACATAAGATTATTAGCTATCAGAGATAATTGTTGGCAAGTAAATATATACTCATAATTTGAGCTTGAAAAAAATGCGTAGGACAAATAGAAAAATTAATAAAATGTTTCTTTTAAGCTGTATCTTCCTAACAGTGACACTTATAATGCACTTGCTAATCAAGCCAGCAGAACCACAATCAAGCACTAAGAAATTGATCGAGTATGGCTGGGATGCACCTACTGCTGAATTTTTTCGGCAGCATATTAAGCAGATGGAGAAATCTCCATTTGATGGCATAATTATTAAACTCGACGCGGGTAAAAAAGTATTTAAGAAAACGTCTTATCCAGAAACAGCTTTCATCCAAAACCGAAAAGACCTTGCTGCTACTACCACCTCTAAACTTACTAACAATTTCGTGTTGATGTGGTCAACTATGGAGAAAGGGTGGGACTGGTTCAGCGATACTGATTGGACAACTGCCGAAAGCAACATTCGTAACTTTGCTAAAACAGCCAAAGTTGCTGGATTTAAAGGCATTGCCTTAGATCCGGAAACATACGGTGAGAGTCCTTGGTATTACAAAGATCAACTCCAACATGACAGCAAGACGTTTGAAGAGTATCAACAACAGGTACGAAAACGTGGTGCCCAATTTATGAGAATTTTACAAACAACGCAACCTCATATGGAAGTGTTCACCCTTGGTCTATTGAGTTGGATGAAGGGTTTGCTAGCAGAGACCACTGACCCAATTAAGTTGCAGTCGCGACTCGTCAATGATGATTATGGGCTATGGCCAGCTTTTGTCAATGGGATGTTAGACGCAGTTCAGTCAGACTCCGATATTATTGATGGACATGAACAAGCATACTACTTATACCGTGCTGCTTGGTTTGATCGTATACGCGAGATTATCCGCAAAGATGCACGCGTACTTGTGGATAAAACGAACCAGGCGAAATACGATCGCCACGTCAAGATTGGTCAAGCAGTCTATGTTGATCTCGTGCTTGACCTGTTTGAAAAGCCTACAAATAGCACTAACAACAACTGGTATGGTGTCCGAATGCCACACTTTCTTTCACCGAATCAGCGACTAAAGTTGTTAGAACACAACACTTACCACGGACTCCGCACGGCAGATCAGTATGTGTGGATACGTAGTGAAAATATGGATTGGTGGCAGAACCGGATTCCCAAAGGTGCAGAGGATGCTATCCGACGCGCCAAAGCCAAGATTCAAAAAGGGGAATCACTCCAATTCAATATCGATTCTGCTATAGACAAAGCGCTGAATAAGTGTAGGGAAATCGTGAAACGTCCGTGGTGTAGATAAAGTAGCCAAATAAAAAATTGAGGAAATCATAAATGCGAGTTTTAGTTTCAGCACCAGCTCGTTTTGCCCTAACCAGTGACGGGAATCTATGGTCTCAAAGTGAGTCGCAAGGTTATAAATTGTGGAGCAGATATCTAGATGTTTATGATGAAGTTCATATACTTGTACGTGCCAAATTAGAATTAACTCCACCAAGTGGATGGAAAAAAGTAACCGGGCCAGGAATCAAGGCAGTTCCAGTACCTTATTTTGTAGGGCCGTGGGAGTTTATCAAAAAATACATCAGCGTCAGAAAAACTATTAGTGAGGCAGTAAAAAACGCTGAAGCTATACAGTTACGTCTACCTTGCACAATAGGTTCAGAAGTTTGGCGTTTATTACCATCAGGAAGACCATACGGTGTTGAGATTATTGCAGATCCTTACGATGTTTTTGCACCAGGTTCTGTCCAACATCCTTTAAGTCCGATATTCCGCCGGTTATTTTCTCAAGAATTGAAGGAACAATGCTTTAAAGCACCTGCTGCACTCTATGTAACTAAAAAGGCTTTGCAGCAACGATATCCTTGCCCTAACTATACAGTAGGTGGAGTATCAAATGTATACTTACCAAAAGAAATAGTCCTAAGTGCTACCCGTCCTCTTCGTCAGGGAATTGCGAGTTTTCGGCTAGTCTTTGTTGGTACGATGGCTCAACTATATAAAGCTCCCGATATCCTCATTAAGGCTGTTGCAGCTTGCGTGAAAGACGGTTTAGACCTGAAGTTAATCATGGTAGGTGATGGTAAACATCGTACAGAATTGGAGGCGCAAGCAACGGCGCTAGGTTTGAAAGAACGTATTTATTTTCGAGGTCAACTTTCGTCTAGCGATGCTGTTCGTGCTGATTTAGATCAAGCCGATATATTTGTTTTGCCATCCTATCAAGAAGGTTTACCTAGGGCGATGATTGAGGCAATGGCACGGGGGCTACCATGCATCGGCTCAACAGTGGGCGGCATACCTGAACTACTACCTCCTGAAGATATGGTACCTCCTGGTGATGTGACTGCTTTAGCTAAAAAAATTCGAGAAGTAGTAACTGACGCAGAACGTATGGCTTCCATGTCAGCTCGCAACTTAGAGACAGCTAAAGAGTATATAGATGAAATTTTGTCTGAGCGGCGCATCGCTTTTTATAAATATGTGCGTAATCAGACAGAACTTTGGCTAAACAAACCTGAGTTCGACAGACCTCTCCCTCCCGGCCTCCCTCTCCTACAAGGCGTTCGCGAAGCGTCTCCGTCAGGAGAGGGAGGAGTAACGAAAAAATAAGGGTTTTACTCCCCTCTCCTTGTAGGAGAGGGGTTGGGGGAGAGGTCAAAACAGTATTCATCGAACTTCTAAGAAAACTGAGTTTTCTTTCGCCATTCTCGTAGGTGCGCCTGCGTTGGAGACTCACGTTAAACAACAGTAACCAGCAGACTTTATTGCTGAAAAACTCAACTCCTTGGTGAATGCAGCAGTACTACTCCTGGAATAAATTGTGATGTTAGGTGTAGTTAAATAAACCTTACTAATTTCAGTAGTTATGATTAAAAGCATCGTTACCGGAGCCGCAGGTTTTATTGGTTCTCACCTTGTAGAAACGTTATTAAAACAAGGTCAAGAAGTCATCGGTATTGATGAATTCAATGATTACTATGACCCTGCTTTCAAGTATAAGAATATTGCCCATTTACACAATTATCCTGGCTTTAAATTAATCACAGGAGATATACAGTTTTTAGATTGGCAAATACTTCTCAAAGATGTTAATGTTGTTTTCCATCAAGCAGCACAAGCGGGGGTAAGAGCAAGTTGGGGTCAAGGTTTTTGCGCTTACACTGAACGAAATATTAATGCGACACAAATTTTGTTGGAAGCAGCCAAGGATGCTAAACACCTAAAAAGGTTAGTATTTGCTTCTACTTCTAGTGTTTATGGTGATGCGGAAACATTACCCACCCACGAAAAGATTTGTCCACAACCAGTTTCTCCTTACGGGATTACTAAGCTAGCAGCTGAACAGTTATGTGGACTGTATCACAAAAACTTTGGTGTGCCTTTTGTAGCATTGCGCTATTTCACAGTTTATGGCCCTAAACAGCGCCCTGATATGGCGTTTCATAAGTTTTTCAAAGCTATTTTGCAAGATGAGGCAATTCCTATTTACGGTGATGGACAACAAACGCGGGACTTTACATTTGTGAGTGATGCGATCGCTGCAAATTTAGCCGCCGCCACCGTACCCCAAGCAGTCGGTGAAATTTTCAATATTGGTGGCGGTAGCAGAGTGGTTTTAGCAGAAATCTTAGACACAATGGCAGAAATCATTGGTAAACCAATCAAAAAGAACTATATAGAAAAGGCCATGGGAGACGCACGTCATACTGCTGCTGATGTGTCTAAGGCGCAGAAAATCTTAGGATATCAGCCGCGGGTATCTCTGAGAGACGGCTTAACTCAAGAATGGCAGTGGATTAAGTCTTTGTATACATAATTCAATCAAACAATTGCTAAGTTGTTGCACATTTAACTTGTATATACTGGGCGGGCAAGATGCCCACCCCACAAGAATTTCATAAGATTTAGTTATGCAAAATAAATGTGCTTTCGCTGATCTAATAACTGAGCAAAATCAAGTAATTCTAAGTAGAGAAATCCAATGAAAATTCTGCATATTTGTGCAGTAGATGACACAGCACAAACACTTTTACTTCCGCAAATTAAATATTTGTTATCTCGTAATCTCCAAGTAGAAATAGCTTGTTCTCCAGGAGTAGAAACAAAAAAAATACGAGAGAAAGGATATAAAGTTCATTCAATTCAAATTGACCGGAGAATTTCTTTATTTTCTAATTTGAGAAGTATTTATAATCTGGCAAGACTAATCCGGGATAATCAATACGACCTTGTTCATGTGCATACACCAATTGCTGCTGTCTTAGGACGTATTGCAGCTAAAATTGCAGGTAATAAACGTATTGTTTATACTTCCCACGGTTTACCATTCCACGATTTATCATCTCCTGTACAGTATCGTTTTTACTTTACAGTTGAGAAACTCGTTGCTTTTATAACTGATTTGATTCTCAGTCAAAATTATGAAGATATAGCCACAGCGAAAAAATTAGGTCTTTGTCCATCAAATAAATTAGGTTACCTGGGCAATGGAGTAGATATTGATCGTTTCCATCGCGATCGCCTTGATCAGAGCCATCAAAGCCAATTACGTAAAGCCCTTGGTATTCCTGAAACTGCTAACTTAATAATTGGCACAATTGGGCGTTTAACTCGTAAAAAAGGAAGTGGATACCTGATTGAAGCTACAGCAAAATTACTACCTCAATTTCCTAATTTGCACGTTTTAATAATTGGCAGTCAACTCAGTACTGACCCTGAACCTTTCCAAACAGAACTGATAGAAAAAATTCATAAACTGGGAATTGAGCAACACGTTACCTTGACAGGTGAACGTCAAGATATACCAGAGATTTTAGGGCTTTTAGATATCTTTACCCTACCTACGTTTACTCATGAAGGATTACCCCGGTCTATTCTAGAAGCAATGTCAATGAATTTACCAGTTGTAGCCACAGATATTCGAGGCTGTCGAGAAGCTGTGGTACATCAACAAACAGGTTTAATTGTACCACCTCAAGATAGTAATAAGTTAGCTGAAGCCTTAGCAATACTGCTGTCTAATAATCAATTAAGGCAAGCCTATGGTAACGCAGGACGTGAGCGCATTGAAGCTGAATATGACGAAGAACTAGTTTTTCAAAGACTGGCAAGTTTCTATGAAAAATTAGGTATTGTTTTTGGGGGAATAAGTACCAAGTTGGCAATTAATAATTGTTTACTGTAGCTATAATTAGCTAAGATTAACCACCCAAAATACTCTTCATTAAGATGGGTGTGGAATACGGCAATAAAGTTATTACTAATAGATAAATTGCTGTTTTGTCTGCATCAATATATGCAGGTAAGTTTATTCCGTAACAATATCGTTTTGACTAGAGTTTTTTGGCTCACTAATAATGAGATATGTGTGTATGAATGCTAATAATTTGCAAGGTAATCACACAAAATATAGCAGAGTAGTTAAGTCTGTATTAGATAGAGTTATCGCAGCGATCGCTCTGTTGATTCTATCTCCGGTGATGCTAATAATTGGGATAGCTATTCATTTCCAAATGGGTAGTCCAGTTATTTTTACCCAACCACGTCCTGGTAAAAAAGCTCGAATTTTTAAATTCTACAAATTCCGCACTATGACAAATGAGTGCGATGCTAAAGGCAATCTTCTTCCTGATGAAGAACGTCTCACAAGTTTTGGGCAATTCCTGCGCCAAACTAGTCTCGATGAACTCCCACAACTTTGGAATGTCTTAAAAGGAGACATGAGTTTTGTGGGGCCGCGCCCTTTATTAGTAGAGTACCTCGACCGTTATACCCCTGAACAAGCACGTCGCCATGAAGTTAAACCGGGTATTACAGGTTGGGCACAAATTAATGGTCGCCGAACATTAGATGGATTATGGGAAAAGAAATTCAAATTAGATGTTTGGTATGTAAATAATTGGAGTCTATGGCTTGATTTCAAAATTCTTTTGCTAACGATATTGAAAGTTTTGCAACAAGAAGCAATTAGCCAACCAGGTCATGCTACAGGCGAAGAATTTAAAGGCAGTAAAACTGGACAATGAACTGTCATGCTTTGTTAGATGATGGCAATTAATCGCAAAAGCAGCTGTGTTTGAGGTAAATACACATGAAAAATCGATGGGAAGTAGGCTCGCAATTTGATTGGTCAAATGATATGGTAATGCTATCAACAGCAAAAACTTTATTACCTGAATCTTACGAGTTATTTTCCACTGGCACAGCTTGCTTATTCTCTATCGCAACTCTGTTGCAACAGCACCAAATAAACCGCTTAAGGCTGCATATACCATCGTTCTTATGTATGCATTTTGTAGCCAAACTCAAAACAGTTTTTGATATATGTTGGTATCGAGATTTACCTACTCAAGAATCCCCAGATTTCAATTCGCTTAATACTTTACCTGGTGATTTAGTACTAGCAGTTAATTTATTTGGTATCAAGCAAGGGAAAGTTTGGCGAGATTGGCTATTTCAGCATGATGATATTATCTTAATTGAAGACCATACCCATGATCCTTTTTCTTCTTGGGCGCAGCAGAGTACAGCTCACTATGCTATGGCATCTTTGCGAAAAACTTTGCCAATTCCAGATGGGGGTATTATCTGGTCACCGCAAAATATGAAGCTGCCCAAAGCTTCTTCTTCAAAGTCACAGGCTGCCGATAAAAGACTAACTGCAATGCTATTAAAGCGAGCCTATCTTAGTGGTGTCAATATCTCGAAAGATATATTTCGACAGCTAGAAATTGAAAGTGAGGAAGAATTTGATGATGAAACTAATTGTGCAGCTTCAACCTTCACTTCTATAATTTTGAGTTGCTTGAACATTGCAAAATTTAGGCAACTAAGGGAAACTAACATTAGACATTTTTTAAATTGGAGCTTAACTGAAAAGCATCCGAATTGGATGCCCCTGTTTAGTTCATGGCCTATCGGTTCTGTACCATTCAACAGTGTGATAGTTTGCCAAAGTCAAGACATCCGAGATGATTTACGTAAATATCTAATAGCTCAAAATATTTTTCCAGCAATTCATTGGTTACAAACTACACCAGACAAATCCTCAAATGATCCCTCAGCAATAGAATTGTCAAATCGAATTATGACAATTCCCACAGATCAACGTTATTCCTTGGATGATATTGCTCGTGTGGCAGCAAAAATTGCTGATTTTTTTAAACAATCTGGCAAGCTGACTTACTCTCTGATTGGGTAATGACTATAGAAGTCTATTATATTTAGCGATCGCCCAATTATTTGAAAGCTTGAAACCAAGGAGAATTGAGATTAGATGAAAGCTTTAACTCAGCGTTTATCACAAGAGCAAATGGCTTTTTTACCAACAAATGAAGATGTGGCTTTTTATGAAGAACACGGTTGGTATATTTCTCAAAAAGTTATTCCTGACGAGATAATTGATAAAGCGATTGTGGGTAGCGAAAAGTTCTATCGTGGAGAACGAGATGCAACTCTTCCTGAAAGCACCGGTTACAGCAATTGGCAACCTGGTGATGGAGACGCTATTCGCAATAATGAATTTGTTTCGTTGCAGAAAAAAGAACTCCGGCAGCTGGCATTACAGCCAATTATTGGAGCGATCGCTGCTAAACTAACTAAAAGCAAATCAATTAGACTGTTTGAAGATCAACTAGTATACAAAGCACCACAATTGCACGATGGTAAAGGGGTAGTTGGCTGGCATACAGACCGCGCTTACTGTTCTAACTGTACTTCAAATAACTTGCTTGCTGCTTGGATACCTTTCCATGATTGTGATGAATCTATAGGGCCATTAGTTGTTATTGATGGTAGCCATAAATGGTCAGGTACAGAACATCTGCGCTATTTCAATTACCAAAATCTTAAAGATTTAGAGCAAAAATTTTCTTCTGGACGGCAGATTATTGAAGTACCTATGACCTTAAAAAAGGGCCAAATCAGTTTTCATCATTGCCAGACAATTCACGGTAGCTATCCTAATTACAGTCATTCAATTCGTTTGGCGATGGCTGTACATTTACAAGACCATGACAACCGTTATCAACCTTTCTGGAATAACGAAAAACAAATTGATCACTTTCTTGACCGTATGTGTCGCAAATTGCCAAACGGTTATCCAGACTATAGCGACCCAGCAATATTTCCTGTTCTGTGGACAGAGTAATAGGGAGATTAATCAATTGTTTGATTGATGATCAATTTGTGTGAGAAGTTCTGTTACTTCAATAAGGATTAAACTAATGAATGTTCAAGTAATTGATATATCAAATCCCTTATGGATGGAAATACTGCATAAGATTCGACATGATGTTTATCAATTACCTGAGTATATTTTATTAGAGAAAAATAGAATTAAAGGTATTCCGGAAGCGATTGTTATAACTGATGGTGACAAAATATTTTTTGCGCCTTATTTGCTGTCGAAATGCGATGATGTCGTTGATGAAACAATTATAGAAACTTTTGACATTAAGTCTCCTTATGGTTATACAGGAATTTTATTAAGCGAAGCAGCTGTGAATACGCCAGGTTTTCCTGATTTAGCCATGAGTGAATTTAAGCGTGTATTACGTGACAAGCGTGTATGTTCAGCTTTTATTAGATTGCATCCAATTTTAAACGAAAACTTTTGTGATATTTTTCAGTCAAATACATTTTTAGTCAATGGAGAAACTGTTTCTGTTGACTTAAGAATTTCTGAGTCTCAAATCTGGACAAATACCAGGAAAGGTCATAAAAGCACAATTAATAAATGTAAGAGATTGGGAATGATCCCCAAAATGGTTAATATAGAAGAATATCTTGATGAATTTACTGCTATTTATCAAGAAACTATGGAACGAGTAGATGCTGCCGTAGGATTTTACAGCTTTGATTTTGCATATTATTACGAGATGTATAAGGCATTAGGAGAAAAATTGCATCTATGTGTTGTTGAGTATGAAAATGAGGTTGCCTGTGTTGGCTTATATACAGAAGTTTGCGGCATAGTACAAAGTACTTTGGGAGGGACTAAAAATAAATTTGTCAGCTTATCTCCTAGCAGTTTAGAAACAGATTTTGCTCGATATTGGGCTAAGGAACGTGGCAATGAATTTTTGCATTTGGGAGGTGGAGTTGGCGCGTCGAAAGATAGTGTTTATGCATTTAAAGCTGGTTTCTCTCAACTCAAGCATAATTTCATGACACTACGGTTAATTTTAGATGAAGAAAAATATCATTATTTAGTTGAACTACGAGCAAAATCTTTAAATATTCAACCTGAAAAACTGATGGAATCAAAATTTTTTCCTGCTTATCGTTCTCCTCATTAAGGAATAACCAACAAGCAATTCTCTAAATTCGTACAAATATAGATCACCAAAAATAAGCAAATTGAACTGATGAATTATTAGATAAACAACTATGAAGATTACTTCTCTTGGGCACGCGGGTTTAAAAGTAGAGACTAATAATGTTACATTACTTGTCGATCCGTGGCTATCTCCAGAAGGAGCATTTCTGGCTTCATGGTTTCAGTATCCCAGTAATGAACATTTGCTGACATCTGCATTACTGCAACCAACTGCGATCGCTATTTCTCACGAACATTTAGACCACCTTGACCCTTGGTTTTTAGCCCAAGTCTCACCAGAGACACCCATCATTATCCCGCGCTATCCCTCGCCAATTCTCAAGCAGAAAATTACTGCTACAGGTTTAAAAAAAATTATAGAAGTGCCGCAGTGGGAAACAGTACAACTAGGGGAAGAAATCAGTATATTTTTTGTCTCAGAAGAGTCACCCATGAACCACGATTCTGCTGTAGTGATTGTTGGTGATGGGGAGATATTGCTTGACCTTAATGATGCGCGGTTGTCAGTAGCGCAACTTTGCAGCATCCGCACTAAAGTAGGTGGAGTAATCGATGTCTTAGCGTTGCAAGGGGCTGGAGCTTCTTGGTATCCTATGTGCTATGAATATTCCCCACAGCGCAAACAAGAACTTTCCCAGCGCAAGCGCATAGCTAAATTCAGTTACCTAGAACGAGCGTTCGCATCTATAAAACCAGTAACAGCCATTCCTTTTGCTGGGCCTCCTTGCTTTCTCGATCCAGAGCTGGCTGCAATTAATTCAGAAATGGAAAATGGCATTTTTCCAGACCAACAGCAAGTAGTAGACTGGCTGCATCGCCAGGGTGTGCATAACACCATGATATTACTGCCTGGAGATGTATTTGATGTGACGCAAGAATCTAAAAAGGCCGATCCCATCTGGAGTGATTTTTCATTTAGCGATCGCGACTCTTACATTGAAAATTATGCCCAGCAAAAAACAACTCAAATTGCTGGCTTCAAAGCTCGTTATCCAGAACCTACAACATCTCTTTGGGAACCATTCCACGAATATTTCCAAAGTCTTTTAAAAATGAATTCCTACTTCAACCAAAAAATTGGGATGAGAGTTGGGTTTGATATTACAGGAGTAGGTGGTGGAAAATGGGCAGTGGATTTTCGACCAGGTTGGGAAGGCGTATATAACGAGATAGGAGAGTGCAGCTACGGTTATCGTTTTGCATCAAGATGGCTTCCACCTTTATTAGATGGAAAGTTACTTTGGGAAGACTTCTTTTTATCTCTGCGATTTGTTGCTTGGCGTAATCCAGATATTTACAACGACCATCTTTTGGGATTACTGAAATTTGCTTCTCCCCAATCTTTACAAGCTGTAGAAGATTATGAAAATTCAATAGATGCTCAAGAGCTAATTACAATTCACTCTGAGGGACAGACTTATAAAATACAGCGCTACTGTCCTCATGCTGGTGTTGACTTGCAAGAAGTAGGTGAGATTTTACCAGGAGGAATTCTGCGGTGTCTTAGTCATCATTATGAATTCGACCTGGAGACAGGAAAATGCCTTAACGGTAAATGTAAGTTACTTAATACTAAGCGGATTTAGGTTATGCAAATGAACTATTCAGGCTGGCAATATTGTTCAACGTAATTTGTAAAAATTACAATAACGTCAGTTCTACATAGTGATGAAACCTCTTTTTATTTCCCCATTTTTAAAGGGCGTTCGTACTTCTGGGAAATAAATTTACTTTTCAAGTTTGTTTTGATAGTTAATGAAATTAAGGGCAAGCTGAATATATGGTTTACACATTAAGCGAATCACAAATTAAAGATATATCCGAAGCATCTGTGATGCCAATAACGGAAGCAGAATTGGCTAAAGAATTACGCCAAAAAGGTTTACATGTTATCTGTCATCAAGGGCGCTACTGGATGGAAGGAAAGTTTCCTGGTTTGTATAGACCTATTCATTTGATGGCTCGCTTAAAGTTTGAGCAAGCAACACGCCCAACTCCATTTTGCTGGTCATATCGTTCAGCATTGCATGAAGATGATGCTGAATTTGCTAATGGATCAATACCAATTCATTTACTATCTGATGTTACTAGTTATGATTTGCAGAGTTTATCATCAAATCGTAGAAGTCAGGTTAGGAGGTGTTATAAACGGGTAAAAATTGTCCAGTTAATTGGGTCAACTTTGCTGGAAGAACAGGGATATGAAGTTCTTCGTTCATCTTTAGAAAGGACTAATTACTATATTAAACTGCCATCGAAAGAGAATTATCTCAACACTATCAAAACCTATACTAGTGACAAACATCGAATAGTGATTGCAGGTCTCATTGATGAAAAATTAGCGGGTTATTGTTATGGAACAGCTATAGATGGGACTGCTTATCTTGAATATATTCATATGACTACCGAGGCATTAGCAAACTATATCAGTCATGGATTAACCTTTGAGTTTGTTCAAGCTTGTCGTCGTTGTGGTCAAATTCGTGAAGTTGTTCATAGTCCACATATTCCTGAAGATCCAGGATTAATTGCCTACAAAGAAGCAATGGGTTTTCCAGTCGTACAAATTCCAGCCAAGGTTGAGATGAATCCCGTGATTAAAAATTTCCTGCGTTGGAAATATCCACACAAACACTATCGTTTTACCGGACGCTACTGAATTTATATTTTCTCTAACTTAAGCTAGAATGACAAAACCAATTCTCCTCTCAACTCCTCATATAGGAAAGCAAGAAATAGAATTTGTCCAAGAAGCTTTTGATACTAACTGGATTGCGCCAGTAGGGCCACATGTAGATGCTTTTGAGCAAGAATTCTGTCAACTAACTAAGGCTGGTTATGCTGCTGCTGTTAGTTCTGGAACAGCGGCATTACATTTAGCTTTACGATTAGTAGGCGTAGAGTCTGGGGATGAAGTTTTTTGTTCTACTTTGACCTTTGTAGCTACTGCAAATCCGGTGGTTTATTTAGGGGCAAAACCAGTATTTATCGATAGCGATCGCATATCCTGGAATATGAACCCTGAATTATTGCAAGAAGCTTTAGAACACCGCGCCCGTATTGGCAAATTACCCAAAGCTGTGGTAGTTGTACATTTATATGGGCAAAGTGCAGATATCGAGCCAATTCTCAAAGCTTGCGATCGCTACGATATTCCCTTAATTGAAGATGCAGCTGAAGCTTTAGGCGCTACTTACAAAGGGCATTTTCCTGGCACTTTCGGGCGCATTGGCATTTACTCCTTCAATGGTAATAAAATCATCACTACATCTGGTGGGGGAATGTTAGTTTCCCATGATGCAGAATTAGTGAAAAAAGCTCGTTTCTTAGCAACTCAAGCACGTGATTTAGCTCCCCATTACCAACACTCAGAAATTGGCTATAACTATCGCCTTAGCAATGTTTTGGCTGGCATTGGTCGCGGCCAATTACGTGTTTTACATGAGCGAGTTGCAGCTAGACGACGTAACTTTGAAATTTACCAAAAGACTTTAGGAAATCTGTCAGGCATAGAATTTATGCCAGAAGCTATTTATGGGCGTGCAACCCGCTGGTTAACTTGTTTAACAATCGAGCCAAAAGCTTTTGGTGCTGATAGAGAACAAGTCCGCATTGCACTTGCCAAACAACAAATAGAAACTCGTCCGGTGTGGAAACCTTTGCATCTCCAACCTGTGTTTTCTGAGTGTGAATGCATCAAAGGAACGGTGGCTGAAAATTTATTTACATACGGTCTTTGTTTGCCTTCCGGATCAAATCTGACAACAGAAGATTTAGAGAGAGTTATTAATGCAATTACAGCAATTCACTATGGCAGTGAAAAATATCAATTTTCTCTACACCATCTTAAATAGTTAGCTTACTCAGCCAGAGAGAGTAGCTTTGGGGGTAGGGGAAGCAGGGGGAAGAAATCGTACTATTTCAAACTGCAACTTAGTATCAGAAAAATTATTTCCCAAATTAAATTTCTCAAAAATAAACAGGTAATTATGGAATCCCAAGAAAACTCTTTACACGCAAATAAATATTTGCAAATTTGGAAGCGACGTTACATACCTGCCATAAACATTTTTTTCTCTGTATTATTGCTTTCAATTATGGCTGCGTTTGTGCTGCAAAAGCCTTCTTATGTAGCAGAAGCAAAACTACGGTTTCAAAGAAATAATGCAACTTCGACATTAACAGGAGTAGGAACAGAAATCGGAAAGTTAGAACCAGTAGTGGAGGATAATCAAATTAATCCTCTCAATACAGAAGCAGAAGTTATACGTTCTCTCCCTGTTGTGCAAAAGACTATCAGTATACTCCAGCTTAAAGATAATAGTGGTGTAATCATAACACCTGAAGACTTTTTAGATAATTTGACGGTAAAAAATGTCAATAAGACAGATATTTTAAGTATATCTTATAAAGATACCAATCCAGTCCAAGCTGCAAAGGTTGTTAATGTTCTGATAAAAATTTATTTAGAGCAAAATATAAATTTACTCAGAACCGAAACAGCAACAGCCCGCAAATTTATTGAAAAACAACTGCCAAATGCAGAAGCAGCTGTTCAACAAACAGAAGCAGAATTAGCCAGGTTTAAAGAAAAGTATCAACTTGTTTCTTTACAAGAAGAAGTAACTCAGTCTGTGGTAGTCATGGGAGAGTTACAAAAACAAATGAGTGATGTTCAATCTAATCTTGCCAATGTTGATGCACAGTCTCTAGCAGTTCGCAAGCAATTGGATATGAATTCTCAGCAGGCACTAATGATGGCTTCCCTTAGCCAAACTCCAGGGGTGCAAGATATTCTTAAAGAAATCCAACAGCTAGAATCACAACTGGCAGGTAGGCGGACTGTTTTACAAGATACGCATCCACAAATCATAGATTTACAAGAGAAATTAAAGTCTTTAAATGGGCTATTGCAACAGCGGGTTAAAATAGTTGCAGACACAAGTCAACCACAACTCAATAACAACATGCAACTAGGAGCTTTGCAGCAACAACTTGCTGCCAAGCTTGTGGAATTAGAGTCTAATCGTTTGGGTTTGGCAAACCAAACTGCTACTTTATCAAAGTTGCAAGCTGCTTACAAGCAACGCTTGAATATTATGCCAAAATTAGAGCAATATCAACGACAGTTAGAACGTAAATTACAAGCTGCTCAATCTACTTACTCGCTTCTGCTACAAAAGCTGCAAGAAAGTCATATTGCTGAAAATCAAAATGTTGGTAATGCTAGTATTATATCTCAAGCTGAAGTTCCAAATAAGCCAAGCTCTTCACGTTTATTGACCTATTTCAGTGCAGTTTTATTGGCTAGTATAGCAAGTTTTGCTACTATATATCTGTTGGAAGCAAAAGATAAATCTATTAAGACTGTTGATGAGGCTAAAGAATTACTAGGATTGACTTTATTAGGAGTAATTCCTGTTGTTGGCAAGTTGAAAAAATATATTGGTAGCGATGAAAAAGCAGAGTCTTATAGCCAAAGGCTTATTGTTAGGGATGCTCCGCGATCGCCTATAAGTGAAGCTTACAGAATGCTCAGGGCAAATCTCAAGTTTATCAGTGCTGATAATGAATTAAAAGTGATTGTTGTCACCAGTTCTGTACCCACAGAAGGTAAGTCAACTGTATCTGCTAATTTAGCTGTGGCAATGGCTCAAACGGGGCGTAAAGTCTTATTAATAGATGCAGATTTGCGCCGTCCAGTCCAGCATAAAATTTGGGAACTGATGAATAGTAAAGGTTTGAGCAATTTGATTATTGGGCAAGCTGAAATCACAACAGCTGTCAAAAATGTGATGGATAATTTGGATGTCTTGCCTTCTGGAGTATTGCCTCCTAGTCCAGGTTCTTTGTTAGACTCGCTACGAATGGCAACGTTGATGGAAACTTTTGCTAGCAAATACGATTTTGTAATTGTTGATGCTCCCTCAATCAATGTTGCTGCTGATGCTGTTACTCTAGGTCAAATGGCTGATGGTGTTTTGTTTGTGGTTCGTCCGGGAGTAGTTGATTCAGTGAATGCAGATTTTGCTAAAGAACAATTAGAAAAATCTGGTCAGAATGTGTTGGGACAGGTAGTAAATGGTGTGATTGTGAATAACGAACCTTACAGCTACTACTATTATTATGAGGAAGAGCGATCGCACCTCACTACTGCAAGTGCGGACAATACAAAAGCGGTGGCTGGAAACAGTAACAATTGAAATGCACCCCACCCCCAACCCACTCGTGAGAGTTTAAGGTAAAGTACATTTTGTCAATCAGTTAAAATACCCAAAGCTTCCTTAATAAAAAGGTAGTTGAGGAACTAGAGCGATCGCGATCGCATTAACAACCCCAAGCAGCTGGGACTGATATTCACAAGTTAGCTGCTGGGGTATTGTTATTTATCCCGGCTGAATCTAAAGAGCATCAACTAGGTATATTACTGATTTTTAACGTGTAGGCTGGTGATTTTTTTTGCCTACAGCTAGACGGTAAAGTTATCAACAAGTTCTGTCCGTACTGCTCCCACTTTAGCCGTCCTCGTACACCCAACATCGTGATTGTCGTATTTCTCGACAAAATCAAACCCGGAATCGTTATCCTTTCAGTAGTTGGAGTATCAAGCAACACGGCGTACAAGTTTCCCCTGTTTGTGGTGTAGCGCACTCGCAAGCCTTCAGTAGTTACATCTTCCGAACGAATCCAGTACCGTGAACCAAATATAGCTTCGCCGTTTACATCTAACCACTTACCCAAACCAAGCAACCGTTCGACTTGCACTTTAGGTATTGAACCATCCGCAGTAGGCCCGACATTAAGCAGCAGATTCCCATTTTTGCTGACTACATCAACAAACAAATCAACGAGTTCATCCACTGAAATCATATTTAAATCGGTATCGTTTTGATTATAGCCAAACGAATAACCTAGACCTCGTGTCGCTTCCCATTTTTTAGCCTGGATTTCCTGAAGTTGGCTATATTCTGGTGTCGAAAAATCGTAATGCAAACCGAATTGCCCACCCAAATCAAAGCGATCATTTACCACGCCGTCTCGTACATGATTGTAAAAATAGGCGATGATATTATTCGCTTCGCCAACAGGATATCCTAAATCATTCCACAGAATTGACGGTTTGTAGCGATCAATCAATTCTTGCCAATGGGCGTTAGCATATTCTGCGTAGGCTTTATCTTGAATAATTGCTGCTATCAAGGTATTGAAATCTGTTACTGTAACATCTTTCTGTGACCAATCTATGCCACCGGAGTAGTACAGCCCCATTCGCATCCCCTCAGTACGAACTGCTTGGGTCAGTTCACCAACAATATCCCGCGAAGCTATACGTTCTGGCTGGGTTGTAGTTTTACTAGGCCACAACAAAAAGCCATCATGATGCTTAGTCGTTAACACAACATACCGCGCACCCACCCGTGAAAAAAGTTTCGCCCATTTTTGCGGATTCCAGTTTCTAATAGCTGCGTTGAATTTTGGGATAAAGTCATCATAGTTGAAGTTTTCGCCATAGGTTGCACGATGATAATTGTAGGTGTCGCTACCCTCAAGTTTCATCGAATTGAAATACCATTCCGCGTAGGGATTGTGCAAAAACCAATATTCCCAACCACGTTCTGCAACCACCTTATTAAATTCGCCGGTTAGTGGTGCCCAAGCAGGTACAGAGTACACACCCCAATGAATGAAAATACCGAGTTTTGCATCTGAAAACCAGTCTGGAACTTCATGCTTTGATAACGACTCGGTGGTGGGTTCGTATGACTTTTGTGCAAAAGCAGAGTTAGCTTTCATGCTCCAAAATGCACCGAACGATACTACCACAAGCAGCAAACGCACAAAATACTTGAACATTACAAGCTTCTCTATAGTTTTATTTTACTATCAATATACTTCGAGAAGTACAGTCATTAATTATACCTAATAATAATCGCCTATTTTGTTGCTGATAGAAGTCAAGTACAAGAATTACTTCAAATAAATCAGCAAGTTCAACCCTGGAATGGTGCGCGAGAGTGTCCACAAAACCAGGGTGATGTAAAGTAAACCCAAACCCCACTGATACCAAGCAAGTGTGGCGATGATACCTGGTAAATGTTCATCTCGCAGGCGAATGTCATTAAATCCCAATTTCACCAGATTATTCAAGCTAAAGTCATAATAATTCAGCCAGTTCCAACGGCGATCGCATAGCAAAGGCATATATCTTTCCCGAAATGTTGCATTTCTCGGTATCACTGGCAAACGTCCAATTAACAATCGCAACTGCCGAAATGTACCATCTTCTGTAAAATAGGATGTGTCCATCAAGTCGTGATAACGTCCTTGTTGGTAAAGTCGAATCAATAAAGCTACGGGTATAGGGACAATAATAATTAAAAGACACCCCAGCGTCAGCCAAGGTTGTTCAGCATTGCGAAATATAGCTAACAAGCTCAATAATTCTAAAACGCCAAAACTCACTAATATAGATATAGTTTCGTAAAATGTGGGAATAATTGCCACAGGAAGTAGACGACGGTAGCGATCCACTAGCCAAAATAGTAAACCAAAGTAAGCGATCGCAACTCCCCCCACGCCAAAGACTAACCAAAAATTCGTACCGTAGCCACTCAACAGCAACAGTACACTCAACGCTAAGCAAATCCAAGCTTGCAGTAACCAGCTTCCAATAGAAAGGGGTGCAGCAACAACCAAGCGATCGCGTAATTGCATGTATGTTTTTAAATCTATATCTGCCAAACTCAGTAACTCACTACTGCTACGAAAAAATTTAATTTTACGACTTTTGGCTATCTCTTTAGCCTGAGTTGCAGAAAAACCTAAATCCATTAAACGTGCAAGATTTGCACTATTAATATTTGTCGCCACTAAATGATGACTTAACTCTCTTAATCGCAATTTTTGTTTGATGTATTCTAGCTGATTGGCATCGGCTACTTGCTGTTGCTGACGAAAATTTTGCCCCAAATTCCGCAAAACATTTTGATTACCTTGTAAAGTTGACACCCAAAACATTCTACCAATTTCGCCGGGATTACCTAAAATTCTGGCTTTATTAGAATTAAAAGTGAGACCACCTACCTTTAAATCAGCTTCTCTAGCAAACCAAGCATCACTAAAATCTGCTTGGTTGAGAATGCTAGCACCTTGAAGATTTACACTTTGGTGAAACTGCACTTCTCGAAAGCTAACAGCTTGCTCAAAAGTCGTTTCCATCAACAAAAGTGACTGATTGAAACTTGCTTTCGTAAACTGTACTTGATTGGCAAAACGTACATAAGAAAAATCTGTATTGCCTTGCCACTGCACATAATTAAATTTAGCCAATTCTTTAAAACTAGCTTCATTGAAATTGCCAGTATTTACAAATATACTGCTACGAAAATCAGCAGCTTCCTGAAATTGCGCTTGTTTAAAATTAGCTTTATTCAGAAAAATACTACCTTGAAAATTACTCAACTGCTGAAAAATTGCATGATTGAAACTCAAAGAACGGCTGAATCTAGTATCAGTCCAGTTAGTTGGTTGTACAAAAATAGCGCCTTGGGCATCTACAGATTGTAAAAACAACGTATTGGGAAACTCAACTTTGCCATGAAAGCGAGTTTCCACCAATGTTAAAGAACCACGAAACACAGTGATATCGCTAGATGGCGTTGCTTCAGTTGCCAAAAGCGATCGGCAGTCTTTAGAATTGGGTAAAGCGTAGACACCTTGGGACTTGCCATCAGACATCGCCAGTGATTGCAAACATACCAAACGCAGACGTTGCAATTGTTCTAATTCCGTTGTGGTAAAAATAGGAGCCACAGCTTGAGCATACAGAGATATTCTCAAACCCAAATCGCTACCCACAAAATCTCCTTGAATGAGAGAATGGCTGAGGTCTAAACCCAAAGGTTTTGCACCACTCTTTTGCAGTTCTTTTCGCAGCAATTGGTAAAAAACATCGCGGAAAGCAGCATTTTCTGGTCGCAAATCAATCACCATTCCCCGTAAATCCACCGTCAAATTACCTTCATGCAATGTCGGTGTCCGAAGCCGTTCTTGCAACAGTTCTACAGTTAAAACAGTGGATTCTACCTGTATTTCCCCAGCCCAAACAGATAAAGGTAAGCAGAGAGTAAACAGAACTAATAAAACGCAGAGTAACGCAAAGATACCCACAGCACTTTTGAACATAATCTCTGCAATACTCCACCTTTAAAACATATAGTTAGGGACTGGGGACTGGGGACTGGGGACTGGGGACTGGGGACTGGGGACTGGGGACTGGGGACTGGGGACTGGTGACTGGGTAAAAAGTCTTTGTCTTGAAAAGTTCAGATCGGCGGAAGCCGCCGCTCCGACTTTTCGCTTTGTGTCTAGGTTTTATCATCTGTTGATGTCCTAACACTACTGGCGACAGCTATAAAACACAATTAGCCTTGCATTGAAATCCAAAACTCTCTGCGTCTCTGCGGTTCTGCGTGAAATTAAACCATCCCCCATTCAGCAACGCCAGATAAGTTAACACCATATCATTCATCCCTAACCAGCAGAACAATTTTACCCGCGATCGCTCCACTTTCAAGTAATTGATGTGCCGCTGCTGCTTCTTCTAACTGAAACTGATGATTAACCTGAATTTTCAACTTACCCTGATCAATCCATTTAGCACACTGTTCGAGAATATCTGCATGGTGCTGAAGACTTTCCTCCAATCCCAGCAACATCGGTGTTAACATTAATTCCAAGCCAATGCGGAGATTACGTGTTCTCGCAGATTTCCAAACAGTCTGAGGATCTGGTTCCAGAATCGTCACAATATCACCATACACTCGCACAGCCGGAAAGGTTTGATAAAAAGTTTCGCCGCCTACAGTGTCAAAAGCTAAATCTACCCCTTCGCCATCAGTCCAATCTAAAGCTGCTTGCACAAAGTCTGTTTGTTTGTAAAAAATTACATGATCAGCACCGAGTTGTCTGACAAAATTTGCCTTTTCTTCAGTACTCACAGTAGTAGAGACAGTAGCACCTTTGAGTTTTGCCAATTGAATCGCTACATGACCAACACCACCAGCACCAGCATGAATCAAAACCCGTTCCCCAGGTTCCAGTCGTCCCCGTTCATACAAAGCTTCCCAAGCAGTGATTAACACCAAAGGCGCTGCGGCTGCTTCTGCAAAAGAGATGGAAGCTGGTTTACGCGCCACAAACCTTTCATCAACAACAGTGTATTCAGCATAGTTACCTTGGTGTGCGCCCAAGCCACCATAACAAAAATAAACTTCGTCTCCCGGACGAAAACGCTGTACACCAGCACCCACCGCCTCAACTATACCAGCACCATCACATCCTAAAATAGCAGGCATTTGCTCAGGGTAGAAAGTGCCTCGACTACGAAGTTTAGTGTCAATGGGGTTAACACCAGCTGCTACCAAGCGGACTAAAAGCTCAGTATTTCCTACGGGAACAGTAGGATTTACTATTTCTTGTAGTTGCAAAACTTCGGGACTACCAGCTGCTGTCATTAAGACTGCTTTCACGATTCTTTCCTCCTGACTCAAACTAGATGCACATTTATTTGTAATTCACTCTAACTAATTACTGGGGATTGGGGATTAAGTTTTGTAGTGGACTGACACAGCTAAAATGTTGCAATAAATTTTCTTTCTTGTGGGGCGGACATCTTGTCCGCCAGTTAGGACGGGCGAGACGCCCATCCCACAAGAGGAAAGCTAATGCACCAAATTAGTCGTGTCAGTCCAGTAGTGGCGTGGCAAGGCTAAAATGTTGCATTAACGAACCGCAGAGGCGCAGAGAACACAGAGATATTAGAGGAAATTTATGCACTATTTTAGCTGTGTCAGTCCACTAGTACTACCATCAAATCTTTTTAACAAATGAACAAGCTGTCTTGACCACAGAGTTTGCATTGATAAGTAAAATAAACCCTGTAGTTATGAATGAACAAGCTGTGGTTACCACAGAATATCCATTGATAAGGAACCTTTAAGCTGTCGTTACCACGGCTTAAGCTGTGGTTATGGATGAATAAGCTGTGGTTACTACAGAATATTCATTGATAAGGAACCTTTAAGCTGTCGTTACCAACGCTTAAGCTGTGGTTATGGATGAATAAGCTGTGGTTACCACAGGGTTTAATTAATTCGTAATTCGTGAGCAAGTTGCCGTCTTGGCGCTTTGCGTCGTTAGCGCAGCGTTAGCGAGTCTTCGAGCGTCTGGCAAACTTGCGTTAGCGCAGCGGTAGCGAGCTTGCGAGCGTCACCCGAAGGGTAATTCGTAATTGTACAGACGATTCGCCGTAGAGACGATTCGCCGAATCGTCTCTACTCATACCATTTCACGAAATCAGCCATGCAAATGATTTTTCTTTCTCCCCCAGCTTCCCCAGCTTCCCCAGCTTCCCCAGCTTGTCTAAATGCATCAATTTTAAAGTGAAACGGTATCAGATATGGTCTTGGTTTTGGGGTTTGAATATAATGCAACATTATTTACCAGAAAGTGCAGTCCAATCACCAGAGGGGACAAAGCTTGCCCAGTAAAATGGGTGTTGATATTTGGGGTTAGAAAGAAACTCCAACTGTACCTCTCGCAGTGCTTCATGTCTGCCTTTCCCTGCTTTTAACTTTTGGTAATACTTCACCATCAGTTCTTTAGTCCCGCCATCGCTTACTTTCCACAGACTCAACAGTTGGCTTTGACTTCCCGCAATCACTAAAGCACGACGCAACCCATACAACCCATCACCAACTTTCACATCACCTAGTCCAGTTTCGCAAGCAGATAGCACTACTAACTGCGTTCCGCGTAAATTCAGCCCTGCCATTTCCAAAGCTGTGAGTACACCATCATCATTGCTAGAGGCTGCTTTGGAGCGAATGTTAAAACCTGCTAATGCTATACCCGATCGCAACAAGGGATTTTCCAAGTTTAAGATTTTTGGCTGTTGTAAATCAAACTCGTTTGGCTGTAATTTCACTTCTTGATCTGGGAGAAAGAAGCCGTGAGTTGCTAAGTGCAAAATACTGGGGGCAGAAAGTTGTTTAATAGCTGTTTCTGTAGCTAGCTTTTGTGATATGATTTTTGATTTTGGAAAAACTGCTTTAATACTTTCTGCTTCTTGAGTTGTCGCTTGCAGTGGCTTAACAGACAAATTAGCTAAGTCAGTGGAGCGTCGGTGATCAAAGCCGCGTGTGTCATCGGATTTTGGCTTAGCAGCGATCGCATTTTCTTGTTGGTTGTAATCGATGTTAGCAAACACCACAGGAGCCGAGCCGCTACCAGCATATAATTGTAGCCTGAGCAAATCTCGCCCACTGCTGAAATAAGAGAAAGCATAACGCTGAATCAGGTATTTACCTTGTTCATCTTGTAAAGCTTCAAAAGGAATCAATGACAACTGTGCATCCGGTGAAATCAACAGATGACGCGCATCACCCAAAAGTGGACGAATGGGTGCCATGACTTGCTGATCTAATGTCCGCGCGAGTTTTTGCACAGATGCAATATCGATAACAGGCTCAACTTTAAAGATCGAGCGATCGCTTTCTCCTGTATCATTTTCTTTAATGGCATTATTTTTATTCTCCTGATTCGTTTCTAAAGGAGACTTGTTTGCTAAAGCTTCTCGCAGATTCGTCACAGACTTGTCAATAGCCGCAGCATCACCCAAGTCTATCCACTTTGGTTCACCAGAAGAACGCAGCACTGCCGCAGCATAACGCGGTTTGCCCCATCGTTCAGTTGATTTAGCTTTGGGATTAAATGGTTTATACAACACAATTTCTACCAAAGCTGCATCTGGTGGTATCTTAGCTTGGATAGCTGCTAACTCTACTGGCTGGGTGGTGGTGCGGAACTCGGCACTTTTCTTGCTGATAGCGTCTTCTAGGCGTTCTTTCTCTGCTTCTAGTTGTTGAAATTGCGTTTGATATTGTTCAGGTGTTTGTTTTCCCTGTCCCCTGTATACCAGTGCAGATAACTGTTGCAGTACATTCAACCATTCATCTAATAATTTTTTCGTTTCTGGGTTCTGTGCTAGTTGACTGCGTAGCGTTTGTATGTTATCTGCAACGGCATCTAGTACCAATCCTTTACGGCGTAGCACTGTTGTTAGTGCCAGGCGTGATACTGTGGGATTCTTGGCAGCTTTTTGGAAGGCGAGAGAAACAGCAAGGTTGGTTGATCCTGCGAAGGTTTTAGCGTAGTTTTGTTTTCTCTGTTCTGAACCAACAGCAAAGATGAGGGGCAAATTATGCTTTTCAACTTCTAGACTACGGCTGAGAAAGTCAGTAGTACGAGTCATGTCACCTTGCGCCCAATACAATAATGCCAAATTGCTCAGGCTAGTGGCAACATTAGGATGTTTTTTATCCAGTACTTTTTCACTAATTGCCAGAGATCGCAGATACAGAGGCTCTGCTTTTTCATAGCTCCCCTTTGCTTGGTAAAGTCCTGCCAAATTGTTGAGGCTAATGGCGACATCAGGATGTTCTTTACCCAGTACTTTCTCTGTTATTGCCAGAGAGCGCAAAAACAGAGGTTCTGCTTTTTCATAGCTTCCCTGTACTCGGTAAAGTCCTGCCAAATTGTTGAGGCTAGTAGCGACAGAGGGATGTTCTTTACCCAGTACTTTTTCAAAAATTACCAGTGAGCGCAGATACAGAGGCTCTGCTTTTTCATAGCTCCCCTTTGCTTGGTAAAGTCCTGCCAAATTGTTGAGGCTAGTGGCGACAGAGGGATGTTCTTTACCCAGTACTTTTTCTTTTATTGCCAGAGAGCGCAAAAACAGAGGTTCTGCTTTTTCATAGCTTCCTTGTTCTTGGTAAAGTTCTGCCAAATTGTTGAGGCTTTGTGCAACATCAGGATGATATGCACCCAGTACTTTCTCATAAATTGCCAGAGAGCGCAGATACAAAGGTTCTGCTTTTTCATAGCTTCCCTGTGTATAGTACAGTATTGCCAAACCGTTGAGGCTAGTGGCAACAGAGGGATGTTCTTTACCCAGTACTTTTTCTTTTATTGCCAGAGAGCGCAGATACAGAGGTTCTGCTTTTTCATAGCTTCCCTGTTCTTTGTAAAGTCCTGCCAAATTGTTGAGGCTAGTGGCGACAAAGGGATGTTCTTTACCCAGTACTTTTTCTTTTATTGCCAGAGAGCGCAGATACAGAGGTTCTGCTTTTTCATAGCTTCCCTGTTCTTTGTAAAGTCCTGCCAAATTGTTGAGGCTTTGTGCAACATCAGGATGATATGCACCCAGTACTTTCTCCCTAATTGCCAGAGAGCGCAGATACAGAGATTCTGCTTTTTCATAGCTTCCTTGTTCTTGGTAAAGTCCTGCCAAACTGTTGAGGCTTTGTGCAACATCAGGATGATATGCACCCAGTACTTTCTCTCTAATTGCCAGCGATCGCAAAAACAGGGTTTCTACTTTTTCATAGCTTCCCTTTGCTCGGTAAAGTTCTGCCAAATTGTTGAGGCTATTGGCGACAAGAGGATGTTCTTTACCCAGTACTTTCTCTGTTATTGCCAGAGAGCGCAGATACAGAGGCTCTGCTTTTTCATAGCTTCCCTGCATTTGGTAAAGTGTTGCCAAATTGTTGAGGCTAGTGGCGACAGAGGGATGTTCTTTACCCAGTACTTTCTCTGTTATTGCCAGAGAACGCAGATATAGAGGTTCTGCTTTTTCATAGCTTCCCTGCATTCGGTAAAGTTCTGCCAAACCGTTGAGGCTTTGTGCAACATCAGGGTGTTCTTTACCCAGTACTTTCTCTCTAATTGCCAGAGAGCGCAGATACAGAGGTTCTGCTTTTTCATAGCTTCCCTGTTGTTGGTAAAGTGCTGCCAAATTGTTGAGGCTAGTGGCGACAGAGGGATGTTCTTTACCCAGTACTTTCTCTGTTATTGCCAGAGAGCGCAGATACAGAGGTTCTGCTTTTTCATAGCTTCCCTGCATTTGGTAAAGTGTTGCCAAATTGTTGAGGCTAGTGGCGACAGAGGGATGTTCTTTACCCAGTACTTTCTCTCTAATTGCCAAGGCGCGTTCTTCTAGAAGGATGGCTTGACTGTATTTACCTTCGTTATACAGTTGATCGGCCTGTTGAATTAGTCGCTTGGCTTCCTCCAACTCTGCTGACTGTTGTGCTGAAAGTGGCGGCTGAGATTGTCCTGTCACTTCCCTTGGAATGCTCACCAGCAACCCTAATGCCATTGCTGCTGTCATTGACCAGCAAAGCAATTTCATCCTACCTGAGATTTGAGTTTTTGACTTTGAGAACCGTCGAGACACTTACCTAAGCTCCCTGACTAAGTTGGGTAATAATGATTTTTTAGATCTTGCTTCTTCCCCTAAGTACGCCTTGAACTTAAGTTCAAGGCTCATAGCTCAAGTCCGCTAAAACGGACTGCAATTTATATTTAGTTAGCTTCAGCTTACTTTAGCTTTGAGCCTAGAAATTTATTTCTTGGCGGTAATATCATGTTCGCTTGATTACTTAAACCTGAAGAACCCCACCCCGCCAAAGCTACGCTTTGCCTCCCCTCCCCGTAAATCTACCGTGTACACACAAGTCGTATTACCCCCCTTAATCCCCCCTTATAAAGGGGGGAAATAACAAATCCAGTTCCCTCCCCTTCATAAGGGGAGGGTTAGGGTGGGGTAAAACCCAGATTCCTAAACAAATTCAGACAAAGTGTGTACACCGTAGCCCCGTTCACGGGGAGGGGCTGGGGGTGGGGTTTTGACTGTATTGCAACAAAGTGAGAACCGCTATAGATAACTTAGATAAATGCTGCATCATTTTCCACAACCGCTTCAGAATTCATTCTTATATATCTTCAAGCGCTAGGGGGTATGTAAAAACCTAATTTTTACATATCCTCTCCCATCTGGGAGATATATGTCAGCGTTGACAACCCTCCGTGTAGCAAAACTTGATCAATCAGGAGTTCACCATGTCTAATTTTTATCATGACTCACATAGCGATCGCCTTTGGAAATAGACTTCTTGCATGAATCAAAAAAAGAACCCCGCCCCGCCTTTGACTTCCGTCAAAGTCTCCCACCCCCCTTTCATCCCCCCTTATACCATTTCACGAAAATATTGATACAAATCACTTTTCTTGCTTCCCCAGCTCCCCCAGCTTGCCTAAATGTATCAACTTTAAAGTGAAACGGTATTACCAAAGGGGGACAGAGGGGGGTGGGAGGGGCTGGGGGTGGGGTGTTAAAAGACTTTTGCAAAAGGTTTAATATCCCAAATACCCTATTGTTTGAGCAGTGCGATCGCTTGACTTCATCAATCAAAGAATGCGACTAAAAATCAATACTTGAAATTAATAATCAAATTCTCTCAATATGCATTACAAGCAAGTGCAAAACAACAAAACACCAGAAATTAACAGTGGTCAATTGTTGACATCGTTTCAACGCAAACTATTGTTAAAAAACCTCGAAGAAGACTTAACTGAAATCTATCGCCAGCGTATTCAAATTATGTTGCTGGCAGATGAAGGAAAATCACAAATAGAAATTTGTCGTACAGTGAAATGCTGTCCTGCTACAGCTAGGCATTGGATACACATTGCCCGTACTGGCTTGGCACATCAATGGCAATCATCACCAATTGGTCGTCCCAAAGCCGTCAATGAAGAATATTTAGAACGTTTGCAAGAATTGGTTAGTAAAGACCCCCGCGATTATGGTTATAGTTTTCGGCGGTGGACAGCAAACTGGTTAAGCAAACATTTAGCAAAAGAATTGGGAGTGAAAGTAAGCGACGGTCACATCAAACGCTTACTCAAACAAATGGGATTATCGACAAGAACCAAACTCACTAATATTCCAGAAAACTTACATCAACAACCCAATAATTCGCAAATTTCCATCGGTGATCTCAAAGCTGAAACTTTAGCATATGAAAATGGAAAATTACCAATTCACTTCTTAAAATTAGGGGCTAACTAGTAGGAGTAAACCAAACTATTTGACAATGTGTGAAACCCTAACCAATGACAATCGAGGAACAATATCATGTCAGAAAATATCACTATTATTAACAATGATATTCTGCATCATATTAAAATTTCCTGTAAAACACCTGAGATAATTGAGCAGATTATCACGCACAAAGTTATTGAAAAAACGGCTGTTGAAGCGGGTATCACAATAGAAACAGAAGAACTTCAAAAAGCAGCAGACCAAACGCGGTTAGTTAATCAACTCTTAAATGCTGAAGATACTTGGACATGGTTGAAAAAATATCATCTTTCTCTAGATAATTTTGAAGAGATCGTATATACAAATCTGCTTTCAAGCAAATTAGCTACTTATTTGTTTGCAGATAAAATCGAAGCATATTTTTATGAACATCAACTCGATTATGTTGGTGTAGTGATGTACGAAGTGATGTTAGATGATGAAGATTTAGCCTGGAAACTTTTTTATGCTATTAAGGAAGGTGAGATCAGTTTTTTTGATGTGGCTCACAAATATATTCAGGATGTAGAATTACGACGCAAAGGTGGATATCGAGGAGTAATGCATCGTTCAGATTTAAATACTGAAGTTTCTGCTGCTGTATTTGCTGTTCAGCCGCCACAGCTTTTAAAACCTATTGTAACTGCTCAGGGAATACATTTAATTTTAGTTGAGGAGATTATTCAACCACAATTAGATGAGCAGCTTTACCAAGAAATTGCTGCAAATTTGTACACTATGTGGTTGAATCAACAATGCTATCAAGCTCAAGTTAATATTGAGCTTGACTAAAGTAACTTGATTAACTTTGTACTTTTCTACTCCAAGGAAGGTAAATTATTTGGGTCAATACCCTGAGATTGCAAATAAGCAAGCAGCCGTTCTTTTTGTTGACGTTCCTGTTCAGCACGTTGGCGTTCCTGTTCAGCACGTTGACGTTCTTGTTCAGCACGTTGACGTTCCTGTTCAGCACGTTGACGTTCCTGTTCAATTTGTTCCACAGCCCAGGGTAACAAATTCCCGGCTTCATCCCACCACCGTAACCAGTAACCAGTTCGAGATTCTTTTGTACCTTGCCAAGTTCCCAGAAATAAGCCCATTGCTTCAACCCAATGACGACCATTTTCATTGGGTTGTTTTAATTCATAGCGTTTATTCTCTAATTCATAAAATTCCAATAAACCGCTATTTGGTTCAAAAATTACGTAAATGGGAATCTGCAATATTTGCTCGTAGAAAAACCATTTTCCCGGTGGATAAGTTCGCTTGAATGAATATTCGCCGCCCTCAGTGTCAGAGAGAAACTCTATCGCGATCGCTGGAATATCGCCTTCTAAATTTGGTGTATAACTTTTACGATTTTCTACAACTTGATTAACCGACGGGACATAAACCCAGTCAGGGGCTTTAACTATAAATTGCCCGTTAACAGTTGCACAAAGAGCAAAATTTGAAGCTATTAACATCTGGGGTTGGATGAAACCAGCGATTTCTAAACTTTCACGCAAAGCACCAGCCAAAATAGGCTGTCCCATATTCTCCACTGGTTCATCCTCTAATTGAAAATCGTCGGGCAACGCTTCCCAAGAGATTACTAGTTCAGTTAGTGATTTTGCTTCACCGAGTTGGGTTGCCATAGACACAGCATGAATTTAATTTTATCTTTTATTGTATCTCTTCAAGGACAGGTGTGCAGGCGATCGCCTGCACGCCCATCTACCGTTTTATCTGCTGAATTACCCTGATTGACAAGTTTTTGCTCAGTTTTTACATATCCTCTCACCGCCTGAAGATATATGTCTGTTAGTTGATAGTTGACTCTTACTTGCTTGCAGTATCAATAACTTGTGAACTATCCCTAAAAAAGGAAAAATCTGATGAAACGTATGGTGCGATCGCTAATTTTAGCTACTGGTATTTTTGTATCCATTCTGGACAATTATCAAACACTAAATCTAAGAAATTGCCTAAATAAGTAATAGCACCAGGCTATTAAAAACATAAACTATTAAAAACATAAAATTTATGGAGTAAGCCGTGAAAATAATTCCTCAATTTATGATGTCCTTGCTGATTTCAACTACTATCCCTATATTTTGTGATTTTAGTAATCGAAACTGGATATCATTCCTGGACTCCCAAGATAACAGAGTTTTAGCACAAAGTTCAAATAACAATCTTACTACCAAACAAAATCAGGCTGATAATCAAATGTTAAAAACCCTAGCTGAACAAAATCAAATCTCTGCTGCACTCGAATTTTCCGAACGTATTCGGACTCGCGGTTTGATGAATTTATTATCCAATAAAATTAGTGAATATTCAACCAAACCACTTAATATTGAGCAAATCAAAAAAGTAGCTAAACAACAAAAAGCTACATTAGTACAATATACCATCATCACCAATGTAATTAACCATAATAATCAACGTATAAACAGTGATTCAGAACTATATATTTGGGTAATTAGACCCACAGGTGAAGTTGATTTTCAGCGTGTTGACTTAAAACCTCTATGGCAAAAATTTAATCTATCTTTGAGTGATTTAATTATCAAAACTCGTGAAACAATGGGTGTCAGCAGCAATTATAATAAGAGTATATTTATCACCAAACCAGCCGAACTAGAACAACAAGGTAATCCAAAAGAACAACTACAACAGCTACATGAAATTTTAATTACACCCATTGCCAAGATTTTGCCCAAAAATTCACAAGAACATGTGATTTTTATTCCTCAAGGTAAATTATTTTTAGTTCCTTTCGCCGCCTTGCAGGATAGAAATGGTCAATATTTAATTGAAAAACACACTATTAATATTGCACCTTCTATCCAAGTCTTAGATTTACTATACCAGCAAAAACAGCGCATTCAAGGCATGGCTAAAGATGCGTTGATTGTTGGTAATCCTACTATGCCCAGCATTGCATCTAAACCAGGAGAGACACCCCGAAAATTATCACTTTTACCAGGAGCTGAACAAGAAGCAAAAGCCATTGCAGAGATTTTGCAGACTCAAGCATTGACAGGTAATGCTGCAACTGAGACAGCAGTAGTGCAGCGAATGCCAAAAGCGAGAATAATTCACTTGGCAACTTGGAATTATATTCAGGGAACGCAGACATTAGGCGCACTAGCATTAGCTCCTGAGCCAGGCGGGATGAAAGGCGGTGACGGTTGGCTGACTTATGAAGAAATTTTGAACTTAAATTTGCAAGCAGACTTAGTTGTACTCAGTGCCAATGATACAGCATTAGGCAAAATCACAGGAGATGGAGTGATAGGCTTGTCGCGCTCTTTTTTTGCCGCAGGGGTTCCTAGTATAGTTGGCTCTTTGTGGAGTGTATCTGATGAATCGCCAGTGTTAATCATGACAGAGTTTTATCAAAAATTAAGTGAAAACCCAGATAAAGCTTCTGCTTTGCGTCATGCGATGCTAGCAACTAGGAAAAAATATCCTCATGTTAGAGATTGGGCAGCTTTTACCTTGATTGGTGTTTCGTAGTTCTAGAAAAGTAGAGATAACAGCTATGCGTTTTCGCAAAATGATTGTAATTGCTTTAAGTGCTTTTCTGGCTACATTTGCACCAACATTACCGCAGAATTTTTCAATATTTTTCTCACTACCACAGGTGTCAGCACAAACACCCAATAATCAAATAAACCAAAATTCTGCTGTGTCAGGAAGTTTTATTGATTACTTTGCAGAGGAGAGGCAATTCAAAGGACATGAGGGTAGTGTCAACAGCGCCAATTTTAGCTATGATGGCAAGCTGATTGTCACCGCTGGTGCTGATAAAACGGCTCGTGTATGGGATTTTTCGGGCAAACAATTAGCAGAATTAGTTGGGCATCAAGGCAGTATTCAAAGTGCTAATTTTAGCCATGATGGCAAGTTAATTGTCACCGCATCTTTTGATGCTACTACCCGTATTTGGGATATTTCAGGCAAACAGCTAGCTGAATTAAAAGGGCATCAAGGTAATGTTTATAGTGCAAATTTTAGCCAGGATGGCAAGCAAATTATAACAGCAGGTGCAGATAAAACTGTGCGTTTATGGGATTTATCAGGCAAACAGCTAAGGGAATTTAAAGCCCATGAAAGCAGCGTATACAGTGCGAATTTTAGTCTTGATGGCAAACGCATTGTCACCGCCTCTGCTGATAAAACTGCTAAAGTGTGGGATTTATATGGTAAGTTGCTAACAGAATTAAAAGGACATACTGACACTGTTTGGAGTGCGAATTTTAGTCCCAATGGACAGCAAATCGTCACTGCATCTGATGATAAAACTGCCAGAGTGTGGGATTTATCGGGTAAGCAGTTGGCAGTTTTGCAAGCCCATACAGATAGTGTTTTAAACGGAAGTTTTAACAAAGATGGACAGCAAATTATTACTGCCTCTGTTGATAAAACTGCTTTGATTTGGCAACCTTCAGGTAAGTTGATAGGTAAACTGCAAGGACATACGGGCAGTGTCAACAGTGTTGGCTATAGCCCCGATAGTAGGTGGGTTGTGACTGCATCATCTGATAACACAGCCCGTGTGTGGGATAGTTCTAATAAATTTATGACAGAATTATTAGGGCATAAAGGTGAAGTCAACAGTGCTAGTTTTAGTCCAGATGGTAAACACATTCTTTCTGCATCACAAGATGAAACTGCAAGAATTTGGGACATATCTAACAAGCTGGTAACTGAAATCAAAGCACCTAAGGAGGTGCAAAGTGCCAATTTCAGCCCTGATGGTAAGCTGATTATCACTACATCCTATGATAAAGTTGCCCAAGTTTGGAATACTGCTGGTAAGCTGGTAACTGAACTCAAAGGACATCAGGGCTACGTTAATAGTGCTAATTTTAGCCATGATGGCAAGCTGATTGTCACTGCCTCTAGAGATAAAACTGCACGAATTTGGGATACTTCCGGCAAGCTGATAACTGAAATAAAAGGACATCAGGAAGACGTTTATAGTGCTAATTTTAGCCCTGATGATCAGCGCATTATCACTGGTTCTGGCAACATAGCTCGTATATGGGATACTTCCGGCAAGCTGATAACCGAATTAGAATTAAAAGGAAAGCAGTATTCTATTATCAGCGTAAATTTTAGCCCTGATGGCAAATTGGTTGTCACCACATCTCATGATGGTAGTGCTTGGATATGGGATACTTCGGGTAAGGTAATAACAAAAATTCAGTTTCCAAATACGACGACTGAAAAATATAGTGAAAATCGTGTTTACGGTGCTGATTTTAGCCCTGATAGTAAATTGCTTGTCACAGCTACTTCTGATGGCGCACGAATATGGGACATCTCAGGTAAGTTAATAACTGAACTTAAAGGTCATCAGCATGAAGTCACCAGTGCTAATTTTAGTCCAGATGGCAAGCTGGTTGTTACTGCATCTCGTGATAGTTCGGTTCGGGTGTGGTATGTCTATGACAAGTTAATAGCGCCACCGAAATTACCAGAAACACCATCTTCCGATAATCAGCAACTTCAAGAACAAGTAAAACCGCGCTTCAGGAATGACGATAAAGTTATTACTAATGTCACCTTTAGCCCCGATAACAAATTGATTGTTACTGGTTCTAAAGATGGTACTGCACAGATATGGGATACCTCTGGCAAACTACTAACTGAACTCAAAGGGCATCAGTATCAAATCAATAGTATAAATTTTAGTGCTGATGGCAAATTAATTCTCACTACAGCTTGGGATTTTGCTAAGGTATGGGATACTTCAGGCCAACTTTTGGCAACACTGGAAGCGAATGGAAATTTTTCTGTTTCTAGTGCCAGTTTAAGTCCTGATGGAAAGTTAGCTGTTACTACATACTCATCTTTTGAAAAAAATATCTTACTTTGGGATATTTCTGGCAAGATCCTCACAGAACTCAAAGGGCATCAAGACTTAGTTAATAGTGTCAAATTTAGCCCTGATGGTAAGTTAATTCTGACTGCCTCAGATGACAAAACTGCTCGTCTTTGGGACACTTCCGGCAAACAAATTGTACAACTGAAAGGACATCAGCAAAAAGTTAAAAATGCAATTTTTAGTCCTAATGGTAAGCTGATTGTTACTATAACTGATGAACCAATCATCCGTGTGTGGGATATTTCTGGCAAGCTATTAACTGAACTCAAACATAAGTATGGATATTTCAACAGTGTGGTTTTTAGTCCAGATAGCAAGATTATTATAACTTCATATCTAAACCGTTCTTCGAGTGTTTGGGATATTTCTGGCACTCTGATCAGAGAACTTGAAGGAGTCGAAAGTTTAAATTTTAGCCCTGATGGTAAGCAGACTGTAGCTATATATAAAGGGATGGCTGTAGTCGGAGATATTTATAGTCAAAAGTTTGGTGAACTCAAAAGTCATAAAGGTTTGATCAAAAGTGTAAGTTTTAGCCCCAATAGCAAGTTGATTGTAACTGTATCGGAAATGATTACTTCCTCTAAGAGTATTGCTCAGGTATGGGACGTTTCTGGGAAAATACTAGCTGAACTTCAACCATATCCCAATACAGTTAATGATGCTAATTTTAGCCCTGATGGGCAACTAATTATTACTGCATTTGATAATGATAATGGTACTGTCCAAATTTGGAATACAGCTGGCAAATTAATAACTGAACTTAAAGGACATTACAGTGCTGTCAAAAGTGCTAGTTTTAGCCCTAATGGTAAGTTAATTCTCACCTCTTCTGCTGGCACTTCTATAATATGGGATACTTCAGGCAAACAACTAGCTGAACTCAAAGGAGGTAACGCCAGCTTTAGTCCTGATGGCAAGTTGATTGTCACCGTAACTTTCGACAAAACTGCCTTAGTATGGGATGCTGCTGGCAAACAACTAGCTGAACTGAAAGGACATCAGGATTATATTAACAGTGCAAATTTCAGTTCAAACGGTAAGTTAATTATTACTAGATCTAATGATAAAACTGCCCGTGTTTGGAATACCTCTGGCAAACTCATCAGTGAGTTGAAAGGTAATGATATTGGTTTTAAAAGTGCTATTTTTAACCCTGATAGTCAGTTGATTCTTACTTTAGGTTGGGATAGAGTTCTACGAGTGTGGAATATTTCAGGTAAGCTAGTAGCTGAATTCAAAGGTAAGCAGAATTACATCAATAGTGCTATTTTTAGTCCTAATGGCAAGCTAATTATCACCATATCTTCTAACATTAGCGTATGGGATATTTCAGGTAAGTTGTTGGCTGAGTTTAAAGACTTTCAAGGTGTTATCAATAGTGCCAGTTTTAGCCCAGATGGAAAACTGATAGTCACTGCATCTGATGATGGCATAGCCCGCGTATGGGATACAACAGGTAAAGTTTTGGTTGAACTTAAAGGACATCAAGGCAATGTTACCAAAGCTAATTTTAGCCCTGATGGTAAACGCATAGTCACTGCATCTGATGATGGTACTGCAAGGGTATGGGAGTTATCTGGTAAGCAATTAGCTGCGTTGCAATTAGATGAAAAAATTGCGGCTTCGCCAAAAGCAGAAGCAGACAGATTGCGTGATTTAGAATTCTACGCTCCTAATTGTTCCTTAGCAATAGAGCCTTGGCAAAAAGCATTGAAACTTTACCAAGAAATCTCTGACAACGAAAACCAAGCAGTTATCCTGGAAAAACTTGGAAACGCTTACTACTGTATTGCCGATTACACCAACGCCATTAAATCTTACACCCAAGCATCAACCATTGCTCATAAATTTAATTACCCACAACTTCAAGTCAAAAATCTCTCTAACCTTGCCAATGTTTACACCACTTTAGCTGACTACGAAACTGCAATTAATAAATACAATGAAGCTTTAAAACTTCTCCCACAAGAAAACTCCCAAAGTAAAGCCGAAATTCTCCGAGGGCGAGGAAATGTTTATAATTTTCAAGGTAAATATAGCGAAGCAATTCAAGACTACTTGCAAGCCTTAGCTATCGATGAAGCAATTAAAAATACCTCTGGTATTGCTGAAAATAAAGTCAAAGTAGCAGGTATTTACCTAGCTTTGGGTGATATTAATAAAGCAACTCAATATTATAAAGAAGCATTAGAACTCAAACCTATTGAAGCATCATCTGGCTTGGGAGATGTTAATCTCTCTCTTGGGAATATCAACAAAGCCATTGAACTGTATCAACAGAGTTTAGCCAAAGCCCAAGAACAAGAAGACCAAGAAGGCGAAGGTAATGCATTCAATAGTTTAGGATTTGCTTTGTACAAATCAAACAAATTTCCTGATGCCGAAAAAAATCTCAGATCTGCAATTAATATCTGGGAAAACCTCAGAACTAAATTAGATGATACCAATAAAGTATCAATTTTTGAAAAACAAACTCGCACTTATCGCCTATTACAACAAGTCCTAATTGCCCAAAATAAACCCGAAGCTGCATTAGAAATTGCTGAACGTGGTAGGGCGCGTGCTGTTGTAGAGTTAGTTGCCAGGCGATTATCTCCTAATCAACAAGAACAAATCAAAATCAATCCCCCTAATCTGGAACAAATTAAACAAATTGCCAAGACAGAAAATGCAACTTTGGTGGAATATTCGATTATTACTGATGACTTTCAAACTAATACAAAACAACAAAATAAAGAATCAAAAATCTATATTTGGGTCATTACACCCTCAGGTAAAGTGACGTTTCGTCAAGTTGACCTCAACAGTATTTTACAGAAAGAAAAGACAACTCTTACAGAATTAGTTACTGTCACCCGCGAAGCTATGGGGGTACGAGGAATTTTTAGCATAGTTCAGCTGCCAAATTCTCATGATAAGCAAACTCAAGCCCAACGTTTGCAGCAACTCTCGAAGATTCTAATTACACCCATTGCAGATATTTTACCTAGTAAAGAGGGCGATCGCGTCATCTTTATCCCCCAAACTTCCCTATTTCTCGTTCCCTTCCCAGCACTGCAAGATAATAAAGGTAAATACTTGGTTTCCAAATATACTATTCTCACCGCGCCATCAATTCAGCTTTTGGATTTAACCCACAAGCAAGCAATTGTAAGTAAAAAGCGGGTACGGGCGCAAGACCTTGCGCCCGTACTTGGGAATGGGGAAGTCTTAGTTGTAGGTAATCCTACTATGCCCAATGTAGCACCCCGACCAGGAGCGCAGCCGCAGCAGTTACCATCCTTACCAGGGGCGGAAAAAGAAGCACAAGCCATTGCTCCTTTATTCAAAACCACAGCAATTACAGGTAAACAAGCAACTAAAGCCGCAATTGTAATGAAAATGCCCCAAGCGCGAATTATCCATCTAGCAACCCATGGATTACTTGATGATAACCGGGGATTGGGTAGCGCGATCGCTCTTGCTCCCTCCAATCAAGATAACGGTTTGCTCACCGCTGAAGAAATTCTTGATCTGAAACTCAATGCAGATTTGGTTGTTTTAAGTGCTTGCGACACCGGACGCGGACGTATCACTGGTGATGGTGTCATCGGTTTATCTCGTTCTCTCATTAGCGTCGGTGTACCCAGCGTTATTGTTTCCCTGTGGGCAGTTAATGATAATTCCACATCTTTGCTAATGAAAGAATTTTATCAAAATCTGCAACAAAACCTTGACAAAGCCACTGCACTGCGAAAAGCCATGTTGACAACAATGCAGACATATCCTCAACCTCTGCAATGGGCTGCATTTACTTTGATTGGGGAAGCTGAGTAAGTAGCTTGGGGGGATGAGGGGGATGAGGAGAGTGTTAACAACTGACAACTGAGCCAAGATTTCTGTGTACACCGTAGGTAAACGGGGAGGGGTTAGGGAGCCAGTGCGTTGGGAAGCCAGCCTGACTTTTCCACATACCGTGAAAAGTCAGGACTTGGTATTACTGAATCATCTTGGTAGATTTGCTTTCATTGGAATGCTCTTGTTGTAAAAGCCATTCGTCGCGTAGCAAGGCGTAGAGATACTCGTCTCGCCACGCGCCGTGGATGAAAATGCTTTGCTTGAAATGCCCTTCACGCCGCATACCAAGACGTTCCATTAGCCGAACAGATGCTGTGTTACGTGTGTCGCACATTGAAGTGATTCGGTGTAGCTTGCGCTGTGCAAAGCAATAGTTAAGTAATACTTGTGCTGCTTCTGTTGCATAACCACGCCCTTGATAATCTGGATGAATTATCCACCCAATTTCACCTTGACTTTGTTCCTTTGCTGAGAGGTTAAGAGTAACCTGGCCAATAATTTTGGCATCGGCTATATGCTGAATAGCAAACATGATAAAGACGGGTTTATCGCCAATCTCTACTGCTGCTAGGTGAGCAATATAGCGCTTTGCTCCCTCTTCAGTAATAGGTTCTCCAGGTATATAGGGCAAAACTTCAGGGTGAGTTTGACATAGCAGAAAATCATGTAAATCTGTCTCTGCCAAACGGCGTATAATCAACCGTTTTGTGATCACAGGTTCCATGTTTTTATTCACCTCTTTTTTTCAGCGTCTTATTGGGAAAATATAAGTTTAATTAATAATGTTGCATTCCAGGAATTGTTAATTTTTTGTAAAAATTACCTTTGGAGACAAAGAAAAAACAAACTTTTTTAGCCAAAATTTTTTAGCTTATTTTTTTAGGTCTGGCTAATTTCCTTACCATATTTGAGTCTCATCTTCTTTTAATTTGGATTATTTTGTTTGCAGAGTTATTTAAGAATTTTTTCTATTTTACTCTCATAGCCAAAATCTCAGTAATTAATTCACTTTTTGTTAAATTTCTTAACTGTCTTAACTGTCTTAACTGTCTTAACTGTCTTAACTGTCTTAACTGTCTTAACTGTCTTAACTATTTAAATTTTCTTCTTATAAATAGTTCTTAACTGTCTTAACTGTCCTTGCATCCATATTAAATTAGTGATATACGTTAATTTGTTACAGCAAATTTCCCCGGAGGAAATAGCATGTCTACAAATACAGTCAAAGCATCCGATACCCAAGTAGTACCATTTTTTGCCCGCTTCTTGTCAGAACAATCTGCACCGGCAGATAATACTCCATACCCTACAACTCTCAAGTATCCTTCAGATTGGGAAGGTTAAGCTTGATCTGAATTGAATAAGTAGTTATCAGTTATCCAATAACTGATAACTAATTCTAGCTAACAACCAAAATCGAGAGTCAATATCATGTCTACCAACACAGTCAAAGCATCCGATACCCAAGTAGTACCATTTTTTGCCCGCTTCTTAGAAGAACAATCTGCACAGGCAGATAATCAGCCGTGGATTGAGACTAAAAAGTATCCTTCTGATTGGGAAGAATACTAAATCTGAGTGTAGCTTGATCTGAATTGAACAAGTAGTTTTCAGTAATTGAATAACTGAAAACTACTCGAATCTAACAATCGAAATCGAGAGTCAATATCATGTCTAACAACACAGTAAAAGCATCGAATACCCAAGCAGTGCCATTTTTTGCCCGCTTCTTGTCAGAACAATCTGCACAGCCAGATACTCAGCCGTGGGGTGAGACTAAAAAGTATCCTTCTGATTGGGAAGAATGGTAGAGTGTAGCTTCACTCTGAATTAAAAAAGTAGTTTTCAGTAATTGAATAACTGAAAACTACTCGAATCTAACAATCGAAATCGAAATCGAGAGTAAATACCATGTCTACAAGCATAGCATTGGATAGCCAAGCGATGCCATTTTTCGCTCGCTTCTTAGTAGAAGAAGAACCACCAAAGCCGGCAGAACAAGAACCTACCCCTATCCCAATTTGGACTCTAAAGTGGCCTTCAGATTGGGAAGAACGCTAAATCAGAAATTAATCTTTTTGACTGATAACTGAGGACTGATGATTGTTATCGGTCATCGGTCAGCAGGCTTCTGATGTGGTCGCTGCTATGGGTAGCTGGCTTAAGCGAAGGGGTAAATAAATGATTCATTTATGTGTGCTTTAGCATATCATGCTTTCTCAAGAGAGTAAAGTTTTGATACTGATGGCTGTCGTTAGTAATTGACTTTTTAGATCTGCTTGAGGCTAAATTTACAGAAACTTTGTCAATTAAATAGATCGAATTACCCCCCTTAATCTCCCCTTATAAAGGGGGAAAGTGCATTAACGAACCGCAGAGGCGCAGAGAACACAGAGATATTAGAGGAAATCTATTGCACCATTTTAAGCTTGCCACGCCACTACTCAAGCTTATAAAGGGGAGAAATAGAAAATCTGCTCCCTCCCCTTTATAAGGGGAGGGTTGGGGTGGGGTGTTGTTGATTAACTTGCAATTTGCTGTAATTTATTTTTTGGTAGTCCTTAAGAGGTTATTTGGGAAGTTACAAACTATACTAAAAACCCCGCTTCCATTCCTCTACCCGAAAGGTCGATAGGCTTTGAAACTCTCCTTCTTTTGGAGAAAATGGGGGCTAGCAGGTTAGGTTGGGTAGGTTTTGATGTTAATAAAAATACTTTTCAAACAACCTCTAATGTCTACTTTCTAAAAGTTCAAAAAAAGAAAATTTATTATGTCCTTGTTGCGTGATGTTGTATTATTAATCACTCACAGTGATGATTTCTTCACAATAGATAGAGTGGCTGAAGCTTTATCAAAAAAAGGGGCGCAACCATTCCGCCTCGACACTGATATGTTTCCCCTAGAAGTGCAATTAACAGCACAATTTGATAAGTCCAAAAGCTATCACACCATAGAATATAACAACCAATTGATTAGCACAGAGCAGGTGCAAGCTGTTTGGATGCGGCGCATTTGGGAGCCAAAACTGGGTGCAGAATTGGCTCCACAGTTTAGACAAGCTTGTGTTAGCGAATCACGCGCGACCTTAGATGGTTTTTGGGACAGCCTCAAAGATGCTCGTTGGGTAGATCATTTAGACCGCATAGAGGCTGCACAAAATAAACTGCGTCAGTTGCGGGTTGCGTCTGAAGTAGGTTTTGTCATTCCCAAGACTCTTGTCACCAACAAAGCTGAAGCAGCAAGAGAGTTTTTCCAGCAAGTCAACGGAAAAATGGTGAGTAAGCTCTTAACTGCTCTTTCGTACAGTATGCAAGCTAACTCCTCGTTCTTTCTTTACACCAGTACCGTCAAAGAAGAAGACTTACAAGATGCTGAGTCACTGCGCTATTGTCCGATGGTTTTTCAAGAGCAAATTCCTAAGCATTTAGAATTGCGCGTGGTGTATGTGAATGGCAAAGTATTTGTGGGAGCGCTAGATGCAGGTGTTTATGCAGCATCCCAAGCTGATTGGCGTAAACCTGGTGTTGATGTTGGCGGATGGCTACACCATGAGCTTCCTGATGAAGTAGTGCGTCGTCTGCAAGTTTTTATGGGTAAATTTGGGCTTTCGTTTGGCTCATTGGATTTCATTCTGACACCATCAGGGGAATATGTGTTTTTGGAAAATAATCCTGTAGGAGAGTGGGGAATGATCGAGAAAGAATTAGACTTACCGATCGCTAGTGCGATCGCAGATGCGCTACTTGAAAAAAGGGATGAAGGTTGATTAGAAAATCTAGGATGGTGCGTTACGCTGGCGCGATAACGCACCCTACCGCTGATGCCAATCCAAAATCTAAAATCTAAAATCTAAAATCAAATGACAGTATTAATAGTTACTTTTAGCAAAGACAACGAAAGTATTCCTCTAGTAATGGAAGCAATTGAGGCTAGAGGTGAAAAAGCATTTCGTTTTGACACAGATAGATATCCCACGGAAGTAAAGCTGGATATTTACTCTGGTGATACTGAACGGGTAATTATTACTGATGGTGAACAGAAGCTTGATTTGAGTGAAGTTACCTCAGTTTGGTATCGCCGGATGCGCTATGGGCTAAAAATCCCCGAATCAATGGATAAGCAATATAGAGAAGCGTCAATTAATGAATGTCGCGCCACTGTTAGGGGTATGATTGCTAGCCTGAAAGGATTCCACTTCGACAAAATGATCAATGTGGATCGGGCTAATAATAAACAACTACAGTTGCAAGTTGCACGAGAAGTAGGACTGCTGACTCCACGCACTCTAACTACAAACAATCCAGAGGCAGTTAAGCAATTTGCTTTGGAGTGTCAAGAGCAAGGTATAATCACAAAAATGCTTTCTTCCTTTGCTATTTTTGGCGATCGCGGGGAAGAGTTCGTTGTGTTTACGACTCCAGTTACAGATGATGATTTGGAGAATCTAGAAGGGCTGCGTTTTTGTCCGATGACGTTTCAGGAAAATGTGCCAAAGGCGCTGGAGTTACGGACGACTATTGTCGGACACCAGGTATTTACTGCGGCGGTAGATTCTCAAAGTTTGGAGGGTTCTACTTACGATTGGCGTAAAGAGGGAAGAGCATTAAAAAACGCTTGGAAACCCTATGATTTGCCTGAAGATGTTGAGAAAAAGCTGCTCAAACTGATGGCTAATTTTGGCTTAAACTATGGGGCTATTGATATTATTGTCACCCCCGATGGTCGCCATGTGTTCCTTGAGATTAACCCAGTTGGGGAATTTTTCTGGCTAGAGGTGTTTGCACCACACTTTCCAATTTCTAGCGCGATCGCAGAAATTCTACTTACTCAAAAATAGAGCAAAAAATTTTGGATTTTAGATTTTGGATTTTAGATTAAATTTAAATCATAGATCTAAAATTTTAAATTATTAGTTTATCTTGTGCCCTGCCCCTTTGAACCTGAGTTCGATAAATCTATTTTCCCCCAAACTCACTCTCCTAAAAGATGAAGGAATAGCAACGAAAAATTATATTTTTGCTCCCCTCTCCGCGTCGGAGAGGGGCTGGGGGAGAGGTCAAAATAGCAATTATCAACTTATGTCATCTAGTGTTTGGTAGTGGAATTTTACTGTGAGTAGTTTTCTATTTTTTTGGAGGAAGTAACTAATTATTTTTAGTTATCGTTGTCAATCTATAAAGTAAGTTGAAATTGGATTTTCTAATTTAAAAATTTATGAATTATAAACTAAAAATTACTAATTATAAATTATTATAATTTTTTACTTTTGTTTGGAGCTTAAAATGTTGTGACAAACCAAGTACATACCCAATCCGTTCTGACATTTGATGGTCAGGATGATTATATAGATTTTGGCAGAAATGATCTTGGTGGTGTTTTTGCACAGGGTAGTTCAGTTTTTACAGTTTCAGGGTGGGTAAATCCTCATCAACTAACAAATAAAGCTACTACCTATGGAACGCGCAATGTCTTTTTTGCCCGTTCTTCAGACCGATACAGTGATAATTTTGAGTTCGGTATTAGTGAAGATGGCAATTTAGATCTATTTATTGATGACACTGTTGAAAAATTTGTTAGAACCTTTGGCGATGGAGAATTAACTCTCGGACAATGGCATTTCTTTGCCATTATTTTTAATCAAGGTCAACTAACTATATATCTTGATGAACATAAATATACAGGGTCTTTGAGAGGTTCTTCTTTAAACAAAGCAACTAGTCCTTTGACTCTGGGCGCAACTTTACACAATCGCATATATTTCACTGGACAATTAGCTCACATTAGCGTCTGGAATTATCCTTGTACTCAGGAACAAATCCGGACGCATCGTTGTGGGTTGATAGTCGGGAATGAGGAAGGATTAGTAGCTTACTGGAAATTAGATGAAGGACAAGGAACAACTGTCCGCAACCAGGCTGGAAGTGTTCATAATGGAAATTTGCGTGGTAATCCTAGTTGGGAAATAGCACAGATACCATTTGCGACACCATCATCGAATGAAGGCGAGATACAACTTGAAACAGCGAAGGAAACAACGCAGACAAACACAGATAGTGAAGAATCTGACAGTATCCAAACCCTTCTAGTTTTCCAGCCAGAGAGTGAAGAAACCCAAACAGACGAAACTAGCCAAAGTGAAGTTTCAATTAATACTCTTTTAATTTTCCCACCAGAGAGTGAAGAAACCAAAAGCGAAGTTTCAATCAATGTTCCACAGCAGGAACAACCACAGATATTAACTCAGGAAAAATCGAAAGAAACTATGAATACAACAGCCCAGCCTAAATATAAAATACTTTCCATTGATGGAGGCGGTATTCGGGGTATTATCCCAGCGATTATCTTAGCAGAAATTGAAAAGCGGACAAAAAAACCAATTTTTAGTTTGTTCGATTTAATTACTGGTACTTCAACTGGAGGAATTCTTGCACTCGGATTAACCAAACCCCGATTAACTTCAGATCTATCTGAAAATTTGTCAGTTGCTGAATATACTGCTGAGGATCTCCTGCAAATATATCTTGAGTACGGGGCTGAGATATTTTACGAACCATTTTTTGAAAAAATCCTCGGTCAAATAGAAGATATATTTATCCAACCAAAATATTCTTCTGAGGGAAGAGAGGAAATTTTAAAGAAATATTTTGGAGACAGCCCTTTAGAAAATAACCTCAAAGAAGTTTTCGTAACTAGCTATGATATTGAGTTGCGAATTCCTGTATTCTTCACAAACAAAGTTGAGAAACAAGAGATAGAATCTAAAAGGTTTCGCAAGTTATGTTCAGCTTTTACAGTAACAGATGCGGCATTGGCAACGAGTGCCACTCCGACTTATTTTGCTCCGCATCGGGTTTCCACTTCTCATAATCCCAACGGCTACTATACTTTAGTCGATGGCGGATTAGTCGCTAATAATCCAGCAAATTTAGCTATTGTAGAGGCGCAAATTAGTAGGCAAGAAAATCATCAATTATTCAATACTGAGGATGTATTGGTAGTTTCTCTAGGTACTGGTTCCCTGACTACTAACTACCCTTACAAAGAAGTGAAAAATTGGGGACTGTTGCAATGGGCTAGACCACTTTTAAATATTGTGTTTGATGGTGGTAGTGAGGTAATAGCCGGGGAATTAGAACGGTTGTTTGAACATAAAGGTAATCAAAATTCTTATTATCGGTTTCAAACATTCCTCACAAGTGAACTAGAAGAAATCGACAATACCAAGCCGGAAAATATTCGTAAGCTCCAAGCAATAGCGAATCGACTGATTACAGAAAGAAGTCAACAAATTGATGAATTGTGTAGCATTTTGTGCAGCTAAATCTTATTATTAATGAGTGTATCAAACAATAAAAATCTTTGTGATCAAAATTGACAGTCACACTCATTAAGAGCAACAAGTGTCAGCAATCAAGACAGAAATATCAGACAAGGGTGAATAGATTCTTCTACCCTGAGTAATGTTTTAACCATGAATGTAAGGATTGTAGGTAACTCTAATGGATGAAATCGTAAAAAAAATAGCTGGTCTAGGTCTTCCTGGTATAATTCTTGTGATTTTAACCTCTGCTGCTGGAGGTGTGACTAGTACTCCCGCCCTTATAGGCGTCCTCACAGGGTTGGGAGGGCCCTTTGGCTTTTTAGGTGGTTTAGGTCTGCTTGGTCTATTAGCGTCTGTAGGGGATCTGATAGCAGGATATGGAATTGAAGCTATTCTCAAGGCTGTCTATTTAGAACGTAGCAAAACTGAATCTGTGAGATTTCTGCTTAAAGAAATTAATGATTTACCCATCACAGATGAACTAAAACTCAAACTGAAAAATGAACTTAGCCCAGTAGCTACACGTACTGTTGAAACTGAAGACGTTCAGCCTCCAAAGACAATTGAAATCGTCGAGGAGGAATAATTGCAGATGTTACATTCGGTAATATTCTACAAAGAATGTAAAAAATTAAGCGATCGCCCCAAATTGCGGTAGGGTAATAAATGGCCTCTGAGTCTGATTTAACCCTCAAAGGCCATCATTTTATTAGTGAATTTCAGCGTCATGAAAATCACTATATTTGAACCATGATATTTTCGGGATATGCAAACTCAAGTCGTTCGTGATCAAACCACAACAAATTCCTTCTTTGCTTTTACTCAGTTTTGGGAGGATTTCAGAGTGGTGGCTCAACCTTACTGGTATCCAACAAAAGCAGGGGGAAGAGCATTTTCAGATGTCATTCGCTCATGGGGGATGCTGATTCTCCTGATATTATTAATAACCGGGGCTGTGGGTACCAATGCCATAGGTAGCTACTGGAATCGCTATGTACTGGATATCATCATTGAAGAAAGAGACCTTTCTAAGTATATTGATACGTTATGGATTTCCAGCCTTGCTATTGTACTAACAGTGTTATCGGTAGGATTTTATAGATATCTGGCAAAAAAAATTGCTCTTGATTGGTACAAATGGCTAAGTAATTATATTTTAGAAAAATATTTGAGCAATCGTGCTTATTATAGAATCACTTTTAAATCTGATCTGAATAACCCAGACCAACGCCTAACTCAAGAAATAGAACCAATTACCAGCATTGCATTAAGATTTTCAACGACTTTATACGAAAAACTGCTGGAAATAATCACTTTTTTGATAGTTCTATGGGACATTTCTATAGAAATTACAATTTATCTAGTTATTTATACAGTTGCAGGTAATTTAATTGCTATTTATTTAACTCAACAACTGAATAAAATTAATCGAGAGGAACTAGAGTTTAAAGCTAGTTTCAATTACAGCGTGACTCATGTTCGGGATCACTCTGAATCCATAGCTTTTTTTCAGGGAGAAGACCAAGAATCAATTATAGTTCAGCGCAGATTTGATAATGTGATGAACGCTGCTGAACGCAGACTGAATTGGGAAAGAGGTCAGGAAATTTTCAATAGAGCATATCAGTCTGCTATTGCTGTATTTTCAATGTTTATCCTCACACCTTTATTTATTCAAGATAAAATTGATTATGGAGAAATTAGCCAGGCTAGTTTAGCTTGCTTTATGTTTTCCAATGCTCTGGGACAAATAATAGGTGAATTTGGAGCTTCCGGACGATTTTCTAGTTACATTGAGCGATTAGCAGAATTTACGGATGCGTTAGAAGCTGTTAGTAAACAACCAGAGAATGTAAATACTATTAAAGTCATAGAAGATAGGCGTATTGCTTTTGAAAATGTCACCTTACAAACGCCAAACTATGAGCAGGTAATTGTTGAAGACTTGTCGCTGTCTATTGAAAGAGGAGAAGGGTTACTGATTGTTGGGCCTAGTGGTCGGGGTAAGAGTTCTTTGTTGAGAGCGATCGCGGGTTTATGGAATGCTGGGACTGGTCGTTTGGTGCGACCTCCCCTAGAAGATATGCTGTTTTTGCCCCAACGCCCCTATATAATCTTGGGAACTTTGCGCGAACAGCTACTCTATCCTCATACGACTCGACAAATGAGCGATCGAGAACTCGAAGAAGTTTTACGACAAGTTAACCTGCAAAACTTGCTTACCCGCGTAGAAGGCTTTGACACAGAAGTTCCTTGGGAAAATATATTATCTTTGGGAGAACAACAACGTCTTGCTTTTGCACGACTGTTAATTACACGTCCTAGTTTCACCATATTAGATGAAGCAACCAGTGCTTTGGATTTGAAAAACGAAGGAAATTTATATCAACAGTTGCAAGAAACAAAAACAACTTTTATCAGTGTTGGACATCGAGAGAGTTTGTTTAATTATCATCAATGGGTTTTGGAACTTTTACAAGACTCCAGTTGGCGACTGATTACCGTAGAGGATTATCGGCGGGAAAAAGCAATTATGATAAATCCCCCCGAAACAACTCAAATTACAAAAGATATTTCTTCTCAGAACGAATCTCCAACTTCACCAAAAGTCTCAGTCACAATCAATGCTTCTCCTGAGAATCAATCCCAAAGCCAACCAAAAATTTCAGCAACAATAGATATTTCCTCTGAGGGTGAATTAGAAACTCAAACAAAAATCTCAACAACAATAGACACTTCTTCTGAAGGTGAATCAGATACTCAACCAGAAATCTCAGCAACAATAGACACTTCGCCTGAAAATGAATCAGAATCAGAAACTCAACCAGAAATTTTAACAAAAATAGACGCAATTGTAGGACTTTCTCATAAAGAAATGCAAGCATTAACAGGCTACTCTATCACCACCATTAGAACCAGGGCCAGCCAAGGCAAGTCCATCACTGCTAAAGATGGCTTGACCTACCGTTATAATAAAGATCCAAAGGTGTTGAAATGGGTCAGAGATTAGCGGCTACTCATACTTTTTAGAATCAGTGTGATGCTTACTAGAAAGCAAAGAAGATTAATTAGTTATGAATCTATTACGATTTATGAGAAGACTTATCGATTACCCAGTATAAAAAATACAAAATTAAAAGATATTCAAAAAAAAATTAGAGATTGTCAAACATTTATTAAGGATGGTGTTCGATATCGTAATAATTTTTGGGTTTTAATTAAGCGAAAAAAAGAAATTAGTCAGGCTGAAATTTTTCAAGAAATCCAATTATTAATGAGAGATTATACTCATGTAATTGATTTTCTGGAAAATTATAAAGATAGTTATCAAGATTTTTTGTTGAAATTTACGGACGACTGGAAAAGTTTGTTTACACAGAAATATATTGAAATAAAAAAATTGAATGAGGAAAGAAACAAGCTAGAAATTAAAAATTATAATAATTCTCAAATTTTAGAGAAATTAAAGCGAGAAAAGCAAGAAAATCTTAAATCTATTTTACTGCTGAGTAATACTAACTTTTTAATGCTAGAAAAAGTTGAATTGCTCAGTAATGGAATTAAAAATTTAGCAGAAGATACCAAAAATCAAAAACAAACTATTCAAAAAATAGTTAAAGAATTAGAGGTGTATCAAGAGTTTTATGAATACCAAATCAAAGCTACAAAAGTTCGCCAAGAAATAGCAAAAATAGCTGAGACAGCAATTAATTTTGAAAATTATTTACAAGATTACTTTAGTCCCTTTCAATCTTTAATAGATGAAGTAGTGAAAGTAGATGAAAATTTTTATGCAACTGTAGGAGAAATTAAAAGTTTAGCAAATAATTTCTTGATGGGCGAATCAAATTTATTACAATTAGAAGCAGCAGAGGATATTTCTACCAATATTATTAATTCTCTAGTAGCAAGTTATGATAAGAAGGAAAGATTAAACGATGCTTTATTCCAATCTCAGTTACTAAATCAACAAGTTCAAAATTTAAATTTTGAAGATGAAATAGCTTTAGAAAATGCGACTGAATTAATATCTAATTATATTTACAAACAATTTGTTGATCAAAGAAAAGTCCTGGGTGTAATAAAAACGAAATTTAGCCCTGTTATCTCTGTTGCTGCAAAAGAAGTAACAGAATTAGCGCAACTGAATAATGAAAATATTACAGCCACAAAAGAATTTAAAAGCAGTAAAAATCTTGATTATACTCACCTGCAAAATCTCCTTGCACAGCACAAATGGAAAGAAGCTGATATGGAAACCACTAAATTAATGCTACAAATTATTGGTAAAAGTTATTGGAATGAAGTGTATAAAGAAGATATTCAAAACTTTTCTTGTAAACATCTTCAGACCATTGATCAACTTTGGAAACAATACAGCCATGGTTATTTCGGCTTTAGTGTTCAGCAAAGCATTTGGAGTGAAATAGGTGGTCAAGTAGATTATGAAACAGAAAAGAGACTTGGCGATCGCCTTGGTTGGCGAAAAGAAGGAAATTGGTTAGACTATGACCAACTAACTTTCAAATTGTCCTCCACGACACCCATAGGACACCTCCCGGCTAAATGGTTACACTATGATCAACAGGCGTTTGACTTATCCCCAAATTCATCTGCGGAACCCCTCTCAATGGGTGCGTGGCGCGTAGGGTCTTGGTTAATTTGGCAGATGCACTTATTCTTTTCTCGTGTAAAAATTTGTAACGTAACTTGCCCATGAGTTAATGGCACATTTCTTAATCACAGAAAAAATATAACCTAAGTTAATTGTAAACGATGTTCTGAAAGTACTAATTAACTAAGAGTCACAAAGTAGATATGAGTAATATTAGTCTTTCTGACAAAGAAATAGAAAATTTACTTTGCGGTAAATGGCGTTTTAATACAGATTGGGAAAAATTTTATATTGAATTTAAAGATGATATGACCTATGAACAAACCAGGATACAAACATTCATTTTATCTAAACCTAGAGAGTTGATCACAGGTAATAAATTTACTGGAGTATGGCATGTAGATGAAAGAACATTGTGTTTAATGGTTAAGTCTATTCCTAAATTTATTTTCAATTTAGATTTACCGAAATTATCTAAAAATTATATTCTCAACAAGGTAGTTAGTGTTGGTTCTTCTTTATTAAATGAAAAGTATGAAATTTGGGAAATTAATAATTATGAGTTTTTTATCAAATATAATAGTGAATTGTTTATTGGGACAAAAATAAAATAATTTTTGAGAATTCAGAAACTTGGGAAATAGATTCTGCGATCGCTATTATGTAACTAACATAAATTCATCAAAATATAACATCTCAAATCTTGTCTTCACGCGCACAATTGTATTTAGTACCCTTTACCCCGGTTTGGAATATGAATACTAATAGCCTTTCTGATAGAGAAATAGAGACTTTGCTGATTGGCAAATGGCGTTATGATACAGATTGGGAAAAAGTTTTTCTGGAATTTAAGGAAGACATGACCTATGAACAAACCAGAATCCAAACATTCTTTTTATCTAAACCAAAAGAATTTGTAACAGGTAATAAATTTACTGGTGTATGGCATGTAAATGAGCAAAAATTGTGTTTAATTGTTAAAACTTTGCCAAAATCACTTCTTAATTTACAGTTATCCGTATTGTTTAAGGTTTCTATTGCTGATATCATGGCTAGCTTCATTTCTTTATTGGTTATAGAAAATTATAAAATCATTGAAATTGAGAGTGATAAATTTGTCATAATGGATGCAGAGAAATCAATTGTTGGCTTAAAAAATAGGTCAATTGCATAAATAGTTACTTACTTGGACGAATTACTTCATATTGATTCTCTGTTTTTTTATAGAGAGTTTTGTTGCCTGATGCGATTTCTAGAATTCATCCCTTAGCAGCGAAATTTATTTGCCCAGTAATTTATAAATTACTCACAAATGATTAAAAATTGCGATTCTATGGTCTTTGCATCAAGCTTTTTGGCATAAATAATAGTTATGTGAATAAGTACGTTCACCCAAATAGGTGAGAAACAATTCAACCGATTGGATGAGCCAAGTAGAGGATGTTAGGATTTATAAATTTAGTTTGCAATTCACAGCGCGAGTAGGGTGCGTTATGGACGGAACGTCCTAACGCACCAAAACTGATTTCGGTGCGACGCTTGGTGACAACACATCCTACCGACTACCTACGCAGAATTTGGGTTGATTAGATCATTTTTGTGTAAACACTAGATCAACGGGGGGAGGGGGAACAAAGCATAGCTTTGGTGGAGTGAGGTTCAGGTTTTATTCCCTTGTAAAATGGAGGTTAGCGGACTCGAACCGCTGACATCCTGCTTGCAAAGCAGGCGCTCTACCAACTGAGCTAAACCCCCGTAAAATTAAAAAGGTATGTAATTTTAGCTGCCGTTGTCATTGTAACCGAATCTTGTGCCGTTGCCAAAGGAATGAACCAAGAAAATACCCAAGTTGTTGCAACACTTTATAAATTTGTCAAACTACCAGACTTTGCTGATAAACAAGACCCCTTGTTGTCTTACTGCTTAGCGCAAGGTGTCAAAGGGACTATTCTGCTAGCGGCAGAAGGTATTAACGGTACGATCGCAGGTTCGCGTCAAGCAATTGATTCAGTTCTTTCGTTTCTGCGTTCTGACCCCCGTTTGCAAGACATAGAACACAAAGAGTCATATACTAATACTCCGCCCTTTGAGCGCATGAAGGTGCGGTTGAAGCGGGAAATTGTGACTTTGGGGTTGCCTGAAGTTGACCCAAATCAGCAGGTTGGTACATACGTCAGCCCTGTGGAATGGAATGACTTGATTTCTGACCCAGAGGTGACAGTCATTGATACCCGCAATGATTATGAGGTAAATATCGGTACTTTTAAAGGGGCACAAAATCCTCAAACTGAAACATTTCGGGAATTCCCGGAATATGTCCGCCACAACCTTGATTCAAACAAACATAAAAAAGTTGCCCTGTTTTGCACTGGCGGCATTCGCTGTGAAAAAGCTTCATCTTTCATGCTTGCCCAAGGGTTTAGTGAAGTTTATCACCTCAAAGGTGGCATTCTCAAGTATTTAGAAGAAGTCCCAGCCGAAGAGAGTTTATGGGAAGGGGAGTGTTTTGTCTTTGATGAACGGGTAGCCGTGCGTCATGGGTTAGCCGAAGGAACTCATGAGTTATGCTTCTGTTGTGGGCGTCCGATTTCAGAGGAGGATAAGCTGTCTCCTAAATACGAGGAAGGCATTTCCTGTGCCTACTGCTTTGATAGCCTCACTGGGGAAAAAAGAGTACGTCAGCAGGAAAAATGGCGACAATATCAATTAAAAGGGAATGGGGGATGAGGGGGATGGGGTGATGGGGGGATGAGGGAGATGGGGTGATGAGGGAGAAATAACTAATACCCAGTCCCCAGTCCCCAGTCCCCAGTCCCCAGTCCCCAATCCCCAGTCCCCAGTCCCCAGTCCCCAGTCCCCAGTCCCCAGTTCAATTCTTCAGGGCTAAAGTTAAACCATCTGCAATCGGTATCAAGCTGAGACTGATTCGCTGGTCTTGATGTAGCTTTTGATTAAAAGCGCGAATCCTTTTAGTTCTATTATCCTGTACTTGGGGATCTGCAACTCTGCCTGACCACAGGACATTATCGATCGCAATTAGTCCCCCCGGACGCACTAGTTGCAGCGATCGCTCATAATAATTATCGTAGTTGCTTTTGTCGGCATCAATGAACGCAAAATCAAAACTTTCTGCTTCACCTGCTGCTAGCAATCGATCCAAAGTCTCCAGTGCTGGGGCAATGTGCAGGTCAATTTTATCCGCCACCCCTGCTTGCTGCCAATAACGACGAGCGATCGCTGTAAACTCCTCACTGATATCACAAGCTACTACCTTGCCTGTGGTGGGTAATGCCAATGCCACCACCAAGGAACTATACCCCGTAAATACCCCTATATCCAAAGTTTTTTTTGCTCCCATTAACTGCACCAGCAATGCCATCAGCTGTCCCTGTTCGGGAGCAATCTGCATTCTACCTATAGGATACTGGGCTGTTTCCTGCCTCAATTGAGTTAAGATTTCTGGTTCTCGTAAAGAAACAGAAAGTAAATAGTTATATAAAAGTGGATCGAGTCCTAGTGTTTGAGTTGTCATTAGTCATTAGTCATTAGTCATTAGTTATTGTCTGCGTCTTTGCGTCCCTCCAGAACTGCGAACTTCCTCAATTTGAACAACTTCAAAAATGAGGATGAATGCTTGCCCCATTTCTCGCTTGACAAATTCTTCTAATAATTGTATTTGTCTTGGTGTGACGGGTTCCTTGGCGCGGACGCTCAGACGGACTTCTGGAGGATTCGCCAACCAATTAGTATTACTGTTGAGTAACTGCAATCGTTGAAAGGTGACAGTTCTATTTAATAATGCCCGTTGCAAGCTGGCTTCGAGTTGTGCTTGGCGCACCAGTCGCGCAAAGCTAACACCCAAGGGAATTAACAAGATAGCTGTTAAAACCGAAGTCAAAATCAATGGTTTACGTGCCTGGGCTATGGAAGTATATCCTGCTACTAGAAATGCCAGCATACAGGAAAGGGAAATACCGAGTAAATTAGTGAGGTAGAGCAGAGTTGCCCCTAAACTGAGTGACAAGTTTCCCTGTGCTAAACCTAAGCCAATGACGCAGACAGGAGGCATGAGGGCTACAGCGATCGCTGTTCCGGCGACAGTACCAGAGATTTTCGGCTCAACTTTAGCCCAACCGCTAATACCACCAGCCACCACTGCAATTCCTAAATCTAACAATGTTGGTCGAGAACGGGCTAGCACCTCATTACCATAACTGGGCATTGCTACAAGCAAACCCAGACTATAGGCAATAGCCACAGCCAATACTGTGCCAACGATGACAGCGATTACTCCTTTGCGGAATAAAATAATGTTGGCTTGCAAAGCAGCAAAGGCTATGCCCCGAATCGGCAACATTAAGGGTGCAATAATCATAGCTCCGATGATCACAGCACTACTGTTTGACAATAAGCCGAAAGTAGCGATCGCACAGGAGCCAATAATCAAAATTATGTAAGATGAGTCTAAGTTTGACTCTAGGAGCAAGTCTGTTTCTAACTGTTGGATTTGCTCTGGTTGTGAACCTCTGCGTCGGAAATTTTTCCAGCGGTCTGGAATGCTCTTACCCAAGACCTTCCTCCTAAAATACTTGGTTAACTAAGCTGTGCGTCAAGAAAACTGCACATTGACTCAAGTAGACACTCACCAGTTACTAAGACTATTTATGCTTTCAGAATGCGCTTTTAGTTATAAATTCTTCATTATTGGCTATTAAATAACTACACTGAGATGGTGTCATCTGAAAATGATCTGATAAAGATCAGTGCAAAATTCTATTAGGAATTTCCCTATGGTAATGGAATCAGCAATCAGTCAAGAAGCTATTTCAACCAATCTTAAGCAGTTTCTCTTAGTACTTTCGGTATCTTTAGGTGTGGCAACCCTACCGCAAATATTTAGCTGGTTTCGCCAAATACCTTACACCTTACTACTAGTGATTGTTGGGCTAGGATTGGCATTTGTTGATGTACGTCTGGTGACTCTTTCCCCCGGATTAATTTTGTTCATTTTTTTACCACCCCTCTTGTTTGAGGCCGCATGGAATTTGAAATGGTCGGACTTGAAGCAGGATTTAGTACCAATTTGCTTGTATGCGGTGTTGGGGGTGGTCATTTCCATAGCAGGGGTAGCAATCGGTCTCAATCAACTCGCGGGACTATCCCTAACTACAGCTTTGCTCATTGGGGCTAGTCTGTCTGCCACTGACCCGGTTTCTGTGACTGCTTTGTTTCGGGAATTGGGCGTAGGTAGCCGTCTTGTCACCCTAATGGAAGGCGAAAGCTTATTCAATGATGGCATGGCAGTGGTAGCCTTTGGTTTTTTAGGGGCGCTGTCTTTGGGAACTGCTCAATTGGAACTTCAACCAATTTTGGTAGAGTTTTTAACAGTTGTTGGTATTGGTGTAGCTGTGGGAGGTTTGATTGGCTTTGGGATTTCCTACCTTACCCAACGCTTTGATTTACCGATGGTGGAACAATCTTTAACTTTGGTGTCTGCTTATGGTACTTACTTAATTACCGAAGATTTGGGCGGTTCTGGGGTGATGGGAGTTGTTACCACAGGCTTGATTTTGGGTAACTTTGGTTCTCGCATAGGTATGAATCCCCGCACTCGGATTATTGTTTCCGAATTTTGGGAATTTTTGGCGTTTTTTGTCAACTCTATTGTATTTTTGCTGATTGGCGACCAAATCAGGTTTACTCTTTTAGCAGAAAACCTGCCATTCATTTTGGTGACGGTAGCAGCGATGATTTTGATGCGGGCAGTTGCTATTTATCTTCTCAGCAATTTGAGTACTGCCATCACCAAATCAGCGATCGCCTTACCAGAGCAAACTATACTGTGGTGGGGAGGATTACGCGGTTCTGTTTCCATTGCCCTAGCATTGAGTGTACCGACTATACTGCCAGAACGAGAAAAAATCATCGCCACAGTGTTTGGAGTAGTTTTATTTACTCTCTTAGTTCAGGGATTGTCAATCAAACCCTTGTTACAAAAACTCAATCTTCTCGGTAATGCACCCATACGTGAGCAGTATTTAGAGTTAGTTGCCCGTCACGTAGCCCTAGAACGTGTTTTGCAGCACCTGCAAGCAGATCAACGTCCAGGTATTGACCAAGAGTTTTACCGTTACCAAGAGAAACTAATCAAAGGTGAAATTGACAATATACAAGGATCAATTGACAAATTACAGAATGAATATCCCAATCTTCAAAGCTTTACAACCGAACAGTTGCGAGAAGAACTACTAGCAATTGAAGCAGATACTTATGCAGAATTTGTCAAGTCTGGTCGGTTAAATAAAGAACTTTCACCGTTACTTCAAGACGTTTTGCACCACGGAAATGAGAAATAGGAATTTGGTTGACAAGTAGCTGGTAACCAGCGATAAAAAGAAGCAAAAGAAAGTTTGAGTGGCGGTTTGTCTTTTGGCTGCCAGCGTTCAACGCTTGAGTAAACTACTTTGATAAGTCGTAAATATTATTAATTTCTTCTACCCCTTAAGACTGAGTATATTGCGATTTTGTTTCCATCTTCAGAGCGATAAAGTCTAGCCAAATAAATAGTTTACTTAACAGTAGATGAACAGGAGAAATCCTTCATCAAAAGAGAGTTGTGTACTTGTTTTTCGTGGTCAGATTAAGAGTGTGTGCCAGGTGTGAGGAAAAAGAAAGTCGGTAACGTGCTGTTGTCGACAATTAAGTACGATTGGCGAATTATCCGGGTTGAAAACACTTAAACTTGCTATTAGTAAGTGGGTGTCCAAGTAATCAGTAAACCTTGGGTTGAATTATCGATCCAGGGTTTATTTTTGACCCCCTAAAAGCGAAAACTCAGAAATTATGTCTTTTGATTACTCAAGCTCTAATTTTTAGTTAATTATCAGGAGAATTCTATGCCAGAAGAGCAAACATTACAGCCACCACAGCAACAGCAACCACCGGGTATTGAATCAGAAATGACACCAAAACCCAAAGCAGATGATGCTCAGTATCAAGGTTCTGGCAAGTTACAAGATAAAGTAGCATTAATTACAGGTGGAGATAGTGGTATTGGTCGTGCTGTAGCGATCGCATTTGCTAAAGAAGGCGCAGATGTAGCGATTGTTTACCTGAATGAACATGAAGATGCTAAAGAAACAAAACATTTGGTAGAAAAGCAAGGGCGTCGTGCGCTAGCCATAGCAGGCGACATTACCGATGAAACTTTTTGTCAGCAAGCAGTGCAACAAACAGTACTGGAGTTTGGTAAGCTAGATATTCTCATCAATAACGCTGCCGAACAGCATCCACAAAAAAACATTGAAGATATCACTAAAGAACAGTTAGAGCGCACTTTCCGTACTAATATTTTCTCAATGTTTTTCTTGACCAAAGCGGCGATGAAACACTTGCACCAAGGTAGTGCCATCATCAACACGACATCAGTCACAGCTTATAAAGGCAGTCCACAACTACTTGATTACTCTTCCACCAAAGGTGCGATCATTGCTTTTACTCGCTCCTTATCACAAAATTTAGTAGACAAGGGAATTCGGGTGAATGCTGTTGCACCAGGCCCTATTTGGACACCTTTAATTCCCTCAACTTTTCCGGAAGAGAAAGTTGAAAGTTTCGGTAAACAAGTGCCAATGCAAAGAGCCGGACAACCTGAAGAGGTAGCACCCAGCTATGTATTTTTAGCTTCGGATGATGCTTCTTATATATCTGGTCAAGTGTTACATCCCAATGGTGGAGAAGTCGTTAATGGTTAAATGAAGTTGGGAGTTAGGAGTTTAGAGTTATGATAATTTTTTAATTTTTCATTAATCAATTCTACCTTTTAACTCTTAACTCTATCCGCAGTGTCATCCATGAGAGAGATGTACTAATCCTGAAGAATTGTTAATCTAGCATACGACGAACATTTAATAACTAAAAACGAAAGCTTATGGCATCTGCAAAACCATTGCATGGCACAGAACTAGTAGATTGTGCCAGAGCAAATGCGAAGCAGGGAATTGAAACTGCTGCTTACCAATGTGGCTATGGTGATGATCTCAACACTTTTGCACGAGAACTACGGCAAGCTTGTGAAACAATGAATTTACAAGTTAAGGAACTCAGTGAATTGATTACTGACCAAGATTTAATACTAGAATTGGGTACAGGCGAAATTATTGCCCCACAAACAGCATCAGAACTGTAAAAACTGAAGATTTAGGAGGAAAGCCAAAGATGCACCGCTCCTAAATCTAAATATATAAGTGACATTTCTTGCTGTAATCTTGACTCGTAATAGCTGTCATATTAGGCGATCGCTATTTGCTGTTTTCTGAAAATCTTAGCTTTCCAAAGCTCTACTCTATTATTTGAGTCTGACTAAGTAAGTCGGGTTTTTAAACTTAAATAGAAAATATTTCAGTATAAATAGCTACAAAAGATCATTGTTGAATTAAAATAAACTTTCATGATTCAAAAATAGTTCACAGCCAAAAACCCTTGATTCCCAACTTGACTGTATCAGCTACAACCTTTGTCACATAATATTTATTTACTTTATTTGCGACCAATTACTTAAATTTGAATATTAATTCACTATAAAATAAAATCCACCTTGAGCTAATTGATGCCACAACACGGTGTAATATAGGCAGCAACCAATATTATTTTTCTTTTGTAAAATATAAATAAAATTTAAAAATTTGATATTTTTAGTAGCTAGATTTATTGAGCGTGAAAAATTATCCAGTATTTTGGTAATTCTCAATCGAGAATCATCAAAACTTTGATCTAGCTTTAAAAAAGCGTATAAGAATGTAAATATTTCAACAATACTTCAAAAAAGAATAGACATAATTACAAGATATAGTGTCAAATATCAATACCTTCGTCAATTTCCAAAAACTAGTATAAACTAAACCCACAGAACACAGACATCTTTTTGCCTAATGGCTAACTTTGTTAGCCAGTGAAACCCTGTATGGTTTTTGTGGAATCAATTTATACTATATTTTTCGCCTGGATGAGGGTTTTATATCTTGCCTAATAGTCAAGCACATGCTTGTCTTAGTCTGTTTGGGCAAAGTTAGACTAGCTCTGTTTTTGGCAAAGGTATTGAAATATATAATCAATTCATCTTGAAAGAACCAGTGCTAAATCTTATTAGTAATACTAATTTATTAGGTTGCCTACTTACCTTTATTAGGCGTTGCTTTGCCTCAAGCCTTATGAACTTGCATGTCCCTTAGATTAAAACCTACCAATAACAGTCAGTACAAAAAATATTTATACTTAAGCTTAAAGTATTATATATAACTAAATGTAAAAACATATATAGAACAGTTTATTGATGAGTAATACAGCCTCTAGCATAACTGGATGCTTGCACTAGTGATCATAATTACATAGACAGAAACGAGTAAAACAAACTCGACTTTCTATGCAACATGAAAGTAATCTTTAGTATTTCTGTTTATACATTTTTCTCTACATATTTGCTTCTTAAGGAGACCATGAAAGATAGATCGCCAAAGTATTGATCAATCTAAATAAGAGGCTAAAAAAAGCTGCGAATTAGATATATGCATTTTCATTTACATGTATATTTTCAGCAGATTTTCCAAACAAAGCTAGACCTGAAACCTCCATCAGGGCATTAGTTTTAACCTTCTTTTGAGGTATATATCTCCATGAATGACTACAGCAGTTTGCAAAGTTCATCAGTTCTTGATCCATCAGTCAGTTCATCAAGTGTTACTAAATCGTCTCTAGACATAACTCAACAGTCACAAATTAATAGTTTAGTTGCTGCTAGCGACAGCACGTCCTCTCAAGTGAATGGCCTCTATGCAGAGTATTACGACAACAGAGACTTCACCAACCTAAAGCTAACTCGCACAGATAGCACAGTTGACTTTAACTGGGGTTCGGGTTCTCCTAACACATCTATAGGTGGGGATACTTTTTCTGTGCGTTGGACAGGTCAAGTACAAGCTCTGTACAGCGAGACTTACAACTTCTACACCACCACAGATGATGGTGTACGATTGTGGGTAAATGGTCAGCAAATCATCAATAGCTTTGTCAATCAAGCTGCCAAAGAAATTAGCGGTACAATCGCATTGGTTGCAGGTCAAAAGTACGATATCAAGCTAGAGTACTACGAAAATACTGGTCAGGCCGTTGCTAAACTTGCTTGGTCAAGTGCTTCTACTGCAAAGCAAATCATTCCCCAGTCCCAACTGTATAGTGATACCGATTTCACTCCTCCCAGCGCTACAGTAAATGCTGCTACTCTAACTACACGTGATGCAAATAGCTATACTTTCACAGTTACCTACAGTGATGTGACAGCCGTTGATGTTACCACTTTAGATAGTAACGATATAGTTGTGACTGGGCCAAATGGGTTCAGTCAATCAGCAACATTAGTCAGTGTAGACAGCAACAGCAATAGTGGTCAGCGCACCGCCACATATAGTATTAGTACTACTTCTTTGGGAGGGGAAATTTGGAGTAGCGCCAACAATGGCACCTATACGATCGCATTGCAACCTAACCAAGTCAAAGACACTAGAGGCAATTCTGCTACTGCTGCTGCTGATATAGGCAGTTTCCAAGTAAACATAGCACCTGGCACAGGCGCAGGTGCGGGACTCAAAGGAGAGTATTACGATAACATAGACTTCACCAACCTAAAGCTAACTCGCACAGATAGCACAGTTAACTTTGATTGGCGTAATGGTTCTCCTAACACATCTATAGGTGGGGATACTTTTTCTGTGCGTTGGACAGGTCAAGTACAAGCTCTGTACAGCGAGACTTACAACTTCTACACCACCACAGATGATGGTGTACGATTGTGGGTAAATGGTCAGCAAATCATCAATAGCTTTGTCAATCAAGCTGCCAAAGAAATTAGCGGTACAATCGCATTGGTTGCAGGTCAAAAGTACGATATTAAGCTAGAGTACTACGAAAATACTGGTCAGGCCGTTGCCAAACTTGCTTGGTCAAGTGCTTCTCAAGTCAAACAAATCATTCCCAAGTCACAACTGTATTTACCAACCCTCGCACCAAGTATCACCTTGGGTTCATCTGTCACAACTGTGAAAGAATCCGTTGGTAATGTGATTATCAATTTGGTACGGAGTGGTGAAGATTTAAGTGGCAGTTCTTCAGTTCGGTATGCTACCACATCTGTGAGTGCGACACCAGGGGTTGACTACGGGACGAAAGACGTTACAACTGAAGTCATCGGTAGGGTTACATTTGAAGCGGGAGAAACTAGTAAACAGATTTCGATTCCGATTTTGAATGATTCAGTAGCAGAATCAGATGAAACTTTGACTTTCGTCGTCGATCAAGTGGAGGGAGCAGATCTAGGATTGCAGAGAACTCTCACAATTACAATTGAAGATGACGATCGCACCGATTTAGAGTTTACTCAACCAGAAGTTCAGGAAAATGTCGGTACTGTTCAGGTGACAGTGACACGAAACTACACTGGGACGGCTGCTAGTGTGGACTACACAACCGTGGATGATACTGCTAAAGCTGGTTTAGATTACACAGCTATATCTGGAACCTTGAACTTTGCAGTGGGAGAAAGCAGTAAGACAATTAACATTTCCATTCAAGATGATAGTGTTGGGGAATCCACTGAAAAGTTTAGTTTGAAGTTTAGTAACGCCATTGGCGTGGGACTAGGACAAGACACAGCTGTGATTTCTATCACCGATAATGATTCGGTTAGTTTTAAAACAGAGATTGTGGCTTCTGGGCTGACTCAACCTACAGCTTTTGACTGGACATCTGATGGTAAGCGCATGTTCATTGCCCAGAAAAATGGTGTAGTAAGAGTAGTGGATAATGGCACTTTACTAACAACGCCATTTATAGATATTTCTGGGATAGTCAATAATGTACGCGATCGCGGTTTGTTAGGTATTGCTGTACATCCAGATTTTGGTAAGACTACAAACCCCAAAAACTACATCTACCTCTTGTACACTTATGATCCACCAGAAACCAGCACCAGCAATCCCAGCAATAATAGCAGTAGTACCTTAGACGATCCCGATAAGTCTGGTAATCGTAGCGCACAACTACTACGGGTAGAAGCTGACCCTGCTACTAACTATACCACTGCTAAGGCTGGTACACAAGTGATTCTACTAGGAAACAACAGTACTTGGCAGTATATCGTTCGCCCCGATGATGATAGTACAAATGTTTCAAAGAACTTTGCACCATCAGGAATTCTCAACAAAAATACTGGACAGCTGTTTACCAGCATGGATGATTATCTCAGTAATCTTGACAACGTTGTCAATGTTGAAGATTTCATCGCCACCGATAGTCAATCACACACAATTGGTGCTTTGCAATTCGGTACTGATGGTTCGTTGTTTGTTAGCACAGGTGATGGTACTTCTTATAACAACGTAGACCCTCGTGCAATTCGGGTTCTAGATCCTAATAATTTGTCCGGCAAGATTTTGCGGATTGACCCCATAACAGGTGAAGGCTTGTCTGATAACCCGTTCTACGACTCTAGTAAGCCCAATAGCAATGCTTCTAAAGTTTGGAACTACGGTTTGCGTAACCCCTTCCGCTTCACTATAGATCAAAGAACCAACACCCCCTACATCGGTGATGTCGGCTGGACACGTTGGGAAGAAATCAACGTTGGCACAAAAGGAGCTAACTTTGGTTGGCCAGGCTATGAAGGTGGCGCTGATGCAAATGGCAATCCTACCAGCATCAAAAATTCCAATTACGCTTCTTACTCAGCTATAGCCTCAAGACTACAAGCCTTGTATGACAGTGGTACTGCCACAGCACCCACTTACTCCTACAGACATTACACTGATTCTAACGGAAACAGTTCTGATGCCATCATTGCAGGTGATTTTTACACAGGCTCTACTTTCCCTTCTATTTACCAAAATTCCTTGTTTATTGCTAATGCAAGTAAAGGAACTATCGATACTTTGACATTCGATAGTGATGGCAAAGTAATCTCAGTTAACCAATTTGCTTCTAATGTAGGAGCGCCTGTGCAAATCAGTACTGGGCTAGATGGTAATCTGTACTATGCAGATTTGTATGCGGGCAGAATTGTCAGATATACACCCGCTTAGAGAAGAGGTAGGGTGATGGGGTGATGGGGTGATGGGGAGCAGGGGAGCAGGGGTGATGGGGAGCAGGAATGATTCTTTACTCGTGACATACTCCCACACTGTATGCTTGCATCAGTGTGGGCTTCTCAGCGACTCCCGGTATCCCGTCGGACATTAACTGAACGTGAGTTCGACAAGTGCTGTTTTAACCTCTCCCCCGGTCCCTATCCTACAAGGAGAGGGGAGTAAAACCCTTATTTTTTCGTTCCTCCTCCCTCGCCTTTTAGGAGAGGGAGGCCGGGAGGGAGAGGTCATCGAACTCACGTTAATTAAGCGAACTTAATATAACTCCCAATACCATTTCACTCAATTACTGATACAAATCTTTTGCACCCCTGCACCCCTGCTCCCTCTGCTCCCCTGCACTGGGTCAAGAAAGCTTGGTCAGAAATCCTAATAACTTTTTAGTACGCGGTGTCAGCAGTGTGCGACGATAAGCATCTGCTGCTTTTTTAATGCCCTCGGCTTGAGTGGGATAAGGATGAATAACGCTGCTTAATTTGTTTAAACCAATTTTATTTACAATTGCTGTTGTCACTTGGGAAATCATCTCGCCTGCATGACTGGCGACAATAGTCGCACCCAAAATTTCATCAGACCCCTTTTTGTGGAGAATTTTCACAAATCCTGATTCTTGATTGTCAGCGATCGCTCGGTCTACACTACTCAAAGGAATTGCGATCGTCGCCACATCAATGCCCAACTTCTGTGCTTGGTGTTCGTACATCCCCACATGGGCAATTTCCGGGTCAGTATACGTTACCCACGGCATTACCAAACTACTGAGTCGGGAGCGTCCGAAGCCAAAGGGAGAAAACAGTGTATTCTTAATCACAATCCTGGCTGCTGCATCCGCTGCATGGGTAAACTTCCAGTCCATGCATATATCCCCAGCTGCATAAATCTTGGGATTTGTAGTTTGCAGGTAATCATTCACCTTCACACCTTGGCGTTTGTCATATTCCACGCCCACGGCTTCTAAATTCAAACCCTCCACATTCGGGGCACGTCCTGCACCGACTAAAATTTCATCTACAGTCACAGAATCTCGGTGGCCCTGAGAAGAAAAATAAAGCCGCTTGCCGTCGGTGACAGTTGCTACCTCTTCTAACTGGCAATTCAGTACTAACCGAATTCCTTCACTAATCAAGATTTTTTGCACAATTTCAGCAGCGTCAGCATCTTCTTTATTCAAGATGTGAGAACCGCTATGAAAAAGTACTACCTCACTACCCAAACGCCGGAAAGCTTGCGCCAATTCGCAACCGATAGGGCCACCGCCAATTACTGCTAACCGTTCTGGTCGTTGAATCAGAGAAAAAACCGTTTCATTAGTCAGATAGCCTGCTGTTTCAATTCCTCGAATCGGGGGTTGCACGGCTCTAGCACCAGTAGCAATTACAGCTTTTTTAAACTTGAGAATCTTACCGCCAACTTCTACAGTATTTTTACTCGCAAACCGACCACTACCCAAGAATACATCTACACCTAGTGATGAAAAGCGCTCAGCCGAATCATGATGGCTAATACCAGCCCTTACCTGCCGCATCCTTGCCATAACTGCGGGAAAATCAACATCAACATGTGTAGGAATGTTTATTCCCAAATCTTTTGCATTCCAGATTTCCCCAACCACACGAGCAGACCGAATAATAGTCTTAGATGGTACGCAACCAACATTCAAGCAATCTCCTCCCATGAGATGCTTTTCAATCAATGCTACCTTCAAACCTAAGCCTAAACCCGCTGCACCCGCCGCTACCACTAAACCCGCTGTCCCAGCACCAATAACAACCAAGTCGTAAATATCAGCAGGTTGAGGATTAACCCAATTTGCTGGATGGACGTAGGACACCAACTTTTGGTTATACTCATCCACTGGACGAACAATAACTCTTTCTAATTCTGAATTTGACATCTGAAGTATGAAGTATAAAATTTACAGTTTCTTTTTTATTTGTTCATTTGATAATTTCCAGATACCTTACAGCCCAATACGGTTCAGTTAGAGTTAAAATTCTTTGCCAAAGTCAATTTTTATGACGTAGACGCGTAGCGGCTTGCCGCAGGCTACCGCAGAGGCGCAGAGAACTCAGAGAGAGGGAAAAAATGCTTAACTGAACTGTATTGCCTTACAGCCTAAGTTTAATTTTTAATTTTTAATTATTGATTACCTCATCTTCTAAAGCTTTCCGAGCAATACGGGTTACATAAATAGTAGCGCCGACTGTTGCCACAAAACCCAAAATCCGAATTGCCCATTGTACAGTAGGATTAGTGGGTTGAGCCTCAGTTCCAATCATCGCTAAATTGCTAGCTAAAGAACCAAGATAAACATACATGATTGTTCCTGGAATCATACCCACAGAACCGATAAAGTAGTCTTTGAGAGAAACTCCCGTAATTCCAAAGGCATAGTTTAATAAATTGAAAGGAAAAATCGGAGAAAGTCGAGTTAACAGAACAATTTTTAATCCTTCTCTACCAACTGCTCGGTCGATAGCAGCAAAATTTTTGTTATCTATAATTTTATGAGCAACCCAACCCCTAGCTAAATAACGCCCCACTAGGAATGCAGCAGTGGCACCTAAAGTTGCACCCACAAATACGTACACAGAACCCCACACCACCCCAAAGACAAAGCCAGCACCTAAAGTCAAAATCGACCCTGGTAAGAAAGCAACGGTAGCAGTAATGTAAAGTGCAATAAAAGCTATAGCTCCCACCGTACCAAGGCTATCAATCCACTGCAAAGCGTTGAGTAAAATTGCTTGAGGATTGAAAGAATTGGTTTTCACTGATTCTTGTGCCCAAGCACTGCTGGTGTCAAAAAATAGAGCGATCCCCAGATTTAACAATATTAACACAGCCACTTGGAAACACTTCTGTAAGTTGCTCATATCAAATAAATTAGCTCTCATTTTTTTTCATAAATTGCAAGGTAAAAAAATAAAAATCTCAACTTACTTTTTTGATACCAGGTATAAAAAATTCCAACATTCGTCTTTTTCATCCTTCATCATTAATACTTTCTTTAAGAGCTTTCTGAGCAACTTTTGTCATGTATACTGTGACTGCAACAGTAGCAATTAATCCCACTACTCGCATCACCCACTGCCCAATTTGAGCTTCTGAACTGCTTGGTTGATTGGGTGTGTTAATCATGGCAAGATTACCAGCCAAAGAACCAATGTAAACGTACATCACAGTACCGGGAATGATACCCAAAGAACCTAAGATATAGTCTTTGAGAGAAACCTGTGTCACTCCAAAAGCATAATTTAATAAGTTAAAGGGAAAAATGGGACTAAGGCGAGTCAACAGCACAATTTTCCATCCTTCTTTGGCAACTGCTACATTAATGGCTTTAAATTTAGGATATTTGTCAATCTGACAACAAACCCAATCCCGCGACAGGTAACGTCCCATAAGAAAAGCCAAAGTTGCTCCGAGCATTGCAGCAATTAATACATAAACTGAACCCCAAAATACGCCAAACAAGCAACCTCCCTTGAGTGTTAAAACAGAGCCTGGTATAAAAAGTAATGTTGCTAAGTTATAAATGACCATGTAGGCAATGGGCCCTAAAGTACCAAGACTCTCAACCCAAATAACTGATTTATGTAAAAATTCCTGAAGGTGGAAGTGTTTAGCAAGAATTATTAAGGTGGTTACTATTAAAGTTAATAGCAATAGTTTGAGTTTGCTATTTAATCGAGGTCGATGTTTTAAAACCATTGTAATTATACTAATTCCTAATTAAGACACACTCTAAGAGGTTGTTTTAAAAGTATTGTTGCTAACATCAAAGTCAAAATAATTCGTAATTCGTAGTTACAATCAGTGTTAGCTCTCTTCCCACCACCAACGGAGCACCACCAAATTTTTAATTTGGTGTGGGCTGCTGTACCTATTTAATTACGAATTACGAATTACGAATTACGAATTAGTAATTATTTGGTCAAGAGTGCGATCGCTAGCGAACCAAGTTTGAGGGAGTTTGGTTAGCAAAGTTTGTGTCCATCAATTCTGGGCGTGAGTTCGCCCGCACAGCGCGAAACATTCCAAATCGGCACAGCCCTGCACCAAATGCCAAACGCATCAGCAATAAAGTCGGCACTTCGCGCACAGACTTGACAAAACCAGACAGTCCAAAACGCAGCAATCCGCTGGGTCGAGCTATCCCTTGCCAAATTGAATCTAACCAAGAAGGAAGCGTTTGTTTTGTCCAGTCTGCCGTAATTACCTTTCCCTCGACTAATTTCGTCTCTACTAAAAGCTCACTAAAGCCTTCTATGCTGGCAAAAGCTGGATGAGACCACTGATCGAGAAGTTGTTTCATCACTGGTTTCTCCCAGAAATTTAGCGGCTTTTGGCGGTCATCCCTCTGATTCCAGTCAGCTACAACCAATACTCCACCAGGCTTTAGTACCCGCATTAATTCTCTAGCAAAAACGGCTTTATCGGGCATATGGGGGCCTGCTTCAATCGACCAGACTACATCAAAACTGGCATCTGGAAATGACAAGGCCATAGCATCATCCACCGCAAACTGGGCGCTTAGCCCTTGGGGTGTTAACTCCTGGGCGCGTTTCACCTGCTGCGGGCTGATCGTAATCCCTGTGACAGCAAACCCATAATCTCGCGCTAAAATCCGACTACTGCCGCCAATACCACAGCCAACATCTAAGACGGTAGTACCAGGAGGTAATTGATCTAAACCACCCCATTTAACCATTTCATGTACAAAGTCAGATTTAGCAGCCAAAAAATCTTTCCGTCGTGGTGGCAAACCATAGTGACCGAGGTGAATGTGTTCTCCCCAATAAAACTCTAGGATACCGTCAACAGTCCATTGATCATAGGAATTGGCAACTGTGGTAGAAGATTCATACTTGCGAGCAGTCAGGAAATAAGCTGCAATTGCGATCGCTAAAAGCAGAAGAACACCAATTGTAAAATACAGTGAGGTTGACATTGTTTTGAAAGCTGCCTATACACCTAACGTAGCTGTTTGACTGATAAAATCATAAATTGAGTTTAAAACTACGACAAAGGCAACTTAATAGTGAAGGTAGATCCTTGTCCTTCGCCGGGGCTGGTTGCTTGAATAGTACCACCGTGTAATTCTACTAAATGACGGGCGATCGCTAAACCCAATCCTAAACCACTTTGTTTGTGAATACTGCCTGCTTGACGATAGCGTTCAAAAACGTATGGTAGAAAGTCAGGGCTGATACCGATACCTGTGTCACTGACTGTAATTTGGGCATAGCGGTCTTTTGTCAGTTGTTTTTCTTGACCACCGACAACTGACCACTGACTACTGACCCTCACGGGTTCGGCAGTTACTCCTCTTGGGGAAACCCCAAGACCGTACTGCCTCACAACTGACAAGCAAACTTGTACTCGTCCTCCTGATGGCGTGAACTTAATAGCGTTCGAGAGTAAATTACCTAGAATTTGTAGCAAGCGATTGGCATCGCCACGAATGGGTGGAATTGACTCATCAATCAAAGATTCTAAATGAATATCTTTGTCATTTGCTGAGGGGTAGGCAGTTTTAATCGCCATACCAACAATCTTAGCCAAATTGACTTGACTGAGTTCCAGCTGTAATTTGCCTCGGAGAATGCGGGAGATATTGAGCAAATCTTCTAGGAGGGTTGCTTGAGATTTTGCATTGCGTTCTATGGTTTCTAAAGCGGTGGCGAAGGTGTTGGCATCGAGTTTTCGAGTCCGCAACAGTCCTGTCCAACCGATAATTGCATTGAGTGGCGATCGCAAATCATGAGATACTATAGCTACAAACTCATCTTTAGCTTGGTTAGCAGCCTCAGCTTCAGCACGCGCGGCTTGTTCGAGGTGCAACAGGCGATCGCGTTCGGCTTCTAACTGCTTGCGATAGTTTATATCTGTACTTGTGCCAAACCACCTGACGACATGTCCAAGCTCATCCTTCATGGGTAACGCCCGTGCTAAATGCCAGCGATAACTGCCGTCACTACTTTGATAGCGGATTTCCTGTTCGTAAGGTTCCCCTGTCTGCAAAGCTTCTGTCCATGCTTTGATAACTAGTTGCAACTCGTCTGGATGTATAATTGGTTCTATAACTTTCATCCAGTGGGATTGCATCGCCTGCTCAAGGGTTTGCCCAGTATATTCACACCAGCGCTGATTGACATGCTCGAAGTTGCCGTTAGGATCACAAATCCAGACGAGTTGTGGTATGGCATTTGACAAATAACGGTAGCGTTCCTCGCTTTCGCGTAAAGCTGCTTCAGCACGTTTGCGTTGGGTGAGGTCGAGGACAAAACAAGCGCTATAACCATCTTCCACTGTACCATCAATGCGAGCAATGCCCAAGAGAATCGGTACACGCGTGCCATCTTTGCGATAATATTCTTTTTCAAAGGGGGTGCAAATTCCAGATATTTGCAGTTCTTGGATTTTTTGCTGGTCGAGGTCTTGGTATTCTGGGGGTGTCATCCAGTCCCAGCGCATACTTCCGGCTTCCAGTTCTTCACGGGTGTAGCCAAATAAGGAAAGAAAAGCATCGTTCGCTTCATAGATGCGACCACTGAAGTCACCGAAATAGATGCCAACTACATTGGATTCCACAAGGCGTCTGAACTTGGCTTCACTTTGGCGTAATGCGGCTTCAGCAAGTTTGCGATCGCTAATATCTGTTGTACTGCCTACTGCTCGTACTATCTGCCCAAAAATATTTCGCGTAATCACTCCTTGATCTAATATATGCAGATAGTGGTTATCTTTGTGACGCACTCGATATTCAGCGGCATAGCGGTTTTGCTCAACAGGTATACCCCGAAAGTAGTTACCTAAGCGGTCTCTATCTTCAACATGGATCTGCTCTTTCCACCATTCATAGGTTGGTTCTGCCTCTTGGGGAGAATAGCCCAAAATTTTAGTTAATCCCTCTGTTCTGTCAACCGTATTTTTTTGAATATTCCAGTCATATATTAGACAATTGACTGCTGCGGCTGCTAGTTGGAAACGCTCATTGCTTAAGCGTAACTGTTCTTCTGTGTGCTTGCGTTGTGTAATATCAAAGGTTGTACCAATTATCTGGCGCGGCGAACCGTCACTATTTCTAGTGAATACCGTATCTCGACTGAAAAACCAGCGCCATTCACCATTAGCATGTTGCATTCGATACTCATTTTCTAGAATCTCGCCATCCTCAACCGCGAAAACTAGTTGCACATGCATAGGGAATAGAGCTAAATCATCAGGATGCATTAACTGTGGTATTATCTCATTACCCATATCTCGAATTTGTTCAGGGGTATAACCAAGCAATTTACTAACCTGATGATTGATATAAACAGTCCGTTGTTCAGCTAGGTCGTAAACGTATAAAATACCTGGTGTTGTTTCGGCAATACGTTCAATAAATTGCTGACTCTCCCTTAATCGTTCCTCCGCTTGCTTTTTTTCAGTCACATCCCGCCAAGAAGCAACAAAGCCATCTCCCATTTTGCTGATACGAATATCAATGGCTCTGCTGAACTGGTGGTTGCTATCAAAGGAAGTACACACCTGTGATTCTTGTGCTGAAGGCTGACCCGTTTCCACAACTAGGCAAAACTCATCAAACAACTTATTTTTTCGCAGATTAAGGAAAATTTCGCACAGTGCTTTGCTTTGCTGTTCCTCCTGGCTCATCCGACAAAATTCACAAGCAGCAGCGTTCACATAATCTACATGAAAGTCTACGATTTCACCCAAGTGATTGCGAATAGCTGAATAAATACCGAAGCAGTCCAGCATATTCTCAACTGAGGTGCGGAAACGTTCCTCACTTGCGTGCAGTTTTTGGCGTAGCCGAGCATTTTTGATGGCTGAGTGAATAGTGGAACGCAAACGCTCACCTGTTGTTTGTCCTTTGACTAAATAGTCTTGGACGCCACTTTTCATTGCCTGCACAGCCAAAGCTTCGTTGCCATATCCTGTTAACATGATGGTAGCTGGCATAGCTTCCTTTGTCAGAAGTCGTAATTCTGCCAGAAATTCCAATCCATCGAGATCTGGAAGTAGAAAGTCTAATAAAATGGCATCAGGCTGAAAATGTTGACATAAAGCTAACGCTCCTTCTCCTGATTCTTCTTCGAGAATTTTATAGTTGTGTTCAGTATCTTGCAGCAGATAGCGACGGTAAACCTCACGGTCTTCCGGACAATCGTCAATAATTAAAACAGTTAGCGGTTGTGCCATGACTACTTGCTAACAGCATCAGGGAGAACTACGATATCTAACCAATAGGTGATGAAGCCGTGAATAGTCTGTACCAATCTATTGATGTCGATTGGTTTCAAAATATAACTAGCTACACAATATCGGTAACATATTTCTATATCTTTTGGGTTAGAAGAGGTGGTAAATATCACCACAGGAATGTGTTTGAATTCTTCATCCTGCTTGATTTGCTCTAAAACTTCTCGCCCATCGGTTCCTGGTAAATTTAGATCGAGTAAAATAACTGAGGGACGGGGGGCGTTTTGCTCATTATAGTAGGGGCCTTTGTGGTAGAGGAAGTCTAGCGCCTCATCGCCATCGGTACAGCGAAAGACTGGATTGACAACAGCTTGCTTATACATGACTCGACACAAGGCTTCAAAGTCTTCGTCGCTGTCTTCTATTACTAGCAAAGGTTGGGCGGTGTTGCCAATCATGAATTTAGTCTACTCCCTGCAATGTGAAATAGAAAGTACTACCTTGGTCTTGGGTTGACTCCACCCAAATTTTACCTCTATGTCGTTCCACAATTTTTTTAGCGATAGTTAATCCTGCCCCAGTACCACCGCCATATTTGTTCGGCCCGTGCAGTCGTTTAAAAATCCGGAAAATCACCTCCAAGTGTTTTTCTCGAATGCCAATGCCGTTGTCTCGCACGTAGAATGTTACGGGTGCAGGTGGATGATCAAGATAGCCAATTTCAATCCATTTTTCGGCTTTGTCATTGTATTTAATGGCGTTGGCAATTAAATTGTTAAAGACTTCGCTGACCTGGACGCGATCGCAATAAACTGTTGGTAGCGGTCTCGGAATGCGAATCTCTACTTTCATCTCCTCAATTCGCGCACTTAACAATTCTAAACTTCGTTCTACCACAATATTTAAATCAGTGTGCTGCATGGAGAGATCCACCCTCCCCAAGCGGGAAAAGTGCAGCAGCGAATCGATTAAATCCTCCATGCGCTGGGTAAGACGAATCAGAGTCAGTAACTTGGCTTTACCTTCTTCGTTGAGAGTTTCGCCATAGTCTTCAATTAAAAAATTCGAGTAATTATGAATCCCGCGCAGTGGTTCTTTCAAATCATGAGAAGCAATGTAAGCAAAAGCATCTAATTCGTTATTGCTACGTTCTAATTCGATATTAAGCTGTGCTAATTCATCAGCTTTCTTCAGCACCACGCCAATAATTGCACTTCTCAACTCCAGCGCTGCATTCACTTCACAACTTTTCCAAGAAAGCGATTTTAACAATACTGTTTCTTTCCATAACTCAAAGGATTTGCGAGGTGATAGACGTATACTACCGTTTGCAGTCACCTCTACAGGTTTATTGGGATTACCTCCCCAATTCACAGTTTGTACTACCTCTGGGCGAAACCACAAAACATAATTTTTTTGACTTTTGGAAATGGAAAGTACCATTAAACCGCTAGCAACATGCCGCAATTTTTCTGCCTCTGGATAAACTTGTGCTAGTGAATCAGTATAAAAAATATCTTCATGCAGGTTCTGAGAAATCCATTCCACTAATTTTTGAATATCTTGTTGTTCTGGAGTATTACCAACATGAAAATACTGATCATTAAAACAAACTGTAGCTCCTTGAGCATTTACAAGATTTAGTAGATTTGGTTCATGGTTAATTAACCCATCAATAAAGTTATTTTCTAATGACATGTATTCTATTAATTTCGCATTAAAAGATTTTAGTTTGATTCTGTATTCCGAATCTTCACTATCTTCTTTAACACCCATTTCTAATGATGCCATTTGCCCCAAAATTTCACAAGTATTACGAATTTCATAGGGTATATATTTGGGTGTTTGATTATGGCAAGCAACTAGTCCCCACAGCTTTTGGTTTTTCATGATGGAGATTGACATTGATGCTGTTACCCCCATATTGTGCATATACTCAATGTGTAAAGGTGAAACACTCCGCAGCACTGATTTACTTAAATCTAAAGGCTGCTCGGTTAAAGGGTTATGTATTGGAACAATTGCTGCTGGTTGATACTTAGCATCCGGTATTATCCTCAGCCAATTTTCGCTGTAGAGTTTTCTGGCTTGTTGGGGAATATCGGAAGCAGGGTAGTGTAAGCCTAAATGAGAAGTGAGATATTCTGGCTTTTCTTCAGCAATGACTAAGCCATTCCAACTTTCATCAAATCGATAAACCATCACTCGGTCAAAACCAGTAATCTTTTTAACTTCTTTAGCAAGTATCTGACTTAGTTCTCTAACAGTTGATACAGTCTGTAACCTTGAAATTGCCAGTTTTACTAAGTGATAAAATTTAAAGAAAACATTATTCTTTTCAGATCCTATAGGTTCTAATTCTAAAATTAAAATTCCATCGCTACGATGGATAATTCCATCAAAATTGACTATTTTATCATTGATAATTATATGAAAATCAATGGGATTAACTATCGGAAAATTTTCTGGGGATAAACAATCTTTTAATAAATTAATTTGGTCTGATTCGAGTAAAATACCCAAATTTTGATTAAGTAATTGTTCTGGATGTAACCCAAATAAATTGAAGGTGTTATTACTGATTTGCAGAATGGTTAAATCTGCTTCTTTTAACGCTAAAAGAACTCCATGTGGCTGAATAAAGCCAGGAATGTGAATTGGCTCTCTGTTGCAGTTGCTGAGGTCAACGCTTAAGGGTACAGTAATATCGTTGGTATTCACGTTCGATTTCCCATTTTACAATTTGAAGTGGAGCAAGGCAAAGATGGGGGGATGGGGGAGATGATGGAGATGAGGGAGATGGGGGAGATGAGGGA
>NZ_AP018288.1:8067280-8173761 GCF_002368335.1 Nostoc sp. NIES-4103 | reverse complement strand
GGGGGAGATGGGGGAGATGGGGGGAGAATAACTAATGACAAATGACTAATGACAAATGACTAATGACTAACGTTCTATATATGATATTAGGATTTGAAAAGTTTGTTTTAAGAGGGGAGGTTGCTATCTTTCTCCTTGTTGGGAATTCACAGTTAGCTGCTGTTTTGGTCAATAGTTTTCTACAGTCCAAGCATAACTATAGTACAGATGTAGTCAATCACATTTATAATAATGTTGCTTGACTGGTTGAGCGAGTATTGCATTATTCCTTTAAAATTGCTGCTTTTTTTGCGTAAACCTCTGTTTATAGCAGTGTGAAAAAAAGTTTAAGTTTATTAACTTAAATTACATTTTTGTGCTAAATACTATATGGACAAGTTTTCTGTATCAGTAGTTACAAAAATCAGTAATTTGGGAATTTTCTGGGGCAAGAATTACAAACACCAGCTATTGCTCCTGAATGAAAGGAATTTTTGAGCAATAACAATAGGCGCGATCGCAGTAAAATTGCCATTGAGACGTTAACTGAGGAAAAACCAAATAGTTCATTAGTTGTAATTTATCTGTTTTCCAACACAATGGAGATTTTATGCAACCTCCTCTACCTCTTGCTGGCTTAAAAATCCTCGTAGTTGATGATGACGATGATAGCCGCTTTTACATCACTACCGTATTGGAAGCAGATGGTGCCACCGTCCTTGCAGTTGCATCGGCAGTGGCTGCCCTAGAAGCGCTAAATCACTGGCAACCTGATGTCTTTATCTTTGATATTGCCATGCCTGGTGAAGATGGCTACACCCTGATCCGCAAAGTCCGCGCAATGACAGCATATAGAGAGAGAAAAGTCCCTGCGGTTGCTTTAACTGCCTATGCTGATAGTGAGGATCGTATCCGTGCCTTAGAAGCTGGTTTCCAGACTCATGTGCCTAAACCAGTAGATCCAAGTGAGTTGGTGGAGATTGTAGCAGATGTAGTTGCTTCTTGTAGAAATTAGTCAATAGTCAATAGTTATTCTCTCCCTCATCTCCCTCATCTCCCTCATCTCCCTCATCTCCCTCATCTCCCTCATCTCCCTCATCTCCCTCATCTCCCCCATCTCCCTCACTTCCTCCAATAACCACTTTCACACTTCACCAAACGCTCAAGTATGCCAATATCTTTTTTATTGCCTGAGTTACGGATTTGCTTTTCTTTGGCAATGTTAATCAATTCCATCTCTAAACGCTTGATATAAGCTTGCTGTTCGTCGGTTTGAGGTTTGGCGCTATTCAAATTCTGCAAATTTTGCTTAAAAGGCTTTTGCTTGTCTAACTCAAACTTCTTGACTAGAGAATCTACTACATAACGCTGTTCTGGACGCGCTGTCTGTAAAATGTTGTTAATCGGTTGACTCAGAATTGCCGTTTGCTGTTGTTGAGAAAATTTGCGCTGCAACCAAGCCTCTGAGGTGGATATGGGCAAATCAATAGTTTCTTCATCTACCTTAGCGAAAGCATGGGCTTCAGCATAGGATACCCGTCCATCTTTGTTGTAGTCTGCGGAATTCACAACTTTACCGATGCGATCGCGTCCACTTAAACCAGCAAAAAAGCTAGAACTATAATCTCGATAGTCGGCTTCGTTTACCTCTGCTGTACAGCCTACAGAAGGTAGAGTTTTAATCGTCGCAAAGAAGCCACAACGAGTCTGAAGCGCCACAGGACGTTTAGTATCGCCACCTTCGTAGATAAAATTAGCAAATGAACCAGAATAACACTGTGCCATCATGGCGACAACAGATGTCCTTGTCGGCATTTTGTCTAGCATTTGAGACAACTGCTTCACACTCAGTTGTTCTTCATTCCACAAATAGAAGGAATTGTTATCTAAGTCTTGTTTATTTTTTCCTCCATGTCCTGTAAAGTATAAAAATGAGAGTTGAGAATTTTGCAATTGTGCTAACTGTTGAAAATAACGTTGTATATTGCTGAAAGTAGTAGCACCTTTCAGATGAGGAATTTCTGGTTGTTTAAATTGTTCTTCTCTTTTGGAATTGATATAGCGCACAGAAGCTTGTCCATCGTTACCATTGGCAAAGAAAATCGAGCTTACTTGTTGTGGGTTGTACCCCATAAATTGCAGAGTGCGCTGAAAGTAAAGTACATTTTTCTCTAAAGCGATTTCATTGAAATAAGGCGCACCACCACCACCCACAACCAGGAAATTCGGTGAAGACTGATGACGTTGACAATTATCAGATTTTGGTGGACTGATTTCATCTTCGGCAAGAGTGCCAGAGCTAGGAAGTAAAATTAGTAAGCTACAGGTAAAACAGGCAAATAAGCGGCGCATTTACATATAATGCTGCATTTTTTAATTCATCACAGCACCTCTAATATTAAGTTAAAGCACATATTCATTGCATAATTACTTGTAAAGGTCATTGACCGATGACAGACAATAGTCAATAGTCAATAGTCATCAGTCATTTAGACTCAAAGCTAATTTGCTCAGACTGGTATCTTGGTGGTTCAACGTGAATTAAAATCCTGACTGGATTGAATCTTTCTTCTAGCCGTCTTTCCACTTCTTCAGTGATGCGGTGTGCTGTTTCTACATCTGGTGCATCTACTATTAAATGCATTTCGATGAACACTTGGCGACCAAGAACACCGCGAGAAGCGATATTATGACAGTTAATTACCCCAGGTACAGAAGTTGCGATCGCATGTATTGCTTCTGGTGCGATCGCCATTTGGTCTACAAGCCAAGGTAAATTTTCTTTTAAAACTGACCAACCACTCCAAAATACCAATAAAGCCACAGGAAAAGCTAAAACTATATCTAGCCATTGATAACCTAGCCAAACTCCTATCAACCCTGCGATGACAGTAATTGTCACCCAAACATCGCTCATGGTATGTTTAGCATCGGCTATCAAAATGGGACTACCTACGCGCTTACCAACACTCCGTTCGTAATAGGCGACAAAAATATTTACACCCAAAACAATTAGTAATAACCACAGTTCAGGTGGTGATATTTTCACAGGGGCACTACCCTTGATAATTCGCTCAATTGCACCTTGGAGGATTTCAAAACAGGCGATTCCTAAAAAAGCAGCAATTCCTAAAGCGCCTACAGCTTCAAACTTCTGGTGTCCGTAGGGATGTTCGCGATCGGGGTATGGTGAAGAAAATTTACTGGCAAATAATCCTAAAACATTGTTAGCACTATCTGTCACACTATGCAAAGCATCAGCAAGTAAGCTTAAAGAACCCGTCCAGTATCCTACAACGGCTTTCAACCCCATAACGAACAAGTTGAGGAATAACGTGATAATTAAAACCTTTCGCACTGTGGCGCGGTTATCGTATGTCATAGATAATTTGTCACTCCAGTTCTATGACTTCTAATGTAAAACTTAAAATAAAATTAAAATGTATCAATATCTTACACAGTAAGAATTAATTATCTCTATAGTCTTTAAAACAGATAGGATTTTATTGAGATTAATTTTGACTAACATTAGTTACAAGCTTGGTAATTCATGGTAATGGCTTAGTAGGTAAGAGCATATTTTTGGCATTACTAGCAGAAAAATTTTAATTAATTTACTTTGTTTGCAAATCCTTTAGTCAAGTTCACAATGTTACTAAATTTCAGATATTACACTAGTACCTCTACGCATAATTCCTATTGATATTAGTTACCTCTGACCAAATCAACTATTCCGGTAATATAGGTAATCATCAAGAAGTTTTAATAAATAGCTCATGTCTTCGACTCCTCTTACACTTAACTTAGTTGAAGGTTCTGTTTCCTTCAGTTTTTCACCCCAAGCAGCGCGGGAATTAAAAGCAGCGATAGATGAATTGATGCAACGGCTGAAAGCTGTCGCTGCTAAAGCCACTCCAGGCAGCACTAAAGCCACTCCCCAGCCTCCCTTAGAATATCGTTACACTGGTGAAGTATTTTTAGAAATTTTCTGTAATCCTAATATCTGGCCTACCCCCTTTGCTGCTAAAGTCCTGCTTACCGTCCGCGATATCAACATTCGCTTAACTACAGAAGCTGAACTTACTAGGGTTATTGAAGACCTTAACCAGTATTTAGAGCAAGTGGGGTAATTTGATGACTGATGACTGTTGACTTATGATTAGCCCCTTCGGGGCGGGGTGTGAGCAAAAATCTAACCCCAAAGAAAAACGATACAGAGCAACTAAGTTTATTGATGGTTTCCCTACACCCCACACCCTAAACCCTACACCCTACCCTTGTTGTTGACTGTTGAGTGTCAACACTGAACAGTCAGCAACGCACTTGTAACAATACTTGTAAAAAATTACCGGAGTAGTTGATTACGCAAAACTACCCCGGTCAGTAAAACTACATAAAACCTTTAAGTAATAAGACTGAATTCTCATACAACTTTTTTTCAATGCGATCGCGCTTGGTAAAAAGTTGTATAAATTGGACTCTAATGCTTTTGGGTTAATGGAAAATTAGAGATTTTGGATCAGGAAATATTGCTCAAAAGCAGAGACTATCCCTCAATTTGGGCGGTTAATCGTTTATCGTCAAATCTAGTCATCCAAAATCAAGTCCCAATCCAAAATCTGAAATTACATAATTAATTAGTCGTTGTCCCATTGTTCACGACCAATCAGATCGCCGATGCGATCGCGTAATAGAAAGTCACATTTCTCCAACTCACATTCGACGCAAACCCACTCTCTTGCTGGGATGTATTGGCAGAGTGTATATATTGGCTGTTGTCGGCTGATCATCCCCTTTTGCACTAATCGGCGAGCTTCGTCTTGAATTACATCCAGAGAGTAGTAATTGATAGAGGGCACCGTATTCACACTCATTGTTTTTACTCACAAATTTACACGTAGATAGTGTTCCCATTAATTATTGGGAACAAACATGGCAGGGATTTAGACTTGTGGCTAGGTTTTGTAGTTTGCTATACGGAACTTATTTCATTTTGACGCTACATATCCTCAAATTATCTAAAGAAATGTTAATTTTGTCAACAATTGCTGACAATTGCCGTAAATATGCTTCATTTTGTCATCTTTGGGTTATTAACTTAACCTGCTGAAAACTTTGTATGACAGGCATTTTACAGGTTTGAAAGTTTTGCTATGACTACTTTTAAGCATAATTGTGTGGCTTTTGAAGAGTTCCTATGGTCGATTACTGATGTATTTAAAAAACAGTATGAAGCTATGCCCAAAGATACTAGTATTTGTCCATAGCTCAATAATCCAAGGATTTATGTTAAGAGCAACGGTATAAACTGTTGCAAAATATAAGCGCTACCGTACACCACGAAAACTTGTAAACCGCGATCTATTAATAATTTCTTAAAAAACGACCATAGATTTTGGGGTAATTGCAAGACAGTAAATAAACAGACTGCCATAGTTTATACCAAGTTACATTTAGAGAGGGGGTCAGGGGCGCAGGGGCGCACAGGAGAAGAAATTGTATATAGGTCAAACTGCAACTTAGTATCAACACTTGTTCTACGGTGGGATGATGTGCCTCTAAGGTAGCAGTAACTTGTGTGAATTACTCGCCAAATCGCCTATTTGAGCTGTAGCGAGGGATCAGGTTACGTAAATTTCAGGATGAGGGGGATGAGGGGGATGAGGGGGATGAGGGGGATGAGGGGGATGAGGGGGATGAGGGGGATGAGGGGGATGAGGGGGATGAGGGAGATGAGGGAGACAAAGAGAAATTATCTCAGAATTCTCTCCCCTGCTCCCCCACTCCCCTGCTCCTCTGCTTGGAAAGCTCCCCCGCTCCTCTACTTCCCTGTATATTCACATTGAAACAGACGTGACACAATCACGTCTGTAAACTGTTTGGCGAATGCCCTAGGAAGTAATTGTTCTAAAGTTACATTGTTGTGTAAGTTACTTATTCCCAAGATTTATCATCATGTTCGTCTGTAGTATTTTCTGCTACTGCTGGAGTTTGGGGCGATCGCTCATACTGGAGTTGGTTCAAGAGTGACAGCACCTTCGTACCGCGTTCTATTGAGCGGTCTTCGATAAAAGTTACTTCTGGTGTGCGACGCAGCCTTACCCGCGCACCGAGTTCGCTACGGACAAAACCCGTCGCTGACCTTAAGCCTGCCATTGTTGCTGCTTTGGCTTCTTCTGTACCATAAATACTGACGTAGATTTTGGCATGTTGTAGATCGCCAGAAACATCTACATCAGTAACACTTACCATTCCTGTACCCACGCGATCGTCTTTAATTCCGTTAAGTAGCATTTGGCTAACTTCCCGTTTAATTAATTCAGCAACACGGGAAACGCGGCGATTTGTAGCCATAGTAGTTACGCCTCCTCTGGGAGGTTGTACGACATTAATAATAGCAAGCTGGTGAAGGAAAATCCTTGACCTTGCCTGAAGAGTGGTAACAGCCTGTAGGGCAGACCCCTAATAGAGCTACGTCTAGATTGTACTCAAGCCTAGCATAGCGCGTAGGGTAAGAGTCACAAACACCAAACTGCCTACAAATAAACCCAAGAGAGCGATTAAGGTGACAGGGCGTTTTAAAAGGGGCATTAACGGCGCGATCGTGTTCAGGAACACGCCCAACAGAACAGTAACAAAGTAGCGGGGGTAGCGAAAGACGTTATCCCAAAATCCATCAAACATTTGAATATAAACTGCCTTGCTATAAACTTAAGGTTTGTTTTGATGTGCTTTATCCATTACCAATTGTAATCTATACAGGTGAAAAATTACCCAGTTAATATAAAATATGCTTCTTCAGTTAAATTTTGTTATATTTAGTAACCTAGTTTCAGTTAAACTTTGACTAAATGGTAACTCAAATCCCTAAAGCAGCTTACCCACGTCCATTTTTAAAGTGGGCAGGTGGTAAAAGTAGGTTAATTCAACAATATATTCCTTTTTTTCCCAAGGATTACAATAATTACTATGAACCTTTTTTAGGTGGAGGTGCTGTTTTTTTCTATCTCCAACCAATCGCAGCTGTTTTAACTGATATTAACTCTGAATTAATTACTACTTATCGCTGTGTTAGAGATAATGTTGAGGAATTAATCTGTTTACTTAAAGAACATCAAATCAAACATAATAGGGACTATTACTATCATATCAGAGCTAATTCTGGAGGCAGTGATCTAGAAAAAGCTGCTCGTTTAATTTATTTGAATAAGACTTGTTTTAATGGTCTATATCGAGTCAACTCTCAAGGACAATTTAATGTACCGTTAGGCAGGTACGAAAATCCTAATATATGTCCAGAAAATTTACTCAGAGCAGCTTCAGCAGCACTTTCTACATCACAGATTAAACAGGCAGATTTTACAGATGTACTGAATCAAGCAACTAGTAGTGAAGATTTCGTGTTTTGCGATCCACCTTACCATCCTATAAGTAATACCAGCTATTTTACAGGTTATAATGGTAATTCTTTTGGTGAAAAAGAGCAAGAACTTTTAAGAGATACTTGTGCAGAACTTGCAAGTCGTGGTGTGAAAGTAATGATATGTAATTCAGATTGTGCTTTTATCAGAAATCTGTATAAGCAAATTGATTTTAATATTTATCCAATAGCAGCCTCGCGTTCAATTAATTCTAATATTAAAAGAAGAGGAATAATTTACGAATTGTTAATCACATCATATTAAATAACTAAATATTTTTACTCGCCCAAGCAATAAATCTATCTAAAGTATGAACTGCTAATAAATTGTGATTATATACAACTTGCTGTCTGAGCCATTTAATCGCTCCTTCTCTCATTCCTTCACCCCCAATCACTACAAGAGTTGGTGCTGGATATGAATTTTGAATATTCATGTTTAAATAAGGAAATTTTTCATCAACAGAGCCACCACTTTCTTGCCATTTGCATTCGATAATTAATCCAGATGGCATTAGAGGTAAACCCACAACGTAAAAGTCAACCTTTAAAGTAGTTTGATAAATTCCATAACCGATGGAAACTTGCTTTGCATAGCGTTTTTGTAATAAGCTAGCGTTAAATAAAAATTCTTTAGATACATGATTTCCTACTTGAAAATAACCATGTTGATTTAATGTTGTTTCTACATTACTTTCTAAAATTTTACCTGCCTGATTAGCCCGTGCGCCTTGAGTAATAGTCATATCGAATCCCTGTGCCGCAAGTTCCACGTATTCTAGAATTTCATAGAAGTAGGAGCAAGCGATCGCCTACTTAATATGATTTTTCAATTTGGGATGCACAAGGCTGGATTAATAGCTAAAAATTCCCCAGATATTTGATACTTTTGTACTATTTAAATACAAATGTATTAGCAATTTAATGCCTGAGATGGAACTGAAATAAATTCAATAACTATACTTTGGCTTCAACTCGTTTAGACTTCAGCGTTACCATTGCGGATATTCCATGCTAGTTCCAATAGTTGAGTCCAGCGCTTTAGCACTTGTTTGGGAGTGCATTGAATTACTTTAGCGATCGCTTGGTCACTTTGGCGGGCAATTTTCAACTGCAAAAGTTGCTGTTGCTCAGGAGATAATATACCCACGAAAGTTTCCCACTGTTGGGAAGACAATCCCAAATTTTGCTCTAAACTTGCGCCTAACCATTGGTGTACTAATTGCCATTGATGTTGCTTGGCGAACTTTTCCGCATGATATTTAAAACGTTGTTGGAGATAATCACGCTGACGGCTAGTTAGACCGAGAATTTGGTCAATTTCTGGTGCTGAAAGGTCTTGAAGTTTGAGGGTGAGGTAGTCTATACAGTCAGATTGACCTTGAGATTCCAAGTATTTGATCAATTCCAAGATGATGCGATCGCGTTCCGATGCTTCCGATGGGTCAAAATTGGGTTGTGCAATCATTTGCGATCTAATTTGTTGCACCGCCGAGTTACGCTGATAAGATTCAGCTTCTTCACTCCTTGCAGATTCCACCGCCATTTCAATATCTACATTAGTTTCTTGGGGCTGACGACGAGCAAAACTTTGGGCGCGTAGGATAATTAATTGCTGATTATTACCACCAGGTAAATTGATACGGCGCTTGGCATACTGTTCTGTAAAAGCCATGTATTCTGCTAATTGTAGCTGCGTGCGCGGTGTATAATCTTCTGGCAGTTCATTTTCCCGCCGGAAAGCTTTGATCGCTTCCATATAAAATGCTTGAAGAAAATCTTCAATCAGGTTAGAACGAGCCTCAAAGCCTAACTCTGAGCCGGGGATGGTAACATGGCGGTAAACTATAGCACCCAAGGTAGCGTGTAATTCTACACGCCCCCTTCTAGAACCAAGTCGGTAGTATTGCAGGCACTTTTGCAGGCGATGCCTAGATAAAGTTAGTTGCCAAGATTGAATTTCTCCTGATGTTTGAATGCGGTAGCTTTTATCACAGATACGTTGAACTTCTTTAGCTATGCGTTGTGCTACAGCTTGTACACACCCAGAGGTTGCTTTCACTTGAGCCTGCATTTCTTGACACAGCAGTTGCATCAGAAGATCAGGATTGTTGGCTGGCAATTCTTCAGTGGAAACGCGGGCCTCAAAAGTAGACGTAGAGATTGGTAGATTTGCAAGGTTAGCTTTCATGACTTTTCCTGAGTGTGGTATTGCACCTTAACTACAACGCAAACACGGCACCTGAAGCCAATCTTGCTAGAAGAATGATTTGGTTTCATCCATCCGCATCTGCTGCAAGTACTGTTCATATATATGACTGTAGTTAATGCAAAAAAGTTACAGGGATAGTAGTGTGTCGGTTTTTTCATCAGCAACTAATTTGTGTATGGCACAAGAAAATTTGCCATGCCCAAAAAGTAGTCAAAACACTTGCTGTGCTGACTTTTACCGCTATTTTATTCTAACTGCTCTGAGTTATTTTAAGTATGACGATCACTAAACTGGAGTATTTTTGATACATTATTCCGAAATTAACGGAACAGTCTGTGAAGTTTAGTTTTTATACCCACGCCGTTACTGCTTCCCAACCCAAACCCCGCCTTGTAATCATTGGTTCGTCTCCCGTCAAATCTAAAATCGTAGACACTTGATATGTCGGTTCTTCACCAGTGTCAACAATTACATCTACTAAATTATCTAAACGGTCAAATAGCTCCACTCGTGATAGTTTAATTTCTGAATCTAGCCCTATATTCCCATCATCTGACTCATCTGGTGGTAGATGTGCCGAAGTCGAAATAATCGGATTTCCCAAAGCTTCCAGGAGTGCTAAGCAGACATTATGATTTGGTACGCGAATTCCAGTAGTCTTTCGTTTCGGACTTTGTACTAGTCGCGGAACTAACTTGGTAGCAGGTAGCAAAAACGTGTAAGGCCCTGGTATCAGGTGTCTCATAATCCGATAAGCTGTATCACTGACAAAGGCATAAGTCGCTACATTTGATAGTGAGGGAGACAAAAATGTCAATGGTTTGTCGTTTGCTAGCTGTTTAATTTGCCGCACTCGTTCCACCGCTGACTTAGCATTTAAATCGCAACCAATCGCATAAACTGTATCAGTAGGGTAAAGCATAACTGCGCCACCAGAGAGCGCTGATTTTATCTCCTCTATTCGGCGAACTTGCGGGTTATCAGGATGGACTGCAAAAATTTTTGCCATAAGTGATTTTTAACTGTAAATGTGGGAGTCAGTGGTAGAGGTGCTTTCGGTGCAGGGGAGATAGGGTAATGGGTAATGGGTAATGGGTAATGGGTGATGGGTTAGATGTGATGACTAATAGTAAAATCCAATTCCCCTTCGGGTGACGCTCCTGCGTCGAAGATCACTCTTGAGATCGCCAGTCGCTCATGGGGAGCCACTGCGGTCTTGGGGTCTCCCCAAGTGGAGCAAGTGGCGTGGAGACCCCCTCTTGGGCGCGCTGGCTCACCAATTCCCAATTCCCAATGCCCCATTCCCCATTCCCAATTCCCAATTCCCTTTTTCAAAAGTGCAAATACGCGAAGTTTCCATCACAATAATTGTGCATCATCTCAAATTAGCTGACTAATTTATCTGTATGGTTAAAATTGCTTATCTTCAGTGTCCGACGGGAATTTCTGGTGATATGTGCTTGGGGGCGTTGGTAAGTTTAGGTGTTCCCATAGAGTATTTAACAGAAAAACTCAATGGCTTAGGAATTAGCCAAGAGTTCCAATTAAGGGCAGAACTTGTGCAACGCAACGGTCAACAGGCGACTAAGGTTCATGTGGATTTAGTAGACCATCATCACCACCACGACCACGACCACGAACACAGTCATGATCACACACGCCACCTGCCGGAAATCGAGAAGATGATTCTCCTAGCGGGGTTGCCATCACGGGCAGAAGCTTGGAGTTTGGCTGTATTTGGGCAGTTGGCAGTAGCAGAAGGGGCAGTACATGGAATTGCGCCTGAAAAAGTTCACTTCCATGAAGTGGGTGCTGTGGATGCGATTGTGGATATTGTCGGCACTTGTTTGGGTTTGGATTGGTTGGGTGTTGAAAGCAATCACGAAGGATTGCCTTTACTATACTGCTCGGCATTTCCAACTGGAGGCGGTACTGTCAGGGCAGCACACGGTCAGATGGCGGTGCCAGTACCAGCAGTATTGAAGCTATGGGAAATGCGGGGTTGCCCAGTTTATAGTAACGGCATTGAACGGGAACTGGTGACACCAACAGGAGCTGCGATCGCCACTACCTTGGCTAGGGATTTTGGTGCTACACCTCCAATCACCATTAAGCGGGTAGGACTGGGAGCAGGTACGATCAATTTACCGATACCTAACATATTAAGGCTCTGGCTGGGAGAAAGCCCCAGTATACAGTCAGATTCGGTTTATACTGCCGATCGCAATTCAGTCGAAACCATAACTGTATTAGAAACTCAAATTGATGATTTAAATCCCCAAGCGATCGGCTATGTCTTTGAGGCGTTGTTTGCCGCTGGTGCAGTGGATGTCTTTACTCAGTCAATAGGGATGAAAAAGTCCCGTCCAGGAATTTTACTGACTGTGATTTGTCATCCAGAAAATTTACACAATTGTGAAGCTGTTATATTCCGAGAAACCACGACTTTGGGAATTCGCCGAACTACCCAGCAACGCGCCATCTTACAACGAGAAATTCAAGCGGTAAAAACTGAATATGGCCAAGTGCGGGTCAAACTAGCATGGCTTGGACAATCAAAAAATAAAGTTATAGCTAACGTGCAACCAGAATATGAAGATTGTGCAGAATTAGCCCGAAAACATAATATTCCTTGGCGGGAAATTCAGCGCTTAGCGCTACAGAGTTGGTATTTGTCAGATAAAAATTAGTTTGGGCATGGGGCATGGGGAATTGGGAATTGGTGAGCCAGCGCGGCCAAGAGGGGGTCTCCACGCCACTTGCTCCACTTGGGGAGACCCCAAGACCGCAGTGGCTCCCCATGAGCGACTGGCGTTAGCGTAGCGTTAGCGACGAAGGAGCGTCACCCGAAGGGGAATTGGGAATGGGGCATGGGGCATGGGGAGAATAGCTAATTAACCACTAACAACTGACAACTGACCACTGACAACTGACTTATTATACAAAGTGTTCCCAAGCGATCGCCTGGGAACATAAATAATCAAAGTCCAGAGTTTTTTTACTACTGACTTTTGACTAAACAGCTTATTGATCTGCCCCCTTTACTGTTTCTTGACCTGCACTTTTAACATAGCTGCCAGCATTTTGGGTGTTTTCTTTGATATTTTCAATTCCACGGCGAGTACCTTTAGCTACGCCTTCTCCCACTTCCCCAGCGGAACCGCTAATATCTTCACCTATGCGTTTGACTCTTTCACCTAAAGGTGTGCCTTGCTGATAATTGCGAACATATTCCTGTGGGCTGTCAACGCCTTTTTGTTCCACGTTTCTTTGAGCATTTTTCGCTAATGCATCACCGCGATCGCTTGCAGCTCGATCATCACCTTTTGCTCTAGGATCTACATCACTAAAGTTGTTCATCCCACCTTCAGGACTGTTGAGACCATAATTTTTTGTAGGATCATATCGCTTGGCATAGGGTTGAGCGCCAGAGTTTTGTGGCTGAGCTTCAGGCTGTGGTGGCTGTGTTGCTACTCCTGGAGCAGAACAAGCTTGTGCCACAATTAAGCAAATTCCTGCCAAAAAAACAGTTAAAACTTTCACTGGACGATAGTTTTTTAGCCAATTCATCACTTTTTTCATGTGTTCTCCTTGCGTTTTTGTAACTAAGTTAAATCTTCACCACAATAGAAATTGGGATTTACTTTAAGTCTCAAATTTGGAAACAAAACCAAATTCCTATCTACCTAATGCTGGATTTTTTTGTAACTCAGGTCTAGAACTTGCTTCGTTTCCTTTCTCTTTCAAAAAGCCAGAAGCGTCTTGAACTGCTTCTTTTACTGTTTCCAGACGCTCTTTAACACGAGTTCCTAATTCTGGTTCGTTTTGAATCAAATTACCAGGTTCAGGCTTTTGGAAGTTTTCCTCAGTAATTAGTGGCAATTCTTCTTGTTTTTCGACTCTACCTGCTGGTGTTTCAGCACCTGGATAAAGTATCTCAGACTGATTATTTGTGGCAATCAATACTTGTAAATTGTGCTGTAGGCTAGCTGATTCCCTATATTTGGTATATTTGTCTCCACCACCCTTGTAAGGATTGTTTGCACCACCTGCTTGCACAGCAGGGTTTTGGGGATTTGCACCTTGAGCATTTGCTCCACTACAAGCAGTGCTTACTATTAAAAATATACCAGCCAGAAATACAGTTAAAATCTGACGCACTGGTAGCTTTTTCCATAAACTTTTCAAACCTTTCACCAAGTCCTCCTTTCAACTAATAACAAGCTTTCTCGCTGAACATTTTTTCAATGTACGAGACTGCATTATTATTTTGTGTTGACTATAATTCAACTAACAAATATCAATATAATTGTGGATAAATCAGATTTACATCTAGCGCAAGTAACATTTTTTTTCATCAATAGATATGAAAACACTCTAACTCTAGAGAGAGATAACATAATATTATATAGTTGTAAACATATAGCCGTTGCTAATAAATTAATTAATACTCAGCAGATAAATTATATAAGTTATATCATCCTTAAGAAAGATATTAATTTTATCTTTAGTATATATTTTGATTAAATCAATGCAGTTGAATAAGATTAATTTAACTCATTACTAAATAAAAAATTCCATGATTCAAAAATAGCAATAAAATTCGTTCAAATAAATACATCAATATATTTGCTCCCTGAAGGTAATTAAAAAAATTTGGTATAACGCTGATGTACCATATGATTTGAGGTATTCAGCCCTTGGTGTCTTCGCTGTTAAATTACTAAAATGATGAAACGAGTTTTACGCTGGATAATTTTGGGCGGGACGCTGTTTTTTTTAGGGAAAGCCCTGAAGGATCACTGGTTCGAGGTGACAGCTGTCCGCATTGATGGAGTGGGATGGGCAATTCTAGCGATCGCCACGGGTGTAACTTTACTGGCACATACTTGGGCAGGCTGGATATGGACTTGGGTTCTTCAAGAGTTAAATCAACCTGTACAACCTGCTGTGTTTATTCAAGTTTACCTCAAAACCAACATTGCTAAGTATTTACCCGGTAATGTCTGGCATTATTATGGACGAATTGTCGCAGCGAAAAATGCTAATGTTTCTGCTGGTGCAGCGACTTTAAGTGTTTTGCTGGAACCGCTACTGATGGCAGCAGCGGCTTTAATTATTATTGTTCTATTTGGTAGCCAGTTAGCGGTAGCTAATAATAACTTCGTTGTGCAAACGCTACGATTGCTGAGTTTAGTAGCAGTGCTTTGTGTGGTTCATCCTTGGTTTTTGAACCCAGCAGTGAGGTTTTTGTCTCGCTTAAAGGCAAGAAAATCTAATACTAAGTCAGCCATTAGTTTAAATCTGGAACGCTATCCCCTAATCCCTTTGTTAGGAGAAATAGGATTTTTAGGATTGCGTGGTACTGGATTTATTTTAACTATGTTTGCCTTGGGTTCCCTGAACTCTAATCAAATTCCTTTATTGCTAGGGGCTTTTAGTTTCGCTTGGTTGCTAGGTTTAGTTGTTCCTGGCGCCCCTGGTGGGTTGGGTGTATTTGAAGCCACTGCGATCGCACTTTTACAACATCACTTTCCCGCAGCGTTGGTTATTAGCGCGATCGCCCTATATCGTCTAATTAGTATCATAGCTGAAACTGCTGGCGCTGCTTTAGCTTGGCTTGATGAACAACTTGTTAAGTCTTAAGTTATATAGTCGGGAACAGGAAACAGGCTTGAAAGTTTCTTGGTGTCAGCGTTTTATGATTAGTTTATATCCTAATCTACTTAGCAGCTGCTAGAGTAGTAGCTTTGCATCCTATTTAATATTTACTGCTTTTTCTATACCCTAAGCTAAACTTAATAATAAAATTTCTTTTTATCCATTTACTTGACTCATTTTTGAGTATCTTATTTTAACTGAGAAAAGACTCGATATGCTTCTAGATTTGATTGGGAATTGCAGTTAAAAGTATCTTCTTCCATCTTAATCAAGTTGTATTCAACGTTTTCTACATAGATGGCAAACGTAATATTAAAAATTTCTATAAAATTAATTAACCATTTGCAGTCATCTTCTGAATCATTTTGGTAATAACTAATTAAATTAGCAATACGAATTTCTAAGTGACTACGTGCATCTGGACAAATTAAAATAATCTTAAGCAAAATAACTACTAATGTTAAAGGATGACCCTGAGAAAGTAATAGAAGAAATAATTGCGAAGGCTCTTGACCATTTTCTATAGTTAAGCAATCTATCACTCTGTTACAAATTTTCAGCAACAAAAAATCGTTAATAATTTCTTCATTTTCCTCTATCTCCCAACATGCAAAGAATCCTTCTAAATGCTGCTTTAAAATCTTGATTAATTCCGAATTTTTAACAGATACAAATAAATATTTATGCAAACTTTTTTTAAAATCTTTTAGTAATTCATTTTTAGTCTGTTTAATAAAGATGTTAGCAAGATTTTCATAATTGAAGACACCTCTTTTGATCACAATCAACTTAATTATACGCAAAACGTTATCTCCCAAAGCACTGGGATTTTTATAGCGTGTTTCACTAGAGGCAGCAGACTGAGAACGAGCAATGTACATTGCTAACTCAAACTTAAATCTGTTTTTTATCTGTTTGGAGAGTTTTGCAGCTGCCTCTTGTTGCTCTTTGGGATTATTTTTGTCACAATATTGAGGAACTAGTAAATAGGCAATATAGCGATTAGCCCAGTTAGTTTTTTCTTTTTTGTTATGTCTATATGCAAATAATTTTAGTTCTTCATAGTCTTTACTATTGATAAAATTTTCTAACCATTTTTTATAAATATTTAGAGGTGTAGACTGAGTTAAATTTTGATGAGAGTGATAGTTTTCAAATATATTAATTATTTCTTGGATATATCTAATCTTTCTTTGAGATATCCAATAATTAATCAAAATGTAACAGCAGCGCTTGAGTGTGTCGCGAAATTCCTGCTCGTTATTGATAAAATAGATTTCACTAAATACTGGCCTAATATTTAGATTAACTGAATCAAAATAGTCTATAAATAACCGTTTGAATTCTTGTAAAGCATCCTCTGGTGGGCATTGGCTGGCAATTTCCCCCAATAACTTATAAATTTTCTCTTGTCTAGATTTGAGATTTATTTGTTTAGAGTTAAGATGAACATCATCTTGATGTTTTTGAAGAATTGGTAAACTATTAGCACTCATGCTAGTTTTCAAGACAAATAAATTTGCTGCTCCTATTATTTTCAGCTTACCTTTAATGAATAACAGGAGCAATCTAAGTGTTCAAAGATTTTGTAATTTTTTTACGGGGATTTGATAAATTTACGGGTTAACAAGCTAAATATTAAATTTAAATGATAGAAGAATAGGAAAAAATACTGAGACTTAAAATTTTAAGCGATCGCAATACTGTATGGGTAATTTGGCATTAAGCCGAGATGCACACTAGAACGGGAAGTTAGGAAAGTTTCCCTATAATAAGTAATTGGACTGCTTTGCCTACTAACCTGTACCTATTGAGTATGGAAAAACACAACGCGCCACTGACAAAAGAAGCGCTCATCAAGGAAGTTTGTCGCCGGATTCGGGTAGCCCGTAGCTACTGGGATGCTCACAACAATGCTGCTTGTCGGGGTGAACGCGATCGCGCCCTAGCCCTTTACAACACTCTCAGCAAGGAAGAAAAAGAGCAAATTCCCCAAGTATTGCGGGTGTGGCTGCGCTACCGCAGTGAGAAATACTTCGGCGCACACCGAACGCCCCCGAAGTCAGCACGAAAATCAAAGTAGACTTGGGCTTGGGTGTTGCTGAATCAGAATATAAAATCGGGCTAGAACTGGCGAAGCTACAAAGCTCACTACTTACTGTTCGCTTAAAGCTTGATTTTTAACTTGTTTGTGACTTTACCCATAACTTTAGCATTCGTAGAAGACTTTGCTAAAGACATCGCTATTAACTGACCAAACTATCGCTCTTTCTCAGCTTTCCTTCGTACAGCAGTAACCTACAGCAGGAAAAGGGATTTCCATAGCCGCGTAGTTTTTCCTGGGCTAAAGCACCAACGTCAGGATTTGCTTTGGTGCGATCGCTCTTTTCCAAAAAGCATTTCCATCTCAACAGTTTATCTACGTAAAATTCACTCACAACAAATCATATCATGTCCGCTTAATTACCCATAATAAAACTACCCCACCCGCCCTGTCGGGCACCCTCACGCCACTTGCTTTGGCTGTTGGCTTACTAAGGGGAGGGTTGGAGAGGGGTAACGCAAGAATTATGGGCAAATTGCCGGACATCATATCAAATGCCCCACCCACAAGGAGATGGGGTTATTTACTCACTCAAAAATGTTTAAGTTTTGCTATTTCTTTTGAAAGAGAATAGCAATTAATCCAATTATTTCTCAGGTTTGATAGCAGTTATTTCCCCAGAGCGACTGACTATAAGTGAGCAATTGCTATGATTAGTGCATAACAGTTATTACTGGATGGGTGTTGTACCGCTGTGACCCATTGTCGTGTATCGAAGGAGAGCGACGACAGATACACGAACAGTAACAATATATGCAATGAAAGGTGTGGAGTTTTTGTCGCTTCCTTCACTTTGCTACTATGTACGTAAGGTTAAACCCTTTGTCAGAGCGGTTGGGCGTAGTAGACTTTCAGCGCTATTATGGCATGTCATAATACTCAAACTGCCTTAGCTCACCAGTTGAACTAAGGCAATTTGAGTGATTATTAAGCCTCTTTTCTCAAATCTTGCACCTGCCCAATTTACCGCCAAGAAATTTATTTCTTGGCTTAAAGCTGAAGTGTGCGCTTAGCTTAGGAACTTCCAAATAAAAAAAACATACAATTTTTCTTGTGGGGTGGGCGTCTCGCCCGCTATTGCTTGGGGGCGGACAAGATGTCCACCCCACAAGATTGAATAATTTATTTCTTGGTAATCCCTTACTAGACATAAATTTCAGTCCGTTTTAATGGACTTTAGCTATAAGCCTTGAACTTAAGTTTAAGGCGTACTCAGAAAGAGGTGCAAGATCTGAAATAAGTAATTAAGCTAACTTGATATTAGAGTGAGTTCGACGGATATAAAAAACCCCGCTTCTATTCCTCTCTCCCATAGAGAGAGGCTTTGAAATCCTGATTTTTTCGTTGAAAGCGCGGAATATTTCTGCTCCTCTGTGCGTCAACGAGGGGTTGGGAAGAGGTTCATTGAACTCACGGCAAATTAGAGTGAGCAAACTGATCCAAAAGAATATGCCGAAACTATAGCAGTATTAAAACAACGCCATCAAAACGAATTAGAACAACTTTTCTCCTTATTTTTGATGACATTGAATCGGGTTCTGTCTGAAAGCGTGAGGAGTAACCGTGGATGAATTAGCTGTAAGAACTATTTGTCCAGAAGCGTCTAGCACTGCACCTGTGGCTTCAACAATGGGTTCAGGATTAGAGGTAGTTGGTTTAATAGTTACAGGCGGTAAGGAATGGTTGTTGTTGCTGGCTTCAACAGACACCCAATCTATTAGGATTGCATCAGAAGTGAGAATGCCTTCGGGATTAGAAGGCAAACCGCCGCGTCCGGTAATCACAAACTTGGTTTGAGCATAACCTGGGCTATGGCAGCTTTGGGCTACCTCGGCGTCAACTGGTATTGTTGGCAGTTCCACTAAACCACTGTTGAGATCAATATCAGGTGTGTTTAGTTGTATAGTACCGCTAAGTGTTGGGTTCGTTTGGGAAATGGCGGTGATGTCACTTGTGGGAACTTGACTTGGATCTAAATCAGGGCTTAAGCGCTGGAGGTCTTCTCGGCTTAGTAGAGCGATGCCATAAATACCAGTAGCGTTAATAGCTATTTTGCCACCACTGCCCCTAAATGCGTTGGCGGTAATATCGCTATTTTCTCCGGGAACAGCAACTATGAAGGGACTATTGATAGTGATGTTACCACCATCACCACCAAATTCTTGATTTCCGGCAGTGGCAGTAATTTGACTGCCATTACGTAGTAATAATAAGTCTTGTAAATTTAGGGTAATATTACCGCCAGTATTGCTGCGGGTTTGGGCAGAGATGGTTCCCTGATCCAGGGTGAGGAAACCTGCGGTAAGCTCAATGTCACCGCCAATATTTTCTCCCTGGCTATCAACGGCGATTTTTGCTCCATCTCGAATGGTCATAATTCTGGGATCGATGATGATATTACCACTTTTGCCTGTGGAATTTTCACTTGTGCTAGCAAACAGTCCAGTTCCCGTACCTGCCAAGGTAATATTTTCACCCACATTCAAAATAATGTTTCCGGCTTTTCCACTACTGTTGGTAGAAGCGGAAATTTGAACTCCATCACTGAGGGTTAATTTTTGGGTGGTAATCTCAATATTACCTGCATTTCCTGTGCCTGTAGTTTCTACCGCCAGTTTGCCTTGTCCACTAATATTGATGGCTTGGGGGGCACTTACTAGTAAATCACCACCATTACCACGAAAAGAAGTGGAGGCGGAAATCTTTGCTAATGGTGCTAAGGCGATGTTTAAGGTGGGTTTATTGTTATCTGGTTGTAGGGTTAATGTCCCTGCGGGGGATTGTCCTTGAGTTTCGGCGAATACACCCACAATTCCCGCTAGGTTCATCTGGGAGGCATTTAGAGTAATACTACCACGACCTGAACTATTGGTGGCGGTGGCGGTAGCAGTGGCGGTAATCTGGGCTGTATTCGATAGGTTTAAGGTTGATGTAGTAACGAAAATATCTCCGGCTTTGCCTGCACCACTGGTTTCGACGGAGAGGATGGAAGCAAAATCTGGGACACCGATGCCGAAATTCACTTCTTTGGATGCATTCACAGTAATTGTACCACCATCTCCACTTCCAGAGGTAAAGGCTAATACTTTTCCACCACTGACAAGGTTTAAGATATCGGTGTTGAGGGTGATGTCTCCAGCTTTTCCAGATCCTGTAGTAGAGGTAGAAATTTCTGCGTCCTGTTGCAGGGTTAATTTTGGTGTGTCTATTGAAATACTACCAGCCTTCCCTTCAGCACTAGCTTGAGCAAATATTCGACTCTTAGAATCTGCTAAGGTGATTCCTTGATCTGCCGATACAATGATACTGCCAGCAGCACCTGTACTGCTGCTGTTACTGACAATTTTACTATTATTGAAAGTAATAATACCGGGACTGAAGATATTGACATTTCCTGCGGGAGCGCTGCCTTTGGAGTCACTTTCAATACTACTGTTATTGAAGTTGAGATTGCCTGTGCTGGTGATATTAACATTTCCTGATTGACCTTTGTCATTGAGATCAACAAGCCAAGCGAATATTGCTCCGTCGCCAGAACTTTTGCTGACAAGAAACTGCCTAGAGGTGATGATTTTGGTATTTGTGATCTCTAAATTGTCAAAACCTGTTAAATGGACTGTCCCAGAAATTGAGTTGGAAGACTCAGTTAAAATTTCTACATTTCTAATGTTGTTTTTCGCTTCTATGGTGACATCTCCACCTTTTCCTCCATTTAGCTCTTGAGAGAAGGACAAGGACGAAAGATCAGCTCCAGTAATATCACCATTCCTGGCGAAGAGGTTAATTGCGCCTCCATCGCCAGCATCGCCTGCAAAAGAAATTGAGGAAGAGTCGAGGCCGCCTAATCTACTTGTATTAATATCGCCACCAGTATTAAGGGTAATGGCTCCTCCATCGCCAGCATTGCCAGAGTCAGAGAAAGAGGAAGAGTCGAGGCTGGCTATAGAGATATCGCCATTGGCATTAAGGGTAATGGCTCCTCCATCCCCGGCATTGCCATAGTAAGAGAAAGAGGAAGAGCGGAGAATGCCTAAGAACAGGAGGCGGCCTGATGTTCTAAATGTACTAATATCGCCATTGGCATTAAGGGTAATAGCTCCACCATCCCCAGCATTGCCAGAACTAGAGGAAGAGAAGGAGTTTAGGGTTTCTGTAGTAATATTGCCGCCATTGAGGGTAATAGCTCCACCATTTCCAGCATTGCCAGGGCCAGAAAAAGAGGAAGAGTCAAGAGTGCCTGTGGTCTGAATATCGCCACCAGCCTTGAGGGTAATGGCTCCTCCATCCCCAGAATTGCCAGAGCCAGAAAAAGAGGAAGAGTTAAGGGTACTCAAAGAAATAAAAGGAAGGCTATTGCTGGTGCGGGTCTGTTTTATAGAGATATCGCCGCCAGCATTGAGGGTAATGGCTCCTCCATTTCCAGAATTGCCAAAGTCAGAAAAAGAGGAAGAGTCAAGAGTGCCTGTACTAAGAATATCGCCGCCGGCGTTGAGGGTAATAGCTCCTGCATTTCCAGCATTGCCAGAGTCAGAAAAAGAGGAAGAGTCAAGAGTGCCTGTGTTTAGAATATCGCCACTGGCATTGATTGTTAGGTTACCTGCATTACCTTGTCCCCTGGTTCTGCTTTCTAGCATTGCGCCGTTAGTTACCTCCAGCGACCCTGTTGTGATATTGATGTTACCACTATTACCAGTGGCATCCTGATTTACATTGTTTTTAATTTGGCTGGACTCAACTTTAATTGTTCCTGTAGCAAAAAGCGTAATATCTCCAGCAACCGAGTCAACTGTTCCTAAACCTTGTCCAATACCAGCACTCAGTATGCTTCCTCCCGAAACATCTAAATTCCGAGCGTTGAGTGAAATGCTACCACCACCAGCTGCTTCTACATGTACACCAGCACCGTTAGTCAAAGACACATCGCCTCTAATACTTTCTGTCGGAAATCCCAAGTTCAAATTGTTACCATCTACTTTGACAGTTACTGTTCCAGGTTCTGCCAATCCTCCCAACTCAACTCTTCCACCATAAGCATTTAGTTGACCACCATCCATACTAATATTTCCGCCGACCAGTAGTAAGCTTTTACCGTCTGGAACACGTAGACCAAATGCATTAAATCCGGCCGGATCTATATCTGCTGGTGCTACAGAGTGATTCTGAATTTGGGTAGCGGTAATTTGATTAAATAGAAAAGCTGAAGGATTAACTGTCAATAGTGGAGGAGTATTTGGATTGGAGGCACTAAAAATACCTTGATCGCCAAATCTAATTGCTGACGCTGTAGTCGCTACAAAAGAACCACCGATATCTAGTTTTGCACCCTGCCCAAAAATAATTCCTTTGGGGTTTATCAAAAATAAGTTAGCTGTGCCGTTAGCTTTAATTAACCCATCAATATTAGAAGCTGACCCACCTGTTACTCGACTAATAATATTCTGAATATTTATAGAATTATTAAATAAAGCAGTGTTGTTAGCAGGCACAGAAAACTCACTAAAGCTGTGAAACAAATTACTGCCTGTTTGTGTTCCTCCAGTGATATTGAAAGTGTTTCCATCCCTGATGACGCTGGAGTTATTAGGCAAAGTATTATCTGGGGTAATTTGAGCAAAAACCTGCTGTTGTAAACAAGTAATAGACACGCCTACTATTATCAAGCTACTACACCAACACTGCCAAACTGGAATTTTACCTGACATATCACCCCCTAATAATTTAGAAACTCAATTGTGTAATTAGTCTCATTTTTATCAGTTGTAATCTTCTATAATTTGCTCTTTAGCAAGGTTTTATAAACCAAGAGGATTTAATAAGTCAAGACAATCTTGATTCAGAATTGCCTTTTGCAAATGGTTCAAGTTAGTTGGAGACTCACGTTAGATTTATACTCAATATTCAGCACTTATACCATTTTCAAAAATATTTGCAACACATACATTGGCTCTTTGGGGCATACAAATGTACGTCCATACTCATGTATGTGTATCAGGTATTTCGTGAAATTGTATCAGCACTCAGCACTTTTGCCTATCGATATAGCCAAACTCGCAGTAGTGAGAGCAGTTGTTCGGTATCTACAGGTTTGGTAATGTAGTCAGAAGCTCCTGCTTCGATGCACTTTTCGCGATCGCCTGGCATGGCTTTGGCAGTTAAGGCAATAATTGGTAGTGAGCGAAATTCCTGTTGCTGGCGAATGGCGCGGGTAGTCTGGTAACCATCCATTTCTGGCATCATCACGTCCATCAAAACAATGTTAGTATCAGGATTTGCTTGCAATACCTCAATACCAGCTTTGCCATTTTCAGCAAACAGCACTTGCATTTGATATCCTTCTAAAAAACTGGTGAGAGCAAAGATATTTCGCAAGTCATCATCGACAATGAGAATTTTTTTATGAGCAAGGATAGGATCGCTTTGGTGCAGTTGTTCTAATATTTGACGTTTAGGTTGGGGTAAATTAGCCTGAACTCGATGTAAAAATAAAGCAGTTTCATCTAATAAACGTTCTGGCGATCGCACATTCTTAATAATAATTGTCTCTGCTAGTCGCCTGAGCTGAGTTTCTTCTTGTCGAGTCAGTACTTTGCCTGTGTAAACTATGATTGGCAGTTTCAAAAGGTTGGGTTTTTGCTTGATTTGCTCAATCAGTTCTAACCCACTCATATCAGGTAAACCTAAATCCAGCACGATACAATCAAATCGCTGAGATTGCAAAATCTGGAGTGCTTCTGCTCCTGTACTGACTGCTGTACTCTGAACATCGCCATTACCAATTAGTTCGATAATACTTTGGGCTTGCACAGCATTATCTTCTATAATTAGTAGATTTTTCACCTTACGCTCAATAAAGCTGTTAATGTCAGTGAATACCTGAGTCAAGGCCTCTGGAGATACAGGTTTTTGCAGGTAAGTGACTGCTCCTTGTTGTAATCCTCGTTGTTCTCTGTCGTCAACTGAAAATATATGTACGGGAATGTGTCTAGTTTCTGGATCACGCTTGAGACGATCTAACATTGTCCAGCCATCCATCCCCCGCATATGGATATCTAAAGTAATTGCATCGGGTTTAAACTGTTGTGCTAGTGTTAGACCTTGTTTGCTTTCTAAAGCAACGATGACTTTAAAGCGTTGTTGACGCGCCATGTCTAGTAAGATGCGGGCAAACTTATCATCATCATCCACGATTAACAAGACGCGATCGCCACTTTGAATGTGATCGCGATCGTCTGCAATTTCATGAGGAAATGTGGAAAGTGGAGAATGAGGAGTGGGGGAGCCAGCGCCGTGCGGGGGTTCCCCCCGTTGAGGCGACTGGCGTAGTTGGGAGTGGGGAGTTGGGAGTTGGGAGTGGGGAGTTGGGAGTGGGGGAGCCAGCGCCGTGCGGGGGTTCCCCCCGTTGAGGCGACTGGCGTAGTTGGGAGTTAATGAGGCATAAGTCTGGGGTAGGTAGAGGGTGAAAATACTTCCCTGTTCTGGTTGGCTAAGTAATTCAATTCTCCCTCCTAGCAGTTGAGCCAACTCGCGGCTAATGGATAAGCCTAGTCCAGTTCCCCCATATTTACGGCTAGTGGTACCATCTGCTTGCTGAAATGCCTCAAAAATAATTTTCTGTTTCTCGGCTGGAATACCAATACCAGTATCGCTGACTGCAAAGGCAATCATTGGATTATCGCCTGGGGCTTTTTCTGTAGCCATACCGATTTGTAACTTCACACTCCCCTGTTCAGTAAACTTAAAAGCGTTAGCCAGGAGATTTTTCAATATTTGTTGCAGGCGTTTGGGGTCGTGAGAAATTGTTGGGGGTAAATTTTCATTGAGTTCAATTGCAAAACTGAGTCCTTTGTTTTGGGCAAGTCCACAGAAAGTCCGCTCTAAAGATTTCTGCAAATCTTCAAAACTTATTTCTTCGATTTCTACTGACAGAGTTCCTGATTCAATTTTTGCTAAATCTAAAATATCATTAATTAATTCCAACAAATCTGTGCCAGCAGAGTAAATTGTTTGGCTATACTCTACCTGTTTCTCAGTCAAGTTACCCGTCAAATTATCTGAGAGCAACCTTGCTAAAATTAACAAGCTGTTGAGAGGGGTTCTTAATTCATGGGACATGTTGGCAAGAAATTCTGATTTGTATTTAGAAGACAACATCAGTTGTTCTGCTTTTTCTTCTAAGGACTGCCTTGCCAACTCGATATCTTGATTTTTGCGAGCAACTTCTCGATTTTGTTGTTCTAACAATTCTGCTTTTTCTTCTAGCTCTTCATTCAGTTGTTGTAATTCTTCGTTTGATTGCTGTAACTCTTCTTGCTGTTGCCTCTGGAGTAATTGGGATTGTTCTAATTCGTATGTTTGCTCTTCTAGACGTTGATTGCTTTGTTTGAGTTCTTCTTGCTGTAGTTGTAATTCTTCTGTTAACGCTTGAGATTCTTCTAGTAATTGTTGAGTTTGGCTACTGGAAGCAATATTATTTAAAAATACCCCAATAATTTCACTGAACTGCTCTAAAAATGCTAAATGCATCTCGCTAAAACGGTGAAATGAAGCAAGTTCAATCACAGCATTAACTTCTGTCTCGAATAGCACAGGCAACACAATAATATTAATTGGTGTTCCTTCTCCCAAGCCGGAACTAATACGGATGTAATCACTGGGAACTTCAGTTAATAGAATTCTTTGTTTTTCTAAGGCGCATTGCCCTACTAGTCCCTCACCCAAGCGAAACTGATTTGCTAGGTGTTTGCGTTCTCTGTAAGCATAGCTATTCAATAATTTCAGCACAGGTTGGTTATCAATGGTATCCATCACATAAAAAACGCCTTGCTGTGCCCCAACCAATGGTGCAAGATTTGACATTATTAAACGAGATACACTTGACAAATCTCCCTGTCCCTGGAGCATCTGAGTAAACTTGGCTAAATTAGAATTGAGCCAAATTTGTTCGTCGTTTTTTTGAGTTGTGTTTCGCAGATGCACAATCATCTCGTTGAATGTTCGTGCTAATACGCCAATTTCATCTTGGCGATCGCTATTTGGTAAGCTCACCAATAAGTTGCCATCTGCAATATTTTCTGCCACATCAGAAAACTTTGTCAGCGGTCTTGAGATATGTCGCGTTAAAATAAATCCAATTAAAGCTAAGATTAAAGATAATATGGGGACACTGTAACTAATGGTAGCAATGGTTTGTTGAGTAGCTGCTTGTGACTTTTGCGATCGCTCCCTCAACAGCCTATCCTCCTCAACTTGCATCGCTTGGATAGCCTTGCGAATCTCAACCATCAGTTCCTTGCCTTCCCCTTTTTGAATCACCTTCTGGGCAGCTTCAAAGCCTTGATTTCGACGCAAATCGATGGTTTGTTGAAGTTCAGCCAGCTTCTTGTTAACTAATGGCTCTAAAATATCAACTTGACGCTGTTGATTGGGGTTATCCGCCGTTAACTGACGAATTTCCTTGATTTTTGGCTCTATAACTTGAATTGCAGCTTGTAATGGTTCTAGATAACGCTGTTCTCCAGTAATAATGTAACCACGTTGCCCAGTCTCAGCATTTGTAACTTGAGAGCTAAGTTCTTCCAGTTGACTTAGCACTTGGAAAGTGTGTTTTTCTCGGAGCGAAGTTTTAATAAGTTCGTTGGTGTTTTGGTATGAGATTAGACCAATCGTGGTTAAAACTGCCACACTTATGGCAAAACCGAATCCTATTTTGGTTCCAATCTTCAAACGTTTCAACATTTAGAGGTTTTTTTAATTATTTCTGTTACTATTACGACTATTTATCTAGAACCTAGATAGAAAATATGGTGTAGTCAGGCTTTTTTGATTTATATACCTTAATAAGTACAAAAACTATAAATTTGTGTTAATAGTTTGAAAACTATGGTTCTAAATTTATCTTTTATTCAAGAAAATTATAATCTTTTTTGCTGCATCTAGACAGTTGCTCTGTTGTATCATGTCCGGGTAATTTAGTTATCCTATGTCCGGCCAACGAACATTAGTTCCAGGCCAATAGCACGCATTCCACTATAAGTGGACTAGATTGAATTTTTCCTTGAGTCCTAAGGGTGAGGACTTGCGCTATGAGACTTGGAATTTATTTTGAGGCGGGACACATATACTGTACCAAGATTTCTGTGTATACCGTAGCCCTGCCAGCGGGGAATTGGGGCCCTCCTCTGGGGTAATGGTGCATAAAGACAAAGCTACGCTTTGGCTGTTTGGGGTTCTTCGGGTTGAATAAGTAATTTTAGGTTGTTGCTAGTGTCCACCATAGGCTTAATTGAGAATTGTGCATATCGGGTTAACTCGAAACACCACTCCTAACACCATTTCACGAAATTCTTGATGCAAATGATTTTTCTTTCTCCCCCAGCTTCCCCAGCTTCCCCAGCTTGTCTAAATGCATCAATTTTAAAGTGAAACGGTATAACCCATCTCCACCACAGGCGATCGCAAACGCCAAGCATAAGCCAGATCGAGAACGCGATCGCTGGTGACTTGTTCAATTAGCAGCACTGATACCCATTAATCCCCTTGCGTCATCATAAGTTTGGAACACAATATAAAGAAAGCCAACTAATCATGCAAGATGATGGAAACCTGATAGCTTACGATCAAGATGGCTTTGCTTACTGGTCAAGTGGAACCAAGCAGTGGAGTTGTTGAGGTAAAAGTGATAGCACTTTTGTGTTGATGCGATCGCTTTACCATCCCCAACTTTGCCACGAGATCTCACACCAATCTCAAAGCCTCGGCAGCTAGCTAGACAGCTAGATGGTAATCGCTCCTCTACTTTTCTTTGAATTGAGACAACTTTAGGACTTACGCACTGTACAAATTAACCATAATATGTATAACAGTATTTAGTCGTTTCAGGCACTTTGCATAATCCTGATTTATTCACCGAAGAAGGGAACAGGGAACGGGCAACAGGCAACAGTTTCCTGTTCCCGTTTCTGGGGAGTCACCAAGCCCCGCCCCTTGGGGCGATGGTATTGGAGGGGTAACAGTCCCCCTCCAATACCTGCGATCGTTCCCTGTTAAGAGTTAAGAGTTCCCTATTCCCCGTTAAATATTTGCGATCGCTGGATGCTAAACATGGCTGAAACACTCAAATTGTGTGTAGTACTTATGTACGATGCGTAAGTCCTAATATTGCAGGCGCAACGTCATCGCCGCCGCCCCTAAAAAATTGGGTAGCTTTAGAAACCCCACGATTAATCATGGTGACAATACGACTTACCCAAAAAGCCTGACTATTTTTTCTAGATAAGTCCGTCAAGTGGTATGGTCAGCTAAAATAATGAGGGTAGTTATGCTTAAAAACCAATGAATATCAGTATCGATATACCTGATGCGGATGTAGCAGTTAAATTTTTAAATGCTGCCTAAATGACGTTTGCTCTGTTGTCAAAAACTCCTGGCATGGGGAAGATAACGCAGTTAGTAGTATCAAGATTGGGTGAAATCCGACAATGGCGCATTAAAGATTTTCGGGATTATTTAATTTTCTATCGCATTGAAGATACTACTATTGAGATTAAGTACAATCACTAGGATTAAAAATCTAATCTTGTTACTTGTGAATAAATATTTTTTACTACTAGCGGGCAGCACGTTATTATATTTAGTAAATGGAGAAGCAGCATTGGCAGGCGATTTTAGTCCATCGCCTTTATTTCCAACAGTCAATAATTATCACACCACTGTCACAACTAATGGAGATTCAGCAGACATCTATTTTCCTAGTGTTGCTAATTCTGTTAGTAGCCAGCAGAAATATCCTATTGCCTTGTTTTTGCCTGGTTCTCGCGTTGATACATTACAATATTCTCAATATGCCAGCATTGTAGCTAGTTATGGGTTTACAGTAGTTGTTCCGAGAAGGATTCGTTCCTTGCCAGCTTTTGGTTTTACTGGACTGTTACCAGAGGCATCACAAATTAATGATGTTTTAACTTTTATGGTGGCAGAGAACTCAAATCTCAATTCCCCGCTCGCTGGTACTCTGGATACAAGTAATTTAGTATTACTGGGTCATTCTTTTGGGGGTTCAGTTGGTCTGACTGCGATTGATAATTCCTGTATTTACCCAGTATGTGAAGGACAATTTCAACTTCCTGAACAATTACGAGCAGCAGCATTTTTTGGTACAAGTATAAATGTAGGGACAGGTCAATTTATTCCCATTAATAACGGAGAGATTCCTATAGCTTTATTACATGGAAACTTAGATGGCTCAATACCTATAGGACTAGCTCAAGAAAGTTACAACTTAATTCAAGAGCCTCCCAAAGCATTGATTACTATTAATGGAGCTAACCATTATGGTATTACCAATGTTAATAATCCCGCTGCTGCTAGATTAGATCCAAATAATCCAACTTTATCTCAAAATGAATCTATTGAAACTATAGCCCGTTGGAGTGCGCTTTTCTTGCGAGGTTATGCACTTAATGATCAGGATGCTTTGGGATATATCAATAATTCAGGTGATGCGCTTGATCAAAATGTGACTGTCAGTCTTCAAACAAAAGCTGTACCTGAAACAAATTCAATTTTAGGTTTATTTAGTACATTTGCGCTGGCTATTTTCCGATGGAGGAAAGTTTGGAAGAAACAACAGTAAAATTCTGAACAGCAAAAAGTTTACTAACAGAGCGATCACGACTAGTGGGTCATTTGGTACGCTTATAGCCATAAAAAAAAGTTAATGGCAAAGTAAAAGTATGAACTGCTAAATATAAAGAGGGCAACGTAGATATGTCACGTTGTCCAAAAAATCCACTAAGTCCCTTGACTGAACAAGAACGTGCAGGTACTTTTAAAAATTAGTCGTGCGGAAAGTCAGCCAGCAAGTCATGTTATACGAGCGAAAATCCTACTGTCAATGCTTACGCTCCCCAATTGCCCAATTACGCTCCGCGTTCGTTGTTCGCGCCCTTTGTCTTTGAAGGAGAAGACGTTGAGTCATCGCTTCTAAACTCTCAACTTTCTTTGCACGCCTATTACGTTCTCGATGTACATCTATGCAGAGATTATAAGTCAACCGAGTTAACCAAGCTCTAAAGTTGGTGATGACATCAGTACATTCTCGTATCTTTTCCCAGGCTTTGAGCATAGCTCGACTTAGCACATCTTCGGCATCAGTATGGTTACCGCCCATCCATCGAAAACAGCAGCGGTAAAGATAGTCTTGATTCAGCTCCCATAGCTGCCAAAAGGCTGAACTTATATTTCCACTGCAACTATGCACTTGTGACATACTCCTACACTTCCACTTCGTGGTAAGTGTAGGCTTCCAAGACAATCCGGCTATTGCTTAGGAGGCTCTTGGCTTTAAGAACGGAATGCCCTACCGCTCTATTTTTGATATTTATTGCTGCATTGTGGTCACGGTGAAGACTACACCCGCAATTGGGGCAATCGTGCCAACGTTCATGCAGTTTTTTAGGAACTTTTGCCCCACATCTAGAACAATCTTGACTAGTGCCAGATGCTTTAACTGGGATAACCAACAAACCAGCATTTTCGGCTTTGTTTGTCAGGATTGACAGAAAGCTTGACCATCCGGCATCGAGTACAGACTTTGCTAGCTTAGAGCGTGAAAGTCCTTTAACATTCAAATCTTCAACAGCTATAACATCATACTTTTTAAGCAAATTATTAGCGGTTTTGAAATGAAAATCTTTGCGCTTGTCAGCAACTTTTTTGTGCTGCCTACCCAATTGTTTAACAGCTTTTAGCCTGCGTTTACTACCTTTTTTGCGCCGTGACACACGTTTTTGAATGACTCGTAAACGTTTTTGAGATTTGCGGTAATGTTGGGGGATAGGAGCTACCTCACCCTCAGCAGTTGTCAAAAACTCTTTTAGTCCAACATCAATACCTGTTATCGATTCAGGGTTAAAATCAGGCTTGATTGCTGGAACTGTGGCATCTTCTAGGCTAAGAGTTAGGTAATACCCATCGGCTTTTTTAGTTACAGATGCGGTTTTAATCTTAAAACCATCAGGAATAGGACGATGCAGAATTACCTTAATCTTGCCAAGCATCGGAAGATTAATTAAATTACCCTGCAAACATCCATCCTTCATTTGAGGATAAGTAAAAGTTCTATAACGGTCACGAGGTTTAAACCTGGGTTTGCCACTGCGTTTACCGTTACTATCACCCTTTAAAAACCTATCAAAAGTTACCTGAACTCGCCTGACTACATCCTGTAAAACTTGCGAGTAAATCTCGCTGTAATGTGGATGGGTTTTCTTGAGTTCGGGTAAAGTTTTTTTTTGAGAATAGTAATCCGGGTTATCTCTGAATTCTGGTAAATGACAAACAAGAGGACAAGCGTTGATAGGACAACAATTTTGCTCATACCAGTTGAATCTATCAGCCAACAAGTAATTATATTGAGCGCACAACATAGACAACCATCTGTCTATTTCTGTCGCTTGTTGTTTTGTCGGGCGTAATCTGTACTGATACGTTGTCCTCAACTGTTTATCACCACCTTTGTAAATCAGTGCTAGGTTTTTAGTATACACTGATTTTTATTGAAGTCTACAATCCAATGAAAAATGACTTTGTTTCCAAAGGGAGGTCTGTTAGTGACCTGAAAGTCCACCTTGTTTTAACAACAAAATACAGGCGTAGAGCGTTTAACACAGCAATGTTAGAACGCTTGCACACTATCTTTGAAGAGTTATTAGTAAAGTGGGATTGCAAGCTTGTTGAGTTCAACGGTGAAGATAATCACATACATCTTCTATTCCAATATCATCCTGACCTAGAACTTAGTAAGTTGGTCAATAACTTAAAGTCTATTTCCTCTAGAAAATTGAGACAAGAATTTTTTGAACATTTAAAAACTTTTTATAGTAAAGATGTTTTTTGGAATGGTTCTTATTTTATTGCTAGTTGTGGGGGTGTTACCGTTTCAACTTTGAAAAAATACATTGAAAATCAGCAACAACCAGAAGATTAAGAATTGTTCGTTTCCTCCATGTTCCCTTCCCTCGCCTATCGGCATTGGTCAGGGAACTGTCGTCAACACACAAACGCCATTCATCTCATCACTTACCGCGATAGCGGTAAGTGAGAGGCTTCTGTCAGTTCAAGCTAAGATTGCAACTGCTTGAGTACCCATGATAATTATTTTGACATGATATTAATCTATGTGTGTTGTTCTACGTAAGCCAAAAGGGTTGCAATAGACCAATGAAGCAGGCACAGCCTGATTGATAGCCCTTTCATTGCATGAAAAGCTCAAAGTCAGACAGGATGTCTGATCACAGAATATAGTCAGCAAGCTTTGAGTTATTGTAAATAGAGTTGTCACCTGATCAGAATCTACAATCTGATTTCAATAAAGCAACTTGCTAGATACTATAGTATATATACTGGAATCTCAGTAATTTTATCGGATATTCTTGAGGATTTTTGGATTGACAAATTAAGCAAACAATAATACCGAGAAATCAGTAAAAACAAGCGATCGCTTGAATTCGTGAGGAGGTCGCAGTCAAAGGACGCCACATGCGCTCGTCTGTCTGACGACCGAACGCAGCGGCTTTGCTCCCCGTCAATTGCGATCTCAAGAGTGGTACCGAGAAGCACGAGCGTCACTCGTACTGCTTTGCAGTACTCGTACCCCTACGGGGAAGCAAGCTACGCGTAGCGTCTTTGTCAGGAGAAGGGTAGGGTAGTAATCGCAAAAGCTTAGTTTTTCGTCACGAATGCGTAAGTCCTAATCATGTTGGAAAAAGCAAGCAGCAAGAATAGTTAGCATATAGTTATAGCTGTCGCCAGTAGTGTTAGGACATCAACAGATGATAAAACCTAGACACAAAAAGACCTTTCACCCAGTACCCAGTACCTAGTCCCCAGTCCCTGGCTATATTATCCATAGCGGTTCGATTCGATTTTTGGCTATTACTACGTTTCAAAGATTGCTCCAGGTTCAAAGCATTAAGAGCAATTCGTCGCAGGAATGCTAAGTTTTGTGGTGTTTCTTCTGGGATAGGCGTCTTGTCCGTTGCAGGCTGTTTGACCTACACCACAAGAGGATGAGATTTTTCTACTGAGAAATAATTATACTTTTTTGAAATATGACCTTTACATAAGTTTGTTGTAAATATTACAATAAATTTTGTAACTACTTTTGCCTGCTCATCTTCATGATGAGCTGAAAGTATCATTTTAAAACGTGTGGTGCATTTATTTAGCCCAACAAAAATCTAAGTACAAGAATGAGAGATAGTGAATGCACTGTGTTAAAACTTCCGTATTTATTGCTAGTTTCCTAATAACTAACTGTTCTTATCAATTGCTTCCCCCTAACTCATCTGTAGCAGAATCCAGTCCTAGTATTGTGCAAACAGCCAGTCCAACTGTATTGGCAAAGGCTAATTATCTTTCGCCGTTAGAACAACAAGTGATTGATGAAATGTCCAAGGTGCGGACAAATCCCAAAGCATATATCCCTATCCTGGAAAATTATAGAAAGCGCTTCCAGGGCAACCGCGTCAGATTATCCAGCAATACCTATTTGCTAACTACTGAAGGGGTAAAACCAGTTGACGAGGCGATCGCATTTCTCAAGACAGTTCGTCCAGTGGGTGCATTAACTGCATCCAAGGGCATGTCTTTGGGTGCAAGAGATCATGTTAAAGACCAGGGCCCAAAGGGTACAACGGGTCACAATGGCAGCGATGGTAGTGACCCCTTTAATCGCATCAACCGCTACGGTAAATGGCAAAGCACCGCAGGCGAAAACATCAGCTATGGCCCAAACACAGCCCAAGATATCGTTATGCAATTAATTATTGATGACGGAGTACCATCACGAGGTCATCGAAAAAACATCTTTAACGGTGCTTTCAAAGTCGCTGGTGTTGCTTATGGAACTCACAAAGTTTATAAAACAATCTGTGTAATTAACTATGCTGGAGGCTATCAAGAAAAGTGACCGAAAACAGGGTGTAGGGTGTAGGGAAAGAAGGCGCTCCCACACCCAGCCCTCTAGATAACGAATTTGCACTTAACTTATTAAACACCATACTAAGTTGTGTTTAAAAATAGCATCTCTTTCCATCCCTTTGCTAACTTTGAATGCAACTCGGTATTAGTACCATTCAACTGTGGGAGTATCAAAACAGTTATGGCTTTGCATCACCCGTTCCTTCAGATGTAGGTATGATAGGCGCACCATTAGTGAGGTTGAGAATACCGGAAACAACGATTTTTTCACCAGCCTTGAGTCCTTCGAGAACTTGATAATTATTTCCCTGAATGCTTCCCAATTTCACCAGCTTTTGTTGAGCTACTAAAGATGGCGCTCCAGGTTGAGGTTTTTGTGGGGCTTCAGCAACAAAGACAAAAGTCTGTCCACCTAAACGAGATATTGCTGTAACTGGAATTAAAATTCCTGGACGTTCATCCCAAATCAATTTGGTTGGTACTAACTGCCGATTGAGCAGTTGGTTTCCGAAATTGATAAAGGAGGCTTTAGCTAAAACAGACTGAGAATTTGTATTGGCATCTGGGGAGATAAAACTCACCTTACCCGTAGCTGTTGGTTTGCCTTCAGCATCCAACATCTGCACAGGTAATCCCAAACGCAACTGTTTTGCTTGGGTTAGTGGGATGGCTATATTGAGTTCCAAAGAGTCATTTTTGGTCAGTGTGGTGAGTTCATCTCCCCTATTGACATACTCTCCTACTTTGACTGGGATATCACCAACAATACCAGCAAAAGGAGCTATGACGTTTGTATATTGCAATTGGACTTGGGCGGCTTGGACTTGGGCGGCTGCTTGAGATACTTGAGAACGAGCTTGAGCAATTTCTTCTGGGCGGGAACCGTTTTCTAATTGCCTCAAGTTTTGTTGCTGTTGTTCCACAACTGCGGCTAGCTCATCAATATCAGAGCGTCTGCCTTTTTTGAGTTGTTCTAAGCGTCGCTCGGCTACAACCAGTGCAGCTTCAGCACTACGCTGTTCTCTAAGATATCCTTCTAGAGTATCTTGAGAAATTGCGCCATCTTGTCTTAATGTTTGGTATCGTCTAGCTCGTGCCTGTGCTAGTTCTAAATCAGATTTGGCTGAATCAATTTGAGCTTGAGCTTGAGCGATTTCTTCTGGTTGCGCTCCGGCTTGAGCATCAGATAGGCGAGCTTTGGCTTGAGCTAAGGTAGCTCTGGCTTGGGCAATTTCTTCAGTACGCGTACCTGCTTTGAGTTCGGCAAGACGTGCTTGGGATTGTTCTAGTGTGGCTTTTGCTTGTAATAGCTGGGCTTGGACATCATCACTTTGCAGGCGAAACACGACTTGCCCTTTTTGGATGCGATCGCCTTCATTGAATGCAATTTCACTAATTCGCCCTTCAACCCGTGGCTTGAGTGCCACTGAGCGAGGAGCCTCCAAAGAGCCAACTAACTCGGTAGTTTCTTGTATAGTCCCAGTCTCCACTGTGGCTAACTTAACAGAAATCCCCATTGGTTTACTAGCTGCGCCAGCGCCTTGGGGTGGATTACTGGCAAGGCTATTTTGCCACCAGCGCCAACCCAAACCACCACCTACTAGTAACAAAATAATTCCCAATATTAAAGACCAAGGTCGCTTTTTTTTTGGCTTAGGTGGTTGTTGTTCAACTTGATTGGCATCAGTAACAGGAGGCTGTTCTTTTTCAATGGAAACTGGGGAATCAGGGAGTTGAGAATCAGGCATCTTTCGTTGTCTCGTCTTTTAGATTTAGGCTTGAGCAATTTACTTTTGACTGAAAAAGCTTGATATCAAAGATGTTTCAGTCGTTTTTCTAACTATAGATAGATTTGCAAAACTCGATTTTGAGTGTGATCATCTTGTGCTTGATGTTGGTTAGGATTGTCCAACGGGCGGCGCACCACCCGTTATCAATCAAAGAAACATTTTCTTTTCCCACTCCTCCCTACTCCTTACTCCCCACTTTCTGTGTTTCTTGAGAATCTTCTTGATTGTTTAGCAAAGTGCCAATACCACGCACAAACACCTCAACACAAGTGTCAATGTAGCATTGGTGACTATAGCCCAATAATGTAGTCGGGGTATCGCTACAACGCAACATCCCATGAAGCAACATACCAGCGAAACTATCTACAGATGCTCTTAGATCTATATCTCGGCGGACTTGACCCTTCTGTTGAGCCTTCTGTAGATAGGCAACCATCTGTTGGCGCAGCAATTTATCAGTTTCGTATACAATCTGACGAGCTGCATCAGGATATCGCTTCGCTTCTCCAATAAATGTCCGAATTAAAGCTTCATGCTCCTCCATTACCCGGCTGCAAAGCCTTGCATAATCTCTCAAGTCAATGTGTAGATTCTGAGTCCACTCATCGTGATGAGCTAAAGACTCCGCCTGTAAAGCTATAGCCTGCTGGATGACAGCTGCTAGTAATTGCTCTTTAGACTGGAAATGGCGAAACAGAGTGACCTCATTGACTCCAGCAACACGAGCAATTTCACGGGTTGTAGCTTTAGTTAAACCTGCATTGGCAAACACCTCAGTTGCTGCCTTGATCAACCTTGCACGAGTTTGTCCAGCCCTTGACGCTAAGTTTGCCATGAGAATCATGCAAGTACTTGCTAGCTAATGTAAGTAATTGCTTGCATTATAATCATATAAGAGGGAAAATGTGTATAAAGTGTGAGTAGTTTTTAGCGATCGCCTAAAAATCTACGCTCACGAAGCAATTAGTGAATTTTTTCACTAGTACTCTGGCAAGGGAAGTCTGGAGGGTAAAGGAACGAACCACAGAGGAGCCAGTGCGTTGGGCGGCGAGCCGCTCTTGTTGCAACTGGCGTCGCACAGAGAACACAGAGCAAGAGGAAAACAGAGATTCTAAAACTTGGTTGACCTAGCAAAGTTGGGTTGCCAGAGTACTAGGCAGGAGGTAGGAGGAAAGAAGATTTGACTTGTTTGTTTGATTCGTAGCGATTGGTGCGCCGTCTGTGCGGCTGCTAGCAGTACCGAACCTACAAAAATGTCAATAACCCAACTGGTGCAATTTATAAATCAAAGTAACTTTACCAAGTTAATAGCCAAAAGAAAATCTTTATTCTCCCTCTGCTCAAAAAAGCTCTTTTATTTGACTCTTGTCATACCAATAAACTAACCTAGACATTAGGAAGTTAGCAATCGCATTCATATTATTAATCCAGATGCTTCACACATGCAATCGCTATTCTGGTTTTTTTGCCAAATATAGGAATTAGGTTTGATTTTGGAATAAAATTAGCTCTTTATAGTAGCGTTAGCCGAAAGTAGCACACTATTGTTAAGGCTTTGATGCTGTTCTCTCGGCTAAGATAAAGCCAGTTGCTCTTCAGCAATTTCAAGTCAGCCACTCATCTAGTTCGTACACAACCAAGGATGAAAATACCTCTAGTTAGAGGCAAAAAATCATAAAAAATGCCTAATTGCGAGAAATATAATTCTCAAGAATGAAGCTTTTTCCCCTTGAAACTCATTCCTAGAATAGATTTTCGCAACTATTTCATCAAGTATAGTAAAGTTATCAATTTTGGGATGCATTGAGGTAGCAACTAATGTTGATATCTGCCGCACCCCACATCTATTTATTAAGATTAGCGCTCTAACACATTTATGAACTCTACAATTAATAAGCACATTGCCTTAATTTCTGTTCACGGCGATCCTGCGATCGAAATTGGTAAAGAAGAGGCTGGGGGACAAAATGTTTATGTGCGTCAGGTAGGTGAGGCATTAGCCAAACAGGGGTGGAAAGTAGATATGTTCACTCGCAGAGCAAGTAGTGAACAAGCGACGGTAGTTGAACATAGTGAAAATTGTCGCACCATTAGGTTAACAGCTGGCCCTACTGAGTTTGTGCCTAGAGATAATATTTTCGGATATGCGCCAGAGTTTGTTCAGCAACTTCTTAAGTTCCAGAAGCAATCAGGTGTTCATTACTCATTGGTACACACAAATTACTGGATTTCGAGCTGGGTAGGAATGGAACTCAAGAAAATTCAAGATACAAAGCAAGTTCATACCTACCACTCTTTAGGAGCAGTTAAATATAAGTCAGTCTCGACAATTCCACTAATTTCTAAGACTCGTTTAGCAGTTGAAAAAGAAGTTTTAGAGACAGCTGAACGAATTGTTGCCACCAGTCCACAAGAAAAAGAACACATGCGATCGCTTGTTTCTTTGAAAGGTAATATTGATATCATTCCCTGTGGTACTGATGTTAGAAGATTTGGCTCAATTGCACGGCAAGAAGCCAGACAAAAATTAGGAATAGACCCCGAAACGAAAGTAATATTTTATGTAGGTAGATTTGACCAGCGCAAAGGTATTGAAACCTTAGTACGTGCCGTCAGTCAGTCACAATTACGTGGCAAAGCACCTTTGAAGCTAATTATTGGCGGTGGTAGTCGTCCAGGTCAGAGTGATGGCATAGAACGCGATCGCATCGAAAGTATTGTCAACGAACTAGGAATGAGTTCATTTACTACTTTTCCTGGCAATCTCGACCATGAAATATTGCCAGCTTACTACGCTGCTGCTGATGTCTGCGTTGTTCCTAGTCACTATGAACCCTTTGGTTTGGTGGCAATTGAAGCAATGGCCAGTGGAACTCCAGTAGTTGCTAGTGATGTAGGTGGTCTGCAATTTACTGTTGTACCAGAAAAAACTGGCTTACTTGCCAAGGCGAAAGATGAAGTCGCCTTTGCAAAAGCAATTGACCGAATTCTCTGTGACAATACTTACAGAAACCAACTAGGCAAAGCAGCTAGACAACGAGTGATTACAAAGTTTAGTTGGGATGGCGTAGCCCAACAGCTAAGCGAACTATACACTGAGTTGTTGCAACAACCGGCTAAAGTTTACGACCAGTTATCAGCTTCTTAACCGTTTACTGTTCACTGGTTTAAGTTCCCAGTCCCCAGTTCAAGCGATCGCTTTTGCCATTGGCGAAGCGATCGCTTTTAATTTAAGCTATGCTTATTTGCTCATAAGTAAGCAGAGAAGGAGTGCGTACACAGATGGGGAAAGGCAGGTTAGAAGCATTTAGCGATGGCGTACTTGCCATCATCATCACTATCATGGTGCTGGAACTGAAGGTACCCCATGGGTCTGATTTGGCTGCGCTACGTCCGCTGATTCCGGTATTTCTCAGCTATGTGCTGAGTTTTGTTTTTCTCGGTATCTATTGGAACAATCACCATCACTTGCTACAGGCGATCCGCCATGTTAACGGTCGTATCCTTTGGGCTAATCTACATTTACTGTTCTGGTTGTCGTTAATTCCCTTTGTCACAGGCTGGATGGGTGAGAACCACTTTAGCGCCTTGCCAGTAGCACTTTATGGTATCGTACTATTGTGTGCTGCAATAGCTTACTTTATCCTGACCCAAAGCCTTATTTCTTACCACGGTAAAGATTCCGTTCTAGCGATCGCGCTAGGTGCAGACTTCAAAGGAAAGGTCTCGGTGGTATTCTATGGTGTAGCAATTCCATGTGCCTTTGTCAACTCATGGTTTGCCTGTGCATTGTACATTATGGTTGCAGTCATGTGGCTCATTCCTGACCGCCGCATTGAAAAGACCCTCAACCAGTGAAGAATTTGTCAATCGTCAATAGTAAATAAAAGTAACAAAATACGTAAACAGCATCTAATCTGGAGTATCTACTAACAAACCACAAAAATAATTATTGGAACTTCTGGAAAAAAGGCTGCCAAACTCCTGAACGATAAGATTAGTAATTTTTCAGCAGTTAGCTTATTTAATATTTCCAGAGAATATTCCGATTCAATTAAATTTTAGTGTGGTGTTTTCATGACTGAGAACAACCTGATTTTTTGCTGTCGCTAAATCGTAAATATTATGACCTTAAAACTTAGATTTAAACCAGTTTCATTTAGTTGGGTTGCTCTACATCCCCAACCTAAAGGGGTAATCCAATTTATTGGTGGGGCTTTTTTTGGTACATTTGGCCCCATGTTTTTTTATCGGTATCTACTTGAATGTTTATTCAACCAAGGCTATACAATAATTCTTCTGCCATTCAACTTTAGCTTTAACCATTACAAAGAGGCGGGATTTCTCATCCGAGAACAGTATAAACTCATTCCAGAATTAGTGAGAATGGCAAAATTAGCAGGTTATAAATATGAAACTTATCTAGATGATTCTAACTTTTCTTGGATAGGTCATAGTATTGGCTGTAAATACATTGCGCTTTTAGAAGCTTTTAGCGCTTTACCTCAAGAACGAGACGAATTAGAAGCTTTTATTAGTGAAATAGTCAAAGAGACATCAGGTAATTTATCCCCCGAAAAACAAGAGAAAAAAGTCAAAAGTGTTGTTAATGACTTGGAAATACTAATTAATGATCTTGAAAACAAACGTACAAATGCAAAAAAATTAATTTCCTATTATGTCAATCAAGATGTTGCAAAACGTCAAAGTAATTTGGATGCATCAGATGTAAAAATTGCCAGCATCTTTATTAAAAACCAGATATCTATACTCTTAGCACCAGTTAATACGGGACTAGACAGTGCAATTAAACCTAAAGCCTTAGCGGATTTGATTATCAATTTAGGTTTTAATGTCAAACCAACACCTGAAGAAACCTATGCTTTAATCAAAAACAGCAATTTATTTAACTTGCTTGGTTTGGTTTATTTTCCGTTAGATAATATAGGTAAATCTACAAGGGAATGGTTTTTCAATCACTTGAAAAAACCACCAGCAGATTTCCGATCAAAACTCAAAGGTGGACATTTAAGACCTCTGGGATTCCGTCTAGGTAATCTAGTTTTTAATTTCCCAGATACTTTTTCTGTTCCTCCCATTGAATCTGTCAATAGAAGGAACGCAGAATTTGAAGATTACGTACTTCAATTACTCAATTATCTAGAACAAAAGCGCCAGGATACTAAAAAATAATTTCAATTACCTCTAATAAACCATTTATGAGGAATTGGGAATTGGTGAGCCAGCGCGGTCTTGGGGGTTTCCCCCATGAGCGACTGGCGATCTTCGTAGCGTTAGCGACGAAGGAGCGTCACCCGAAGGGGAGTTGGGAATTGGGAATGGTTATTAGTTATTTCTCCCTCATCTCCCTCATCTCCCCATCCCCAGTACCCATTATTCATTACCTATTACCTTCTTCCATTTTTTCTGTTAAAAATATTGCTTCAACTTCATCAGCAGCTAGAGGTCGAGAAAACAAAAAACCTTGACCAAATTCACATCCTAATTCTTGTAACCATTGAAGCTGCTGTTGTGTTTCAATACCTTCTGCTACAACTGCTAAGCCAAGTTGATTGCTGAGTGTAATTATAGTTTTGACAACTTGATAATTCCGGCTACCCTCCTGCATGTGATGAATAAAAGAACGATCAATTTTTAAGGTGTCAACAGGGAATCGATGTAGATAATTGAGCGATGAATAACCCGTACCAAAATCATCAATGCTGATTTGGATTCCTAGTGCTTTTAACTGCTCTAATATTTTGAGTGTCTCAATGATATTTTCAATTAGTATACCCTCCGTAATTTCGATAGTTAGAAAGTGACCATCTAAGCCTGTCTGAGACAGTATGTGTTTTATATCCTTAACTAAAGAGGGTTGACGAAGGTCTTGAACTGAAAGATTAACGCTCAGCTTGAGTGGAAATTGATGACAAAACTGAGTTTGCCAGGTTACAATTTGCTGACAGGCATTGTAAAGTATTAAGCTATCTAAAAGTATAATCAGCCCTGTTTCTTCAGCTATGGGAATAAATTCACTTGGAGTCATGAATCCGAGAGTAGGATGTTGCCAACGCGCCAATGCCTCAAACCCAATCAGATGGTTATGATTGATATCAATAATTGGCTGATAGTAGACAATAAACTCCTGTCGTTCCACAGCCTTACGCAAGTCATTTTCTAAATTGAGTCGGATGAGTGCTTGAGTGTGCATCTGACTATCAAAGATTTTATAGCAGCTTTTACCTTGAGATTTTGCTCGATACATGGCTATATCTGAATCTCGCAGTAAATCCGAGGCTTGATGATAATTATCTTTTCCGAAAACAATACCAATACTCGTAGTAATAAAAACTTCATATCCATTGAGCATTAATGGAGCTTGAAATTCTGTTAAAATCCGTTCAGCAACTACAATTGCTTCTTCAATTACTGCTAGATTTTCCAGCAAAATTACAAATTCATCGCCACCCAAGCGAGCCGCTAAATCGACAGCACGAATTTTAGATTTTAGCTTTTGGGCAATGATAGTTAGTAATTGATCTCCTGCTAAATGTCCCAAGCTGTCATTAATGATTTTGAACCGATCCATATCGAGAAACAAAACTGCAAAATGATAATTTTCTATTCGCTTGGCTCGGTTAATGGCTAATTCTAGCCGTTCCATTAACATGTTACGGTTGGGTAAGTCTGTCAGAGCATCATGCAGCGCGTTGTAAATGAGCTGTTGTTCTGCATGTTTGCGATCGCTAATATCAGTGATAGTACTAACATGTCCTGTAATTTTTCCTGCGAAATCATACTCTGCAACAGCTTGTCCAAATACCCAACTCACGGTGCCGTTAGGTTGTTGAAATCGATATTCTAGCTGGAAAGGACGATTTTCTAAAGCAGCAGAATACCACTCAGTTAAAACTTTTTCTCGGTCATCGGGGTGAAGTCCTTTAACCCATCCAGCGGCGGCGGCTTCTTCGGGAGTCAGTCCAGTAATCTTGCACCAACGTTCATTGACATAAACACAGTTTCCTTGAGCATCGGTGCGGAAAATACCCACTGGGGCGGCGGCGGCTAAAGAAGCATATCGTTGTTCGCTTTGCCGTAGATGTGCTTCTGTTCGTTGTCGTTCTGCTAGTTCTGTTTGCAGTTTTTCATATGCAGTAGCTTGTTGGATAGCGATCGCCAGTTGAGTCGAAAGCTGTTGTAATAAAGTGATTTCTTCAGGTTGCCACTGTCGAGGTGCATGGCTTTCAACAACGTTCAACAATCCCCACAAATTGTTACCTTCGATAATTGGCACCAAAATTTTGGCACGAGTTTGCAATGTTTCTAAAAGCTGGCGGTGGCAATCGCTCATCTGTGTGGTGTAGATATCACAGACAACGCGAGTCCGTTCAGGACGATAAGTCGCTGCCCAATTAGACCCAAAACAAGTATCGTCAATTAATTTACCTAGGTAAGAAACATAACCATGATTCACGGATTCAGCAACCACAACCAAGCTCCAGTCAACTTGAAATTGCCAAATGGCAGCGCGATCGCAGTTTAAAAGCGATCGCACTTCCGCAACTGTAGTTTCGAGAATATTCTGTAGGTTCAGCGAAGAACGGATTTGCGTAGCAATATTTGTAATTAATCGCTCCCGTTCTGCTTTTGCTTTGAGGGTAGCTGTCCGCTCTTGAACTTGCTTTTCTAATTCGGCATTACGATTTTGCAACAGTTCTAGTTTCTCTGCTTCTAATCGACACACTCGATGTTCTAATGCTTCAATTAAATAAGTTAACTCCAGAGGATTGAGTACTTTGAGAATACTAGTTTGAGTCACAATCCCCAACAACTCTCCTTGCCTACCAACTACCACTACTCGCTTCACCAAGTATTGCCGCATCACCTGTTGAACCATCCACAGAGAGTCATTAGGACTGACTGAGAAAACTGGTGTACTCATGACAGCCTGTGCTTTTTGATGCTCAAAATCCAGTTGCAATGCTTGAAATTGTACGATATCTCGCTCTGTGACAATGCCAATTGGGATTTGTAAAAGTTTTCCTTGTGTCTGTTGTACAGGTTCTTCCACCAGCACTACTGAACTCACCCGATGTTCCGCCATTAGTTGAGTAATCGTCAGCATAGAAACACTGGGAGCAGCACAAATTACTTGAGAGGTCATTACGTCAGCTACAAGGCGTAGATGCAGCAAATCTATTGGACGTGATACTTGTCGCAAACTCTCATGAGTCAGTAGCCCAACAATTTCGTTTTGCTCATTGAGCAGAGGCAAATGGCGAATTTGATATTGATGGAGCAGATTCACCACCAGAAAGAGATTGGTAAATGCACATTGCTGTAAGGTAATAACTGGATGTGCCATTACCTCACTGATTGCTAGATTGTCTAGCGATCGCTTTTGAAAACTGAGGCGAACCACATCTCTTTCAGTGAAAATACCTAATAATTGATTGTTCTCTACTATCAATACACAACTTGAACGCGCTTCTAGGTGCAGAGCTGCAATTTCGGTATCTGCCTCTCTTGAAGATGAACACATAGCACGAATGCCACTCATCTGGGCGATTGCTGCCGTCACTGATATATCAGGTGACACTATCAGTGGGTTACGAACAATTGCTGATTCCAACTCAGCTTCTGTCAAAGCAGTGGAAGGTATGAACATTCGTGCAAAATTTAGAATTTCTCAGACTATAATGCCCGTTGCACCACTGTACTTCAAACAGTAGATTTGCCAAATTTGTAATCAAGGGACTGGGGACTGGGGACTGGGTACTGGGGAACTCGGGGCCCCCACGACCGTAAGGGAGTGGGGATTAGGGGCAATGGGGACTGGGGACTGGGGATGGGGAGATGAGGGGGATGAGGGGGATGAGGGGGATGAGGGAGATGAGGGAGTGAGGGAGTGAGGGAGAAATAACTAATAACCATTCCCAATTCCCAATTCCCAATTCCCAATTCCCAATGCCCAATGCCCCATGCCCAATTCCCAAGTTTATTGCAAATTTCTGACCCCCTCAATTAAACTCTATGAAAGTAAGGATACACAGCAAATAAATAATATTGCTGAAGTGTAACCTTGAAATTGTTTTCATTAAGAGAAAGCGGCCTGTGTAGGCGGCAGGAGAAAAGTGTCCGAACTGTCTGGTAAACAAAGCTGGCCAAAGCAATTGGTTTTTTCTTTTGGGTCATTATTGAAATCTAGGCGTTGCCCTAGAGCAATTGTTCTGATTTTACGCGGTTTAGCAAGCGGCACTGTGATATCGGTTTTGAGCAGTTGTAGTGTTCAGCCTGATAGTGTTTCACTGTCTAGTGGCACTGCTGGTGGCTTTTATAACCGCGTAGGCGAACAAATTAGTCATTCTACTCAGACAACGGTAGGATTAAAAGTCCGCAATCTTGACTCGCAAGGTTCTCGTGAAAATCTGCAACGTTTGCTGTCAGGTCAAGTGGATTTTGCTTTGGTGCAGTTGGATATTGCAAGCCCTGAAATGCGGCAGGGAAAAATCCAAGCAGTGGCAATTTTAGCTAACGAGTATGTACATATTATTACCCGAAAAGACTCAGGATTGAAGAGTTTTGCTGATCTTGAAGGTAAGCGCGTGGCTATTGGTACACCCGGTAGCGGCATTAGCTTTACTACTAGCCAACTGATCAAAGCTGACAAGTTGAAAATTCAAGAGGATGCTTCAGACTTGGATACAGCGTTTAAGAAATTGAACGCTGGCCAGGTAGATGCGATCGCCTACGTAGGAAGTCTCGGTGCTAATCAAAAACTACGGCAGCAATTTACAAATAATCCTAATCTCAAAATCATCCCTATTCAACAAAGTTTAATCAATAACTTAATAGTTCTTGAGCCTGGTTCCTATCAAAGCGCAACATTGCCCATAGGAACTTACGCTTCACGTCCATCTGTTCCAGAACAGGACGTATCAACTATCTCAACAGCCGCAGTTTTGGTAACTCGTCCTGATATGGATGGAAACAAGGTTGGACTGGTTAGTTGGTCAATTATCTCCACTGCTCGAACTTACTCCGAGTTTTATCCAGAACTTCAGAATACAGAATCTATCGAACCGCTACGAAAAGGACTGTTTTACATTCACCCAGCAGCACAGGAGGTATTTGAGGAGGGAGATCCGCGTGCAGCTTTTATTCGTTATTGGCAAAATAATAATGACCTGCAAGCCGGGGTGTTTATTTTACTGTCAACTAGTGCTGTGGGATTATTAATAGGACAGTGGCGCAAGCAAAGTTCTCAAAAGTTGCTGGCGACAACTGTTAACCGGGTTGCTGAACTCAAGACATTGTTGGCAGAAAACCCCCAGGAGGCATTGAAAGGAATTGAAGATTTAAGACAGGAGCATCGATTAAGGTTTATCGATGGAGCTGTGACAACAGAAATTTACGAGCAACTTCAACAAAAAACGCAGACATTTTCTGATGAGTGCCGCTTGATTTTAGAAAAGCAGCGCAGAAAGTTTGTCATGGATACTTTATTGCTGCTAGATGAATGGCAGGCAACCTTGCAGACTGATCCAGATGTTGCTCTTCAGAAATTGCGTCAGATTAAGCAAGATTATCGAGATATGCTGTTGTCTGATCAAGTTGACATCGAGGCATATGTGGAACTGATGCAGTTAACTCTCATGTCGGTAATGACCTTGGCGCCACAGTCTTTGCCAGGAGGAGCAGTTTTTACAAAACCTGAGTCTTGACCGAAAACAGGGTGTGGGGGAGCCAGCCGCGTGGTGTTAGCGCAGCGTTAGCGACGCAGGAGCGTCGGCAGCGCGGCCAAGAGGGGGTCTCCACGCCACTTGCTCCACTTGGGGAGCCACTCCGTTGCGGGGGTTCCCCCCGTTGAAGGAAGTGGCGTGAGACCCCAAGACCGCAGTGGCTCCCCATGAGCGACTGCCGCGCATGGTCTCCCGACTTGAGCGGACTGGCGTTGTGGGGGGTAGGGTGTAGGGTGTAGGGAAAAATCAAGAAAAGTAAATATGAGTGCGGACACAAATAAATTTCTCCGTCATCCTAATAAACTCGTCCTCACTCAATAAAGCGGCAATCATAATTAATTTTTGTTGCGATTAACAGGACGTTGCCACAAGAATCACAAGTTACTCAAAATTATATTCTAAGTTAGACATAGAGATAGTGCTATGTCATGAACAGGGTGTAGGGTTTAGGGTGTAGGGTGTAGGGAAGGTATTGGACGAGGCTATTAACCTTAAACAATGCAATCGTCTTGGAAGTACGTAGCTCTGTATTCAAAGGTTGTTGGGGCTATCTCTTCCCCCACGCCCTACAACGCCAGTGCGCCCCAACAGGGCTTGGTCAAAGAACGGATGAACTTAGTTAACCGCAAAATATTTGGATTCACTTTGCTTTCATCCTCAAAAGGTGTTAATTATGACTACTAAATTCCGGAATCGCACTGAAGCTGGTCAGATGTTAGCAAAGCATCTCACAGCCTACGCTAACCGTACAGATGTATTGGTGTTAGGTTTACCCCGTGGTGGTGTGCCAGTAGCATTTGAAGTAGCAAAGGCACTGAATGTGCCATTAGACATTTGTTTAGTGAGAAAACTTGGCGTTCCTGCTCATGAAGAACTGGCAATGGGTGCGTTAGCTTCTGGAGGCGTCCGGGTGTTAAATTCTGAAGTTGTAGATTCCTTGGGGATTGACCGCCGTCTCATTGAAGAAGTCGCTGCAAAAGAACTGCGGGAATTACAGCGTCGCGATCGCGCCTATCGTGGCGATCGCCCCCATCCTGAAGTAAAAAATCGCACCGTAATTTTAATAGATGATGGTATTGCCACTAGTGCAACCATGCGTGCTGCCATTGCCGTATTGCGATCGCAGCAAGCCCAGAAAATTGTTGTAGCAGTTCCGGTCGCACCAGCCACAACTTGCGAACAATTACGAGCCGAAGTAGACGAAGTAATTTGTTTGACAACACCAGAACCAATGTATGCGATCGGTCTTTGGTATGAAGACTTCTCACAAACCAGCGACAAAGAAGTACGCGATTTATTGGCAAAGCGATCAGCTGTAACCAGTAAGTAAGTAATTTCCTCATGACCACTGACCACTGACTATTGACTACTGACTACTGACTATTGACCATTGACCATTGACTATTGACTATTGACTATTGACTGTTGACTGAATAATTAATAGGAGCAATTATGCCAGTTGACACTGATGGCGATCGCGACGTTAAACCAGCTGAATCTAGACAGCTTGGGGCTAGTTTAATACTCTGGTTAGCATTACTAATATTTTTGAATTTGTTTCTCTTCGGAGAACCTCTTTATCCCAGAGTACCCTATAGTGAATTTGTTTCTCAGGTAGAAGCTGGTAAAGTTAGCCGTGCTGTCATCAGTTCTGAACGCATTGAGTATGAAATCAAACCAGAACCAACAGCCCAACCAGACAAGCAACGTGATGTCTTACAACAAGACGCAAAGCGTCTACACACGTTTGTTACCATACCAGTGACTAGTGATTCAGATTTACCAAAGCTTCTGCGACAGCATCAAGTAGAATTTTCTGCACCAGCCCCCAGTCGTATGGGTTGGTTTGCTACCTTACTGAGCTGGATTTTACCACCGCTGATTTTCTTTGCCATTTGGGGCTTTTTGCTCAGTCGCAGTCAAATAGGTGGCCCCGCAGCCTTGAAAATTGGTAAGAGCAATGCTCGCATTTACTCACAAGGAACTATGCACGTCAAATTCGACGATGTGGCGGGAGTAGATGAAGCCAAAGTAGAACTACAAGAGATTGTGGATTTTCTAAAAAATGCTAGTAAGTATACTCGCTTAGGAGCGAAAATTCCTAAAGGGGTGTTGCTGGTGGGGCCTCCGGGAACGGGAAAGACATTATTGGCAAAAGCGATCGCAGGCGAAGCGGGAGTTCCTTTCTTTAGTATTTCTGGTTCGGAGTTTATTGAGTTATTTGTTGGTCTGGGTGCAGCTAGAGTACGCGATTTGTTTGAGCAAGCCAAGCAGCAAGCACCTTGTATTGTTTTCATTGATGAATTGGATGCTTTGGGAAAATCACGAACTAGTGGCGGCCCAATCATGGGTGGTAATGATGAGCGAGAACAGACACTCAACCAGTTACTCTCTGAGATGGATGGTTTTAATGCTAACGCTGGTGTAATTCTCCTGGCTGCTACCAACCGTCCCGAAGTTTTAGACTCAGCCTTGTTGCGTCCTGGTCGGTTTGACCGTCAAATTGTGGTAGACCGCCCAGATAAAATTGGTCGCCAAGCGATTCTCAAAATCCACGCTAAAAATGTGATACTAGCATCTGATGTAGATTTATCGAAGTTGGCAGCCCGAACTCCTGGGTTTGCAGGCGCAGATTTAGCTAACTTAGTAAACGAAGCAGCACTATTAGCAGCTAGAAGCAACCGTGAAGCTGTAACAATGACTGATTTTAACGAAGCGATTGAGCGAGTCTTGACAGGACTAGAGAAAAAGTCACGGGTGCTAAATGAAACTGAGAAAAAGACAGTCGCCTATCACGAAGTTGGACATGCATTGATTGGGACGCTGATGCCTGGTGCTGGAAACGTGGAAAAAATCTCCGTTGTGCCTCGTGGTGTAGGTGCTTTAGGCTACACATTACAACTACCAGAAGAAGACCGCTTTTTGATGACAGAAGATGAAATTCGCGGTCGCATTGTCACACTTTTGGGAGGGCGATCGGCAGAAGAGTTAATTTTTGCTAGGACTTCCACTGGTGCCAGTGATGATATTCAAACAGCCACAGAACTGGCAGATAGATTTGTGACGCTTTATGGTATGAGTAATAAACTTGGCCCTATTGCCTTTGAGAAGATTCAACAACAGTTTATAGAAGCGTTAACTAATCCTCGACGTGTAGTTAGTGCCACAATTGCCGAACAAATCGACAAAGAAGTTAAAGAAATTGTCGATGGCGCACATCATATTGCCCTCAAAATTCTGGCAAATAATCGGGAACTATTAGTAGAAACAGCAGAATCTCTATTGGAGAAAGAAGTTTTAGAAGGAGAAGAATTGCGATCGCAACTCCACCGCGTCCAGCCTCCCCCAGAAATGGATGAATGGTTGCGAACTGGCTATATTTCTAAAGATACTTTTTAGTTTGGGAATTGGGCATTGGGAATTGGGCATTGGATTTTACTATTAGTCATCACATCTCACCCATTACCCATTACCCAGTACCCAGTACCCAGTACCCATTACCCATTACCCATTACCCATTACCCAGTACCCATTACCCATTACCCATTACCCATTACCGACCTCCACAGGTATCATAAGTGTTTAAACGGACATGATATTATTGAGTCACCTCACTGGGAAGTGATGTGAAGAACTGTTGTAAGGCATCTTCTGTTAAATAAGTTCTGACTTTTTCTTTATATGTCAATAAAGATGCGTTTATGGCTTCTTGTTCGTTGACACACACAGCCACCGCTTCAAGTTTAGGCTGCGGTCTAATCAATTGATAACCAAAAGATGTAATGCCTATGACTTCCCGTGCAGTCACCGATATTCTTTTTTTATTTTCATCCCAAAGGTTGCTCCATCTTAACGGAGATGCAAAGTGAAATTCAGTCAGTGCATGAAGGCCTCCTAGCAACCATGCATCATTAGCAAGCAATGACCAGTTTTCTGAACTCAAAATGCTACCACTTTGTTGATTAAAATCTTCGTCTAGAGTTAAGAGATTTTTTTTCATATCCTCATCAATGCTAGGGAAGCTTTCATCTGAGGGAATTAAGACAAATTGACCATCTGCTCCTTGAGTTTTCAGTTGTAAACGTCCAACAATGGTAATACCTAAAACTGAGCCTGCCTTTGCTTTTTGATATATAGCATAAGCTACATCTATCTTTTGTGGTTGCAGAGATGAATCTGAGTAATAGGTTGAACCACAGGACAGAGCATCGTTTGTGAAGTCTTCTTGGGAATTGTACATATTTAATTTGTATTATTACTTTTGCAATCATCCACTTTTAAGAATACAGATATTAGCTCCCCATCAGCAACCCCAATAACCTCATCAAGCTTCCTTGCTAGTTCCTGGTAGAACTTCTCTATAAACTATAAACTCTGTTCTTCTTCTGCTGCTAATACAACATCTTCATACAGTAGTGCGATCGCCAATTCAAATTTGATGCTGGATAAGGTAATAATATCTCCTTGGGTGTAGGGATAGTAAAACCACATTCTTCCCTCTCCCCGACAGTAGCGTTCGACGGAGATTGTTTGAGAATCTATCAATAAATATTCTTGTAAAGAAGGAATTTTTAGATAATTAGTGAATTTTTCCCCCCTATCTTTGTTGCTTGTACCAGGGGAGAGAACTTCGGCAATTATTTTCGGGTTTTGGATAAAATTGAGAGCATTGAGGTCTTGAGGGTCGCAACTGACAATCACATCAGGATAATAGTAAGGACTTTTAGGAGTAACTTGCACTTTCACGTCCGACACATTGACTCGGCAACCTCTAGCACGTAAATGTGGGCGTAAGGCTGTGTAAAAATTAAGTGCAATATCATTGTGAGGAATTGTACCACCTGTCATCGCAAAAACTTCGCCGTTGACGTATTCATAGCGAAGCTCTTGCTGAGGTTCCCATGCGAGATATTCCTCAATGGTCATTTTTTGCGGTTGTTGGGAGATGGCTACCATAGCAAGATTTTTCCCGTTTATGTTGATTTTAGCGAAAAGGGCAGGATGATTATCATGGGGGAGGAATGACACCCTTGAAAACATCAAACCTTGCTTGTGGCAGGGTGTAGGGGGTGGCGCTCGGCGGACTTGATATACTTATCATTTGAGTAAAACTTTTTGTGTACCGATAAATTTCTCTGTTCTGCTTTCCCTGTAGCAGCTTCCGCCTTCCCTGTAGTAACTTCTGCTTTCACGTTTCGGTGTTTCGCGCAGTCTGTAGCAGCTTTTGTCTTCACAGTAGCAACTTCCGCTTTCACGTTTCGGTGTTTCGCGCAGTCTGTAGCAGCTTCCGCCTTCTTTGTAGTAACTTCTGCTTTCACGTTTCGGTGTTTCGCGCAGTCTGTAGCAGCTTCCGTCGTGACATTAATCCTTCTTTTGCTACTTTGGGGAAAGATAAATACTGTATTTGTTTTAAACTTCATTGGAATTAGTTGTGTTTGGACATAAATTAAAATTTCTCTGTAGCAGTTGTAAATCTCCAACGTTGATAAAATGGGATCATCTCTGTTAAACAATAAATAGCTAACTGTTCAACTGCGAAATTTATGAACAGTCCAAATTTTCTCAATTTTGCAGGCTTTGAAGAAGTTGAGCATACAGCTGACTGGGCTTATCGCGTTTGGGGACAAAATTTAACCGACTTGTTTATCCAAGCAGCGATCGCACTTTATGCATTAGCAGATGTCGAGCTAGCTTCAGAGTCTTCTATTAAGCGAAAAATTCAACTCCAAGGGATTGACCATGTAAGCCTACTGGTAGCCTGGTTAAATGAACTTTTGTATCTACATGAGAGTGAAAACTTAGGATTTAACCAATTTGAAATTTTGCATCTTGATGTCCACTCTCTAGAGGCAGAAGTTAGAGGCGGTCATGTGCAAAATTGGAATAAATTTATTAAAGCAGTCACCTATCACAATCTCTCAATTCAGCAAACAGAAACAGGATTGGAAGCTACATTAGTATTAGATGTTTGAATTAGTCATTAGTCATTAGTCATTAGTCAACAGTTATTCTCCCCTGCACCCCTGCACCCCTGCTCCCCCGCTCCCCTGCTCCCCAATCCCCAATTCATTACCAAATCCTCAAACTAGGAGGGGATATGGTCAACAAACAAGATTTTCGCCGCATTAGTGATTATTTATGGGAAATTCCTACGTCGTTTCATCCAGATATGAAAGTTCCTGTCTGGATTTTTGCCGATGAGGAAATCCTTGAAGATGCCTTGGGAGATTTATCAACAACTCAAGCTGTAAATGTTGCCCGTTTACCTGGGTTAGTAGGTCATGTAGTCGTTATGCCTGATGTTCACCAAGGTTATGGGATGCCCATTGGTGGGGTAATGGCAACACGAGTACCAGGGGGAATTATCTCACCAGGAGCAGTCGGTTATGATATCAACTGTGGTGTGCGTGTTTTGACATCTACAATTGAGTATAAGAAGGCTAAACCTTATTTAAGTGATTTGGCAAGTGTCCTTTATCGTAATTGTCCCAGTGGTGTGGGAGAAAAAGGCAGCGTCCCCCTGAACAATGAAGAATTAAACCAGATATGTCTACAAGGCGCACACTGGGCACTAACTCAGGGATATGCAGAAGCGGAAGATTTGGAACGCACAGAAGAATTCGGCTGTCTGGAAGGGGCAGATCCAGATGCTGCAAGTAAGCGGGCAAAAGAGCGAGGTAAAGGTCAATTGGGAACCTTGGGCGCGGGTAATCACTTCCTAGAGGTGGATGTGGTGGAGGAAGTTTTTGACCGTGAGGCCGCAGAAGTGATGGGTTTGTATGAAGGTTGTTTAGCGGTGCAAATTCATTGCGGTTCTCGTGGCTTTGGGCATCAAATCTGCACTGATTATGTACAAGATTTGCAATTTGCAGTCATCCGCTATGGGATTGATTTACCTGACCGGGAATTAGTTTGTGCCCCAATTGAATCACCAGAAGGACAAGCTTATCTCGCTGCGATGAAGTCAGCCGCCAACTATGCCTTTGCTAACCGCCAAGTTTTAGCATCGCATACGCGGCGAAGTTTTCAGGAGGTGTTTGGTAGAAAAAACTCTACACTACGCCAAGTTTATGATATTGCTCACAACATGGCCAAAATTGAAACCCACGAAGTTGAAGGAGAAAATCTGACCGTCTGTGTGCATCGTAAGGGAGCAACACGAGCATTTGGCCCGGGATTTGCAGATTTACCTGGGGAATATCGTTCTTTAGGACAGCCTGTTCTCGTTCCTGGTTCCATGGGAACGCAGAGTTGGATTTTGGTAGGGACACAAGCAAGCGATCGCCTGTCATTTGGTTCGAGTTGTCACGGTGCGGGACGGGTGATGAGTCGTCACAAAGCTAAGCGAGAAATTAAAGGCGATCGCCTCAAGGGTGAACTGGAACACGAAGGTATTAGCATCCGCGCTGGTTCCATGTCTGGTTTAGCTGAGGAAGCACCCCAAGCATACAAAGATGTCAGCCGAGTGGTAAATGTAGTCAGCCTTGCAGGAATTGCCCGTAAAGTAGCACGTCTGCATCCCATTGCTGTGGTGAAAGGATGAATTATAAACTGAAGGGTCTAGTTGAATGCAACCAGACCCCTCAGCCATAATTGTCTATTCTATACAAAGGTTTCCTCCACAACAAACCTGGGTTTACACGTCTCGCAGGCTCCTCACTCGAACCTCCCATAGTTGCATCTTCCTAGATCCTGGTTTGGCGTTACTCTTACCTCAGCTTTCAGTAAAGGGTGTTGCCACTTTTTTTATCTATGTTGGAAGTTCCCTGCGATCGATCTCATTTATATATTAACATATTTTTATAGCTGGAACGGGTATTTTTTGATTTTTCATCTGTCAAAAATAACTGCTTCAAGCTAGAATCTAAAATAGACTAGCTAGCTTGTTGATGCTAAAAAAAACTTGATAGCAAAAGATTATTTTTTTCAATCTTTTTGACAAAAAATAGCCCATATTCAAAGAATATCATCCCGATTTCGGCTTGATGGGCAAATACTTGTAAACAAAAGTACTTGGGGGTTATATCTTGTGATTACCCATATCATTGAAATCTCCCACTCCGTTACTATCTCGCCTGGTAATCAATTCCCAGGCTAATAGTTAAAGTCCTCTCAAGAGGACTACTCCCTTCCCGCTCAAAGAATACCTATCCCCTCTTTTTCTCTGTGTTCTCTGCGTCCTCTGCGGTAGCCTGCGGCAAGCCCTTCGGGTTCGGGAGTTCGCAATCGACGGGAACCGCCAAGATTGCGACTCCCTCACCGCTGCGCGTCTACGTAAAAAAATTAGGTATTCTTACACCAGGATAGGACTAAGCAGAAATTTGAGTCCACTTGAGTATACTTGAGTTGTTAGCCTAGAACTTAAGTTCTGGGGGAATGTCAGAGTATTACAAAAATCTGCTAAAACCAGAAGATATTTAGAGGATGTTGAAAAGTATTATGCAAAACATCAAAGTTATCCAAGACCTAACCCCCTAACCCCCTTTCCGACGCGGAAAGGGGGAATTCAAAGCCTATCGACCTTTCGGGGAGAGGAATGGAAGCGGGGTTTTGAGTGTACTTTACGACTTTCCAAACATCCTCTTAGAACTATCAGGAGATATTAGTTATGAACAAAGAATATATGGATATTTTAGAAACATTAATCGATAACTTGACATTAGCTGCAATCCTAGAAATGTTAGAGCGAATATGTCACAAAAAAGCAGAATATTTGCGAAATCATTGGCAAGATGAGACTTCAGCCAAGCTGTGGGATAAAGCTGCTCGGCAAATAGAACAAATCAATGTTGATGTCTGATTAAATAGCCAAATTTGGTAATTGTACTTAGTTATAATTACAAACTGGTTATTGAGCGTGAGAATCACAATACATATTACTAGCCATTGTATAACTTTTGGCTTAAGACTTTGGGGATATGTTTTTGGCAAATAAGATTCTTATTTTAGTAGGTAAGGTTTACCGTGAACTTCAAAAAATTATCCTGAGCCAGAGTAATAAGTCTAATTTTAAAATCTTGATTACTAACTTGTGCAATTCCAATGGCTGGAAATATAAATCATGAACACAATGAGCAAATATCATTGCAATTTGAGCTAGATTTACTCAAGCAAGAGTATTTCTTTTTAGAAAATACAATTGAAGACTATAACAAGCAAATTTGGGCAATTAAATCGTTAGGCTTAACAGCAACGGGTACTGTAATTATATTATTGATTAAAAAAGAAGTGAGTATCCCAAATAACAGTGACTATCTCATTTTTGCCATTCCTATTTTATTTTGGGTTCTCGAAAGCCAGTGGAAACACTTTCAAAGAGGTTTTTATTATCGAGTAGCCGAAATCGAATCTATTTTTACTGAAAAGTTTTATTTGCAAAGTCCTGGGATTTATGGTAGCTGGCGACATTCTTTCAATCGTTCTGCAAAGCCTTACTATGTCAACTATTGGAAGGATGGATTTTGTAATCTGAGTGTATCTGTAACTTATATCCTAGAAATACTCTTGCTTGGATTACTGATATTTATCCGACACTACTGAAAATTTGTGTGTAAATTGTAATGATAAATTATAGACATTGAATAAAGTCTTGCCAGTTTTTCTCTGATTAAATCTACTGGAGTTAGTTTGCAAATCAATGCTAATTTTTTGAAGCACTATATCTCAGTATTTATATTTTTCATCTATCTATATTGTTAAATACTGTTATTCCTCAAGTGTGAATTCCCAGTTAATCAACTCTCTATTTAGTTAGATGATAGACTGTCTGCTATTTTCTTAAATTGCACTCATATGAAACTGCGATTAGAGATAACACTACAAATTCTGGATAATAGGCTGTGTCATTTAGTTTAAGTTTGGAACTTCCTCGACAAAATTACATATTGAGGAGAAATTGTAATGGCAGGAATAACCTGGCTTCATCTTTCAGATTGGCATCAGAAAGGTAAAGAATTTGACAGGGAAGTTGTACGTGATGCGTTAATTAGAGATATTGAAGAGCGGGAGAAAATCAGTCTTGACTTGGCAAAGATTGATTTTATTATCTTTAGCGGTGATGTGGCTTACTCTGGTAAGAAGGAAGAATATGCAGCAGCGCGAGAAAACTTATTTGAGCCTGTGCTTCAAGCAACTGGACTATCTACCGAACGATTATTTATCGTACCAGGCAACCACGACCTCGATCGCAATGCCTTTGACTTGCTGCCAAATTCTATCCTCAAGCCCTTTGAGTCTAATGAGGCGGTCAAAGATTGGCTGACGAACCAAAAAAAATGCGATCGCCTGCGGGAACCATTTGAAGCCTATAGGCAATTTGTGACTCAATACACACATCAGACTCAACCTGACTACAGCAGTATCCGCAAACTACAGATTGAAGGAAAGCGGGTAGGATTACTTGGTCTAAACTCCGCTTTAATGGCCGGACGCACAAATGAAAGAGGAGAAGTAAATGATGATGGAAAACTCATTGTCGGAGAACCCCAATTGTATGATGCTCTCCACAAGATAGCTAGTGATGAGGTACGGATTGCAGTGCTGCATCATCCCTTAGAATTGCTAGCTGAATCTGAACGAGATCTAATCACACAACGTCTCCAAAACAACGATGGGTGTCATTTTCTTTTGTGTGGTCATCAGCATAAAGCTAAAGCTTATCAAGTAACTGGGACAACAGGAAACTGTGTAATTATTCCAGCTGGTTCCAGTTACAGCAACCGTGATTATCACAATGGTTACAATTTTGTACACCTTGATTTTGTAACTAGGAAAGGAATTGTATATCTGCGTCGTTGGGATTATGATGACAACTACTGGTGCAAACACACAGCAAAGTCTCATGAAGATGGGTATGTCATCTTTGAAATTCCTAAAAAAGAGATTAAAAACACAAATATCCCAAATATTGAATTATTGTCAGACGAAACACAAAGCACCCTTAAACAACACTTCGATTGGCTAATTCCCAAAATCAAAAATGGCTTAGTAATTCCTTTCTTAGGAGCAGAGATTAACTTATGCGATCGCTCACAAGATCCAAATTTTGTGCCCAAACCGTGGGAATGGAACCTTAACAGTGACTATCCACCTACTAGTGTAGAACTCGCTGCTTACCTAGACAGAAGCCATAAATACTTACAGAGAATGCGTTGTCCGTTATGCGATGAAGAAAATTTGCCTTCTAACTGTCCAATTATGACACAATTTGTGACTAGACTGGATCTTCAGAATGTGTCGCAATACTTCAATCTCTTGAGTGAGGGTGAAGAGAACATCAAAGAGACAATCGCAGCAATCACTGAAAAAGAATATAAACCTAACCGACTGCATCAGTTCTTCGCTGAACTGCCTCGTTTCATGGATGAGATGGGCTATTCCGCTAGGATTAAAAGTTCAGGTGAGAAAACTCGTTATCAACTAATAGTAACGACCAATTTTGACCGAACACTAGAACAAGCCTTTGTCAACGCCAAGCAGCCATTCGATTTAGTTTCTTATACGGCAGGTGGTGAAGATAGCGAAGGACAGATTGTTAAACAGTTTGTCCATCAAAGATTTGAACATGAAATTGAGGATGATCAGGATTCACCAGTAGTTCAAAAAGACCAAATAAAACCGATTCCGCCAGGAACTGCTAACGAATATTCAGACTTTTCACTCAATGAGCGTCCAGTCATCTTAAAACTCTATGGCCCTGTTAATTTGCCAGAACGTCCAAGAAAAAGCTTTGCGATCACCGAAGATCATTTTATTGACTATTTGGCTTATGCCGATAACAAACCTGTGGATTTACTTCCCAGCTATCTGTTAGGCAAACTCAACAACAACCATATTTGGTTTTTAGGATATAGCCTACGCTATTGGCATCAGCGTGTCATTTTACACCGCTTGTTGCCAGAGAAAGAAAAAAGGAAGACACAAACATGGTGGGCAGTTCACCCAAAACCTGATGCTTTGGATAAGTTCCTTTGGAAGAACAAAGATGTAGCACTTATGAGTGAAATACCTTTAGAAATATATTTTGATGAATTGAACAAAAAGCTGAAAAAACAGTAGTAAAAATTAAAAGCTGAGAATCATAGTAAATCATGTACTGTAATGACATTGAGATTCCTGTCCCCTACAAAGGGCTAATTCCCTATTCACAAACAGATAAGTTGTTCTTCTTTGGGCGAGAAAAAGAACAACAAATAGTGATTCAGAATTTATGGGCTTCACGGCTGACAGTTGTCTATGGGGCTAGTGGTGTAGGTAAAAGTTCCCTCATGCGGGCAGGTGTTGCTTATAATTTGCGTCAATCTGCCTTGGAAAACCAAGAAACAACTGGTAAGCCAGGGTGGGGTGCGATCGTTTTTCCTCCACTAAAGGGCGAATTAGATGATAGTTTGTCTTGGCAAGATCCACTGACAGGGATCAAGAAACAATTGGAAGCAGAAATAACTAATCTTTTCAAAACTGAATCACCAGATGAAATTAAGCGACAATTTGAGCAAGCGCTCAAAGCTATTGCCAAAAATCCAGAACAACCTTCTTTTACGGATATCTTGAAGGCTTGGATAGAGATTGTTCACCAAGAAGATGAGAGTGGTAGGTTATTTATTATCCTGGATCAGTTCGAGGATTATTTTGATTTCTTAAACGATAGTGTTCAAGATATCTTCGCTGATGAATTTTCCCAAGCTGTTAATAACTCTAGTTTGAATCTTCATTTCCTCATTTCCATTCGTGAAGATGCCCTGTCTAAACTTGACCATTTTAAGGGTCGCATCTTCCGTAACTTATTAGATAATCGTATAGCAATCAAACATCTGAACCGCCAATCAGCCCAGGATGCTATTGAGAAACCGATTGCTGAATATAACCGACAGCAAACTATCCTTAATAACCTGTGTAAATCAAAATTAACCTTACTATACGGTGATAGCAGTGCAGGTAAGAGTACAATTTTGCGAGATGGTATTGCCTATTATCTGCATCAAGCAGCAGAACAAAATCTGCAAAAATCTGGCCAGCTAAAGTTAGCAGTTACTCTATTTAATTCTTGGTACGAGGGAAAACCATTAGATAATATATTGTTGCAGATTAAACAATATCTTAAAAATATAGGGAATATCGAAGTTCCTCACTTAGATTTGTCATTTACTGAAACTTTACAGGCATGGATCAAGCTGATTGATATTGATGAAAGTGGTAAGTTATTCATTCTCCTTGACCAATTTGAAGAATATTTAACTCATTCTCCCAAAGATGAAACAAAATTATTTTTAGATGAACTTTTTCGTGCGGTTAATCATCCTAATATAAATATTAATTTGCTCCTTTGTCTTCATAAAAATACTCTTCAAAAGCTGGAATTTTTTAAAGAAGACATAGTACAACTATGCCCATATTATTTACATATATCATCAAATTTAGTCAAAAAACAACCCATTGTAGATAATTTTATCAAGTCTACAATTGTTCAACCTATCGAAGATAAATTAATTAGTATTGAACCAGACTTAGTTACAGCAGTTTTGGATGATATAGCTCTTTCGCAAGCACCGTCAGAACAGAGGTTTGAAACTCCTTACCTCCAACTAGTAATGCTCCGTTTATGGAAACAGGAAATGAGACGTGAATCTCCATCTCGGAGCCTAGAAAAGCAAAGCTATATAAACTTAGGCAAAGCAGAGCAAATTGTCCAAGATCATCTCGATCAAAAGCTGGAAGATTTAAAGACTGATTTCAAGATTGAAATTTCTGATAGTCTTTTTTACTATTTAGTTACACCGTCTGGTGATAAACTTGCACTCAAAGCCAGAGATTTATGTGATTACGTCAACGCAGAATCCAACCGCACCGAAAAACTTGAATTAGAAAAGATAGAGAAATGGCTAAATAAACTGAGTGAAGGCCATGCTCGAATTATCCGCCCACTAGCTGCTAATCGCTATGAAATTTTTTTAGATGTTTTGGCTAAAGCCATCTGGAAGCGGCTACAGCGTCAACGCAAAATTAAAGAAATTGAGCAGATGGCGCAAGATGCTTTGCTACAATTTGAGTCTTCTGAGCTAGAAGCATTGCTGACAGCAATGCGGGCTGGACAAGAGTTTCAGAATAATCGTCAAAAAGGACTCTTACCCCGAAACTGTTACGCTCCCCAATTAAAAACTGCATTGCAGCACATTCTTGACAATATCCAAGAGCAGAATCAATTTCAATTAGGTGGTGGTCAAGTCTTTGGTGTCAGTTTTAACCCTAAAGTGCAAAAACTGGTAAACGCCTCTCTAGATTTTAGTGTTTATCTGTGGGACTTACAGGGTAAATCAATGGTCAAATTTAAAGGCCATAAAGGCTGGGTTTGGGGTGCCAGTTTGAGTCCTGATGGGCAATATCTAGCCACTGCCTCAGCAGACTGTACTGCATGTTTGTGGAACTTACAAGGTAAACCACTGGTTGAATTCAAAGGTCATAAAGGTTCAGTCTTGAGTGTGAGTTTTAGCAGTGATGGCAAGCACTTTGCTACTGCTTCACTTGATTCCACTGCCCGTCTGTGGGACTTACAAGGTAAGCTACTGGTTGAATTTGCAGGACATCAAGACTGGGTTTTAAGCGTCTGTTTTAGCCCTGATGGTAAGTACCTCGCTACTGCTTCAACTGACGGTACTGCTCGGCTTTGGGACTTACAGGGCAATCCATTGACCATATTCTCAGTAGTCGATGTTGGCTCAGTCTCTAGTGTCAGTTTCAGCCCTGATGGGCAGTACTTAGCTACTGCTTCAGCTGATGGTACTGCTCGGCTTTGGGACTTACAGGGCAATCTGTTGACAGTATTCAAAGATCATCAGGGCTGGGTCTGGAGTGTCAGTTTCAGCCCCGACGGACAACGCTTTGCCACTGTCTCTTGGGATGGCACGACTCGATTGTGGGATTTACAGGGCAATCAGTTAGCCCTATTAAAAGGGCACAAAAGCTTAGTTGGAAGCGTCAGTTTTAGCCCAGATGGACAATATCTTGCTACTGGCTTTTGGGATGGAAGTGCCCGTATATGGAATTTGCAGAATAAGCCACTGGTTGAATTCAAAGGCCATCAACGCTGGATCTTGAGCATTAGTTTTAGCCCCGATGGACAGTATGTTGCTACTGGCTCATCCGACGGTACTGCTTGCCTGTGGGACTTAAAGGGCAAGCCGTTGACTGTTTTCAAAGGCGGCAAGTATGAGATTTTGAGCATTAGTTTTAGTCCTGATGGACAGTATCTTGCCACTGGCTCATCCGACGGTAATGCTTGCCTGTGGGACTTAGATGGCAAGCCGTTGACAGTATTTAAAAGACACAATAACTGGGTCTGGAGCATCAGTTTTAGCCCAGATGGGCAATATCTTGCTACTAGTTCAACTGACGGTACTGCCCGCTTGTGGAACTTACAGGGTGAGCAACTGGTGGAGTTCAAAAGCAATCAAGGTTTAGTCTGGAGTGTGAATTTTAGCCCAGATGGGCAATACATTGCTACCGGCTCATCCGACGGTACTGCTTGCCTGTGGGATATAAAGGGCAATCCATTAGTCATATTCAAAGGTCATCAGAGTTGGATCTGGAACGTTAGTTTTAGCCCCGATGGTAAGTATCTTGCTACTACCTCCTGCGATACCACAGCTCGCTTATGGGATTTACAGGGCAATCCTTTGATCATTTTCAAAGGTCATCAAAGCTGGATCTGGAACGCCAGTTTTAGTCCTGATGGACAGCGGATAGCAACTGCCTCATCCGATGGCACTGCTCGCTTGTGGGACTTGCAAGGTAATCAGTTGGCTGTCTTCAAAGGTCACACTGGAGTATATGACATCAGTTTTAGCCCCGATGGTCAGCAATTAGCCATTGCTTTGGCTGATGGTACTGCTAAATTGTGGCGGATTGAAGATATCGATCAACTACTGGCAAAAGGTTGCAATTGGCTGAAGGACTATTTTGTTACTCATCCTGAAGTGAGAGAATATCTGACCGTATGTCAAACATAATATTCAGGTGTGGTCTAAAGGATGGGTAATTGGCAAGAATTTATCAACCATTACCCATTACAAATCCTAACTAGATAACTAGTAAGTTCCGTTAATAAATAGCATCTCTTTACTTATGGTTATTCAGAAACTTCAAGAACTCTTAGACACTCACAAGATTAAATACACAACTATTAGCTATTCGCCTGCCCATACCACACAGGAATTAGCAAATTATAAATCCCAGCAAGGAATGGATTTGATTGAAGCCGTATTGGTAAAAATAAAAAATGAACAAATAGTTATGGCAGTTGTGCCAGCCAATCTGCAAATTAATATCGGCTCTTGGCGAGAGTTTCTACACACAGCAGAGGTTAAATTGCTCGACCGAAAAGAAGTTGCAGAATTGTTTCCTGATTGTGAATTTGGTACGGTTACACCTTTTGGAAATCTTGATGAAATGGATGTTTTTTTTGCATCTGAATTAAACCAGAGTCAAGAAATCGAATTTTATCAAAATTCTTACAATAATCTAATAAGAATGAAATACAGTGATTTTGAGAAATTAGTAAGCCCTCGTAAAGAAATAGTCTTTTCGACCATATCAAGATATAGGGCAGTCATCGATTCTGTTTTTCCAGAGTCGGCTCGGCAGAAAATTAGTAATTATGAGCATTGTCTTTTGGGTTTGAGTTTAGAAAATCAAGAATTTTTTACGGCTAAATTAGTTGCGATAACGGATTGGATTAGTAGACATTTCAAAAAATGTACAGTCATGATTGGTGATAGATTACACCGAATTACTTTACAAATTGATGAGGGTTTGAATGAAGAGCAAGCCCTAAACAAAGCCCTTATTCTTGGAAGAGAGTATATAAATAGAGAAGGTGTTGTTTTTGAACGTCACATTGATACTTGTACTTTTGATGTAGTATTTTCATCAGAAATTCAAAAATGGGATACTTACGCTGAATATTACAAAAAAATTCAATATCTTTTTGCTGAAGATAAAAAATTTGCCAATTCAGTTAACTCTTTTGCCAGAAAATTCATTGAGCGTCGCTTTTCAGCGAGTAATGAAGAGTTCAACCACTATATAGAAATGTCTTGTACTTATATACTGGAAGAATTAGCAATTTTTGCTTGCCTAGCAGAATCCAGTTTATCAGCTATGGTTTATCCAGGTTCTTTGTATATTTTTGAAGAAATTGCTGAAGGTCAACATCCTAGTCTGCCCGAATCTTTGCAAAAAATTATCTATGTTGCTTTAAGTCTAAAAAGACGCTAATTCTACCAATTTGTTAGAAATTTTTGTTGTCTATGTTGTAGTTTGAAAGATGGTATGACATTTCAAAGCTTACTACCCTGATTCAATTTCTGTAAAATCTCTTCTAATTCTTGCTGATATCGTCCATATTCAGCCCAATTTCCTTGCCGTAGTGCCTCTTGTGCTTTTTGATAAGTTGTCAACGCAGATTTAGCTAAGTTTGGAACTTCTCCAGTTACAGCACTAGGTACTGGCTTCTGTTCTTGAACGCCACCAAAGATTGCTGCTAGAGATTTTTCTAAAGTTTCTTCCATCACCACGGCTTTATCATAGGCAACAATTACCCGTTTCAGTTCCGGTAACTCGCCCTGTTCTGCTCGCAGATATACTGGTTCAACATAGAGTAAAGATTGGTCAATGGGAATCACTAACAAATCTCCGCGAATTACTTTAGAACCTGCTTGACTCCATAGAGTAAACTGCTGAGAAATTTGCGGTTCCTGGTCAATTCGCGCTTCAATTTGCCGAGGGCCAAAGATAAGTTTTTGTTTGGGAAATTCGTACAAAAGCAACTTACCGTACTCCTTACTATTGGAACGCGCCGCCATCCAGGCAATCATGTTGTCTTTGTTGGCAGGGGTGAACGGTAAAATCTGGATAAATTCTTCCTTGGCTGCTCCTGGTAAACGCATAATCATGTAGTAAGGCTGCATGATATGCTCATTGCCTTCATAGGTTTCGATGGGTAAACGCCACAAGTCTTCCCGGTTGTAAAATAATTCCGGGTCGTTCATGTGGTAAACAAGATACATCTGCGCCTGGATTTTGAATAGGTCTTGCGGATAACGAAAATGCGCCTTTACTTCAGATGGAATTGCAGAGTTGGGTGTAAATAGGTGAGGAAAAATCTTTTGGTAGGTACGCAGTACAGGGTCAGTTTCATCAACGACAAAAAACTGCATTGTGCCGTCGTAAGCATCAACTAATACCTTAACTGAGTTGCGGAGATAGTTGACATCACGGTGTAAAAATTGTTCAATATTTCCGTCCTTGAGAATTTCGGCAGCTTTCTGAGTCTGTGCTACTGGTTCAGAATAGGGATAGCGATCGCTCACCATATACCCATCCAAAATCCACTGTAATCTACCATTAATTAGCACTAAGTATGGGTCACTATCCAAATGCAGAAATGGTGCAACATGACTCACCCTTTCCTGAAGCAAACGGTAATAATGAATACGCGACTGTGGGGTAAAGTAATTGGAAATTAAAATCTGGAGGCTACCCAAATCGTAAGCATAAGCTAGTCTGTGCCACAGCGTTGGTATGGATACACCACCTTGGCCGTTGTAATTAGTAAAAGCATTACCATCCCCTAAAGGATAGTCAAACTCTTGGGTTTTCGTACCAGTAAAAATATAGTTATCAGTTTTCTCACCATAATAAATTGCCGACTGGCTCACCTGAAGATCCACCCCAGAAACGGGGGGAATATCTTTGATATATAGTTCCGGTAAACCATCAGAGGTAACTTGGTTAACTGGACTCATCACTAAACCGTAGCCGTGGGTATACTTCAAACGCTGGTTAACCCAAGTTTTAGCCTCTTGGGGTAACTGAGAATAAGCCAGTTCCCTTCCCGACAGCATTACCTGTTGATAATCACCATTCACGGTATAGCGGTCTACATCAACACTCTGAAATTGATAATACAGGCGAATCTCCTGAATTTGGCGGTAAGTACTCAGAAGCGGACGGTAATCCCATAAGCGAATGTTGCGGATAGTTGGCTGGTTTGCTTGCAAAACTTGGCGATTTAATTGGGTTACAGCTGTATAGTTTTGCCTCTGCACGTCATGCAAATGATAGGCATTTTGGGTAAATTTGATGTTGTTAGTGATGTATGGTTTTTCTTTAGTTAATTCGTTGGGTTCAACGATGAATTGTTGCACAAACCAAGGGTAAACACTGTTGAGCAAAACTAAAGCCCCGACAAATAATATAATCCCCAATATGGGCAAGGCAAAACTTCTTTGCCTTATGGAGAGAATTAACAAGACTGCTATTACTAAGGCAATAATACTTGTCACCCAGTAGGCAAACAACCGTGCATGAACATCGGTGTAACCAGCACCAAACACAACTCCGTTGGTTGAATAAAGGAGGCTGTAACGTTTTAGCCAGAAATCAACGGCAATTAATACAGCGATTCCCGCCAACAGCCAAGTTAAATGATTTTTGGCTTTGTAATTTAGGGTATTTCGTCCGTTACGTCTGAGTGTAAAACTGTTTTTGAGAAAATAAACTAGAAAAGATACTATTAGTCCCCAGACAAAGGCGAATAACAACCAGTTGCGAATAGTTTCGTAAAATGGTAGCCCGAAGACATAAAAGCCAATGTCTTGTTGAAATATGGGGTCGCGATCGCCAAAACTAGTAAAATGCAGATACTTCAGAATAGTTTCCCACGCAGAGGTACTAGCACTTGCTGCACCAAACCCAATGAACAAAATCAACGCTAAAGCTAGGAAATTGGCAAATTTATCAGCATAGTCTGCCCATGCGCTGTCTTCAAAAAAGCTAAAGGAACTATGCCGAGTATGGCGCATAGCAATCTGATAGTTTCCCCAGAGAAACAGGGTGTAGAAGGCAAAGGTGACAATCCAAATGAGAATTTGCCAAGTTAACCTTGTCCAAAATACTTCCGAAAACCCGACAGTATCAAACCACCATACCTCGGTCAGAATATGCACTAGTGTTTTAGATAGAGACAGACCAATAATCGCCATCAGGATCATTAATAGAATGCCTCTGTACTTCAGGTTCATAATTTATCCATTAGATGATTCAGACTACAGAACTTGTATGAGCCTTTTTTCATTCCTCAATTTGACTTCCAATCCTTCTGCCGTTGGAAAAATATTGGTATTAAAAGCTGCACTCAAGCCTAGCATACGGTGACAGATAGCGGTGAATTCCTCTGTTTTGGCTAGGTCTACCTGTGCGTATTGTAAAATAACAGGTATTAAACGCAACTTATATAAACCGCGATCGCTCACTTCCACCAAAAACACAAAAGACCAATCGTTACGCAACACAGGATCAACTGCATAATCATCGAGAAAATCCCCTGTGTCATAAAGGATTAACCCTTGTTTATAGTTTTCTACACCTTGGAAAATATGGGCAGAATGACCATGAAATATATCGACACCACTATCCACCACTGCATGAGCAAACTGGCGAAAGTGAGGCGGCGGTGAAATGACCATATTCGGCCCCCAATGAGCAGAAAGGATAACTAACTTAGCCCCAGCTTGTCGTAACTGCACCACGGCAGATTCAATCAGTGACAAAGTTAACGGATTGGGAATGATTTCTAGATAGTTAATACCTGGAGAATCCTTAGTTGCTGCAAAATCAGGCTCGTTATCTGTGAGGGCAATCATACCAACACGAAGACCAGCAATATCTATGATGATGGGAGTTGTTGCTTGACTCATATCCCGACCTGCCCCAGCATGGCGAATCCCCGTAGCATCAAGGTATTTCAGTGTATCTAGTAACCCCTGGTCATTGAAGTCGAGAATGTGGTTGTTGGCCAGACTCACACATTGAATATTTGCAGTCCGAAGTACCTCTACTGCGGTAGGGTCGGCGCGGAAGTAAAACATTTTTGGTGTTCTACTCCACTCCTGAGTGTGTTGAGTAATAGCACATTCCAAATTAGCGATGACCGCATCTGCACCTCGCAATATAGGTAAGACATCTCCCCACAAAGACTCTGGTGATTTCCTCTTCATCTGTTCGTTGACTCCCCGACCCAGCATGACATCGCCAATAAATGCTAATGTGACGAACTTTGTCATAGCTTCCTCCGGGCGCATCTGTTTGAGTTAGGGGTTACTAGTACTCGACCAATCTAAAATAGCTAGCTGAATGAAGGCGAGCAGGGGAGCAGCCGCCACGCAAAATTCAATAATTTCTAGTCAAAATTCAAAAACTTTTTTTGAATTTTGACCTCTCGAAGGGTGTACCCCTGCTTTTATGAGGACAAACTAACCAAGGTTAATCTTGACGGCTTTTTTCTTCTCTCCTTCAACTTTCGGTAGGGTGAGGGTAAGAATACCGTTTTTGTATTCAGCTTGCGCTTTGTCGTTTTGAACGTGAGCAGGTAGCGGAATGATTCGCTCAAATTTGCCATAACGGAATTCAGAGCGTGTCACACCTTTTTCTTCCGTCTTGGTTTCAGACTTGCGTTCACCACTGATTGAAACAGATTCTTCAGTAACTTCCACATTCAAATCTTTAGATTCCAATCCCGGAATTTCCAATCTGAGGTGAACTTCGTCAGCAGTTTCTTCCATTTCGGCGGAGGGTATAAAGGTGAGTGCAGATACTCCTCCTCCATCTCCACCGGGTATCATCCGCTCAAACAGGCGGTTCATCCGTTGTTGTAAATGCTCAATCTCCCGCCAAGGCTCCCAACGTTCAATTTCTTGGAAAGGTTCCCAACGAGTAATCGGCATAATCATTGCCTCCAAATATTCCTGATTTCAAACTTGATATTTCAACTTGATTGCTACCTTTGCAGCTTTCACTTCAGTGTGGGCTGGATCTAGCAAGTTACTGAAGTGATAGTGGTAAAACCTTTTTGCAAACAACAAAGTTTCTGCCACTATCTTTAAGTTAAAAGGAAAATTTGAGGAAGTTGTGAGGAAGTGGTTGATGCTATCTGGACTTTGACACTCTCCGTGGCTTTTAGCCCGGAGAGTGTCAACATTAAATAGACTCTTACGGTGAAAATAAACTTCGCTACCATAAGATGTCTCAATAAGTAATCAAACGGACTTGATATAATACCAATTCTTTGTGAAGCTACATATTATTTTGACCCCTCCCAACCTCCCCTTGGTAAGGGGAGGTGCCGCAGGCGGTGGGGTTCTTTCTATGCGTCTTCATATGGAAATGGTATAGGAAGTTGAATTAGCTGACACACCTGAGTAATAGTAGCGATCGCGCCATCACAGTTACAATTTGACCATCTTGGTAAAAGCGCTCTTCTTCAACAAATAGAGACTCTGTAGTATTAATCACCAACTGCCATTTTTTATCCTCTAAGCCACTGGGTAGCACACACTCAATCATTTGATCGCAACCATTGAAAAACAGCAGAAAACTATCGTCAACAATCTTCTCGTCCAAAGCATCAGGTGTAGAAATTTCTGTGCCATTCAAGAAGATAATTATAGTATCAGCAAAGTTTTGCCACTGCTGTTGTGTTATTTCACTACCATCTACGTTAAACCAGGAAATGACGGTTCGACCAGAACCTTGATTTAACCAGTTGCGTTGGCGAAATATAGGATGCTGATGACGAAACTGAATTAGTTGACGAGTAAAATTCAACAGTGCTGCGTTTTCTGCTGTCAAATCCCAATTAAACCAGGAAATCTCATTATCTTGACAGTAAGGATTGTTGTTACCCTGTTGCGATCGCCCGATTTCGTCTCCCCCTAATAGCATAGGAACGCCTTGAGACAACATTAAGGTAGTAAGGAAGTTACGCTTTTGTCGTTCTCGTAACTGCAATATTTCTGGATTATTTGTCTCTCCTTCAACGCCACAGTTCCAAGAACGATTTTGATTACCGCCGCTTTCTTCTTGATTTGCTTGATTGTGTTTTTCGTTGTAACTGACCAAATCATGCAGCGTGAAACCATCATGGCAGGTTATATGGTTGATACTTGCATGAGAACGCCGCCCATTAGCTTGATATAAATCAGGACTACCAGTGAAGCGGTTGGCGAACTCCTCTAGTTTGATGTCTTCACCACGCCAAAAGTCTCGCATGGTATTTCGATGTTTATCATTCCACTCTGACCATAAAAGAGGGAAATTTCCTACTTGGTAGCCGCTTTGTTCTCCATCCCAAGGTTCAGCAATCAGTTTTACCTGAGAAAGCACTGGATCTTGGTGGATGATAGTAAAAAAGGATTCAAAAGCATCAAATGTGCGGTTTGAAACTTGAACTTTACGCCGCGTGGAACCTCGCCAGACATCTACTTCTATTAATTCTCCTCTACCTAACGCCGCAGCAATATCAAACCGAAAACCATCCACGTGCATTTCTAATACCCAATAGCGCAGACTATCCATGATCAACTTCAGCACTTGCGGGTGGAGAGTATTCAGACAATTGCCGCAGCCAGTTAAACCTTCAATATAGTAGCGAGGATTATCCTCAACTAAGCGATAATAAATCGTATTATCAATGCCTCGTAGAGAAAGAGTCGGGCCTAACTGGTTGCCTTCTCCAGTGTGATTGTAAACTACATCTAAAATTACTTCGATGCCAGCAGCATGTAAAGCCTTGACCATCTGCTTGAACTCTACAACCTGTTCTCCTAAAATTCCACTTGCACTGTAGCCGGAATAAGGTGCAAAATAGCCGATTGGGTCATATCCCCAGTAATTGCGAAGTTTTCTCTCGGCTAGTTTTCCAGAATAAACAAAAAAATGATGGACTGGTAGTAGTTCAACAGCAGTAATACCAAGAGATTTGAGATGAGAAATTGCAGCCGGATGGGCAAGTCCAGCATAAGTACCGCGCAATTTTTTGGGAATATCTGGGTGCTGCTTGGTGAAACCCTTAACATGAGTCTCATATATAACAGTATCCTGCCAGGGAATTTGCAACAAGCGATCGCCTTGCCAATCAAAAGACTCATCAATAACAACAGCCTTGGGAATGAAGTGAGAATCGTTGGCTTTAGATAGTGTTAAGTCTCTTTTTTCTGGAGGTGCATCCCACAAATAGCTAAATATTTTTGGTGTATGAGTGACATCGCCAGCAATTGCTTTTGCATAGGGATCTAATAAGAGTTTTGATGAATTAAAGCGATGTCCTTTCTCTGGTTCATAATTGCCAGAAACTCGGAATCCGTATTGCTGTCCTGGTTTAATTCCTGGTATGTAACCGTGCCAAACGTCATTCATTTAACAACCGAAGTTAAGGAATTTAAGCTCAGTTTGCTATTTTCGGCAAGCAAACTATCTTTAATAGCAACTGAAATCAAATGGCCCTCTGAATTGAGCAAACTGCGCCAAAACAGTAAAAATATACGCTTCTATATTGCAAGAGTATCTTAAACTTCTGTTATCAACTTCCAGTAGTTAGTGCAAGATATCAGTTAAGAAATTCCTCACATTTCCCTCACATTTTTTTGATAACCTCAAACTAGAGTCCATGTTCCAAACAGCAATGTAGCAAAAGGTGAGCCACTGCGTTTATTGCTCAAACTCCAAGAAAAACAGAGATTATTGGAGGAGAAGTATGCTCAATGTTGTGCGTCGCAGTCAAATTGTCGGTTGGATAGCAAAAGTCAAAAATCACACAATTATTCTGGTAGATGATGGCATTGCTACAGGTGCTACCATCCGCGCAGCGATCGCTACATTGAAAAAACAACAACCCCGTGAGCTTGTGGTAGCAGTCCAGTTGCAGCAGCATCCACCTGTGAAGAACTGCAAACAGAAGTAGATAAACTTGTATGTGTGATGATGCCAGAAAATTTGTATGCGATCGGTATTTGGTGTGAACTCCTGACAAGGCAAAAACTGCTGATAGCGAATGACTGAATAATTCGTAATTCGTAATTCGTAATTCGTAATTAATTGATCATGAATAGGACATTAACACAGAACCCCCAAGAATATCTCGTGTCGGTGAGAGCAGGTGAAGTTAAGCTAGAAGGCAATTTGGTGATTCCAGAAGGTGCAAAAGGTGTAGTTTTATTTGCTCATGGTAGTGGTAGTAGCCGTTATAGTCCCCGCAATCGCTATGTTGCTCAAGCCTTACAACAGGCGGGACTAGCAACTTTATTAATTGACTTGCTCACTCTTGAGGAGGAAGAAATTGACCTCCGAACAAGACATTTGCGCTTTGATATTGCTTTGTTAGCATCGCGGTTAGTTGGCGCTACAGATTGGCTAGCACAATACCCCGAAACTTGTAACCTCAAAATAGGTTACTTTGGTGCGAGTACAGGTGCCGGTGCAGCCCTGGTTGCAGCCGCAGAACGTCAAGAGGCGGTGCAGGCTATCGTCTCTCGTGGTGGACGACCTGATTTAGCTGGTTTAGTGTTACCTGATGTCAAAGCGCCAACGCTATTGATTGTTGGAGGTTATGATCTGCCAGTGATTGCAATGAATGAGGATGCACTAGCGCAGTTGCGATCGCCAAAACGCCTGGAGATTATTCCCGAAGCCACCCATTTATTTGAAGAACCAGGTACATTAGCAGCAGTAGCACAACTGGCGAGTCAATGGTTTACCCACTATCTCAGGTAAAAGGGATTGGGGATAGTTAACATAATTCGTAATTCGTAGTTACAATCACTGTTGGCTCTCTTCCCACTACCTAGAGCCAACACTAAATCTTTGATTTAGTGTTGACTGCTGTACCCTCTTTAATTACGAATTACGAATTACGAATTACGAATTACGAATTATGCCTTATGCTTTTATGGATAGACTAAGAGAACCCCCTAACAGCGTTGGATATTGACGAACGATTGTGACTACAGCAGCGTTAAAAGCGTTGCAACTAAATTTACTGAAAACTTAAGGCTATGGATGTTAAAGAACTTCTCAATCGATACGCAGCAGGAGAAAGGAACTTCCACGGTATTGTCTTAGCAAAAGCTGACCTACGGGGTGTTAACTTAGGCGGTGTAGACTTTGGTAGAGCAGACCTCAGAGGCGCTAACCTAGCAAAAGCATCCATGAGTGGAGCTAATCTATGTAAAGCAAATCTTCAAGGTGCCAACCTAGAACACGCAAATTTATCTGAAGTGATTTTTAGTGGCGCTGATTTGCGTGAAGCTACACTCACAACAGCCAACCTTAATGAATCAGACCTCAGTGGTGCATATCTTTGTGATGCAGACTTATGTGATGCTACTTTGCACATGGCATCACTCAGCGCGGCTAACTTGCAGCGTGTAAACCTAAGTGATGCCAAAATGAGCGGAGTCAGGATGTGGAAAGCTGATTTGCGAGAATCGGACTTGAGTGGTGCTGATTTAAGTGAGGCGAATCTGAGTGAGGCAAACCTGACTGGGGCAAATTTAAATGCAACCGATATGAGTGAAGCCTTTTTAACTGGGACAATTATGCCTGACGGTACTATGCATAGATGATGTTATAACCCCAATACCATTGCCAACTGACGAGGGTTCAACTTTGGTTGCTAAATCTTCGGCAAAGAACTGGCGGTTAGAGGTTGTTTGAAAAGTTTTTAGAGGTGACTTTAAGCACTTGCCGATCCCCCCTAGGGCGTAGCCCCCCTTCAAAAGTAGGGCTGTTTCACTCCCTAAAAGACGTAGAATTACAAGCATCCAGGGCATGAAAAATCATGGGTGCAAATTTGATTGAACAACTGCGGCAAGTTAAAGACTTTCGGACAAAGGATGGGCAAAGACATCAATTGTGGCTGGTATTACTGTTTGTGATTATGGGAACAATGAGTGGCTACGTGGGGTACCGTGCATGGGGGGACAATGCACAAGCGACATCGTCGTGTATTGATTGATAAATTTGGAATTCAAAAACATGGGGTTCCTTCCTACTCAACAATACGACGGATACTAATGGGAGTAGATTTTGAACTCCTTGCCAAAAGTTTCAATCAGTGGGCACAACAATACGTGACCTTAGATACATCAGAGTGGTGTGGACTTGACGGTAAAAGTATCAAGGTAACTGTAAAAAGCTACGAAAGTGAGTATCAAAATTTCTTAACGCTTAACAGGGAATAGGGAACTCTTAACAGAGCAGGTATTGGAGGGGGTTAGAAGCCCCGCCCAACACAATCGCGCGCCTGGCGGGGCTTCTAACCCCCAGAAACGGGAACAGGAAACTATTGCCTGTTGCCCGCTCTTGAGTTCCCTTCTGTAGAAATTTTGTGCGGCTTCCTCCAACTGCTGCAAAGTCTCTTCAACTGAATTGAAGATTGGTTTCATTTTTTGGCGGAAAGTATCATGTACTGTTTTTGCTGCACCAACATCATTTCTTACAACTAGTGCTTCAAACGCGTCATCAACGAAATCTGATAAGGGTTTTACAACATCCTTGGAAAGTACGTCTATAAGATGCGCGTCCATTCTCGTTAGTTGCTCCAGCAGTTCATCAGCTTGCTTCTGCTTCTGCTTCGCCACGTACTCACCTTTACCCACGTTTTGCAATATTGATCGTAGTACGTGTTAATTTCTGAACATCGAAACCTCAAGCGCGAAATCCAGTCTCCAAGCTGCTTACTGCGAAAGTACATTTAAAGTTAAACTTTTGCGTAATAAATTCTTCCCCAATTCGAGTTGAAATTTTGATGATTCAACCAATACACCTCCACTTGGAATTGTTCATCATTTAACAAGTCTTGCCATCGACCGTTGTGGGGAAAAGGAACATCGACAACTTGATCAAAACTTGAGCAATTTAAGACGATAATAAATTTTTCCAATTGCCCATCTTTTCCTATACCCCAGCGATGATAAATGATAACATCCTTGTCAATATCAACACCATAGCCTTGATTATTGAATTTAGTATTTCTCTCGTCGTAATTATCAGGGTAAAAGAAAGGTGATCGCAGTGAGGGATAATTTTTCCTGATCTGAATCAGTTTTTTGTACAAGTTAATTAATCTACTACCTGTAAAATCAGTACTGCGTTCCCAATTAACTGGTCTGGGGCGTACACGATCAGATCCACTTTCCGGCAAATAATATTCATCGCCAAATTCCTGACCATTATGAATCAGTACTGTACCAGGCAATGTCAACAGTGCCATAGCATAAGGCTGAGTTTTAAACCAATTTTCCTCTCTAGAGACACCAACTCTAGAACCACCAACTTTATTAACTAAAGTGCTGTGGTCATGATTCTCAATGTAGATTACAGGATTATTGCCTGGATAAAAATCTCTACTGGTATGCAGGGCCCTCATTATTGACGTATTAACGTTGCTAGATGCACCAGAGTCAAAAGCCTGAAACATTAAAGGATCATACCAACAACCTGTTGCACCAATTCTATTGGTATCATCAATTGCCTGATATCTATTATCAGTTAAATGTTCTATCATCAAAGCAATATTTGTTCGATTAGTACCATATAGATAACCACGCAGGTTTGAAATAAGCCTACTAATTCCAGGATCTACACCATCTCTACGGAAAAATCCTAAAGTGTAATCAAAACGTATGCCATCAATTTGATATGTATCTAGCCAATATTTGCATACATCGAAGATAAATTCTTGAGTACATTTGTTATCAAAATTTAGTTCTTCCAAAAAACCTCTACCCTCGAAATTACCAACAAAAGGTGAATCTTGAGGATTCTGGTACAGCCAATAATAAGGGAAGCCTCTACCTGGGTTATTTTTATCTACATCTACATGGTTAAAAACACCGTCCATGATCACATGGATATTACGGCTATGAAGCTCATCAATTAACATCTGTAGCCTAAATAACCTATCAAGATTGACCTGTAATTCAGGAGATTTTGGATTGGTATAACGGTCTTCAACAGCAAAATATAAAAATGGATTGTATCCCCAACTAAAATTACGACCATAAGTAGCTGTCCAGGGCATAAATTCAACAGCATTAATACCCAAATCTACTAAATAATCAATTTTTTCTCTAATTATGTCCAAGGGAGCTTTTCCTTGAACTTGCGGATTGCTATGAGCAAACAGCTTTTCAACAAAATCATCAATCATGATTTCATATATTATTAAATCCTTTGGTGTCAGGCGGTTAGCTATAGGTTTGACGTTTTGAACTCGGTTTCCACCAACAACAAAAGCAGAATTTTCATGATTTGGATCTTGACCACTATATTTTGTGCAAGGGTCATTGCACCATCTTTGTTCACCATTTTCAAATGTGACAAAGAATTTGTATTGATAAAAGCCATCAGGCAGAGTAGTTTTATAATCATATAACCATCCTTTCGGATGGTCTTGTTTGGTCATTTCTGGGGCAGTATTAATGTTCCAATTCTCATGATTAATCTTGCCTTGAAAATCACCAACAACTTTAATATTTTTGATGTGCGGTATTACACCTTTGATATATTGTGCTGGATCTTTATTACTGTCTGGAAAGAACAGTTTAAAAGTAACGTTGTTACCAGCAGAAACAACACCAAATTCTTCGTACATATTTGCTGATAAATATAGTTGCTAGTTAAAATTAAACATTACGTATTACACTATCGGTTATTCCTCTAACTTTAGAAATATATTTTGTTTATTTTTTTAGTTTCTCCGTGGAGATGAATACCCATGAAAACAAGGTAATCTATCGCATTTACCCTTAGTATTGGAGGCGAATATAGCGAAAATACTGTTCAATAAAAATGATTTTTAAGTTTAATCTAATAAAAACTTCAATAAATGGGATCAAATAAGGTGTCACTAAGTTTTAAGGCTTTGGATTTTCTTACTTTTGGGTGTTTGATATCAAACTTGGGCTTTATCAGACACACATAATCGGTGGAGGGCGATTGCGTCCCGCACTGCCCCTTGGGCGATCGCTAATTGTGCCTCTACTGCTAAAGTTTCTAACTCCGTATCTAAACATTCCCACACCGGAGCAAGTGAAGAGGTGGGTGGGGCTTCGGATATTTCATCGAGAACATCCCAGATTGTCAAAGGTTTATCTCCCGATTCTTTATACAAGTACAACACAGCAAAGTACGTTTCTGGCGCTTCAACTGCGATCGCTTCAATCTGTCCAGAATAATCTTTACTGCGGTTGCGGTAGAACGAACGGCGATTGTGACAAACCTTCGGATTCCAGCAGCCATCCCCCTGTGACCCGTGTAGTACCTTATACCGTTTCACTTTAAAGTTGATACATTTAGGCAAGCTGGGGGAGCTGGGGAAGCTGGGGAGGCTGGGGAAGCAAGAAAAGTGATTTGTATCAATATTTTCGTGAAATGGTATTAGCCTTAGCTGCGGGGAGCTTGGCGCATAGTTGACACTTGGGATCTAACGGGTTGGGCATCTGCTACTCTACTTGTTCCCCTATGGCACGATAATAAGCCGCGATCGCGGCTTGTTGTTCACCACGAAGTGTATATGGTCGAAAAGCTCTGTCACTACGATGTCCAGTCAGTTTGCGCGCATGAGTTGGGTCGATACCTAGTAGTATTAAATCCGTAGCATAGGTGTGACGAAAGGCATGAGGATGTAAGTCTTCAATCCCTGCAAGTTCCCCTATTTTCTCAATTGCAAAGTAAATACCGTGATAACTCAGGCGTTCGCCTTGGTACGAAGGATGGTGCGAAATCAGTAATGGGCTAAGACTGTTTAAAACCTCTCCAAGTTCAGTTCGCCATTGTATATACTCTGCTACAATCAAGCTGCTTTCTTTCCTCAACGGTACTAAACGCGGTTGGTCATTTTTAGTATCTGGTAAAAATAATAATCTGCCATCAAACGAACTAACATTGAGATTTACTACTTCTCCAGCCCTTAGACCGTGGCTAAGAATATGGATGAGTGCTGCATCACGTTGCTTTGTTTCCCCCAGCAACCCCAAAGCCTGCCACACTCGTTGCATTTGTTCAGTAGTTAAGCTCTGGAAAATAAGTGGTCATTATCTTTTATCCGATAAAAACTACGATTAATAACTCAACCACCCTTACACCAACATGCGTAAGCTTTTGGACAGAGGTGCGATGCTTGATGACTCCGGGTTTTGGGGCAGTTGCGATCGCACGTTGGGTGTGCAGGCGAACAACGCACGATATTCCCCATCTCCCTCCAGAACCCCAACTCCCCATTTCCTAACTCCTAACTCCTAACTCCCCATCTTCCCAACTCCGGTTATCATGATTTGTGTGGTAACAGGAGCGTAAACTCCATAAGATAACGGGAAAAGTCACAGCGTAAGCACCTGCTGCTATCAAAGGGAATTTTCCACAGTTCCTGAATTTTGATTGGGGCGATTTGTGAAATGTCGTTTAATGTGCAAAAGAAAGTATGACAACTTGTTGCCCTTGATTGATCAAGGGTTTGAGGCCTCACTTTTTTTCGTTGAAATTCTAAGGTTGAACGGTCACAATAAAACGATAGACATTATTGTTTTCATCGGTTTCGGAGATAGTTTTGTCATCATCAAGTGACAATACTAAAACACTCTCACCTAGCGGTAAATATGCTTGGGTGTGAATGACTTTAATCCTCCCCCCATTTACACCTTTTACTAGGCTATCATCGTTACTAAATTTGACACCGTGCTGATTCACAACCTCCTTGTTGTTCAAGAGCAGACGGTTAGTAAACTGGGGTAAGGATGGCGCATTTTGTCCAGGTTTGAGGAATACGTAATAGCCGATGTTGAAAGCGTACTTATCACCAGACTGTAAAAGCGAATCTGCTTTAGTCAGGATAATTTTCTGTCCTGGTACAACATATCTAGACCCTTGATTCATATCTTTGGGATTGCCCAATTTACCGCCGAAATACAGCGCAGGACGACATGAGATATCAACTTGATTCGGTAGAGGTCGGGAATTTTGTGCTGTAGCTGGTAAATAGAATAGGCTCAGGGATGCTGCACTCAAACCAAACAAAGAAAATAGCATTTTTTTGACTAGTTTGGTATTTAGATTTTGAAGACCGTCGAAAAAATATTTCATGGTTTGTCTTGGCTAAATGTAAAGTTCAGTAGTAGTTCACCACAAAAATGTTGACTCTTGAAGACCGGGGAAAGGGGCCCATGGGAAAGGGAAAGAAATTAAAAACCTTTACCCTTTACCCCTTACCCAATCCTGTGCCTGTCAAAATCTTTTTGGCAGGCTAGTAGTTTGCTGTTATTTTATAGGGTTGCTTGATTAACCGATGCTGCAAATAAATTGTTTGGAATTTTTTTGAACAATTGTATCGAGAATAGTGATTATCTCATTAGGGCCTGGGCAAGTACTGCCAGAATCGAATACTAATATTGCTTTTTTCCCTACAGACTTTGCTTCGGGCAAGACTGAGTATTTACAGTAAGTGGTAGACCCAGAGTTGTCTTTAGTATTATCGGACTTAACTATTCCCTGGTATTTAAATATAGGTTTTTTTGGAGAGCCTAAGTTGATTTCTCCGGGTTTTGTTGAAGTTGCAGGTTCTTCGATATACTCCTGGCTAATTAAATAAACTTTAACGTCCTTACATTGTACTTTGTAGCCGTATTGACCTCTAACTATTTCTAAGTTTCCAGATACGGATGGCAATAATTTTATATTTCGGGGAATTTGTATACTATTGGCTGGAATATTCAGATTGGGTTGTGTTTTTTGCAATTGAGCTTCGGCAATTCCTACAGTATTCATAACTGAAGTCGCAATCGCCATCACTGCAACACCAACACCAAATAAACTCGATTTCATAACTACTCCATATAAGTTGAACCTTGTACTTACTATGTATGTTGAGTTTGATCAGTTTATGCACTTTGAGTAAAGTTCAATCAGTTTACTGCCTAAAAATGGCAGGACTGGACTAAAACCAGAAAAATTTACTATTCCCGTTGACGGGAATTCATCGCTGCATCCCTCAAGAACATCAAAAGTTGCGATCGCCCTCACTCACCTCTCCCAAAATCGCCAAATACCGCCACACTACATGGTAGGATTTGGCAAGAAAGGGCGCTAATCCTATGAACAAGCAGCAAGCAGCAGAATTCAGGAGCGTTAGTGTCCGAGCGCTTGAGCGGTATGTCCAGCAGGGGCGAATCGGTGTTAGGTATGAGAAAGGGAAAACTCGCCCCACTGCCAACTTTGACCCCGCCGAACTGGAAACATTTAAGGAAGGACTGAACCAACCGACCGTAAAGCCTGCCTTTGAATCTCGTCAAACAACGACAGACCAACAGCAACAGACAGGTAAACTCATACACCAGAATGGCGAGATTGTGGACTTTGGCAGGATAGGGGTAATTGACAAGTTATCCTCAATCATTGAAGCATTACTGGGCAGAGGCGACAATCAGCCAGTAGTGGCGATCGCTCCAAGCAGTAGTGGAGACGTAAGCCAGAGGGTCTAACATCACTAGATGCAAAGAATTGGCTTCTATGTCATCTTAAAAAATGAGAGTTAATTCGGTGAAGCGCGCTTGTTTTTAGTATTCACAGGCTTTTCTCCGAAATTTAAATCTCTACACATTTATGATTTTGGAGAAAATCGATGTCAATTTATGTAGGCAACCTCTCTTACCAAGTTACGGAAGATGATATTAAGGGTGTTTTTGCTGAATATGGTACTGTAAAGCGGGTTCAAGTACCTACTGACCGAGAAACAGGTCGTCTGCGCGGCTTTGCTTTTGTGGAAATGGGAACAGATGCAGAAGAAGCAGCTGCCATTGAAGCTCTTGATGGTGCTGAATGGATGGGTCGTGACCTGAAAGTTAACAAAGCCAAGCCCAGAGAAGACAGAGGTTCTTCTGGTGGCAACCGGGGCGGATACGGTGGCTCAGGTGGACGCGGACGCTACTAAGATTTGAAACCGTATTGAAACAGAGAGTGAATTTTTAGGCCATTAATGAATTCAATTTAGTAGGAGAGAGAATGACCCAAATAGTGGTGGGTGAAAATGAACACCTTGAGTCAGCATTACGTCGATTTAAGCGAGAGGTTTCCAAAGCTGGTATTTTTCAAGATATGAGGAAGCATCGTCACTTTGAAACACCTCTTGAAAAATCCAAACGCAAAAAACAAGCTTTACAAAAGCAGGGTAAAAGACGTTTCCGCACTTGAGAACTTGAGAACTGACATAGATATAAATGAATGCCCTCATAGTGTTTATGAGGGCTTTCCTTATGGAATTTAGCAGCAGTAAGAAATAATTAAGCAACAAAATTTGATAAATTGCTCAAAAGCGTTATTTATCAATGGTTTTGAGAGCCAATACAGTGTACCTTGCGTAGTCGAGGCTGGGGGCGATCGCCACTTTCCAAAAGTAAGAAAATCCCGCCGCGAATTTCTTAGTTTTATTTATCACAGCCGAGACTTATCAATGATTTTGAAAGCCAGTGTTGTGCATCTCTATTGTGCAGTCGAAGCTTCCAAATTGCGATCGCCTCGGCTTCGCAAGGAAGTTGAACAGCACTGGCAGCCAAAACCCCTATAAATAGAGCTTTTGGGCTAGTTAATCAATTCCATTTCTTACAAGGCTTTCTTAAAATGCTCTATTCCATAAGTAATTCCATGATTATTAATTAATTGGCATTGACTAACATCTATGTCAGGTGTTTGCCTCTTAATTGCGATCGCGGCTTGATTTCAATGCCCCAATGCCAGTAGACTTTCATGGCTAAAATACACGCTCTCGCCAGTTATTAATAGCGCTGATGCCGTTATGGTGCGATCGCCTTTTAGACCAAATGCAAGCAGATGTTTACAATCAAATTATGCGCGAGTGTATGCCTGCAAGCGAATAGGTGTAGAAAGAGTCAGCACCCATTCGTTGTTTCCTAGTGTATACTAGTGGCGTTTAACGCGCGCGCGTTAGTGTCAGAATACGGGAATGTGGTATGCGCGTAAATCCTATGGCAATGACTTTAGTAGTTTCACTGGTTGGGGTGCAGACTGCTTACGCTGCGGCAGTATCAATGTCACAGATGCCTGACGTGCAGTTTGCAACGGTGTTACCAGAAATCATCACGGCGGTGAACAATCCACCTAAAACCCCGAACAAGGTAGGACAATCACCTTCCGAAAAACCTGCAACTGTTTCTTCAATGCCGAATGCTGCAATTGTGTCTCAAATCCATAGTTTCGGCTGGGATTCCCGCACAAAGGTGGGCATCGGTGGCTTTTTGACTACTGATGTTTATCCCGTTGTCCTGTTTCGCAATGGTGATGCACTCACCAACGTCAAAGGGCTTTCTTTCACAGGAGGACTTTCAGCCCACAAACGCGCAAAACCAAACGAATGGACACGTTGGCGTAATCAGGGTGGAAAACTCCAACTAGCACGCAAGAGTGGCTGGAAAGCATTAGCTTTCCAAACAACATATCAAAAATTACCGAACAATTTTAAGCTCAATGGATTGTTTCGTTCACTATCTGGAACGGGGACGGTGGCGATTGGTGGTAACGATGCGATCGCAGCCTGGAAGGAATATCGTTTCTTTTCTGATGGTCGAGTTGTACGCGGTCAGGGTGCGGGTGGACGCGTGGGCGATGACGCATCGGTCGCTATTAGCAATGTGGCTCCCAATCAGCGCGGTCGCTATCGCATCGAAGGTCTGATGGTGTACATCAATTACGATGATGGCTCAAGTGAGCATCGCATCCTGATCGCTGATCCAAAAGATCCTAAGACTGCTATCTGGCTTGATGGAGTTGGTTACGCCCGGCGATAGCGAAGTAATGGCTTTTTGTTTTGGAGTAAGCGATCGCTTATGGGACATGAATGAAAAAAGAACAGTTGTCAGCTTATATTACACGTATGCTCCCTATTAGGGTTTGCTGCAACCTTCACGAGTCAAAACATAAGCCTACTATAAAATTCACCTATTCCCGCAAGGAGGCTCCCACTGAACCTGTACCCAGGTCAGTGGTGAGACGGCAGTTGCTACAAGTCGGGAAACCCGCCCAACGCACTGCCTCAGGAATTGCGGGTTAAAAACGAAACGTTCCCCGACCAATAGCAACCGCAGGTTGTTAATGGGATGGAAAGCAAATCAACGATGTTAGAGACAAATTTTCCAGAGTGAGAGCATCTCTCCAGAAAAAAGCCACCAAAGGCACAAGGTCTACTCGCCGCAGGGCAAGGCAGATTTTGAAACGGCTGTCGGGCAAGGAGAGAAGATACCAGCAATGGCTAAACCACAACATTAGCAAGTCTATAATTCAGGACGCATTAAAAAATAATGCAGCAGTGGCAATCGAAGACTTAACAGGCATTCGTGAAAGAACCAACCAAAAACCAACAAGTAAAACAGAACGTAGACGTTCTAACTCTTGGTCTTTCTATCAGTAAAGGTCTTTTTTGGAATACAAAGGCATCCAATTTGGAGTAGAAATAATTGCTGTTCCTCCAGCTTGGACAAGTCAAACTTGCCATCAATGCCTACATATTGGACTGCGTTCTCACAAGCTTTTCAAATGTACTAATGAGGCTTGTTCTTGGAGTGGTGACGCTGATTTAAACGCAGCAAAGAATATTGCTGCTATTGGGGCGAATCTTGTGAGCCACTCCGTTGCGGGGGTTCCTCCCGTTGAAGGAAGTGGCGAACCCGCAAGGGTAAACTCGCCCAGAGGCTCGAACTGTTTATGCTGTGAACTCAGCGTGGATAGTTCAGGGCTACTAAAAGCCCACACTGTACCCGAAGCGGGTACAGTGTGGGTAGTTTACGGACTTTAGAAGTATTTTATTGGACGGTTGACACGACCTGTATCCTCTTGCATCATTCAACCATATGGTTGAATCAAATGTAGCCCTTGATAAAATTTTTGCAGCTCTGGCTGATGTGACGCGACGAGACATTCTCAAGCGTATATCAACAAAAGAACATAGTATCAGCGAATTAGCACAACCCTATGCGATGTCCTTGGCAGCGATCGCAAAGCACGTCAGTGTGTTGGAGAAAGCCGGACTGATTACCAAGCATCGAAGTAGTAAGGAGAAAGTTATTCAGATTCAGCCGAAAACTCTCAAAGTAGCCACAGCGTATCTGAGCGAGTATGAAAAAATCTGGAGTACTCGCTTTGATGCTTTGGAAAAGCTACTAGAAGATAAATAACAAAGTAGGAGGCGGCAGGTATGGCACATTTGAATTCTTGGGGATGCCGGAACGTGGGCATGTGATGCTGGAAAAAACTGAGTTTGTCGCAATTGACTCTGATACAACTGAGATTCGTACCCATAGCACAGCAATGAGCCAAGAAGACCGTGACAACATGGTTAAAAGCGGCATGGAAAGCGGCTGGCGGCAGTCAGTTGAAGCTCTGGGCAAGCTTTTAGAATCAAATGATTAATTACAACTCGCTTGCAGGCGCTCGCAAGGCAGGCGATCGCTTCTGTAAATGTACTGCCTGTATGGTAGAAAGTGATCGCGCCTTGATTTTCTCGTTTGAATGGGGTGCGATGGCTTTTGTTGAACTAATCCTCCCAAACGGCCATAAATTCTTTCCATTTCTGGTTAATTACAGTCAACAATAGGGGGTAGGGAAGACAGCATTGGTCGGGGCTTTTAAGAGGATGTCTGAAAAGTCGAGAAATATACTAATAACCCCTCTCCAAACCTCTCTCCGTTTCGGGGAGAGGCTTTGAAACCCCCATTCCCTTGTAGGGAACTCGGGGTCCCCATTAAATTAGGGCTTAGCCCTAATTTAATGGGGATTAGGGTCAGGGGGGTTAGGGGGGTTAGGTTTTTAAAGCTTTGATGTTAATAACGATACTTCTCAGACATCCTCTAACTAACCAGCTGGTTTAATCTTCCAATTGGCCTTAATCTGTCCATTTTCGTCTTCGACAGTTATTGTTGCACCTCCAATCTTATTCCCAAGTTGTGTCACATCACATTTAAACGATTCACCGACTTGTTTAAACAGGCGAATTTTTGATTGTTTGCTACCACAGTCTGCTGCAACATCAATTTTATGTTTTTGTTTGATAGTGTCTTGGATAAATTGCTCTGCGACTGGAAGCATTAGTAGTCCATTTGTGTTAAAGTCCATGTCGCCTTGAGCGTTCTTGATTGTAACTAGGACTTTGAATGTGCCTTGCGGTGCAGTTGCTTTACAAGCAAAGGTGCTATTAGCTATAACTACAATCTCATTCGGGCAAGAGAGCGATTTAACATCTGCGAGTGCGGAATTTGGGGCAAATAGTTGTTTTTGAATAGCTGCTTCAACCCGCTGTGCAATTTCTGACTTTTTCGGGGCATCAGCTGTTGATTTAGTTGTCGAGGTTGTTTTATTATCTGAACTACTAGAAGGCTTGTCAGTGCAACTAGTAACTATTGCAGTTGAACCCAGCGTGAGAACAATCAAAAAGAACTTTGAGATCGTTTTAGAAAGCATAAGCAGTAGATTAAGTATTTGGATAAACCTTCATAGCTTGAGGTTGGGGCAACTTGAGATGAACTACAGAAATCTTTGAAATGAAAAAATTAGATTTACTTGCGAAAATGTTGAGTTGACCAACCTGTATACTTGTCGTTGGGGTTCAATAATAGTATTCCCGGTTAACTTGCGTTTCTCACAAGCAAGAGCGTTGGCAAAATGAAAATTTATGAACAAAACATAAAAATGGTAGAAACAACAAACATCGAAATTAAAATTACAATGTACTAACAAAGTCAATAAATCATGTTAAAACTAAGGGCGAAGTTCTTTGCCGTACTGCTCAGTATTACAGCATTAATACTGATATTTTTGCAGTTGTTTGAGGCAAAAGTTGTTCTATTTCAAAAGCTAAATATAAACTCTGTTAACCAATCAAAAATTGTTGCAACTGCCCCCCTTCCCCCTAGCCTCGTACCTGCCGTGCTAGGAGGTAAACCAGTCTATGTTTTGTACGTGACGCGATCAATAGATACTGTCTTGGTACGTTGTTACCCAGGCTATGAACCATCGACAAAGGTTAGAGCAATGGGCAGTAATGCTAATAATACCAACAGTCCCAGAGAAGGAGTGATGACCTGCCGTCCTTTTGGATAGAAGTGTACTATACCTGCAATGGAGATAAATAAAAAATACATATAGGTAAAATAGGTTTCAAGCTTGAGGGGCGCTCGCGACTCGATTTCAATGCCCCAAAATTCATTAGGGACTTCCAACTAAAATAATATTCCATCGCTTTTGAAGCTGGGGGAGCTGGGGAGGCTGGGGTAGCTGGGGTAGAAAGAGCCTATTAATTGTCTTCGCTCTCCAAATTGAATAATTTAATTTCTGGAAGTCCCTTAACAAAGTGAATATGTATATTTTAAGTAGCTACCTTAATTTTAAGGGTATCAGTATAGCTTGGTTATACTACTTAATAGTGTCTTTAAAAAGTTTATTTTTCCCATGCACATCATTCTTGGTGGCAATGGTCATGTTGGTTGTGCTGTAGCACAGACGTTGTTATCGCTTGGTGAGCCAGTAACCATTGTCTCGCGCAGTTGTGCCTCTATTCCTGAATGGCACAAGCGCGGCGCGATGGTTGAGGTTGTAGACGTGCATAATACCGTAGAACTACGCCGCGTGTTTGCTTTGGGTAAACGTCTTTTTCTGCTTAATCCACCTGCTGACCCGGCGACAGACACAGATGTTGAAGAAAGAAAAACTTTAGCATCCATTCTGGAAGCGATAACAAACTCTGGCTTAGAGAAAATCGTTGCCGAATCCACTTATGGAGCGCAGCCCGGTTCTCAAATTGGCGATTTGGGAGTGCTTTACGAAATGGAGCAGCAACTCGCCGCCCAGTCCATACCATTTAGTATTATCCGCGCTGCCTACTATATGAGCAATTGGGACTTCTCTCTACAATCAGCTAAACAGAATGGCGTAATTTATACCTTCTTTCCAACCGACTTTGCATTGCCGATGGTAGCCCCACGCGATATTGGTCAGTTGGCAGCACGTTTGATGACAGAGCCAATAGAGAATACAGGGCTAAACAACATCGAAGGCCCAGAAATATATTCTTCGCTCAACGTTGCACAAGCATTTGCTAAAGTTTTACTTAAACCAGTCAAGGTAGTGGAAACTCCGCGTGACCAGTGGATAAAGACAATGCGGAATATGGGATTTTCAAACTCAGCAGCAGCATCCTTTTCCAACATGACAACCCTTGCGCTCTCTACACAAATGCCACCTCGTGATCAAGTTACACGAGGAGTAGTTTCATTAGAGAGTTACATCACAGAACTAGTGCATTCTGTTATTTAATTCATCGCTCCTTATAAAGTGTCCACCGAAACATTATAGTCAAATATTCATGCGTTGGAGGTTTTTACCAGAGCGATCGCCCTGTCAACTTCTAAAATATTTGGTTGAGCCAAGCGCAAATTAATATGCAAAGCCGTCCAGCGCTGGACGGAGTTTATACTTCATAAATTTCGATGAAATATCGCACTAACATACGTGTACCGAAACCTTGCTCATCTATTGAGCTTGAAAAAGTTTTACCAACAATATTTTTGAAAGAGTATTCATCTATTGAACTAGAACAAGATGGATATTTACCGAAGAAGGGAACTCAAGAGCGGGCAACAGGCAATAGTTTCCTGTTCCCGTTTCTAGGGGTTAGAAGCCCCGCCAGGCGCGCGATTGTGTTGGGCGGGGTAACAGTCCATTGGTGTCAACTTAAGCAAAAAAGACGTATCAGATGTAATCTAAGAAAATCTTGGTTGATGTTCTTGGTGATACATCATGAGTGGAAAACGTCCAGCGCGAACAGGAAACCCAGATTTGCGGCAGCAAAAGCATGTACCAGCGCCGCCAATAGAGGAAATTGAGAAAAAAATCTTTTCATTGCTATCTCCTGCAAGCTTTAAACCTATGAGATTGTATGAAAATGAACTTAAGCAAAGATTCCGCGACAGAATATTAACACTGCCGATGATGATGGCGATCGTGCTGAGTTTAGTATATCGGCAGATTCCAGGGTTAAGAGAAGTTCAAAGGGTATTGTCACAAGAGGGATTGTTATGGGTGGAACGAATAGAAGTCAGTGTTCAAGCAGTGTCAAAAAGATTGCGAACATTACCAATAGAATTATTTGCACAGGTTTTTGAGCAAATAATCGCAAGAATTAATCATCAACCAAACAATCAAGCAATTCCAGAGAATTGGCAGGCAGTCTGTCGTAAATTCCCAGCGATTTGGATTGCGGATGGTTCAACCCTAGAAGCATTACGAAGGAAGTTAAAAGCGCTACAAGAACAAGAAAAAACACTCGCGGTAAAAATCATGATGGTGGTAGAAGCATTTAGCCATCGCCCAGTCACAACTTGGTATACAAAAAACACTAAGGTGAATGATAAAACTTGGTGTAATCAATTACTAGAGTGCTTACCAACTGGTGGATTGCTAATTTTTGATTTAGGATTTTTTAAATTTCCTTGGTTTGATGCATTTACCGAATCTGAGAAGTTTTTTGTCACCAGACTGCGAGAAAAAACTGCTTACAAGGTCGTCCGTTGTTTGACTTGTGCCCCATTTTACCGTGATGAAGTTATAGCTATGGGAGAATACCGCTCTAATCCTTGTCTGCATCAGGTACGTCTGGTTTCGGTGTTATGGGGTTCAACTTGGTATTACTATCTGACTAATGTCCTTGATCCGCAAATTTTATCTGCACAGCAAGTTTGTGAGTTATATCGTCGTCGTTGGCGAGGAATAGATGCATTTTTGCTGACCAAACGGCTTTTAGGTCTGGCTTATATCTGGGTAGGTGATAGCAGTGGTGTGCAAATTCAAATTTTTGCCACTTGGATTTTTTATGCTGTTCTCAATCAATTATGCATTGATGTAGCGATCGCTCTCAACCAACCTTTAGACCGAATTTCTACAGAAATGGTGTTTCGTGCTTTATACCATTTTTCCCAAGCTGTTCTCCGTGGTGATGCTAGTGACGCTGTTCCTTATCTTGTCGAACATCAAAAGCTCTTTGGATTAGTCAAAGCTAGGCGTAAGCGCCATCGAGAGATTGACGCTTACACTCAACAAATTTGGGCTTTACCTTCTTAAGTTGACACCAATGGTAACAGTCCCCCTCCAATACCTGCTGTGTTAAGAGTTCCCTATTCCCTGTTAAGCATTAATGCACTGGGTGCTAGATGTCGCTTTAAGAGAAGATGACTGTCGGATTGGAAAAGACAATGCACCACAGAATTTTGCAATTATAAGACAAATTGCAGTCAATCTTTTAGGTAAAGAGAAGCGTGTAAAACGAGGAATTAAAAATAAACAGTTTAAAAGCAGCGATGGATAACGACTATTTACTAAGAGTTTTAGCGTTAGCTTAAAATAGTACAGCAGTCGAATCATAGATTAGGACATTTTAAAATCGTCAATGACAGTAACAGTAAGGTTTTTACCTCCTGCCTCCTGCCTCCTGCCTCCTGCCTCCTGCTATACATCAAAACTTGAGTTGAATATTTCACATGAAAGATTTATCCATTTTCTCGGTAAATATACTTTTATGTACCCCTTAATTGAACTGTTTTCTTATTAATGAATTGCTCATTCAGATCAAGATAAACTAATTGATATTTTCACAACAAGTTTGATTTACTTTGCTTATCGTTCTACCAATTTTTACAATTATCTATGTCATTTTGTAATCTCGCTTAGTTTTTATTAGTAAATAAGATGCGTTCGCCCTGGGTGAGGGAGAGGCTGCCAATGGCAGCCTCTCCCTCACCCCTTCATAATGATTATCATTCTTGTCAGATGTATATTTTATTTTCTGGAAGTCCCTTACCAATTAGAGGTGTTAGTTAGCAAAGTTAGCTTGGCAGAATACTAGTGGTGCGCCACAGAAACTTTGCATGGTGGTGAGCTGGGGAGGCTGGGGAGGCTGGGGAGGCTGGGGGGGGAAGAGAGTTTTTTTAGCAGGGTTTTCACTCCCCCCGCTTCCCCAGCTCCCCCCGCTTCCCCAGCTTGCCCTCACGTGGCAATTTTGGGTTGCCAGAGTACTAGTGTCCCAACGCCCCTAAAGGACGCAGCGAGCGCCGTCTGCGGGGACTTTGAGACTGATGAGGTAGTCGGCGACGATGTCGTTGATACAAGCATTGCCGCCGATGAGGGCTACACCGTGCTGTTCGCCCTCGACGGTCAGCAGGCTCGCGCCGAGCGTCTTGGCAAGGCTGATGCCGCCCTCGTGCGGGGTAGCCGGATCGCGGGTGGCCGACACGACCAAGGTTTTAGGGAGTCCTTTGATGTTCTGGGCATAGGGGTAGCCGAGGGTGGGTTTCACGCGCCAATGCTCACAGAGGTCGCGGGCGTTGACGGGTCGACCGGTGTCTAGGAAGGGCGCAACCTTGAAAATGTCGCGCGTCATTGCGCTCTCCTGCTCGGGCGTGTGGCGTTCCTCGTCGAGGCAGTTAATGGCCACCAGGGACTCGTTGCCATTGCCATAGCTACCGTCGGTATTGCGCTGGGTGCGGATGTCGCTCAAGAGCAGCAGGGTTTTACCGCTTCCGGCCTTGAGTTCGGTGATGCCTAGAATCACCGCAGGCCAGCCCGCCTCGCTGTAAAGCCCAGTGATCACGCCCCCAATTGCGGCGGTGTAAGTGACCTTGCGTCCGTCTGCGGTGATGATCGGTTTATCAATCAGTGGCCGCACGAGCTGCTGGAAGGCGGCGGTAGCTTGCTTGGGATCGGTGCCGAGCGGACAAGTCGGGGTTTTAGCGCATAAGGCCGCCATGTTGTCGAAGGCACGCTGGAAACCCGCGAACAGGACGAGGTGACGCTCGGTGGTGCCGGTGGTGGGGTCGACCGCGCCGTCGAGCACCATGGCCCGCACGTTCTGCGGGAAGGTTTCGGCGTAGATCGCGCCGAGCCGGGTACCGTAGCTGCCGCCAAAAAAGGAGAGCTTGTCATCGCCGAGCACCGCGCGGAGTACGTCCATGTCGCGGGCGACATCGCGCGTGCCGACGTGAGCCAGCACGTCCTCACCGCCGGAACGCTCGGCGCATTTTTGGTACAACTGACGGGTCTGGTGGTCGGTGTAGTCCTTGCCCCCGGAGTTGATCGGGTTGACCAACAAGTTGGCCTCTCGTTCGGCATCGGTGAAGCAGTCTAGGGCTGGTGTCGAGGCCGCAACCCCACGTGGGTCGAACCCGATCAGGTCAAACTGCTTGGCGATCGGACTGTCGGCCAATTTTTCTGCCACCATAGTCGCGTAGCTCATCCCGGAGAAGCCGGGACCGCCTGGGTTGAGCAGCAGGGAGCCGATTCGTTTGCTCGGCTTGCCCTTTGCCGGTACGCGCAGCAGTGCAATCTGCGCGGTTCGCCCTCGGGGGTTCTGGTAGTCGAGCGGCACCTCAAGCCGGGCGCATTCGAAAGTGTCGTTGGCGAAGTCCTTAGCGTCGGCATCCGTGGTGGCGTAGCCCTCGCACGAGCCGAAGGTCAGCTTCTGGTCGTAGAAGCGTTTCAGATTTGCAGGGATCTTTCCTCCTGGCTCTGAGGGGTACCCGAATGTGGGCTGGACGCAGGCACTAAGAACCAATATCACCGCCCCAATCATGAGCGAGCTTCGGACGTGGGGCTTGTGAGCAAGCATGGTTCTCTTCTTAGCGGGAACCGTTAGCTCTGAGGCGTGCGCGGTTAGGCCACAATCTCGCTTGTGGTTAGAGAAAATGTGAGACATAGGGATAAACTCCTTCGAGCTAGTTATTGATGGGTTCAGGTATAAACGGGGTCATCGATGACCCCACCAAAGCGCAGACTGTAAATTAGTTTGTTAGGACTTACGCATTGATTAGTTAGTTCGACGTATGTTGATTTGTTTGATGCGATCACTTCGCTGGCTTCACATCCAGCCCCGTCCAATGAGCGGCAAAAGCCCACATATCCGCCGTTTCCTCAATGATCTTGTCCGTGGGCTTGCCCGCTCCATGTCCCGCGCGTGTCTCGATGCGGACAAGGTGGGGCTTGTCACCGATATCCGCTGCCTGGAGCGCGGCGATATATTTGAAGGTGTGTCCCGGCACCACGCGATCGTCCGTGTCGGCAGTGGTGGCGAGGATCGCAGGATAAGCCTTGCCGGACTGGATGTTGTGATAAGGCGAATATTTCAAGAGGTTACGGAAATCCGCTTCCTGTGCCGGAGACCCAAACTCGTCTACCCATAATTTCCCGCCTGTGAACTGGTCGAAGCGGAGCATATCCATCACACCAACCTGGGGTAACGCAGCGGCGAACAGATCCGGTCGTTGATTGACCACTGCACCGATAAGAAGTCCGCCATTCGATCCGCCCTGAATCGCCAAGCCATTTTGGGGCGTGATACTCTGTGCCTTCAGATACTCGCCCGCTGCGATGAAATCATCGAAGACGTTCTGCTTGTTCTGACGACGACCCGCTTCGTGCCATGCCTTGCCATATTCGGAGCCGCCGCGAATATGGGCGTGCGCGAACACCCCGCCCTGTTCGACCCACGCTAGCCGCTCGGCTGAAAAGGCGGGAGGCTCGGTTATGGCATAGCCGCCATACGCATAGAGCAAGGTCGGTGCTGCATTGGTCACATCTTTGCGCCGGACAATAAACATCGGGACACGGGTACCGTCCTTCGACTTGTAGAAACGCTGTTCGACCGCGATCCGATTTAGATCGATCGCCACCTTGGGTTTTGCCCACACCTGCGCCGTATTGCTGGCGACATCGTATCGATAGATCACGCCTGGGGCGTTGAAGCTGGTGAAGCCGAAGAAGGTTTCTTGGTCGTTCTGGTCGCCCTCAAAGCCGATCGCAGTGCCGATGCCGGGCAGTTTCACAACGCCGTCAGCTTTGCCATCAAGTGTGTAGCGTTGAACTTCCGTCTGCACATCGACCAGATAAGAGGTGAACAACCGTCCGCCGACCAGGGACGCATTGCTCAGAACCGAATCCTGCTCCGGCACCACATCCGTGATCACCGGATCGGCGGCAGCGATGTCCATCGTCACCACCTTGAACCGCGGTGCGTCCTTGGTGGTCATGAGGAAGAACTTCGTCCCCACATTGCCGACGACGTGCCATTGATCGTCGAGATTATCGACCAGCTTGCGGGGTTTCCAGTCGGCGCTCTTGAGATCCACCACAGTCAGTTTGTTGCCGCTCGAAGCGGGCGTGGAAACGATCGCGATGTAACGCCCGTCTTCGGTGATGCTCAAGGTATGCAGTATGTTCGGCTGATCTGGAGTTGCATAAACCAGCCGATCCTGTGCTTGGGGCGTGCCGATCGCATGAAAATAGACGGCATGGTTGGCTACGCTTGCTTGCGATTCGGTTCCCTGCTTCGGTTCAGGGAAACGAGCGTAGAAAAAGCCGGAGCCGTCCTTAGCCCATGCGATGGTGGGGCTGAACCTCACCCATTTGACTTCATCGTCGAGTACCTTGCCCGTGTTTACGTCCAGCACCCGGATCGTGCGCCAGTCACTGCCACCATCCTGCACCGCATAAACCACGCGCTTACCGTCGTCGGATGCTGACCATTCAGCTAGCGCAGTCGCCCCGTCCTTTGCCCAACGGTTGGGATCGATTAGCACGCGCCCTACGCCATCCACGCTGTCCCGGACATAGAGAACCCGCTGGCTCTGAAGTCCGGAATTATAGAGGTAGAAATATCGTCCCCCCTTTTTGACTGGAATGGTGAACCGCTCATAGTTGTACAACTGCTTCAGTCGGTTCTTGAAGATATCTCGACTTGGTAGCGTGTTGAGATAAGCGTTAGTCACCTTGTTCTGGGCTTCGACCCAGGCAGCGACTTCCTTGTCGTTGCGAACATCGTTTTCCAGCCAGCGATAGGGGTCGGCGATCGTCTGCCCGAAATGCTTCTCGACAACATCGACCCGCTTAGTTTCAGGATAGGTGATTGTAGGCATGATTACTGTAGAATCCGTGCAAGCGGAGGCAAAATGGGTAGTAAAGAGTAGCGCGATCGCGAAAAGGGCTGCACGGCGCATCGATATCTTGATCTTTTGAAATGAGAGTCGAAATCCAAAGAGGTTGAATTTCATTATTTCAAGCCCCCGCATTTATGCGTGGTGTTTAATAATTTTGAATTTTGAATTTTGAATTGTTTTGACATCTGAATCTCTCCTCTGTTCAAAGCAAAAAAGTGGTGTGAGTTGTTATGCTTTTGCCCCTCACTGGTTTACTTCTAAGGACTGGTAAACGGCTTACATTGAATCGCCTTCACATTTCGCAGATAGTCCAACTGTGGCTCGAAGCCAGTCGGACAGAAGACATAAACATTGTCCTGAGATCGGCTAATGACTAAACGGTAGCTGGGTGGAATCCCTTCAGAACCTTCGATCATTTCGATTCTGGGAATCACTTGTGAACTGACTTGAGCCAGGGATGGAAAGTTGAACAGTAGAAGTACGGCAAACAGAATTGTGATTGTGATTGTAGTTGTGATTTTGGTTGAAAGAATCTTTCGGTTCATTAGAAATCTTCTGTGGCTTATGGTTGTGTAATGTTCTGTTGTTTCCAGGGCAGCGGCGATCGATAGGGGTTTTCGTGCATATCCAGGACTTCCCAGGTGGTTGGATTGACTCGCCCTGTAACTGGGATTCTGTATCGTCGCTGGAGATCGCGTACCGCAGACACTGTGACCGCACCAAAGATGCCATCGACGATCGCCCCCCTTGGATTGCCTAACCTCACACCTGCGGCTCCTAAAAAGCCATTATCTTGAAGGATGCGCTGTAACAATTGCACATTTGTGCCGCGATCGCCTTGGCGCAAGGTAGGTAAGGTTAAATCAGTGTAAGCAGTGGCGATCAGAATGGGAGAGGTTTGTTGTGGAGGAATGCTGTGTGCGATCTGCGCTTCTCTGGGAGACGCTCCGCGAACGCAGCAGCGCTGAGTGCAAAGCACACGCTCCGCGAACGCTATCGCGGGATGAGTGAATGAACCTCCGAGCAATCCTGTTGCGATCGTTAGTACTCCGAAAATGAGTTGAGGTTTCATGATTGTCCTCCTGATGGAGATTGGTTTTGTTTTGCATCAATGTTCCGAAACGCCTGGGCAATCTCATCCGCAAGCAATTCGGGAATTTGTAGGTTGTCATCCCAACCACCTTGTCCAGATGTCTCCACGCGATCGCCAATTTTTACCGCTTGCGAGTAATGCAATTCATCCAACAGGTATTCCCCATAACCAGGAGCGACAAAAAACTTGGGCTTATTCATGGTGTTCCGCATGTAGTACGTTTGACTCTATCTCGCGTTGCTGAAACGAGTTTGTTTCGGCATCATCCGATTTAGACCCTAATGTTCAGAATTCACTCGCCATGTAATCACAATGAGTTCTACAAGCGGTAAGACAGCTATTAGCCGCCAAAACTCTCCTAAAATGGCTTCCATCGTCCAGTTCTGACTCTGAACCTCCCAGATCATCCCAACAATATAGAATCCCATCACCAACCAGGGTAGAATTACCGCTGAATTCCGTCTGCGATAGAAGCGGATCGTATCCTCCCGCCAAAATGGGAAGGTGCTGAGGAGACAAAAAATGTAGGAGGTTCCTGCACTAATGAACAAGCTTCTTTGAAGACCCGAAGGCAGGTTTGGGTATCCAAGCGCGATCGCCGTCAAACAAACTCCGAGCGCCAGATACAGGAAAGTAAACAAGGTAAATCGTTTCATTATTTCTTCTCTGGTGAAGCTTATTCTCTGTACCAAACACGCACACATTGAAAGCAATTGATTGCAAGCCCCTGACTGATCATCACTGGGTGGAAAGCATTACTGGTCGTCACTCCGTAGACATCATCACCTGTGCCTTCAATCCGATCGGGTAAAACAACAGTTTCAACATTGATCACCTGTATCTTTCTACTTTCAATCCACTGATTTACAGTACTAACAACATCAGAGAAGGATTCGTAATCGGAAGCTCCGCCGAAGGGCCCCCGCTCAGTAATCCGAGGCGCAAAATCTTTGCACTGAATCATTTGATTTACCACCTTAAAACTGTAGAGTTGAGCATCAATTCAAGTAGTAGGCATCGCCCACCATTTTCAAAACCTTTCTTTTTAAAACCTTTCACAGTAAGGCTTTGTGGGCAGTGATAGCCCTATGAGATCTATTCCAAAACTTAAGCCAACCTTGCCAGTAAACCGCTAAGAACAGAGGTAAAAGCATGAAAGCTGATATGAGCTAACATTGCAGCCTCTAGCGAATATTGCCAAAAGAGCCAGCCAAACGCGATTCCCACAATCCCATTCAGTAACAACGCCCGAATAATCACAACTGGAGTGAGGGGAACGATCGCGGCAGTCGCTGGCAGGTGTAGTAGTCCAAATACCAAAGCGGCTAGAACGATCGCACCCTGGTAGCTCCCTTGACTTGGCAACGTAACGCCTTGTTTTAGCCATTTCCACGCGATCCAAACAAGCAGCGACATTAGACCCCAGCGCATCAAAATTTCCTCAGTGATGCCGCCATAGAACATTGCTGTGAGCAAATTCAACCAACTTGGCTCTTTACTATTGGCTACCTGCAACGCTTCAGGTAAGACAGGTTGCATCAACTGATCGAGCAACAAGAGAACGATCGCCCCCACTGCACCCACACCCAAGCTCCACTTCATCTCAACGGCAAAAGATGGAGACTTAGCGGTATGAAACACCCAATGATCAATCAAATGGGAGCTTAATCCAACACGATAGGCACAACCAATTCCGATTAGAATGCTGATTGCCAGTAGAATTGAATACTGTAGTCCTTGCAGAAGCATTAAAATCCCCAATGGTGGCACTTTTTCCAGTATTTCTGGAGACAGTTTCGCTAACTGTTGCTCAATTAAAGGAATAGACGCGATCGTGAACATGACAATTCCTACATTGCCCAATACAAATAAAATCCCGAATTGTTTCAGAATTACCATTGGTTTAACCTCCAGCGGATCGCCGTCTCCCGCCAAAATGGGAAGGTACTGAGAATACAAGCGATGTAGGGCGCTCCTGCATTGATGAATAGGCTGGTTTGAAGCCCCGAAGGCAGATTTGGGTATCCAAGCGCGATCGCCGTCAGGCAAACTCCCAGCGCGAGGTACAGGAAAGTAAACAAGGTAAATCGTTTCATTATTTCTTCTTGGGTGAATTTCAGCATAAAATCAAATAACCCAGGATGCGGTGGGGGACTTCCCTGGCTTGTGTGGGTGGCTAGAAGGAACTTTAGACATGGTGATCAACTCCTTTGGTACATTTGCTGATGGTTTTACAAACTGACGAGATCACCGACGACCCTGCCGATGGCTTCGGGAAACGGGTTTGGATACCCCGTCGCGTTTGAACACTTTGTAGGCGATCGCTCTTGACAGAGGGATAAGCACGAGTTGCGATCGTAAAAGGTCGCGTTGCTAGTTGCCTTTGCTATTGTTTTCAGGATTCGACGGGATCACCGACGGCTCCACCAGTGGCTACGCGCACGGCGTGAGCCATGTGCTTGATCGAGTTGCCGATAGAGGCGCGATCAACTCCCGCCATAAGGGCGGCACTGACATCTTCACTAATGACGCGCAAGACTGCGGTGGCAGTCGCCGCGTGCAGCCGCACCTCGATATCGTCAGCCGGGCGGCGCAGGCGATCCGCGATGATAAAAGCCATCTCGCGCTCTATTCGATCATGGGTCATTAGCCAAGCCGCGCGCAGATCCGGCTCTTTTTCAGCTAGCACGGTCATTTTGATCACGGCATCGTCGTAGGACTGCTGATCGGGATTCTTGGGGCGATTCTTCGCCCACTCGACAAGGTGATCTTCGAGGGAAACCTCCCGAGGCCAGCAGCGCAACACCGCCACACACTCCTCAACATCCTGCGCCAAGATAGGCTCAACACAGCTCTCCTTGTTACGGAAGTACCGCCAGAGGGTACGCACCGAGATTCCTACCGCTTTTGCGATTTGCTCACCACTCGTGGCAGCGACACCCTGTTCCCAGAACAAACGCGCCGCCTCCCGCGAAATCTCCAGACGTATCCGCTGATGCCGCAGCTCACTCATCCCCCTTGGTCTGCGATCGTTGGTCGTGTCGCTGTTACCATCACTCCTCATAGCCGTCTTTTCTTTCAATACTTGTCATTAAATGTCAATTTGACATTTAATGACAAGTATTGAAAGAGGTAGCTTTGTCGACAGTGTTATTGAACTTAGGACTGATGCGAATGGCACGCTCGAAAAGCTATGAGCCATATAGGTTCAAAGCCGAGATACGGATACCGTTGGCGAATTCCCAAACCAGCAATCACTGAACGGATTAGTTCAGTAATCAAACGATTGAAAGCTTTCTGAACAGTTTTATACCCAGTAGCAAGATTCCCTAACTTCTGTTGGGACTGCTGGGCGATCGCAGTCGCTCTCAACGACTTTACAGTAGAAGTTAACGTTCACGATGCCACCCTCACCTTAAGGGGGAATAGGGAACTCTTAACTCTTAACAGGGAACGATCGCAGGTATTGGAGGGGGACTGTTACCCCGTCCAATACCATCGCCCCTTGGGGCGGGGCTTGGTGACTCCCCAGAAACGGGAACAGGAAACTGTTGCCTGTTGCCCGTTCCCTGTTCCCTTCCTCGGTGACTGACTCAAACGGCCCATCTAGCTGTTGCAGTGCGTGGAGCATGATGCCCTGCCTTTGACTGTGATCATCGGAAGTAGACAATGGTACACCTTCAACAGGGAATGTGGCTGTGGAAAGCTTCAGCTTGGCCGCGCCGTACCAGCCCCCTGTGGCGTACGCAACACGATGCACAGCAGAATTCCGTAGTGCCTCAACAAATGCCCTTGCGCCAGGAACTTCAGTGAACGGGCCTCGCACTGAAATGTAGTTGCCAACGCTCGCGACAAAGCATTCGCGTACTGCCGCGATAGTTTGTGGCGTTACGTTAATAGCGTTGTCGCAGAGTATTTCGGTCAAAATGCCGCTAGCAGTAAACTGCGTGTACATGCCCCAGGAAGTCCGCAGTTTGACATTGCCAAGTACCTGACGGACAGCTCTAAAGTACAGGGCGTCGTCAGTGGCATCAGACTCCAGAAGTGTGCCGTCAATGTCAAGAACAACCGCCTCCATTAGATTGCCTCCTAACTAAATATTTATAGCGCAGGCAGCAATCTAACTTCCCCTCCATCAGCTCTAAGATGGCTAAGACAAACAGATTGCGATCGCCCTCATAATAATCTATGGTGTGCTAATGCGATCGCTCACTTCCATAGCAATCGCCCCCATACAGCATCTGCTCCTTACCATCTGGGTGAAAGCGAATATACCACTCGAAAGCGCTTACGCCAATCGCCCTAGAACTGTAGCCAACGCCATCACCGCAATGAAACCAGCAGCAGTCAGTAGTAGTACATGCTCAAAGTGGGAATAGTTGAATGTGTTGCATAGAGAGCGGGTTTTTTAGTTATTATGCCCCTGGAGCAAGCGTAAATTTTTGGTGCAAAGTGAGCGATCGCAGTCCTTGAGTTAGCTTTTGATAACCTGCCGTCACTCAAAATGCCACTGTTGCACCATTGGACTTGACAAATGGACACCTCCAAGCATCTGCTGCCACCCACAGCCACCGCCAGCAACTCGACAACCTCCAACATCACCAAAATTTGAATCAAATTGATGCTAGGCTATTTGCTGCAATGACCTAGCTTGATGATCAAATGCTTGATGTCACTTTTAAAACCGATTTAAGTAATGTTGACTGGTTGGAAATGAAAACCACCTTGCACCAAGATAATTTTGACAATGGACGTAGTTGTGAACAACTCAAAATATGTTTTGGAAACAGTTATGCTACTTGTATTGCTTACTTCAAAAACCGAATCATCGGTACTGCTCGTGTTTTATCTGATGGGGTTTGCAATGCTTACATTGTTGATGTTTGGACGTATACTGCTCAGAGAAATCTGTACAAAGCTACCCAAAGATAGACAATGCTAGACAACTAAGTTTGTAATCTTAGTCCAAAGTCCTAAGACTACAGGGATAAACGGCAATCCCTCTATCCCATTCATAAAGTTTGGGATTACTTTACGAGCAATATTCAAGCTACCATTTGTATCAGCATTAATTGTTCTACCAGTGGAAGTTTTGTATAGACCACGCTTAACACGTTTACCACTAAACACAGGCGATTCATCAGTTTTGCTGTTGTAAGCTGGTAGTTGATCGCCATCTAAAGCACTAGCTTTTGAGGTATAACTTTCTTCAATTAAAACTACTTCAATACCGCATAGTTGTGCTTTATAGGTTAACAAGTTAATTAATTTAGCGTGAGGAATCTTGGTAAATTCTTGATTGTTCTTTTTGCCAATATTGATATCTTGCTTCCATCGAAGATTATTGCCGATAACTAATTGACTAATATCATTTAACTGACACCAATCAATCACCCGGCGAGTACTAGTATGGAGATAGTTATCAATTCTTCTATCTCGCTTGCTATTAAGTTCTTTAACTTGTCTAGTCGCTGCAATTGATTGTGCCTTGGCTACTCGTTTATTGAAGAATTGGTTAATACTTTTTAATGGTCTACCATTTATCAAAAGCGGCTTGACACCGGGATGATTGGATGTTACAGCCATTAAATTGTTTAAACCCAGGTCTATACCTGCGCTCGTTTTACCTGTAGATTTTACAGGCTCCTCAACTGTATAAATCACTTCAATAATATAATGGTTTAGCTTGGGTACAATCCTGACTTGGTTTATGTTCTTAGCTTGTGTTGGTATCTGAATCTGAGACTGAGAAAGCTGAACAACACCTTTGGCTAACGCTGGTTTTGATATGGCATCTAGCGGATAGATTACTACATTTCTCCCAAGTTCTTTGTGTTTGTATCTTGGCATTTTTGGTTGCCCAACATATTTCTCAGGATGCTTTGACCAGTCTGTTAATGCTGTTAACCAACCTTTCCAAGTTTCAGAAATCCTTCGGACAATTTGCTTACTAACTTTAGTTGGCAAATAACGGTAAGCCTCTAAATTATTGGTTTGATGATAAATCTCAATTGAGTTGTAGTACTTGTGCGTTTCAAAGAAATATTGACGCTGAATGTAGTTGGCTGCATTGTAAAGATGTTTAGACTGGAAAGCTAAATAATCACATTCTTTCCAATACTTGTGCTGTTTGTTAATTATGTGCTTCTCAACTAATTGCATTGTATCGACCTGACGGGGCGTTGTTTTCCTCATATAATATATGAGTTAGTTAAAATTAATAACATGGTTCTTCTTGAAAATTTACTCTGAAGAAAAAACAAGATTCACAATCACTTTGATACAAACGGCTATCAAGTGGCTTGAGCAAGGACAAATAGACATCAAGCGTCAACCCTCAGTGATGTTATAGAACCTATGGCAAGAGAAAACCTCCCCAACAATGAGTAGAAATGGGCAGGTCTGTCTAGATATTAAGTTACAGCTTCTAACCCCTTTTCGTTGTCAACTGTACTTTAGACTAAAAGCACAAAATGACTCACTTAAGCTGAGTGTAAAAGAAGCAAAGTAAAAATTTCAAAAAATGAAAAATCAGGCGGTTTTTGGCTGTACTTTACGTGAGGATGAAGTACGCTTTTTGACGATAGGATAGCGAGTTCTACGTTGTCTGTGTTGTCCGGTCTTCCAGCCAGGAGATTTACCTCGTGGTTTTGGCGCTTGGGCAGGAGTAGAAACCCTGAGCAAAATCCCAGGCATAGCTTGTGCAACCCGTCCAGGAGTAAGCACAGACATCTGTTTTTGCCAGGGGAGGGGATTGTCACTAACGATATCACGAGCCAGCCCCCCCAGCTCTGCCATCTCACTTTCCGAAGCGTTGCTCCCGTCCCATAATGTGATTGGTCGAGATGGTAAATCCTGACACACTTGTTTTAGCTGCCAAACGGCTTTATCTATGGGATTTTCCCAACTTGTTATTCGCTCATGTCTTAGTGGTAATGCCCAACTGCCTTCAGTTTCGGGTATCCAGGCTATGGTACTGTATCCGTATCCAAGGGTAATGGGACGACCACCTCTTCCACCAGTAGTATAATGCTCGTATGTTCTTTCTCGCAGAGTCGGAGCATCTGGTCTTGACCATACTGTATGGTCTCCTGCTAGGATGATACGTTCTTGTTTTGGGATGTTTTTAATATACAGTCGCATTAACTTATGGCGCTGCGGTCTGGTATCCTGTATTGCTTCATAGATACTTGGCCATTGACGGCGAAACACCGGACACATTGATAAATCTGCCAAACTGTAAGCGTTGCGTGTCAGCAATATTGCATCCATCAATTCAAAAGTTGCATCCTTTGCTCTACACAAACATTGGTATGCTGCTTGACGAAATTCTCTCAATTGTGCAAAAACATCCATAACGGAGTCGTGAAGGTTGGTAGTGCTTCTTTCATCTTCCGTTACTGGGGTGCTTGTTCTTACAGGCATCCCTTCACTTTTTGCAGCCCCATTATTTACCGATCGCTCTGTTTTAGTCTAAAGTCCAGATTTTAGGTTGGGCTAATTTGAGGTGAACGCCTGATATAGATGTTAGCCAATGCTCATGAAGGAGCAAATTTAAAATGACTAAATCTGTTATTCAAGAAGGCAGCAATGCTTGTGGCAGAGGGCAGAAGGAACCAATTGGAAAGGGATTGTGACCCCTTCCAATTTCGTTGCTCCCAAATCAAAGATTTGGGAGGGGCTTCAGACCCTTACTCCTTTGGGTCGTGGGCATTTGTTATTATGCCCCTGGAGCGATCGCAACAGCTAATCAGCTGTAATTGAACAAGTGCGCTCGCTTAAGAGCTATTCTAATTCGGCAATCCGAGCTTGCAGGGGAGCCATCCTCGTTGTTGAAGTGTAGCTTGCACTTTCAACTGTTCATCGCTGACCACCTTCGGGGTAAAAATACTCAGTCCTCAATCGCCTCAACACCAAGTTGCTTGAGTTGCTCAAGGTTATCCTTCATGGTCAGGATCGCTTCTAGGGAGTGTCCCTGCCAATCCATGACCTCGCCCATGACCCGCAGCGGCTCTCGCGAACGGTATGATTTGGTTGGATTCCCTGGGAATTTCTTGTTCGTCACATTGGGGTCATCCTCGATCGGGCCGAGCGGTTCAACGATGTAGATTCTGCCGCGTCCTTCGCCGAAAGCTAGTTCAGCCCCCCAGGTTGCCGCATCCAAAGTGGCTGCTAGATAAACGTAGGTCGCCTTTTTGCGCTGACCGTAGTTAGAGTAATAACCGGGTTCAATTAAGTCTCCTGGCTTCAGGTCTGCTCGTGTGCCATGATAAAGAGTCCACTTTGTGACAGATCCCGTGACCCGCAATGGCTCGCGGGAGCGGTATGACATCGACAGATGCTTTGGAGACCTCTGGTTTGTGAGTTCGGGGGCATTTTCAATCTGACCGATCGGCTCTACGATGTAAACTTTGCCGTAACCTTCGCCGAGAGCTAGCTCTGCCGCCCAGATAGCCGCATCCAGGTTGGGGGTTAGGTAGACATAGGTTGCCATCCTATCCTGCTCACCCACATCCGGGGGATTGCAGGACTCGATTAAGTCTCCTAGCTTCAGGTCTGCCTTTGTACCGTGGTAGAACTGCTGCGAACTCAGATCGTTGAACGCTGCCATCGGCTTGCTCCTTTTACTGTTCGACTGCATTGAAATCACGGGATAGTTATAACTGTCTGTGACGACTAATACATCTTTCCAATTCTAAAGTTCGTAAATTTTATAATTGGCTTATCGTTTTGGCTCATGATTCATGCAGCATTCAATGATTGAGCTAATACGTGTTGGCGCACCAGAAACAGCCGCATTAAAGACCACCAACCATCGCCACAGCTTCACGCTTGAGCCGCATACACAACCCCAACAGACTCAAGCTAACACTGCGCCGCTCTTGCGCCCGCAAGAGAACTCACCACTCGCGCGCCATCGTTCGAGAATGGCACATCGTCGGCAGCGGAAGAATTACCCTCATGAAGGACTGTCTCAATTATAGGCAAAATCGCAACTGTTATTGCCAGCAGTGCGATCGCTCTAGAGTAGAGCGGATTGCCCCCATATAACATCTCCTCAAAACCGTGTAGCTATTAGCTGACGTACCGCCAAGAGCCAAAATATATTTGATACAGCGCTTGCTTTATATTTGTAGCTGCCAAAAGCTGATAAAATGCCTAAAAATATCTTTACTCGCCAATCATGAACTCACACCCAGTCTTGCGATATTTTGATGACGGGAAGGGTAGAGCGGAATTGCCGCGTCTGATTTTTACCTATGGCGATATCCCATTTGAAAACAAAACGATATCCTTTGAAGAATACAAGCAGATGCGCTCTAGCGGCAAACTGCCCTTCGATCAACTGCCGACTCTGGAATTAGGGGATATGACGATCAGTCAGTCATGTGCGATCGCTCGTTATGCGGCACGAGAAGCAGGAATATACCCATTAGACAGGGTACAAGCAGCTAGCTCAGACATGGTAGTCGATGCTTGGAGAGATTTGCTTGATCTTCTGTACGGGTGCTATGTTGACCGAATTGTAGAAAATGGTCAGCTAGTAATGAAAATGAGGCAGGTATCGCTGAAGGTGGAACGACTGGATCAGTACTTCGCAACGACTGTGCCAATGCACTTGGGTAGGTTTGAACAGATGATTGCAGACAATCAAGGCTCTCCATTTGTTATTGGGTCATCACTGACGTGGGCTGATTTGGCGGTGTTTGACATTTTATCCACCTTAGATCAAGCAGCAAACCTTTGGACAAATCCATCTACATTCTTTTACATCCCAAAGCCTTATGGGCCTTATCAGCCGGCTTCTAAACTGCTGGAACTATATCCAAAACTTGAGGTGCTAAAAAAGACAATAAGTACAACACCAAAGATTGCTGCTTGGCTGTTGGCTCATCCATATTAGAAAATGTCTTTAAGTTATAGAGCGATCGCAGATGGGGAGCAACGCGCAAAGAGCGTGAGATCATCGTGAAATGAGCGCTTGGGAGCGGGGGTAGCTGGGGTAGCTGGGGGAGAAAAGAGAAAACATAGTCCTTTTTGCTACTTAAATATGATAAATACACTTAATTTATTCCTCTTCCCCAGCCTCCCCAGCCTCCCCAGCTCCCCCAGCTCTGCCATCTCACTCTCCGAAGCGTTGCTCCCAATCACAGTTAAAGGTGGAATACCGACGGTAGGAGAGAACGTTCTCCACTGTGGCGGAAATTGTAATCTTGCTGGCATGTCCAGAGTTTGGAACACTTATAATTCCGCTTTTGATTGCGAATTATCATCAAATATTAGTTGAATTTCATAATTTTTAAAGAACCGCTCGCCTAACTGTTCTTCTAACTTCATGAAGCGTTCTTCCCCATCCCATATATTTGCCGATAACTGTATTTTTATCGACATGAAATGATTAGAGCCTTTTGTACCCCCCATCACGAAGTATACTGTAAGCTTTAAGCTTAATTCCAGTTCGTTAACTTCTGAATTCTCCAAACTGGCAACCTACAACAACTAATGTATCTGGTTTAGGAATAGCTATATTTTCTTTAAGTTTTAAAATTTTTGATGGTGATAAATCACCCATTTCATCTAAATTTGTCTCAAATGTCTCTTGTAGAGTTTCTGGAGAATAACAGCTTTTGATTGTATGTGTTACTAAATTTAATATACCTTCACTTGAAAAATTTATATTTATGACTTTATTTAGAGAATTCAAACTACATCCTGGGCTGAGATAAATACTTTTTTTCTTAATCATAAATGTGAGAATTGTGCTAATTTTTAGCTCTTATTATAATTCTCCTTATTAGACGCTACTGCTAAGCGGGCGATCGCACGTCACTTCCGACCTGCTGATCCGTTACAGCATCTATTGGCATTGTCGCGGTAAGGCGGCACTAATGTTGGTATCGTCTGCTGTTTTGGTGGTGAGGGTTGACGGGTAGGGGCTGCTGTGGGGAAGGCGATCGCTTTACTAAAGAGCAGTCCAGGGCGAACGCAACACTCCAGGACAATCGCAAATAAGAAAACAGTTCAATTAAGGGGTACATAAAAGTATATTTACCGAGAAAATGGATAAATCTTTCATGTGAAATATTCAACTCAAGTTTTGATGTACTATTTTAAGCTAACGCTAAAACTCTTAGTAAATAGTCGTTATCCATCGCTGCTTTTAAACTGTTTATTTTTAATTCCTCGTTTTACACGCTTCTCTTTACCTAAAAGATTGACTGCAATTTGTCTTATAATTGCAAAATTCTGTGGTGCATTGTCTTTTCTAATCCGACAGTTATCTTCTCTTAAAGCGACATCTAGCACCCAGTGCATTAATGCTTAACAGGGAATAGGGAACTCTTAACACAGCAGGTATTGGAGGGGGACTGTTACCCCGTTAACCACTTTAAAAAACATGACTGAAATTCCTGCGGATTAATTAGAGCAAATACTCTGGCAAATGTATCGTGTGACGGTATGCCATTTGGTAGCTCTAAAAACGTTTTTAACCACTCATACTTAGTGCAGCCATATAGTTCAATTGCTACCCAACTGTCCGCCCCACATATCACTGCACAAATCGCAATAGTCAAAATATCAATTAATATCATGTCCGTTTAAATACTTATGATATCTGTGGAGGTCGGTAATT
>NZ_AP018288.1:7901050-8064355 GCF_002368335.1 Nostoc sp. NIES-4103 | reverse complement strand
TACCCAGTCCCCAGTCCCCAAAAAGCCATGTATAAGCCTGTTGAAGATAACCCAATTTCCCTATATGAAATTAATCGCGGACGCATTGTCAGAAGCTTGGAATTTATCCAAGATGTGATTGTAATTTCCCTGTGTATAGGCTTATTTAGCTTCATGGTGTTACAGGTGAGAGATATGTTTCTCTCTCTGCTACCCCCGCTAGATTTTCATGTTGTTACTGCTGATATTCTCTTCTTGCTCATCTTAGTTGAGTTATTCCGACTGTTAATTATTTACTTACAAGAACAACGAATATCTATTGGCGTAGCTGTGGAAGTTTCCATTGTTTCCGCTTTAAGAGAAGTCATCGTCAAAGGTATTTTAGAAACTAATTGGAGCCAAGTTTTAGCGACTTGTGCCTTCTTATTAGTGCTAGGAATACTATTAATTCTCCGAGTTTGGCTACCTCCCACCTTTGAAGGCATCGACCCAGAACAACAAGTATCTCAACGCTATAGAAATCGAACCAAGTCGAAATTCGGGACTGGGGAGTAGGGCAAAGCAGGGGAGCAGGGGTGATGGGTAATGGGTGATGGGTAATAGTAAAATCCAATCCCCAATTACCAATTACCAATTACCAATTACCAATTACCAATCCCCAATTCCCAATTCCCAATGCCCCATTCCCAATGCCCCATTCCCAATTACCGAGGTTCCTATGTCTGCAACTACAATCACCCACAACCGTCCTAGAGATGTTCAGGTTACAGAGATTGGTAAAAATACCATAATCTTGCGATCGCGGACTTGGGAAAGACTAAAATTTGAGGTTGAATATTCCCGTCAACGGGGAACCACCGCAAATTCTTATCTCATCCAAGCTGATAAAAAAGCCCTCATCGACCCTCCTGGGGAATCTTTTACGGAAATTTACCTCCAGCAGCTAGCACAACACCTAGACTTCACTAGCCTCGATTATATTGTTCTCGGTCACGTCAACCCCAACCGCAGAGCTACCCTTGAGGTATTGCTTGCTCAAGCTCCTCAAGTCACATTAATTTGTTCTCGTCCTGCTGCTAATACTCTAAAAACTGCTTTTCCTGATTGGGAATCACGCATACAAGCCGTGCGCTATAACGATACTTTGGATTTAGGACAAGGACATGAACTGTCATTTATCACAGTACCAACTCCCCGCTGGCCAGATGGACTTTGTACCTATGATCCTGCGACCAAAATTCTTTACACAGACAAATTTTTTGGCGCTCATATCTGCGAAGATACCCTGTTTGATGAAGACTGGAAAGCGTTAGATGCAGAGCGTCGTTACTATTTTGACTGTCTTCATGCACCCCAAGCTAAACAAGTCGAAGCTGCCTTAGATAAATTAACAGCTTTGGGCGCAAAATTTTATGCCCCTGCTCATGGCCCAGTTGTGCGTTATAGCCTCAGCCGTTTTACCTATGACTATCGTCAATGGTCTCAAAAACAAAAATCTCAAGAGCTAAGTGTGGCTTTACTGTATGCTTCTGCTTATGGAAATACAGCAATTTTGGCTAATGGTATTGCTCAAGGTTTGATTGAAAACGGAGTGAATGTAGAGTCAATCAACTGTGAATTAGCAGACCCCGCAGAGATCACCCGTATTGTAGAAGCTTGCGATGGCTTTATTATTGGCTCACCCACTTTAGGTGGTCACGCACCAACGCAAATTCAAACAGCTTTAGGAATTGTTTTATCAACGGCCGCTAAAACTAAGTTAGCAGCAGTGTTTGGTTCCTATGGTTGGAGTGGAGAGGCAGTTGATGTTATAGAAAGTAAGCTCAAAGATGCCAATTATCGATTAGGGTTTGAAACTATTCGAGTGCGGTTCAGTCCTACACCAGAGATTTTACAACAATGTCAACAAGCAGGTGCTGCCTTTGCCCAAACCTTGAAAAAAACCAAAAAACTGCGTACTCCTCGCCAAGCTGTCACAGAAGCGCAAATAGACCGGACTGAACAAGCAGTAGGGCGAATCATTGGCTCTTTATGTGTTGTCACAACTCGTGACGGAGAAACCCACAAAGGAATTTTAACCTCTTGGGTATCTCAAGCAACTTTTAACCCACCAGGAATTATGATTGCCATTGCTCAAGAGCAGAACGCAGATTTAATGCGTCATCCAGGTGATAAATTTGTACTCAATGTCCTTAAAGAAGGAAGAAATGTCCGACGATATTTTTCTCGTCATAGCGCTTTAGGCGATAATCCTTTTGCTAATCTTTCTACACGAACTGCTCTTAATGGTTCTTTGATTTTGAATGAGGCATTAGCCTATCTAGAATGTACAGTACAAAACCAGCTCGAATGTGGTGATAGGTTGTTGATTTATGCCGTAGTCGATAAAGGAGAAGTGTTAGAAAATGATGGCGTAACTGCGATCGAACATCGAAAATCAGGGAGTTATTTCTAAAGCCATCTGTATACAATAGCACTAATAAAAGCTGTCAAAGCTGTGGAAGATGGGGGATTAAGGACTAGTACTTAGTAGTCATTGATTCGGTGTCAACTATATACACTTACTCCCCTGCTCCCCTGCTCCCCTGCTCCCCTGCTTTGAAAGCTCCCCTGCTTTGAAAGCTCCCCCACCTTGCCTAATTCATCCCACTGTTATGCAACGTCTATTCTTGTGAAGTTCCTGAACCAGGAATCGTTATATCTATCGGTGTAATCTGTGTTGCTATCTCTGTCAAAGGTGGTTGAATAGCAGTTTGATTTCCCACTACCAGAGTCACCATATTATCTGGCTTGATGTATTGCTGTGCTACCCGTTGTACATCAGCCTCTGTGGTTGCTGCTATGGCTTTTTGCTGTCGAAATAGAAAATCCGCAGGATAATCGTAATATTCGTATTCCACCAACTGTAACAAGGTTTGTCCAGGGCGTTGAAAATTGAATACAAAGGAGTTGAGTGCAGACTCTTTAGCCAAAGCTAGTTCTTCTGGTGTTATTCTTTCCTCTTGGATACGCTTGATTTCAGTCTGTAAAGCCTTGATAAACTGTACAGTATTAGCAGATTTGGTTTGTCCGCCAGCGATGAACAGTCCTGGGTAATCGTAGTTGGGACTCCAAGATGCTTCTACACTGTAAGTTAACCCTTGACGCGATCGCAATTCATTAAATAAACGTCCGCCAATCCCATTTAACACCCCATCCAACACACTCAGCGCTCCATAGTCAGGACTATCTCCTCGTCCTCCTAAATGCCCCATACGAACACTACTTTGAGTTAATTGCGGCTGATTGACAAAAAAGACACCACCTGTATTGGCAGCTGATACCTCTGGTAGTTGGGGTTTAGTGATGTTGGTGTTGGCCTGCCAATCGCCTAACTGAGTTTCGATGAGCGATCGCATTTTACTGCTATCAAAATCCCCCACAACCCCCAAAATTATATTATTGGGGTGGAAATATTGTTGGTAAAAGTTCAGCAAGTCTTCACGAGTAATTCGATCTACCGTTGCGTACTCTGGTGTGCGGGTATAAGGGCTATCTTTGCCATAGATTAATTTACGAAATTCTCGACCCGCAATACCATTTGGATCATCATTGCGACGGGCAATACCATCTTTCAACTGAGCCTTAGCCAAATCAACCTTTTCCTGATCAAACACAGGCTCTCGCAACACCTCAACAAATAGCCCAAACACTGTTTCTAAATCTTCAGTCAGTGCTGTAAAAGTAGCACCACCATCAGTTGTGCTAATACCAGTTGTCACCTGAGCCGCCCGTTGTTCCAATATCTCGTCTAGCTCATCAGACGAATGTTTCTCAGTTCCCCCAGTTCGCATTACTGTTCCAACAACATCAGCTAAACCAACTTTATCTGCTGGTTCCAAGCGACTCCCTGTACGCACTATCGCTGTACCAGTCACAAATGGTAGCTCGTGATCCTCCGCCAAATACACAACCATGCCGTTTTGTAAGACAAATCGGTCATACTTGGGTAGTTTAATCTCAGGCAGTGGGGCAAACTGCAACTCGGTATAATGCTTTGTCGTTGCCGGCACTGCCACAGTAAAGTCAAAAATTACAATTAAAAAGGCAACAGCTAGACTCAAAGCATAAAATAACCTCTTGCTCTTGTGAATTTTAAATTTTGAGAGAAGTCTAAACGGCTGCTTGTGCTGCTTGGAATTTCTCCTGTCAAAGACGTTCTTGCTAGCTTGCTTCCCCAAAGGGGTACGGTGATTTTCCTTCTGCTCTCTACTATTCACCTTGTACCTGTGCATATATCTAATTCCTTTGCATCTTTTGCATTAGCCTGCTGCAAATCTCTGTGCATTTCACCCCTGTTGCGACAACAGCTTGCCAACAGTGCGATTTTCGGGTGTAAACGTTGTTTTTGCCACTCGCTGAATATCAGCAGGAGTCACTGCTGCAATTGCATCTAAATACTTAAACAAATTCTGCCATGAGCCAGTTTTTACCTCATATTCCAACAATTGCTCAGCCATTTCCATATTGGAATTGAGGCTAGCTAATAAACTCGCTCTGATTCGGGTTTTCACAGATTGCAACTCAGTTGCTGAAACAGGCTCAGTCTTCAATTGGTCTATTTCCTTTTGTAAAGCTGCTGCCAACTCATCTACGGTTTCACCAGAAACCGTAGGAGCAAAGAAAACTATCAAATTCGGGTATTTGTTGCCTGGCGCACTAGGGTTCGCACCTACATCTAGTGCTAACCGCTGCTGTTCTACCAAAGACTCATACAGCCGCGACCTGCCCCCACAACACAATAAATTGCCAATGATGTTATAAACTGCATTATCTGGATGACTAACTGCCGGACGGTGATAACCTTCAAAGTACCAGGGTTGAGATGGTAGCTGCAAAGTCACCTCCCGCATTTGTGTCTGGGGCGGTTCGACCGGAATTTGGGAAATTGGTTTTGGTTTGGCTTGATAGCGTCCAAAGTAAGTTTGTGCCAGTTTTTTAACCTCAGCCGGGTTAACATCTCCGACAATGGCGATGGTTAAATTACTTGGTACATAGTATGTCTCAAAAAACTGCCGCACATCTTTTGGTGTTAAGTTGCGGATATCTTCTTCATAACCAATTCCTGGCCGTCTATAGGGATGGACTTTGAAAGCAGTATCGTAAAACTTCTCCCACATCACTTCAGTAGGGGAGTTTTCGCCCTGAAGTCGCTCTTCCAAAACGGCATCTTTTTCTTTATAAAACTGGCGACGAAATTCTGGTTCTAGAAATCGCTCTGACTCCAGCGACATCCATAGTTCTAATTTATTAGCAGGAAGGATGTAAGGATAAACTGTTTTATCTAAATAAGTATAAGCATTTAAAGCCCCTCCTGCTTGTCTGACAATTTGCGCGAACTCATTTTGCTTAACTAATGTGGCTGCTTGCACTTTTACTTGCTCAAACTCAGCTTGCAACCGAGCAACCTCATCTTGTTTACCCTCGGCTTTTGCCGCTTTAATTTGAGCATCCAACTCTTCTAAGCGGTCTAGTAGTGGTTTCTCTGCTTGATAGTCTTTTGTACCAATGCGCGTTGTACCGTTGAATGCCAAATGTTCTAGAAAGTGAGCCATACCAGTTTTCCCATCTGGCTCATCCACCGCACCCACATCTGCATAAGTGATAAAGGAAACTACTGGTGCTTGATGCCGTTCCAAAACAATAAATTTGAGTCCATTATCGAGACTAAACTCGCTCACCTGCTTAATCGCCCGATCTAGATAAGGTTGTATTGAACTTGGGGCTGGTGGCGTTTGAGTTTGGCTTTCTTGAGGAGGAGATGTCGTTTGAGTTTGAGCTATGGCGACTTCTGGCATCATTCCCCACCATAAAATTACTAATGTCATTAAGATTGCAAACATCTGACGCAATCTTAATGACATAGTAATTGCACAAACTAAATGGGAAATTATGCCTTTTAGTCTTACTTGATCTCTCCAACCTTCTTTGAAAACAAAATGTTTTCTATCATTGCTCAGAATTGTTTGTATTCTCAAGAAAGGATTGAAAAATACTGTTGTTTTACCAAAATCTCTGAATTGAGCAGTAACTATGTTAATGTAGAGTTGATGTAATTTTTTAATCAACTCTATAAAGTCAACAGCCTTTTGGAGTTTCTGAAGTACAGAACAGTTTTGAAGCTGGTTCGATAACGGCATATAACTTTTATCCTGCTATTTTGTTAGTAGCAAGTTGGCTAAGCTAATCAGCATGTAAGTTGCATTTTTAGGTGGTAAGCTAAAACATATCTAAATTGCATGATTACTTGTAGTCGTCGTTTTTTGTCATTAGTCCTTTGTCATTTGTATTTACAAATAAATAATGGCTAATGACGGTCTTATCCTTTCAAAGACGCTACGCAAACACGAGAATTATGCAACTTGGATTTACATTAGCTTAGGTACAATTATGATTCTTCAAGGGCGATGCAGATCAGCTTATTATTGGTTATTAATAAGCAGTTTAGTATACTCCTGAAGAGGGCCATCATCCAAATGCTGTATATTTTTAGTTTGGTTTTAATACGTCTTTAGATACAGCTTGGAAACAGCAATATTAAACCCCACAGTATTGACATTTCAGTCGAGAATTGGCAGATTCCGATCTGTTGGTGCTTTGTTGAAAGAATCCTACGAGGTTACGGACGGGAATGGCACTAACATAAGCACTAATACCGTTTAACTTTAATGTTGATACAAATAGGTAGGAGGGGAGCTGGGGTGAAAGAATTTGTATCACTAATTGAGTGAAATGGTATAACCCTTAATATTACTGCTTTTGGGGTGTAGGGAATTACAAAGAATAAGGTTCTGTATGGCGCAGTAAAATTACTTGAGTTCGACAAGCGCTGTTTTGACCTCTCCCCCGGCCCCTCTCCTCGTAGGAGAGGAGAGTAAAACCGTGATTTTTTCGTTTCTCCTCCCTCGTCCAAAAGGCCAGGGAAGCCGGGAGGAAAATGTTTATCGAACTCACGTTAAAATTCAATGGTGTTCAGCTTCAAGGGTACAAGGGAAAGGACTTGTACAAATCTCTCCCCTGCTCCCCTGCCTCCCCTGCCTGCCTAAATTCATCCCCCTGTTCTGCAACGCCCAATATTTTTATAGCTAAATCTGCAATTTAAGATTAGTTCTCAATGCGATAACGTATTAACTGCTGAATTGCTGTTACTGGTAATCCTAAAGCTTGAGAGATAGCTGCATCAGCTTGAGCAAATTCAGTCACAGGAAACTCAAATTCCATCTGCTTTAAAACGGAATCAGCAGTATAAACTTTAACTTCAGTTAACTTTCCTTGGCGTTGAATTATAGCTTCGATAGACATGACAGCCACTGAAACAGAAAGCTGAATTTGATGTTTTGAGTTGGCGTGGATTTGAGTACTTGTACCATAGGTATAGCTCAATACTTGATGCGTGAGCAAACCTGTACTCAACCAAAAAAACAGTCCGATTAAAGGTATTGGCAGCCAAAACTCTAGTCCTAAGTTATTTAGAAATTGCAGCCAGCGAGGTCGAGTCATAATGCACAAAAAGTTTAATGAGGCACTTACAAATAATAAAATGCCTAACCATTTCAATGATATTTTTGACTGAGCCGAGGTATTTAGCGCTTTCGTTGCAAACAGTGTACCTCATGAGTCGGGAAATCTATTAATTGGATTTCCCTAATTAACTCATCATATCATCTGCGTTGAAACACTGATGATATCTGGAAATTGGGAATTGGGAATTGGGAATTGGGAATGGGAAATTGGGAATTGGGAATTGGATTTTACTATTAGTCATCATCTATCACCCATTACCTATTACCTATTACCAGGCAAATCGACTATATCGTAAGTAATTAACCGAACTTGATATTATAGGAAAATAGAAAAAGAGTATAGCAAAATGATGAATGAGAATTTTAGTTGTAGAGGATGATGTTACTCAGTTACAGCCACTACAGGGCGCACTTACAAAAGTTGGACATATTGTAGATGGTGCTGAAGATGGTGAAATAGCCCAGTGGTTAATGCAACAGAGAGACTACGACCTGTTAATTTTAGATTGGATGTTGCCTAAAATTAGTGGTGTTAGTCTGTGTCAACAGTATCGTCAAGCAGGAAAAACGGCTCCTGTACTGATTCTCACTGCTAAAGATGCCATTTTGGATAAAGTATCTGCTTTAGATGTTGGTGCAGATGACTATCTAGTTAAGCCCTTTAGTTTGCTCGAATTGTTGGCACGAGTACGAGCATTGGGACGCAGGGCGCCATTATGGCAAGGTGACGTGCTAGAGTTAGCCGATTTACAACTTCATCTTAATACTCTAACGTTACAGCGGCAGGAAGTTACAGTCCAGTTATCAGGTCGGGAGTTTCAATTGATGGAATATTTTCTGCGACATCCTCGACAAGTACTGACTCACGACCAAATCGAACATGCGCTTTGGGAATGGAACATACAACCAGATAGTAAAGCAATTAAGATGTCAGTGCATCGACTGCGGCAACGCTTACAGATAGTGAAAGCAGAAGATTGGCTACAGACTGTTTACGGGATAGGATATCGATTAGTTGCCCCTGAATCATGCGATCGCTAATTCCTAATATGTTCAGCCGCAGTCGGCGTAATCTAGCTCGCTGGTTTACGCTGTCAATGGGGAGTATTCTAGTCAGCTTTGCAACAATACTTTACTTTTTAGAAGCCAAAGAGCAATTGCGGGCATTTGACCAAGAGCTTTACAGTACAACTCAGATGATGGCGGCTGGCGTTGAAGATGGACTCTATCAAGAACAACAACGTATTAGTCTCGAAGATGTCCCTATCTTGGGGGGTGAAGCTTTGCCCTTTGACAATAAAATTATTTATGCTCGTTGGTACACTCCCAAAAAGCAATTACTAGAATTCTTTGGTGTCACTCCATCAGAACAGTTAAATAATCAAGCAGGATTTCAAACAATTGAGTTAAACGAGGCTCCAAAAAACTCGCATGAAGAGAAAGAGGGCATTTCTACCAGTGTTGGTCAAAGTAAACTGCTGCGTCAATTAACAGTTCCTGTTTTTCAGGATAAACAATTAATCGGCTATTTGGAAATAGCAGCTTCTCTTGCACCTGTTGAAGAAACTTTATGGACACTGAGACTGTTTTTAATAATAGGTGTACCTATTACCTTAAGCATAATTGGTTTGACGGGTTGGTTTCTGGGTGGAATGGCCATGCAGCCAATTCACGAATCATACGAGCAATTACAGCGCTTTACAGCTAATGCTTCCCACGAGCTACGGACACCCCTGCAAGCAATTCGCAATCATGCTCAGTTTGGTTTACTCGAACCGATTGACCCAGATCAACAGCAAAATTCTTTGGAAAATATTGACCAGATTGCTGAATCAATGGGAATGCTGATTAGTGATTTATTATTTTTAGCTCGAAATGAAGGACAGTTAAAGCCAGAGGCACTTGAGCTGATCAATTTAGTTAACTGGCTTGGAGCATTAGTAGAAGAATACACCCACTTAGCAAAGGCAAAAAACTTAGAATTTACCAGCGTATTTCCTGAACAATTGGTAATGTTGGCAATAAATCCAGATTTAATGCGGCAAGCAGTCAAAAATATTCTTAGTAATGCCTACCGCTACACATCGTCTGGAGGTAAAGTTCGCTTACGAGTCTTTATTATGTCTCGTTGGGTGGTGATTGAAGTACAGGATAGCGGCATTGGGATTCCAGAAGCCGATTTACCTCACATATTTGAGCGATTTTATCGAGTAGATAGTGTACGTTCACGCCATACAGGTGGCTTTGGGTTAGGATTAGCGATCGCACAACAGATTGTTCAGGTACATGGGGGACAAATTATTGCAATTAGCCGTTTGGGTGAAGGCTCTACATTTCAAATCAAGCTACCCTTCACGTCTAAATCATCACCATCACAAGCAATTAATACTGAGTGATCAGCAAAGAGTTTAATTCCTAGTCAAGGAATTCCCTGGTTTGGGATCATGCTGTTACCTTCTCGTTACTTTTATCCGGCAATCTGAAAATAAGCGTCAATTACACATCAGATTGGAGGACTTAACAAATGAATTTCAATCTTACACACAGCATTGTCCTAACTGCTTTGTTTGCCTTATTCAACCCTTTTGAGGTAGGAGCGCAAAAAGTGGCAAACCAAATTGGGAATTTGCCAAACGCTCGTGTTACCACTATCTCTGGTCAAGTTACTAAGCTTTTAGATGACGAATTCATTCTCAACGATGGTCAAAGACAAATCATTGTTGAGGCAGAATCTCAGTTAGCACAACCCATTAACCTGTCTGTGGGAGAACAAGTTACTGTAGTTGGCAACTATGACGACAATGAATTCAATGCCCATAGTATTACTCGTGCCAACGGTGAAACTATTCAAATTCATGATGATTAATTCTTCTACAGGTCGCGGCGTTCCTCCCCAACCAATTAAAAATCACAGTTGGGGAGGAACGCCGATCCGGGACTGGGGACTAGGTATTGGGTACTGGGTAAATGTTTTTTACAGGATGTTTGGAAAGTCGAAAAGTATACTAAGAACCCCGCTTCCATTCCTCTCCCCGAAAGGTCGATAGGCTTTGAAATCCCCATTACCTCGTAGGTAAGGAGGTAGAGGGGTTAGGTTTTTGAGATTTTGATGTTAGCAATAATACTTTTCAAACAACTTCTTACATGATTTGGGCGGGGTTTGAATCCCCGTCCATAATCCTCCCAGTCCCCAGTCCCCATTTCAAAAAAATCTACGATAATTTCAAATTAAGAATATTTGAATATGATTAATTTCTATCCTGTCGCTCATATTAAAAACTTTTTCCTGGCTTGCTGGACAAGCTAGTTATCCTAAAAATTGTTGAAATCCTTCTAAATTTATTTGGTCAAGTAATTGCATAATGCTGGCATCAAACGCCCGTTGAAATTCTGGGTCTGAAGCGTAACGTTTATAAAAGTCAAGTTCGCGTTTGCGCTCTTTGCTGATAGCTTGTTTGATTAATTCTTCAAATGCCAGGCGGCGGTTTTGTTCGTCTTGGTTGTTGACAACTTGATTTTGATAATTAGGGTTGTCAATTATGTGTTTAGCTATGTTGATAAATTTAACTCGTTGTTCTTGTGAAGTGGTATCCCAGCCTGTAAAGAAGCGATTGTTAAAGGCGGATATGATTTCATCGAGGAGGTCTTTTTGTGGTGCATCGTTATGGTAGCCGCGTAAGTTAGAGTTCTGCGGGTCAATTTCAGATTCAAAAGCATCAAGTTCAATACTGTGATTGAGTTTAACTCGCTCAATGCCGTAGGTGGAGAGGTCTACACTTTCCAGGAGTTCGTCAAGTTGTTCTTGGTCGGGATTTTTAACCGCTAGTTTGGGAATCAGGAATTTGATAAACCAGTGCAGCATTTCCCACTGGATGTTGTTATAGGGAATGATACAAGCTACCTGTCCATAAATTTTGACGAACTGTTTAGCTTTAATTTTAAAGTCGATTTTGGTTGCTTCTTCCAATTCTAATTCTGAATTAAAACGAGTTGCGGCAATGTCAATGAAGGGGCTAAGTTGTTCGGCTTCAGCTTGATTGAAAAATAATTTATTGAACTGCTCGACTTCGTACCATTCATAAACCCCCACATTGTCTAAGGCTTCTTTGAGGTCATGAAGCACATTAACATCAGTTGGTTCACTCAAAGATGTGGCAGTATAGAAAGGGTCAAAGGCAGCTTTAATATCACTAACGGAGTTGTAAAAATCGAGGATAAAGGTATCTTGTTTACCCATCTTTTGATTACAGCGATTCAGCCGAGATAAGGTTTGCACTGCCAGCACCGACTGCAATTTTTTATCAACATACATGGTGTGCAGTAGAGGTTCATCAAAGCCAGTGAGGAATTTATTCGCAACAACTAAAATTTTGTAATCATCTTTTTTAAACTCGTCGGCAATGTCTTTACCGGGAAATCCGTTGATGATGTCTTCAGTGTATTCAATACCATCTACAATCTTTTTACCAGAGAAAGCAATGATTACTTTAAAGGGTGCTTTCGCTTGTTTTAATGTGTCACGAATGGCAAAGAAATAGCGAATGGCAGCTTCAATGTTACGGGTAACGACCATCGCTTTAGCTTTACCTTTGAGCTTTTTAGGTTGCCAAACTTGTTCGATAAAATGGTTAACCATAATATCAGCTTTGGTAGCGATGGTTTGTTTGTGTCCCTCGACGTAAACCCGGAGTTTTTTCTGGGCTTTGGCAGTGTCGAAGATGGGATTATCTTGGATGGATTTTTGGATTTGGTAATAGCTTTTGTAGGTGGTATAATTAGCTAGCACATCAAGAATAAAACCTTCTTCAATGGCTTGTTTCATTGAGTAAAGGTGAAACGGTACAAATTTACCTTCTGCTGTGGGCTGACCGAATTTTTCTAAAGTTGCGTTTTTGGGTGTGGCAGTAAAAGCAAAGTAGGAAGCGTTTTTACCAAGTTTGCGTCCTGCCATTGCTTTGAGAATTTTTTCTTGTAAATCTTCTGGTTCTTCCTCATCTTCTTCTTTATTGAGAGTCATATTTAAATTATCAGCAGCTTTCCCGCTTTGTGAGGAGTGGGCTTCATCGATAATCACAGCAAAAGTGTTTTTACTCAAATCTTCAATGCCATCAACAATAAAAGGAAATTTTTGAATGGTGGTAATAATAATTTTTTTACCGTTCTCTAGGGCAGTTTTTAATTCTTGGGCACTGGTGGCATGGGCGACAATGTTTTTGACTTGAGAAAAGTCTTTGATATTGTCTTTGAGTTGTTTGTCAAGAATACGCCTATCTGTGACAACCACAACCGAATCAAACAAGGGACTATCTGCACCTTTAGCGTAGAGTTCGATTAACTGATATGCAGTCCAGGTGATGGAATTAGATTTACCTGAACCTGCGGAATGTTGAATGAGATAAGTTTGTCCTGTGCCATGTGTGCGTGCATGGGTTAGGAGTTGGCGGACAACATCAAGTTGGTGATAGCGGGGGAAATAGAGGTTTTTTTGAGTGAGGGGTGTGTTGGTATCGCCAGGGCTGAGAATGGCGAAGTGTTCAATAATGTTGGTGAAACTTTGGCGGGTAAGAATAGATTCCCATAAGTATGCAGATTTGTGGCCAGTGGGGTTGGGTGGGTTGCCTTTGCCAAAATTAAAACCTTTATTGAAGGGGAGAAAGTAAGTATTAGCACGGTCTAAGTTTGTTGTCATCCACACTTCATCTGTATCTACAGCAAAGTGGACTAGACAACGAGCAAATTGTAGCAATGGTTCTTGGGGATTGCGGTCTTCGCGGTATTGTTTTTTGGCGTGGTAAACAGTTTGTCCCGTCCACGGATTTTTTAATTCCATCGTGGCGATCGCTAACCCATTCACAAACAGCACAATATCAATGGATAACCCTGCATCGCTTTGGGAGTAATGTACCTGACGGGTTATTGAGAATATATTTTTTTCAAAGTTCTTGAATACAGCCGGATTGACATCATTGTAGGGCAGGCTGTAAAGCAAAGTGAGGTGGGCATCATCGATGGATAATCCTTTTTTGAGAACTGAGAGGATGCCATCTTTTTTAATTTTGCGATCGCACCGTTCCAAAATCAATCTTTGCCAGTTGGGGCGGTCTTTGAGTTTGGCGAGTTCTTCCGGCTGGGTGGTTTCTAAGAATTGCCAGAATTTCTCCCGGTCGATAGCAAACTCTCTATCAAAATCTGCGGGGTTTCCTTGTTGGTAGCCAGCGCGTTTAACGAGTGCTGTTTCGATACAATTTTCCAGTGCTTGCTCGTTGGTTTTACTGACCATAGGAAATTCGTTAGATTTTATACGAGTGGTTATTCCTATGATACTTGCTTTATCATTTTGTAGGTAGTTACGGTCATGACACTTTATTGAGCCTTTTCTATATCGCTTAGATAAGAGGTTTAGTTTGATTTTAGTCTGTGGGGCAACTTAGAGGTAAAAGTGCGCGAGCTTTACTTAAAAGATTTACTTTATACTTTTATTTTCCCGGTAACTGCTTCTGCTATTAGTATACTTTTGAGTTCTTCAAGAATATTAATTTTTTTCTCTTCTTGTCTTTTAGCTATATCAAAATTACGAGACATTTGTTCAACGAAATTACAAATAATATTTTGTTCAAATTCATCTGGAATATAGGTTTCAAAGATTTTTATTTGCTCAGGGCTGATATGAGGGACGCTAATACCAGTTAACATTGGCTCAAAATAGGAATGAAAGCTTTTAGAATTTAAAATTAGTTCTAAATAAGCTTGAGTAAGTGGCTTTATTGCTCTTATTCTCGCAACTCGCTGAAGTAAAAGACAAGGCAAATCACAATATTTTATTCTTGCAATTCGTATGCCAGAGCTAATCCAAGGGCGATCCATGCCAATAACGATATCATTTTCTTCAAGTAAATAATTTTCAAATTTATTTACCTTTTCCTTTGGCCAATAAACTGTTTCATCCCATTTAATTGTTCTAGGATTAATATTAATCCCTCTCAAAAGAGGAATATCCTCATTACTCATAGAGTAAGAACTGCTTTTGAAAGCAAACCCTGATAGCAAATCAATAAAATACTTCAACTTTATCTTCTTCCAATGCTCAGGGATCTCCCCAAGCCACTCAACCCCACTATCGCGCATGGGTGCTTTAGGATTTAGCCCTTTGGTGACAGCTTGATTGATGAGAATGGCTTTTTGCTCTTGCAGCAGTTCGATGAGGCGCTGTTTTTTGGCTATGGCTTCATCGATTTCGGCGGTAGTGTTATCAATAAACTCAGATATTCTTTCTTGTTCATTAAGTGGAGGTAATAAAAGAGGAATATCTAAAAACTTATCTGGATATAACCTTAATCTTGATGAATGTACGCCTGTAGAACGTCTGTTGTACTCTGCTATATATATTGATGTTCTTAGCAGATTATCAAGAAACTTAGGAAATACTGTGTCATTCGGTCGATAGACTCCATAAGAAGAACTGACAATACCTTCAACTGGCGAGACTCCAAGGGCCCCCATCCAAGCCCACATTGTATTCACAACAATATCGTTCGGCTGACATAACTTTGAACCGCTATAGTCTTCAGCTAAAAACATATTCACGTTTTTCTCATTTCTAGGAGTTACCCCAGTCAAATGAGAAACTGATAAAAGTTCTTCTTTTCCAGTTTTCGACCGTTCATCTACTTCTTTTAAAACATATTTAGCTCTAATAATTTGCCAATCTTCTGGGATTTCTCCCAACCAATCAACCCCACTATCCTTATAACTGTCATACTTGGGGAAAGCCATTACTCCACCTCCCCAAAACTTACTAACTGCTGCAACTGCAAAATATTCACCATCACCAATCTAAGCCACCCCATAATCTGTATACTGCCGTTTATAAGCAGGTTGCAAACCCAAAACAATATCCTCTCGCGGTACACCCATTGCTACCAACTCCTCAGCCGGATTTTGGTCAGTTAAATTTTGCTGAAGCCAAATCTTCCCATCTTTAATATCAAAATGAATAATATATCGATAAACACGCTTTAAACCTTCCCATCCTACATTCATCCACTGATAATGGTCGCGCTTGTCATCAAAAATTAACTGGACTTCCACTTCACCAAGAGCCACATCTTTGTTAGCATAACGAGTTAATAAACTTTGCACGCATTCCCGATACTTGGCTAATTTATCCATTGCTTACACTCCTGTTTCTTGGTGCAGGTGCAAGGCTATTTATAAAGTAAATATTAAGTAGTGGCGTGACCGGGCTAAAATAATGCATTAACGAACCGCAGAGGCGCAGAGAACACAGAGATGTTAGAAGAAATTTATGCACCATTTTAGTCCGGTCACGCTACTAGAATTTAAGGTTTACTAGAAACCCCGCTTCCATTCCTCTCCCCGAAAGGTCGAGAGGCTTTAAATTCCCCTTTCCCGCGTCGGGAAGGGGGTTAGGGGGTTAGGTCTTTGATTACTTTGATGTTTTGCATAATACTTTTCAAACATCCTCTTAACTCGTTTCTCCAAAACTCACCAATTTTTTCAATAACCCTTCCGTCTCACGTTCTAACTGTAAAATCTCCGCTGTTACTTCCTCCAGTGTTCTCAATGGCTTGTGCTGATAAAAATACTTGTTAAAACTAATCTCATAACCAATCTGGGTTTTATCCAAAGCTATCCACGCATCAGCCACATGGGGACGCACTTCCCGCACAAAATAATCGTGTATTTGTTCTTTCAACGGTACATTTTCTATATCCCGCAATTCACTATCAGATTCATACTCTATCCATTCCCCCGCTTTCTTCCCAGGCCAATAACCATAGTCGGGTAAGTTGTCCTCAGTGGTTCCCAATTCTGTTAATAAATCACTTAGTTGATTCCCCTTCAACTTGTGTACCTTCTTCACCACCCTTTCAGCTTTCTCATCCCGCCAACTGACAGCATTTAAAATCTGATTTTTCTCACTGTTGGTTAACTTAATATTCAACAATTTCAAAGCCGTATCAACTGCAATGACAAATTCATGAAAATCGAGTGATAATTCATCTTCCACAGCTTCCATTAAACGCTCTCCTACAACCATGAGATGGCGTTGTGCTTCCCATGTCTTCGGTGAGAATAAATCCTTTTTGGCTTTGGGAGATAAAGAAATTTCTTCACTCTCGATATAGTCCTCAATTGCCTTTTTATGCACCTCTAATTTTGCATAAATCTCCTCACCCCATTGCTCATAAGCCCATTCCATCACCTCACGCAGCGCAGGCACATAACGCAACTTTGCCACCCGTTCTGGTGTAAATTGCGCCGCCAGCCTTAAAGGGCGTTCTACTGTAATTTTGTAAAAACCAAAGTCTTGATTATCAAAAACTTTAGAAATTCCTTGATTCGGCATTTCTAAATAAAGGTGGGTAATTTTCTCAATATGCTCCGTTGCAAACTCGCAATTCTTCGCCCCTAAATTCTTGCGTAATTTTTGATAAAGTTCTGACGCATCAATTAATTGTACTTTACCCTTTCTTTGTAGTACTTTTGTATTAGACAAAACCCAAATATATGTTGTAATTCCCGTGTTATAAAACAAATTATTCGGCAACTGAATAATTGCTTCTAACCAGTCATTTTCAATAATGTAGCGACGAATATTACTTTCCCCGCTGCCTGCATCCCCGGTAAACAGTGAAGAACCATTGTGAACTGATGCAATGCGGCTGCCCAAGGGACTTTCATCTAACCGCTTCATCTTGCTGACCATATCCATTAAAAATAGCAATTGCCCATCGGAAGAACGAGGAATTGCCGGAACTACTTCTAATTCACCTTTGAAATTTTTCAGTACGACCTCAAAGCGACTGTCTAAAACATCCTTGCCATCAAGAATGTATTTTTGGTCTGATTTATACGACTTTCCATAGGGCGGATTTGACAACATAAAATCAAACCGCATCTCCCTAAATTCATCTGTTGCCAATGTTGAACCAAACTTGATGTTTTCTGGGTCGTTGCCCTTAATCATCATGTCGGACTTGCAAATCGCGTAGGTTTCGCCGTTCACTTCTTTTCCATACAGGTAAACCGCCGCTTGGGACTTAATTTCCCCTTCTAAATCTTTAATAAAATCCTGGGATTCTGTTAGCATTCCCCCCGACCCGCAAGCCCCATCATACACTGTAATTACTGGTGGTAATTGATCTTTAACTGGGATAAATAATAGATGAGTCATCAATTTAATGACTTCGCGGGGGGTAAAGTGTTCACCGGCTTCTTCGTTATTTTCTTCGTTGAACTTGCGGATTAATTCTTCAAATACATAACCCATTCCCAAGTTACTCAACCCTGGTAGTTTTCGCCCATCTGGGTCTAAGGTATCGTGAGGACTGAGGTTGATGTAAGGCGAGGTAAATTTCTCCAACACATCGAGTAAAACATCCGCCTGCACCATGCGCCGGATTTGGTTGCGTAGCTCAAATTTCTCGATAATTTCTTTAACGTTATCGCTAAACCCATCTAGATAAGCTTTGAAATTCGCTTCTAAAATTTGGCGATTATTAGAAGCAGTCTTGACTAATTTTTTTAACGTCCAGTCAGAGGTGTTATAAAATACGTAACTTGATGCTTCCCGCAATGCCACAGGGTCAAGGACTGTAAAACCTGCTTCCTCACGCTGAAATCGTACCTCTTCCAGCACTGCATCTTTGGTTTCTTCCAGCAAACAATCCAGCCGCCGCAGCACAAACATCGGTAGAATCACATCCCGATACTTACCCCGCACGTAGACATCCCGCAGACAATCATCAGCAATTGACCAAATGAACGAAACAATTTTGTTTTGCAGTGATAAATCCATGCAAGTACCGGGGTGTATAGCTGTAAACCATCATCCATAGTATTACTTTCTACTTCTTTTGGCTAAAACATCTTCCCCGTGACAGCGTGCGGGCGATCGCTTTATACCAATTCTCAAAATCTTGGCAACACATGAATGATCTTTAGGGGCGTACAGCTATACTTGCAAACTGCTGTATCACAAGTAATAAACACGAACATAATATAATCCTGCCTTTTGATAGAGTAACCATCTAATATTCTCAGTTAAATAGAAAGTATTAGGGACTTCCAGAAATTAAATTATTCAATGAGCAAAAGCGAAGATTTTAATCAAATTCTTCCTCTCCCCCTGCTTCCCCTAACGATTGGATATTTTTTTAGTTGTAAGTCCCTTATATCTGGGTAACAATTGTCTCAAATAAAGCAGGTTTATCGGTTCAATATTAATGGCACGCTCGAAACGAGAAACTTCGCTGTTGGCAGGTTATAGGGCTAATAGAAACTAAATTTTAGCCCATTATACAGAACCAAGTTGTTCTTAATTCCCCACACCCAAAACCATTAATATTAAGGTTTAACGCTTATCAAGCGTGCCATTACGGTTAAATATTTTGAACATCATCAGAATTTATACCAATTCTCTAAAATGAGGCAACACATTCGCTCCCCCGAAAGCCATGCCATATCTGAGTAGAGACGATTCGCCGAATCGTCTCTACAATTACGAATTACGAATTACGAATTGGTATTAGTTGATAGTTCCTATTCGCCAAACATTGGATTATACCAGGGAGAAAAAAGAATATGGAAAACATTCAAACTAGAACAATGGTAGAGCGTTACTGTGCTTTGATCATTGGTATTCTCTTTTTAATATTAGGTTTGGCAGGATTTACACCTGCTTTGGTCTCTTTGCCAGGAACGAGTGAATCTTATATCCCGTTAGATGTGTCTCCTAACACCTATGCTGCTGGTTTTGGTTATATATTTGGGTTATTTTCTACCAATTTTTTGCATAATTTGGTGCGGTGCGCTGTCGGGCTATTAGGAATTGCTTCTTATACCAGTGCTAGCAGTGCGCGTTTATTTAATCGCGCCTTTGCAGTTGCTTATGCTGTATTGGCAATTATGGGATTGTTGCCTTTCACCAAGACATTTTTTGGCTTAATGCCACTGTTTGGTAATAATGTTTGGCTCAATGCTTTGTCTGCGATCGCTGCTGGTTACTATGGCATTTTTCTCCCGTCTAAACAAATGCGTGTTAATGTTACGTGAGTTCGATGAACCTCTCCCTCCCGGCCTCCCTCTCCTAAAAGGCGAGGGAGGAGAAACGAAAAAATCACGGTTTTATACCAATTCGTAATTCGTGAGCAAGTTGCCGTCTTGGCGCTTTGCGTCGATGGCAAACTTGCGAACCCGAAGGGTAATTCGTAATTAAGAAAGTCGGATATGGTCTAGGTTTTGGGGTTTGAATCTGTTGCCGACTTTTAAAGAATTGGTTTTACTCCCCTCTCCTTGTAGGAGAGGGGTCGGGGGAGAGGTCAAAACAGCGCTTGTCGAACTCACGATAAATGTTTCACAAAATCTCTAATTTGTCGAAAAACTTAACCAAAATTTTCTACCAATCTTAAGTATTCAAGAGCATTTTATGCAAAAACAAAACAATCAACAAGTGTTTTTCCTTCGGTATCTTTCTTTAATACCAGTTATTGCTGTTATTGCAATATCAATTGCCTTTTCTATCTGGGCAGTTTTTAATTACTTTTCCCCTGATCTTCTCTTCCATCCTATGCCATAATACTAATTCGTAATTCGTAATTCGTAATTCGTAATTAAATGGGTACAGCAGCCCACACCAAATTTCCAATTTGGTGGTGTTTCGTTGGTAGTGGGAAGAGAGCTAACACTGATTGTAACTACGAATTACGCTCTTATCAATTACGAATTATTTTGACCAGAGGTCAGCAATTGCCCTGACTAAGGCCTCTGGCTCAACGGGTTTGGTAAGATGTCGTTGAAACCCGGCTGCCATTGCCTGCTCGTGATCAATCTCACCTGCATAGGCGGTCAAGGCGATCGCGGGAATTTGTCCGCCTCTGGCAGCAGGTAATGCCCGAATCTGTTGAATTAAGGAATAACCGTCTACATCCGGCATTCCAATATCACTGATTAAGAGATGGGGTTGAAAGGATTCTAGGTTTGCCAGCACTTGCATGGCCGAGGTGACGGTCATGACTTCTGCTCCATATTGGGTCAGGATTACCGCTAATAACTCACGGTTATCGGGTTCATCATCTACAATCAGGACTCGAATTTTGGTCAAATCAGGTTCCTGAGTCAACACTGCTTGTGAGGGTTGGGATTCTAGCTCAACATTCACCAGTGGTAAGCAAACCGTAAACGTTGATCCCAACTCAACACCTGGGCTGTCTGCGGTGATGGTGCCGCCGTGGGCTTCAACCAACTCTCGGACGATGGCTAAACCTAACCCCAGCCCACCAAACCTTCGAGTTGTGGAAGCATCTTCCTGGCGGAATGACTCAAAAATATACGGCAGAAAGTCGGGTTTAATACCTTTGCCAGTATCGCTGACGGTAATTTGTGCCTGATCGCCGATTCGCGCCAATTGAATGTTTACCCGCCCATTTTTAGAGGTAAATTTGATGGCATTGGACAATAGGTTCCAGACAATCTGCTGAAGTCGGGTTGCATCACCCAACACCTGCCCAATTTGAGGCAGTACTGAATGGAGGAAGATATTTTTGGCAACGGCGGCTGTCCTTACCGTGTCGATCGCCGCTTCAATCACAAGCACCAAATCGACGGTCGCCATTTCTAGAGTCAGTTTGCCACGGAGAATCTTGGCTGTATCCAGCAGATCATCAATGAGTTGGGCCTGAAGTTTGGCGTTACGTTCAATAGTTGCCAAGGCTTCAGCCGTTTTTGCAGCATCAAATTGCCGAGTTTGTAGCAGTTTTGTCCAACCCAAAATCGGGTTGAGAGGCGATCGCAATTCGTGGGAGAGGATGGCGAGAAACTCATCTTTAACTCGGTTGGCACGTTCGGCTGCAACTCTTGCTGCTTGTTCTCGTTGCAGCAGTTGCTCCCGTTCATTTTCGGCAAGTTTGCGATCGCTAATATCAATTGTGCTACCGACAATGCGGGTTGGCTGACCATCAGGGTCTCGCGCCACGACTATACACTGATCTAGCACATAAACATACTGATTGGATTTATTTAAAATGCGATATTCTGAGGAAAAGTGATCTTCCTTTGCTAATACAGACCATGCCTGAGCTTGTATAGATTGTAAATCATCAGGATGGATGCGATCTACCCACCATTGACCTGTCGGTTTTGCTTCTGCTAACGAGTAGCCGAATAGCTTGGTTAATCCATCTGTTCTTTCAATGCGATCGCATTCTAGATTCCAGTCATAAATCAAGCAGTTAACCGCCTTTGCTGCCAATTCAAAGCGTTCATTGGCAATTCTTAAACGTTCTTCACTTTCCCGTAGAGCAATTTCGGCTTGTTTGCGATCGGTGATATTCGTATAAACACCCACGCTTCCCCTAGGTTGACCCGATTCATCAAACAGTGGCACTGCATTTCCATACAAACTAAACACAGCACCATCCTGTCGAACCAGTTCGATTTCTACATCGCACACTTTTACGCCATGCTTGGCAGCGTACTCTACAGGCAGTTCATGTCCAAGCAGTTCTCGTCCATTTTGATAAAACTTGTACGGAAGTTGAGACTGTTTGACTCCTGGAGTGACCGCCACATTGGTTTCTGTTGGGATTTGTAGCAGCTTTGCATAAGCGGCGTTAACTTTTACTACGTGACAGTCAGGATCTTCTGCAAGCGCAATATTAATTGGAATAGCATTAAACAGGGCTTGCAGTTCATCGACTCGACGTTGAAGTGCCTGGGACAAATCTTTAATTTCTGCTTCGTTTGTCTCAAGTTGATTCAAGTTCTTGCGGACTTGTGCTTGAGCCTTGCAAAGTGAGTCAATCAACAGAGTAATCAGCACTCCTTCTAGGATGAATAGTGCCAGCTTGAATACAGTGGGTAGGGTGAAATTCCAATTATAATGTGCTTCTAAAAAATAGTAATGGGCAAACCCAGCAGAAAGCAGGGTTGCCACAATTCCCGGATTTTGCCCTCCATAGAAAGCACTGACGGCCACTGCACCAAAAAATAATAAAAACGGAGCGTGTGTCAATTGGAGAACAGGGTCAAGTGCTAGCATGAGTAACAAGGCAATCACCACAGATGCGATCGCCACTCCATACCGCTTCAAATATTGGGTTTGGTTCAGCACATTTGCCCCATATTAGTCGCACCAATAATAGTAACTGTCCAATCAGGGTTGACCATCAGCGATACCAGTTCAACCGGATTAGATGCTCCTGAGTGATCACAGCATTTAAGTTACACCAACAAAAGCCATAACATCAACTGCTTGCCACCCATACTTTCTCAAAAGCAGATATTAAAGAACTTATACTAATTCTTTATGAAGATGAGCTTTTTATTTTTTAACGAACCGCCAAGAGCGCCAAGAGCGCCAAGAAAGAATAATAATTAAGCTCAAGTTTACGAGAACTGGTATTACTATTTTCTCCAAAAAGGAATAGATTCTTGTTTGCGCTTCAGTTTATAGATTCTCACAGGGTAATGATCATTACTCCATCCTGGCTCAATTTCTTCTTCATCAATCAGTTCACGCAAAGCTGCATCAAGGACACTATAACTACACTCAAGGGCATCCTTAAGTTCTCCAGCAGTTTTTTCCCCAAAACGTAGTTGTTCAATAATTATTTGATTGATATATTTCATAACTCCTCCAGTTCTAGAACTAGAAATTAATTAGATGCAGCAACTATGTTGTTGTCTAAACAGAAGTGCGATGTGTATACAGTTGTTCATTAAACTCCTTGAGCTGCAATCTTTGAGCGCATTCTGGGCAATAATACTCTTCGCCAAACCAGTAGACAGGATTACCGCAATTATTGCAATGCTCAGTGTTGCCAAGTTCGGGATTATACTGCCAGTGCCATTGACAACATACAGAGGTATCACTGATTGTTTTTTTGTATGCATCTATGGAGGCAAGGGCTTTTGTCTGTGCTTCAATCAGTGAGTCGGCTTGTCCTTGCCAATGCTGTTCTCCAGATTCAGTAGTGATAAATACTAAAAATTTCATCAGAATAACCTAGCTTTAGTTGTAATCAAAGACTAATAAAATAGCTTTGACTCTAAGATACTGCGCTGCTCTCGTGAGCTTGGTTCTACTAAAGGACGTATTCTGTATATTCTGTAGGATGTAGTCAAGCGATCGCAATTTTCAGTACAACATAGGACTTACACAACTGTCAAAAATCAAGGTTTTTTGACTATTTACTCCCATCGTAGAAAATATCTGTGCCAGTTGCGTAATTCCTGTTTAAAAAAGATAAAAATATTATTTTAATTGATAGCAATTATATATTTATTATATGTTATTTAGAGAGACGCGATATATCGCGTCTCTGCCCTTACTCCATACTATGCAAACAAGTCCAAATCAGTCACAGCACCAAGACTGCTAGAAGATACCAACTTGGCATATTTGGCTAACACACCTTTGGTGTAACGTGGTGCAGGGGGTTGCCAATTGGCACGGCGACGAGCTAATTCTTCATCGGAAATGTTTAATTGCAATCGGCGTGCAGGAGCATCAATAGTGATGCTATCGCCTTCTTGTACCAGAGCGATCGCACCACCAACTGCGGCTTCTGGTGCAACATGACCTACTACCATTCCATAAGTACCACCAGAAAAGCGTCCATCGGTAATTAACCCCACAGCATCACCTAAACCAGCACCAATAATTGCTGAGGTGGGCGCCAACATTTCCCGCATTCCAGGGCCACCTTTGGGGCCTTCATAGCGAATCACCAAAATATCACCTGGCTGAATCTTACCTGCCAAAATTGCCTCTAAAGAAGCTTCTTCTGATTCAAACACCCGTGCAGGCCCAGTAATCACTGGCTTTTTGACTCCGGTAATTTTTGCTACAGCCCCTTCTGTTGCCAAATTCCCTTTGAGAATAGCTAAATGTCCTTGGGAATACATCGGGTTATGCCAAGGACGAATCACATCTTGGTCGCCAGCTGGTTCGGCTGGTACATCTGCCAAGACTTCGGCTATGGTTTGACCTGTGATAGTGAGACAATCTCCGTGTAGTAAATCATGCACAAGTAGCATTTTCATCACTTGGGGAATGCCACCGACTTTGTGTAAATCTGTAGCTACATATTTACCGCTTGGTTTCAAATCACACAAAACTGGCACACGGGCACGGATGGTTTCAAAGTCATCCAAGGTTAACTCTACTTGTGCAGCACGGGCGATCGCTAAGAAATGCAACACTGCATTTGTGGAACCACCCACAGCCATGATCACACTAATGGCATTTTCTATGGATTTGCGGGTAATAATTTGCCTGGGTAAGATTTGCTTCCTGATGGCTTCGACGAGAACAAAAGCTGATTTTTCCGTACTGTCGGCTTTTTCGGCATCTTCTGCTGCCATAGTGGAGGAATAAGGCAAACTCATTCCCATGGCCTCGAAAGCTGAAGACATGGTGTTAGCTGTGTACATGCCACCGCAGGAACCAGCACCAGGACAAGCCCGACTTTCAACTTCTAAGAGTTCCTTTTCGTCTATTTTGCCTGCACTGTATTGACCAACAGCTTCAAAAGAACTGACAACGGTTAAATCGCGTCCATTGTAGTGGCCGGGTTTAATTGTGCCACCGTAGACGAAGATACCAGGGATATTCATTCTAGCGATCGCTAGCATTGCCCCTGGCATATTTTTATCGCAACCACCTATGGCTAATACTCCGTCCATGCTTTGCCCACTACAGGCGGTTTCTATGGAGTCTGCAATTACTTCTCGCGACACGAGGGAATATTTCATCCCTTCGGTTCCCATGGAAATACCGTCACTTATGGTGATTGTGCCAAACATTTGCGGCATTGCCCCAGCATTTCTAATGCCTACTTCTGCTCTTTGGGCTAGTTGATTTATTCCCATGTTGCAGGGAGTGATTGTGCTGTAGCCATTGGCTATGCCTACAATGGCTTTGTTGAAATCTTCGTCTTTAAAACCAACTGCACGCAGCATGGCTCGATTTGGCGATCGCTGCACTCCTTGCGTGACTACTTGGCTTCTGAGATTCTCTGAAATTGTTTTTTCACTCATTGCTCTTTTCTCGATTAAATCTCTGTACGAGTATCATAGGTAGACTCTTTTAAGATGTCCAATATATATTTATTTCATTTTGATACATATGAAGTATCAAAACTGGGAAACTACGATACTTGCGCTACTTTATTGCTGTAGCTGAAGAACTACAGTAAGTCGGCAAAAATAAACATAACTGTATTAAGAAGGGTAAAGGGTAAGGGGAAAAAGGTAAAGGTTTTTCCCTTTTTCCCCTTACCCTTTACTCATACAAAACTTTACATAGTTCGGTTTAATCGCGTCTACTTACTTAGTTGTAAAGCCGCCGAAAGACTAGATGCTACTAGCAGAGGTGGTTCATTCTCGTTGGGAAATATCAAAAAGTGTATCTTTGAGCCTAACCATACTATTTGTCCAAGGTTTTGCCATTTTATCATCGCAGCGATCGCATTTTTCAAAGCTTTTGCAAACTGTCAAGTTCTTTAGCGGGTTAATTTTTTTTAATGTCAGCCTGTTACTGCATCCCATCTTTTATTGTGTTCAACGGCTTACGGTATCACAGGTTTGGTCAGTGGTACTGGGGGCCCCGAGTTCCCCAGTCCCTTTGACATAATCACTATTAATAGCTGACCTCAATTTTTCTTTTTTAGAAGAAATAAAAAGTTTTTAAAGCTGGATGATTCAAGCCGGAATTATCTCGTGAATCAATGTAATTGTAAGCAATTAACGAAGGCAGGAGGCAGGAGGCCGTTTTTGAAACGAGGATTTATACCTCGTTCTCAAAACTTTTCGCCTTAAAAGGCGAGGTTTTAGACCCGATTATTTCGATAACAAAAACAAAATTTGAGGAGATAAAATTTCATGTCACTAGAACAGGTTAATGCTTTTTATGATGTTTTGATATCGGATCAAGCTATTTATGAACAATACTTAAATAAGTGCTGTCAGCGAGGATTTTTCGGCAGTTGTCATTGGGACAAAGCTAAAATTGTCAATTTTGCTACTAAGATTGGTTATAAATTTACCGAAAGAGAGCTAGAACAAATGTTGTTTGAAAGTGAGCCAAAATTGATTAAGAATTCACCAAATCTAGCAGAACATGGTCAGTTATCTTATACTATTTCACAAAATACCTAATACAGATATAGCAGGGGACTAGAGACTAGGGACTGGGGAACTCGGGGCCCCCACGACCGCTCTTAGTTCAGATTTTAAATAGACATATTCCACTTATTTATGTCTGCTAAAATAGGTTTATTGCCTTGATTTTATTCATTTTGCTGAATAGAATTTGCATTACATAGTTGAGCTACAAGAGCTTCATGTCTGCAAAAACGACTTACTTAAAAAGTAAGTCACTTAGAACAAAATTATGGCAAATCATATCACTTTTTCTGAGTTACATATCGTTGGCTATCAACTTTTCCAAGATTCGGAAACCTTTCTCAATGACCTCAGCGAGATAGATTCTATGTCTGTATATGGTGGTGCTGATATAACTGCTGGTGTAACTGCAAGTCTAACTATTGGTCTAACTGCTGGTCTAACTGCTGGTTTGACTAATAGTCTAACTTCTAGTGTTGGTTTGTGATGGCATGATCTCTTGCCATGTTAGGCGATCGCTGTTTGATTTACCTGAGTGCGTAGACTCAAACATCGCCTTGTTATGACTAAAAAAAACGAAAAATCAAGGGGTAGCGGTAGGGTACATTCGGTTCCTTCAAAACCCTAATTATGGCAATAATTGGCATAATCAGACTAACCACCCACAACACAATCAACAACACAATACCAATTCCCACAAAAACTAGTAATCCAAAAATAACCGCATAAATGTAAAGGTTAATATGGAAATTCAGAGATTCTCTGGCATTTTCTTTAACAACAGGGTCTTCGTTGATTAAAAAAATTGCAATGGGTATGCCAATGGAGACTATGGTAGAACTAAAAAATATTGCTCCATGACTCAGGGCAGATAAAAGCCTGCGTTGCTCGAAGTTTTCCATACTACCATCCCTCCTATAGAGACGTGATGGATTAAATTTTAATTACTTCAAATTGGTATTGCCATCATTCTGCCAGAAGATATTAAATCCCCATGCTAAAGCACCTAACCCTAACAATAGAGGTGTTAACCAGTCACCCCAACGCACGTAAAAAGTCTGTGTTTGCCGACGATAAATAGTTTCGGCGTGGGTTTCGTAAGTATTATATCGAGATATCCACAAGGTTCTGCCGTGAGGATCTACAAAAGCTGAATATCCTGTGTTAGTCGCCCGCGCTGCCCATCTATCAGTTTCAATTGCCCGCATGATATCCTGTGCATGATGCTGGAATGGCATAGATGCACTGTAATGAGCATCGTTAGAGGAACTGAGAATAAATTGCCCACCCGCCGCAGCTTGACGACGGAATTGTTCAGGAAAAGCTGATTCGTAACAAATACCAACGATCGCCCGTCCAAAAGGTGTGTCAAAAATTTGATTTGCTGAACCTGGTACTTGATGTTCATCCAGTGGTGATAAACGGCTAATTATACCACCTAAAATACTTTCAAAGGGAATATATTCCCCAAGTGGTACTAATTTGGATTTATCGTAACGGCTGGTAATTTCACCGCTACCAATGACGGTAAATAAGCTATTTGTATAGCTGCGTCCTCGTTCTCCAAAAGCACCAACCCAAGCGACTACGCCTTTTTCTTTGACTGCTTTGACTAGGGGAGTTGCTGCTAAGTCACGTTGGAAAAAAGGCATTGCTCCTTCTGGGGTGAGAACTCCATCTACACCTTGATTTACTAAAGTTAAATAGCCGTCGGTGTAACCTGTAATTGCACGACGTAAACCTTCGGGAGTTAGTTTAATTTTGTTGGGGATGTTACCTTGAATTACTCCTATTTTTAATGCTGCTGTTGGTGGTTGGGCGATGGGTTGGGAGTATAAAGCCAAGCCAATTAGGTGTAGGGTGATTAGTAGTGTTGTGGCGATCGCTAAATATGGATTTACGAACCGCAGAGGCGCAGAGGAGGACACTTCCGTGCGGGGGTTCCCCCCCGTTGAGGAAAGTGTCCGTGACGCAGAGGAAATTTTCCTTTCTTTGTGAGTTATCCATGCTTCGGCTATTAAGCCGTTGATGGCGACTATGGCTGCTGTAATAGTAGTTGTGCCGGAGAGTTGACCGAGGTGTAAAATAATCAGGTTGTGTGGGCTTTGGGTGTATGCTAGGGAACTCCACCACAAGGGGCCTGCGCTCCAAAGTGCTTCTAAGCCACACCAAATTGATGTGCCTATTAAGATACGTAGCCACGGTTTTTGCTTGGCTACACGAGCCATCACTGCCGCCCAAATGGCGACGAATAACCCTCCGTAAAGGCTGATGAATGACCAACAAAACAGGGTGATTGCCAAACTCGGCCACCAAGGAACGCCCAACCAATCCATGGGATGAATGCCGGTAATCCAAAATAGGGCGATTCCGTGATAACCGATACCCCAGAAGAGAGCAGGGGGAGCAGGGGGGGCTGGGGAGGCTGGGGGGGATTGGTTTTTACGTTTGGCTGAAGTGATAACTAGCACCCATAGGGGTGCTAGGGCAATCCAGGCTAGGAACCATGCGTCCACAGGGGCTACGGTTAGCCCCATCAGAACTCCGCTACTTAAGGCAATTAAGTAAGGGAGTAAGGATAAACCTTCTCCCTGCTTTTTACTCAGCTTCTTCTGCATCGCCTGCATCGGAAGGAACTATTGCTACGCCTGTGATTGCATCATCTTCGTCGAGTCGTTGCACTCTCACACCAGTTGCCGATCGCGATTGTACTGAAATGGCGTTGACGGCTTGCCGGATGATGATACCGCGATTTGTCACCATCATGATTTCGTCGTCGCTGTTGACAATGCCTAGGGTTGCTAATTGGTCTTTGGTTTTGCGGTTCTTGAATTTGGTTGCCATTAAACCTTGTCCGGCTCGATTTTGCAGTCGGAATTGGGCAACTGGTACGCGTTTGCCATAGCCGCCGATGGTTATTACTAATACCCAAGGGCCGACATGACCGTTTCCTGCGACTTCTGTAACTTCTTCGTTGGTTTCGATTTCTTCTGTTTCCACATCTTCGGCTTCAGCTACATCTGTGGGCAGAGTGTCGAGAATGGCTGCGGGTAGAATATCCATCCCCACCAATTCATCATTCTTTTTCAGCTTCATGGCTTTGACCCCACGAGTTGCCCTACCCAAGGGGCGTAGTTGTTCGTGGGTACAGCGAAAGTGAATTGCCATGCCTTGACGAGAACCAATTATTATGCTGTCCTCGACTCTGGCACGTCGCACCCAACGCAGTTGGTCGCCTTCTTCTAGGGAAATGGCTATTAAGCCGTTGGCTCTAATGTTACTAAAAGCTGACAATTCGGTTTTCTTGATGTTGCCGCCTTTAGTCAGCATCACTAGATATACGTCGTCCCTAAACTCGTCAACGGGTACAATTGAGGTGATTTTTTCTTCTTTGGGAATGGGCAACATTTGCACGATGGGTGTGCCGCGACTGGTACGGGAACCCACGGGAATTTGATAAGCTTTTAGGCAGTAGACGACGCCGCGATCGCTAAAGAATAAAACGCTATCGTGGTCGCAGCAAGTTAAGAAATGCTCTACGGTGTCATCATCTTTGACTTTGGCTGCGGCTTTGCCTCTGGTGGCACGGCTTTGGGCTTCAAAGGTGTTGACTGGCATTCTTTTGATGTAACCTTGCTCTGTGAGCAGAATGATTGCTTTTTCATTGGCAATCAAGTCGCGTTCATCGATTTCCCCTTCGGCGTGGGTGATGACTGTGCGGCGGGGTGTGGCGAAGCTGGTTTTGATTTGGCTGATTTCGGTTTCAATGATTTCTAGTATTCTTTCGCGCCGTGCCAAAATATCTTGCAAATCAGCTATTTGAGCTTGCAAAGCTTCGTGTTCTTGTCGGATTTTGTCTGCTTCTAAGGCTGTCAAGCGTCGCAGTTGCATTTGTAAAATCGCGTCGGCTTGCACTTCCGAAAGTCCGTAAGTTGTGATTAATTCACCTTTGGCTGTGGGTGCATCGGGAGCATGACGAATTAAGTTAATAATTGCATCTAAATGTGCTAGAGCAATTAATAAACCTTGTAAGATATGGTCGCGTTCTTCGGCTTTTCGCAGTTCGTAGCGGGTGCGTCTGGTAATGGATTCGATGCGGAAATCGAGGAAGACTTCTAAGAATTGCTTGAGGGTGAGGATTTGGGGTTCGCCATTCACCAACGCCAGCATGTTGGCACCAAAGTTGGCTTGGAGTGGCGTTTGCTTGTAGAGGTTGTTTAAGACTACGCGGGGATAGGCATCGCGCTTGAGTTCGATGACGATTCGCATCCCGTCGCGATCGCTTTCGTCACGGATATCTGCGATTCCCTCGATACGTTTATCATTCACCAACTCGGCAATTTTTTCAATTAGTGCTGCTTTGTTGGTTTGATAAGGTAATTCGGTGATGATGATTGCTTCTCTTTCCGGTCGTCCCCGCTGTTCAATGGTTTCGATGCTAGCCACGCCGCGCATGGTGATGGAACCGCGCCCTGTGGTGTAGGCTTCTTTAATGGCAGCTGTTCCGAGAATTTGCGCCCCTGTGGGGAAGTCTGGGCCGTGGACATACTGCATTAACTGCAAGTCGGTGATTTCGGGATTGTGAATTAATGCCACTAAGCCATCGATCAATTCGCCTAAGTTGTGGGGAGGGATGTTGGTAGCCATCCCCACGGCAATACCAGAAGAACCATTCAGCAGCAGTTGGGGTATGCGTGATGGTAAAACTGTTGGTTCTTGTTGGGAACCGTCGAAGTTATCTGCAAAGTCTACGGTCTCCGATTCGATGTCTTGCAGTAGGGCGGCACTGGTTAAAGCTTGCAAGCGGCATTCTGTGTATCGCATTGCCGCTGGGGGGTCGTTGTCTACCGAACCAAAGTTACCATGCCCGTTAATTAAGGGCGATCGCATGGAAAAATCCTGTGCCATCCGCACCAAAGCATCATACACTGCTGTGTCGCCGTGGGGGTGATATTTACCTAGCACTTCCCCGACTACACGGGCACATTTCCGAAAGGGGCGATCGTGAGTTAGTCCCAACTCGTGCATGGCGTAGAGGATGCGACGATGCACAGGTTTAAGACCATCCCTGGCATCTGGCAGCGCCCGCCCCACTATTACACTCATGGCGTATTCTAGATAAGACCGGGACATTTCGTTCCGCAGATCTGTTGGGATAATCCTCTCCTGTGAGGTTGTCATAATCTAAAAAACTCCAAAAAATGTAGATTGTAGCCCTTACAGTTGACAAAGCGCAAAATTATGTCAAATTTTTTTTGAATAATTGCCATATTTTGGTACAATTTTAACACAATTTACTCTGCTTCTGCCGAGAGAGCTAACTTAGTCAATTTGGGATTTTGGGTGGAAAATTTGGGATTGTGAAAGATTGATTGCACAAGCTTGGAATTACTTCGTATATCGCCATCATAATTCAAATTTGAATTACATATCTGTGTGCAAATATTTTGGCAGAATAATTAATCAAAATTGTGGAATTTCAACTCGTATTGGGAATCAAAAATGTGAGTTTTTAATTCAGGATTTATACCAATTCTGTATGAAGATGCGCTAAACCTTATTTTAAGTACAATAAAGAAGAACGAACCGCAAAGTCCGCAAAGGACACAAAGAAAGAAAGAAGAAGTTAAAAGGGTTTGGCGCAGCCTCACAAAGAAATGGTATTACGCAACTGGCACACATATTTTCTGCAATGGCAGTCAAGAGTCAAGAGTACCGGGTAAAAAAGCTGAATTTTTAGACTATTGGCTATTGACCTAGTACAACCCACAAAGAAAAAAATATGACAATTGCGTAAGTCCTATAATTTTTAATTTTTAATTTTTAATTTCCTCAAAAGATTCTTGTAACTTGAGTTGAGATGCAATTAAGGGAACTTTGGGAGCCAGAAAAAATCCCATCAAACTAGCAAATAGAATTGGTGTGAAAGGACTGAAGTTAGTCAGTTTTGATAATAGCAAAGTCGTACTTATGGGTGTGCGTGTCACAGCTGCATTGATAGCCGCCATTGTACAGATCATGGCTAGGGCAGGATTGAGTCCGGGAATTAATATGGCTACTGCCTTGCCGATACAAGCACCAGTGAAAAACAGAGGGATAATAAATCCACCACGCCAGCCACCTGTGACTGTCATACTGATGGCAACCATTTTACCAAAGGCTAGAACTAAGAGAAAAACAGCAGAAAAGTTAGTCGTCAGAACTACTTCTAACTCTTCATGTCCAAAATAACGGGTAAGCGGCAAAAAAGCTGCCAAACTGCCAAGTCCTAGTCCTGCTATTGTGGTGTGTAAATAAATGGGGCCAGGAATACGGGCGAAGAGGTGATGACAAGCCCGAAAAATACTCATAAAAATCCATCCCGCCACCGCCCCGATGATGCCAAACAGGATGGCAACAGCAAAATCATCGATGTTCTCTAAGCGATACTGGGGGAAATGCCAAGTTGGTGCAATTCCCAAGTGAGTAATGAATGTAAATACTAGATAACTAGCACAACTGGCAACAATGGCTGGCATCAAGGCTTCGTAATATTCCACAATATGCTGATGGTGCAAAATCTCCAAAGCGAACATCGCACCACCAAGGGGTGCGCCAAATAAGGCAGTAAAGCCAGCAGCCATGGCCGCCAGACTCATGGATCTAAAGTCTTCTCCTTGAAGTTTTAAGCGATCGCCAACCCAAGTCCCAAAAGAGCCTGTAACCTGTACTAATGGGGCTTCTGGGCCAGCACTACCACCTGCTGAGATGCTAACTAGCGAAGCCAAAAGCATTGAGGGATTTTTGCGAGCATCTAAGCGTCCACCACGAAAATGGATATTATCTACAATTACGGCAATTTCGCCAGGATTTCCCAGAAAATGAATTACCAAGCCAATAATTAAACCGGCTAGCGGCATTACTATCAGCAAACTCAGACCCTCATATCTTTGCAATTGGTGAGTGATCAGTTCTAGAACATTCCAGTAAAGCCCAGCAAATAGACCACTTACGGCCCCCACAATTGCCCAACGCAACACCCATTTGGAAAGCATCACAGGATTACGCTTTACCAATCCAAAAAGTTGCAAAAATTTCCAACGTTGAGTTTGATTGTTAGTGGGGGGCTTATTTGAGAACACAGCTGTTTTCCTATTTTATCTAGTGAAACTTATGATACTGAATATTCACGTTTTTTATGTTAAAGCCAATTTGTCCTGCATGAATCATCTTTAGTCTCAAGCGGATTCAGCTATTATGCTTGGAAGTTGCATACTGACTCGTGAAGGTTGTTACAAAAAACATCATGAAAGTGCTATCACCCACTATTTACATAGTGGGTGATAGCAAAGCTATAACGCACCCTATCTTAAGATTTACTTGATAAATGGTTTCTTAAGTCCCAAGATAGTGTGTACTTAACAACAGTATCTTTTAAGCTTGGCCTAGAACTAAGAGATAATATTTATGAATCACGAAACAGTTCCTAGTCAAGCCGAAAAGGAAAATCCAGAAAGCGATGCATCACAATTAAGTCCAGAGGTACTTGACATGATTAAACATCCTCCCAAAATTGATGATGCCATCCGGCAACAATCGCCAGAAGAACGTAGGAGTAACCCCGCTTTAGTACCAGAAATGCTGGATGAACCAACCGATGAAATGATTGGTTTCACCAAAGAGTAAACAGAATATTTAGCTAGTAGCGTGACAAGACTAAAATAGTACATGATAAAACTCTTGTGGGATGGGCGTCTCGCCCGTCCTTTATTGACAGGCTGGACAGCCTGCCCCACAAGAAAATTCATTGCATCATTTTAGTTGTGTCACACCGATAACATGAGCGGACTAATTTAGCACAATGTCTTTGGTTGAGCAAAATCTACCTTTTACTCACTCCATCATTATCAATTGCACTATAACTGTCATTACTCATCAATCCCAACCAAGGATCAGAATTAGGAGTTAAAAATAATTGTGCATAGACTTTTTCATTCAAGGAATTAACATTACTTGTCTGATTATTTTCTATAAACCATTGATGAATTTGCCCATGTAACATATATTCATTTCTTACAGTATCCACAGCCATTGCTGCTTCAAAATTGCTCACCACACGTTGCAAACTTTCAGCATTTCTTTTTTGGTAACGTTTAGAATCAATTAAGGCAATGCTATTTTTATCTAACTTGACATCATTTCTATATAGTTGAGCGATACGCCGCCATGTTGCTTCATCAGTAATTGCATTTAAATTGGTAGAAGATAAATTCCTCAACATGGGTGCTTCTGTAGCCATTTTAGTCACAGCAATAGTTCCCGCAGTAGAGGCGTTGGGTGAATTATCAGTATCAGGAGGCGTTTCTAGTAAACGTGGCGGTGTGGCGATTCCCAATTTTGTTAAATCCTCATTCCATTGACGTTGAATAGCTATTAAACGCTGACGGTGATACTCACGTAAAAATTGTTCTCGTGCTGTACCTTGGTATTTAATAGATTCTTTCACTGCTTTTTCGCCATCAATTAACTGACGCAGAAAAGCAGACGGACTATATAAACCTGGAATTGCATCAACAGGACGACCAGAACTATCTAAAATATAGTGAATACTATTGCCTGTAATTGTGCGTTCTAACTTGCGCCCATCCCCAAAATCTATAGTTACTTTCGGTGCTGAACGTACAGATTGCCAGTGTAAAATATAGTTTTGTCGCAGGTATTGAGATATTTCTGCATTAGGATATAAAGCGATGCGGAAAAAACGGCTGTTAGCGCAACTTAAATCTTCGTTAAGTCTTCCCAGTAAACGGAGTGAAAGAATAGGTTTACCACTAGCTTTAGCTGCGGTTTTTGCCTGTTCTAAGTCAGTGTACCAGTAAAGTTTAGAGGCGTGACAATCCTTTTGTTGGCAAAGTGCGTCTAAAGCTTGACGCATTTCGGGTGAAGGATTATTAAGTTCTTTAGCGTAAGTGCTGATAAACTTTTCTAAGCCCTTTGGGCCTTGAGTTCGCAGTTGAGTAGCTTGTTGTGTAAGTTGTACAGGTTTTGTGGCAGATGTTGTAACATAGGTTGTTCCGAAAAACCCTGTACTAACAATAATCACAGCAATTGCAGATTTGGAGAATTTTAACTTCATATACAAATACATTAAATATGAAAATTTATGTAGAGCATACCATTTTGGATTTAAGATTTTAGGTTTGGCATTGGTAATTGCCTACTCTCCATAGATTCTGTGAATCTATTTGTCGCATTCTTTTTTTAAATTGTATAACTTAGTATTCTTACTTTATTATATGCCACCCACATTAGTTGTCTAGTTTTTAGGTATTTATTTTAGAGTCATTTTGGTGTACTGCTTAAACAAGAAAATTTGGTAATTAACTTGATTGTAGATTGATTTAGTTTTCCGACAGAAAACCTGCAATTTCCGAAATTAGTTGAGATGTATTTGTATCTATATATTTTCCATAAAAATATTTTTGCTATAAAAAGAGGGCTGCTATATTTGCTATTAGTCTAAGTAAAGTGATAGGGTAAGGACGGATTTTTTGCCCTGGATGCACCTGCTATTATTAGTGATCAAGTAAAATAGCTGTAACAAAAAAATAAATATACATTTGTGAGAAATCCGGGTTATGCTGCCAATCATTTATTCTGACGAATTTCTGGAACACAAAACTGGAAAATACCATCCAGAAACACCAGAACGCCTGACGGCGATCGCCAATACACTAAAAAAAGCTGTGTTTGCAGAAAAACTTGCTTGGCAACAACCCACACCAGTAGCAGAAAAACCATCGCTGATGCCTTTGTTGGTCAAGGCTCATACCCCAGCTTACATTAAAAAACTCTGGGAAATTGCCTCTACTGGCGGAGGTTATTTAGATGGTGATACGCCTGTTTCACCACGCAGTTATGATGTGGCATTGTTGGCGGTGAGTGCTTGGCTAGATGGAGTTGATGCAGTGCTAGCAAGCAAAAATCCGGCTTTTGTTTTAGCACGTCCACCCGGACACCATGCTGAAAGTGATGCAGGAATGGGCTTTTGTTTATTTTCCAACGCCGCGATCGCAGCTTTATATGCCTTAGAACAACCCGGAATTAACCGCGTTGCGATCCTTGATTGGGATGTACATCATGGTAATGGTACTCAAGCGATCGTAGAAACCAACCCACAAATTGCCTACTGTTCTCTACATCAGTATCCCTGTTATCCCGGTACTGGCAAAGCAACTGAGCGTGGCTTTCATAATAATGTCTTAAATTTACCAATACCTCCTGGTAGTGATATCAGTGTATATCAACCACTTTGGGAAACAAAGATAGTACCGTTTTTAGCCAACTTTCAAGCGGATTTATTGATTGTTAGCGCTGGTTATGATGCCAATGCGGAAGATCCTTTGGCAAGTATTAATTTACAACCAGAAGATTATGCTTTATTCACTGAATATTGTTTGGGACTAACTCGTAAAATTCTCTTTGGCTTGGAAGGTGGCTACGATTTTTCAACACTTTCTCAATCAGTTTTAGCAACACTTGAACAGTGCTTAATTTCAGAGGATATTGAATACTAATTTTCATTTTGTATAAAAATTATTACAATTACATCCACGACTTTTTCAAGAAGTAGCAGTTCTGATTAGCAACTTGTATGTATCATTCATACATAGTAGCGTGGCAAGACTAAAATGTTGCCATAAATTTTCTTGTGGGGCGGGCTTCTAGCCTGCCATTAGGACGGGCGAGACGCCCATCCCACAAGAGTTATATTTATGCACTATTTTTAGTTATCTTTGTCATGCCAGTAGAGTACATGAGCTTACGGTATCACACAACCTACGAAACTGTATTTGAGGTAATTAGATCATTTGTTTTTACACGGTAGGGACGCGGATAGAGGCAGAAGAAATAATTCTAATTAAAACCAATTTAATATTACATATATTGATGATATTTAAATTACAAAGCAACTTCATATTATTTCTCTCTGGAGTTAGAGGAAGAGCCGAGTAATTATGTTTTTATTGATATAGGTCAATATAAACTTCGGATTGTAGAAGTTTTAAAGATTGTATAACCATTGAAGTTGACCTACGGTAAGCAAATACCCTAGTTTTTTTCTCAAAATTGGAAATTATCTGGTTAAGACCGTCATTAGTCCAATTATAAATATAAATGACTAATGACAAATAACTACCAGAGCAAGTACTTGTGCAAATTCAACGTGTTTTGGCTGATCTTAACAAGTTTCCAAAACAAGACTGTCGCTTCTTTATCTAGTTATTTAACAACTTCAAAACTTGTAAAAACAAGATTTTTTCCAAAAGTTTTAAAAGGAACAACATCATGAATAAGAATGGACTTCGCGCCTTTGCCTTCCACGCAGAAGACGAAACCTCACATCGAGTGGCTATGGCGTTACGAGGTAGCAGATCTTCTTTACCTGCTTTTAGTACGACACAAGCTGTAGGTCTGCGTAACCTTGACTCAGAAACCGCTGCGCGTCTGCACTTAAATCAGACTTTAGCAAGCGAGGAACTGCCCCAGTTTACTGCACCACCGGTGAACCGTATTCCCTGTGAGTTTAAAATTCTGGGTACCGAGACATTACCCCTGACTGCAACGAAAACTGTGAAGTTTCGCCAGACATACAACAAAATCCCTATCTACGGTTCCTTAATCACTATCGAAATGGACAATGGGAACGAGCTACTTGCGGTCAACTCGTCACTGGGAGAACCAGTGAATGTAGACTCCATAGCGCGGATTTCATCAGCCGAGGCGCTGAACAAGGTTCGTATCCTTGCGGGATATGGGTTAGAGCCACTGGAAACCACACCCCGTTTATGTTACTACTTCGACCCAGCAGTCGATCGCTGGCGTTTAATCTACGTCATTGAGGATGTGTACCAACGAGACACCCAAAAGCCGCCAAGGGTCGAGCATATGCCGCTGTTGATGGACTACTTAATTGACGCACATAATGGTGACTTGGTGGCTCAACTACCCAGAACGCCCAGTATTACAGTTTCACCACCTACAGCCTCTCCTGCTTCACAGGAGGATGAGGCGCTAGATGGTCTTGATAAGCCGCGGAAATTCTGGTGTGTTTTAGTAGGAGGTCAAAAAATACTAGAAAACATTGATCTAAATGTCCATACCTACGACTTCCAATTTCAAGACCTGAATTCGGGGTTACTACCAGGTAATTACGTCACTAATCCGCCAGATCCGTGGGCAAAAGCAGGCGTCAGCGCCCACGCCAATGCAGAAGTAGTGGCAACTTTTCTGCGGGACATTTTGCGCCGCAATGGTATCGACAACAGAGGCGAACCGCTAATTTCCAGTATTAACTGCGTAAGCGTTAATGACAGTCCGGACGGTCGGGAATGGCGAAACGCGGCTTGGGTAGGAACGCAAATGGTGTATGGTCAGAGGAGAGTTGGTGGTGAGTTCCGTTCCTATGCTGTGGGGCTTGATGTTGTCGCCCACGAGATATTTCACGGAGTTACTGACCGCACAGCACGGCTTCAGTATGCAGGTGAATCTGGCGCTTTAAACGAATCCTACTCAGATATTTTTGGGATTATCATCTCTAACTACTTTGACAAGCGAGATTTGTCTGCATGGAACTGGGAAATGGGAGAAGACTTAGAGGGTACGGGGATACCGATCCGTGACCTGAGTAATCCGACTAAATATGGACAACCTGGGCATATGCGTGATTACCTCAACTTGCCCATAACTCCAGATGGTGATTGGGGAGGCGTTCACTACAACAGTGGAATTCACAACTTAGCTGCCTACAACATCATCATAGCCAAAGATGAGCAGGGAGCATATCTGTTTAATACCGAAAGTCTAGCAGCACTTTTCTACTTGGCGCTGACTCAATATCTGTCTCGGACTTCCCAATTTAGCGACAGTCGGCGGGCCATCGAATTGGCTGCGCGGACTTTGTTCCGCAATGATGCAAACCCAATTCGCAATGCTAAACTACAAGCGATCGCTCGCGCTTTTGATGTTGTAGGAATTTCCACTTCTAGGCAAGATCAACAAATAGTAGATAGGAGTATTTCATCTATAGATGCGATCGCAAAAGCTGAAAGCTGGGTGTCGTGGGTAGCACCGCCGATAGTTGGCAAGCGTTATCTGGTATATGTACATGGAATTAGCCAGCATCAGCAGCATTATTCCGACAATTGGTGGCAAGCTTTACAACCATACGTAGGAGAAGTTTTCAAAGACGGAAACCTCGGTGACACACGCTTGGAGGTGCTATGGAGCGATTTGGTAAAGAGGCTCACAGTCAGTAATGCAGTTGATACCACTCACACAGAGCAACCCCGCGTTACTTCTCAAATAGGTGTCATTGATGCAGTTGACACTAGGAAGAAAGAGCAATTGCACCAAGAAATTGTAAATATTTTAGAAGATCGACAGCGCCAAGAACTAGCAGCAAATATCAGCGGTGGTTTGCAGATACCTTTAGCAATGCAGTTTCGTTGGATACAAAGCGATCTGGAGATGGCGATCGATGACTTTCTCATTTATATGTTGAATGACCAAATACGCCAGCGGATCATTGATCGCTTCACAAATATTGTCAAGCCTCTACTGAGTAATCACAACACAATCGATATTATTTCCCATAGCTGGGGCACCGTAGTTGCCTATGAAGGATTGCGAGAACTTGAAGCCAATTCAAATTCATCTTTACAGGGACGTGTCTCCAACTTTTTCACCGTCGGCAGCGCTTTGTCAATTGGCCCAGTGCGTGAGTTCTTGCGTTCAGAAAATCAGGACGGTCATCGACCCTCTATGGTGAACAAATGGATCAACCTGAATGCCAAGGGCGATCACATTGGCGGTATGTTACAGGATAGGTTCGAGATCACTCAGGAACATCTATGGCTTAACCCCACAGGTTGCCCACAAAACTGGCCTGGCTTGCTTTGTGCCCATCTTTCCTACTTTAACAAGGACAACACGATTGTTAACCAGGATATCTTTGCTAAGTACATTTTGGCGTAAGTATTGGCAAAGGTAGGAATTATGCAACAACTCTGTTATAGTTGCTAATACCAATTCTCGATGAAGATGTATATAATCAGCCTGTGTACTGCTTGGCAAAAGCCGAAGGGTAGGCAGGCTTTGTTTTTGTAGCCCTAGACTTTTAGTCTCAAAGCATTAATGTGCAGGCTCAGATAGAATTAGTATTAAAGTCGAAAATTACGAATTACTAATTAGCAATAATTATTATATGCCTGAAAATGGACGTTTAAAAGTATCAGCGTCTTCCCCACAGATAATTTTGATGGGAGATAATCACATTCGATGAAGAATGAGCCAACATCAGCAAGCAACGCTGATGTCAATTTCCTTCTCGGCGGCGGTGAAATGGGTGCGCGGATGCGGGAACGGGACTGGTCGAAAACCTCTCTTGGCCCAACACACCAGTGGCCCCAGAGCTTGAAAACTGCCGTGCGGATTATGCTAACATCCCGTCAACCAATGTTTGTTTGGTGGGGCGAAGAACTGATAAACCTGTATAACGACGCTTACAAGGCTATTATTGGCGGTAAACATCCCGAAGCACTAGGTCAGCCGGCTGAGTATGTGTGGCGGGAGATATGGGATCAGATAGGGCCGCGTGCAGAATCAGCAATGCTGAAGAATGAGGGCACTTACGACGAAGCCCTGCTGCTGATTATGGAGCGCTTTGGCTACCCGGAAGAAACTTATTATACATTTTCATATAGCCCGATTCCTAATGACCAAGGCGACACAGGCGGAATTATCTGCGCTAACACAGATGACACCCAGCGGATCATTGGTGAACGTCAGTTGACACTGTTGCGAGAACTGGCGGCTAGGACAGCAGATGCGCGGACATTTGAGGAGGCCTGCACGCTGAGTGTGCGTTGTTTGGAAACCAACCCTTACGATTTACCCTTTGCCATGATTTATCTGGTTGAGCCGGATAAACAGCAAGTTTCTCTGGCTGGAAGGTGTGGTATCGAGGAAAACCATGTAGCAGTTCCTAAAACAGTCGCTGTTGATGCTGATGGAATTTGGCCCTTTGCCGAAGTCATCAAAACCCATAAAGCCAGCTTGGTGGAAAATTTGCCAGCGTATTTTAGTAATTTACCAAGTGGTGTTTGGCAGCGATCGCCCCATCAAGCTGTGGCTGTACCCATTGCACCATCCGGTAAGACAGGAAAAGCTGGTATACTAATCGCTGGTTTGAACCCGTTTCGGCTCTTCGATAACAACTATAGAGGATTCATCGAACTGGTTGCATCTCAAATCGCAGCCAGCATCGCCAATGCTCAAGCTTACGAAGAAGAACGCAAACGTGCCGAAGCGTTAGCAGAAATTGATCGCGCTAAAACCGTCTTTTTCAGCAACGTCAGTCACGAATTTCGTACCCCCCTCACTCTGATGTTGGGGCCACTAGAGGAAACCTTAGTTAATTGTGCCAACGTGCTTCCACCCCATGAACGAGAACAGTTAGAAATGGTGCAACGTAACGGACTGCGCCTTTTGAAACTGGTAAATACTTTGTTAGATTTCTCGCGTATTGAAGCTGGACGCGTTCAAGCATCATACGAACCCACCGATCTTGCTACTTTCACCGCAGAATTAGCGAGTGTATTTCGTTCAGCGGTAGAACGAGCCGGAATGCAGTTATCAGTCAATTGTCCTCCCCTGCCAGCACCAGTATATGTGGATCGGGAGATGTGGGAAAAGATTGTCCTGAACCTGTTATCTAATGCATTCAAGTTTACCTTGGCAGGAGAAATTGCAGTCAGCTTACAGTGGTTAAACGACCATGTAAAGTTGACAGTACAAGATACAGGAATTGGTATCCCAGCAGCAGAAATCCCCAACTTATTTGAACGATTCCACCGCGTCAAAGGAGCGCAAGGACGCACTTTTGAAGGGTCAGGAATTGGCTTATCACTGGTGCAGGAATTGGTGCGAATGCATGGCGGAACAGTCCAAGTGACAAGTGTTGTGGAAGTGGGTAGTTGCTTTACTGTATCAATTCCCACAGGTTCGGCTCATTTACCTACTGAGCAGATTAGTGCAACTCGCACCTTACCTTCCACCGCATTAGGTGCGACTCCCTATTTAGAAGAAGCTTTGCGTTGGCTACCGAAAGAAGAGAGCAGGGGGAGCAGGGGAAGCAGGGGAGCAGGGGGGGAAGTGATTCCAGAAGACTACACATATATATCTTATCCAGGTTCCTCAACCTCTCCAGTTTCCCCATTCCCCGCAGCCTCTTCTGCTCGCATTCTTCTAGTTGATGACAATGCAGATATGCGCGATTATGTCAAGCGGTTGTTAAGTCAACAGTATGACGTGGAAGCTGTAGGAGATGGTTTGGCTGCTTTGTCTGCTGCGCGTGGGCATGTGCCCGATTTGGTGTTGACAGACGTAATGATGCCTGGATTAGATGGCTTTGGACTGTTGCAAGCATTACGAGCCGATCCGCAGACACGAAAAGTTCCCATTATCATGCTATCGGCAAGGGCAGGAGAAGAAGCACGGGTAGAAGGGTTAGAAGCAGGGGCCGATGATTACCTGATTAAACCGTTCTCCGCCCGTGAATTGTTGGCGCGGGTAGAGGCAGCCTTAAAAATGACTCGGCTGCGGCACGAAGCCATGGAACGTGAGCAAGATTTGCGAATTGAAGCCCAGGTGGCAAAAGCACATTTAGAGAGAGTCGTAGCTGGTATCCAAGACCAGTTTTTTGTGTTGGATCGACACTGGCGTTATACCTTTGTGAATGACCGAGTGGCAGAAGTTGTTGGCAAGCCCAAGGAAGAACTGCTAGGTAGGAACATTTGGGAAGTATTTCCCGATACCGTCGCCACCGAATTTGATACTCAAGTTCATCAGGCGATCGCCCAACAAACCACTGTCAGATTTGAGTACTATTATCCAACTTGGGGTCGCTGGTTTGAGAATCGCATCTATCCCTTTGATGAAGGTGTAAGTGTCTTTGTCACAGATATTAGCGATCGCAAACAAGCTGAAAAAATTATGCGGGAAAATGAAGAGCGCTTCCGCAACATGGCTAATAATGCCCCCTTCATGGTCTGGGTGACAGACACCAATGGCAAGTGTACCTTCCTCAGTAAAAGCTGGTACGATTTTACAGGTCAAACCAAAGACACAGGTTTGGAATTTGCCTGGTTGAATGCTGTACATCCAGAGGATTGGGATTATAGCACGAATGTGTTTTTGCAAGCAAGCCAACGCCGCGAACCTTTTGTTGTAGAGTACCGCTTATTACGTACTGACGGCGAGTATCGCTATTGCCTGGATGTCGGTAGCCCTTGGTTTGGGGAGGATGCTCAGTTCAAAGGTTATATTGGTTCAGTAATAGACATTTCCGAACGTAAAGCCGCAGAAGCTCAACGCGATCGCCTGCTGCAACTAGAGCAAACAGCCAGAGCCGAAGCCGAAAAAGCCAACCGCATCAAAGATGAATTCTTAGCAGTATTATCCCATGAATTGCGATCGCCTCTCAACCCCATTCTCGGTTGGGCGAAACTCTTACAGACCCGCGAGTTTAAGCCAGAAGCAATCAAAAATGCGATCGCCACGATTGAGCGGAATGCTAAATTACAAGCTCAACTCATTGAAGATTTGCTGGATGTCTCTCGCATTTTACAAGGCAAACTTAACCTCAACATCGCTTCTGTCCACTTAGTCACCGTCATTGAAGCAGCATTGGAAACAGTGCGGTTGGCAGCTGAAGCTAAAAATATTCAAATTCACACAATGTTGGATGCTTCTTTAGAGCCAGTTTTGGGTGATTCCGGTCGTTTACAGCAAGTGTTCTGGAATCTATTATCGAATGCTGTCAAATTCACTCCTGAAAAAGGAAAAATACAAATTCACCTAGAGCGCATTGGCACTCAAGCTCAGATCACCGTCAGTGACACAGGCAAGGGAATCAGCCCCCAATTCCTGCCTCATGTGTTTGAATATTTCTGTCAGGCTGACAGTACCACAACCCGGAAGTTTGGCGGTTTGGGATTAGGCTTAGCAATTGTCCGTCACCTAGTAGAGCTACATGGTGGCAGCGTTTGCGCAGAAAGTCCCGGTGAACAACAAGGAGCCACTTTTACAGTCAGGATACCATTAATTAAGAAAGAATTAGCTACAACAAAAGATCTAAATCCTGACTTAAATACTGCTCCTACAATAGAAATCCTCACAGGCATCCACATCTTAGTCGTAGACGATGACGCAGATACCCGTGACTTTCACACATTTGTACTAGAGCAGTTTGGAGCTAACGTCACTGCCGTAGCATCAGCCAAGGATGCACTGGAAGCATTGGCACAAACACAGCCAGATGTTTTACTTAGTGACATTGGAATGCCAGAGATGGATGGCTATATGTTGATGCACCAAATCAAAGCATTACAAACAGGGAAAGGTAAACTGATACCAGCGATCGCTTTAACAGCTTATGCCGGAGAAACCAACATTGAACAAGCCATGAAAGCCGGCTTTCAAATGCATCTGTCCAAACCCATCGAACCAGACGATTTAGTCACAGCAATTACAACTTTGGTTGGGAGGAGTTAGGAGTTAGTTGTCAGTTGTCATCTTCATTCCCAATCCCCAATCCCCAATCCCCAATCCCCAATCCCCAATCCCCTGTTCAAAATATCTCAAACAAGGCATCATCTAATTCATATCCCAGCATTTGTGCCATAGACTTGAGCCGCGACTGCCACGGGATATTTTGCTGTTTTAACCAATCACTCAAAACAAAAATTTTGTGCATTAAAAAGATTTCTAAAGCTTCAGGATTGTACTGAATACCTTCTTTAGAACTGAATTGGTGTGGTACAAGCATGGCAGTGTAGCGGGCTAATTCCCCGGCTTTCCAATCTAGTAAAAATGGTAACCAAGGATATTTGGCATCCAGACGGACGAACCACAGCCTTAACTCTGGAATTTCTGAAAGTTCTCGCGGATCGCCAGGTTCTAGTGGAAAGTCAATATCAAAGCGTAGCTGCTGTTCATGAGAAGCGACTCCCTCTTGCAGCAGTTGCTCAATTACCGTTAATGCAGGCGACAGATCCAGATTGTTAATGGAGTCAGTATTGATTGCGATCGTGATTGTCATTGACTCACCAGCCACTTTTTATATGCTCAACAGTAGGATCGAGAATCCACAGTACCAGCTTTCAGGGATTCACGCTACCTACATTTGCTGCATAGCAAAATCAAAACACGATTTGTCAACATTTGCAGAAAAATCTTCTGTCTAAGCATCCTCAAGCATGATTGCCAACAAGCACGAAACGTACGATTATCACCTGCTAACTTAACACTCAATTTTCGTCACCTTCCTTTGGCAGCATCAACACCTGCCATGTGGTGGACATTTTTAACAATTTTAAGTTAAAGTTGTAATGAGTTTGTTTTAGATTAGGGTGTGGCGAAGTAACCGTCAGCAAGCAACTACAATCATCACCTCAAAGTGTGAATTTCGCAGCAAGCAGAAGCAACAACACAGCTAGAAGCGAAAATGTGGTGCGTAATATCCTCGTATATAAAAAAACTAATAAACATTGAAATGGGAAAATTCCCCCAGTAGTTAACAGAATTAACTATGCAAAAGCAAGCAATATCTACAAAACCAATTCGTTCCTTAGAAGATGCGCTTGAGCGGTGTCAGATACTGGGTATGCGTGTCAGTCGCCAACGTCGATTTATTTTAGAACTGCTGTGGCAAGCAAATGAACATCTTTCTGCTAGAGAGATTTACGATCGCCTCAACCATCAAGGTAAAGACATTGGTCATACTTCTGTTTATCAAAACTTAGAAGCCTTATCAAGTCAAGGCATAATCGAGTGTATTGAACACTGCGACGGGCGTTTATACGGCAATATCAGTGATTCCCACAGTCATGTCAACTGTATTGATACCAATCAGATTTTGGATGTGCATATAGAATTGCCAGAAGAATTTATCCGTCAAGTGGAACAACAAACAGGAGTACGGATTACCGAATATACCATTAACTTTTATGGCTATCGCAATTCACAAGAACAGTCATTACAAGACATTTAATGGTCAGTAGTCAGTAGTCAGTGGTCAGTGGCGAATCACAATTAACACCGTTTGAGATTTTAGATTTGGGATTGTGAAAGAGTTATTAGTAATCGTTTTGAGCGCTCTATCTTTTGCAATCATTATTCAAATTGCTATAACAACTGACAACTAACAACTAACAACTGAACACTGACTACTGACAACTACTCACGATGATAATCACCAGGATTAACACCAAAAACTGTCTCATCCTCAGATGCATCATCGTATAAATCTATTGGCGAAATTGGTTCCCCTTCTAAGCTTTCAATGAGCTGCATCTTGGAAGTATTGTTAAACCAAATATCTGTATTGGCCGTAGCATTATTGACGTTGAGAATAGATTGCTGTGAAATCAAGCTTTTCAAGGTTTGAAACTGTTCTAGGGAGAACAAAGCACCATTGAGTGCAGCAGTTTCTCTATTAGCGTCAGAGAGAATAGCATCAACTAAGCAGGCATTGGTCAGATTAACGGTTTGAAGATTCACTTTGGTAAGGTTAGCGCCAGCGAGGTTAGCACCGATGAGGTTAGCACCAGTGAGTTTAGCGCCTGCTAAATTCGCCCCAGTCAACACAGCATCTGATAAATTGGTTTGTTCAAGATTTGCCCCAGCTAACATTACTTGTGATAAGTATGCTCCTGAGAGATTAATCCCAGCTAGGGATTGGCTGCATATTCGCTGGATGAAACTGTCATGAGACAAAACTGCTGCTTTACTAAGTAGTACCAGCAGTGCTTGTGAATCAAACTCTGTCATACTGGCTGGATTTCCGCAAGGGCAAAAGGTGACTTTTGTTTCTCGGTGACAAGCACTCAGTAATAAAAACGTATTCACTCCCACATTGGCGTTGATTTGCTCTACATTCACCGGGTTGTGCAATGTTTGAAAATAAGTTAAGGCTTTGTGTGCTATGCCTTCATCCAACCAACGACCTTGACAGTAAGCACGCCAGAAAGACTCAAGACGTTGCAATAAAACTTCAAAAGAAAAATTGCTTTTCTGCTGATGCCGTAAAGTTTCAATAGCCAATTCTTCAATTTCTGGAGTGAGAATACCATAACCGAGTAAATTGTAAAGATGCTGGGCAACGCTAGCAGGAGAGTCAAGGATAAAATTGAGTGTTCCATAAGCATCCTCTTTGGAGTGAGTCAGACTTTGCAGTTGAGTAGCAATAGCTTCCGCACACAAGTATTCTCCAAATTTGGGATGAGAAAATTCTGTTTTGGTTGTCAGTTGTCCATCGTTTGTCGTTCGATGCTTATGAAGATTCACTACTGACGACTGACCATTGACAAAAGAGCAGAAATAAAAAGCTGGTAGGGTATTTGTATTAAATTCTTCAGGTAGGATAACTTGATGGCGATCGCTGTGCAAAATTTTCAGGGCGATTTGTTGCATCACATCAAGTACATCTTGGGGATGGCGACCATCAAGTAGATTAGCGATCGCTTCTGGTGTACGGTGGATATGAGCTGATCCTGACCGCAATAGCATTGTTGTGATTTCCCCAGTTAGCGGATAGCCCAATAACCATCGGCTTAAGCGGTGGTTAATTTCCCACAATAAGGCAGCGCTAGTATTTTTGGGACTGTCAGTGGCTAATTGCAAAACCAAATCATCGATGAGTCCATCACGGTGCAAAACGCCTAACAAATACAGCATCAAGGGTTGATGGACAAGGGCAGAAAGTTCTGGAAACTGGGATTTGCTAGCAAATAACCCTGTCTGCTTTAAGAAGGTAAAATAGTTTTGAGCAACAGGTAAAGATTGCACTTTTGCCCATTGTTGAAACCATTGTTTCAGTTCTTCCACATCCAATGGCTGGATAGAAACTCGTCTGAATTGCAGCAGCATATCTGGGGCGATTTCTGGCAAAGTCGCTGTTCGACTTGTCAAGATAATTTTATGTCGTCTCTGAGATTGAAATTTCAATAACTGCTGAATAAAAATTACTCTTGCCCTTTTACCCTGTCGAGAAGCAGGTAATTCATCTAAACCATCAAGCAGTAACAAACAGCGGGGATGATCTTGTTCTAGCCAACTGCTAAGGTTAGTATGAGAATTAGCCAGAAAACCAGAATTGAGAGTTTCTGCTAAAGAATTGCCATACTTGACATCACGCAGTCTAATTATTATGGGCATCCAGCTTGGATAAAGTTCCTGTGCCACTTGTGCTGCCCAAATTTGGCAGAAACTGGTTTTACCATAGCCAGATTTCGATTCAATAACGGCAATAGTTTCTAAATCAGCTAATTGTTCCTGCGCCCATGCTGTTAAATTAATGGCTGAAGCTGTCTTATTGTCTGGCTTTGAGGTAGTTTCCTCTACAGGCAAACCTCTGGGGGTTACATAGATATCCTTCAAAGCAAAGGATTCCATCAGCAAGGGTGAACTAAGTATTTGCACCAGACTTGCTCGGTAATTTTCTCGGTGCAAATCAATTTTGTCATTTTCCAAACCACTGGAGGATGTTGCTAACACCCCAGAAACTAAATTTTGCATATGGCTAGCGCCCCCTAAGCGGACAAATTTTTGTAGTTGGGCTAAAGGTGGGGCATTCTGGGCAATAACTGTTAGAAGGTGTCCACCAAGGGCGTGTGACAAGCGCTGAGTTAACAGTTTAGCTTCTAGTTCTTCTGCACCGTTGGCGACAAACCAAGCTACACTGGCATTGTTCATCTGTTGCACAAGTAATGAGTCTGCCATCAAAGAAAGTGCTTGTTCGGCTTGAGTGTCAGACAATTTACCAGGGCTGAGAGTTTTCAGTAAGCCTTGTAGTTTCGCATCCTGGAGAATAAGTTTGTTGACTCCTTCTTTGACGATTTGTGGTTGTGCGGGTATCATCGCCCGATTGACCCAAGGTTTTTGTAGATTTGTTTCTTGGTCTAAAACTTGTTGTAGAGCTTGCAGATAGGCAATTTGAAACGCCAGCCATGTGCCTTCGTTGCGTTTTAAAGCTTTTTTTTGGCTCAGACTACGTAACAAATGTTCACTCAACAGAGCAATTACAGTAATTTCTTGCCAAACGACCCCTAAAGGCAGTTCCAAGACCTCTGCAAGAGTACAGATGTCAAACGGCATGAGGCTTTTGACTTCCATATCCTGAACAATGCGGTAGGCAATACCTGCCAATTGACCAGATGAAAACCCTCTAATTTCTTTGATTTGGATATGGCGTTCTGCCAACCAATGCCGTATGTTCAAGTTCATTTAATTACATACTTAATAGCTGCCTATGGCAATTATCATCCATTTATTACTTGGCGAAAACGGGCGACAATGGGAAGAACTCAGCTAAGTATCAAAGCTGGTTTTTGAGTGGACTATGAGCGATCGCCCTTTAAAATTATTATTAATCGACCAAGACCCCATTTTCCAGCTAGGACTACGGGTCACTTTGTCAGAAATTCCTCATTTGCAAGTGGTGTCGGCAGTACAAACTGATACTGCTGCCTTGCAGATACTGGCAGAACTCGCCACACAAGAGCCTAACCAAGTAAATTTGGTGGTTTTGGAATTAGGGAATAGTCGCTTTAGTTACAGTCAGCCGCAAGGTTTAGAACTCTCTCGCCAACTGAAGGCCCTGTACCCCAAGTTGCCAATTTTGCTACTCAGTTCTGTCACTGAACCACAACTGCTTTTAGCAGCTAAAGCTATTGGTGTAGAAGGATACTGTCCTAAAGGCACTCCTGTTTCAGAACTAGTTACTGCTATGGAAGAAGTAGCAGCTGGCGGTTCTCATTGGCTGGACGAAGAGCAAGGGAGATGGGGCGGTGGGGAGATAGGGGGATGGAAAGCAGGGAAACAACTCCTAACTCCTAACTCCCCACCCCCCTTCCGTAGGTTGCGGCAAAATTGGCGTTTGTCAGGAATAGACTACATTAATGCCACTTTAAGAGAAGTTACCGCACAGTTACAAACCCCTGGATTACCACTACTAGATAGAGCAGTTCTGGCTGGACAACGACGAGAACTGCTAGCGGCTCGTTGGCTGCTGAATCGATTGTTGGTTTCACCACAGGAAAGACAACAAAAACAACAGCGAGAATTTATCTATTCTAATCAGCAATCGTCTGCAATTTCCTCATTGAGTAGTACTATTGACCAGGAAACTGCACTACCTGTATTTAGCCCCAGAGCCTTGCAAGCTGCTTTGTTTTCATCTTGTGTAAGCAAATTGCAATTTCCCTTACACAATTTGACAGATGTTACTTTAGAAATTGATATTCTTCGTGAAGGTAAAGAACGAGAATTACTTTACTTGATTCTCCAAAAATTAGCTCAACAGTTAGATGAACTGCGTAATGCTCAAATCATAAGTAATCAATTAGAAGATTTGAAATTGACTATATTACTAGATTTATGGCAGGCAACAATTACTGATTTTTTCGGTAAATTTTCACGAGTCAGATTAGGTAAGCAAAATATAGAAATTGTCAATATTTTGCTGCAAAATCCTCAAGTTGTAGAGACAGAGATCTTTGACAAAATACCTCTAGTTGTTGAATTATTTTCTTATCTCCTGTTTCAAACAGATTTGTATATTGATAATAATTATTATCCTGCTGCTAGCAATGAAGCTAAATTACAAGCTGAAAATATCCTAGAAAATTTGTTAATACAGATTGCAAATAGTGTAATGCAACCGTTGCTGAATTATCTAGCAGATGTAGAAGCAATCAAACAAAATTTTTATGATAGAAAATGGATTTCTACACGAGAAATGGAACGTTTTAGAAACAATTTATCATGGAAATATCGTTGGGATAATTATATCAATGAAGCTCAAAGAATTTTTGAAAGCCGCTATGAATTATTTGTATTAACGCCTCGCGGAATTGCTAAAACTTCAATTTATGCTCCTCGTGGTCAGGAATTAGCACAGCTTTCTGGAATACCTTTAGGAGTGACACTGATTTTAGAATTTCGAGATGCGATCGCCCCACGGTTGCGATCGCTATTATCTTTTGTAGGAAGTGGTATTGTCTTTGTTCTCACCCAAATAATCGGTAGGGGTTTGGGTTTAATTGGACGTGGTATTCTGCAAGGTCTTGGCAGTGTATCGTTACAAGAAAAAAACTTCAAAAGAAACGATGAGCGAACAAAATGAAGGGGAAGGGGAAGGGTGAATGGAAAGGGAAGGGGAAGAAATAATTAACTTTTGACAACTGACCACTAACAAATGACTAATAACGATTTTATCGGACTTGCTGCTTCTTATGGTTATGCGATCGCTCTACTAATCCTCGGTGAGGGACTACGTAGGCTGTTTGGTGTTAAACCAGAACTAACGCGCAAAGTTATTCATATCGGTGCAGGAATGTGGGTTTTCGGTGTACTGCTGCTGTTTAAACATTGGCAAATTGGGATTCTACCCTTTGCCACATTTATCGGACTCAACTACCTGTTCTACCGCTATCGGTTTATAGGCGCAATGGACACTGAGGACAGTTCACCAGGTACAGTCTATTTTGCTATTTCGGTGACACTGCTATTTGGGTTATTCTGGCGACCAGACGGCCCAGTAGATAACGCCCCTATTGCTGTAGCTGGAGTCATGACCATGACTTGGGGGGACGCACTAGCGGCGTTAATTGGCAGACGTTTTGGCCAGCATAAATACCAAGTAGGAAATTCTGTACGTTCCTGGGAAGGTTCAGCAGCGATGTTACTGGTAAGTACAGCAGTGATATTCTTAGTGCTGCTGTTATTGCCTGGTTCATCACTCAGCCCTCTAGCACAGCCTATTACTGTAGGAAGGGTCTGTTTAGCAGCCATAGTCAGTGCCACTTTTGCCACCCTAGCTGAGGCTGTCTCGCCTCACGGTACAGATAACCTAAGCGTCCCCCTGGTAGCCGCAGGGGTAGCATGGATAATAAAACACATTTAATTTGCTTTAATTTGCACAATCACTTCATATAGTCGTTCTTTGTCATTAGTCCTTTGTCCTTTGTAAATAACGTGAGTTCGGGATAAGCCCAAACCATGATTCTATCGTTGGCTGAAACTCCTAAAACTGACGCAAAATATCTCTCAAACTCTCATAACTCTGTGATCTCTGTGCCTCTGTGAGTCCAGTCCCCGTCTTGGCTTCTGCCGAGATGGGGAACTGGCGTTAGCGTAGCGTTAGCGAGCTTGCGAGCGTCACCCGGAGGGTGGTTCGATAAAATCTTCTTAACCCGAACTGAGGTTAAATACTAATGACTAATGACTAAACAGCTATCCTACTCACAAATTCCAATTGCGGCGAAAATGGAAGAAACTTTCCAGAAAGTCTTGCAAAGCAATGTTGCTATTTAATCTTTGTTTATTCCACTCTCTTGCTGTTTGTTCAATAATTTCTGAATAACTAGGATATACAGCAGATAAATTTGCTAAATGCTTGACTGAAATTTTTTGCGACATGGCAACAGCAATAAGATTGATTAATTCTCTAGCTTCTGCCCCCAACACCGCGCCTCCTAAAATTTTTCCATTACTTAATACAATTAATTTACAAATACCTGTAGTTTCGCCACGTATTTGGGCTACTGTTGCTGATTTATAATACTGCCGTAACACTAAAACTTCATCTTGACTAAATTCGCGTTTAGCTTGTGCTTCTGTTAAACCTACTTGTGCCAACATTGGCTGAGAAAATATTGCCCAAGGAACGTACTGATAATTAACTTGGAACCTGGGGAAAAACAGAGCATTTTTCAGGGCTATTCCAGCTTCGTAATTAGCAACATTGGCAAAGTCGTAGCCACCGATTACATCACCACAAGCGTAAATACGGTGGTTAGTAGTTTGCAGTTTATGATTCACGGCTAGGCTACGCCGATGCCATTTCACTCCTACTGCTGCCAAATTCAGAGATTCAACATTAGGCTGCTGTCCTGTGGCTACTAAAATTTCATCAGTTTCAATTGCCTTATCTGCTGCCTGAATCCACTTTTTATCCTCAATACGCATCACCTGAGTGACTGGGGTTTGGGTGAGGACGCGTATACCATCTGCTTCTAACTGCGCCTGAAGTAGTTGGGCTATCTCCAGGTCAATGCAGGGCAAAATGGAGGCATACCTAACTACCAGTGTCACGCTGCAACCCAACCGTGCTAAAGTTTGAGCTATTTCAATGCTTTGGGGAACACCCCCGATAATTACCCAATTTTTCGGTAGTGTCGATGCTTTGAGAGATTGCCAAATATTAGATAGGGTCAGATAACCAGTGGTTTGTAAACCATCAATTTCTGGAATGAGAGGGCGGGAACCAGTAGCTAGCAAATAACCGCGTCCACGTAGCAGACGTTTATTAACAGCAAAGCCCAAATGAGGTGAGGATTGAAATTGACCCTTGCCAAGAATTACATCGACTCCTAGCGCGGCTAGGATGGCGGGAGAATTTTGTTCTTGAATATTTGAGGCAACACCGTCAGCATAGAGCATCGCCTCTTGCCATGCCACAGACATGCTGCATTTGTCTGGAGTATGGCATTGGGTGGCATGAATACCAAAACTAGGTGCATCACCTAAATTTTGAGCGAGTTTGGCGATTTCGCTCATAGCTTGGTGATGAATAAACCCATAGTTTAGTTGAGATTCAACCAAAGCAACCTTGGCGTGTAGTTGAGTTGCAGCCAAAGCAGCATAATGTCCGGCAAGACTGCCACCAATAATTACGACATCGTAGTCAATAGTCACGTAAATTTAAAGTTAGGAGTTAAGAGTTAGGAGTTAAGAGTTAGGAGTTAAGAGTTAGAAGTTAAGAGTTAGAACTTTTCTTCAACTCATAATTCATAACTCCTAACTCCTAACTTTCTTTTAGCGCTGTTAATAAGCGCTGGTTATCAGACTCGGAAAGTACAGCAACTCTCAAAAAACGATCGCCTAGTTCTTTAAAGCTGAGACAATCTCGAATTAAAATCTGGTGATTCTGGAGTAATTGTTGCTGCAACTGCGAACTCGACTGTTGTGATTCAACAAGTAAAAAGTTAGCAGCACTTTCAAAAGGCTGCAATCCTGGGATTGCCGCTAAACCTTGAAACAGTTGGTTTCGTGTCGGTGTTAGCCATTTCCAAGTTTGCTCTTGAAACTCCCGATCCTGGAGTGCAGCGACCGCTGCCGCTGCAGCCAAGATGTTTACGGGCCATGGGTCGCGCCACAACTGCCAGCGCCGAAGGCGGTCGGGATGAGCGATCGCATATCCTAGCCTGAGTCCTGGGAGACTGTAAAATTTCGTTAGCGATCGCAATATTACTAAGTTCGCGTATTCCTGTACCACCGGAATCAGGCTTTGTTCTTCATCAGGATGCAAAAAATCCATAAATGCTTCATCCACCACTACCAAAGCAAATTGCTCTAAGTAGGGCAAAATCGCCTCTCGCGAAAATAGTTTTCCCGTTGGGTTGTGGGGATTATTTAGCAGCAGTCCCTTGTTAAAAGTCTTTTGTCCTTTGTCAAGTAAACATGACAAAGGACTATTGACTAATGACGAATCACCTGAATTTGCCAGATTCAAGGGAAACTCCAGTACTTTAGCGTTGTACGCTGCCAGAGTACGGTAATAGTCGCCAAAGGCTGGAGTCATTAACATTGTTGCGGCTAATTTAGCTAAATCTCTACCTGCCAAGGTCAGTAATTCTGCTGAGCCGTTACCAGGCAGAATCCACTCAGGCGGCAGTTGATGGAAGTGACTGAGAGCAAGTCTCAGTTCACTGTAATCAGGGTCAGGATAGTGCCTAAGATTACCCATTTGGGACGCAATAGCAGCGATCGCGCTGTTTGGTGGTCCCAAAGGGCTGATGCTGGCAGAAAAATCCAGAATAGCCTCAGGGGGACAGCCAGCCAGTGCCGCTGCCCAGGCTAAGTTTCCCCCATGAGCCTGTTGACGCATCAAACCAAGGTTCCTAAAAACAGAACCTATGATTTTGGGGGTGCTACCCTTTCTCTGAAAAGCTTACCAGCGGAAAAGGCAGGAACCTTGGTCGCTGGAATTTCCATCTTTTCATTGGTTTTGGGGTTACGACCTTCACGAGCTTTACGTTCCCGTGATTCAAATGAGCCAAATCCTACCAGCGTGACTTTATCGCCAGAAGAAACCGCTTCAATGATCGTTTCTAAAGCGGCGGTTAAGACTGCATCCGCTTGTTTTTTAGTAACACTAGCCTTTTCAGCTACGGCATCAACCAATTCACCTTTGTTCATGTCAAACTCCTTAAGGTTTACTTGAGATTTTTTCCAGATGTATCAGAGTACATCTTTACTTAAATCTCTGTTGGGAGAAATACAAAAATCGTTCTTTGGGAGTATTTTTACTCAAAATCGCTGTAAATCCCATCGGCTCGACTTTTCAATGAATCATTCTAAGGTGTAGTAGCCTGAAGTGGATATATGAAACCATTAATTTATATAGATTTCAGGATTTTTTGTGATTTTTAGGTGATTGTTGCACTCGAAACCATACTGAAAGTAGGGAAAAATACCTAGTAAATACCCCTGTTGTTAGGGTGACAGGGGAGAACGAACTAGTAAAAATCTCTTAAAGGTTACGATTCGTGACATTGCTACAAGCTAGCTAAAATCCTCTAGGGACTTCTAAGTATAGCAAAGTGCTGAGTGCTGAGTAGAAACTTATTAGATGTCGCCGTATGCGGTAAACGAGCGTGTCTTGAGACCTGAGAGGGAAACGACACGAGCAGTTTTAACCGCTCTGGCCTTATTATCCATGGTAAGGGTCTTCAATATATCGCCTAACTGCTTCGCTGCCATTAGTTATCAAAATTCTGGCAGACATCCTCTTAGGTTTCCTTAGCTTGAGTCATTGCTCTATTTTTCTGTACCAGAAATATTCTGTTGCACCCAAGTACGAAAAGCACGGGTAGTAGCAATTTCTCCATTTTTTTTGGCTTCTTGGATAAAACGGGGAATTTCCTTGACTAACACAGGTGCAAAGGTAGGGCTGGTTTGGACTTCTGAGTATTGCCCACCTGCAAGCGTATAAATTCGTAACACACTGCCGTTATAACGCCAGAATTCGGGGATTCCCATCGCTGCATAAAGCCGAAACTTATCTATTGCAGACCCAGAATATTCCACCTCTAATACAAGGTCTGGGGGCGGGTCGATGGCTAGGTCAATATTTTCTTGATCTCGGACTAGCAATTCATTTTGGATGTAGTAGCTACTATCCGGCTCGGCTCCCTTCTCTAAGTCATCCCGTGTTAAAGTCAGTGAACCAGCGCGTCTAATTTCCAAACCCAACTCTTCGCACAACACCCCAACAAAAACCTCTATTAAGCGGTTTGAGCTTTCATGTGGCATCAGTGGGGTCATAATTTCAATAGTTCCATTGTCATAAGCCAGTCGGGAGTTACGCTCATAACCCATCTCACTCAGCATGGTTTTAAATGTCTGCCAGGTGATGTTGTGGAGTAAAACCCTAGTTTCTGCGAGTGTTGTCGCCACCATAGTTCATTTCTGCCTTGGATCTCAACCAAGATGTGCTTACGACCTTGAACCTTGTTTCAGCATGTTATCCTTCAATACTACAGTTGTAGCTCAACATAATTACTAATTCGTAATTCGTAATTCGTAATTCGTAATTAAACCGAGGTGGAACACCAGACTTCTATAAGTCGTGCCGTACTGTATGGTCTAAATCCCCATCCCTAACGTAATTACGAATTACGGGCTTCGTAATTACGAATTGTTAATAAATCAATCCCATAGATAAGTAAGTGGGGATTATTACTCCCTTCTCGCCATAAGATTGCCTATTTCTTCCTTTGTGGTTCGTTAAAAAGATTTCGGTATTCTTTGAGCAACAAAGGAGTTGTAGGGGCACACCAGCTGCCAAGTGTGTCAACAATCGCATAAAACCAATGTCCAACAAGGAACTAAAGTTCCTTCTTTTAGCGCAAAAGTCATCTATTGATGACTAAATATCTCTAAAAATCTTTAGTCTACTGAAGTAGACTTTAGCTATTAGCCTTGAACTTAAGTTCGAGGCGGGCGAGGAAGCCGACAGTTAAGCAATTTTTAACTTAAGTTGACACCAATGTACACCTGTACGACCATACCCAGGTATCTGTATCTGTTATTTCGTGAAATGGTATGAGCAACTCTCAATCCAAAATCTAAAATCTAAAATCCAAAATGGTACAAGCCTTATTTCGTTTTGTAGCAATCAAAAAAAAGCACCACAAAGCTCTTGAGCTAGTGGCTGCTTTAACGAATATAACTGTAGTACCGAGTGGTGAGGAACTGGAGTCTTGGCCAAGCTAACAGTTTAACGCTTAGGTGTGTTCAAACCACGACGTTCAAGAATGTCCCGCACCTGTGGGCTGGGGGTGTAATTATAGCCATAGGCAGAGTTCTCTGTATCATCCATAATTTGGGGTGTGAGTAACACAATTACCTCATTGCGCTGGTTTTGTCTATTTGTACTTCTAAACAGCGAACCAATGAGCGGAAGATCACCTAAAATAGGGATTTTAGAGACAGTTGTCCGATCTGAATCTTGAATGATGCCTGAGAGAATTAGAGTCTGACCATCTCGCAGGCGGATCAAGCCAGAATTAAGAGAGCGCTCAGACACCAAAAATATTTGTTGGCTACCACCGCCTCCAACATTGATAGTAGCTGGAGCTTGGGGTGCTTTGACAACAGGAGCTACCGATAGAGAAACAAAACCGTTATCGTCAATCCGCTCAACTTTAACAGCTAAGGTTAAACCTACTTGGTCTTTCTCTGCTGAAATTGTTTCTGTGGCAAGATTCGCGTCGCGAACTATTTCTCTTTTAATATTGCCTACTACTTCCTGAGTGAGGTTAACATTAGCTGTTTGACCTTCTTGCACAATTAAGGTTGGGTCAGTCAAAATCTTGGCGTTACCACTCTGTACCTGAGCCTGTAAGCTAGCTAGTAGACGTTTGGGAAATTGGAATAAAGAGGGAAGAGATGTAGTAGCTGTACCTAGAGTACCTTGTCTGACAGTCGAGGTGCCATCAGCGTTCCTCGTAATAATATTATCAGTTGCCGGAGTGATATCAGAAAAACCTGGTTGTAGAGGGTCTCCAGTAGGCGCAGTCGGTCTATAGAAGTTTCCAGATCCTGGGTTTGCAACTCTAGTGATGTTGCCATTTGCATCTACTATTACTGTACCTGGGGTAGTTCCTGGAATCGATACACTGCTATTTGGGTCAAGGAAAGGCTCTCCTGTAATTGGATTCTGGATGACTGGTGTGCTAGTCACACTAGTTGATGCTTCAGTTCTGGTAGCTGGTCTGGAACCGCCAAAATTCAGAGATGCTGCACCGCCATCATTAGTGAAGAAGTTCTTGCCAATGCCAAAAGAAAAGCTAGCGTTGTAGTCCTGGGTGTTCAACAAATTAACATCGATAATTCTGACGTTAACTGCTACTTGACGACGGCGGATATCAAGCTGAGTAAGTTGAGTCATTGCCATCTCAACTAACCTAGGAGGCCCAATTAAAGTTAGAGAATTAGTGCGCTCGTCTCCTAATGCCTGTAAACCTCTCAGTAATGGATTAGAGTCTTTAAACTCAGCTCGTTGAGTTTCTAATTTAGTTTCCGTGGTCGTTTGAGTTTGGGTGACAGGGGCAACTCCATTACCTACGGGTACAGCATTAACGCTAGTCACAAGTCGTTCGCGGCTAATGGCACTTTCTGCCCCTAAACCCACCAAATAGTTGAGAGCGACCCCCACTGTCACCTGATTAAGTCGCAGACTCCGCATAACCATATCGCGGGTCGCATTAGGTAGCTTAGTTCCCACAAAAATAGTCCGTCCACTACGGTTAGCTTCTAAACCACTCATTCGCAAGACATAGTTAAACACATCTTGCACTGGCTCATTTTCAATATCTAGGGAGATGGTTTGACCATCACCAGCAGCAGCTTGTTGACCTCCACTAGACTGTCCTGGTGTTGGTGTATTGCTTATATAAGCCAGATTTAAACCAGCAGCACGAGCAAGTAATGATAAAACCTCGCGCACTGGTGCATCTCGCAATACTAAACGGGGAACGCGCTCTTGAGTGCCCAAATCAATGGTGCTAGGAGAAGCATCAGCAGTAGAAATGGCAATATCTCCCACTGGTGGAGCGACGGCTCTAGGCAAGAAAGGAGGAGCTTGGCTCAGAGGTTGACCCGGGCCAGCTGGCTGAGCAAGTTTGCCGTCAATTGTCACCTCTGGGTTAGGGATGAGAACATCTGGCTTTGCACCAGATTGGACTGGGGTAGAAGCGGTCGGGGTTGTTGGTGTTGTCGGTTTTACAGGTGTTGCAGGTGTTGGTGCTGATGCTGTAGTACCTCCAGAAGGCGTAAAGCCGAGAGTAATTGTGTTTTGTTGCCGCACCACAGGCTGATTGCCTGGTGTGTCATTACTGCCAGTCACCGTCAGCCGAATGCTATTAGCATCAAGTTGACTGACTTCAACTGAGGCAATTCCAGGAGCAGGGTTATCTTGACGGAAATTATTACCTTGTGGTAAGCGCAGTTGAGTATTAATAATATCTGTAACTAGAGCTTTGCCTCTTTTTGTTGTGAAAACTTGCGGGCGATCGCCTGTGGTAGTTTTCAAAATAACGCTCAGTCCGCCATCAACTGGATTTAGCTGTACTTGATTAATTTGAGTAGTCTGTGACCATGCTGGTTGAGCTGCCAAAAATACGAAAGCGGCAGCACCCAATATTAAACTATTACCGTGAAGCTGTTTCACAGTTCATTCCTCACCTTATGCGATCTTGTTAATCAATAATTTTTAGTGCTGGGTGCTAAGTATTTTTCTTTCAACTCCTAACTCCTAACTCCCAACTCCTAACTCCTAACTACTTCTTGGGTGCTGCTGCTTTAGCGGCAGCTATGTCCTCTGGAGTAAGCGGCATCAATGCCTGTAGCTGAAACGATGTAGTAATCTGTGCAGGCCCTGCTTTTGTTTTTAGCGGATCTACTGGAGCCAATGCTGATTGATAGTCTTTAACTATTAACAAAGGCTGTAAACGCTCTATATTACGAATAATCGATTGTGTTTGCTCATAAGTTCCCACAATTTCGAGATTCACACTGCTGCGTTTGAGTTGACCGTTGACTAGTGGCCCTAGAGAGCCATCAGTAATTATTTCCGCTTCTTGTGCAGCTGGCATAAACTTCTGTAATTTGGCTCTGACTCCATTGACAGGAATTTGAGCATTGCCGGACTCAACCAAACGATTCAGGTCTAATAGCAAAGTATAGAAAGTTTTCTGATTAGCAAATAAACCTAAAACTTGAGTTTTTTGTTGCTTTGCTTCTTCTTGTTCTTTTTTTACCTTGTCAGCTTGTTTAATAGAAGCTCTCTTTTGCTCAAGTTGCCCTTGCAGTTCGCTACTTTTTACTTGCTGTTGTTGATAGTTATCCCAAGCTGGCATTACCATATTTAGCAGTAGATAAGCTGCTCCAGCAACTCCCACCAAACCTGCCAAAATACCAATAATTTTGGGGGTAAAGGTAATGCCAAAGAGAACAAAGTTGCCTGGTGTTTCTGAATCTAATTCCCCGGCATGTTCTGCAAAATTTAAATCATCACTTACCGTCATTTTGGAATGACTCCTATCTGTTGCATACTACGAATACGAGTCACTAAACCCACTGTACCTTTTTGTTCTAACTCTCGGATTAACTCAGAAGCAGGAACATCACTGAGACTCGATTGAATACTGTAATTCACTACTTGAGGTGGTTTGATGGGTACAGTAGTGGATGTCCTAGTAGTTGGCGGTAATGGTGCATCTACTAAGTTGGCTGAGATAATTTTGCTTTCTGAGGACTTCAAGAACCGAGACTGTTGCAGAACCAGCAAGAAATCGTTGACATCATTAAAAGAGCGAGCTAACCCATTAATTACAATTCCTCCGGCAGGATTATTTGATGGTTTACCGTCTGCTGCCGGCGTGGGTGGAATTTGCTTGACGTTACTAATTTGTACTGTTGCTGGTATGCGATCGCGCAAATCTTGCAACATGGCTGACCAAGGACGAATTTGGTCAAATACAGTGACTAAACTTTGTGTTTCTGCTTTAATTTTTTTCGTCTCTTCCCGGATTTTATTAATATTTCCTATTTCTGCATCTAATTTCTTGTTCTCCTGATCGAGTTGTGCTATTACCTGCTCCAATTCGCTATTTTTCGCTTGTAAAATCCACCAACCAGTTGCTACAAAAATTGGAAGACACAAACCCAAGGTAACTCCTATATATATGGGTGTTAAGCTTCCTGAAGGAAGTTTATTTCCTGGCTTTTTACCAGGTTTCTCCTGGTAAATTGGGCGGTCTTTAAGAAAGTTAATATCTAGACTGTACATTGTGTTACACCTCTCTCATGCCTAGACCAAGTACTATCCCTAGGCCAGAACGTCGTACCATCGGGTACTTTTCTGCATCGACTTCCAAGGACAAAGATCCAATTGGATCTACCTGAGTGGCTGGCAAGCTTAATCTTTGAGTAAAAAACTCATCTAGCTGTTGTAGTCCGCCTCCTGGCCCAGCTAGGAAAATCTGCGTTACCTCCAAATTTTCACTTTGATTAAGGTAAAAATCGATGGAACGACGCAGTTCATCTGTTAGTTCTCCTAAGACTCTCAACAAGGCTGCCATACTAGGGTCAATTTCAGTAACACCAGTTTTGCCACCATCTATAGGAGTTGGGGTAATAATTACTCCCTGTAACAGTTCCATATCGCGAGAGGTCGGTAAACTCATTGACCTCGCTAAAGCTGTTTCCAGTTGATATGTACCAATAGGTACGGTGCGCGAAAATTGCGGCACTCCGTTAATGATGATGGCTATTTCTGTGCTGTCGAATTCTATATCAACCAGTACTGCCGCTTCTTGTGGCCCGAATTGCCGCAGTTGTTCACGAATTGTCCGAATCAGAGCAAAACTGCTAATCTCTAAAACGTCGATTTGTAATCCTGCTTGCTCAAACGTACTAATATATGTATCTGTCACCTCCTTGCGGGTGGCAACTAGTAATACCTGAACCTTTTCAATACCGTCTTCATCTACAAAATACCCAAGTTTCTGATAATCTACATCAGCTTCTTCACGCGGATAAGGTAAATACAAACCTGCTTCATGGTTTAACACCATATCCCGCAGTTCTTTATCATCTAACTCAGCTGGTACAGGTATTATACGTACAATCGAATCTCGTCCCGGTACACCCGTGGCAACACGAGAAGCTTTGATTTTGCTTTCAGCCAGTCCTTGCTGAATTAATTGCGCCATTGCTGCGGGGTCAGCAATTTGACCATCAGTAACAATGCCTTCTGGAACTGGTACTGATGTCAAGGATTCTATTTTCAAGCCTTGGCGCTGCTTACGTAGTTGAACTATATTCACCCGTTCTGGTGCAAGTTCAATGCCCACCCCTTTATTAGATTTCCCAAACAGACTATTGAAGCTTTTTACCACAGTTGTGCCCGCTGGACTGCTAAATTGAAAATTTAAACGATACTAAAGAATGCTCTTGGCAATAGGTAATTTTTTTAGCCTATAATCTCGACAATTCTGCATAAGCTTTTCACTCTGATCAAGCGTAAAAACACTGGGAAAATGATTCAATTGCGAAAATTTAAACAACTGGCTGCTTTAGCAATCATTAGCTTATTAACCAGTTGGATGATAAGTTGCAGCCCTGAGCCTAATCGCCCGCGCACGCCAACTATTGAGTTTTGGACGATGCAACTCAAACCTCAATTTACTGATTATTTCCAAAGCCTAATTGCGAATTTTGAATCGCAAAATCCGGGTATAAAGGTGAACTGGCAAGATATACCTTGGTCTGCTATGGAGAACAAAATTTTAACAGCTGTCTCAGCAAATACGCCACCTGATGTTGTTAATTTAAATCCAGATTTTGCTTCCCAACTTGCTGGACGAAATGCTTGGTTGGATCTGGATACAAAAGTCCCAAATGAAGTACGCTCCTCCTATCTACCAAATATCTGGAAAGCAAGTACACTCAATGGCAAGAGTTTTGGTGTACCCTGGTATCTCACCACAAGGCTAACCATTTATAACACTGATTTATTAAAACAGGCAGGTATCACTAAAGTACCCAGTACTTACGCAGAACTAACACAGACAGCGCAACAAATTAAAGATAAGACTGGCAAATATGCCTTCTTTGTGACGTTTGTACCGCAAGATTCCGGTGAGGTGATGGAATCATTAGTGCAAATGGGAGTGACTCTAGTAAATACCGAGGGTAAAGCAGCTTTTAATTCACCACAAGGCAAAGCTGCGTTTCAGTATTGGGTAGATATGTACAAAAAAGGGTTACTACCAAAAGAAGCGTTAACACAGGGACATCGCCGCGCTATTGATTTGTACCAAGCTGGAGAGACGGCGTTCTTAGCTTCTGGGCCAGAGTTTCTCAAAACCATCGCCAATAATGCCCCAAAAGTTGCTCAAGCCTCAGCCATAGCACCCCAACTTACAGGTGACACAGGTAAGAAAAATGTTGCTGTGATGAATATAGTTGTACCGCGTGCAAGCAAAAATCCAGATGCGGCTGTTAAATTTGCCCTCTTTGTCACTAATGACGAAAATCAGCTAGCTTTCGCAAAAGCTGCTAACGTGTTGCCATCTACAGTCAAAGCGTTGTCTGATAGCTATTTTAAAGATGTGCCAGCAACAGCTTCAACAGTGGAAAAGGCACGAGTTATTAGTGCCAAACAACTGCAAAAAGCAGAAATTTTAACTCCGACATTGAAGGATTTTAACAAACTTCAAAAGGCAATTTATGAGAATTTACAAGCAGCTATGTTAGGGGAGAAAACTGTAGATAAAGCTGTAGAAGATGCAGCACAAGAGTGGAATAATAGATAGATTTTGGGAATGGGGAATGGGGAGCGGGGGAGCAGAGGAGATGAGGGGGATGAGGGAGATGAGGGAGTAAAAAGGAAATAATTATTCACCAATTCCCTATTCCCCATTCCCTATTCCCTATTGCCCATTCCCCATTCTTAAAAAATGTCCTATTAAATAGAGGGAACCACACAAAACTACTAAACTATCTTTTGAAGTAAAAGCTGATTCTAGTGCTGATGCTAAATCTGAATCAGTTTGACAAAGGCTTAATTCAGGACAAATTTCACCAGCTATCTTTGCTAATTCAACTGGCTCAGCTGAACTATGATCTTGTACTGGCACTAAATATAATCGGTTATTTGGTCGTAGTAAAGCTTTGAAAATATCAGCATGTTCTTTAGTAGAAAGCATTCCCATCACCCAAGTTACTGTTTGGGTATCTAGGGTATCTACATAATCACGCAAAACTTTGGCAGCGGCAGGATTATGAGCGCCATCAATTAATAATTTTTGGTTTCTGTAAGTAATCCATTGCATCCGCCCTGGCCATTTAGTTTTTGCCATACCGTTGATTATGGCTTCTTCAGAAATTTTCCAACCTTGTTTTTGGAGAATTTCTAAAGCGGCTAAAGCCAAAGCTGAATTAGTTAATTGAATTTGTCCTTGTAATGGCAGAGGATATTTAATTGTTTTGGTATTTTCAACTAATCCCCAGTCCCCAGTCCCTATTGCCCCTAATCCCCACTCCCTGCGGTCGTGGGGGCCCCGAGTTCCCCAGTCCCCTTTATTTGTTTGATATTCTGCCCAACCGGAAGCGATTTGGCGTGCAGGTTGCGGTGTAATAATTGGGCATTGTAATTCTTGAATACGCGATCGCACAACTAAAAGAGCATCCGCTGGCAATGGCCCAATTACAGCAGGACACCCAGGTTTGAGAATACCTGCTTTTTCTCTGGCAATGTCAGCCACAGTAGGGCCTAGTTGCTGCCAGTGTTCGCGGCTGATGGAAGTGATGACACTAACCAAGGGCTTTGAACACACATTGGTAGCATCTAAGCGCCCTCCTAACCCCACTTCTATCACTGCTACATCAACTTGCTGCTGGGCAAAATACAACCAAGCTGCTGCGGTAATTACTTCAAACTGAGTTGGTGATTCTTCATCAGGACGAATGGCCGCTTGCACTTGCTGTAATAATTGGCTCAATGTCTCTGAAGAAATCGGCTGTTCATTCAGGCAAATGCGTTCCGTCCAATCAACTAAATGGGGAGAAATGTAGCGTCCTGTACGATAACCAGCCTCAGTGAGTACTGAGGAAAGATAGGCACAGACTGAACCTTTGCCATTGGTACCAGCAACGTGAATTATCGGGACTTGGTGATGGGGGTTGCCGAGATTTGCCAAAAGTTTGACAATGCGATCGAGTCCCAGATGGACACCAAAGGGTTGAAATGATTGTAGTAAGGAATCGATATCCACAAGCGGTGCAGGGGGGCGGGGGAGCAGGGAAGCAGGGGAGATGGGAAGATGGGGAGATGAGGAGATGGGGGTATAAAACCACTAACAACTGACAACTGACAACTGACAACTGACAACTGACTATTAACAATAAAACCGACTGTCCCGTTAACAGAGAAACAGCCGGCTAAATATCGGTGATTTTAACTGAGATTTAAGCTTCTCTATTCAAAAAGCCTTGAATTTGTCTTAAAGCAGCAGCGCCAATATTAAACACAGCCCAGCTAGCAGCAATAATTACTGGTGCTAAAACGATTACTACACGGAAATCAATACCATCCATATCTAGAACCCCTCTTTTAAGTAGAAATTAAAGTTTTGTCAACAGTTCTCATTTTTTATTTTTAGCTGAACTGGGCATTTTTTCCAGACCTCTATGTAAAGAATCTTTAAAGTAAGGGTTAGTTGTCAGTGGTTAGTTGTCAGTGGTCAGTTGTCAATTGTTATTATCCTTATTCTTCCTCATCTCCCCTGCTCCCCTTCCCCCCCTATCCCCAGAGGGGGCCCCGAGTCCCCCCTGCTCCCCTGCTCCCCTGCTCCCCTGCTCCTCTGCCCCTTACAACGGCTGACTAAACCCAATATCACTACCCTTGCCAGCATGAACCAAAGCTAACTTTTTGTAACGTTCGGCGTGTTCAATCAGTTCTGCGGCTTCGGTGTCTGTTAATTTACGTAACACTTTTCCGGGAATTCCAACTACAAGAGATAAGGGCGGCACATCCTTAGTTACCACAGCGCCAGCACCAATAATGCTACCAGCACCGACTCGTACCCCATCTAAAATCACCGCGCCAATGCCAATCAAACTGCCACGTTCAACATGGGCGGAATGTACCACAGCACGATGCCCTACAGTGACATGATCTTCTAAGATTGTTGGTAAACCTGGGTCGCCATGTAAAATTGCTCCATCTTGAATATTTGTACATTCGCCAATGTCAATGCGTTCCACATCAGCCCTCACTACGGCTGCATACCAAATGCTTGCCCCTGCGGCTATGTTTACCGAACCGATAACAACAGCATTGGCTGCAACAAAGGCTGCTTGAGAAAAATCAGGAGACGGCCAGTAAGAAGCAGTAGACACGATAGAATATGAATATGGTACCCAGGAACACTGGAGAAACTCCAACCTTTGAGGCTGGTTGCACAACCAGAATATCATGGTGTCAACCCTCTACACTGAGGAAGATACTAACGAAATTTGTTTATCCGGCAAATTTTTGTCTTTGCTGCGGTGAACAAGTTGCCCAAAGTAGTAGAGCCGAAGTGTAAAATCCAACCCACTGGTGCTGGTGAATACGAAACTATGTTTGTACGCACTTCATGATGAATCCAGGCTTGCAGTACCCCATATTTGGCCCCGAAATTCAGTGCCCCCACTGTCGCCAGACTATTCCGGCACTGACATTAACTGATACTTATCTGTGTCCGCGTCATGGCGCTTTTGAAGCTAATCCGAAAAATGGAGAATTGATCCATCTCCAGTCTGGACGTCATTGGCGGAGGTGGAATAATGAATGGTATAGACAACATACTCATCCCGATGGCATTCGCTTTGAAATTCACGAAGCGCTAGATAAGTTATATACTCAGGGCTACCGAGCAACAAGAGTAATTATTGCTAGACGTTATCAGGAATTGATGAGTGGCTATTTAGAACGCAGCACACCTTGGCGTTCTGGACAACCAGAAGCTGCATCTGCGCGTCTTTATGGCTTACCTGTAGAATTTAGTCCCGACTCTTCAGAAGATCCTTCCTGGGAAGTGATTAATTTTGATTTGGAGAAAGAGCCAGGTGTTCCTGTGCGCTACCCTTATTTCAGGTTATTTGAGTAGAGTTAGTAGTTAGCACAGATTTGTAAAATAAATCTAGCGACTTACAAGAACTCAACTGGCAAACTCCGCAAGCGGTAAAGTTAAAAGTTCTGACTCTACACTCAAAAACATTACCCCTCTTTGCTGATGTGAAGAGGGGTTTTAAGTTTAATACATTGGCTTGTCAGCATACGGCGTAAATTCTATATTGAGAGTTTATCAAAAATAGCGATCGCTCCCAAAACCAAGTTCAGTTTAAGCAAAGTCTCAACTTTGAGGTTTCAGAATTTGATTGACAAACTCAGTAAATACTTTTCTAAAATATTAAGCGATCGCTTTCACAAAACCATTATTCCACTTCAGAACACGGAAAGCCCAAAGTTTAACTTCTGGGCAGCATTTTCAGATTAGCGAGATTTGAGAGTTTGAATCAGTCCAGCGATCGCACCAAGTACGATGGAGATGCTGAGGGCGATCGCAAAAGGACTAGAAGGTTGTTGCAGTAATACTGCTGTAACATCAACTTGGTATGATGTATTGCCAGAGTCAACTACTAGAATAGCTTTTTGCGGCTTTACATCAAGTTCTTCAATTCTCTTTTTTGGTTGGGGGTTGGGGTTCTGTTGGTTTTGATTGAACTTTGTCATCGTCGTCATAACTTCATTTCAAGTGGGGTTATGAGACAAAGTTACTTTGAGTGATAAGTGAAGCGCTGGACATTTAGGGACAGGACAGGGACAGAGATTAATTGACCTTTTATGACCCTCAAAAAATCAAACAATCTCCTTAAACTAGAAATATCTTTAACCGCACAAATAGATTAACTATGGGGGAAACACGGAACCGTAATAGTGTCCGAGTCAATGAAGAGGGAAAAAAGAAACTCCGAGATGCAAAGGCTGCAAAACGTAATTATCAAGGTAGGGTTTTAATTTATAAGGATATTGCAATAATTGCTGGAGTGGCTGAGAAAACAGTTAAGCGCTTTTTCAGCGGTAAAGAAAATATTGATTGGGAATATGCCAGTGCGATCGCTAAAGCCTTAGATTTAGAACTAACAGACTTAATCGATCCAAAAGCGACGATTCCGCTATCTGAAACTACAGCAACTTCCATCAACTGGCGCGAAGTATGTAGCATGATGCTGGAACCACAGCGGCGGATAACCAGCAATTTTTTAATGCAAGATGAATCTGCCAAAAAAGACAAAGAAAAAATTTATGTTCCCCTAGCACTGGTACAGAAGACAAAAACAGATAAACGCGACAAACGTGACTTTTCCCCAGATGCGGGAACACGTCTTTATGAACCACAATATGAAACGCAGCAGCGATTTGAGCATCAAGCTTTCTTGAGTCAAATTCTAGAGCGTGGTGAAGGTAAAACTCAAGGCAAACAGATAGCTGTGATTGGGGAACCGGGTGCAGGGAAAACAACACTCCTGCAAACTATAGCTTTTTGGATATTAGAAAAACACTTAGGTTTACCAGTTTGGATTTCTCTGGCAGATTTGGGGCGAAATGGCACTTTGATGGATATTCAAACATATATATCTAATAGTTGGCTCAAGCAAGCAATTCCTGAAACACAGCTGACTCAGGAAGTGCGGAAAGACTTTACAAACCAAATTCAGCAAGGGCGGGTGTGGCTGTTATTGGATGGCGTAGATGAAATGTCTCAAGCGTCTCACCAGCCATTAGAAGAAATTTCTCGTCAGTTAACTGGATGGATACGTTCATCACGAGTAGTGTTAACTTGTCGGCTGAATGTTTGGCAAGCCGATGTCAACGCATTAGAAACCTTTGAAACCTATCGCTTACTAGACTTTGACTATCCCCAACAAGTGCATCAGTTTATCGATAACTGGTTTGGGAACCTGAGTGAAAAAGGAGAACGGTTAAAAACACAATTAGACTCTCCTGAACGGTTACGGTTACGAGACTTGGTACAAACTCCCCTACGGTTGGCGCTGTTGTGTGGTATTTGGGAAAGTGAGGAGGGGAATTTACCAGAGACAAAAGCGGGACTTTATCATCAGTGTGTGCAGCAGTTTTACAGATGGAAACAAAATCGTTTCTGCACCAACACAAAAGAACAACGCGATTTAAACTTAGCTTTAGGACATTTAGCCCTGCAAGATATCAACGAGAGTGGTTCGCGGTTCCGGTTGCGAGAAAGTTTTATTAGTGAGGAATTAGGCTATCCAGATGATGAGACTTCACTGTTTTATAAAGCATTACAACTCGGCTGGCTGAATCACGTCGGAATTGCGGCTGAATCTCCCAGCCAAGAAAAGGTTTATGCTTTCTACCATGCCACCTTTGAAGAATATTTCGCCGCGTTAGCTGTTGACCATTGGCACTATTTTTTAAATCACGTTCCTGAAAACCCAAAACAAGGGATATATCGGATATTTGAACCGCAGTGGAAAGAAGTGATTTTGCTGTGGTTGGGGCTAGAGGATGTAGCAAACCAGCAGAAAGAAGATTTTATTGAGGCGTTGGTAAAATTTGAGGATGGGTGCAACAGTCACAGTCAAATTCCTGACTGGAAAGGATTTTATGAATATAGAGCCTATTTTCTTGCCGCAGCTGGGATCGCCGAGTTTAAGGATTGTGCTTTAGCAGATGTGATTGTGGAGCAAATCGTTAATTGGGGCTTTGGTTATTTCAATTTTGAAAAACAGAAGTGGCAGACATTTGACGAACGGATAGAAGAAAATGCTAAAGCTGTACTGGCAAAAACAGATCGCAAAAAAGCGATCGCTGCATTAGAGGAATTAATTCATAATTCTCAAGATGAAGAAACCCGTTTGCAAGCAGCATCTAGTTTAGGACAAATAGCCAAAGATAATCCTAATGCTATAAACGCATTAGTTGAGCTAATCAACAATTCGCAGGTTACATATATGCCTAGTCAAGCAGCAAAAAATATAGAAAAAATAGGCAAAGATAATCATATAGTAATCAATGCTTTAGTCGAAACAATCCATAACTATAAAAATCAATTCACCAGTTCTATATCAATATCAATATTAGGAAAAATAGCTAAAAATAATCTTACAGCGATCACTGCATTAACCGAATTAATACATAATTATTATCCTCAACAAATCCGAATAAAAGCAGCAGAAAGTTTGGGTTTAATTGACAAAAATAATCCTAATGCAATTGCAGTATTAATTGAATTAATTTACAGTTTTCAGTCGGAAATACATCGTTTATATATAGCTAATAGTTTGATAAAAATTGATACAAATAATCCGACTGTCATTGCTATATTAGTGGAGCTAATAAATACATCTAAGCATGATCTTATTCAAAGGTATGCAGCAGAAATATTGGGATTAACTAGCAAAGCAAATATTAGTACGATTACTGCATTAATCAACCTAATCTCTACTTCTGTGAATCAATTAACTTGTAGGCAAGCGGTAGAAAGCTTAGGATTAATTTGTAAAGATAAACCCAATATAATTGCTGTATTAATTGAATTAATTAATATTTTTCATGATAAAGACATTTATATTTGTGGACAAGCAGTTGTAAGCTTATGGCAACTTGATAAAGATAATCCTCTTATAATAGCTACTTTAGTAGATTTAATGTACAGATCCAATGATGAAAAAATTCGTAGACAATTAGCAGAAAATTTAGGAGAAATCGCCAAAAATAATGCCACTGCAATCTCTGCATTGCTTGAGTTAATGCTCACTTCTCAGGATGAGTGGACGCGTTGGCAAGCAGCGGAAAGCCTGGGTAAAATTGACAAAAATACTTCTACTGCGATCGCTGCATTTATTGAGTTAATCCAAGAATCTAAGGATGAAGATATTAGGGATATGGCAGTTGATAGTTTGATAAAGATTTTAATAGAAACTGAAAATATATATCAAATTACTACAGATTGGAAAAAATATTTATTATATGAGACTTATGAAAATGACTTCGAGCTATTCAAAGATTACTATCAAATAATCTGGCACTGCACCCAAACTATGACTTATCCAGCCTTTTATCAAGCTTGGCATGGTAACTCATTGTCACTTCAAAATTAGGATTTTTTGCTACGTTTGTATTAGATAGTGAAATAGTGCAACAAATTCTGAGGTAGGATATGGCACTCTTAGAACAGTCGCCTTGGTATCAAGAAATTTTTAGCAAAGGTGAAGAACAAGGAAGAAAAGAGGAGTTATATTCAGGGATTGAATTGGCATTAGAAATTAAGTTTGGCAACCAAGGTACAGAATTGATATCGATAATCTCTCAAATTACAGATTTGCAGAAATTAAAAGCAATTCAGCAGATAATTAAAACTGTAAATACAGTCAATGAATTACAGCAAATTTTGTCAACCAACTTTATATAAAACACCAAAAACATTACCCCTCTCCGCCGACGGAAAGGGGTTAATCATTGCTGAAACTCAGCACTCAGCACTCAGCACTATCTAATAAGCGTCTTGCAACTCGTAGAAATCAGGCGAAACGTAATCCTTCCGCAAAGGCCAACCCACCCAATCTTCCGGCATCAAAATCCGCTTCAAATTGGGGTGTCCTTCGTAGATAATGCCGTACATGTCGTAAGACTCGCGCTCTTGCCAGTCGGCGGTCTTCCATATCCAGTACACTGAAGGAACTCTCGGATTTTCACGTGGTAAAAACACCTTTACCCGTACTTCTTCAGGTTGATCGACATTATCACCGACTTTAATCAAGTGATAAACGCTAACTAAATCCTGTCCGGGGCCGAGGTCAATACCGCCTTGAAACTGGAGATAATTAAACCCGTAAGCATACAGGGCTGTGGCGATGGGGAGCAAGAAATCTGGCTCCACTTTAATTATCTCTACCCCGTTTTTATCAGGTTCCAAAAACTCGTGGTCAAAACCGTTTTCTGTCAACCACTGGGAAACTTGACCGGCTGTGACCAAAGATTCTTGGGCTGCTGGTACTGGTTTAGATTCTTCTTCAGCCACGGTTTTGTTCCTCCTTTTGTTTCTGTGCTGTCAACAGCGCAGGTGGTACTGGTAAACCAATTGCTTCTGCCAATTCTTTTGGCGGTGTAAAGCGAGTGTCTGACTGCAAATACTTACCAGTTAAAATTTGCTCTGTGGGCTTGAGGTTATGAGTCGTGCTGTAGAAACGGTGAGTTTGCTTAATTTGACCGCGTTCTTGCATCGAATCATTAGCTATTTTCTTCCGCAGCTTAATAATTGCGTCAATGATTGCTTCTGGACGGGGAGGACAACCAGGTAAGTACACATCTACAGGGATTAGTTTATCAACTCCACGTACAGCCGTAGGAGAATCCACGCTGAACATGCCACCTGTAATGGTACAAGCTCCCATGGCAATTACATACTTCGGTTCAGGCATTTGTTCATAAAGACGCACCAATTGCGGTGCCATCTTCATGGTGATTGTGCCAGCAGTAATAATTAAATCAGCTTGGCGGGGGCTAGAACGGGGAATTAGCCCGAAACGGTCAAAGTCAAACCGAGATCCAATTAAAGCGGCAAATTCAATAAAGCAGCAAGCCGTACCGAACAGCAACGGCCACAAACTCGAAAGCCTCGCCCAGTTGTAGAGGTCATCAACCGTAGTCAGAATCACATTTTCTGAAAGGTCTTGAGTGACTGTAGGACGCTCAATCGGGTTGATGATGCGCTCTTTGTCCTGGGTTGTTAAATTAGAATTCAAGACCATTCCAAAGCTCCTTTACGCCATGCATAAACTAGGGCGATTACAAGAATTGCAATAAAAATTAAGGCTTCAATGAATGCCAATAGCCCCAAACGATGGAAAGCGACCGCCCAAGGATACAAAAACACAGTCTCCACGTCAAAGACGACGAAGACCAGGGCAAACATATAGTAGCGGATGTTGAACTGAATCCAGGCTCCCCCAATTGGTTCCATGCCAGATTCGTATGTGGTGCGACGTTCCAAGCTGTTACCACTGGGTCGTAGGAGCTTGGACGCTGAAAGCGCTAGGGCAGGCACTAGGCTACAGATGATTAGGAAGCCTAGAAAATACTCGTAACCGCTGAGGACAAACACAATGAATATCTACCGCTTATGGTGTAATCGAAGTGGGGACTGGGGACTGGGGACTGGGGACTGGGGACTGGGAAAGGATGCTTTTAATCCCTATTACCAATTCCCAATCCCCAGTACCCGACTCCCAATCCCCTAAATACGTTACTTTCTTTTACATTATATCTTTTTGACTTTTCTGAAATCTGGGAAACAGAAGCATTTTAGGTATTTGATTCGTTTTTACTAGTGATAGAAAAGTCTAACAGTTATGTCATAATTTTTAACGTATATTTAATAATTCCCCTCTGGGAGACTTTAGCCATGAGCGAACAAGCTGTTGAGACTCCGGTGTTAGACCGCTACGAGTGTCGCGCCTGCGGTTATGTTTATGAACCTGAAAAGGGAGACAATAGCCATGATATTACCCCTGGAACACCCTTTGCAGAACTACCCCTAAATTGGCGCTGTCCAGTTTGTACTGCGAAGAAAGCGGCTTTCACCAACATTGGGCCTGCGGGTACAGCTTCAGGTTTCCAAGAAAATCTCGGTTATGGTTTGGGTGTCAACAAGCTCACGCCAGCTCAAAAGAATCTCCTTATTTTTGGTGCTTTGGCTCTTGCCTTCTTGTTTTTTATCAGTCTTTACGGTTTACAATAAAACCTGTTATCTTTTTTACCTCTTTTAGGGAATTTCCTCTACCCTTAAAGTTAAAAATCTAGGGAACCATTACACAAGTTTAGAAACAACTAAGAAATACTGATGCATTCAATGGGTATTGTGAAAGGCTGGCAAAGAATACTTGCCTTGTTGATAGTAGTCTTCATGTGTATAAGTTGTAGCAAAGTTCCTTCCATCAGCTACAATCCTTGGAAAGTGATTTCTGTGCCAACAGATGCCAAGCTACTGGATATTGGTTTTACCGATAACCCTCAGCATGGCTTCTTAGTTGGTAGCAATGCCACGCTTTTGGAAACAAATGACGGTGGTGATACGTGGAAACCGATATCACTGGCACTGGATGAACCCAAGTCTCGCTTTGATTCAGTCAGTTTTGCTGGTAAAGAAGGCTGGATTGTGGGAGAGCCTTCTTTGCTGCTACATACTACTGATGAAGGTCGTTCTTGGTCACGCATTCCCTTGAGTGAAAAGTTACCCGGTAGTCCGATCGCTATCAAAGCACTAAGTGAAAATACTGCTGAGATGGCCACTGATGTGGGAGCAATCTATAAAACCACAGATGGCGGTAAAAACTGGAAAGCACAAGTAGAAGCAGCAGTTGGTGTGGTGCGTAGCTTAAACCGTTCTGCTGATGGTAAATATGTTGCTGTATCCTCCAAAGGCAGCTTCTACTCAACTTGGGAACCAGGACAAAATGCTTGGGTACCCCATAACCGCAATAGTTCTCGCCGTCTAGAAAACATGGGCTTCTCCCAAAATGGGCAGTTGTGGTTGTTAGCACGAGGTGGTCAAGTTCAGTTTAGCGACCCCAATAAACCTGATGAGTGGCAACAGGCACAAAGCCCAGAATTGTCTACAAGCTGGGGTTTACTAGATTTGGCATATCGCACGCCTGACGAACTTTGGATAGGTGGCGGTAGTGGAAATTTGCTGCGGAGTACTGACGGCGGTAAAACATGGGAAAAAGACCGTGCAATTGAAGAAGTAGCAGCTAATTTGTACAAAATCGTGTTTTTGGAAAGCGATCGCGGTTTTATCATTGGCGATCACGGTGTATTGCTGAAATACTTACCAAATCCTGAACAAGCTTCGCAACCAGAAGCAGCTTAATGGGGACTGGGGAATGGTGACTGGGGACTAGGGACTGGGAACTAGGGACTAAAAAAGATTCTTTTAATCTCCAATCCCCAATACCCAATCCCCAATACCCAATCCCCAATACCCAGTACTGATTTCTGAGAACGACGTTGCAACTTGTAACTCTTTCTTAACTTTGTAGGATAATAAACTCAATAACAATCTTTGTGAAGGTAGGGATCTAAATGTCAGGTAGCACTGGAGAACGTCCGTTTTCGGACATTATTACCAGCGTTCGTTACTGGGTAATTCACAGCATCACCATCCCAGCATTATTTATTGCTGGTTGGTTATTTGTCAGCACCGGGCTGGCGTATGATGTTTTTGGCACACCCCGTCCCAACGAGTATTACACACAAGTACGGCAGGAACTGCCAATTGTGAAGAACCGTTTTGAAGCTAAAAAGCAAGTTGAAGAATTTATTGGAAAGTAGTTTGAAATCATGACTAGCGGAAATAACATCAATCAACCAGTTACCTATCCAATTTTTACGGTTAGATGGCTTGCAGTTCACACTTTAGGTGTGCCAACTGTATTCTTCTTGGGCGCGATCGCCGCAATGCAGTTTATTCAACGCTAGGAGGAACTCATGGAAAGAACGCCCAATCCTAATAATCAACCGGTTGAACTCAACCGGACTTCTCTGTACCTGGGACTATTACTGGTTTTTGTTCTAGGGATTCTGTTTTCCAGTTACTTCTTTAACTAACTGGAATTGTTTTGAATCTTTGTTTATTTCATCTGTGTTGATTTGTTGTTAAGGGAGGAGAAAAGCTGTGTCTGCTGGAAGTGGGAGAATTCCCCTGTGGGTTGTCGCTACGATCGCAGGGTTAGGTGTAATTACTGTTGTAGGCATTTTCTTCTATGGTGCTTACGCTGGACTCGGTTCTTCGATGTAAAAATTAGGCTAAGCCAAACATTATTTAGTTTGGATTTCCTAGCACTTGTTTAAAAATCGACATTAAAAAACCGCCTATCTCATAGAGACAGGCGGTATTAATTATTTGTCACTTGTTAGTAGTCAATAGTCAGTTGTTTTTTGCTACTGACAACTGACTACTGACAACTGACTAATGACTACATTAGGCGACATTATCGTTTTCAATGTATACCAACAAAAACGCAAATGTCACAATTGGCACTACCCAACCAATTATGGGAACGAAGATAGGAGACAAGAATGAAGCACTATACGCCAAGATAGAAGGCAAAAATGAAGTGACCATAGAAAAGATTCCTGTTAAATCACACTACAATTCAAGATGAGCTTACTGCAAATCATGCGAAATTTTTTAAATTCTAAAGATTTTTAACACAGATGATATTGGGAATTGGGGATTGGGAATTGGGGATTGGGGATTAGGTATTGGGTATTGGTAATTGGATTTTACTATTAGTCATCACATCTGGCCCATTACCCATCACCCATCCCCCCATCCCCCTCATCAAAGATCCATATCTAGTAATTCATCTAGCTGCAAATTGGGCAAATCTGGAGGAATGACAGTCCGCACTGTTGTGGCTTTGTGACTCTCCTGTTGGGTAGCCATGTCTAAAGCGATCGCTTCTAGGCGAATCTCTAAACAGCCAAAGGGAATTTTTAATTGAGTCATTGCTTCCCAACCTCCTGAAGGGTTAGGTAATAAATCTTTCAGTAAATGAGGGCCGTCTAGTAAACCACGAGTTTGACAATCCTCAATCCATAACTTGATTGCAACTTGTGAGGAAATCTCAGGTAGTTCTACGCGTACTCTGACAGATTCACCTGCAATTAGCTCACTGTCTGGGACATGTAGTTGCGGAATTGGCAAAGGCTCGATGATTGCAGCACTTAGAGGTAGCGAATCAGATAAATCTGATATTGGTTCCTCTGCTTGCTCCTTTTCTTCAGTCAGATAGTTCTCAGGCGGGTCCACCTGAAATTCACTCTCTGTATCATCTACAACAATTTCTTGCGCCAACCAAGCTGGTGTTTTTAGATGAGGAGTAGGTGGTGGCGGTGGTGGTGGAAGCATTGACAAGGAAGAAGAAGACACAGAAAGTGAAAATTCCTCAGTATCTTGCTTGGTGTACTCTTCAATAACTGCTTCTTCAACCATGCGATCGCTTGATGTAGAGTCGCCATCAACTAAACCCTCCTCCAGCACCGCAGTTTCTTTGGCTTGGTTTCCTTCCTCAAAACTGCTGTCTGTCTCGGTGTACTCTGAAGTGTCCGCACGTCCTTGTAAACTTATCTCCTCTGCTTCTACCACATTCAAATCTCTCCCCATCTCCGTTTCTGGATTGAGGTTTAATGGCAAATTCACATCAACAGCAGCCTGTTTGTCAGGCGGTGTTTGATGTTCTACAACATCAGTAGTTTTCCCTTGGTATTGCAAATAGATGGATTCAGGTAGGGAATATCCTTGGCTTTGCATCCACTTCCTGATTAAGGGAGATGGGGTAACTTCCAAAGTCGGTGGTGCTACTACGACTTCTTCCACAGTGTCATCTATTAATTCCAAAGTCGGTGATGCTACTGCGACTTCTTCTACAGTGTCATCTGTTAATTCCAAAGTCGGTGATGCTACTGCGACTTCTGTCACAGTGTCATCTTCAGATTGTGCATCACCAGGCATTAATTTAAGTGTATTTACATACTTATCTACTGTCGTGTCTATCTGCTGTGAGTCCTCAGTAGTCTGATATTCCAAACCATCTGGTGAATTTAATATATTATTTTCTACTTCTTCCTGATTGTCAGGCAAGGCTTTAAGAGGTTTCAAATATGGAAAAGTGTTGAGTAAATGTGACCGATGAGGTTTAATAACAAGCTGCTCTAAATTAATGGGGGCTACAGGGGTGATGTGATTATTTGTTACAGACGGTGACTTTAAATGAGATTTTGTTAATTCAGTATTTTTGACTACAGAATTAGTTATATAAGCACTCAATGGCGAGTCAAGAGATATTGCTTTGGAAATTTCGCTTGCAGGCAACTTCGGTAACTGTGGCGATCGCGAATCTCCTGATTTATTGAGTTTAGATACCCGAACACCTACTGGGTTAGTTGGCGATGTTAGGAGCTTGTTTGGCAATGAATCGCTAAACTGAGACTGATTTGTTTTTGCGGTTTTGACCAGATTGAAAAGTTCTAAATCAAGGCTAATAGATGTTTCTGGCTCTTCAGCATCGACAATTGGTGATCCGCTAGAGTCATCTGGTAAGTCTGGTTGACTAGTTTTCTCTACCGCTGTGATTGCCAATAATTCTGTGACATCAGCTGTAATTGTGAAAGATTGGCTAGCTAACAGCATTACTTCACCACCATCGGCGAGTACGCCCCACAAATTGATGTCTGCCAAAATTAACTTCGATTCACAATCAGCAGGAATATCAATTGAGGAGTTGATCGTCAAGGGTAGTAACTGATCTGGTAGAGGTTGCCGTACTTGAATCAATATTCCTGACTTCAAGGGTGAACGGAGTTCAATTCGCAGTTCCAGTCCATGGAGACTTTCTGCATATGATGGACTCTCCAAATAAGTTTTTTCTTGTAGCTCCACGTGCCCATTGATGGTGAGTGCTTGCCCCCAACGAGCAATATAATTTTTTTGATCTAAGGTCAGCACAAGTGGAGGTGGTGGTTGTATAACAAAAGAATCCTCAGCCTTTTCATCCTCCAGCAATGGTTCAGAGACTGGTAAAGCTAAATCCATTAAATTTTGTAAAATCTGCTCTGTCGTTTCCCCTTTGATCCAAACTGGGCTAACAGGTTGATCAATAACAGCTTCTTGCTGTTCGTCAGTTGGTACAGTGGTATCAGTGGTGCTTTGTATAGTAACTAGTTCTGTTTTGCTCCAAACTGGGCTAACAGGTTGATCAATAACAGCCTCTTGCTGTTCATCAGTTGATAAATTACTGGTATCAGTGTTGCTTTGTATGGTAACTAGTTCTGTTGCTACAGCAGCAGATATCAAGTTATTATCAGAGATAGAATCTGAGTACTCCAGTGAGTTGAATTCTACACTCTCCTCTAACCCTAACTTGCTCAATAAGGGTACATAAGCTTGTTGAGACAAGACTTGCAGATGAACGTTGTATTGCCAGGACTTGCCAAAAATGTCAGACATCAAGTCGCCAGAGCATCGTAATTCCCAAATTCCCGGCTTGAGATGAGTGAAGGGAATTACTGCCATTAATCCTTCTGAATTAGTGCGTCGCGATCGCTTTTGAATTCGCCGTTTTGGTGGAACTTCCTCAGTTGAAGAGTGAATCACCCGCACTTCCACATCTGTATAGGGAAGGTTAGAACGAGCCAAAACTCGATACCGACCTTCCAAAATTTCTAAATTTGGCGACTCCAGGACATGCCAAGAGCGATCGCCCTGTTTCTGAATCAGAAATTGCCAGTGTTCCATTGTGAGTGATGCCCAGACCAAAGAGCAGCTGAGTAATATTTTGCATTACCTTGCTTGCAAGTTTACCTCAGCAATCTGTAATTGCATCACCAAATGTAATTTTTTGATTCAGATACTACCATAATTGAGATAAACAACTAAGTTGGCTTCAGGCAAGCGCTACCAAAAAATATCTAAAGGGTTCGGCAAATTCTCCTCACCCTCATATATTTCAACTATCGATACAGTTAAAAGCTTGATTATAAATCAAGCTTTTAAACACCATAGCGATTTTGATAAAAAGCCAAAATTTGCTGAACGCGTTGCTGGCTTTCTGAACTAGAGTTTGGTGGTAAAGAGATCCACAAGCCACCAACTTGGCTTTGATTGTAATCAAATTGTTGGGATGACTGGGGAATCAAATCCGCTTGTACCCCTTCAACTTGACGCAAATGGGCTACTATCTCGCGATAGACTGCCAAGGGTAAACCAGCAAATTCAATTTTTTCCTTAGTCTCCATCTTTATAAAGCTCCAACAATCACAGGATTTGGGGGTGGTGTTGTTACCGATACAGGAGTTGTACCCGATGGTGTTGAACTAGCAGGTGGTTCTCCTACCATTTTGGCAACTTCAATACCGTATTGTTCCAGAATTACGACCGGATTGGAACCCTCATTCATTTCAATACGTTTAATCAACACACCGTTTGCCAATCGCTGTCCTGTCTGTAGATAGCGAGTCGGTTCATTCGGCATTTTGATAATAGCTTGGGGTTCTTTACCAATTAGAATTACACCACTGACAAAGGCTGCTTTTGCTGTTTCAGGTTGTGCTGGTGGTGGTAGTACGGATACTAAAGTAGGATTGGGGACAACCTGTGGCAAAACCTTGGGTAAGACCTGAGCTAAAACAGGACTTGGTTTTGGTTTTTGAGTTTTTACCGTCATGTTTTTAGCTACAACTGTATTGCGTGTTGGTAGTTTTCGTGCCGTCTTTAATACAGTAGGTAGGGGAGGCAACTTCGGCACTTGTTTGACAACCGTATTTGTGGGCATTTGAGGAACTGTCTGCCCGATAATTTGGGCAAACGGGTCAGTGCGACCTTTTGTGACTAAAATTGCCCGTTCTGTGGGATTGGTTAGTTGAATTAGGTTACCACTTGTGGAGCTACCTGTGGGGGCCTTCTTGCCATTAGCTACCAAGGGGTCATTAAATGATTGAGTCTTGGATGGTGGCTTTGCTACTAAAGATTGAGTCTTTGGTGGCGACTTTGTGACTGCTGGTGGAGGCGGGACAGGATTGCTAGCTTGTGGTGTTTCTTCTGAGGCACATCCAGCGATCGCCAAAATTAAAATAGTTGCAACTGCAATTTTTGATTTTCTGCTCATTAGCCGTTCTCAAAAGCCATAAGAAAATTTGCTTATTTGTGTTCTGGGCGAAGACTGTTTCCTTTATAACCTAACTTTTTGGATTTCAAGGGTTATTTTTAGCACTGCTACCTCAGAAAAAATGCGGTTTCACATGGCTTGTGCTTAATCTAACTTTTCACAGGAAGTAATGTAATCCTCATCAAGACTGGGGGTAGGACATAGGGTCTAGGATATAGGGTACTGAAGAAAGTCTTACTACACCCCACACCCAACAATGTCAGTTCGCACTTCATCGGGAAACCCGATGAAGTGCGGCTGGCTTCCCCACACCTGTGACTTTTCACGGTATGTGGAAAAGTCAGGTGCTTAATCCTCCGTTGCACCCATGAGGTTTTTCAACAAGTCCAGTCCTTTCTTGACTCTGCGGGAAACTGTGACTACACTAATCCCTAAGTGTTCTGCTACCTGTTTTTGTGTCAAATCCTGCAAAAACACACATTCCAACACTTCACGGGTTCGCTTTTCTAGTTGAATCAATGCTTGCTGTAGACGAATTTGGTCTTCTTGGGCTAATTGAAAACTGCGGTAATGGGGATCTGGAACCAATTCTCCCAGGCTGGTAGCCCCCTCTTCACCATCCTGAACGGGGACATCTAAGCTTAAAGGAGCGCGATTGATCCATGCTAATTTGATTTCTTGCCATTCATCCGTGGAAATCAAGAGTGCTGCTGCTAATTCCGAGTCAGTGGGCTGGCGGTTGTATTTTGCACGCAAAGAACGCGAAACCCCTATTGCCTGCTGTTGCAGCGCTAAATAGCGGCGGGGAATTCGTACCGTGACACCTTTATCTCGCAAGTAGTGTTGAATTTCACCACGGATGTAGGGCATGGCAAAAGAACTAAAAGCATGTCCTTTAGAAATTTCAAATCTTTCAATAGCACGAATTAAACCCAAACAACCGACCTGGAGCAAATCATCATAGCTTTCACGACATTGATTCATCCAGTAGTGAGCTTCTTTCCTCACTAGTCCAAAATTGAGTTGTACTAATTTATTCCGAACAGTTTCTGAGCGAGATTGCTGATACTCTCGCAACAACTGCCAAATTTCATGCTTCAGTTCATTGGTTGCTGTGGTAGGCATAGCAGCGCATTTATTTAGCAAATAAAAAGTAAATCTTTCGCTTTTAAACCTAGCTAAGCTTGCGTGATATTAAAGAAAATATCATGCCATAAAACCTATGATTATCTAGGTGTAATAATCTCTTTGATGAAAATTTTCTCAGAGGCTGACAAGCGTTCAAAATTTAAATAACGAACATAGAGATCCTGTTCTTTATTTAAATTTTGTATTGTTTGTAGCTTTTAAAAGCTACATAGGAATAAAGTATAAAATTATTTATTAGATTTCAAACCGAGATTGTACTTAATTTGATTAATAAATCACAAAGTGTACTTATCAAAAATTTTGTTGATTATCAAGATTTAGTTTCTCCGTAAAGTTACTAGAGATAGCAAGTAATACCTATACAATCTTGAAAATAACTAAGTAACTAAACGCAAATCCACATAACTATTAAGGTTGCTATTGCAGGGATAAACAGTAGTGACTACAACTAATAGCTATGAACAATATTTACTTTTCTTTATATTGTTTTATTCATTGTTAATATTCCCTATTTTCAACACATAGCATTTTTCATATGAGTTAGGTACGGGCTAATTGTAGAGGCAATTGATGAATTGCCTCTGTACGGTGTACACACAAGTCTTAAAATTCTTGCCTTGCCTGAGCAGTAGCGTGGCAAGCTGAAAATGATGTCATCACAATTAGATATGCAATCCTTATGTGAAACAGCTTATCAATTGCAAATCACTATAGGTCTGTTTAACCCTGGCAATAAAAAAAGGGCGAAAAGCCCTTTATTGTCATTCAGTCTATTGCCATCTTGGTCTAATTTGAAGTTATAGTTTCTTGCCCCCAAAAAAGGGGGCAAAGAGATTAACTCTGGCGATGAGGACTGATGGGTACACAATTTTATTCCTGAGTAGTAGCAAATTGCTGCACTCAAGAGAATTTAGCCACGATTTGGTTCAACACGAGCGTAAAACAGACCTTGAATCTTAACTTCCTTAGGTTCGCCTGCACCTAAATCGGTATCAGATGGCTGTTCACTAATGAAAGTGCCAGCAATTTCACCACTAGCGCTATCAATTTTGGCTACTTGCAAAGAAATCTTGCCCTGGAGAATTTCAGCACGCTTAACGTTAGCACGAGCCAATTCTTCGTCATCTGCTTGAGCAGGTAGAGCTACAGCATTATCGTAACCAGAGACGACACCGCGACCTTTAGGATCTAGGAAAGCAGCACCACGATAAGAAGGCACTTTAAAAGAACCTTCAAAGTCTGTGGAGGTGTTAATACTGGTGGAACCAGGTTGGCTTTGAGCAACCAAGTTTTTAATGGTGAAGAGGAAAGGTACTCGCTCACCACCAGGAAGTTGCACGGTGATAGCTTGGAAGTCAAGACCATCTGTTTCTACAAAGGTCAGACTATTGTCAGGGTTAATTTTCAGATCACCTTGAACTTGGTCAATAGTGGAAGTATACCGAGTTAACAGTTTGCCAGGCACGAATTCTGCTGTTTGCCGTTTATTAGTAGGTTCTTCTTTCACAAAGAAATTGGTTGGTTCCAAGCAGAGTTCTTTGATAGCGTAGGACTGGCTAGCGTCAAGTGGAATAGAACCACGCCTGGTTTCTGCCAGTTGGGGGCATTTGTTAGCCAAGCCTGTACCTCGAATTTGTTCGTAAGTGAGTATATCCCTACTACTAGTAGAAGGGGCATCACTACAAGCAGTTACTAACCCCAGGCACAAAGCCAAGAATGCCACAATTAAAGCGCGATACCTCATGGTCAACCTCAATGTCAAAAATTAATATCTAAGTTGTAAAACTGCACCGTAGGGTTTCGGTACGAAAATGAGTATGCCCTAATACAGAGCCACATAAGTGCGTGCTTTGAGGAGCGCGAATGTGTTATGCTTCGCGCTTTGCGAATGCTTATGGCATTTGCAGCATCGCTGTAGTCGTCCTGTATTATGTATGTGTCGCCACTACATACAGCCCAATTGCTTTATGGGTAAATCAGCCAGATCATACGATTTTTTTTAACTCAAAATCAAAGCACTCTAACCTTAAATAATAAGTCGCGATCGCACCTAGCTCGCGTAGAGGCTGCCCTAAACGTTACCACGCGCTTTTTGAGGTCATAGCCAACAGAAGGCGAAGGGAAAGGGAAAAGGGGCTGAACCTGTGTCATACAAGTTCAAAATTACAAGGGTAAGGGGAAGAAAAACTTTATCTTCTTTACTCCCACCGATGATGCTCTGAAACTGTGACAGCAGATAAAAGTTAACAATCTTCGGTAAATTTGAGTAGACCTGATTTATATACAGAGGGTAGCGTGAACAACAATAAGAGTTTTGAATTAGAGAAGTTGTCCGAACAATTGCAAACGATCGCGACTGCCGTGCATGATGTAGCTAAGGTTTGCCAAGGTGACGCCATAGCTCTTTTAAATTTACTGCGGCAGTTAGAGCAATTACACCGAGAGATTCGGGATGGTGCTTTTCAAGAGAGTTTACCTGATAATCGCCAGCAACTTTACGCCCTACTGAAAGATATTGAGTCTGAGGGTGGCTGGCCTTATATCGAGCGCATGAGGCTACAAGCCTTTTTAGCAAATTTGCTACCAGAAGTTACAAACGAGCAAAACAGTGATGATGTGCTGGAGAGCGATGCTAATTTAGCTGGGAACTTAGAAAAAAGTTTTGAGTTGTGAATTTAGAACTCTTTCCATCTGTGAACTCTGTGTCTCCTAGCTCTTAAATATAGTGCCTGCGGCTGATATCATCACACAACAAGCGATCGCCACTGTTTTCTTTGACGTTCTCCCCACGCATAAATCCGCTTGCTCTGCACTGTATTGATTGTCGGTCGAATAAAATAGACAGGGCCTATGTATTCTTCATTTAATACTTTGTAACTTTTCGACGTAACTTTTTGACATCAAGTCAAAAATCATTATTTGTTGACTTAGACATCTACTAGTGCAAAATTGGCTATATTTTTTACATCTATCTCTGAAAAAGACGGTAAATTTGGCATGATTCACTCCAGACCATAGCCATTTTGGCACTTTGAGATTTGCAGCATAGCGCCTGTAAACTCTTGATATAAGTAAATGCAAATATCAAAACATTTGTCAATAGCCTTTTGTAGCCTTTTTTGCAATTAAAGCCGTTACTCCTAGACAAAAAGGCTACATTCGATCTAAGACTAAAAATAAAAAAGTCTTGAGGTAGGGGCTAAAACAGACCAACAGGGTTTACTGTAATTAATCAGTGCTGTTAGCCTACTAACTTTTAAGACCGACACCAGAAAGAGGTTTGAATGGCTGGTATAGTATCAGTTTCACATACAGATTTAGCTCAGCGCCGTAAGAAATTGCGTCGGCAGCGACAGTTGAAGATTGTTCAGGCTATTTGGCGAAGCTTTGCCATTACTGGTCTAGCAGGTGGTTTGTTGTGGGTGGCACTTCAACCAATATGGGTGCTAAACGCTCCCAAACAAATAATGATGAAATCAGGCAATCAAGTACTCTCACAAGGAGCGATTGAGTCGCTGCTGACCCTTTCCTATCCCCAGTCTTTATGGCGGATTCAACCAAGTGCGATCGCTGAGTCTCTTAAGCAACAACCGACCATTGCCCAAGCAACCGTCAGTCGCCGCCTTTTTCCTCCTGGATTAATCATCGAAATTCAGCAAAGAGTTCCTGTGGCGATCGCTCAAAGTGATAGAACCAGCAATACTGATAGTGGCAAAAAACAATTGTCTGCTGGCTTAATAGATGCAACTGGGGCCTGGATACCTTTAGAAAAATACAAATTAGTCAATCCAACTGTCAAATTACCAACTCTCAAAGTCATTGGATTACCAGAACAATACCGCCAATACTGGAGTCAGCTTTATCCAGCATTAAACCAAAGTTCTGTAAAAGTAATGGAAATTGATTGCCAAGACCCAACTAATTTAATTTTGAAAACAGAAATAGGAAATGTCTATCTTGGCGCCCCCAGTCCTCAGTTACCAGAACAAATCAAAGTACTGGCCCAAATGCGAAATTTACCAACAAAAATTAATACGAGTCAAATAGAGTATATTGATCTGAAAAATCCCGAATCTCCATTAGTACATTTGAACCAAAAAAATCCGAAAATTAACTCTCAAACCCCATAGAAATATCTAGCAGGTGTAACTATCAAACGCTCCTACTCAATTAATAAGTTATATGCCGATAAATAAATATATTTATTGATTATTTTCATTTTTCCAGTAACCTCAAAAAATTGGTGTTCACTTCTAATTAATTAAGATGGTTTGAGATTAAAGGCCCTACAATTGTTACCCTGACATAAGCGTGGACGGGTGCAATATGTTAAACAATCGAATGATGGCATTTGGTGTAGAAAATGCTTTATGCTTACTCAATCTTCGACTGAACCAAGCTTGTAAAACAGAAAAATGCCTGATTTCACTTGAGGACACTGGTTTAGACACTGCGGGAGCGACTTTTACCAGGGTAGAGAATTTGGCCAAAAACCATCTAAATAGTTGGTAATACTGACGTAGATGCTTAAAAGACAGTTGAAAGCAGAGTTGAGGTTTATCGCTCTCAAGAGTTTGATCAACCCAGTAATGTAAAAACCAAGTTCTTACAGAGTTGCTGTAGAGTAAATGGTTTTCGTTGCCATTATTAATTTTGCTCTGTATATCCTTCTAAAGACAGTTGCTAAAGCTTCCTAGAGAATCTAAAAGATTCTGTTCTCAATATTGTCAGTGTTGCTCCTAAGCAGTTATCTCGAAGTTCTCTGTGTTACAACCAAAGTTTGCTTGCCAAATATTTTTGGTACTTCTGGTTGAGCAGTTGTACTGGTAAAGGTTGTTACGTAGTAGATTGTTATTCCAAGCAATGTTTATTCAGCCACACCAAACAGCAAATCAGTCAGGGTGTTATATAACTGATAAGCATAGTATTCCTTACCTCAACCTTGAACTATAAGTAAGTAGAAGACTATTTTGTGTCTTAAATTGCAATCATCTCCAATGGTTAAACCTATCATTAACTATACGATTAAGGCATACAAGATGCCTTGGGGTGCGCCTTTACAAGTTATTTCATCTGCTCATAATCTTGGCACTGTTGAGCTTTATACTGTTAGTAACAGTATATTTGATTTGAGAAAACCAGACCTGAGAATTAAGCATCAAGCAAAGAAAAACTCGTTTTTGTAGTATTTGATTTTGCTGAAGCATAACAAAATATACAACCTTAAGAAAATGCGTGCGATCGCTAAGGAAAAACAAATTAACACTGATAGTTGTCAAAGTAATGACCAATCTAAATCATTAATAGGATTAGAAGGAGGAAATTGGCTATGCCAAAGCTATACCGTGCTAAATTGGCGAGCAATTGGCAGCATAGCAGTGAAAATATTTATATCTTGTGGAAGTTATACAGCTCAATTTTAAGTAAATGTAGGTATACTTCTCTAGAATTAGCTGTGGGAGCGGCTGCGTTAATAGCTGATCACATAGCAAACTTTCGCACTGACAATCCTGTTAAGGTTGGAAGTAGCGATCGCAATCAAGAACAATGCCATAGATTTTGGCAGTGTCAAACTATAGTTGACTCTTAGGTGAAGAACACCTGAAAAAGTCGTTTATCTACCCTTTCATAATCCAATGACACTTGATAATAACCAAGAGCTTACCTATAAAAACTCCCAATCTCTGGGACAGCCAGGATTTTCACTGGCAGTTAACTCGACCAATCCCTTTAATCACTCCGGGCTGAACTTTGGGCAAAACCACGACAGTAAGAAGATTACTACAGAAAATAGCCGTATTGGCGAGATAGTTCCCGGTCGGGTTGCCAACATCAAAGTAATAGGTGTTGGCGGTGGTGGTGGAAATGCGGTCAACCGCATGATTGAGTCTGATGTCTCTGGAGTCGAGTTTTGGTCAATTAATACTGATGCCCAAGCTTTGACCTTAGCAGGAGCTCCTAGCCGATTGCAAATTGGACAGAAACTAACGCGGGGTTTAGGAGCAGGTGGTAATCCTGCTATTGGTCAAAAGGCAGCAGAAGAATCAAGGGACGAAATTGCCACAGCTTTAGAAGGTGCTGACCTGGTATTTATCACCGCGGGTATGGGAGGTGGTACCGGAACAGGTGCAGCTCCCATCGTCGCAGAAGTTGCAAAAGAAATGGGCGCTTTGACTGTGGGTGTAGTCACCCGTCCATTTGTGTTTGAGGGACGCCGCCGCACCAGTCAGGCGGAACAAGGTATTGAAGGGCTAAAAAGTCGGGTAGATACACTGATTATCATCCCCAACAACAAGCTACTGGAAGTGATCCCAGAGCAAACACCAGTGCAAGAAGCTTTTCGTTATGCAGATGATGTGCTGCGTCAAGGGGTACAAGGAATTTCAGATATCATCACGATTCCAGGTTTAGTAAACGTTGACTTTGCCGATGTGCGAGCTGTGATGGCAGATGCGGGATCGGCATTGATGGGGATAGGTGTCAGCTCAGGAAAATCAAGAGCTAGAGAAGCAGCGATCGCAGCTATTTCTTCACCATTATTAGAATGTTCTATTGAAGGAGCTAGAGGAGTTGTCTTTAATATTACTGGTGGTAGTGATTTAACTTTGCATGAAGTGAATGCTGCCGCAGAAGCAATATATGAAGTGGTTGATCCCAACGCTAATATTATTTTTGGAGCGGTGATTGATGATAGGCTACAGGGTGAGGTGAGAATTACTGTAATTGCCACTGGGTTTACAGGCGAAGTGCAATCAGCACCACAACAAACCGTGGCTAATACTAGGGTAGTAACTCCCACAAAGCGACCAACGCCACAAACACCAACAATTACTCCCCCTACTCCCCAACCACCAATAAATGAACCCAGAGAAAAATCTGGATTGGACATTCCTGATTTTCTGCGAAATCGGCATAAACCACGGAATTAATTGATTCTAAATTTGAAATTTTAGATGAAATTTGCAGTCTCAGGTTTGGCTGAGCGCTGTATAAAATTTGCTATGTCTAGGGTTCGCAAGGGACAGTAATAAGCACTTCGTGATCATTGCCGATGTAGCCAATTGACAAGTATAGTTGTCAATGGTACTCAGATATCAAATGAAATTAGGCAGGAGTCAGCAGACTCAAATGTCTACTTGTGTTTGTCACAAAAAAGCGGGGGCGAAGAGTTTTGACCTAGGCCATGGCCTCCTTTAGTGTTATCAGCACCTGTGCCTCAAAGAGGAAAAACTTAGTTAACAGGTGCGATCGCCCTTTTATGCTCTCGGTCTTTTGTTCCATAGCAATAAATAATACCAATTCGTAATTCGTAATTCGTAATTCGTAATTCGTAATTAAGAAATTCAGGTATAGTATGGGTTTCGGCGGAGCGAATGTGTTGCCGGATTTTAGAGAATTGGTATAACCAATAAAGACCGTAAAAATACGGAAAATAAACGCTACCAAGGTTACATGAAAATGGTTGTGTCAGCAACCAAGAGTAGCAGCTAAATGCAAATTATTTGCTTTTTTTGGTTTGTAGAGTTTGTTCAACCCATTTAATAACCTGATCACCAAGGCGAGTACCATTTAAACGGTCAATTTCGCGAATGCCGGTAGGACTAGTAACGTTGACTTCGGTAAGGTAGCCACCGATCACATCAATACCAACAAAAATTAAGCCGTCTTGACGTAATTTTTCAGACAATTGGGCACAGATTTCATACTCTCTGGGGGTAATTTCTGTTTGAGCGACTGTGCCACCTGTGGCCATGTTATTACGAAAATCATTCCCACTAGAAAGACGATTGAGAGCGCCAATGGGTTCACCATTGAGTAGGATAATCCGCTTATCTCCTTGTTTTGCCTCTGGTAAATAGGTTTGCACCATAACTGGGACTCGACCTTGGAGGGTACTGAGTTCGACAATGGAGTTGAAGTTGCGATCGCCTGATTGTAAAAATAAAATTCCTTCCCCAGCTTTGTTACCCAGTGGTTTAAGAATTGTTGCTTTCTTTGCTTCGACAAATTGCCGGATAAACTGCTTATCAGCACTGACAATCGTTTCTGGAATTGCTTTGGTAAACTGTAGGGCATACATTTTTTCGTTTGCCCCTCGGATGCCGCTAGGACTGTTAATCACCAGGGTTTTGTCTTGGTCGATGTAATCTAGAATATAAGTAGCGTAGAGATAAGCATCATCCACTGGTGGATCTGTCCGCATGAATACAGCATCCATTGTTTCCAGGGGAATCAAAGAGCGATTGCTTAACTTATACCAAGGATTTGCCGCTATCCAGCGTCCCTCTACCAACTGCACTGGTACTAATTCTACTTGCTGTACAATAGCCCAAGCCTTACTTTCCACTACACTCAGCCAATTTGCTTGAGTCACCCAAATTTCATGTCCCAAGATTTGCGCTGCTTCCATTAGAGCAACGCTGGTATCATGACATGGGTCAAGCTGATGGATGGGATCAATAATAAAAGCCAGTTTCACGCTGTTTGCCTCAATCACCAGAAAGTTTAATTGTTATTCAATTTAGATTATCCTCTGATGATTTAGGCAATTTGCCTAGAGGCAGAGCATGTTATCAATCAATTTTGGGTTTGGGTTTTTAGATTGACCCCATACCTGTTCGCGTAGCGTTACCGCAGGGTAGGCAGGGAGGGGCTGAGATGAAGGATTTTAGATGGTGGATTTGGGATTTTTCTAGAGTTGAAATTATTTGCTTTGTCCATTTTGAGATTTTGCGAAAAGTTTGAGCGGAGGTTTCCTCCGTAGACGCTTTGCAGCTTGCCGCAGGCATCAAAGCTTTTCAAGACGGATTTTGAATATTTCAATCCCAAATCCCAAATCTCACTGCTTTTCACTGAAAGTGCAACCTGAATACTGACTCAATCTACACAGTCTGGCTGGAAGCTAGTAACTCATCCAGCTTGCCTTCACTGTCTAAAGCGTGGATGTCATCACAACCACCAATATGGGAATCATTGATAAAAATTTGGGGTACTGAGCGTCTTCCATTCGCCCTCTGAGCCATTTTAGCCCGTGCAACTTCATCTCCATCAATGCTGTATTCTGTAAATTCAACACCCTTCTTGTTAAGCAAATTTTTGGCACGAATGCAAAATGGACAAGTCCTCCAAGTGTAAATTTCTACTTTAGCAGCCATAACTTCCTCAATTTGATTTAATACTTCTTAATTTTAGAACTTTCATACCTGTTCTAGTAGCTTTATGAGCCAGCGCCGTGAGTATGACAGCACTGCTTTAGGGTTTCCCTGTAAAGGCGACTGCGATCTTCGTAGCGTCAGCCTTTTAGTCAAAGCTTTTCCACAAGGAACGACTACTCAGTCAAATCTTGCTCATACAAAAAATTGGGTTAGACGTGTTTATCCACTTCTGAACCCAATTTAACTAATATGAGAACTCAACAGTATTGCTTAAGTTTGTGAGTTATTGTGTTTGTTTTTCCTCTTAATTTTAAAAGCACTGGCTGCAAATAAGCCCAAAGCTGCGATCGCGCCAGGCTCAGGTACTTCCTGCGGTGTCGGTGTTGGAGTAGGTGTATAGTAAGTTGTAGGTGTGGGTGTTGGTGTTGGCGCGGGTGTTGGTGCGGGTGTTGGCGCGGGTGTTGGTGCGGGTGTTGGCGCGGGTGTTGGTGCTGGTGTGGGTGCTGGTGTTGGTGCTGGTGTTGGTGCGGGTGTTGGCGCGGGTGTTGGTGCTGGTGTTGGTGCGGGTGCTGGTTGTACGCCCGCAAAACTAGGTTCGCTTAAATTGGTTCCGAACTGGAAGCGAATATTACTAATCTTGGTTATATCAAAAGCACTGGGTAGACCAGATAACACAAAGGTGGCATAGTCTTTAACAAAAGTCCCATTAGTTACTGCTGGGTTTGGATCATCATAACCACTGATGATGCCGTAATTAAATTGCTGTCCACCACCGCCTTGAAAAATACCTAATCCAGCAGTACCTATACCGTAGTTTTGGGTTATGCCAGGAAGGTCGGCTGTACCATTACCAGTGTTTGGTAATTTCCATTCATTAAGGGTTTTGAGATTGATATTACTACCAGCACCGCCTCCAACTACCGTTGGAGCTGTGGCAGAATACAATGACAAGTTTGTGAGAGCAGATCCGCCATAGTCCCAAAAGACTGCTGTCAGGACATCAGAAGGTGCTGTGGCACCTGGCCCTGTATTTTTTAGGGTAATTGTTAATTTTCCAGGGTTTAGGCTGTCATCAAAGATGACCGATGCTCCTAAAGCATTAGTAGTTCCATTTGATATGGGATTGGTTCCTGTTCCTGCAAAAGTCATAGATGCTGCATTTGCTTGAGACATTTGCCCAGCCATAACTACAGCTAATGATGACAAACCACAGGTTATATAACCTATTAAATTTTTTGAATTGGCAGACACTTCTTTGAAACTCCTTCGTATTTATGGAGAGCATCAAAAAACAGCATCCCAATTTCAAACATCCCTTATAAATAGAATTGTAGGCTATACAAACTTAGATAATAATTTGTTTTATCAAAGCCAGCTTGTTGCAGCAGTTTATCTATTTTATTGATATGCCAGCCAACTTAGTTTGTATGTTTACAACTTCTAATTGATAGGGACTGAAAAATGGGATGCATTTGATTACAAGCTCTGAAACTGATTTGTTAATCAGTGATTAATAAATCTAATCTGCCACAATAACTTCTTACAAGTCTATGGTTTATCTAGATTTTCATCTGAACTTTAATTTATCAATGAAAACAAATATTTTTTATGTATTCTTCTGTTTATTCAGTATTTTTACGATATAATTTTATCTAAGTATTATCCCTGAAAAATATTTTTATTTAAAATTAACATTTAATCTTTAAATACTTTTCTAAAAAAACACCAAAAATTTTGAAGATTAGTGGCTCAACTTTATCAAAGATAAAATTTTTATGATAGTAATTTATAGTTAAAGAATACTATAATGGTTTTTATTCGAGTTAGGTAAAGTTGAGTTATAGAAGCAATTCATGAATTACTTCTTAGTGTGCTAATTAGCTGTAGAAGTCCGGTGATCGCCTAACCTGTGAGAAAATTCAAAATTATCAATTACAGCATTTATACTTAAAATTATGCTCGACGTACCCAGCCGTTGATAGTGAAACGGCTATCAGCAAAAGCTTTAGATGGACAAATCACAGGCTTAACTTCGTGCATATATCGGCTGATGAAAAATACAATGCTGTTGTTGCGTGGCTCGACTGTTTGAAAAGAATCTGCACTTACATAAAAATTATTTTCAATCTTACTATCATAAATTAGTAATTCACCGCCAGAAAATGATTTTGGTTCTCGATAAAAGTAATAAACATAGGTAAGTTCTCTTGTAGCCGTCTCTGGGCTGCCGTTATCATTATGGATTTTGTAATAATTACCATCATTATGTGCTGTCAATTGGCTTTCAATCTGAGATATGGCAAATGATGGTAGACCTAATTTGCTAATTACATCAGGAATTATTGCCTGAATGCGCTTGACAATCAGTTCAGTGAATTCTGGAAACGAGTACAAAACCATTGAGCGGCGATAATCTTTATCTTGGGAGGAAGTACTAGTGGGTACAAAATTTGCCTTCTTGTCAAGAACATATTTGATTAATTGCTTGTGTTCTTCTGGAGTTAAGAAATTCTCTATTTGTATATAGTTAGAATTTAAAATATTAGGATATTCTGGTTTTACATCCTCGATTTGCTCTACCCAAATAGGAGGCTCTGTCACAACACCAACGAGGTGATCACTGGAAAAAGACAAAGCAGAATGGCCTGCATCTAGAGGAATTTGAAATAAAGTGTATGAGGCAGATTCTTGTTTATAGGCACGAGCTACAATTGTTGTTAACAAATTATGCAGTACAGGTGCATCTGCTTTTAAATAAACTGTGTATTGATGTCCTCCAGTTAAAAGAAGCTGAACTTTGACATCTTTAGACTCAAACTGCTGCGAAGTTGATTGCATATGGTGGTACTGGGTACTGGGGATTGGGTACTTGGTACTAGGAAACTAATTTAATTTCCAATCCCCAATTCCTAGCCCCTTTTACATATAAGAATGCCTATTAATCAATGGTTTTAGCACGTCTTTTACAACATTGTCATTCAGCAAATTCCACATAAACTTGTTGACTGTTGATTGTCAACGGTCAACTAAAGTTAATAGAAAATGCCGTAATTTATGTAACTACGGCATTTTTACTTTAAATTAAATTTATTTTCAGTATTTACCGAGAGTCAGCAGCATATTGCACTAATTGTGCAAGGCGTTGGCGTAAGGTTTCTAATCCCAAGCGCTGGCTTGCTGAAATAAACACTGCTAGAGGAAACTCTTCCTGAGCTAAAGCCAGAGTTTCACTATCCACTTGATCAATTTTGTTAAAGGCAACCAACGCCGGGCCGGGAGTGACTGGCATTGCTGCGAGGATTTCCCTAACTGAGCGGATATGACTTAACCAAGCAGGATGAGACAAGTCTACTAAATGCAGTAGGGCATCGGCTTCTGTCACTTCCTCTAAGGTAGCGCGGAAGGCATCCATTAACGATGCAGGTAGTTCATGTATGAACCCTACTGTATCTGTAACTAGAATTTCCTGGGTTTCGCCAGTCTCGGCATGGGGAATGACTAAGCGGCGCGTGGTGGGGTCAAGGGTAGCAAATAACTGGTCGGCTGTGTAAACCTCAGCATTAGTGAGGGCATTGAGCAAGGTTGACTTGCCGGCGTTGGTATAACCAACCAAAGCTACTGAGGGAACTTCCCGATGTTGTCGTCGCTGTCTTAAGCGCGAACGATGTGCTTGTAATTGGTTTACTTCTTGTTGCAGCCGGGAAATACGCCGCCCAATGGCACGGCGTTCAGTTTCTAGTTTGGTTTCACCAGGGCCGCGAGTACCAATACCACCCCCTAATCGGGACATCGCTTGACCTCTACCAGTTAGTCGCGGCAGCATGTATTCTAGCTGTGCCAGTTCTACTTGCAACTTACCTGCACGGGATTGAGCGCGTTGGGCAAAGATATCTAAAATTACTTCTGTGCGGTCAACTACTCGAACACCAATTTGTGCTTCTAAGTTGCGGACTTGGGCGGGTGAGAGGTCGCGGTCAAAGACGATGAGATTGGCTCCCAAGGTTTGGGCTGTCAGGGCGACTTCTTGCACCTTGCCTTCGCCGACTACAGTTTGAGGATGAATCCGCGATCGCTTTTGTTGTACTGTCTGTAATACATCTCCACCGGCTGTATCTACTAACCGTGCTAATTCTGCCAAGGTGTCTTGGAATCTTTGGAGAGTCATTTCATCAGTCATTACTCCCACAATTAGCACGCGATCGTGGTCTGCATCTACTTCCTGGGCGACGAATTCCCGGCGGAATTCCTCTTCCAGTCCTTCTACCAAGTCGATAAAATCCTGCTGTGCCAGCATATCCAAGCTTAGAGGTGGTGATATCGTCCAACTTGGAGATTGGACTTGGCTTTCCTCAATCTTGAATCCAGCAGGACTAGTCATTAGGGCACGAGTTTCTTGGGGTGTCAGGTGAGCTAAATAAGCTTCTTTGACATACCCCGCAGCGCCTCCTCCCCGACGTGTAAATCCTGTTCCAGTAATATTTATGACTACCAGCGCATCTAAACGTTGCAGCGCCATAGCTGTCAGTGCCGCCTCATTAGGTGGTTCTGATTTGAGATGGGTAGCGATACAACGAATACCGCTGAGACGTTCTGCACCATAACGGGGCAATTCCAGTGGTGGAATTTGCGTTTGACGGGGTGTGCCTACGCCTACACGGATGACTTGTCCGCGACGGTTGAGGTAGGCACATACAGGTTGATTGATTTCTGTACTAATTGCCGCCAAACGCTGGGATAACTCAGGCGTGGTGATGCGATCGCCTGGTATGCGCTGGTGGTACAGCCGCTGTAGTTGCTTCAGCTGGCTGGACTTTAGACCTTGCAAGTTTCCGAAGATAGTCTCTATAGGCGTTTCTGACCAGTAAATGGCCCCCCGAATCCTTCTATTGTTTATTTTACAACAGGCTTTAGGGTAAGGTGTTGACTTTGGGTATTTTGAGGTGATGTAGCAACTTTGGTTGACAGAAGTACAAAAGCTACAGGTTTTGAGGTAGGAGGTGAAGCAGTCCCTATCTTGGTGAGGCAGAAACTTTATTCGTAAAAGGGACTGGGGATTGGGTATTAGGGATTGGGGATTGGGTGTCAAATTGAAAAATTATGGTGGTTGCTCATAACCCACCACCAAATTTTAAAAACTTTCCCAGTCTCCAGTCCCCAGTCCCCAGTCCCGGAGCGGCGAGGATATTGCGACAATAAATACAACTGTAAATTTACCAAAAAATTGATTTTTTTAAGAACTTAATAATCGCTGTATTCAACACTTTAAAAGAACCTGTTGAAGCATCATGACAGCAGTTTGGTAGGATTTGAAATTGAGAATTCGGAATATGTTGATGTAATTTTTTACCATGACTAACTGGAAACCAACTATCTTGCTCACCCCATAAAATTAGTGTAGAACAATTGATAGCACCAAGATTATTTTGAATTTTAGTGAGCATATTTGGCTGATTAGCTTGAAAATACTCAAATTCTCTTACCGCTATCTGTAATTCTTCAGCGCTTTTAGCAAGTGTACCAGGTATTTCAATCAATGGATAAGTTATCCAATAGATATCTTCTTCTGTCAGTATTGATGGATCAAACAGTAATGTTCGCCATTCTAATGTTGTGATTGCTCTTATCAGAGGTGCAAACAGATATGCCAAACGCCAAGAGTCTATTGTTTGCATTATATGCAATGGTATTTGAGCAAATAAAGACATAGACCAATGAGGTAGACGTTCAGAAAAGATAGGTACATTTATTACTATTAGCTCCTTGACTAAATTAGGGTTATTTTGAGCAAGAGCAAGTGCAACCAATCCTCCCAAAGATTCTCCTATAATCACTACTGGTTCATCACATAATGCCTGAATAACTCTCTTAGTCTCAATAATTTGGTGTCCTTGGTATTCTCTACGAGATAATGGTTTCTCCGAAAAACCAGTACATTTGGCATCAAAGCAGATCACCCGAAAATACCTAGATAAGAATGCAATACTATGACGCCAACTGTAGCTCCAACAACCCATGCCATGTAATAAAATTAATGGCTTACCTATACCTTTTTCACCATAAGCTATTTCTACAGGATACCCTTGAGCATCAGGAATAATCAAACTCTGTCGGCCTTTAGGAAAAGTGGCTTCCCACCAATCTTTCATTGGAGTATTAAGAAGTAAAATATTGCAATCTTATAGCAGGTTTTTATTCCTTAAGTAATGCCATATTGGCAATATTATTATCTATAAAAAGACATAAATACCATTAATTAGCTGCACAAATATATTTTTATTTTACAATAAACTAACAGCAAAGTAATTAATATAATAAACAATCATTAATAATATTAGATTCCTGTTTAATGCCTGTTTAGATACAAAACCATAACATCAAAAAAATAGTTATTTCAAAATATTAATAAATCAATTTATTGAAAACCTATTCTAATAGGTAGATTAATTCCAGATTTGACTAGAATAGTTATTAGGTCAGTGAAAGTTGGTCATTAAGTAGCATTGTCAGATCAAAAACAAGGTGAATAGTAGCAATGTTGTAATTTAAATGCCGATTAGCTTAGACAAAGATAAATTGGTAGCCAACTATAAAAATTGCTAAATCTGCAAAAAGGTAGCTGATGTATGCATTCCAGATTGAGCGATAATTTAAGTACCATAGCGACAGCAGCATTTCAGGGCACAACTATGAAAATTACTGTGGTTACAGTGCAATTTCTGTCTAATGATAGATGATTCGTAAATCACTACTGCCAAAGCTTTTTTATGGGTGTGGATTTGTTATATTAGTTTATTTAATGTTTTGGTTCGACTTTTGAATTCACTAAGCCACGGGCGATCGCTTTTAGTTTAATTCGTTGTCTATAGGGGTATGTGATGGCGATCACAAAAAGTAGCGCTTTTTTCTCTGATGAATACTGTTACTGAGGATTGCAACAGAGGATGGTTCGGATTGAGCGACCATTTTAACAATAGCGCCAAATATTTCATGCCAATTTGGCAGAAATTTACTGTATTTAAATGTATTACAACGCATAAAAGTAATATCTTGTAAGAAACATCACGGTAGTGTTGAACTTGCTTGACAAATGGAAAAATCTAATCACGAACATAAAAACAACTTTCTTTACCCCCGCAGTCGCTACTATGGTCAGGTTAGGCCAGAAAATTTAATATTTAATGCAAATCTTCAAGAATTTGCTCAAAAAGTAGGTTATATCTCTAATCTAGAAACATCTGGAAAACTGACTCCCGAAGAAGCTTATAAGCAAATTAAGTCACTATGGAAACAGTTAAAGCACAGCAAAAAGCAACTAAGGATAGGTAATCAAGAAGCAAAAGTAGATGATGAACCACCTGCATTGCCTTAAGATAGTCAAACCCAACTTCAAGCAGAAATGGGTGTTGGGTTTGATTCTTACCCAGAGCAATATATATAGCTGGAGACTGGGGACTAGGGACTGGGGACTGGGTGAAAAGTCTTTTTGTGTCTAGGTTTTATTATCTGTTGATGTCCTAACACTAATGGCGACGGCTATATGTATACTCTCAATGAAAGCGGGGATTTGCTAGCTTAGACGAGGAGATTTCTACAGCCTTTGGTCAAAGACTCCCAAACTGCAAGCACAAAAATTGGTTAAGTAGCAAGATGAAAACTTATTTTAATAATCTCTCTCATGAAGATCCTTTAATTAGAGCGATACATACTGCCGTTAAAGGAAGAGCTAGATATAAGATAAGTGGACTGCATCATTCGCAAGCTTGCAAAAGATACTTGGAAGTGAGATTGTCACAGGAGGAAATAGTCAGGCGATTTCATGCTAATCCTTTAACAGGAAATGTTCTTGTGATTTCCCATCCAGATTTTACTGCCAATGCGATCGCCTTACTTCTTCAAAATATAGTTTTAGATTATACAAAAGAAGTAAAAAAACTCACAGTAAATACAACTAACCTCAGCATAGAAAAAGAAAAACCTCAAAAATTAGCTCAAGCACCTGTACAAAAACAATTAAACCTAGTGAACAATCAACTGATTCCAGTTGCATGGGTTGTTTCCACTTGTGCTTGGGGTAGCTTGCTGCTGCACAGGTATGGACTGGACATCGCTATTTTGCTAGCAATTCAAAAGCTGCACACACCACTTTTGGATAGCATGATGCTGGGTATAACTTTTTTGGGTGAACCACTGGCTTTAGTGTCGATTTGTTTGTGGGTAGAAATAGTTCTGCTTTATCAGCGTCGCCCAGAAACAACTAAACTAGCGATCGCCACAGCCAGTGCAGTAGGCTTAAATTATTTACTGAAATTATTATTTGGTAGGGCACGCCCAGCCTTGTGGGATCGGCTGATCAATGTGGGTTTCCATAGCTTTCCCAGTGGTCACGCAATGGTATCAATGGTAATTTACGGTTTCATCGGCTACATTTTGGTAAAAGAATTTCCTCAATGGGAAAAACAGATTTCAGCTTTGACCATTGCCTTAATTCTTGCCATAGGTTTTAGTCGGCTTTATCTAGGTGTACACTGGCCTACTGATGTATTAGCTGGTTATGCCATAGGTTTAGTGTGGTTGATTATCTGTATTCTCTATTTGGAACTAAAACCAAAATATCGTTTGTCTGGTGGAAATTTTTTCTCTGATTTAAACTAAAACATATTTCATTTGCATAATCATCTTATATAGCGCTTCTTTGTCATTGGTCATTAGTCATTTGTATTTATAAAGGACAAAGGACTAATGACAATTGCTACAGATTTACAAAGTTAGACACCCAAATCCCTATTTATTGGAAGTTCCTTACTGTCGCTCAAAGACAAAAATGATTGAGATAGGCTTGTTCGTTATAGGATGACATGGTTCCTGTAAATTTAGCAATCGATAATTGCAAGCATGGAACTCTTTAATCCATGATTCTACGGTTCTGAAATACCAAGGAGCAGGGTGAAACACCTCATCTGCAATTCCATCCCATGAAGTTTCCCTCCAACCATCTTCATAGGGAGATTCACCACAGGCGATGAGAGGGTGAAGAGTTTGGACGATAAGATAGCCGCGATTTTCTAACAGGTTCAGACCAGCTTCGGCAATTTCAGAAATAGCAGATTTCCCGAGAATTGAGAAATTACAAATCAAGCAAGAAAAATGGCGAATATTTCTGAACTTTTGCCATCGCAGATCAGAGTACGAACAAACAAGAAAACGAGAATCACCACTATACTTAGCTGCTGCAATCAGATCGGCACAAACATCAACTCCCCACCCATCAATTCCTTGAGAGAAAAGTTCACGACATAACCATCCTTCACCACATCCAACATCTAAGAATGTTTGCGGTTTCAACTGGAGTGCAGCATTAATGATAGCCGCATCAGTAACCATCGCACGGCTTTCTATCTGCTTGTCACGAATTGTGTGTGTCCATAACTTGGCATTGATTTCCCATGAATTAAGAATTAGTTTTTCATTTTCGTCCATACAATCAGCCGTAAGTAGCAAAAAAAACTTTTCCTTGATGCTACAAACATAAGCGAAGGCAGAACCAAAATATACATTATTCAGTAAAACAGGTGTAGGCAAAAGACCACATTATGTGTGGAAGATCGATAACTACAAAACTAAAAACCCTTACGATAGCATAATTTCTTATAAAAGTCTTCTAACTACAGAACTAAATCTTAATAATTTCTATTTATGATTTTGAAAAAAAATCATGTTGGTTTTTATTAGTATGTAGGGTTAAAGTGAAATTAATTATTGTTGAATACACTTACAACTTTCATTCACGGTATTTATAAGCAAACGAAAACAATTTTTATCTGTCTCTAAATTCAGAGGCCGTTTGTAAACAATTATGAAGGTCTGTATTGAAGTTTTCTGAGGTGTTTCAACATTACATGAACTATACTTCACTTGATGTGTTTACGCTATTTATACTGTTTACATTTCTTTAGAAATAGCCTCTAAAAAAGATGGAAAAATTTTATGCAAAATCCTAATTTTATACCGGAACCAATTGGTGAAACAACAGATGTGGAATCCTGGCTCAGTAGGGCTGGGTTAAAGTTTGAAGACTTAGGTAATGATGCTGTTAGTATAGCAATCCGTAAGCAATGGCGAGAGTATCAAGCAGCAGTACAAAGATGCTGTGCAGCCTTACACCAAACACCCGAACATGTTCAACTGGGTGGCATTTATGCCAAGCTGAGAATACCTTATGGGGCAACAAAAAACTTGATGAAAAAAGAAATTGTGAATGGGGAATAGGGAATGGGGCATGGGGGAGGCAGTGCGGTGAGGCAGCCCCCATCGGCGGAAAGCGCTCCTGTCTCCGACTGCCTCACCAAGTGGAGCATGTGGCTTCATGGGGCATTGGTGATTAATTGTTTTCTCCCTCATTCCCCCTGCTGCCCTGCTTTGAAAGCTCCCCTGCTCCCTATTTACAAGCTAGGTACGCAAGAATAAATATTTAGTTAAAAAGTTATTGCTTCGGAAATATAGCTAACTCAGTATCAGGGTCGAAAAAGTGAATTTTATCTGGAGTTAATGATAACCATATTTGTTCACCAGGCCTAACTAATCGGTCTGGGGGCACTCGTAATTGTAAGTAATTTGCTTTATTCATCGTTTGAGAGCCATGGTCGCCAAGTCTGACTGCAACAAAAGAATCGTGACCGAGGTTTTCTACTAAGTCTACTTGTACTGGCAGATTTTTAGTGGCAGGTACACTTATAGTTAAATGTTCTGGACGAATACCTAAAATTAGGGTTTGCCCATCATATTTTTGCAAGACATTTTCCCAAATTTCTGGAAGTGTGAGACGGAACTGGGAATTGGTAATTAACAACGGGGCGTGAAATTCCACAGGAATAAAATTCATTGGTGGTGAACCAATGAATTCTGCAACAAAGCGGTTGGCTGGGCGGTTGTAAATTTCTAATGGAGAAGCAACTTGCTGAATTTTACCCTCAGACATAATGGCAATGCGATCGCCCATTGTCATTGCTTCTGTTTGGTCGTGGGTGACATAAATTGTTGTTGTCCCTAGTTGGCGTTGTAATTTGACAATTTGGGTGCGGGTTTCCGCACGTAGCTTGGCATCTAAATTAGAAAGCGGTTCATCCATTAAAAATACTTGGGGATTGCGGGCGATCGCTCGTCCGAGGGCAACGCGTTGCCTTTGTCCCCCAGAAAGCTGTTTGGGTAAGCGATTCAGCAGACCTTCAATTTGCAACAGTTGAGCAACACTACGTACCTGCTCATTGATTTGCCGTTCTTTGTCAGAAATGTAGCGCAGTCCCTTCGGTAGTATCCTTGTGGCTCCCACGAGTAGATTTTCTGCCCAAATGGGAAGATGGGGCGATGAGGGGGATGAGGGAGTAATTTCTCCCCCAGCTTCCCCAGCTTCCCCAGCTCCCCCTGCTTTCTCTCTGCGGCGTAGTCCAAAGGCGATATTGTCATACACCGTCATGTGTGGATAGAGGGCGTAATTTTGAAACACCATTGCAATATCGCGTTCTTTGGGTGGGAGGTCATTAATCAAGCGATCGCCCACCCAAATATTGCCTCCAGTCATCACCTCTAAACCAGCGATTAACCGTAAAAGGGTGCTTTTACCGCAACCAGAAGGCCCCACCAGCACCATAAACTCCCCATCTGGGATAGTTAGGTTAATCCGTCGCAAGACATTAACGCTTCCTGCACGCTCTTGCGCTGTATCATTTTTGTTGCCAGATTCAAGTGGAGTTTGGGTTGGTGAAGCAACAACTTCCCCTCTACGCGAGGGAAAACTTTTATAAACGTTTTCTAAAATAACTTGGGCCACGGGTGTTAATTAATAGTCAATAGTCAATAGTCAATAGTCAATAGTCAATAGTCAATAGCCAATAGTCAAGATTAATAACTCTGGACTTTGGACTTTTGACTCTGGACTTTGCGAAGCGTACAGTTTAGCGCCCATAATACACGTTCTGTCTAAATACGAAAAGTTAAAAAAACAGCTTGAACCATAAAAAGCAAACTACCCTGTATTGTAGGACTGTCAGTAGGTATTGTGATGACTACCTATGTAACTGAAAATCCTTCCCAACACCCCAGCGCTAACCCTGCTCATGACATTGTAGACGTACAAACAACAGATTGTTGCATTGTGGGTGGTGGCCCTGCTGGGGCTGTGTTGGCTCTTTTGTTGGCGCGTCAAGGTATTCGCGTCAAGTTGTTAGAAGCACATAAAGATTTTGATCGTGACTTTCGGGGGGATACAATTCATCCATCGGTGATGGAAATTATGGAGGAATTGGGCTTAAGCGATCGCTTGCTACAATTGCCCCATGCCAAAATGCGTCGTATTAGGGTTCAAACTCCTCAAGATACCGTCACACTCGCAGATTTTAGTCGTTTAAAAACTCGATACCCTTACATCACAATGCTTCCCCAGGTGAGGTTTTTGGAGTTCATCACCCAAGAAGCACAAAAATATCCCAATTTCCAGCTGGTAACGGGCGCAAATGTACAGGAATTAATTACAGAAAATGGGGTAATTCAAGGTGTCCGTTATCGAGGTGGGGGTGGCTGGCACGAAGTCCGAGCCATAATTACAGTTGGTGCAGACGGTCGCCATTCACGTTTAAGACAACTCGGTGGCTTTGAGTCAATTGAAACTTCACCACCAATGGATATTCTGTGGTTCCGCCTACCCAAAAAGCCACAAGATCCAGAGGGAGGGATGGGGCGTTTCGCTCCTGGTCATATCGTGGCTATGCTTGACCGTGGGGACGAATGGCAACTTGCCTATGTCATCCCCAAGGGAGGGTATCAAAAATTGCGAGCTGCTGGATTGGAAGAGTTAAAAAAATCTGTGGTGGAAGTTGTGCCAGAATTAAGCGATCGCATCCCACACTTACACGATTGGTCACAGGTCGCTTTTCTTTCTGTAGAGTCTAGCCGTGTCAAGCGTTGGCATCGTCCGGGACTGCTACTCATTGGTGATGCTGCTCATGTCATGTCACCTGTGGGTGGAGTTGGCATTAACTACGCGATTCAAGATGCTGTAGTGGCTGCAAATATACTGACTCAACCGCTAAAAAACCAACACATAGAACTCAGTGACCTAGCAAAAGTACAACGTCAACGTGAGTTACCCACAAGGATTATTCAAGCATTTCAGACTTTTATTCAAAAGCAGGTATTCGCCCCAATTCTTACCTCAAATCGTAGTTTTCAACCACCTGTTTTGTTGAAGTTGCCGATTTTGCGCGACCTCCCAGCGCGGTTGATTGCCTTGGGTGTATTTCCTGTGCATGTACAAGTGTAAGTTTTCCAGGACTTACGCAACTGGCACAGATATTTTCTGCGATGGTAGTCAACAGTCAAGGTTTTTGGACTTTGGAATGCGTCACTTTGGACAATTTTTGCCCAAAATATATGACACTTGCGTAATTATTCTTTTAGTCTTATCAGCCTTTTAGTGGTACAATTATACTATTCATGCAGAATTCAATGCTCGTACCAGTCAGGCGAAAGTGATGAGTGGCATATTGAATGCGGCTCAAAGCGATCGCTTGACTTTTATGCTAGAAATAACTCAAAACCGAAAGTGCTTGTAGGAAATGGATTCAGGCAATATTAAAAAATGCAAACAATTGCACATACTTAGGTATTGATTGGCGCTACATATAAAAACCCCCTTTTGTAATCAGCACTTTTCCCAATCAGGAGGATGTAATGAACAGCTGCGTTTTAATGGCCCAAATAGTTCAAGAACCGCAACTACGCTATACACCGGATAACTTGGCATTTACGGAAATGCTTGTGCAGTTTCCCAATTCCCAAAAGCAAGATGATCAACCAGCCACATTGAAAGTTGTAGGTTGGGGAAATTTAGCAACAGAAATTCAGCAAAACTACCATCAAGGCGATCGCGTGATTTTAGTAGGTCGCTTGGGTATGCATACTGTTGAACGTAAAGAAGGTTTTAAAGAAAAACGTGCTGAATTGACAGTCCAACAAATTCAATCTTTAGCAGGTGATTTTAATACTACTTCATCCAGAAATACATCAGTTGCAGAAACTCCTGCACGGCAATCATCTGGTGCAGTTTCCTCTGGTGTGGCATCATCTGCGAGTGATAGTAGTTATGATTCACATCGTCCAGCAGCTACCCCAGCTAAAACTACTGTTGGTGTCGTTCCCCAAACAACTGAACCTATCTCTCAACCAAGCAATTTTGAACTGACCAACTATCCATCAGCCACAGAGTCAGAAGCAGATCCTGATGATATTCCTTTCTAAGAGGATGTTTGGAAAGTCGTAAAGTATACTCAAAACCCCGCTTCCATTCCTCTCCCCGAAAGGTCGATAGGCTTTGAATTCCCCCTTTCCGCGTCGGAAAGGGGGTCAGGGGGTTAGGTCTTGAATGACTTTGATGTTTCGCATAATACTTTTTAAACATCCTCTTAGGGAGATTGCTTTGCTACACTACGTTTCGGTCGCTTCGGACATATACTCAGTTGCGTAAGTCCTGTTTATATTCAGCAGAGGTCTTTAACGGCAATGGAAGACTCAGTTTTTGTTATATTTCTTGTTTTTGGGTGTATCTGGATTTTAATGGGAGTTGTAGGTTGGATTGCATTCTTAAAATCTGAAGGTGAAGAAATTAAGTTTGGCAAATGGGGGCTTATAGTTGCAATTCCAATTTTGATTCCGCTGATTGTAGCTATGGGTATTAGTATAGTTTATCACTAATTTAATTAGCGTTAAAATTTCTGATTCAGAGTGCTAATTCATCAAATACAGTAAAGTTTAGAGAAAATATGTAAATAATATTACAGTCAGCTAATGTAAAAAATTGTTGGGAAGTTGATCGGCTACTAATTAGCTCAATTGATGAGTGATTTGTGCTAAATTTTGAACTACTTCAGCGTTACTTTCCACTGAATAATCAAAGTTTATGAGTCAACAGCAACAGCTTGTTCCTGCACAATTAATCATTAATAGCCGGATGTTGTACTATGGTTGGGTACCGGAATATCCTGATGCTGTGAAAGCACTTGTGCCAAATGCTCTGGAGCCAGCTAATAACGGTGCTGTATTTATGAATCAGTATGTAGTCGATACTGAAGAACAGACATCGGGTTTCGGTGCATATTCACTCACATACATCGGTGCTGATCTCCAAGGATTAGATACTCCTGATGGTGCAATTCCAGGCCGATGGTGGACACATTATTTTAATTCTAGTCCCTCCGTCCGCGCCTACACTAAAGAACATGGTGTACCTGCAACACCAGGACAGACAACTATTACTCTCGATGGCGATCGCTTGGTTGCTACCACTGAGTCTGATGGTATCCCTATTATTCGGACTACTGCTAAGGTGGGCAGTACTATTGCCGGCGTGTCCCGTGGTCAACTACGATATATCACCAAACTAGATAACACATTTGTGAGTGGAAATTATCCTTTTATCTCTGAGCCAGTTACTCCTTGGGAAATCCTCTCTGTTGAATTCCTGGAACCAAGCCACTCAGTCTACGCCTTACGTCCAAAGACACCACTAGAAATCCTCTGGGGCTTCTATGCACCTCGCGCCTCATTTTGCTATCCCGGTGGAGAAGAGATATTAGCAATTTAATATCATTTCTCGTATTAATACTTTCTATTTACTCCTTCCTTAAGGCTCTAACTGAATGTGTACAAAAAGGTCGGTTGCATCTGGAAAAATCTTATAAGGTTCCGCCTTCCAAGCGTAACAATCAACGCTATCCATCAATAAGTACAAAATATCAGGATTCAAAACTGTGGAGTGTGCAACTCCATTCGGTTGTGAGTAATTAAGAGAAGTTGAATCAATATCAGAAATAATATTAAAAAGAACGTAATTTTTAGCACACTTGAGCATTTTTCTGACAAAATACTCAAAAAATAGGTCATATTCACGTACTCTAGTTACTAAAACTCCTAAAGCCAACACAATATCAAATTTATTTTCTGGGGAAAAATCAGGATTAATAAAATTGTTTAGTTGAAACTCTTTTAAAGGGAATTTCTGCTTTGCTTCTGTGACAAAAGCAGGGACAATATCTATTCCCAAATAATTCAAATTATTAATATCTGGTAAACGCAACGACAAATAATCAATAACTTCCCCTTTGCCACAACCTATATCTAATATTGAGCAATCTGGTTGAATGACAACGCTTTCAAAAAGCTGATCGAAAACTTGCCAATTTCTTTGATCATCTCTTTCGCCAATGCTTTTAGCTGATATTAGTCCCTCCTTTAAGACTAATTCAGAATAGCGATCGCTGATACGTTGTCCATCTTCCAACCAGATATTTATGAGTTCATCGGATAAATTTGACATTGTATAACCACAGCAGAATCATCACAATTTACAAATTAAATGTAACATTGGAAACTGGAATTTCAATCCAGAATTTTGTGCCTAATTCTGGTTGCGAATCACATTTAAAAACACCATGATGTTTATCCACGACAATCTGGTAACTAATTGACAGCCCTAAGCCAGTACCCTTTCCTACTGGTTTAGTTGTGAAAAATGGATCAAATACTCTCGCCTTCACTGCTTCTGGGATTCCGGCACCATTGTCGGTAATTTGAATCACTACACTCTTAACATTACCTTTGAGTTCTCCAACAGTGGTTCGGATTGTAATTTGACTGTGGTCAGGTTCTGATTTCGATTCTTGGTGTTCTTCTAGAGCATCGATCGCATTGCTCAAAACATTCATAAATACTTGATTCAGTTGTCCAGCATAGCACTGTACTAATGGCAAATCACCATACTCTTTGATGATCTCAATCCCAGGACTTTCTGGTTTGGCTTTCAAGCGATGTTGCAAAATTAGGAGAGAGCTATCAATACCTTCGTGAATATTTACAGCTTTCATTTCCGCTTCATCGAGGCGAGAGAAATTCCGCAAAGACATGACTATTTGACGGATACGATCAACCCCGATTTTCATGGAAGCGAGAGTTTTGGGCAAATCCTCAATGATAAATTCTAAGTCAATCTCTTCTGCACGCCGAAAAATTTTCAGACTAGGGTTGGAGCATTCTTGTTGATAGAGATTCAACATACTGAGTAAATCTTCAGTATAGTCACTCACATGGGAAAGATTGCCATAGATAAAATTTACCGGATTGTTAATTTCATGGGCAACACCAGCTACTAGTTGACCCAAACTAGACATTTTCTCAGTTTGGATGAGTTGGGTTTGAGTTTGTTGTAAATTCTGTAAAGCTTGTGCTAACTGGTTTGCTTGTTGTTGAGTTTGTCTGAGTAATTCAACTTGTTGCAGCGCAACCCCAAGCTGATTAGCAATTTGAGCGATAAACTTGATTTCTGAATCTTCCCACTGGCGGGGTGCAGAATTTTGATAAGCTCCTAGCAAGCCCCAAAGTTGTTGTCCAATAAATATTGGCGCGATCGCATATGCTTTAACTTGACATTGCTCCAAACATGCAATGTGACACTCAGAATGTCCAACTTGATAGATGTCATTGACTGCAAAAGTTTCATTATTGCGATATCGTCCGCCTTGGGTTTGTTGCAAATAGCTATCTTGCCAAACTGTGTTAATATCGCCATTTACCAACTTCACCCAACCCTCACCCACAAACTCAGCGATAAACTCACCACTCCAATCTGCTTGAAAGTGGTAGATAGCCACACGATCCGCTTGCAGTGATTTACAAATTTCCTGGGTGGTAGCTTCAAAAATCGCATTCAAATCAAGAGATTCCCGAATTTTGGCGACAATTTCAAATAATACCCGTTGCTGTACTGCTGCTTGTTGTAAATCCAATGCTTGCTCTTGAGTTTGTGCAAGTAATTCAGATTGTTGCAGTGCTACCCCCATTTGGGCAGCCACTTGACTGATAAAGTTAATTTCAGAAGCTCTCCATTGTCGAGGGCCGGAGTGTTGATAAGCTGCTAGTAAACCCCAAAGTTTTTGCCCAACAAAAATAGGGGCAAGTATAAAAGCATAGATATGATAATTTTCTAGATTTTCCACATGACAGCGAGTGAATCCCATCTTATAGATGTCATCCACCGCAAAGGTTTCATTGTAGCGGTAGCGTCCGCCTTCTGTGTCTTGTAAATACGTGTCATTCCAAACAAGATTAATCCCTAGTTTGGACTCGTTTAACCAGTATGGACTAGCCGCTTCAAAATCACCAACAAATTCGCCACCCCAATCAGAATTAAACCGATAAACAGAAACGCGATCGCTTTTGAGTAATTGACAAACTTCTTTGGTGGTAATTTGAAAAATCGTAGTAGTATCCAAAGACGCGCGAATTTTGGCAATCACACCAAATACAGCCTGTTGTTGTTCAGCTGTCCGTTGGAGTTCATGTGTACGCTTATTGACTTGATGTTCTAATTTGGCATTAAAAGCTTGTACTTGCTGATATAGTTCGTGCTGTTGAATTGCTGAGGCGAAGTGCTTCCTAAGTTCTCTAGCTAGTTCAATTTCTTCAACTGTCCATTTGCGAGGTTGAGCCTTTTTAGATTCTCGCCAAGCCTCAAATGAACGACGGGGATAAAGTTGCCTTTGATCGAAATCAAATTGACCAGCCCAGAGAATCTCTGTGTCAATTTCATTGCGGAAAATGGTTAAATAGCCCAATAATTGCTGACGATACTGAAGCGGAATCATCAAAATGCTACGAATTTTAGTAGGTTGAAAAGCACCTTCTAAACTTCGCAAACCTGGAGTTTCATATAAGTCTGAAATTGCCCAAACATCATAGTCATGAGATTTGTAGTATTCTTGCCAGACGTTATACTGTTCCATCAGTGGATATATAGTTTTTGCTGGCATCATCGGTTGCCGTCCGCAGGTATAAACCTGGATACAATCGCTGCCAGGAATCAAACATTCTGCTACAGTTTTGACGCTGCCATTCTCAAAATTAAAGCCTTCATTTCTAATGCAAAGCCTACCACCAGCACCATCAAAGGCAGCTACGGCTGCTTCTAAAGCTGGCTGTAGGACAATGGTGGGTAATGAATGTAGCAAATTAGCAATGCGGTTAACGACGGCTTGCCGTTGGGCTTGTTCACAGGCTTGAGTTAAAAGAGTACTTTGAGCGATCGCTACTGACAGCTGATCTACTACCATCTGCACTACTTCTAGTGCATATTCTGGTATCGAATGTGGCTGAGAATTGTGAGATACTAATAGCCCCCAAAGTTCATTTTGATAGAGAATAGGCGCTACTAGAGAAGACTTCACCCCCATAGCTGTTAAGTATTCAATATGACATAAATCTACAGGGCGGTAACGGATATCTTCTAAAATAATTTCTCCATTTTCCAAGTCTTGCAGATGAACTTGACTTATTTGTTGAGTATCAACATCGACAAGAGAAAGCACCCTTGACTTGATAAACAGTTCACGCGCATAGGTTGGAATATCGTCAGCCGGAAAATTTAGCCCTAGTAGCGATGGTAAGCGATTTTCATGAATAAACTCAGCAATGACCTGACCGCTTCCATCTACATGGAATTTGTAAATCATTACTCGGTCAGTTCCAAGTAATGAGCATACTTCCGCCGTTGTTGCTGTGATAATTTCTTTTAAATCTAATGTTTGACGAATACGATTTGTAATTCGGCGCAGTACACTTTCAATATCAATATTTACCCGCAAGTTTACTTTGGCGATCGGGGTCATTGCTTTTAATTAAATTGTTTTCAAAAAAATCAATATCTACATATGCAGAATTCTAAAAACATTTTTAAATTTAATTAATTGATTTGTCGTCAGTATTACTACGGCAAAGTACTGACAAGAAAATTTATTTTTATTTATAAAAGTTTATAACTCAACTAATAACTAATTGTCGTTCATAGTGATTTGCACTTTATTTCCATAGGAGCAATTCATGAATTGCCCCTACACTGTGCAGTTTTATAGGTGCATGTTCAGCAAAAAACTGTATTACAACTACCTAATTATCGCATCTTTCAAAGCTAAAATAAAATTTGCTTTTAGCTTTGAAATATTTGTGCGTTTCCCAATCAGCAGAATTAAACTCTTACATTGTCAGCAAAACGGATTTTCAAATAGTCATCTTCCATTTTTGCTCCTGAAGGTTGCAATGCTGCTAATGCTTGGGGTAAAACTAAATTGCGGCGGTGATTCCCAATGGTAATATTTAATTCGTCACCATATTTATTCAATTGAATTTGAGTTTTGGGAATGCCAGGTAAGTAAAGTTCTAAACTATATTGATTTTGTTCTTGTACGACTCTGACAGTTGTTTCCTTATAATAAACTTGAGTTGGGTCTTCATCCTTGTAGAGAGTTTCTTTCAACCTTTCTAATGCAGCTAAACCGCACATTTCTTCAGAAAACAGCGGAACTTCCTTCACAGGCAGAGGCAGAAAATTATCATGAATTTCCTGACGATATTGCTGTTGGTTTTCCTTCCAACGCTGGAAAAATGGGTCTTGGACTTCGCTGGGAATGATACGATTAGCTATTACTAAATCTGTGGCAACGTTATACAAACTCAGATAAGCATGAGCGCGTAAAGACTCTTTAATCACCATCTTTTCGGGATTAGTGACAAGGCGTACAGAAGTTTGAGTATTATCTGTTAATACCTTTTCTAGAGCTTCAATTTGTTCATAAAATTCGTAAGGTGCATCCATCACTTCCTTATCTGGCAAAGAAAACCCAGCGATGGGTTTAAAAATAGGTTCAACCAGAGGTCTCAGCGCCACCGAAATACTTTGAAACGGTTTGTAGAAACGGCGCATATACCAGCCACCAACTTCAGGTAAACTCAACAGGCGCAGTGCTGTACCTGTGGGGGCTGAGTCAATAATTAACACATCAAACTCGCCTTCATCGTAGTGGCGTTTCATCCTTACCAAGCCAAAAATCTCATCCATACCTGGTAAGATGGCTAATTCTTCCGCCTGGACTCCTTCTAAACCCCTAGCCTGTAAAACTTGAGTAATGTAGCGCTTCACAGCACCCCAGTTTCCTTCTAGTTCTTGTAGCGCATCTAGTTCTGCACCCCACAAATTTGGTCGAATTTCTCGCGGTGCGTGTCCCATTTCCAGGTCAAAACTATCTGCTAGGGAGTGAGCAGGGTCTGTACTTAAAACCAGTGTACGATAGCCTAGTTCCGCACAGCGAAGTCCAGTTGCTGCTGCAACTGATGTCTTCCCTACGCCACCTTTGCCTGTCATTAATATTACACGCATGGATAATTTTGTCCTGTCTGAGAATTATTTATATTTATTTACAATTTAGCTTATATCAATACAACTGACCAAAAATAAGGTTTCTGACTATTGCGATCGCTGATAAGATTTGAGATTTTACATTTTGGATTTTGGGTCAAATCTATATTTACTTTTCTATACAACATGTCTAGACGCAACGGTACACCATGACTATTAACTTAACTGAAAAAGAGGCATATGCCGCTATGTATGCATATCTAGCCTCTGTCTATGACAGAACACAATCAGATGATTTGGGGGGTTTACTTGGTGATATGAGTACTGTGGGAGATGGCGAAACTGCTGATCCCGCCGTTTGGTATGAATGGTTGCGATGTGTTAATCAAGTAAAGCAAAACAAAGTTGACACAAGTCTGAAAATTCAAATTTTAGAAGATAAATAACTAGAATCGCAATTTTTTTTAAGGCAATGGGATATTTATTTTTTGTAAGTTCTTTATGAACGATTGTTTCAAGAAAAGAAATGCTGTTTCAAGACATCTAGGCGTGAACAGTTCCAATAATCGATATGGGAGAAAATCAAATTATCAGAGTTAAGACTTAATTCACTCCAGCCAGAAATAGAAATACGTGGTTTCCAAGGTAAGGGCGTATTCCAACTGAGTGTCCACTCGGTTTTAATTTTGTCTTGCAAGCGTTGAATATCGTGCAAATCCATTTTGGGATTTATAAAGAAAGTTTGGATGAAATTAATCATTTGCTTATAACGTTCAACGCCACGAAATTTATTTAGCGGGTCTTGAAAATAAACGTCTGGAGCGTAAATACTGTACGTTTGATTAATGGGAAATCTTTGATAGTCCTCTTTGAGGATTTCAATAATATCCATAATGCATATAAGTAGGTCGGTACAAATAAAGTTAACTAGTGAAGGTCGTCAGTTGTGAGCCAGTACGGTCTTGGGGGTCTCCCCCATGAGTAACTGGCGATCTTCGCAGCGTTAGCGAGCGTGCGAGCGTCACCCGTAAGGGTCAGTTGTTAGTTGTCAGTAGTAAGGATTTTAAGCATATTTACGTTTCGTAACACAGTTATGTTTATTTTCACTCGCTTACTTACATATTAATTAGGTAGACATAATTTTTGAAAGTGCTGAGTAAAGAGCAGGGGAGCAGGGGAGCAGGGGAGATGGAGAGCAGGGGAGAACTTCTGACAACTGACCACTAACAACTAACTCCTACTTCTTACTTAGCGATTCAAATCTATTTGATTCCACATTCGTTCTAATTGTCGTCGCCAAGCTGCTAGCACTTCTTCTCTATCTTGCGAAGTTTGGTTGAGCTCACCCATCAATCCTTCTGCATAATAGCGTTCTAGGTTTTGCATAGTAGTCTCTAGGGTTTGTCCTTGCTGTTTTGCGGCTAGGACAATTTGCCGGATACGATTTTCAATTAGTCGATTGAAGACATTATCTAAACCAGCCTCATGTAGAGATACAAGTCTGGCGATCGCGCTTTCTAAATCTGCCTTGACCAAAGTGTTATTATTATGCTGAAATACTCCCCAAACTACGTTTTCATACAAAGCGTAGCGTACTTCCTGAGTTTCATCAAAGTTGGCTTCTAAAAACTCGGCTAAAAATTGTTGGGCTTGTTGAATTGGCATGATCGGTAGTAAAATTCTTAGCCAAGAATGATCATCCGCAAGCAGTACTAACAGCCGAAAATTATCAGTGTCTACTTGCCATGAGCTAGGAGCGATCGCTTGCACAGGATCTGCACTAAACAATTCTCTGAGCGTAACCGTAATTTCTTCAGGTGTCATAGTCTGTTTTTAACTTGAGCCTCCATAGCAATCCTAAATCATTCGTGATACCGAGTTGTATTCACTGGGGAAGATGAGGGGGATGAGGAGGATGAGGGGGATGAGGGGGATGAGGGGGATGAGGAGGATGAGGGGGATGAGGAGGATGAGGGGGATGAGGAGGATGAGGGGGATGTGACTTCCCCATTTGTCAACACGACTTAGTATGAACAATAAGATTCTGGAATTCAACCACACTCTTTGATTCTGAGGGTTTGGCAATTTGCCAAAATAGAGGTGTAGGCTAGAATAACAAGGCTTCCAGCATAGCTTGATTGCACACATTCAAGAGCAAGGGTCGGCTGGTTTGAAAAAATGAAGAGGTCGGGAGTATGGACAGCAACAACTGGTTGCAGCAGCTAATGATACTTGGTATTGGCACAACGTCTTTGGTAGCAGAAAAACTGCGAGAAGTTAGCGATGAATTGGTCAAGGACGGTAAGCTGAATCCTGAGCAAGCTAAGGCAGTGATGGATGATGTTGTACAGCAGTTAAAATCTGAGCAAGGAAATTGGGAAGTCCAAATGCAAAGGCAAATGCGAAACATGATGCAGGATTTGGGTGTGGCCCGTCAGTCTGAGGTGGATGAACTGCGGGGTAGAATTGACCGTTTAGAGCGTCAAGTGCGTGATTTGGAAAATAAGCTTTGGCGTTAGCATGTCCTTTCTGATTTAAACTAATTGTGTCCTGTTGGTATTCTTATTGTCAGATTACCTCAGTAGGGAGGACTGATTTTGAAAACGATTTTACTCAGCGTGGGTTTCATGCTGGTGTGTGTTTTAGTTTTAGTATTCGCACAAGTTGGCAGTAAACAGGATGCTATCGCTGCTAATGTCACTGAAGCTACACCAGAATCCACCAATGTTACTGAAAACAAAACCTTAATTGCGAGCAAGCCTATGTCTGACGCCAATGTGGTAACTACCCCCTCTGGACTGCAATACAAAGACTTAGAGGAGGGAACAGGGGAGACCCCTAAAACTGGACAAACGGTAACTGTTCACTACACCGGCACTTTGGTAGATGGTAAAAAGTTTGATAGTTCCCGCGATCGCGGTCAACCTTTCCAGTTTAAAATCGGTGTCGGACAAGTAATCAAAGGTTGGGACGAAGGAGTCGGCACTATGAAGGTAGGCGGCCGTCGTGAGTTAATCATCCCACCAGAGTTAGGTTATGGTCGCAGTGGTGCTGGTGGTGTAATTCCACCCAACGCTACCCTAATTTTTGATGTCGAATTATTAGGGACGAAGTAGAAAATAGGGAATAGGGAATAGGGACTGGGGACTGGGGACTGGGTACTGGGGAGATAGGGGGATGGGGAGATGAGGGAGATGAGGGGGATGAGGGGGATGAGGGGGATGAGGAAGCAATACCCAATACCCAATACCCAATACCCTATTCCCTATTCCCAATTCCCTATTCCCAATTTTAATAATTACCTGGTCTAGCTAAATTCTTAAATTTTGTAAACTGCGGGTCGAACAAAAGTTTGACGACACCTGTGGGGCCGTTGCGGTGTTTAGCTACTATCGCTTCTGCAATGCCGCGATCGGGGCTGTCGGGATTATAATATTCATCGCGGTATAACATAATTACTAGATCGGCATCTTGTTCAATTGAATTATGAACGATGATGTTATTTGCAATAAAATTATGCAAATTAGAAACTGTTAAATCGTAAACTTCCTCTTCACCATCAAACTCGATAGAAACGATTTCATCCCAATAAATATCACTCTTGGCTAGGACATTGATTTTATCAGATTTTACAACAATAGCCAATCTTAGAGCTAATTCTCGACTTACATTCTGTTTATAAAGTGTTGTACCGCAGTGAGCAACACCAAGTAGAGACTGCATTTGACGTATAGTTATTTCGTATTGCTGCATTGATGGAACAGCATATAATTTCCATATATCATGAGGTATTACATCTCTGTTAGTGTTAGCAGAACGTACTTGAATATATTTATCAATTTCTCTAAGAGCTTGCTTTTTATAACTACCTACTGCACCAATAGTCTCAATAAACTTCTCTAAATCATATTTACCAGTTACCCAAACTTGATATTGATCCCGTCCTTTACTTCCTTGGGAAACTACTGATAGCTTGGCATTAATATTAAGCTTCATTAAAAGTGACTGGACATCTCTAGCTAATTTTTCACTACTGGAAGTGTAATAGACAGCAGGATAAAAGCATTTACCTTTAGTAGATTTAATGCAACCGTCAGTACTCCAGAGATGTCGTAAGAAAAGAGCTATAGATTCTTGGGGTTGCTCAAAAATTTGATTGGGAATAAATTTTTCATAGGATCTCAAACCAAAAATATCAAGAGAATCTAGCCATTCAGCTATGGGATTTCTGATATTTTGTGTTAAATGATATCCCGCTGTCAGATAAACTTGATACCAGTCACGCTCCCGATTGATACGAGGAATAATCAAATTACCAAAAGCTTCGGTTGCTAATGATGCTACTTGATTAGCTAAATCTTCCTCTTTGGTGGTGTACTGAATAACATGCCGAGGTAAAGTACAGCCATCTCCTATTAAGTGTCCCAGCAAAGCAATTTCGGCATTGCTCATTGTCTGCACATAGGGAGTAGGTATATATCTTGGCAAGGCAATGCGGGAGCCAATTTCTAATTCATCAAGTCGTAGCCAGCCGTGAATTGTTAAAAACTTGTGATTACCAGTTGCACGAATCTTACGCCCTAAACGAGTTTTTAAAGAGAACACGGGTTTGATGCCGGTGGAAAAAGCATTGGTGACAATTGCTTTTTCTAACTGCATTGTAACTTCGTTCAGCGCCCAAACTGCAAAACCAGATTTACCTACTAATTTCTGAATCGGAACTTGAGAGCCAGTATCTGCCAATGTTACTAGGCTATCACCTGTTAAACAACCTGATTCTCTCAAATCTGACAACATGGGGCGCTTGTTGGTTCTGGCTTCCACACCACGGCTTAACTGAGATAAAGCAATCACTGGCACAGATAATTCACGGGCTAAACCTTTAAGTTGACGCGTAATTTTTGACAATTCTTGTACGCGATTATCGCCTGCTCCTTCCATTAATTGTAAGTAATCTATTACAATCAATCCTAGTTCGGTTCCTTGTTCTGCTTGTAGTCGCCTTGCCTGACTACGCATTTGTGTAACCGTAATATTTGGCGTATCGTCAATATAAATTGGCATTTCTGAGAGGATACCAATAGCACGGCTTAAAGGTTCCCACTGTGTTTGACTGAGACGACCACTCCGCAGATAACCACTTTCAATTTGTGCCTCGCTAGCTAATAACCGTTGCGTCAGCTGTTCTTTAGACATTTCCAAACTGAAAATAGCAACTGGTAACTTATAAGCAGCAGCGATATTATGAGCCAGGTTTAAGCAAAAGGCCGTTTTTCCCATTGAAGGCCTGCCAGCGACAATAATTAAATCAGAACGCTGAAAGCCACTGGTCATGGCATCTAAGTCATAAAATCCGCAGGGGATACCAGGTAAAGCGATGCCTTGATTGCGATCCTCAATCTCTTGGAAATTATTAATTAGGGTATCAGAAATGTGAACTAAACCTGATTGGGGACGCTCTTGTGTAACACTAAATACTTTCTGTTCTGCCTGATCTAAGACTTTGGGTAATTCAGATTCTGTCTCGTAACCGAGATGCACAATTTCATTCCCAGCTTTGATTAACCGTCGCCGCAGGTATTTATCCATTACCAACCCTGCTAAAGCGTCGATGTTCACAGCTGAAACTGTGCGGTCTACTAATGTTGCTAATTTATTTCTGCCGCCAATTCGGGCTAGGATATCGTTGTCAGCTAGCCAGCTAGTAACTGAGAGTAAATCTGTGGGTTTACCCTGAGTATGGAGGCGTAGCGCAGCTTGATAAATTTCTTTGTGAGCGCTAATGTAAAAAGCTTCTGGAAGTAGGCGATCGCTAACTCGACCTATCGCTTCTGGATCTAGTAAAATTCCCCCCAAAATCGCTTCTTCCGCCTCGATATTTTGGGGTGGTAGCATCTTGCTAGCATCACCTTGAAAACTTAGTTCTTCAGCCATAAGTGATTTAATTTGGAAGTTAGGAGTTAGGAGTTAGGAGTTAGGAGTTTAGAATTACTATTGTTAGCTTTCCATCCCCCTATCTCCCTATCTTCCCTGCACCCCTACTCCCCTGCTCCCTTAATGCTGCAATTAGCTAGCAACGACCTCAATGTCGATTTGGGCCGTGACTTCAGAATGCAGCTTAATGTCGGCTTTATAAGTACCGAGTTTGCCAATATCGGGGATGGTAATACCACGCCGATCAATTTCTTGATTGGTGGCTGCTTGAATTGCATCTGCCACTTCTTGATTGGTGACGGTACCAAAGATGGCTTCGTTTTCACCAACTTGCTTGGCAATTTTCAAGCTGCCAATTTTTTCTAAAGCTGCTTTTTGTTCTAGAGCTTGTTGCTTGAGTTCTAACTGTCTTTGACGCTCTTGCTCACGGCGGCGTTCTACTTGTTTGAGAATACCGGGAGTGGCATGAGTTGCCAATTTCTGAGGAATCAAATAATTACGAGCATAGCCAGGAGCTACTTCTACTAGGTCGCCTAATTTGCCTAGCTTGCTGATATCCTGATTTAAAACTAACTGCACGCGTTTCGCCATTGTTTTTCGTTTTTCCTGTAAAATCTCATTAACTTAGGTTTCAGTAGGATAGCTTACATATGTCTAGCTGTATCCCAAGTAGCTTTGCTTGTACCCTAAAGCTTACAGATCCTAGCGAAAGGTAGGGGGCGATCGCAACTGTTAGCCGCCAGAAAATTTTTAGAGCAGGGGAGATGGGGGAGATGGGGGAGATGGGGGGATGAGGGAGATGAGGGAGATGAGGGAGATGGGGGGATTAAGAGAATAATTCCTGACAAATGACAAATGACAAATGACAACTGACAAATGACAAATGACAACTGACTAAAACTTGTCTTTCATTCCCCTGATACGGGCAAATGTTTGTATTGGGTCGCTGCTGTTGGCAGATAATTGTAATGATGGTTGTTCCCAACGCAAGAAGGGGTTGGTGCGCTTTTCGACTCCCAATAGTGAGGGAACGGTGGCTTGTTTTAGGCTGCGGTGGACTTTGACTTCATCGTAGCGCTTTTGTAAGTCGGTGTTGTCACTATCTACAGTCAAGGCAAATTGTAAATTCTTTAAGGTGTATTCGTGGGCGCACCAAACATAAGTATTATCTGGGAGAGAGCGCAGTTTACTAAGAGAATCTACCATTTGGCTGGGTGTACCTTCAAACAACCGACCGCAACCACCAGCAAACAAGGTATCGCCACAGAATAAGTTGCCTGGTTCGTCGGTTGTGGTGGAAGGAAAGTAGTAAGCTATGTGAGCGCGGGTATGTCCGGGTACGAAAATAACCTCCGCGATTTGGTCAGCAAACTCCACGCGATCGCCTTGTTGCAAAAATACCTGCTGTCCGGGTATTCTACCTCGATCCTCGACTCCACCATAAACTACCACTTTCGGGAAATGTTGCATTAACTGCTGATTGCCACCTACGTGGTCGTTGTGATGGTGCGTGTTCAAAATTGCGACTAACTCTGCTTTGAGTTGTGCAAGTTTTTTTAATACTGGTTCGGCTTCGGCTGGATCGACAACAGCGGCAATATTTTGTTCTTGGTTGTACAACAAGAATATGTAGTTGTCTTGTAGTGCCTCAAGACGGATTACCCGCATTTTCTCTGCCTCCCTTGCATGTGCCGGTTTGGTATTTAAGTGCATACTCTACTCTAGTAAGTAACCAGGCTACTGACAAAAGTTGTGTTAGATATTGATATTTTGCCCATTATAGCTGTCAATTCTCATTAAACATGATAATATACAACCGTACTACTACCTAAATCATATTAAAAAGTTTCACAAAGTATTTTAATTTATCAGTAAAATTCCTCTGGGAAGTCAAGGAATACGAAGTTAAATTTGTTGTGTTATTTTTAATTATAAAAATAGCTAAAAAAATATATTTATGACAGTAAAAACTAGAGGATTTATTACAATCTTAACAGGATTGTATTCTTTTCAAGATTGTATTCATTTCTTAGCAGCAATTAGAAAATTTCATCAGGAACCAATAATTATTTTAATTGACCGGGTTCCGAAGATCTTTTATCCTTTTTTGAAAGTGTTTAAAAATGTAATTTTAAAACCAGCGCCAGCAGATCAAAATACTGTTTTAGCGTCACGAAAAGCTAAACTAGCTTTATATGAAGCTTCGGAATTTGATAAAACCATATATTTAGATTCAGATATTTGCTTGTTGTCTGATATTAATGATGTTTTTGAATATTTAGATGAATATGATTTCCTATTAACGGAGGATGTGCAACCTAGTATTACAAAAGCCACAAATTTGCTCAGAGGCAAGCAACAAGATATGTTACCAAATGTACTGCCAATTCTGCAATCTGTAGGTCTACCGTTACGGGAAGATAGTGTGCAGTACAACGGCGGTTTTATGGCTTTTAGGAAAACAGAAACAACCAAGGTATTTTTTGACGACTTTAAACGTTATTTTGAGATTGTGAAAAACAATCAAGATAAATTACTTTTGAAAGATCAAGGAGCTTTTGCTTCTGCGATCGCTACCGTAAAACCAAAGATGAAAATACTACCACCTACTTATAATTATCTCAGTAAGTGGAAGGATACTTACAATATTACTGGAGAAATTAAAGTACTACATTGTACTTACCCTTACAGACCACAGTATGCTAAAAATATTACTCGCTCATTGTACACAAGAATATTTGACAAATTTGCTCAAATATTTTTACCCAATCAAGTAACCAATCCCTGGCGTAATAAATGATTTATAAGTAGGAAAACTGCTGACAATGAAAGAGAAAGTCAAGGTCTCGCTACTCGTCTGGAATTTATCTACAAATGATGGTTTCATACGCGCATCTTTATTACAAAAAGCCTTGAATAAATTAGGGTATGAAGTGGAAATACTCGGCTTTTTGTTTGGAGAAAAGTTATATGGAGCGATTCCTGCTGAAACTAAAGTATATACTGTAGAAGGCTCTACTTATCCTCATTTTATTAAATCTATTAGTAAAATTTTAAAACTTATTGATGGAGATATTATTTATGCAATTAAACCTCAGCCAGCTAGTTTCGGCGTAGCATTACTGAAGAAACTATACAGCAGAAAACCAGTAATTCTAGACATAGATGATTGGGAACTTAGCTGGCATGGTGGTGATAAATGGCATTATCATCCTACACTCAAACAGTTAGCTAAGGATTTACTCAAAAAAGATGGTGCGTTAAGGTTACCTTATCATCCTTTCTACTTGAAAATGATGGAACGTTTGGTGAATCAAGCTAATGCAGTGACAGTGCATACTAGCTTTTTACAGCAGCGTTTTGGAGGTATATCTGTACCTAATGGCAAGGATACTTGTTTATTTGATCCTGTTCGATATAATCCTGACGAAAGTAGAAGTCGCTATGGTTTATCGGAATATCGAGTTTTGATGTTTCCCGGTGCGCCAAGACCTTATAAAGGTTTAGAAGATGTTCTTATTGCACTAGATAAAATTAATCAGCCAGACTTAAAACTGGTGATTGTCGGTGGCAGTCCTTATGATAATTATGATGAGCAACTTCAACAGCGTTGGGGACGCTGGATTATTAAACTACCCAATTATCCAGCTGATGTGATGCCTGATGTAGTTGCTGCTGCTCATATTGTTGTTGTTCCACAGCGAGATACCCCTGAAACTCGTGCCCAATTTCCTCTAAAGTTGACAGATGGGATGGCAATGGCTAAACCTGTATTAGCGACGCGTGTAGGAGATATTCCCGAAATTTTGGGCGATACTGGTTATTTAGCTGAACCGAGTTGTCCTGAACAAATTGCTGAGCAAATTAAATTAATATTTCAGGATTTAGATTTAGCAAATGAAAAAGGTATCAAGGCCAGGAAAAGATGTATAGAAAAATATAGCATAGAGGCAATGGCTTCTACTCTCAGTTCAGTAATTGCTGGGTTGTAATCATAAATAGAAAAAATCTCAAATTACCGAATATAAGTAAATATGTGAATATCAACCATCTAACTGAAGAAATATATAAACAGTTTAAACTCCTACAACTGACAAATGTGTTAATAATTAACCAATTGTGAACTAAATACCCAATGTCTACCAGAAAACTACTATTAAGATTTGCCAAACCTTATCCATGGTTAATTCTTCTCACGATAGTGTTGGGATTTTCTGGGGGTTTATTTAATGGTGTCAGCACAGCGCTAATTGTGCCAGTAATTTTAAAAATTGTGGGACAAGAGGTAGATTTAACTAAAGCCCCAGGTATTCTCAAAGGAATTATGGCTCCTTTTGAGACTGTTCCAGAAAATTACCGCATAGTGGTAATGGCTGGGGCTATTATATTCACAATTTGCTTAAAAAATTTAGCTACTTATTCTAGTACGTTAGCATCGAGTTCTTTAACTCGAAAGCTAACATCAGATATGCGAGAAGCAGGATTAAAATTATTACTAGAAATAGATATAGATTATTATGCCAAGATGAAAGTTGGTGATTTAATCAACCGTCTTGGAGGAGAAATTGGTCGAGCGGCTACTGCTATTGGTAATACAGTAAAGTTAATTATTCTGGGGATTACAATTTTAGTTTTCGTCGGTTTATTGCTGTCAATTTCTTGGCAGTTGACCATAGCTGCTACGGTTTTGCTGTCTTTGGTGACAGTGGTAAATCAGTATGCCATTGCCAGGTCTAAAAAATTTGGGAAGCAACTTAGTGAGATGTCTAAAGCATATTCAATCGCTATGCTAGAACTACTCAATGGTATTAGATTGGTGAAGGCAACGGGAAATGAAGAAAAAGAATATAAAAAGGTTCACAAGTTAATTCGCGCCCGCGAGAAAGCAGATTTTCAATCTCAGATGAATTCCGAAGCGATCGCACCTTTGAGTGAGGTGATGGGAATTACAGCCTTGATGCTGATTGTATTTTTGAGTAAAACTTTTTTTGCATCTCAAATAGCTTCGCTTTCCACTGTCATTTTGACATATCTATTAATACTACTGCGAATGTTACCATTGATTTCTCAGTTAAATAGTATTCGTAGTAGCTTCGCCAGTACTTCCACCAGTGTGGAAATGGTGACTGAGTTTTTAAATCGCAATGATAAGCCATTCATGATTAGGGGTAATTTACCCTACACAAAATTAGAGGAAGGAGTGCATTTTGATTTTCTTTCCTTCGCCTACCCCGGTCATGAAAAGCTAGTACTCAAGGATGTAGATTTATTTTTACCGCGTGGTACTACTCTGGCTTTGGTGGGTGGTTCTGGTGCAGGAAAGTCAACCCTCGCAGACCTTTTACCGAGATTTTATGATCCTTTGTCTGGTCGGATTACCATCGACGGTAAGGATTTACGCGAGTTCGATATTGCATCTTTGCGTAAAAGGATGGGAATCGTCAGTCAAGATACTTTTCTGTTCAATGACTCGGTGGGGAATAACATCGCCTATGGACGACCAGAAGCTACCGAAGAAGAAATTGTCACAGCAGCAAAGCGGGCTAATGCCTATGAGTTTATCATCAAATTACCCCAAAAATTTGACACCCCCATTGGCGATCGCGGCGTGATGTTGTCTGGTGGACAAAGACAAAGATTAGCGATCGCGCGGGCATTGTTACAGAATCCTGACATTCTGATTCTCGATGAAGCCACCAGTGCTTTAGACACCGTTTCCGAACGTTTAGTACAAGCTGCACTCGATGATCTTAGCCGCGATCGTACAACCTTGGTAATTGCTCACCGTCTTTCTACAGTACAAAAAGCCGATCAAATTGCTGTGTTAGATCAAGGACGTGTGGTAGAGGTAGGAACCCATGAAGAACTTTTAAAAAAAGGTGGTTACTACTCACGCCTCTACTCAATGCAATTTAGCGACCAAGCAGAAGCTACTGTTAAACAACATCAAAGCTTAGTCCGCATTTCTCACGAAATTCGCACACAGCTTAATTCTATGCTTGGTTTCCTACTTTTATTACTCGATGATATGGTTGATAATGCCCAAGAAAGGCAGGAATTAATTGAACAATCCCATACATCAGCCTTAAGAATCCTCACCATTATTGATGTTTTTGATGATATTTTTAGTCTGCAAATCAAGGGTAAATTACTCTCATTTGCAGACAAAAATAATAATGTCACTACTCAATACAAAACTTTTACCCATATCTCTGACGAATTCCGTAATTGCCTCAATATGATTCTGGGTATTCTTCGTTCCTTAACAGACAATGTTACAGACTCACCCCCAGAAGACAGCCAATTATTAACAAAAGCCTATGATTCTGCCATACATTTGCTCGATAAGTTAGAGGGTTTTGAAAACACTATTCAATTGGAAAGTAATGAAAAATGCTAATTTGAAAAAAGACTATATTTTCTTTGTGCAATCCGAGTTACCTAAGCCAGAAGCTCATTTAGTGCAGTCAACCAATGCAGCAAATGGAGCAGCTAACTTAGGTTATTCGACCGTTTTAGTATATCCCTATAAAGGATTAGGAGCAATGAATCCAGTGAATTTAGCTCGTCCTTTTCAACCAAGGGAAGCACCAGAAAACCTTGTGAAATACTACAATCTGCACAACAAATTAAAAGTTGCTCCTTTACCTATGCCTTGGCCTATTGACTATTTTCAGAATAAATTTACTAATTCTAATACTATCGCTTCCAAATATTATTTCCCCTTTTATATATTTCCCACTACAAAACTCGTTCATAGCCGCAATTGGAATTTAGTGAAAGCTGCAATTAAAAATGGCATTCCAGCAATTTACGAACACCACCATCATGAGGATAAAAAATTTGAACCAGAAATTGTCAAAAGTCCGCTTTTACAACTTGCCGTTACAGTTGTAGATACGATTCGTGAAAGTATGATTAAAAATGGTATGCCAGCAGAAAAAGTGATTAAGCTACACAATGGTTTTAATCGCTTGTTTATGGTTAGACAGCCAGAAAAAGCAGCACAATGGCGTGATCAACTGCTGAATCATGGACACTCCCATTTGGTAGTGTATGCGGGAGCATTACAACAATTTAAAGGTATTGATGTACTGGTTGATGTTGCTAAAGAAATGCCAAATGTGCAATTTGCCTGTGCAGGTGGCAAGCAAAAAGAGGTAGAACATTATCAGCAATTAGCCAAAGAAAAACAAGTTAATAACATTGCGTTCTTGGGTTATATCTTGCACGATGAGTTAGCATCTTTGCTACAAGCTGCTGATATTTTAGCTCATCCCCATTGTTCTGGACAAGCCGCTACTTTCACTTCTCCCTTGAAACTATTTGACTATTTCGCCTCTGGAACTCCCATTGTTGCTACAGAAATTCCTTCATTAACAGAGTTTAAAAATACTCAGGCGATCGCAGCTTGGTGTGAACCAGATAACCCAACTAAATTTGCCGAATCTTTAAAACGAGTTTTAGAAAATTATCCCAGAAAAATAGATGGTTATTCAGAAATTATAGAATTTGTCAAGCAATTTTCATGGGAAAATCGAGCAGCCAAAATTCTCAGTTACGTAGATGAATCTCTACGCCCTCTAATTATCGCATAAAAGCTACATAAACACTAACAACTGACAACTGTACGGGCGGGTTTAGCTGATTAACTTGCTACTAATTGAGTAAGATTGCAAAACCCACCCCTACAACTAACAACTAACCACTGACAACTGGCAAATAACAACTAACTATTAACTAAAATGAATATAAAAACTATTGGCATGATTAGCAGCTATCGAGGTCTAGAAAAAAGAGGCGATTGGCTGTGGCAACAAACCCCTCATTCATTTGGTATTTGGGGCAATATACAAATTCAAGCACTTGCACCCAAACCAGATTTTTTGTTGATGTATCAGTATGACTTTCCCAAACCACCCCAGCCAAAATCCTGGTTAGATAGCTTTCGCAAAAAACAACAAAAACCAGAAACAAACATCGAATCTGTTCTACGCAGTGTCAGTAAAGAAAGAATAATTTATCTATTAAGAGAACCGCCCCTAGAGGAAGTTAAAGATAACCATTATAAAATATATCAGGAAGCTCAGAAATATTGCGGTTACGTTTCTGGCCCTGAAGACTTTGCTCCCATTCCTGACTATATGCCTGCCATTTGGTATCATAGTAACTCATTTAGGGACTTAAATGAAATGCCACCTCCTGCAAAAGTTTCTCCATGTAGTTGGATTACTTCTGGAATTAGCCGCACAGCAAATCATCGCCAACGTTTAAACTTTTTGCAGTCTTTACAATCCAGCGAAATTAAATTTGATTTGTATGGACGTGACTTACCTGTATGGGCAAAAACATTAGGAGAACTAAGTAATAAATGGTATGGCATGGCACCATATTATTACAATCTCTCAATCGAGAATTATGCTGATAATAATTGGTATGTGAGTGAGAAACTTTGGGATGCTTTGCTAGCATGGTGTTTGCCCATATATTATGGTGGCCCTGCTGCTGATAAATTATTGCCGCCTGGTAGTTTTTTGAGATTACCAAGCTTAGATGAAAAAGGAATCGCCTACATACAAGAAGTGACTGCTACTCCTGATGCTTGGTATGCGGCGAAAGAAGCTATTGCAGAGGCGCGTCAGATAATTTTGCACAAATTAAACTTGCTTAATTGGCTATCAGAGTTTGTTGATAAAAATGGATAAAAACTATGACAAATGGAATTTATACACTAGCTAATGATTATGTTTATAATCAACTTGTCGCATTACTCAATAGTATAGAAGTTAATGCTGGTAATGTGCCAGTATGTGTCATTGCTTATAACGATCAGGTGGAGAAAGTCCGGGCTGAAATAGCATCGAGAAAAAATGTCACTTTACTAGATGATCCTGATATTTTTGCTCGATGGGAAGAATTTTCTTACAAGGTATGGCAATCACATCCCTCTGCGATTCAAGCTTGGCAAGAACAAGGAATTAAGAAGTTTTACAGAGTTGGAGAAAATCGCCGTTACTGTGCTTTTGATGCTGAAAGTCAATTTGAAAAGTTTATCTATCTAGATGCTGATACATTAGTATTGCAGCCTTTAGACTTTGTTTTCGATAAGTTAGATGAATATGATTTTGTGGTCTATGACTTTCAATATAAAGACCCTGGTCATATATACAATTTATCATCGCCAAAACTCTTAGAAGTATTTAGCCAAGAGCGTATTGATTCAGAAATTTTCTGTTCAGGGTTCTATGCTTCTAAGCGAGGAATATTTCCGCCAGACCAAAGAGATTGGTTATTAACTCAACTAAATAATGGAGATTCAGACGTTTTATATATGTCCGCTCCCAATCAGTCTGTGCTTAATTATATGAGAATGAAGGCAAATGTATCTTTCTACAACTTTGCCTTCAATTTACCTACTAATAAAGCAACTGGTTGTTGTGTGACTTCTCCACACTTTGAAAATCAAGATTATATTCTCTACGATCAGGGAAACAGACTGACTTATCTACACTATATAGGTTTATCTTCCAAACTCTTTAACCAAGTATGTGATGGAGAAAATATTGATTTTCCCTACAGAGATATTTTCTTGCATTATCGCTATCTGCATCAACCAGAACAACGTCCCAAGTTCACGACTAAAGCCAAAGCTTACAATGCTCCTCCGAGTTTAGGCACAAGAATTTTAAAAAAATTAGGATTAACAGTTTGAGGTTTAGACAATGAGTCGGGGAATTTATATTATTGCTAATAACAAGGTAATGGATCATGCGATCGCACTACTCAACAGTATCCGATTGCATGATCAAGATACACCAATTATCCTCATTCCTTATGATGATAAATATCAGAATATAGCAAACACACTCAATCAATATTATGGTGTACAAACATACCCAGACCTAGATTTCATCGACCGTCTGGCGCTGAAATTGCACGAAACCTTCGGCGGTCAATTCTTTGCCCGTCCAAATCAATTCCGCAAGCAGGCTTGTTGGTTTGGCCCTTTTGACGAATTTTTATACATTGATACCGATATTGTTGTCTTTGAAAAGATTATCGACAATCTTAACTACCTTGCTGAAACTGACTTTATTTGTTGTGATTATCAACATTTAGGTGGAATTAAAAATGTTTTCAGTCCCAAAGTATTAGAAGATAAAGTCTTTACTGAGACTGAAGTTAAAGATATTTTCAACGGTGGTTTTTGGGGGTCAAAGAAAAATCTGATCTCAGAAAAAGATTTATATGAAACTTTTGCTGAGTGTGCTGCCCATCCAGAATACTTTGATTTTTCGGAAAAAACTTCCGACCAACCGATTATTAATTATATGTTGCTCAAGCGGATTCCGCGTCGCTTTAACATTGTTCGTCGAGAAGGTAAAGCACCAGGAAATTGGGCAGGCAGTCCACATTTTCAGCAACAAAACCATATATTATTTGATACTACCGTTAATCAACCTCTGCAATATCTTCATTGGGCAGGTATTCGCATTCAACCAGGTTGTCCTTACTGGGAAATTTGGGAACATTATCGTCATCTAAATCCAGCGCTACCTCCAGCAGCTATACCTGCACCCGCAAAAAAAAGTCAGTGGCAGCAAGCATTAGATAATATGAAAAATCAATTGCGGCAAATCAAAATTAATTAAATGTGAGTTCGACAGATTTAAAAGACCCCTCTCCAAACCTCTCCCCTGAAAGGAGGAGCCACTGCGTTGGGCGGCTTTGCCGACTTGAAGCATGTGGCGTCAGAGGCTTCAAAACCTTAATTTTTCGTTCTTTATCAAGAATTTCAAAGTCCCTCTTTGCGTCAAAGAGGGGTTGGGGAGAGGTTCATTGAACTCAGGTTAATTAAATGTGAGTTCAGTTAATTTAGGGATTACAAACAAATAAATAATCCAATCTTGTGGGGTGGACATCTTGTCCGCCCCTAGCCTTGGGCGGGCGAGACACCCACCCCACAAGAAAAATTGTATATTTTTTTATTTGGAAGCCCCTTAGACAATGCAGCAATCAGATCTTTTGGCTCAAGACGCTTAGTATAGTCTGGATCAAGGTATCTATAAACAATTATTCCCTCAGAGTCAACAATATAAGTGGCAGTCACAGGTAATTCATTAGAGTCATTGCCATTGTAAGTTTCTAAATCTATACCGAATCCTTCCATCACTTCTTGTATTGACTCTGGCAAAGTGTACACAAGTCCAAATTGCTTGGCAACTTTATTGTCCACATCACTCAATACCTCAAAACCAAGGCTGTGTTCTTTGACAGTAGAAAGGGTGTTGTCTGGTGTTTGAGGTGAAATGGCAACCAGCGATGCATTTAATTGTTGAATTTCTGGTAAAGCCTTTTGTAGTGCTAACAACTCTATATTACAGAAAGGACACCATAAACCACGATAGAAGGTAATGATAACTGAACCTTTGGCTCGTAGTTTTTGTAATTGTACAGGTTGTCCAACAGCATTAGGGAGAGTAAAATCGGGTGCGCGATCCTTTGGTTTGAGGGCTTTTTCAGCAATTCCTAAATTTGCTACTTCTTCAATTGATTGTTGAATGATTGTTAGTATTTCTGGTGGCAGAAATGAAGCTGCCTGATTTAATAAAACTTCTATCTCTTGTTGCAGACTCATGCGTAGATCTCATGAATAAACTCAAGCAAATTTGATACTACCATAAGTGCAATTTGCAGGCATCCCAAAAACTCAACTATTCACAGCTTCAAATAGGGAATTGGGGATGGGGAATGAAGGGCTACGGTGTACACACAATTGATCTGAATCAGTCCAAATTCTGAATTGGTAGGGTGCGTTGTCGCCAAGCGCCGCACCACCGCTGATTCTCGGTGCGTTATGGACGATAGTCCTAATGCACTCTACTCAGGCTAATAGTATCCATTTCAATCCCTAATAGGGATTAGATGAAATTTCAAGGATTGGGAATTTTTTCAAATCCACCACGTAAGGCAGTTTCAATCCCTAATAGGGATTAGATGAAATTTCAAGTAAAAGGTAAATTCCCCGGGATTAAATTCTCTGTGTTTCAATCCCTAATAGGGATTAGATGAAATTTCAAGGCAACTGTGCATAATGCCTTTCAACTGACTAGTGTTTCAATCCCTAATAGGGATTAGATGAAATTTCAAGTCGCTGGCATCGTGCAATTAGCTTCGGGAGTTTTCGTTTCAATCCCTAATAGGGATTAGATGAAATTTCAAGTTGTCGCCGGAGGAAATCCAGCGCCTGTTCACCGTTTCAATCCCTAATAGGGATTAGATGAAATTTCAAGCCCGTATTTGAGTTTGAATAACCTAATCCCCATATAGTTTCAATCCCTAATAGGGATTAGATGAAATTTCAAGTGACCTTGACGCTTGGCATTCTCTTAGCCCTCCAGGTTTCAATCCCTAATAGGGATTAGATGAAATTTCAAGTCAATAATGTATTTAGTGTAGTACTGGTTACATGTTTCAATCCCTAATAGGGATTAGATGAAATTTCAAGCTTTGGAACCAATGGGCGCGGCTCATGTCACTGACAAGTTTCAATCCCTAATAGGGATTAGATGAAATTTCAAGTTTAGATTATTCTCAATGCGTGATAGTGTTAGTGGGCTACGGTTTCAATCCCTAATAGGGATTAGATGAAATTTCAAGCTTGTAGCCCGCTGTTAGCCTTGATTATCGCCTCGGTTTCAATCCCTAATAGGGATTAGATGAAATTTCAAGCTGGGTAAACGGTAAACCTGTTAGTATCAAGTCTCGTTTCAATCCCTAATAGGGATTAGATGAAATTTCAAGCAGCACCTCAAGTAGATCGCCCAACTTAAATAGCGTTTCAATCCCTAATAGGGATTAGATGAAATTTCAAGTTGTAAACATTGATTCATCCTCTAGCTTTAACTGTTTCAATCCCTAATAGGGATTAGATGAAATTTCAAGTAGACTAACCCATCTTCGTCTTGAGAATAAGTGTTTAGTGTTTCAATCCCTAATAGGGATTAGATGAAATTTCAAGGATCGCACTTCACATTACAAGCGATCGCCCTCACAGGTTTCAATCCCTAATAGGGATTAGATGAAATTTCAAGATGTGTGATTGTGATATTAAAGGGCCGGATTACGTTTCAATCCCTAATAGGGATTAGATGAAATTTCAAGATGGCTTATGAAACCGGAAATTTTAGGAAATTAGGTTTCAATCCCTAATAGGGATTAGATGAAATTTCAAGTTTGCACCTTACTACCAAAAACTAGGCGATCGCCTTGTTTCAATCCCTAATAGGGATTAGATGAAATTTCAAGCTGACAGGATTGATGGGCAGGTGCGGTGGGTAACAGTTTCAATCCCTAATAGGGATTAGATGAAATTTCAAGTATGGATACTAGTCCACAGACGCAGCCCACAGAAGTTTCAATCCCTAATAGGGATTAGATGAAATTTCAAGTGCAACACATCCCAAATAATACCAAATCCTATAAAAGGATGTTTCAATCCCTAATAGGGATTAGATGAAATTTCAAGGAAATGCTCCGTTTTGAGTAGTCGTTTGAGTAATAAGTTTCAATCCCTAATAGGGATTAGATGAAATTTCAAGTGCGGCAGCCTGAAAGACTGTGTGTATTTGGTTTTCGAGGTTCAGTTGCGCGGATGAGGTAATCATAGCATGAGAGATTGGAATTGAACTGTAAGCAAATGGCTAAAACCCAGTCTACATAAGGTGCGCGGCTATTTTTAGAGCTATTTGACTCAAAAGCCTCACACAGCGGAAATTTCAGCTTTACTTGCCAAAATCTCATTTTGAACACCTACCCATCCGCGCATCTAGCAAGAAAAGTGCTTTTAAAATCAGGTTATTAACTACTGAGTTATTCATTTTTAGCAAAAGTAGCAATAATTACTAAAAGGACTAAGTGTAGTGATGTGGATGCGATCGCTATCATAGTTGATCAAAAACATTGGAGACAAAGGGGAAATTGCAAGAGCGATCGCACTTCAGGTTTCCTTGAAGGATACCAGCACCAAAGTATCCAGTCTCGGACTGATACTTATTGGGAAAGGGGAAGGGGAAGGAAGAAGCAGGATGGTTTCATACGAAAAAATAAAAATATGAAAGCCTCTATTTCTCGTTTTGAACCATAGATTTTGACCCCTCTCCAAATATCTCCCCAACAGCGAGGAGAGGCTTTGTTTTGGAACGACTTCAAACTACCTATACTGTTGCTGTTGTTGTAGTCTCAATTGTTCCCGCTGCTGTTGTTGTCGGAGTCTAAGTTGATCTTGTAGTCTAAATAGTTCTCCCTGCTGCTGTGGTGGGAATTTGAGTTGATTTTGTAGTCTGAATTGTTCCTGCTGGTGTTGTTGTTGTAGTCTGAATCGATCTTGCTGCTGTCTAAATTGTTGCCACAGTTGTTGAGATTGTTGTTGCAATGCATCCTGCCGTTGTCTCCATTGCTGCGGCTGATTTTGGGAAGTCGTCTCTGCAATTCCTGCCCAGGCGGGAGAATGGATTAATGAGGCTATTGTCAGGATGAATAGTGGTAACCCTGATTTCACTATCAATGAATCATTCAACATACAGTTTTCTCTCAAATTGTTACAGCTTGAGATGAGCGATCGCTTTTGTGAAGTATTTCAGAGTGATTTGAAAATTTTGTAAATTTGATTAGTATAAAATAAATATTTCGCTCAACTTCATATATCAATAATAACACGCAAAACAATGTAGCGGCAATTCATGAATTGCCGCTACATGGGGTTACCCTACACTCAATTCAATTACTAATTTCTAATTTGTACTGGCATAGCTAAATACGTCATCTTCAAACCGCCTAGTGGTGTAAAAATTACAGGCGTTAGGTTTTGATTTAGATGCATTTGAATTTCTGAAGAGGGCAAGGCTTTTAAACCTTCCATTAAATACTTGACATTAAAAGCAATTTCTATATCTTCTCCAGATATTTGCGCCGGCACTGATTCTCTACCGCTACCCATTTCTTGAGCTTCACAAGATAACGTCAGTTCTTGGCTATTGCTATCAATGCTGAGTTTAACAACATTATTTTTCTGATCTGCTAAAACAGCAATTCGCTCTAAAGTACTTAAAAATTGTCGTCGTTCAATTGTTACTTGTCGCTCAAATTGTCGGGGAATGAGTTGCCGATAGGCAGGATATTGTCCTTCTAGGGTGCGGGTGGTCAAGCGTTGATTAGCCCACGCAAACACAACTTGACCTTGATCTAAATATAAGGCTATTGCTTCATCAGCATCATTATGAGCCAACATCCGTTCTAATTCGCGTAGAGCTTTGCTGGGTACTGTAACTTCTAATTGACTGCTACCAGTCAGAGGACGTTCATTGGTGGTTTCTACTACTGCTAAACGATGTCCATCGGTAGCTGCAAATTCCAATGTATCTTCTTTAACAGTGAGATGTACTCCAGTCAGTACTTGCTTAGTTTCATCGCCACTGGTAGCAAACAATGAACCCCGTAATCCTTCAATTAATGCAGTGGTAGTCAGATATAGGGGTTCGGTATTTTCAATTAAGGGTAATTCGGGAAACTCTTCCGCTCCCATTGCTCGCAGTTGGTAATGTCCACCTGGGCGTGTGAGTGTAACAATTAAACCTTCTCCTCCAGAGGTTTCAGCTTGTAGGGCTGATTCATCATCTAGGGTGATTTCTCCTTCAGGAAGACGAGAGGTGATGTCTACAAGCAGTTTAGCAGGAAGTGCGATCGCTCCTCCTTGCCATACATCGGCGTTAAAGCTGGTACGGATACCCAAGCTGAGATCAAAGGCTGTTAAGCTTACCTGGTTAGTTTGAGCATCCGCTTGCAGTAGGATGTTGGCAAGTACCGGATGAGTTGGTCGTGACGGCACAGCACGGCTAACAAGTGAGAGATTGGTACTGAGGTCGCTTTGGGCGCAAACTAGTTTCATGGTCAGATTCAGCTGGTGAACGACTATGGTAACATTGTCTAGCTAATAAATAGAAATCGCGCACCTTTAATTGTTGGTGGTACGTTGCGCTTGGCGACAACGCACCCTACTGGCGATTGGGGACTGAAAATTCGAGAATAATAATAAAATTACCCCATGCCCTATGCCCTATGCCCCATGCCCCATACCCCATTCCCTTGTAAATAACCATCTTCCATATGAATAATGCGATGGGCAATATCTAAAATCCGGTTGTCATGGGTAACGAGTAAGATGGTACAGCCTTGTTCAGTAGCGAGGCTTTGCATTAGTTCTACCACATCCCGCCCAGATTGTTTGTCAAGTGATGCTGTTGGTTCATCAGCAAGAATAATTTTAGGATTCGCCACCAAGGCGCGGGCGATCGCGACTCTTTGCTTTTGACCTCCAGATAAATTTTCTGGATAATAATTAAGGCGATTTCCTAATCCCACTGCTTCTAGCATTCGCACTGCTCTTGTTTGTCTTGCGTTCCAAGATAGATGATTGTGCAGTTCTAAAGACATCTCCACATTTTGCCGTGCTGTTAAGCTATCCAAGAGATTATATGATTGAAAAATATAACCAATCTGCCGCCGTGTTTGAATTAATTGGTTTTGCTTAGCACCACAGAGTTCTTGACCAATCACCTTTAAGCTACCATGTTGGCAAGAACGCAATCCCCCAATCAGTGATAACAAAGTAGTTTTTCCTGACCCAGATGGGCCAGTTAGAATTACTATTTCACCTGGGTATATATCTAAATTTATATTAAATAAAACTTGTTTAGTTAAATTACCTTTCCCAAAAAAATGATTGACATCACATATAGAAATTACAGGCTTATTATTTATAAATTGGTTTGTTTTATACTTGTTTAATAGTTGCATATTTTGATTTTATAAAACAGTAATTAAAAAATTAAGTTTTCCCCAATTCCCAATTCCCAATTCCCAATTCCCAATTCCCAATTAAAAAATATCTGCTGGGTCTGCTGCATTTAATTTTCGCATAGCGATCGCACCAGAAATTACACACATGACAATCGTTAATATCAGAACTTGAATGACCCGCTCAGAATTCAAAAATAGCGGTAATTTTGTTGCGTTTCTAGTCAAGTTATACATACCAAAAGAAATTAAACATCCAGGTATGTAACCAAGTACAGCTAATATCAATGCTTCTTGAAATACAACAGATAATAAGTAGACATTGCGAAAACCCATTGCCTTGAGCGTTGCATATTCAGCCATATGATCTATGACATCACTGTAAATAATTTGATAAACAATAATTACACCAACTAAAAATCCGATGGTCACACCCAAAGAGAAGATAAAACCAATTGCACCATTTTCTTGCCAATATTTCTTTTCAAAATCAATAAATTCTTGACGGGTGAGAACTTTCACATCATCGGGAAGGTAAGATTGTAACGCTTTAACTACTACATTGGCATCACTACCAGGCTGTAGCTGAATTAGACCAAGATTGACTTTACCTGGTTGCTGTGTCGAAAAAATTCGCAGGAAATTTTGGTCACTGGTAATCACGCTAGCATTAGCCACAAACGATGCACCAACCTCATACAAACCTGCAATTGTAACTTTACGTCCTTGAAGTTCTGTAGTTACAGGTTTGTCTTGAGCTATTTGAGCGATCGCTTGTTGATATTTGCCATTAGCGTTGCGGTCAAACAAAAAACTGTCTGGATATTTAATGATATCCAAATTTTGATTAACTGCTGGCAAATTGAACGCAGGTTTTTCTGGGTTGAACCCGATAACTAGAATTGATTCATCCAGCTTGGTTTCTAGACTTTTCCAAACTCCTAAACGGATATATAGGGAATTTACTGACTCAACCTCATTTAAATTAGCAGCTTGGAATAAACGACGCCGAGGAAAAGAACTCAAAAGTCCTAAATTTTGTGCTTGACGGCTAATCACTACCAAATCTGTTTGCAAAAGTTTATGAAAGCGAGTATTACTATCATATAAAGCTGACTGAAAACCTAACTGCATTAACATTAAAAAAACAGCAAAGGTAATTCCACAAAGAGCAACAAGAAAACGCCCTCTTTGCTTCAGTAATTGCAGCCAAGCTAATGGAATCTTGCGTTGAAACATAAGAGTGGAGAGTGGAGAGTGGGGGGATGAGGGGGATGAGGGGGATGAGGGAGATGGGGGGATGAGGGGGATGAGGGGGATAGGGGGGATGAGGGATAAAAACAAATGACAAATGACAAATGACAAATGACTACTGACAACTAACAACTCACTCCTTCATAAATCAATTTCAACATTAACCTGAAGGTTTGTTAAGTTAGCTACTTGCTGGCTGGCAGCTTTGTCTAAACGAATTTTGGCTTCAATTACTCTGGCATCTGTTGCTGCTGTTGGGTCGGTGTCCAAGACATCTTTCTTCGCCACTTTTAAGCCAATTTGCTCAACTGTTCCGTTTAATTTCGCAGCAAAAGCATTGCTGGGACTGGTAATTTTGGCAGTTTGACCAGGACGAATCTTAGCAATATCACTTTCGTAGATTTCTGCAATGACATACATTTGGTCAGTTTGACCAAGTTCTACAATTCCTTCGTTACCTATTGTTTCTCCTGGATGAGCTTGAATCCGCAGGATGGTACCTGCTTTCGGCGCGCGGATATATGCCAAATCGAGTTCGGCTTGAATTTTGCCAACTGTAGCAATAGCACTGTCTACCTCTGCTTGTGCTGTGGCTATATCTGTGGGACGTACTTCGGCTGTTTTGTCCCAAGTGGCTTTGGCTTCTTGAATTTTGGCGGTAAGTGTGCGTTGACTTCGCTCTAAGTCTGCTTTAGCACTATTCAACTGCTCTTGGGCTGTTTTGAGAGCCAATCTGCGACTATCTAAAGCTGAAGCTGCGATCGCTCCCTGTTGATATAAACTTTGATTACGACGAAATTCGATGTCTGCATTCTGCAATTCTGCTTCTAAACGAGCGATGGTAGCTTTCTGGGTTTGAATTTCCCCATCTAACTCTGCTTGTAAATTCTTCACATTGGCTTGTATAGCTGCTAATTCGCCTGGTTTTGCGCCTGCTTTAACCTGATCTAGACGAGATTGGGCAACTTTGACTTGCTTTTGTGCTTCTGTCAAATTCGCTTGCAGGCGATCGCGATTATCTAAAATAGCGATGATTTGTTGCGATCGTACCACATCGCCTTCATCAACCAACAATTTAGCCACACGACTACCACTACCAATACTAGGATTAGTAGGAGCAGAAACTTTAATCACTTCACCCGCCGGTTCCAATCTTCCCAAAGCATTAACCTTGGAAGCAACAGGCTGGTTAACTTGTGAAACCACTGCTGAAACTTGAGTCCTAGCTGATAAACGAGCCAAATATAATACTCCTACTCCTATCCCCACCATACACACAACACCCACAGCGACTAACCAACGAAAATAGGGTGGAAATAGAGAAACTTTACTAACTTCCTCAGAATCTTGCAACATTCTACGATTCATTATAATTCAATACAGTTAAGTTAAGTATTTCTTTCTTCTCTCTGCGTCCTTGGCGTTCTTAGCGGTTCGTTAAAAAATTTGACTTTGACTCAGAGTTTTAGCCTTAGCTGAACCGTATTGCATTATTTATAATTAATGCTTTCAGGACTTACCAACTATGCCGAAACCCTTATTTTATTCACTTCTTCTTGTACAACCTCTTCATACTTAAAAAAACCAGGATTCAGTATCCCATTCGGGTCGTATTTTTTCTTAATCTCATTAACTTGAGGCCAGTAATCACCAAATTGAAGCCGCCATCTTGTAATATCAAAATCCACCCAAGTAGCCATATATCTTTTACCACCCATTTGAAAACCAAGGTCAGTTAGGAAATTTAACTGCTCTATAACAGGCTTAACCTGTGATTTTGGAATAGTAGGATACATTCCTAACCCAATAATTAACTCTTCATCAGGTAAAGGAAACATGGGCATTTTAGTATTACCAGAATTTAGACAAAACGAACCCACAGGTATAGTCCGAAAATCGAGGAAAGAGGGTATGCGTTGGAGTGCAATATCAATGTAGTTTTTAGCTACTGAAGCTGGTAACAGAACGTCTATCCAAGAGTTAGCAGTATCTACAGGATGAGGTACTTCTGCCATTGGTTGGATAAACTTATCAAAAGTCAGGTCTTCAGTATGTATGTGACGATAGAAATTTAAGTTAGAGAGTGTTTTCTCGTGGTTTATATCATTTACAGAATCCACTTCTAGAGTAATTTGCATTCTGTAAAACCACTCGATTAGAGGTTTTATCCCTTTTTCACTGGCTCTAGAAACTCCTAGTAAACAGGGAGAAAATAACGATACTAAACCATCGATACGATTTTCTGAAACCAGAAGACGCTGATCATTCAAGAGGCTATCTAAGTCGTCATAGCAAAGAAAATAACTGCGAGTAAAAGGACGGTATTTTCTTAGCCGATTTTGTACTTTGGTCATGATACCAAACTGACCATAACCACAAAGAACATGATAGAAAAGTTCACTATTATTTTCAGACGTACACCAGACAATATCACCTGTTCCGGTTACAACTTCCAAACCCAGACAATTATCAGCTTGAGATCCGTAACGAAAAGAACTCAAACCTAAACCACCTGCTGAAAGAGTTCCTCCTAAAGTGACTTCAAAGTTATTTGTTAAGACAGGAGGAACTACGCCATGTGGTATTGAAGTATTTACTATTTGCTTCCAAGTCACACCAGCATCAGCTTTAAACCAAAGTTCATCCGGGTGGAACTCATGAATTTGATTCATGTTCCTCATATCTAAGAGGATTCCACCTTGGTTTAAAGATTGACCACTTAACGAATGTCCCGCAGCCCTTGATGAAATAGTTAAATCATGGTTAGCAGCATACTTAATAGCTTTAGCAATATCAGTAGAATTATGAGGACGAACAACAATTTGAGGAAATTTCTGAATAATACCGCCAAAGTCTTGAGAAACTGCTTCTAAGTCTGTTTTAGTATCACTAACTTCACCCTCAATAATATATTTTAAATCTGCAATAATACTGTTCATCTCAATAACCTTGTTTAGGGTAGAGTTGCTGATATTTTTTGATTAAATTAATTCTGATTAAAGCGTGCTTTTATAACTTTAATACCAATTTGCATCAAGCTAGGAATTAGTTTAGCTAACTCGATGGTGCGTTTTATTAATCGCAAATAAAAATTTTGTTTTTGTGTAATTGATGACATCATCTTTGTTGCAGGTCTTTCATACTTAAATACACAAACACAGTGTCCTTCTGCTTGTTTACTAAGAATCGCAGCCTTCATACCAGGAAAAGCTCTTCTAGTCGCTTCTTGTTCCATTTCACAAAAGACACGACAGGGATTATCAAAACCATATTCCTTGGCAATAGACAAAATTGGGCAAATTCTTTGAATTTCTAATGCTGCATCTGTTTCATTTTGAGAAATATCAACTACTTCCATAACAAAGCCCATAAGTCCCAGTAAAGGAGCCGCTTTCTTGAAGCCTTGAGCTAAGCTATCGTTCTCAATAAAAGTACCCATTAATACCTTTTGTTGCTCAGGATATTTTTCCATAATTTTTTCAAAAGCGGCTGCATCTCCTATTTCTTCTACTAGTTGTTTATATCTTTTAAATCTATTCCTGAACAGATTAATTGCTTTAGATTCATCAATATTGATAATATCTTCCATGCGAAGGTTGCCTGTAACCAGTTCAGTTTCAGTTTTCATTTTTATTCTCCTAGGTTACCTATTAACACATTAATAAATCAAAAAGATTGGTAATTGATTATGCGTAATACCATTTTTCTATGAAGTTGACCTTAATTCGACCCCCCTTTAGCCCCCCCTTACTAAGGGGGGGGCAATTATTAAGTGCTAGGAATTATATACTGGCATATACACAAAGCAAAATTATCCAAAGCAGCACATATCTGCAAGTATTCAGGCAAATTAATACAATATCTATTTCCAGTTCACTGCTGAGAATTTGGTGCTGTTTCACATTTTCAAAAAAGAAGTAATTTGTTACTGCTTGTAAAGACTGTTTATAAGTTTTAGAAAGATTTGTTGACATAGTTCTTGCTTTTACTTGCCTCACATCCACCGATTTGATTTTTCTCATTTAACTCACCAATGACTATCTGTTTTTCTCTGCTTATCCGTCTTTGTTTATGTGACCGTTAATTCCAAATAATTAGCAGGTTCGAGAAATTTATAGCCAGTCACGAGGATTTTTTAGTACTTCTTTGAGCATTGCTTCTTGACTACCAGGGAGGGGTTGGTCGTCATATTCCCAACTAGCAGCTGGAGGCATACAGTTAAACACACTTTGTTGTTTAACCATACCGCTTGCTAGACCAAAACGAAGACCGCGATCGCAAGACAAAATAAACTCTACATAGCGTCCACGTACAAGACGCTGCCAGTACTTATTCTTCTCTGTAAATTTCATATCCTTACGTCTTTGAACAATCGGCATATAAGCAGGAAGAAAAGCTTCAGTACAACTGGTCACAAAAGCAAGAAGTTTTTCAGGATTACCTTTATTAAGATGGTCAAAGAAAATTCCACCTATGCCTCGACTTTCACCACGATGGGGGATGTGAAAGTATTCATCACACAACTTTTTAAAACGAGGGTAGTAAGCAGAATCGTACTTGTCACAAACTTCTTTATGCACCTGATGGAAATGAACTGCATCTTCCTCAAAAACGTAAGCCGGTGTTAAGTCTGCTCCGCCGCCAAACCACCAATAAACAGGTTGATTACCATTATTGATCTGAAAATAACGATAGTTCGCATGAGCAGTAGGTGCCATGGGATTCTGGGGATGAATCACAAAGCTAGAACCTGTAGCAAAGTAACGATTGCCTTTTTTGTTAGTGATTTGATCTGCTACTTCTGTTGCTAAAGCGCCTGATTGCTGGAAGGACATTCCAGGCGGTAATTCACCTTCTATCGCTACATAATTAACTCCCACTTTTTCAAAGACATTGCCATTATGCAGAGATCTATCGATATATATGGCATTTTTACTACTCTCACCAGCCGTCCAAATACCATTGTGATCACGAGTCCAAGACTGTTCCATAAACCCCTTACCATCTAGCGCCTCAAGAGCTTGGCAAGTATTCTCAAACATCTGTCTGAAAGTCTCGTCGATTACCCCGCGAATTTTCGGTTGTTGTGTAACCGATTTTTCTAGAATATGGGTCATGGTTATCTCCTCACTCACTATTAATTAAGTCCTGCTCAGTTGCAGTTGCGTAATTGTTGCTATGCGATACCCTGCAAATTTGTTAGTCACTTTCTGGCAAAAAATTTATGTTCTGTCTACTTTGATAACTCTAGATTCATTGTTAATCCAAAATCCAAAATCCGTCTTGAAAAGTTTGCTCAAGTCGGGAGACCCGCCCACACAACTTTTCGCAAAATCTAAAATCCCAAATTATTAGAGGATTGTGCTAAGTGTTTTTGCAAAAGCTTACGAAAAGTAATATCTAAAGCGTCAGCAGCAACGTGAAGTTCTTCTGATATTTTAGGCATTGGTTGAGAATCTAAAGTTGCGACGACTACTGTGTCTTCTTGAGCGAGTTTGTGGTCAAGCTTTCTGAAAAAATTATCTAACCAAGGTATGGGTAAAATATTGCGATACAAAACCCGTTTAACAACAGTGGTGTTGTCATCAATAGGAAGGTGGGCAACTAAAATCCCAAACTTGATATCAAACCTATCATCTCTACCTATACTAATTTCTGCTAGGGTAACGTTAGGCAAGTATAATGTCAATCTTGTTCTCAATTCTGGGCGCCCACCAAGCAAAAAGTTCAAAATACTTTTCGATTTACCTAAAGATTCATACTTAACTTTGGCAACTGCACCCCAATCATATTTATCGACTTTATACTTAATAGTTTTATTGATGGGAATTCTCTGACCAAAGGATTTTCTATGGACTGCAATCACATGGGTAAAGTCAAGATTAGCTTCCATCAGTCGAGCATAGTTAGCATTATCTATACCCTCATCGTAAACAGGATGCATAGTCTTGACTATGTATTCTGGAAAAGTTGGCAAAGGAGGACGTTTTCCTTCTGGCAAGTCTCCATAAAATAGCCAAACAAAACCATATTTTTCCTTCACTGGATAGCTGTCTACACTAGCTCTTTTAGGGATAGATATTCCAGGTGCATTGGAAGGAATTTCCATGCATTTACCATCAGCTTGAAATTTCCATCCATGATAAGGACAACGGATACAGTCATCTTCAACCCAACCGAGAGATAAAGCAGCACCGCGATGAGGACAATGATCTTTCAAAGCTACGATTTGTCTTTCAGTGTTGCGGTAGAGGACAAATCTCTGATTTAACATCACAATTTGCTTGGGCTTATTAGTGACATTGGAGCTAAATTCACAAGCATACCAGAAGTTATTCAAAGTATTAGCCTCCTACATCTCTAGATATATTGTTTTGGTAATTCAATATCGAATTGCGCTCAAATTTTTGATTTATAACTCAACTATTATGAGATGCAAATCTAGTTAATTAACTAAGTTTTATCAGTTTTCTTACATCTCGTTGACAGTTGTGTAATTCACTGTGTTTAGACTGCAAACCCCAACCCATAGCCAAATATTTTTGACGCAGCTGACGATAAGCAAGAGTTAAAGCATCAGCAGGAACATGGACTTCAGCTGATAAAGTGTCAGGTATCAATTTGGGATATTGAGACTCGGTTACTACTTTATCTTCTAACCCAACTTTATGGTGAAACTTGATAAATAAGCTATCTGCCCAAGAATATGTAAAAAAATTGCGAAATTGAATTCTTTTACTAATAGTTGTGTTGTCATCAACAGGAATGTGGACGGCATAATTTATCATTTTGCCACGACCAAAATCACTCTCGATTTTAGTTATGTTAGGTAGGTAAAAAGTGGTCTTGGCATTTAATTGTGTACGTGCTGGACGAAAGAAGGATTTAAATATACCATTCTTGGGCTTAGTGTAATTTTTATATGTGATTTTGGTACTGATGCCCCAATCTTCATTTTCAACTACATAGTCTTCAACTCTTGGATCTTGTGCAAATCCTGCCCCAAAAGAATTAGCATGGACTGCATACAGATGAGCCGGATCAAGAGCATTTTCGATGACTCTAGTATAGTTGGCTTTCATCTGATATTCTAAATAAATGGGATGCATAGTAGGGTCTTCATATTCTGGCAAAGAAGGAATTGGTGGGCGTTCTTGTTCTGGTAAATTTCCATAAAACAGCCAGACAAAACCGTATTTTTCTTGCACTGAATAACTATCTATAGTGGCTCTTTTCGGAATAGGTGTTCCCATTGCATTAGAAGGTATTTCAATACATTGCCCATCGGCTTGAAATTTCCATCCATGATAGGGACAACGGATACAGCTGTTTTCTAACCAGCCCATAGATAATGCAGCACCACGATGAGAACATTGGTCTTTGAGTGCTACAACTTGTCCTTCTTGATTGCGGTAAAGGACAAATCTCTGATTTAATAACACAATTTGCTTGGGCTTGTTAGTGACAGCTGAGCTAAATTCACAAGCATACCAGAAGTTTTTTAGCACACCTAAGCTCCTACTATTCTAGATAAACGGATTATTTGAAAATGCTTTTTATAGAAAAAAATCAATTTTTAACTCAGTTTATATGTTATTGAGATGAGGTGCGTTCGGTGGTGATATTAATTCTATGTAAGGTTGTACTGGATTCACGTAATGAATTGATACGAAAACATGCAATTGTAAAGCCTGTAGGCACTTTTTCAAAAACAAATAGTATGAATATAGGTCGGTAATTTTCAGTAATTAGAAGCTAATCACGCTATACACAAGGCACTCAATGACTTTTCTTTTTATCCTTAATTGAGGAATGGTAAACCATGACAGACAGCAGATGTATTCAGTGAGAAACAACCTTTTTCTATATCGTCTTCCATGCGCTGTTGCTCACAATAAAGTACGACAGTTTTTCTTCTGTAACGAAGAAATCAAAACTATTTTCAAGCTAGATATTCATGTGAAAAGTCACACAATGAGGACATGAAAATACATTTTCCCTACTCCCTACTCCCTACTCCCCACTCCCTATTTTCAAGACAGTGACAGAATGAATGATGCCCAAACACAACCTGAATAATGCCTATAGGCTATTTGCAAATGATGTGATTTGGAAGCATCGCTTGTGGTCTGTTGGAAAACAATCATCTGGTTTCACTTGGGTGACAACTTTTAATTTCACTGCAAATAAGCTAACTTAAGCCAAAATTGGCTTTGTTCGCTCATTGGTTATTCATCTACCCGTGGGTACACTTTCTGGCGTCTGTTGCCTTTGTTGGGTGTATTTCTTTGGGTATAGGTGATACTATACCAATGCACTAGTGCATTAGTCAACCAATGTATAATTTTGCTCTGTGAACCATTGCACTAATAAACTAGTGAATAGGTTCATAAGCTGGAGTATAGTGTGGCACAAGGAGAAGCTTCTATAAGGGTTTACCTATCGCCTGAAACAAAAGACAGGTTTAAAACAGTTTGTTTTTTTAAGGGATTGAATATGTCTGACGTGACAGCTGAACTGATTGAAAATTGGTTAGCCAAAAATGATATCGATCTGCCAGTTTCACAGAAAAATTCTCTCCCAAAAGCAAACTCTCCTAAAAGCAAAAACAGTGAAGGTTTAGGATGACTAGGAAAGAATTAGGTCACCTAGAAGCTAGCCAACACTACAATAATTTTCTAACTGGCAGTAAAACGGGAGTGGAGGAATAAAATATAAGTAATAATAATCAATATGTAATTTTAAAAACAGCTGTGTTTATATCCAAATTGGAAGTAACAATCAAATATTATGAATTGTTCTAAGCCAATATCATGTAGGATGACTAGCAAAATGTAAAAGGGACTGGGGACTAGGGATTAGGGATTGGGGATTGGGTGTAAAATTGAAAAATTATGGTGGTTGCTCATTACCCTCCACCCTTACGGGTTCGCCAGTTACTCATGGGGGAAACCCCCAAGACCGTACTGGCTCACCAAATTTTAAAAAACTTTTCCCAGTACCCAGTACCTAGTACCCAATACCAAAGCGCGGCGAGGAGTCCCCCACCATACATAAAAGTTGGTGGGGGACTCCTTGCCGCGACCAGTTGACTGATGTGAGTAGCTACCCCTAGTGGGTAGCCTCGCTAACAAAACCATAGTAGAACTGATGAACGCCAGTCGCACTCAACGAGGGAACCTCACGCCAGTTTGACGCCAGTTGCAAAGGCTGTCGGCACGCGCTCTTCGCACTGGCTCCTCAAGTCGGGAAACCCTTAGAGTGCAACTGGCTTTGCAACGCGCTGGCTCCTGATGACTGTTGAGAGTGAAAACTTCAGGCAGTAATACAAGACATCTGCAACTAGCACGCTAAATAAAGGTTAGGGTTGTCAACAGTTCACAGTTAACAGTCTTTAATCAAGCTTTTTTAGGCTATTGACTATTGACTTTTGACAGCCTCAACTCAAAATTTATGACACTTGCGTAAGTCCTATAATAGAGACTTTACCAGTGTCGATGTCGTAACAAGCACTAACAATTTTTAGTTTGCCTTTGTGCAGTAATTGAGCCAAAATTGTTGAGTCTTGTGGCAATTTTTGGGCTTGATATTGAATGTTGGCTATAACCGCATCATAATTGCGATCGCCTGTGGTTGGCTTGACTTTTGCTAAGGCTGGTTTGATGTTCTCAACAATGTAGCCAATTCTGCCAGGAAGAGGTGCATTTTTAATGGCTTCTGCAACTGCACCACATTTGCTATGACCTAAAACTACAATCAACTGTGTACCTAACACGGCTGTAGCATATTCCAAGCTACCTATAGCCATGTCACTGGCGACATTACCAGCTACTCGCACAACAAATAAATCCCCCAGTCCTTGATCAAAAATAATCTCCGCAGGTATGCGAGAATCTGCACAACCAAGTATGGCAGCAAAAGGGTACTGTGCTTTTGCAACTAATCGCAGACGTTCTAATGATTGATGAGGATACTTAGGTTTTTGATGAATAAATCTTTGATTGCCATCTAGCAACAATCCGAGAGCTTGATTAGAGTTTATAGGATTAGAGTTAGCTGGATTAACATCAGCGATCGCAGCTTCTTGTGTACCCCAGGCGATACCACCCAATGCTGTAATGGTAAAGCTTCCTATCCCTGCTAACCTAAAGAAATCACGACGACCGATAAATCCATTAATTCGAGTCATTAATCTACCTGACAACAGTTTTGTTGTTGGTCGGAAGATATCAGACTCAAGATGGGTGCAAGAGTACTCTCTGAGACGGTTTAAGAGTCATTTAATTTTTGGGAATTGGGAATGGGGAATTGAGTATTAGTTATTTCCTCCTCATCCTCCTCATCCTCCTCATCTCCCCAGCACCCCTGCTCCCCATCCCCTCAATGGGCCTTACCTGCTCCCAAATACAGTTCACCCACTTTGGGGTCGTTCAATAATTCTTGACCAGGCCCGGACATGGCGTCGCGTCCAGATTCTAGTACATAGCCGCGATGAGCCATTTCTAAGGCTTTCCGAGCATTTTGTTCTACCAGGATAATTGCTGTACCTTCCTGGTTAATTTGTTTAATCTGCTCAAACACTTGTGTTACTAAAATGGGGGATAAAGCAGCGGAAGGTTCATCCAATAGCAGCAAACTCGGTTCTAACATTAAAGCTTTGCCCATCGCTAGCATCTGACGTTCTCCTCCAGAAAGAGTACCAGCACGTTGACGACGGCGATCGCTTAATCTAGGGAACATGCTGAATATTTTATCTTTGAGGGGTTTGAGGGGAACGTCACGAACGAAAGCTCCCATTTCTAAGTTTTCTTCAACACTGAGGGAGGGAAAGACGTTGGCTATTTGCGGTACATAGCACATTCCCTTGCGGACGATTTGATTTGACTTTAAGCCTGCAATATTTTCACCTTTAAAGGTAATTGTGCCTGTATGGGGGGTCAATAGCCCAAAAATAGTTTTTGCCAAGGTGGATTTACCAGCACCGTTAGGCCCAATTACTGTTACTAATTCACCTGGTTCAACCCGAAAATTCACGCCTTGCAGGATATCTACATCTTTTATATACCCAGCATGGACATTTTCAACCTCTAGTAGTGGAGTAAAATTTTTTGCTGAACCTGACATAATATCCTTTAAATATTTACAAAATATACTAATTACAAAAGTGATTTTAATTATAGTTATAGCGACTTCGGATTAAGTGCAATATAGCAAGTTATATCATGTCCGCTTAAACACTTATCATATAGCGGGGGTTGGTAATTGGTAATGGTAGAAAGCAATCACCTATTCGCTATTACCCACTACCGACTAAACCAAGCATGTCGTAAGTAATTAGACGGACTTGATATTATTTGGGCGCTACAGCGATTACTATCATCGCAATCATTTGTCAAATTGGTATAAATTTTAATTAACACAGCTCATGAAACTTAAAAAGAACAGGCAATCTTGAAGTGTTTCAAATGCCTGTTCCCCAGCTGATTTTAGCTGAAAAATCATTCCGGTGTTTTTTGCAAATCGGGTCTTTCTTCTGGAACGATCGCACCTTCTACAGGGCAAACTTGGAGACAGATGCCACAATCAATGCAGGTAGAAAAATCAATCCAGTACCAATCAGTCCCCTTAACGTTTTTACCTGGGCCCTCATGAATGCAAGCTACTGGACAGGCACCTACACAGTCAGCAACGCCTTCACAAACCTCAGTAACAATAGTGTGTGGCATTTTTTCGATTCCCCTCTTCTAAGTCAGCTGTTTCTAGCGTAGCAGGGGACTGGGTACTGGGTACTGGGGGCTGGGGAGTTATGAGTTAGGAGTTATGAGTGAGGAGTTAGGAGTTATTTCTTCCTCATCCCCCTCATCCCCCTCATCTCCACGGCAGTTGCTCCACTTGGGGGAACCCCAAGACCGCACTGCCTCCTCATCTCCCCATCTCCCCTGCCCCTAACTAACTACTAACGCAATGTTTCAATTGTCGGTGAGCCGTCAGCTTTAACCCAGGCGATTTGGGCAATATTGCGATCGCGTGCATATTGTCGAATGGCTTGGGCATCTCTACCACCTAAATCCATTTCCACCCTCACCAAATAAGTTGAATCCCGTAGTTTTTGCGCGTAGGCAAAGGCAGCAGCTTCGGCAGTTGCAGCTTCTGGTACTACCAACCAGTTGCTAGCGGGAGTTTCCTGCGGTAATTGCTGAGTAGATAAAAGAACTTGGTATAAATCTTCAATATTGAGTACAAAACCAATTCCGGGGATATTTTGTTTTTGGGGATGATATAGTCGCAGAAGCTGGTCGTAGCGACCGCCCCGCCCTAAAACTCTGGCTTGTGAGTCGGTATCACTGACAACTTCAAAGACGATACCGGTGTAATAATCTATGGTTTGAATGAGACTGAGGTCAAGAATTATAGGAAATTCCCCTCCAGATTCTAATAACTCTACCAGAGATTTGAGGTTATTTACTGCTTGTTGTTGTTCTGCGTCTAGATTGAGGCTGCTGACTTTTTGCAACACATCCGCACTTTTGCCGCGCAGGTCTAGCATGATTCTGGCGCGATCGCAAAGTTCGTCACTTAAAGGCAGAGAATCTATGGTGATGCGGTCGAGATGAGCGATCGCACTGCGGACTTGAGCTTGTAAATCAGTGGGAAAGGCATCAAGAAGCGATCGGGTGATTCCCGCCTCGCCTAAAATTAAATGCCAGCCCTGCAAACCCAATGCTGACAAGCAATTGCCCACCAACAGCAACACTTCTGCATTTGCTAGCAATCCCCCTACACCCAACAACTCAACCCCAGCTTGATAAAATTCTTGCTGAGAATTATGCTTGTTGTCCCAAGTGCGGCGGAATACGTTGGCATTGTAGTACAGTCGTTGGGGATAACTGGCATCTGCCATACGAGTTGCAACTGCACGGGCAATAGAGGCTGTCAATTCTGGACGCAGCCCTAACTCTTCATCTGCACCATTTTGCAATTGAATTACCATCTGGCGCTGAATTGCTTCTCCCGCCATCAGCGTATCCATCCGCTCTAGTGTCGAGGTGATAATCCTGTGATATCCCCAACGGTGAAATACCTGCTCTAATCTATCTTCAATCCAGCGTTTTTGAGCTACATCTAAAGGCAATAAATCCCTGGCTCCCGCTGCTGGTTGATAAACCATTAAATCCTCCGTTAAATTAATCCCACCATCAAACTCATATTAAGTTTAAAGGGATTGGGGATTAGGGATTGGGGATTAGGGACTGGGGATTAGGGACTGGGGATTGGGGATTAGGGACTGGGGATTGGGGATTAGGGACTGGGGATTAGGGACTGGGGATTGGCGATTGGCGATTATGAACTAGAGATTGGGGTAAGGTGCGAATTTTATGATTATATTTCTATCTCTTTCCCAGTCCCCAGTCCCCAGTCCCCAGTACCCAGTACCCAGTACCCAGTATCCAGTACCCAGTATCCAGTCCCCAGTCCCCAGTCCCCAGTACCCAATCCCTACATGTCTATTTTTTCTTACCACCAAATAAACCACCAAACAATCCGCCACCCCCAGACTTATCTGGTTGCTTAGTTCCAGTACTAGGAGGTGAAGTCACTTTAGCAGTAGTTGATTGTTGTCCCAAAGCCTTTTCTATTTTAGGTTTCCATGCCAACGCTGCTTCGTCGTTGGGGTCTAATTTGAGCGCGTTATCAAAGTGAATTTTCGCCATTTTCAGCTGATTCTGCTTGAGATACACCACTGCCATCAGACTATGACAGCGACTACTCTTAGGCTCTAGTTTCAGAGCATCCTGCAATTCTACTTTGGCCTGGGCAAATTGATTTTTGTCAATCAAAGTTTGAGCGCGACGGAGATATTGTTCGACTACTGAATCTTCTTTTGCTGGCGCTGGTGCGGGTGGGGGTGCTGCTGTATTGGGCTTTGGCGTACTGGAGTTGACTGGGGCTTTGGCAGGTGGTGCTGCAACACCTTTACCAGCATTTTGCATCAAGTAAACTAAATTCAACTCGCTGATTTGGGCAATGATTTGAATTGATTGCACCAACGAATTGTATTGTGTTTCAGCAATTTTGGCGATCGCAGTTTTATAGAGATGATCACTATTAGGGGCAGCAGCTAGCTGTTTAGCTAAATCAGTAGTCAATTCCACCGAATTAGGTTCTTGTACCAGACGCTTGCCCATTTGAGACAAAACTATAATATATTCTGCGCGAGTGCGTTCGGCAGTTAGTTTTTCGTAAGCTGGGTTAACTAACTTTGACAACAATTCGCTGGCTAGCTGCTTTTCCGTAGCGGTGGTGATAGCACTGCTATCAGGGTGCAAGCGGCGGGCGATTTGCAGATACCGTTTACGTATATCTTTCACATCCGCATCAACTGGAACGCACAAAATTGCGTGATGGTCTATGAAATCATATTTAAACAATCCACGATCTATTTTTAATGACATATAGCGGTTTGCACCAAAGGAGGCGTTAGATTTGTTCTAGTTTACTTCGCCCAATCAGCAATCCGGCAGTAGCAAATTTTCGGTAGTTAGTTGTCAGTAGTCATTTGTCATTTGTTTTTATCCCTCATCCCCCCTATCCCCCTCATCTCCCTCATCTCCCTCACTCCCTCACTCCCTCACTCCCTCACTCCCTCCCTCCCTCACTCCCTCATCTCCCTCATCTCCCTCATCCCCCCTACCCCCCTCATCTCATCCCCCCTACTCCCTCATTTCCATGCCGACAGTGGAGGAACTTGTTGTAATTCACGACTCAGGCTGTCGTGTAGATAACCGTTAGTAGCTAAAATTCTACCCGTTTCAATTTTGAAGGGAGTACCGTCGTAGGCAGTGATTTTACCACCTGCTTCTTGTAACAAAATTACACCAGCGACAACATCCCAAGGAGAAAGTCCTCGTTCCCAATAGCCATCGACACGTCCACAAGCAACACACGCCAAATCCAGCGATGCTGAACCGCTTCGTCTGACTCCTTGAGTAAGATGGGTGAGATGGCAAAATTCGGCATAATTGTTGTCAGAGGTTTCGCGACGATCATAGGCAAAACCTGACACCAACAGACTTTTACTCAGTTCCGTAGTTTGCGAAACTTGAATGGGGCGGCGATCGCGTGTTGCTCCCAAACCAGCAGCAGCACGGAATAATTCATCATGAAAAGGGTCATAAATCACGCCAACTTGCGGAACGCCGTTAATTAACAACCCAATAGAAACCGCAAAAGCTGGGTATTGGTGGGCGTAGTTAGTTGTACCATCTAAAGGATCAATCGCCCAGAGATACTCATTATCTTGATTGCCTAATTTTCCTGACTCTTCAGCAAGGATAGAGTGCTGGGGAAAATGACGACGCAAAACTTCTAAAATTACTGCTTCCGAAGCTTTATCCGCAGCCGTGACTAAATCACCAGGGCGTCCCTTTTCAGTCACAGCATCTTCTAATTTACCCAAATAACCATTTAATACCGCACCCGCAGCTAGCGCCGCTTCTGTGGCAATATCCAGAAAAATTTGTAGTTGAGTCATGAGTCGATAGTCAGTGGTCAGTGGTCAGTAGTCAGTAGTCAATAGTCAGTGGTCACTGGTCATTAGTCAAGACTTGACACAAAACAACCAACAACTGACAACCAACAACTGACAACTAACAACTACCGATTCAATCGGCGAAACTCACTAGGAGTAATCCGCATCGGTTTTTCTGGATTCCAAATACCTTGACCCATGATTCTAGCCCATTGTTGGGCACGTTCTAAGCGTTGGTCATATTTATGATTAGGCGATCGCCCCACGAACAACGCATACCCTTGTTTGACTATTTGTTCATTCAGCAACTTTTTATCTTTCCACACATAAGCCAAAGTCCGCCCAATTTTGTCTTTTGCTTCGAGATCAAACTCCAGCATTACAGTTTTTTCCGCACCGCCAATCAAATTTTCTAACTGTTGTTTTGCTTCATCTCCCCAAGGACGCTGACGCAAATCTGGTGCATCAACACCAATCAAGCGCACTTGGGAGATCAAATTTGGTTGTTCAGCCATACCCAGCACTTCCAAACTTTGCCCACTCACCACCCGCGCCACCTTTACCTGCGCCTGATTAATTTCCGGCTTACCTTTAGCTTGACAACTCACCAGCAGCAAAAGACTTGCCAAAACCGCAATTCTTCGCAGCCAAACACCAATACCCACCGCCAAAGTACTTATTTCCTTCGCGTCTTTGCGTATTAGCGCGAAACAAATCTTAATCCTCATCTAAAGGTAAACCCGCCTTAACTCTTCCCCTAGCAAAATAGCGTCCAAACTGGAGTTCATAAACTTCATCTTCATCTTGTGTTTCCACCTCCAAGTCAGAACGCGGATAACTGACACACAGCAAAGCATAACCTTGGCGGCGCAACTCTGGCGACAACCCGATCGCCTCTGGTTGGTAAATCTCTCCCGACAAAACCCGCACAGCGCAAGTGGTGCAAGCCCCATTCCGGCAAGAAAAAGGCAATTCTACCCCTTCTCTTTCACCACTGTGCAGGATGTAGCGGTCTTCTGGTACTTGTAGGGTGTATTCTTTGCCAGTGGCGCGATCGCGAACTTTAATTGTGTATATACGGGACATCTTGATTTAGGTTTGAGGATGGGACTTTCAGATTAAATCTAAAATATCTTATTTTTATCTTTGCATTTTTTGGAATTTTAAGGTAATATAGTAAATCGTGACATCTGGAGAGATGGCCGAGTGGTTGAAGGCGCAGCACTGGAAATGCTGTTTGGGGGCAACTTCAACGAGGGTTCGAATCCCTCTCTCTCCGTTTTCAACTATAGTCTACACAATGGTTTGAGTTGTGATTGTACTCAGCTGACAAACTGATTTTGATTAATAATTTTGTCAAAATTAGTTGAATTGCTGGTTGTAGGCGATCGCACCTCACTGTTAATGCATCAGGTAATTTAAAGATAGCGATAATAGATATATTTGCCGTACTCAAATAAAATTGCAGTAAGCGTACACCATGACAGCACACGACGAAACTATCGCCAAAATTCGTCTTCTTCCAGAATCTTTGGTTAAAGAAGTCAGTGATTTTATAGACTTTCTTGTTTGGAAGTCTAGCGGTAAAGATTCTTCATCATGGCTTCAGTCTCATGAATCTTTAGAATTAGTTGAGTCAGATTTTTCTGATTATTTATCCAACTTGGAAGATTATGAAAATCGCTTGGCTCGTGGGGAAATTCAGTGGTAGAAATTAAACGAGGGGATATAGTTCTGTGTGATCTCAATCCATTTATAGGTACAGAACAAGCAGGTATTAGACCCGTTATCATTCTACAGATTGATCAAGCAAACGCTGTAAGCCCTCATACAATCATTGCTCCATTGACTTCTAAAATTCGACGCGCTCTTTTACCATCTCATGTATTTGTTCCTACCGGAATTGGTGGATTAAATCAAGATTCTGTAATACTTTGTGAGCAAATTCGATCCATTGATAAATCAAGAATAATCAGAGTTATTGGTCATCTAGATCATAATTATCTAGCACAATTAGCATTAGCTTTGTGTACAATCCTTGGCTTGTAGGGATTGAGCAATAATAGTTATAACGATTCTTAATTACGAATTACTCCATACCCTGTTGCTTAAACATTTCCATTAATTTACGCTTGCGGGCGTGGGTTTGTACTAGTTCTGTGCGATAGTTTGACCAGTAGGTTTGTCTGCCAGATGCCAAATAAGCAGCGCGTGCTTTTTTTAACCATTCAACTGCATCATAATAGTATTCTGCCTTACCCTCATTCATAATCTTTTCCGCACGACCACGGGCATTGGCAATTACCCAATCAGGATTATGAGGGATAGCAGTATTCATCACTCGGTGAATCAACTCCGAATAATCAGAACTCAGTTCAGAAACGATCGCGATCGCATCCTCGATTAATCCCTCATGTAAAAATATATCCACCTTGGCTGATGCTGTTTCCCAATTTCCAAAGGTGCGGATAATTTTTAACAAGTCAATTTTGACACTTTCCCAGTTTTCCCCGGCTAATTCTGCCATTCTTTGATAGTCAAAAAACGTTGGATTAATTTGGAAAGCAGCCTTAATTGCGAATAAAGCCTCTACATTATTATCCAACTCCAAGGCTAAATCACTTGTCCAAATTGCCAATTCATACTGACAATTTCCTGGCAAATTGAAGCCAGTTTGGGCAATATTTAATGCTTGCTGCAATGAACCTTGTGCTGCTAGTGTTTTAGCTAAAGCAAAGGCTTCTTCCATTGAGTTCATCTCGGTTTGGGCAGCTACAATTGCTTCTTCTACTCTGCCTAATCTACCCAACATTGTGAGATATTGTTCAGTTTGCCCTTCAGCTGCCGCTAAATACAAGTATTCTTGATAACGTTCTTGACGTTCGAGAATTTTCAGGCGAATCAGTGCCAAATCATCGGCGTAATCTGGTATTTCTTCTTCCCAAATTCCCCTAGGAGTGATGTTTCCTTCCAGAACACTTAGTAGTGCTGGTTCATCCCAGCCTTGATGCAAAGCTTCTAAACTCATGGCAAAATCAGCATTCCACTCATCTTGCCAAGTTTCCAAATTTACCTGAATATCCACTTTTTCTTCTGGGGAAAGTTCGGCACTGAGAATAGCTTCACACCAAGCATCATTTAATTCCTCGACAATTTCATCGTTGTCAGCACCGTATTCTGCAACATAGTCCCAATTTTCCACACAAGCAGAAGTAATGGTTTCCAAAATTGCGATCGCACTATAACCATCTCCCCGTTCACAAAAATCTACAGCAGTTTGGATCACACTGGGCAATTCTTCGCTAATGGGGTCGTCTTCGTAACCATTTTCCCAATAGCGCACTGCATCTCGGAGAATTTGCCGTACCTGCTGTCCAAAGGGCTTAGGATTCACAGTCAGGCGTGCAGTTTTGGCAGTTTGTTGCTTGGGTGCAGGATTGATCATCCAACTGACGTGGTGATCAATCGCTTCAATTAACTGTGGGTATCGTGTAACTAACTCTTGCACTAGTCTTTGAGTCTGGAGATGATCGAGACAATCCAGTAATTCTTCTAAAGTGGGGCGTTGTTCAATCAGTTCTGGCTGACGCAGGCAAAAAAGTATGGTCGCCACGATGTGTTTACACCAACCATCAAAGTTATAAGCACAGGTGCAGTTTGCTGAAGTTAAACCTTGATCATCAAAAACCAAGCTGACACGATAGGGTTTAGCTTCATGACCTGCAACTTCTGCCTGAAACTGATTATTACGTTGGGTGACAGCATGAACCGCACCTGCTTTGTAATAAGCCTCACCCCGTTGAAAAGATTTGGCGTTAGCATGACGGCGGATGGTGAATTCACTGATTTTGGGAATGAACATCGGGCGATCGCTTGCAAAAATCCTATGGGTCGATGAATTGTAAATCCAGCTTAGGTGCTAAGCTAATTAGTTGCAAGATAATTACAAGTAATGGAAAATTCTTATCTTGTAGTATTGGTACTTTCAATCACTCAATACTTAGATTGATCGTCTATTAATTGCTGAATACAAGCAGGTAATTGCGCCCAGAAAATAACGTTATTTGCTCAAAAAACAAGTTAATTTGCAATCTAACTGAAGGCAGATACATGAAGAGCAAGTTTTATTTCAAGTATCAAAGAAAATAAGTATATATTTTTTACTATAATAATACCCAAAACAGAAATCTCTTCAGCTGCTAGCGTAAATCATAGTAAAAGGGACTGAGAATTGGAAATTGGGAATTGGGAATTGGGAATTGGGAATTGATGATATTTCTATTCCCACTACCCACTACCCAGTCCCCAGTACCCAATACCCACTCCCAAGGTTGATTTAGCAACTCTCAAACATTAGGGGGTTGCATTGATTGCTTGACGAGTTGAGAATAAATAGGCGAAGCACACGGGGAAACTAACGTGAGTGATGGATTTGATTACGATTTAGTGATTATAGGCGCTGGTGTAGGCGGACATGGCGCAGCCCTACATGCCGTCAGCTGCGGTTTGAAAACAGCAATTATCGAAGCAGGGGACATGGGAGGAACCTGTGTCAACCGGGGCTGCATTCCATCAAAGGCACTACTAGCAGCAGCTGGACGTGTGCGGGAATTACGCAATGCCCACCATTTGAAATCGCTGGGAATTCAAATTGGCAATGTGGAATTTGACCGAGAAGCCATCGCCAATCATGCCAATAATTTAGTCTCGAAAATTCAAGGCGACTTAACCAACAGCCTTAAACGTCTGGGTGTCGATATCATCCGGGGTTGGGGAAAAATAGCCGGGACGCAAAAAGTGACTGTGACTAGTGATGGTGGTGAAAAAACCATCCAAGCCAAAGATATTATCCTTTCCCCTGGTTCAGTGCCCTTCGTACCTCCAGGCATTGAAGTAGACGGCAAAACCGTTTTTACCAGCGACCAAGGCGTGAAATTGGCATCTCTACCGGAATGGGTAGCGATTATTGGTAGTGGTTACATCGGGTTGGAATTTTCCGATGTTTACTCAGCTTTGGGCTGTGAAATCACCATGATTGAAGCCCTAGACCAGTTGATGCCAGGATTTGACCGCGATATAGCCAAACTCGCCGAACGGGTGTTGATTACTCCCCGCGACATTGAAACTAAAGTAGGGATATACGCTAAAAAAGTGATTCCCGGTTCACCGGTGGTCATTGAGTTAGCAGATTTTAAAACAAAAGAAGATTTAGAAGTCATCGAAGTGGATGCTTGTTTAGTTGCCACAGGGCGCATTCCAGCCACGCAAAACCTCGGTTTAGACTCTGTGGGTGTAGAACTAGACCGACGGAATTTTATTCCCGTCGATGACCACATGGCAGTGTTGAGTGCCGGTGAAGTAGTGCCGCATTTGTGGGCAATTGGCGATGCAACAGGCAAAATGATGCTAGCACACGCCGCTTCCGCCCAAGGTATCGTCGCTGTGGAAAATATAGTCGGGCGATCGCGTGTGGTAGACTATCGCAGCATCCCCGCAGCCGCATTTACCCACCCAGAAGTTAGCTATGTCGGCTTAACGGAAACAGCTGCTAAAGAATTAGGTCAAGCAGAAGGCTTTGAAATTGCCACAAGTAGAAGTTACTTCAAAGGTAATTCCAAAGCTTTGGCAGAAAACGAAGCCGACGGTATAGCAAAAGTAGTGTATCGCAAAGACACAGGTGAAGTCTTAGGCGTCCACATTTTCGGATTACATGCCTCAGACTTAATTCACGAAGCCTCAGCCGCGATCGCCAACCGTCAATCTGTTAACACCCTTGCCCATTTAGTTCACGCCCACCCCACACTTTCAGAAGTGCTGGATGAAGCCTATAAACGGGCTGTCACCGTTTAGGGATTGGGGATTGGGTATCGGTGATTGGGGATTAGGAAGAATTTAGCCCAGTCCCCAGTCCCCATTGCCCCTAATCCCCACTCCCTTACGGTCGTGGGGGCCCCGAGTTCCCCAGTCCCCAGTCCCCAATCCCCAGTCCCCAGTCCCCAGTCCCCAATCCCCATGATCCAAATCCGTCGCCGTTCACCAAGCCCAGCTATTAATGTAGCCATGTTGCGCTATCAGGTTGCTTTGCCAGATGCAACCCCAAACAATATTTTGGAGGAAATTGTCTGGCACAAAGAAGTCGAAGTTGACCAAATGCGCGAAAAAGTTCCCTTGCTGGAATTGCAGAAGCAACTACTAACTGCACCGCCTACTCGTGATTTTGTCGCCGCCCTCCGCCAAGGTAAGACAAATCCAGCCTTGATTGCTGAAGTAAAAAAAGCTTCCCCTAGCAAAGGTGTTTTCCGAGAAGATTTTGATCCAGTAGCGATCGCCTTATCCTATGAGCAAGGAGGTGCTAGTTGTCTTTCTGTGCTGACAGATGTTAAGTTCTTTCAAGGTAGCTTTGACAATTTAGCCAAGGTTCGCGCTGCCGTAGATTTACCTTTACTTTGCAAGGATTTTGTTATATATCCTTATCAAATGTACTTAGCACGCCTTCAAGGTGCAGATGCGGTTTTGTTGATTGCAGCTATCCTCAGCGATCAGGATTTGCAATACTTTATCAAAATTGCCAATGCCCTGAAAATGGCAGCTTTAATTGAAGTCCACAATCTAGCAGAACTTGACCGTGTACTAGCTTTAGATGGTGTATCTTTAGTAGGAATTAATAATCGTAATTTAGAAGATTTCACTGTTGACTTGCAAACTACTTGTCAGTTGTTAGAAATAAGAGGTCAGCAACTACAAGAACGAAATATCTTGGTTGTCAGCGAATCAGGATTACATAACTCAAATGATTTGAATGTAGTAGAAACAGCAGGTGCATCCGCAGTGTTGATTGGAGAGTCTTTAGTAAAACAACCGAATCCAGAATTAGCGATCGCCAATCTCTTCTCTAAATCTTCATCTGTGGCTACATCAGACCTCTAACCAAATTTTTGTTTCCTGTGTAACAATTCATTAGCAGGAGACAAAATTATTAGTAAAAGGAAATTAAATTTGAAATCTCAAATTAACTACATGGAGCAAATTCCTCTTCCATCACCTATCCACTACGAACTTATACTCCAACTCTTAGAACGACAAACTATGTCAGCAGTCAGTCAAAATCCTGATTTGCGGCGTCAAGTAAATCAGTTAATTATCACCCTGCGTAAAGCAGCAGTGCAACAAAAACAACTAGAAGAAATTTGCCAGTTTTCCTCTGTAACTGTAGATCACCGTTGGTCAATTAACCATCATAATAGTGATCAAGTTATCACTCCTGATTGATACAAAACCGTAGTTAAAAGTTTAAACTGACAAGTCAAAAAGCTTTTTGTATACAGCTATCCATCTGTTATCAGATGATCATTTACTTATTTTCCCCTGTACTAGTTGGGTGAATTTGCAGTGATTATCTGATATTTATAGTAATATCAACTTCGGCTAATTACTTACGATATGGCCGGTTTGTCTGGTAATAGGTAATGGGTGAGATGTGGTGACTAATAGTAAAATCCAATTACCAATTCCCAATTACCAATTCCCAATTCCCAATTCCCAATTCCCAATTCTCGACCTCCACAGGTATCATAAGTGTTTAAACGGACATGATATAATAATTAGTAATTCCTATTCACCATTGACGATTGACTAATAACAAAATCAAAAGAGCGAGTTTATGAATAAACTCGCTCTTTTACTTGGTAATTAAATGAGTAGAAATGGTAAAAGTCAATTTCCTTATCTACCAGCCTTGATATAAGGCAGAACGGATGTGACATACCTTGATTCTCCTGTATAAGCTACTCATAGCTACGCTGTCTCCAGCCAATCGTAAATTTGTTCCAACTGTTCTAACGTTATCAACCCGTACTGCCAAAGGATCATTGGTAAAGGGCCAGGATCTTGTTCGCGGTGTCGTAGTGCAACCGCAAGTGATGCTGCGGAAATTGACAAATCTTCCTGTAAAAAGTGAATTAGTCGAGAATAAGTTGATGGTGACATTTGTAACTCACCCCCTTGCTTATTGTGTATCGTCATATGTGGATTAACCATTTCTCAGTAACCCGCAGCTAATATTTCATCTGTTACTATCCGACTACCGGATCAACATCCCGGCAATATTGCCTGAGATTCGTCAAAAACAGTGCTTTTGGCGAAAAAAATTAGGAAATTCCAGCTTTAGCACTATTTGTCTGCTCAGTTCTCAAACTGCTAGTTAGGCTGGTCAAATTGGTTTTATCTTTTTACTTTAATGTTTTATTTAAACCCCGCCCTTAAGGGCGAGATCTTCATTACACATCTAGTAATAAAGATTCCATAGCCTATACTCCCCTATGAGCGACTATTTATACGTACATCAAAAGGAAGATTTTTGCAACTAAACTTTTGAACTGTGATTTTACCTGAAAAACAGCAGTGTTTGCTATTTTTGACATGATATTAAATAGTAGCCTCAGAATTTACTTTTTTACATATACTTGATACTTTTTTTACAGAAAAATCATGAATTGAGATTTTCTCGGATATTACACGAGAAAACGCTAGAATGTTGAGCTTTGCAGAAGCTCTAGTTGCTCAAAATTCAATTTTGACGCGATCGCCTGTTTGCAATTTTAATTCGGCAGCTCGTCCGGCACGCAGTTCAATTACCGTGTCAATGGGTACATTAGGGCCATAAGTAGGACATGGCTCATTAGCACAGGGAGGTGCAGAAGCTTCAACATACTTTACCACCCCATCTTGTAAAAAGACCATATCCAGAGGAACGGGTACATTTTTCATCCAAAATCTGACTGGTTGTGCAGAAGGAAACTTAAATAGCATCCCCCGATTATCTGGTAAAGCTGGCCGATACATTAATCCTTTTGCCTGTTGTTCCTGTGTCCGCGCCACTTCTAACTGAATCGTTGTACCATTAGGCACAATTGCCTTTGCAGAAATCGGTAGTGTTTGACCAGCAGATGTTGGTGCTTGCACTAAAATACTTGGTTTTGGTGTAAGAGATTTAGCGTTTGTCTGCATAGAACAGCCGACAAGAAAAATACCCAACAGCATCGGTACTAAACTTAGCCAACGCATCATAGTAATTTCCAATTTTGTAATTTAAATTTCGATTTTACAGAATCTGAGCCAGAAAGCCCACGATTTTTAGTTGTTTTTTGGGAATTGGGAATTGGTGAGCCAGCGCGGTCTTGGGGGTCTTCCCCCAATCCCCACTCCCTCCGGTCGTGGGGCCCCCGAGTCCCCCATGAGCGACTGGCGAACCCGAAGGGAAATGGGGCATGGGGCATGGGGCATGGGGGAGGCAGTGCGTTGGGGAGCCAGCGCCGTGGTGAGGCAGTCCGATCTTGGGGGTTTCCCCCAGGAGGAACTGCCGAAAGGGTTTCCCGACTTGAGGCGACTGGCGTCATTGGGCAAGACAAAGTGAGGCACTTTGCACCAAGTTTGCTTATAACCCACCGATTTCAAGTCTCGTGCTGTGTGTCTTAATTACGAATTACGAATTACGAATTACGAATTAGTATTAGGATTCTCTTAACACGTATCCTACACCTCGAACCGTTTGAATGAGTCGCTTTTGACCTTCATCTTCGATTTTGAGGCGTAAGTAGCGAATATACACTTCTATTACATTTGATTCACCCATAAAGTCGTAACCCCAAACGTTTTCTAGGATTTGTTCGCGAGTTAGAACTTCACGAGGATGTTCCATTAAAAACTTTAATAGTTCAAATTCCTTCATTGTTAAGTCTATGGGCCGTCCGTTGTGTATGGCACGGCGGGTTGCTATGTCTAGCACCAACTCTCCAAAGCGTAATTGCTCTGTTGTATCAATATCTGGTTTTAAATAAAGGCGAATCAACTTTAAAAAGTCTTCTGCGCGGTAAGGCTTGAGGATGTAGTCATCAGCTCCAGCTTCTAGACAAGCTACACGGTCATCAACTGTATCGCGTGCCATTAATATTAGTACAGGCGATCGCGTACCAGCGCTTCTAAGATTTTTGCATAACGAGAGTCCAGATTCACCTGCCAGCATTCTGTCTAAAACAATTAAAGCAGGTTGGCGATCGCGGCAGTATTGCAAACCGCTTGCCGCATCGTGAGCCAAAATCGCTTCATAGCCAGCTTCTTGCAAATCAAAGGAAAGTTGACTTGCTAGACTATCATCGGTTTCAATGACTAAAACACACGGACTGTGAGCAACTGTCATAAGAATTTAGGATGTTGGATTTTGGAGCCAGTCGCACAGTCAGGAAAACCTGACTTCAGGCTAACTAGCGTGATTATACAGACGTTTCAGAGAAAGTCTGTAAATTAGCTAGAAGTGTAATTGCCAATTTTGAGCGATGGATAAATCCTGAGTTCACCTGCTATCTAAGATTTTCTAGCAGATTCAGGTATCACCCATCGAATTCTCCTGTGCAATTTTAATAACTAATTCCAATTTCCATTCACATACCAGCAATTCTGGAAGGAAATCACTCTCATCAGAAGAGGTGATAGGAAAGATGAGGGGAATGGGGGAGATGAGGGAGATGAGGGAGATGAGGGAGATGAGGGAGATGAGGGAGATGAGGGAGATGAGGGAGATGAGGG
>NZ_AP018288.1:7821566-7900862 GCF_002368335.1 Nostoc sp. NIES-4103 | reverse complement strand
AGATGGGGAGAAGTAACTAAATTCCCAATTCCCAATTCCCAATTCCCAATTCCCAATTCCCAATTCCCAATTCCCAATTCCCAATTCCCAATTCCCAATTCCCAATTAAGGTAATTCTACCGAAGTGGGTTTGGCTATATGTGGTAGTCCCCAACCTAGTTTTTCTCGCAAAATACGGAAAAATTCTGGCGATTGCAGCCGAATAAACCGGACGCTGTATTGCGATCGCTCTAAATATACGCGATCCTCTGGTAAGACATAGCATCCTCCATTGCCATCTACCACCATCACTAACCGAGGAATATTAACTGGGTAGATATTCACTGGTTCCGTATCTGGAAACACCAACGCCCTAGAAGCTAGAGAATGGGGACAAATCGGTACTAACTGCAATACAGGGACACCAGGAGTTATTACTGGGCCACCAGCACTTAAAGAATAAGCGGTTGAACCAGTTGGCGTAGAAACAATCACACCATCTGCCGCAATATCCACACGTGCATGACGCCCCACTGCAATTTCAAAATGGCACATGGAGGTTAATGGCTCTCGATGTAACACCATTTCATTCAAGCAAAGGGCTTCCCACAGTACGGAGTCTTCCCGCAGCACCTTAACTGTGAGCATGGCTCGTTCTTCAATTTCATATGTACCTGCCATCACCTGTTCTATTGCTTCGGGCAATTGACCTAGGTAGGCTTCTGTCAAAAATCCCATGTGTCCGGTATTCACTGCTAACAGTGGAATGCCGCAAGGAGCAACCTGACGGGACGCCGCTAAAACAGTGCCATCACCCCCTAGTACTATTGCAAACTCCATTTCCGAATCAAAGCCAGGGGGCGTCAGACCGTCAACTGGAGTGTGGCATACAGAACTGTCCGGGGTAGAGTAGCCCAGTATGCCACCGACACTTGATGTAATAGATACATTCCAACCGGCAGCGGTTAGCTTGTCTTTTAACTCGATAGCGACGCGAACGGCTATCGGTTTAACGTCATTGTAGATAATGCCTGCTTTCGGCACACTCAAATATCCAAGGGTAGACGATGCTTTGCCTTATGTAATCCTTACATATTTTGGACAACGTAGTCATTAGTTTAGAGTCAAAAGTCTATTGACTGATGATCGTTGACTGATGACCGTTGACTGTTGACTGTTGACTATTGACTATTAACTTTTTTAAAGGGAGTCTTTTTAGATTTTTCCTTTTTGGATTTATTTTTCTCGTAATCAAGCTCTTTGAGCTTTTTCATAATTCGACTGAAGTACTCTTGCAGATAGCTTTCTAGAGTGGTTGTTTGTTGTTGGTCTAACCCAAAGACTTTATATACCTCATCCATTGGGGCATTTAAGGGTTTACCACTTGCCAAAACTTCTGTAAACTCTAGTCTGTCTGCTACGTTCCATCCCCACTGAAAGAACTTGATGATGCGGCGCACGGTACGCAGTAGGTTAATTGGCATCCGCGTTACTCTGGCTTCTTTGCCAGATAAACGTTCGCATAAGCTAATGATTTCCTCTGCACTCCAAGCACGAGTACCGACAACGGGGAAAGCTTGTTTTTCGGTTTCTGGTACGCTCAAAGCACGGATAGCAAACTTGGCAATGTCTTGAGTGTCCATGTAGGCTATGGGTGAAGAATTACCTGTCACCCAAACAGGTTGTCCTTCTAAAATAGGTATTCCATATTGACCGATTAACCCTTGCATAAAACCAGCCAACCTCAAGATGGTGTAATTAAGGCCGGACTCTGCTAGGAAAAGTTCTGTACATCGCTTGATTTCCATCAGCGGTACTTGTGGATACTTTTCGGCATCAAGTATAGAAAAGAAGATAAAACGCTCTACACCCGCAGCCTTCGCCGCTTGTATTAAAGCAACTTGACCATCCCAGTCTACCTGTTTAATGGTCAGTGAATCTGTAGGACGAGATGTTGCAGCATCAATGACTGCGGTCACACCTTCCAGCGCTCCTGTAAGGCTTTGGGGGTCACATATATCCCCCCGCACTAACTCTGCACCCCATTCTTTGAGAAAAGCAGCTTTTTTAGCACTCCGAACCAAACAGCGTACCTTATACCCCTCATCGATAGCACGACGAGCCACTTGTCTTCCTAAGGTGCCAGTAGCACCGACGATTAATAATGTCATGAGGGCCGTTATAAATTTTTAAGTTTTATGAAAAGAACATTAACAGAATTATACCTGTTAACAAAAGTTTACATCTTTTTTAAGAAACTGAAATTAATACACAGCTCAGCTGTTCCACAAAAAAGTTGCATCTATAATCCTGATGGTTGCTCACAGATGACTGCCATCAGTTAGCGGTCAATGACTCCAAGGAGTGAGTATGCAATATATATGTGTTTTAGTTTGCTAGCGGAAAAAGCGTTGTCCGTTTTGCGGAAACGCTATTTTTCCGGCGAGAGTCAAGCCTCTCATCTAATGAAACAAAGTTACTAGAGGAATTATTCCTCTGCGCCTTGAATTTTCAGTAATAAAGCTCCTAAAGCCCAACCTACGAAGATTAAACCGAAAGACAACAAAGCTGCATTTAGAATTTCGCCGCCCATTAACGTGTTCTCCTTTGCGAATCGTTGATTTAAGACCATTCTAAAGGCTGCCCTTTAGATTTCTTGCTCCCTGGACTGTTTCACTAGACTAGATTGCTCAAATCCGAGTTTTTGCTAGTTCTACAACCCAGGTGTTTGAGTTTTGTGTCCACAAAGTAGCTCCAGTCAACTCAGGTAAACTAGACTTACCAAAGCTTTTCTACAGCCACTGTCTGATTAGACCTGTGTAAACAATTCTAAACCAGTTTGATCGTGAAGGAGTCACTGGTCAGTGGTCAGTGCTTAGTTATCGCTGTGCTTTTGGGTTAAAAATTTGAGTAGCTCTATGTATCAAACAGATCAATATAACTTAATCAATTCACAAAATCAAATTAAGCCAAGGTTGGCGCTGACTCTCGGAGATCCTTCAGGAATCGGGCCAGAGGTGATTTTGAAAGCTTTGGCAGACCCAGATTTGATGCAAAACTGTGACCTGACAGTGGTAGGTAATCGGGATTTGCTGGTACAGACTTATGACAAACTGAATTTAAATGCTAATTTACCTGTTTTGGCAAATCCTGATGAGTTGACGGTCATTGATGTGCCATTAAACAGCCAAAACGACAGTCAGATTATTATGGGTATCGGGAATGCAGCCAGTGGTGCGGCTAGTTTTGCCTATATGGAATATGCGATCGCTCAAACTCTGGCTGGTCAATTTGATGGTATTGTCACAGGCCCCATTGCTAAATCTGCCTGGAAAGCCGCAGGTTACAATTATCCAGGGCAAACAGAACTTTTGGCCCAAAAATCAGGGGTTGACCGCTTTGGCATGTTATTCGTAGCGCGATCGCCTTATACTACTTGGACACTCCGGGCTTTGCTTGCTACCACACATATTCCCCTGCGTCAAGTAGCAGATACACTCACACCGCAGTTGTTGACCAAGAAACTAGATTTGCTGGTGGAGTGTTTAGAAAAAGATTTTGGCATAGAAAAGGGGAGAATTGCGATCGCAGGTTTAAATCCCCACAGTGGCGAACAAGGACAACTGGGAACAGAAGAACAAGATTGGTTAATTCCCTGGTTAGAACAGGAACGGCAAAAGCGCCCCAATTTGCAGCTAGAGGGGCCAATACCCCCGGATACGATGTGGGTTAAACCTGGTCAAGCTTGGTATGGCAATGCTCAAATTCAAAATCCAGCCGATGCTTATTTAGCACTTTACCACGACCAAGGCTTAATTCCTGTCAAATTGATGGCGTTTGATAGAGCCGTTAATACTTCTATTGGTCTACCTTTTGTTCGGACTTCACCCGACCACGGAACAGCATTTGATATTGCAGGTAAGGGAATTGCTGATGCTACGAGTATGAAAGCGGCGATACATTTAGCTGCTGAGTTGGTTAGTCAGAGAATGGCTGCTAAAAATTAGAACTTGTTGATTATTTTGAGGAATTACGTGATGACTCAAATCTTACGCAAAGTAGTAACGTTTGCAGAATTTGTTGCTCAATATCCAGATAACACAGGTAAACGTTACGAACTACATGATGGAGTAGTAATTAAAATTCCCCAACCACCAGGCGTTCATGAAGAAATTGTTGGATTTTTAGCAACAAAAATCACTTTAGAATGCAGTCGTCTCAACCTGCCCTATGTTATAGCAAAAACAGCATTAGTTAAACCACCTGAAAACGAATCAGCTTATTCACCAGATGTGCTGTTGTTGAATCTTCCTAATTTAGTTAACGAGCCTTTATGGAAAAAAGTATCTACTGTTACTCAAGCCGCAACTATTCCTTTAGTAGTGGAGGTAGTGAGTACTAATTGGCGTGATGATTATCATAAAAAATATGCTGACTATGAGGAAATGGGGATTCCTGAATACTGGATTGTTGATTATGCTGCTTTAGGCGGTAGAGAGTTTATTGGCAAGCCCAAACAACCTACAATTTTGGTTGGTACTTTAGAAGAAGGTGAGTATCAAATTAATAAATTTCGAGGCAATGACCGTATTCAATCATTATTATTCCCAGAGTTGAATTTGACTGTACAACAGATTTTTGAGGCTGGGGTGCTATTATGATAAGTTAACAAATATGGAAATACAACCAAGAGAAATTAGGGCTTATCTCACAGTAGATGGGAGAAATCCTTTTGATGAGTGGCTTGGTTCTCTCCGCGATATAAAAGCAAAAGCTAAAATTAGAGTAAGACTTGACCGAGTTGAAGACGGTAACTTAGGAGACTATAAATTTGTTGGAGAAGGTGTTTTTGAACTAAGAATTGATTATGGCCCCGGCTACCGTATCTACTTTGCCCAGGAAGGAACAACAGTTATTCTGCTTTTATGCGGTGGTGATAAAAGTACTCAAGAACAAGATATTAGGAAAGCTCAAGAATATTGGCAAGACTATAGGAGTAGAGACGATGCCTAAAAGTACAAGTTATCACGAAATACTTATTGAAGATTTAAAAGATTCATTAGAAGCAGCTTCATATATTGAAGTTGTTCTAGAAGAAGGCGACCCTATAATCTTAAGCAAAGCGCTGAAAAATATTATTGAAGCGCAAGGTGGAATTGATAGGTTCTCTTCTCAAGTTCAGCAATGCTACGAAAAACTCGACCATATACTATTAGAAAAAGGAAATATTGAATTTTCTTATTTGAGTACCTTATTAGATGCACTGGGGTTACAGTTTGCAGTGAAAGTTAAGTCAGCTTAGAAGGGTTTTTAGCTGAAGGTAGTGTCAAGCGATCGCTTCCATAAATTATCATCGAAGCTATTTTTCGATTTCGAGTGAAGGCAATTAATATTTTCACATCTCCCAGTTATCCACTCGTTGTGTGGCTGGGATTTTGTGTTGGAAAGCTAACGCTTTTTTTAGTGTGAAAAATTTCGCTATGCGAATTACTTGTGAAGAGTTCAAGAAATTAAAATGTCAAAAAAAATCAAAGAATTGGGTTTTGTCATCAGTATTACTTTATTAGTTGGTGGGTCTTTAGGCTTAGCTGTCGTTGACAAAGATTAACGCTCAGTATTTGCTGATCTCGTAAAAGTAGGCTTTGGTGGCTATGTCGGTTGGGTTACTTCTACTCGACATGATGACGACAAAGGTAAGGATTAAAACCCTTAATCTTGTTTCTACATTCTTTAAAGCACTGAAACTACCATAAATTCCTGTTGATGAGATTTTTAACTAGTCTCAGTTATCACTCAATCTTTTAATTTTGTACTTTTGTAACTTGCGCTGCCATCTGAAAGACAAACTCCCCTCATTAACCTCATCCATCTCTTCACTTTTATCAATGAGGTCTTGGTTTTTCTCCTCTAATTCCCGCATATATTGCCTGAGTATACCCCCAACAGCGATCGCTCTGGTTTTATGCAGCTGACGGGTTAACTCCAAAAACCATTCTTTATCAGCCACTAAATCTGATTCTTTCACCTGATACTTGAGAATTTCTGGTATAAGTAGTTTACTGCCGCACTGACAATTTGACAGCGATCGCAGCCAAGACGATTTGGGCAACAATGAACCAATAGGGTGCCGATGGGTTAATGTTTTTATATAGCCAACCTGCTAACAATGGGGCAATGACTCTGGCTAAAGCTTGTACTGTCTGAATATTGCTGTTGATCCGCCCTTGAATCTTTTCACTAACGCTGTTGGACATTAATCCAACCAAGGAAGTTTCTGCTAGGGGCTGTCCAATTCCCACAAGTACAATAGCTGTAGAGACAACCATCATCGAGCCGGTAATTGCAAATACACCAGACAAAGCCAAAGCTAATCCTGTGATTAATGTGCCAACGAAGGCCATACGCAGTTCGCCCCATCTTGGCAACAACCAGGGAATAATGATCACTTGATCCACAACGCAAATTACACCATATAATGCAAATAATGGGGCAATCTGTGATGCTGACCAATTAAATTGCTCACTTGCTAAAGCAGGTAAGTTAGAACTGAGTGTAAACGTAGTTACATTGACAATCAAAAAGCTCAACATCAGCCAACGCAGATGCGCTAGTTCAAGACAACCTCGTAGTTGCGTGAACGGATTCAACTGAGTAAAACTCGGTTTGGGAGAACGCTGTGCTGGTGGTAAAGTTTCTGGCATAGCGAAATACCCCCACACCAAGCCCACAAAAAAGGCGATCGCTAGGACATACAAGGGTAAAGTAGGATCAATCCGAGACATTATCCCACTCAAAATCGGGCCGGCAATCGACCCAATGGCCATCATGGCACTCAACCATGAAAAAGCAAGAGTTCGCTGTTGCTGTGTGTTAGTATCTGCGATCGCAGCAAACGCAATGCTAGCAGTACCATCAGTTAGCCCCACAATCAGCCATCCCGCAAATAGTACCGCCAATGCGCCGCCAATTCCAAAGATGAAATATCCCAAACTAGCCCCCAAAAGGCTTACCAGCATCATCAATCGCCGCCCATAGGCATCACTGAGACAGCCAATTACTGGCAGTGTCAAAAATTGGGCTAGTGAGTATGTTGCATATAACAGCCCAACTTCCCACGCTTTACCACCATAAAGCTGTACCAGAGTCGGTATTATTGGATGTAGAACACTGAAACCCAAAAAAGCTAAAAAGCCTGTGTATAGGATAAATGGGTGTAATGTTGTCTTTTGCATTGGTATTTTACTGCGATCGCACCTTTAGATAAAGCTGTAGAGACGTTCCACCGGAACGTCTCTCTAACGGAACGTCTCTACTAAATCAGGTATTTTCTTACGCATACTTGCTTCGCCTTGTCCTTGTCATACCATTTCTTGATGAAGCTGCAATATATTTTTACCCCCCGGCTAATACCGTTTCACTTTAAAATTGATGCATTTAGACAAGCTGGGGAAGCTGGGGAAGCTGGGGAAGCTGGGGGAGAAAGAAAAATCATTTGCATGGCTGATTTCGTGAAATGGTATAACGCCGTCCCCCCTTACCAAGGGGAGCCAGTGCATTGGGCGGGCAATGCCCGACTTTAAGCATCTGGCGTGGGACTACAGGGGGGGTTCATAAGGCGCATCTTCATATAGAATTGGTATCAATTTGTAGTGGGGGCGAAGCAACATTACTTCTTACGATTGTTTGGTCTTACTGCATTAGCTACAGTTGTAATTTTGATATCTCGAAATGCAGCTTGTTTGTAGCTATCGTATTTAATTTCCAATGCTGCCAGTTGAGTTAAATCTTGCGGCAAATCGAAGTTAACAATTAACTTAGTAGCTATCCCTGGAATTAGCTCGTTGACTACACTTCCGTTTGAATCACTTGTACTTTTATATTTGCCAAGCTGCACAAAGTTGGCAGTATATTCATTTCCAGACAAATCAAAAACTCTAGGGCTTGCAGTCTCTCTATTTCCATAAAGCTGTATTCTTTGATTCATTTCAGATGTTGCTGTTATGAGAAGTTGACAACTCACTATTTTACTTTGAGCATTTCTCTGACATTTTTGCAGATTAAAACTGATATTTTCTTGCTGAATAACATTGCTATTTTCCCCAGTTGCAGTATCCTGCTTAAGCATTTGTTTTTCTTCAACTGAAGTAGTAGCTGCAATGGATATAGATGCAATAGAAAATAAACTACAGGCAAGTCCCGATAGATAAACTGAGCTATAGAGTAACGATTTGTTTGTTTTTGAGCCAGATAAAAGCATATAGCTGAAATTCAAGAACAATTTTTATACATCAAGTATTTTACATGGTAATGGCTTTATTTTGTCAGCCTAATTGAAGGTGATATGAAAAATTTTGCTTCAGGGAATGAAGGACTGCGACAGCGCTACCTCTACATTTCCCAAACCACACAACAGTAAAGCTACGGTAGAACATCGGGACGCTGGGGTAAAAGCGATCGCTTCCCTTTGCTTTGCGAGGATAGGGGTGTATTTTACATACATGAAAAGCGCTGTATATTAGCCCAAAACTGAAAAAACTGCTTTGTTCGGTTTTTAATTCATTAGAGGATGTCTCTCAAGTCGAAAATTATACTAAAAACCCCTCTCCAAACCTCTCCCCGAAGCGGAGAGAGGCTTTGAAACCCCCATTACCTCCTGAGTGTTGGAGGCTAGGGGGTTAGGTTTTTAAGATTTTGATGTTAGCGACAATACTTCTCAGACATCCTCTTAATTACTTATGAATAAGTTTATTTATTGCAATGGTTGTGAATTTTAATTAATCTCGATTATACCCCGAACCTATACCCCGTAAATCAGAATAACTTACTTGAAAACACTATCAGTTCATAGCTTCAAAAGTTGAGTACATTATTAATCCCTCTTAATAGTCAATTGCTGAGGTATGAGATACTAATATATGCGGTATATAATAATCTGAAAATTAGTGGTTAATTCCCAAAATAAAAATTGTTTAATTAATTATTCCATTTGAGATTCTAAGTAGAAGTTATAATATCTGGCTTACTAACTCTGACTATTTCTAACACCAATTCTCTAAAATTCGGCAACAGATTCAAAGCTTGAAGCCTGGATAAAATCTGAATTGGGAATTGCGAATTGGTATAACTCTTCTCTTCACGGGTTCTCTTCATTTAGTTTCTTTGAAAGTGAGACAGGCAAAATCATCATGAACAAAACTTTTGCAACCATTGACGGGAATGAAGCTGTCGCCCGTGTAGCTTACAAATTGAATGAGGTAATTGCCATTTATCCCATCACTCCCTCTTCAGCAATGGGTGAATGGGCTGATGCTTGGTCAGCAGAAAATCGTCCTAACCTTTGGGGTACAGTTCCTAGCGTCGTGCAGATGCAGAGTGAAGGGGGGGCTGCTGGCGCTGTGCATGGGGCTTTACAAACAGGTTCTTTGAGTACCACTTTCACGGCATCTCAGGGGCTATTGTTGATGATACCCAACCTCTACAAAATTGCTGGGGAACTGACTAGCGCTGTGGTTCACGTTGCTGCACGTTCCTTGGCTACTCACGCTTTATCCATTTTCGGTGATCATAGCGATGTCATGGCAGCCCGTGCTACTGGCTTCGCCCTGCTGTGTTCTGCTTCGGTGCAAGAAAGTCAAGACTTGGCACTTATCGCCCATGCAGCCACCTTGGAAGCACGCGTATCATTTATGCACTTCTTCGATGGCTTCCGTACTTCACATGAAGTGCAAAAAGTCAAGCTTTTGTCAGACGAAGAATTGCGATCGCTCATTCCCGACCACCTCATCCTCGCCCATCGCGATCGCGCCCTCACCCCAGACCGCCCCGTATTACGCGGTACAGCCCAAAACCCCGATGTCTACTTTCAAGCCCGTGAAGGCGCGAACCCTTACTACAACGCTTGTCCCGAAATAGTCCAGCGCCTCATGGATGACTTTGGCGAACTCACAGGAAGACATTACCAAATCTATGAATACCACGGCGCAAGTGATGCCGATCGCGTCATCGTGATCATGGGTTCCGGCTGTGAAACCGTCCATGAAACAGTAGATTACCTCAACACCCAAGGTGAAAAAGTGGGAGTCGTGAAAGTCCGACTCTACCGCCCCTTTGATGTGCAACGGTTTGTGGCAGTATTACCCAAAAGTGTACAAGCGATCGCAGTTCTTGACCGCACCAAAGAACCAGGTAGCGCGGGGGAACCGTTGTATTTGGATGTGGTAGCGGCTGTTCATGAAGCGTGGGGAGCAGGGGAAGAATTTTTAACTCCTAACTCTTCACTCCTAACTCCTAACTCTTCACTCCTAACTCCTAACTCCCAACTCCCAACTCCCCACTCCCCACTCCCCAAGATTGTCGGTGGTCGCTATGGGCTTTCTTCCAAAGAATTTACCCCGGCGATGGTGAAGGGTATTTTTGATCATCTTGCCCAAGCACAACCAAAAAATCACTTTACTATCGGTATTAATGATGACGTTAGTCATACATCTTTAAGTTTTGACCCGAATTTTTCTACTGAACCTGATAACGTTGTTCGGGCAATGTTTTATGGGTTAGGTTCTGATGGTACTGTTGGGGCTAACAAAAACTCAATCAAAATTATTGGTGAAGAAACTGATAATTACGCTCAAGGTTATTTTGTCTACGACTCCAAAAAATCTGGCTCGATGACCGTTTCTCACTTGCGCTTTGGGCCGCAACCAATTCGTTCTACTTACCTGATTGACAAAGCTAACTTTATTGGTTGCCATCACTGGGGTTTCTTGGAAAGCATTGATGTTTTAAAAGCTGCTATTTCTGGGGCAACTTTATTACTTAATAGTCCCTATGATGCGGATACTATTTGGGAAAATCTACCCTTACAAGTGCAGCAGCAAATTATTGAAAAGCATCTCAAAGTATATGTAATTAATGCTAACCAAGTTGCCCGCGATAGTGGTATGGGTGGACGCATTAATACTATTATGCAGGTGTGCTTTTTTGCCTTAGCTGGTGTCTTGCCGCAAGAAGAAGCGATCGCTAAAATCAAGCAAGCCATCGAAAAGACTTACGGCAAGAAAGGCGCGGAAGTTGTCCGCATGAATTTGCAAGCAGTAGACAACACCTTAGACAACTTGCATAAAGTAGACGTACCAGCAACAATCAACAATCCAAAATCTAAAATCCCAAATCCAAAATCCCTCGAAAGTGCGCCCGAATTTGTCCAAACAGTTCTCGGACAAATCATGGTGTGGCAAGGTGATGACTTACCAGTGAGTGCATTACCTGCTGACGGCACCTTTCCCACAGGTACGGCCAAGTGGGAAAAACGCAATGTCGCCCAAGAGATACCTGCATGGGAACCTGATGTCTGCGTACAGTGTGGTAAGTGCGTGATGATTTGTCCCCACAGCGCCATCCGCGCTAAGGCTTATCAATCAAGTGAATTAGTGAATGCACCGCCGACTTTCAAGTCAACTGATGCCAAAGACAGAGACTTTGCCAATCAAAAATTTACCATTCAAGTTGCCCCAGAAGACTGCACAGGATGCGCCATCTGTGTAAATATTTGCCCTGCAAAAAATAAAGCTGAACCGTTGCAGAAAGCGATTAATATGGTGCAGCAATTGCCTTTGCGAGAACAAGAGCGCAAAAACTGGGACTTCTTCTTGAGTTTGCCGCATCCCGACCGACGACAGTTGAAATTAAACCAAATTCGCCAACAACAACTGCAAGAACCTTTGTTTGAATTTTCTGGTGCTTGTGCAGGTTGTGGCGAGACACCATACTTAAAATTATTAACACAATTGTTTGGCGATCGCGCTGTCATTGCCAATGCCACAGGTTGTTCCTCAATTTACGGCGGAAACCTCCCCACGACTCCCTGGACAACAAACGCCCAAGGACGCGGCCCCGCTTGGTCGAATAGCTTATTTGAAGATAACGCCGAATTCGGTTTTGGCTTTAGGTTGTCATTGGATAAGCAAGCAGAATTTGCAGCAGAATTGTTGCAAGAATTAGGGAATGGGCAATTGGGAATGGGGAATGGGGAAGTTTGTCAAGATTTGGTGAAATCGATTCTTGATGCTGAACAAAAATCTGAGGCTGATATCTGGGAACAGCGGGAAAGGATAGCACAGTTACAACAAAGGTTAAATGAAATCTCAACTACACAACTTAACCCCAATCTAAAATCTCAAATCCAAAATCTAAAATCCTTAGCTGATTACTTGGTAAAGAAAAGCGTCTGGATTATTGGCGGTGATGGTTGGGCTTATGATATTGACTTTGGTGGAATTGACCATGTGCTAGCAAGTGGTCGCAATGTCAACATCTTAATTATGGATACCGAAGTGTATTCTAATACGGGCGGTCAAGCTTCTAAAGCGACTCCACGGGCAGCAGTAGCAAAATTTGCCGCCAGTGGTAAGCCTGCGGCGAAAAAAGATTTAGGTTTGATTGCTATGACCTACGGTAATGTTTACGTAGCCAGTGTAGCCCTTGGTGCAAGAGATGAGCATACTTTGAAAGCATTTTTAGAGGCAGAGGCTTATGATGGCCCATCAGTAATTATTGCTTACAGCCATTGCATTGCTCACGGGATTAATATGACCACGGGCATGAATCACCAAAAAGCTTTGGTAGAATCAGGGCGTTGGTTGCTGTATCGGCATAATCCAGAGTTGCAAAAACAAGGTAAGAATCCCTTGCAATTGGATATGCGATCGCCTACTCAATCAGTAGAACAATCAATGTATCAAGAAAATCGCTTCAAAATGCTCACCAAGAGCAAACCTGATCTTGCCAAGCAATTATTGCAACAGGCGCAAGCCGAAGTTGATGCCCGTTGGCAAATGTACCAATATCTCGCAGAACGTAAAATAACCTGAGTCATGTAGAGCGTGTTAAATGCATATTGCAATCTGATTGGTCACAAAAAGATGATCTGAGCGCCTAACGCACCATACTATTAGCGGTGCGTTAGGCTAAAGCCATAACACACCCTACTTATTGCTTCCTCAATTCCCAATTCCCAATTCCCAATTACCCATTACCAATTCCCAAATATCTTTACTCTGTTAATTTTTATAACTATAGATAGATGTATTTAAAGATATCGCAGATGCTATAGTCCAGTGTCTGGGATAAAATTAAAATATACTCACCTTATGCCTGCAATCGAACAGCCAAGAATTGCACAGTTGATTCGTGAGACTAGGCAGCACCTTAACCTTTCACAGGTGAAACTGGCAACCATGCTAGGGGTTTCGTTTCATAGCATAAATCGTTGGGAAAACGGACGGACAAAACCTTCACCACTAGCTATGAAACAGATTCAAGAGTTATTAGAGCAGATGGGAGAAGCCGGTGAGGAACTGCTCGCCAAATACTTTTAAGCATAAGGAATAGAAACTGTGAGTGCTGAAGTTTGCGCGATGATTCCTCAAGACATTGAACATGTCTTAGATAGAATTGGCGAAGGTTTTGTAACTTTGGATTTTCAATGGCACTATGTCTATGTCAATGACAAATTTGCTGAACTAGCCAGGATAAACAAAGCAGACTTTTTAGGCAAAAGTATTTGGGAATTGTTTCCTGAAACAGTCAATAGTCAACTTGATATCGAGTTACATCGGGCTGTTGCTGAGGGAGTAACAGTGCAGTTGGAGTATTTTGACCCAAAACGGCATTTATGGTTAGAAAAGCGTGTCTATCCCTCAGAAAATGGCGTATCAATATTAATTAAAGACATCACAGCCTACAAACGCACCCAACAACATCTCGCTGCACAGTATGCAGTCACCCGCATTCTTTCAGAAGCAAACACATTTAACCAAGCAATTCCCAACATTCTGCAAGCTTTAGGCGAAAGTTTAGGATGGCAAGTTGGTAGACTCTGGAGTATGGATGAGCAAGCTCATGTTTTGCACCATGTGAGTAGTTGGTATGCTTCCTCTTTGGCGGTAGAAGATTTCCCAGTATTTAACCAGCAAACAACCGTTGTTGATGACAAACAACTAACTTCTCAAGTTTGGGCAAATGGTCAACCGCTTTGGAGCAAGCAAGTTACAAGGAAACCGCACGATGCGATCGCTTTCCCGATTCGGCTAGGCGATAAAATCTTAGGTGTGATGGAATTCTTCAGCAAGCAAATTTTAGAGCCTCACCCCGACTTGCTGCAAATTATGGATGCGATCGCTACTCAAATTGGTCAGTTCATGGAACAAAAGCGAACTGAATCATTACTTAGAGCCAGTGAAGCACGCTACCGTTCGCTGGCAGAGGCAACCGCATCTATTGTCTGGACTGCCACACCATACGGTAGTATCATTGAGGAAATTCCTACTTGGGAAGCATTCACCGGGCAAAGTCCCCAACAATACAAAGGGTGGGGATGGGTTGATGCATTGCATCCAGAAGACCGCACAGCCATGTTGGCAACCTGGAAACAGGCATTTTATCACCGTAGCGTTGCTTATGGGGAGTATCGACTCCGACACCATGACGGTGAATACCGCCACGTAGCTGCACGCGGCGTACCCATATTTAACGAAACAGGCGAACTTTGTGAATGGGTGGGGATGTGCGTAGATATTAGCGAACGCAAGCAAACCGAGGCAGAACGCGAGCGACTATTAAGGCAACTGGAAACAGAACAGATTCGCTTACTTGAAGCCAACGCCCTCCTCGATATCGTTTTCAATAATGCCCCTACAGGCATTGCCATCTGGGATGAGCAACTCAAATTTGTACGATTGAACAATGCTTTAGCGGAAATTAACGGTCTACCCCAAACAGCACATATTGGTAAGACCATTGCGGAATTGCTGCCGAAAGTTAGTGCTGAAGTCATGGCTGCCTTAGATCATGTAGTTGATACAGGAGAATCAATACTTGCCCATGAAGTCAGTGGGGAAACACCCGCAGCGCCAGGCAAAAAGCGTTATTGGTCGGTGAATTATTATCCTATTAAAATACCGAATAACATCACTTGGGTAGCTGCCATCTGTGAAGAAATTACACAGCGCAAACTTGCACAAGCCGAGCGCGAACAATTACTTGAGCGTGAGCAAGCAGCTAGAATTGAGGCTGAGGCTGCCAAAGAACAAATTATTAATATCTTAGAAAGTATCACCGATGGCTTTATGGCCTTCGACCGGGAATGGCGCTTTACTTACCTCAATCATGAAGGAACCAGGAGTTTAGGGCGTTCCTGTGAGGAGTTGCTGGGTAAGAACCTATGGCAAGAGTTTCCAGAACTAGCCGATACTAGCTTTGGTCAACTTTATCAAAGAGCATTTGCCGAAGGAGTACCCCTAGAACTAGAAGATTACTACCCACCCTTTGAAGCATGGTTTGCTGTTCGCGCCTATCCTTCTGCAACAGGGCTAGCGCTTTATTTCCGCAACATTAATCAGCGTAAACAAGCACAAGCAGCATTACAAGACAGTGAAGCTCGTTTTCGGCTGCTGGCAGAAAATTCCACCGATATTATTTCACGTCACACCGTAGATGGAACTCTGCTGTACACATCACCAGCTTGCTACACATTACTAGGGTATGAACCTGAAGAACTCGTAGGTCGTTTGAGTAGTGAATTGGTTCATCCAGATGATTTAGCAGAGATTCTCGAAAAATACCCAATCAATACTGATTTACCGGATATATACACTATCAGCCATCGAACTCGGCACAAAGACGGACATTATATTTGGTTAGAAGTAACCGTCCGAGCGATCCGTGACCCGCAAACCAGAGAAATTTTAGAGTTTCAGGCATCCGCTAGGGATATAAGCGATCGCAAGAAAGTAGAACAAAGGCAACGCTTTTTAGCTCAAGCTAGTAATATTCTGGCGACATCACTTGATTACGAGACAACTTTAACTAGTTTGGCGCGTTTGACAGTGCCAGAGTTAGCTGATTGGTGCGTAATTGATATTATCTGTGAAAATCAATCAGTTCGGCGCGTGGCAACAGCCCATGCTGAACCGTCGAAACAACAATTGATTGAACAATTAAAAAATTATCCGCCAGATTTGGCACAGCCTGGTGGTGTTGCTGAGGTCATCAGGTCAAGAAAGTCACAAATTGCTGATGACATCTCTCAGCAACAAATGCAAGCAGCAGCCTCTAATGCCGAGCATTTAGAACTATTGCAACAGCTAGAACCGAAATCTGGAATGTGTATATTGCTTACCATCCGTGAACAGATACTAGGAGCAATGACTTTAGTATCTACTGCCAATTGTCGTTACAATGATCACGACCTGATTGTAGCTGAAGAACTGGCTCGGCGTGCTGCCATAGCCATCGATAACGCCCAACTTTATACAGAAGCACAGCGATCGCAACAAACTGCACTACAAGCTGCGGCGCGTACTGCTCGTTTGCAAGCCGTTACCGCCGCCCTTTCCCAATCCCTAACTCCCACACAAGTAGCCGAGGTAATTGTTGAGCAAGGCATGGCCGCTTTGGGTGCTACTTCGGCTTTAGTAGCAATGATTACCGAAAGTGGCACTGAACTAGAAATTGTCCGGGCTGTGGGTTATCTACCGGAACTCGTGGATTTATGGCGGCGATTTCCTGTGAATGCACCCGTACCGTTAGCAGAAGCAGTCAGAACCAAAGAACCGATTTGGCAAGAAGCAACAACCACAAGGGTTGCTCGTTACTCTCATCTTGCCGAAACCTATGCTAACTACGACTATGCCAGTTGGATGTCAATTCCATTGCTGATCGAAGGTCGAGCCGTGGGCGGTATGTCCCTAGCTTTCAGTGAGATGCAGCAGTTTAGCCAGGAAGACCACGCCCTAGTGTTATCATTAGCACAGCAGTGCGCCCAAGCAATGGAACGTGCCCGCCTGTATCATGCAGAACAGACAGCACGACAAGCAGCAGAAAACGCCAACCGCATCAAAGACGAATTTTTAGCAGTCCTTTCCCATGAATTGCGATCGCCACTCAACCCAATTCTCGGATGGTCGAAGCTACTCCAAACTAAAAAACTCAATGAAAAGATAATTCCGCAAGCACTACAAACCATTGAGCGCAATGCTAGGTTACAGGCTCAACTGATAGAAGACTTGCTGGATATCTCCCGCATTCTCCAAGGCAAACTCAACTTAAATATCTACCCTGTTGATTTAACAGAGGTGGTTTCGGCAGCAATGGAGACAGTGCGTTTGTCAGCAGAAGCCAAATCAATCGAAATCTACACAACATTTGAACCGAATATAGGGCAAGTTTTAGGCGACTCTAGCCGATTACAGCAAATCGTCTGGAACCTACTTTCAAATGCAGTTAAATTTACACCCGCAGGTGGACGAGTAGAGGTGCAATTGTCGGTGGTCAGTTGTCAGTTGTCAGCAGTCAGTAGTCAAGAAACACGAACGAAATATGCTCAGATTACTGTTAGCGACACAGGTAAAGGCATTAACCCCGATTTTCTTCCCTATGTGTTTGACTACTTTCGCCAAGAAAATAGTACTACCACGAGAAAGTTTGGCGGACTGGGGTTAGGGTTAGCCATTGTCCGTCACTTAGTAGAATTGCATGGAGGAACAGTTAAAGTAGAAAGCTTGGGCGAAAATCAAGGAGCAACTTTTACTGTCAGGTTGCCATTGATTCAACAATCATCACCAATAAAACAAGATAATACTGAATCTGAACCAGACTCAGATTTAAATGGTATCAACATCTTAATAGTAGATGACGATGCAGATACACGAGAATTTATTACCTTTTTGCTAGAGCAGTATGGGGCAAATGTCACAGTAGTAGCATCAGCCAATGAAGCATTAGCCGCTTTAGCCCAATCCTTACCAGATGTGCTATTGAGCGATATAGGAATGCCAGAAGTAGATGGATGTATGTTAATTAGACAAGTGAGAAATTTGCCGCCAGAACAGGGCGGACAGATACCTGCGATCGCGCTGACCGCCTATGCTGGAGAAATGAATGAAAAACAAGTACTGCAAGCCGGATTTCATAAGCATATCGCCAAACCAGTAGAACCAGCCGAGTTAGTCGAAGCGATCGCTAATATAATTCGTAATTCGTAATTAAAAGGTTGTTTGAAAAGTCATGATTTCGGTTTAGGCTTAGTTTTACCCCACCCTAACCCTAACGCCACATGCGCTTGTCTGTCGGCAGAGCCTTTCGGCAGTCCCCCGTCTTGGCTTCTGCCGACAGCCGCGCAACTGGCTTGGTGGGGTGCAATGACTGTGGGAATCATAACTAATTAACCGGACATAATCATCCCAGTCCCCATTGCCCCTAATCCCCAACGCCACATGCTTCAACGGGGGGAACCCCCCTTCGGGTTCGGGAGTTCGCAATCGGCGGAAACCGCCAAGACTGCGACTCCCTCACCGCAACGCAGTGGCTCCTCCCGTTGGTCGTGGGGGCCCGAGTTCCCCAGTCCCCAGTCCCCAAATTTAAGGAGTGTTAGGAATTAGCCTACCACAGGGATAAGTCGCGGCTTGTTGAGAAGCACTATCAGCTACAGCAGCGGGAATTTTATCCGATGGTTGGGTTTTGGCTGCTAGGTAGTCTGTTTGCAGTTTCTCTAACATGGCTTCGCGCCTGTCGTACAATCGCTTCAAAGGACGAGGTTGGCACTGGTTGAGAACGTATGCTGTCACCAATGGTAAAGCGATCGTGCTATCGGTGTAACAAACAATCGTACTAGGTAACTCTTCTGGGTCAATTTTACCCCAACTAACGGCTTCCGAGGGAGTTGCGCCAGATAAACCACCGGTATCAGGACGCGCATCGGTGAACTGCACAAAGTAGTCATGTCCTCGTTCTTCGAGTCCTAATACTTCGTGAATCTGCGGTTGAGTTTGTAACAAAAAGTTTTTAGGACTGCCACCACCGAGAATCACAGCGGCACTTTTACCTTCTGATTCTCGCGCAGAGTAGGCGATCGCAGCTGTCTCATTCACATCAATTGCAGGATCTAACACCAACTGCGAACCTTCCAAGGCTAAAGCTGCTACGTTCATCCCAATGGAACTATCTCCAGGAGAAGAAGTATAAATGGATACACCATACTCGTAAGCTGTAGCTAGCAAACTAGAATGTTTGACTCCCAATTGCTTTTCTATTTCCCAGACATATTTGCCTAGTAGATGGTGAAATTCAGCCGTTCCCATGCGCTTTTGAAAGGCTTCTGCTTGTAAAATCTTACGGATGAAAGCATCAGTTTCCAGCAACACATCGTAGCCGAAAATAATGTCATAAATACGAATGGTGCCTTCTTGGCGCAGCTTCACATCATCCAAAAAGGGATTCCCAGCAAACAGTTCAAAACCTAATCCATAATGCATGTCATGGTAAAGATTAGCGCCAGTGCTAATCATCCAGTCGATAAAGCCATTGCGAATCAAAGGTGCAAGCGCTGAAACCCCAAATCCTGCTGGTGTCATGGCACCGGAAAGGCTAACTCCCACGGTAACGCCTTCTGTTAGCACATCACGACTCAATAATTGACAGATTTCCCGCAACCGCGCTGAATTGTAGGCAGTGAAGTAATTATCAATCAAATCCACTACCCCAATATCACCTGATATGGCTGTGGGTGCAATTTTTTGACCCAACTGTTTTGACATTTAAAACTCCCTAACGGTAAAGACACCGAATCTAATGTTAACTAGCTTTCAGTAATTTCTTGCATTACTCGCTGGTAAGAATCATAAGCGCTTTGGCTAAAACAAACGAAAATTATCTGTTAAGAGCGAATTATGGTTGTGTAAAAACTTATGAACTTCAGTAATTGCAATTTTGCTAGCGCGTTCCATGGGAAAACCATAAGCACCTGTACTAATAGCCGGGAAAGCAATAGTTTTAATTTGATATTCTTCTGCTAAAGCCAAGCTGTGGCGATAACAACTAGCTAATAATTCATCTTCTCCATAATTTCCACCTTCCCAAACTGGCCCAACAGTATGAATTACCCATTTAGCAGGAAGATTATAGCCTTTTGTAATTTTAGCTTCACCAGTTTTGCAACCTTGTAATTGTCGGCATTCTTCTAGTAATTCCCGTCCGGCTACACGGTGAATTGCACCATCGACACCGCCACCACCTAGTAATGAACTATTAGCGGCATTGACTATAGCATCTACTTCTAACTGAGTAATATCTCCTTGAAGAATTAAAATTTGCTTAACCATATTTTGTTCACCGAATTTATCAGTATTCTCTAAAATTCCATCTTGGCGAATTACTTTTCATCACTGCGAGATTGCCAAAAAATGCCCATTATCAATCATTGTGGCGATATGTCTGCTACAAAATCGCTCTTGGTAAATGTAATTTGTAAACAATTTCTGCAATGTATAAATGTCAGCTAAATTGAATAAATCTGGAGAATTTATTTTAAACCTAATACCCATTGCCCCTAATCCCCACTCCCGTTGGTCGTGGGGGCCCCGAGTTCCACAATCACCAGTCCCTAATACCTAGTCCCTAATACCCAGTCCCCTTTACTATTTTTCAAATTGATATTAGTGGACATATATAAATTACAAGTTATGTGAAATTGTATAAACAACAAAAGTTGAGTTGCTTCTATTTAGTTGTAGCAGTTATTTTCAGTATCCCAGAGATTGATGAAAAGCGATACACCAGAAGAGTTAAACTCAGATAAAGAAATTGAGCGCTTAATTGACGAAATAATGTCCTCAAATCTACCTGAGTTAACTGATGAGCAGTACCGCAAGAAAATGCAGCGACGTAAAGAGGTGCAGGATCGGCGGATAGCACAAGCTGTGCCAGAAAAAGGATTAATTATTGTAAATACTGGTAACGGTAAAGGTAAAACAACAGCCGCGTTGGGGATGGTGTTGCGATCGCTTGGTCATGGGTATAAAGTAGCGATCGTCCAATTTATCAAAGGAGCCTGGGAACCTGCGGAAAAAGCGGCTTTCAGTTATTGGGAAGACCAGTTAGAATTTCACGCTATGGGTGAAGGCTTCACCTGGGAAACCCAAGACCGCGATCGCGACCTTGACAAAGCCAACGCCGCTTGGGAAAAATCATTAGAATACATCCAAAATCCTGACTTTCAGCTAGTGCTGTTGGATGAAATCAATATTGCTTTGAAAATGGGTTATTTACAAGTTGAAGAAGTTTTAGCAGGTTTAGCAAAAAAACCACCAAACAAACACGTTATCCTCACAGGTAGAGGCGCACCAGCCGCTATCATCGAACGAGCCGACTTAGTAACAGAAATGACCCTAGTTAAGCATCCTTTCCGCGACCAAGGCGTGAAAGCTCAACCAGGGATTGAGTTTTAATGTCATTGGTCATTGGTCATTTGTCATTAGTCAGTTGTCAGTTGTTTTTTGCCACTAACCGCTGACGCTTTTGAAGACTACTTATAAAGTAAATCTTAAGGTAGTGGCGTGGCAAGCTTAAAATAGTGCAATAGATTTCCTCTAATATCTCTGTGTTCTCTGCGCCTGGTGCGGTAGCCTGCGGCAAGCCGCTTACGCGTCTACGTTAATGCACAAATTTAGTCTTGTCACGCCAGTAGGGTGTGTTATGGCATTAGCCTAACGCACCACTATACTTACCACTGACTGCTGACCACTGACCACTGACGGTTTTAATACATTATTTAACTAGCTTTGTGTACACATCGTCAGCAGATTGAGTACACATCTGCAAAATACGTCTGTCATTAGCACTGATGGTATTAAGCTGATGATAATCTTGTAGTGCTACTGAGTAGGCATAGGTGGCTGGCTCATCTCCACTAAAATCAGGTAGTCTATTAGCTGTAGCCACCTCATTGGAAGCACTTTCATCTGGAGAACCCATAACAGTCATTGCCAATTCTCCTGATTTGTCGATTGTGCCCTCAAAACAACTAAACTCTGACTGAGGCATATACAACGCACCCATTATCTTACCCTGCTGCCTCTGAAATAAGACATATCCTTGTCCCAGCTGGTTTGGTTGTGGTGATTGACCATAGAGATAAATTCCATCTTTTGTAGGAATATTTACTCTGGGTCTAACTCCTGCTTCTTTAGCAGCTTTTACATTCTTCGATAAGGTTGCAGAGGAAACTAATTTTGGCTGCTGTTGCAAGTACTCTTGTTGGCTTTCATTGACAAAAGTTTCACTGTCAAAAGAAGCTGTTTGCTGTTGACTTCTCTGCTCTCGAACTTCTCTTAACCGCGACAATAGAGAAGTGTCAGCTTCATTCTGACTATGATTAGTCGATTCTCCAAAATCGGTAGTCAATGCTCTTGATGTGGGTAGTTCTTCGATTTCGTTACTCAGAACAGGTCTAGTTTGCTCACCCACAACGCCAAGGGTGAGAAGTAAGCCAAGCAAGGAAATTGGCAAACGACGCGAGGTAAAGAATTTATCAATGTTGTTAAGCACCCGACCACTCCTGTTAGAAAATTAACTGTTTCCTCTGCGACTTACTTAAACCATAACCAAGTATTGATCGTTCAAGGCTCCGTCAAAGGTTTGATATATATTGTTTGAAATTAAAAAGCCTCAAAAACTAAGGTTTTTATCGAATTTCGGTGATAATTTCACAGTATCATCAATAAAGCAATTCACTCTTCACCCAGTAGATTCACCCGATCGGGTGATGTAAATCAAAAGTTTGATGTTGTCATTAATTGAGATCACTGATTTTTGACATTTTCTTTTTTAAAAAACTATTAACATTTTTTGTCAAAAAGTAAATTCTAGTAGGAACACGGAGAACTACAACAGCAGGTTTTTAAATTCCGAATGAGTTAAGATATTTTTCTCAAAAATATACTGATACAATTTTGGATTTTGGATTGTGAGAAGATATGACCCTGCCTATTGACTCTCAATTGCAGTCACGATCAACCTACCACTTAATGCCCTGCGTCAAAAATATCCTGTGTGACAGTTCAAAGAGCGGAATAAAAATTGGGAATTGGGAATTGGGAATTGGGCATTAGTTATTTCTTCCTCATCCCCCTCATCCCCCCATCACCCCATCACCCCATCACCCCTGCTTCCCCGCTCCGAAAGCTCCCCATAAAAAAATCGCCCCCTGAATTCAGGAGGCGCATCACCTACTAAAAGCACATGGCTTTTAACTAGCAACGTACTCTTTAACATTGGCACGGCGACGGCGTAGATGAGCAAGAGCTTGGTGTTCTAACTGGCGGACGCGTTCACGGCTGAGGTTCAACCGTTCACCAACTTTCGCCAAAGACATTTCGTTACCATCCTCTAAACCAAAGCGCAGGGCTAAAACTTCCCTCTGTTGGGGGGTTAGTTCTGCTAACAGGGTGTTCAAGTCTTGGCGCAAGAACTCTTGAGTAGTGTAATGTTCTGGTGATGGGCCTTCATCTTCCAGCATTTCTTGCAACTCAGTATCTTGGTTGTCACCAACTCGCACATCCAAAGAAACTGGTTGACGCGCCATATTCAGATATTCACGAATCTGAGTCGGTTCTAATTCCAGTTCTTTGGCAATTTCGGCGGGAGAAGGCGATCGCCCTAGTGTTTGCGCCAGTTCTCGCTGCACTTTTTTGATTTTGTTCAGCTTTTCGGTAATGTGAATCGGTAAACGAATGGTACGACCTTGCTGCGCGATCGCCCGTGTAATTGCTTGCCGAATCCACCAGTAAGCATAGGTCGAGAATTTATAACCCCGTGTCGGGTCAAATTTCTCTACACCACGCTCTAATCCTAGTGTTCCTTCCTGGATCAAATCCAGAAATTCCATATTTCGCTTCTGGTATTTCTTAGCAATAGCAACTACCAAGCGCAGATTCGCTTCAATCATCTTTTGCTTGGCTCGCTTACCTTGGGAAACTGTCTGCTTCACCTCGTTTTCCCCTTGCTGAACATGGTCAGCCCACTCTGGTAAACTCGGTTCGCGATCTAGTTTCTTCGCCAAAGCTTCTTTCGCATCCAGAAGCTTCATCATTTGTTGCACTTGCTTCCCATAGACAATTTCTTGCTCACGGGTTAGCAGTGGCACACGACCAATTTCTCGCAGATAGGTTCGCACCATATCAGCCGTGAATTTGGTGTTGAGGTTTTCGTTTTGGGTGTTGACAGTTGGCATTGGTGCGTTGTCCTCTACTCCGTAAACACAATGAATATTTAATAACTAAGTGAATTAAGAAAGGTAGTACATATATGACGGGACATAGGGCGCTACCACAAGGAATTTATATTATTACGTCCGTTTTCAAGAAGCCGCTCCCCTGAGATAGGTTCCCCTACCCTCCCTAAATCGTAGATTTTTAATTCTTTAGAAGCACGCTGGTTTAATTTCGATAATTCTTTTTTCCTTAGTCGCTAGTCGCTGGCAGCAACTATAAAATACAAATCCGAAGTCGGTATGAGTTCTACTTACATTCTATATTAGGGCAAATCAGGCAATTAGTAAAGTAGCGTGGAGAAGGTTAAAAATTATAATGCAAAATTGTATCGCGGCCAAATTTTTTTTAAAGTTCCTTGAAAGCACTATATCTATAGTGACGGCAAAACCTCCTATACAGTTGCCTTTGGCTAGCCGGATAACCGAACTCAGACGACTGTAATTATGGAGGGATGTTACGAATTGGTCAATGATCCTGGGGGAGATGGGGGGATAAGGGAGACAAGGGAGATGAGGGGGATGAGGAGGAGAATAACTAAACCAATTCCCAATTCCCAATTCCCCATGCCCTATGCCCAATTCCCTAATTTAAAAACCAAGGTCGGCTCTAGCTAGTTCAGCAGCAGCGAAGACTTCTGCATCTGGCTTTTCTTCCCAGGCTGGATCACCAATTTCTGCGTAGAAAGTAGAATCGTATGGGCGAGTACGCACCACTACCGGCATAGGAACGGCATGACCCAAAATTAAAGCTTGTTGTTTGGAGTCTAATTTTGCTAACACTGAACGCAGTCCACCAGCCCCAGATACACCCGTGAAAATTGCATCAATATCTTTTTCATCATTGAGCAAAGCGGTGATGCGAGTTCCAATTTGGGACATAACTTCATTATCTATCCCAGATGGCCGTTGATCAACTACCAAAAGTGTTACGAAATATTTCCGCAGTTCACGGGCGATTGTCCCAAAGATTGTACTTTGGACTATTGCCGGGTCAAGAAAGCGGTGCGCCTCTTCAATGGTAATCATCAGGGGCGTTGGGCGATCGCTGGGATTTTTGCTTTGCAAGAATTTATCTGCTTTCTTGACGTAATGCTCGTGAATACGTCTAGTAATCATGTTAGTAACCAGCATATAAGAAAGCATATTCGACTGGGAACCAAACTCTATGACTACGTTCTTCCCAGCTTCTAAAGACTGGACAATTTTATTAATATAATTCTGGGGGCAAACCGCTCGCATGTACTTTAAACTATCCAAACGCAAAAGTTTGCGCTGCAAAGCCATAATTGAACCTTTATGTCCCCGCTTTTCCTCACAGAACATCTCGATTTCTTCATTAGTCATATTCAGCAATTGGATAATCCAGGACTTGCCGAACTCGCTGTAAAGGATATTAGCGTTATCTAAGGCTGCTTCTGACAGCCCTAAATCTCTACTACATAACTTAATATCTTCAACTTCAACTTGCTCGTAACTTAAATAAAGTTCTTGAGAATCACGCACACCCCGCCGTTTTGTTGATTCGGGGTCGAGGGTATAAACTTCGACTTTACCAGGAAATAATTGTTTTAAACCTTTAACAGTATTAACATTTTTACCTTCTGCAACTGCTTCCCATCCATACTCGGAGTGCATGTCAAAAATTAGGTTCACCGCCGCATTTTTACGGATCACACCAGCTAAAAGTAAGCGTGTTAAAAAAGATTTACCAGTACCCGATTTACCAAAAACTCCATTGCTACGCTCAACAAAGCGGTTTAAATCGATACAAATGGGCACGTCCATATCTAATGGTTTACCGATGGAAAAATTGCGCCTTTGGGGGTCATCTTCCCAACCGAATACGCGGCGAAAATCTTCTTCACTGGCTTCATAAACTTGGCTAAAGTGGCTGGGAATAGTTTTAACTGGCAATAATTCCATCGTGGTACTGGTTTGGGGTTGAAATGATGCCAAACCGGTTGATGATGGTACAAAAGGATTTACAGATTTACCATTTGTTGGGGAGAAAGATTCATCAGATTCGGGGGTAAACATCAACATCGGCGCGAGGTTGATGGTGCCGTATGTACCGCTACCAGCGAGAACTTCTCTCAAAAAAGTGTCTTCCCAACTGGGGGGATTAGCAATAATTCGCGCATTAGCAGCTCCTAGCGCCACATCTGTCAGCATACAGAAAAAGCGCGATCGCATCCCCTGCACAACTAAAAACTTACCCACCCGCATATCTTCAACAGAGACATCAGGGTGTAATCGTACTTCTAACCCCCCAGTCAGAGAACCTTGAATTACCGAACCTAGTGGTGGTTGTGCCGAATTCATTTGATTAGTCAATAGTCAAGAGTCAATAGTCAAAATAATTCGTAATTGATAATTCGTAGTTCGTAATTATTACACCTTAGCTCAAGCCCCTGGCTTGAACCAAGAAAAAAACGAATTTTTTCCATTAATCAATTAAGTTGCTCTATCCTTCAATTACGAATTATGAATTACGAATTAGTAATTATTTGGTCGTCTATTCAATTTGAATTGAAGTTGGTGCAGTTTCAGTGGGTCTGTAACCGATTAATGGTTTGCGAAATTGAGCATAAAGGCGATCGCGCCAGTTAAAGAATGGTTGATAATCGGGATTATCGGCTAGGGTAGGCACTCCTTTACCTCTCAAAGATACTGGTAAATCGAGATAGGGGCCGTCAGGAAATTTTAGCAATATCGACAAACCCGCAACTGCAAGGTCAGCTAAGGTCGGTTCATCTCCTGTTAAATAGGGACTATCTGCTAACAACAGTGTCAATGCTTCTAGGTCTTGCTTTAAGGAAGCGATCGCTGATCTAATCACATCTGGGCTATATCCTACCCCAAACCCCAAGACTGTGAGTATATCACTAGGTACTCCTTCAACCAGATTTTTGAATATATCTGGTGTAGAGGCGGGTAACAAGGATTTTCGCAAATTCTGGTCTTGACTAATACCAGCAAATAGAGCTTTTCTGCCTTTAATACCTATTGATTCGTCTGCCCATTCTTCTATTAATAAAGTTAAACCCCTTTGTTTGGGGTCTTGGGGTATTAGTGGTCGTTCAGGATATTTTAAGTCTAAATACTTAGCTATTTCTGTGGAATCAGCAATATATCTATTACCATCCTTCAACACTGGTACTTCTTGCTGTCCAGTTAGCCTGAACAGTTCTAATTGACCAATTCCAGGTGAAACTTCTATTTTCCGATAATCTAGCCCTTTATAATCCAGAATCAGGCGCACTTTTTCTGAGTATTGAGATAGTTCCCATTGGTATAATTCCAGCATATTGTATACCTGATAACTGATTACGAAATCAACTTTATAATTGTATCTTTAGTTCCAGGAATTTTCCTGGTAAACTAATCAATTTATTACGTAATTCATTGCCCAAATAGTTTATCTTTTTCAATCTATTTTGGCAATTCAGCGATTTTGTCAAAAATACTATTTCTTAATTTATGACAACATCAAATAATTGAGTCAGCTAATTAACTAGATATAGATCAACCCAGAGCTAAGAATGATTCGCCTTTTGTAATATATTTTATTTCTATACTTTGTGACGCCAGTTGCTTCAAGTCGGGCATTGCCGACGACAGTCGCCTCAAGTCGGGAAACCCGCCCACGGCGCTGTCTCCCCAACGCACTGGCTCGCCTTAGTGCCTTGGTGGTAGAAGATCAAAGAACCACAAAAGACACCAAGACACAAAGAGTTTCTATTCATTCTAGTGTACGTAGTTTCTGAGAGCTATGGTTTACACAGGTATTGAATTTAACTATTTGTTATGAGAGCTAATGACTTATTAGAGATGATTTAGTTAGGGTATATAAAGATTACAACCAAGTTGATTTACAGAATTTTTTCAAAATAAAGTATTGAATATTACAAATGATCTGAATGTTGCTATGAGTTATTTGTTGCTGGTAGTGATTAAAGAGGCTAAAGATAGTGAGAGTTCAAGACTCAAGAGGACATCAAACTGTTGACCAAAAATCTTACTTCCCAGGTTAGATTTTATGCTTAGCAAAATGTTATAAGTCTTAATGTAACTTGTGTAAAATCAAAACAAACAAAATTTATGAAGGCAAATTACAGCAAATTGCTGAGAAACCTGGCAAGTGTAGTGGGAGTAGCGGGTGTTAGTCTCTTAGTCACTTTACCATCTGGAGCAAAAGAATCCACAAATCCTAACCCCAGCATTTTCAACGAGGCTCCCTATAACCGGAGTCAGCGTATTGAGGCAAATGCTCAATATACACCTGCTGTGATTACACAAGAAACAACAAAGGACAACCCCAAACCCAAAAACCAGGTGTCACAGTCTGGTGGAAGGCGGACAACAAATCCTAGACCAAGTATTTTCAACGAGCCTCCTTATAACCGTGGTAGTCGCACAGCACCCAGTGAAACTGCACCAGTCCCGAATACCACACCAGAAGCAACACCTCCAACACAAGTACCAACCACAGAGACACCTAGCAAAACTCCGCCAGCCGCAGGGACAACCAATACTAAAGACAAAACCTTGTTAGCATTGGCAGAGTCAAACAGTTCCTTTAAAACCCTAACCAAGGCTTTGAAAGCAGCGGGATTGGCGGATACTTTGCAGGGTAACAAAGAACTCACAGTTTTTGCACCTACTGATGCTGCGTTTGCCGAATTGCCTCAAGATGCGGTGCAAGAGTTATTTAAGCCAGAGAATAAAGAAGTGTTGGTTAAACTCTTAACTTACCATGTTGTAGATGGTAAGGTGTTATCCACAGATTTGAAGTCTGGCGAAGTGAAAAGCATTGAAGGTGGCGCGATTAACATCAAAGTTGATCCTGGTAAGAGTGTGATGGTGAATGATGCCCAAGTGGTTCAAGCTGATATCCAAGGCAGCAACGGTGTGATTCATGCCATCAATAAGGTGATTTTACCTCCTGACTTGTAGTGCCAAAGATCAGCTGTTCTACATAAAAGTTGACTGTATGACTGTCATCGAGAAACTAAGCTGATGAGTGGCTATGCAATTTAGATGTGTTTTAGCTTATCTGTAATTGCAATACCTGAGAATTAAGATTTTCATCAGAAAAACCCCGTTTTAATTTAGATTAGAACGGGGTTTTTTAACATAGGGTGCGTTGTCGCCCAGCGCAATGCGCCGACAAAAATTGAAGGTGCGTGATTATAGCACAATCTGACTGCTTGATTTATGGTTTTATAAGTTGGGCATCTTGCCAGACTCATAACTATACCAAATCGTCAGGCTTTACACCCAATTCTTTTAACTTTGCAGCTAGGGGTTGCGATCGCTCCCATCCTGTTTGTAGCAAATTCCCTTGATTATCCCACCACCGCAACCAAGGTAATTCCATATTCTCTCTGCGTTCTCTGCGTCTTGGCGGTTCGTAAAAAAAATATTTCAAAGGAACGAACCACAAAGGCACAAAGGACACAAAGAAAGAATTTTATGAAAAATTTAGGGTTATTATAGTATTAATTTTATCCTTAAATCGGTTAGATATTCAATTCTATCAACTTAAGTTTGCCTAATAAACAACCTCTTATACATATGACATCAACAATGCAAGCAATATTATTGAGCGATATTGCCAAGCTGGAATTAAAGGAATTCCCTATACCAAAGGTAAACGCACACAATGTTTTAGTAAAAGTAAAAGCAGTAGGATTATGTGGTTCAGACTTTCATATTTTTTCAGGAGAAGCTAACTACAACACAGATAAACGAGGTCAGCCTATCCCCTTGGTAGAACAACCGCAGATTCTCGGTCATGAGATTGTTGGGGAAGTTGCAGAGGTAGGAAAAGAAGTTGAAGATTTACAAGTAGGCGATCGCGTAGTTATAGATCAAGGATTGAACTGCGTTAGTAATAGGAAGAAACAGCTTTGTGAATACTGCGTGACTGGGGATTCACACCAATGTGAATTTTACGGTGAGCATGGTATCACTGGTTTACCGGGAGGTTTGGCTGAATATATAGCACTTCCTGCGGTGAATCTGATACGAATTAATTCCGACTTGGATCGAGTAGAAGCCGCTTTAACAGAATCGTTAAGTTGTATTATTCATGCGTGGGACAGACTGGTTCGTTGTCGCAGTCGTTATGTAGTTGGTGCTGAGGAGATTGAACGCCGCGTCAGATCAATTCTGATTTTTGGCGGTGGCCCAGCCGGATTTATGTTTATCCAATATCTACGAAATGTCTTGAAATATGATGGCTTGCTGTTAGTGAGTGAACCAAATGCACAAAGGCGAGATTTAGCAACGCGGTTTGGTGCAATCACAATTGATCCGTTTGCAGAAGATTTGGCTGAAGTAATAGAAGAAAAAACCAACGGACGACGGGTAGAGTGTATTATTGATGCGTCCGGCGCTGGTTCTGTGTTCAAGTCTATTCCTGGTTTGATTCGTAAACAAGGGACAATTTTGCTTTATGGCTACGGTCATCTAGGAACCGATTTAAGTGTATTGAATAACTTACAGTTTATGGAACCGACCTTAGTGGCTGCTACAGGTGGATCGGGAGGTTTTGATTCCAAGGGACGACCTCTAACATATCAAAAGGCATTAGAATTGCTGGAAACCAAGCAGATAATTGTTGGTTCATGGATTACCCACCGTTATCAATCTCTTGCAGATGTGCCTCAAGCTTTTGTTAGCGATCATCATGACCCTAATTATATTAAAGGGGTAGCTGTGTTGTGAGAGGGGGAAGTGCGAGGGGGCGATCGCTTCACTTACTTTTAATTGATTAAATTTGTACCTCCGGCTGAATCTCAGTTTCAACTTGAGCCTCGATAAACGACGTATAAATTGGAATATCAGCTTGTATAGCTTCAAAGCTCACAACCAGAGAATATGGAACGCTAGCTTCTGGATCGTTATTCCAACCTTCATGTCCAACAACTGCAATCGAAAATGCTTCTGTGAGTTCAAATGAATTCACAACAGCCCAATCTTTTTGAAGAGTTCCTGCACTTCTAGATACACCTTCAATTTTTCCGTGATTTTTTGATCTTTTACCAAGAGTCCATTGGAAACCTTTATCTCCCTTTTCAGCATCTTCTGGAGCATCATACTCTTTTAAAATTCTTTCTAAAAACCTCTTTGGATCTTCACCTTTCTTACTACAGTCCCAGTCCAGCCAAGTTGAAAGATATTTTCGGCGATTTCTACGGGTTCGGTGCGGTTGTGCTTTGTATGACAAAGTAACTTCTAGGCGAATTTCTAGCGATTCCCCTTGAGAACGTAATTGTTCTGGAAGTTTGACTTGGTAAACATGAGCTTGTTTAGCGGTAATACGGCGTTCTCCTGTTGTCATCAAAGTTATTCGATTGGGAGCATTACCCAAAGCACGATCAATATTGGGAAGACCGTAACCAATTTGACGAATAACGTGCAATTTATTTACATTATCTGCCATTGCCCATTCTGGCCATCTTGCTGATTGTACTATTAATGCACGGTAAAGAAGGCAACTTTCATTTGGTAACTCAGCAGCTAAACGCGCAGCAATATGACTTACTTTTGGTGCTGCAAATGATGTACCAATATTGTCAGCAGCAACCGCTGGGCCACCATACAAAGTTGACCGGACTAATTCGGGACAAACATCTTTAGGGGTAGTAATAGTTGGAGGTGTACCTTCATCTTTTACTAAATCTCCACCATATTCAACTACTTCCGGTTTAATAGTATTCCAAATTCCTAATCCAGAACATGAAAAAGCTGAGGGTTGATCCTTTTGTGCAATGGAAGAATAAGGTGGTGAATTATAAGAATTTGAAGCAATGGAACCAACAGTTAACGCTTGGAAACTTTGTGCAGGGTTAGCTATTCTACATGAATCTTCTAACAAATAATCTGGGTATAATCTATTTGCTGAAAGATGCTCGGTTATAGATAATCTTGTAACTGGTTTCTGAGGATAGGGAACTATAGGTAAATTACCTGCTGCCACAATTACAAGAATATCTTTTTGCCATGTTAAATTATCAATAGTAGATGCCCACGCACTCATATATCTAGTAAGACATGGAGATTGACCAGTTATAGAGTGATTAAAAATTCTGGTTGATTTTGAAACATAATAAAACTTCACGATATCTTCTAATAACTGGGGTGGAAATACTTGAACAGGTAGGTAGCATTCGGCATCAAGCACTCTAGCATTTTGTAACCAGCAAATAGCTTTTAATGTACCACTACGAGGTATTGTTCTCGGATAAAGTAATGCACCAGCTACCCTCGTTCCATGTCCACCATTTTTTACATAATCAGGAGTTCTACCAATTTCACCAGGAACCCAACAAGTTGAATTTTGTGAATCAATAGCTACCTTTAGCAAAGAATGCATTTCTTGTATTCCACTGTCTATAATGCATACTTTAGGAGCATTAGATTCTGGTGGTTCTAGTTGGAGAATGTGAGTCTTAGAATCAGGTAATTCTTCTTGATTAAGCATTTCAAAAAACTGATCTGGCTCACTAATCTCAAAGATATAAGGAAAATTTTCAACTAAATCTTTTAAGCCTTTTCCAGTAATTTGAATTCGACACGAAAAACTATCTGGTAAACGAACTGTACCAAGCTCACCTCCTTCATCTTGAAAACCTTTGATAATACTACCTTTATAAAATTGAATAAGCTCCTCAAATTCCTCTTGCCTGTCCCATGATATTTTTTCCCATTCTTTCTCTGTTATTTGACGTTTGGGAATCCAATTATTAACCTTTTTTGTGAAACTTTCATTAGTATCATAAGGTTGTCGTTTGGGATAGTTAGGCAGTTTTGTTTCAGTGCCTACACAGGCTACACCTACATCAACAGTATATATTTGTTCTTCTTTTATAGGTAGCCAGTTCTCATACAGCTCAGTATATAAATTTGGGGAAAGAATCAATTCTGGCTTTTTTTGACCATCAATGATGTCCCATATTTGGGCTACTGTATTGGCACGAGGCTGGCTATTAATAAATTTTTCTATCTTTTTTTGGAGTTCACTAAGTTCTAAATCTGCTGATGCACCGATAATGTATCCATCTTCTCTATCAGCAATCAATTCAATGCCATATGCTTTCAATCCATCTGGATTAAAAGAATCAGGATCAATCTGTAAGATAATCCGCCGAGATTTAATTGGTGGCTTCCCTTCTTGCTCTCGTTCTTCTTGAGTTTCTTGCCATTCAAATATCAGGGAGTCAACAGAAGTTTTGAGTTTACCTCCGTGTCCTTGGCGATTACCCAGATTAACGAGTGTTATGGGATTCTTTCTTCCTCCTCCTCCCGGTGGCGATGCAGCACGTCCTTCTGTTGTCAGCCTAAGCCGGATATGTGGAAAACCCTGAGAACTTTCAACCATTTACTTATCCAGACAGCAAAATTTAATATTAGGAAACTTGGATTTCTGCGATCGCTTCTTCTAAGTGTTCTTGAATCACTAGCTCTTCCCGCTCAAGAATAGCTCGTTTAGCCGCATCTTGTGCAACCCTCACAGCTTGAGCCGCAGAAAAACCTTCCATCTGCTCAATGATCCTTGACCAATTGATAGATCCTATTTCAATTGCAGATAGTGTTTCCTTTAGTATAAATTCTAGCTCCTGTTTTCCTGGTTTGGGTACTGCAATTAAGTCATCAAATCTTCTCCAAAGGGCAGTATCCAAAGATTTATTCAGGTTGGTTGCTGCTACTAAAAGTCCAGAAGAAGGTTGATACTCATCCAAAATTTGCAAAAATGTATTTACTACTCGCTTAATTTCTCCTACTTCTTGATAATCTTCTCGTGACTTGGCAATTGAGTCACATTCATCCAAAAACAATAAACATGGATTTTTTGCAGCATCTTCAAATACAATTCTTAAATTGCTTGCAGTTTCGCCTAAAAAAGACGATACCATTGCATCAAACCGCACTTTCAGAAGTGGTAAACCAGTATTCCAAGCTAAACGCTCTGCTCCTAGAGTTTTTCCACAACCAGGTGGCCCATATAAAAGAATTTTTTGTCTATAATGTAGCCCATGATGAGCCAACCTGTCTCTTGCTGCATATTCGCGTTCAATTCGACGAAAACGTTTCTCAATATTTTCAGGCAACACCATGTGATGCCGTAGTTTCTCCCTCGGTATGATAGTTACTAAGGGTAGATTAAATCGCTTACTAGTTGGTAATTCTGTTAAAGCGTCTAAGTTTTCTGGTAATGTTCGCGTAGCGTCTCGAAGAGAAGAAGCAGGTTTGCTGCGATCCGTAGACTTCTCTTTCTGGCTCTTTTTAGTGATATTCTCTAACTGGTCAGCTAAAAGAGTGTGTCCTTTACTGCGTTCTTCCTCAATGACTAGGTGTGTCAGCTTATCAATCGCCTCTTGATCTGAACTAGCGATCGCTCTAAAAAATCTTTTGAGAAGCTCTGCTTTCATACTGCCTCTCAGTATAAATAGTAACTTTTTATCAATTTAGTACTATTGTACTATAAAAATATAGGCTAACGCAAACCATAACGCGATCGCGTTGTCCTTACTCATTATATTAAATTATGTAAAACAAAAATCATTCTTCTGGTCAGGAATTTAACATATCTAACCATAGGGTGTTGCTTTCAGATCTATATCCTCTTCCCCTTCAATCAATAGCAAAGTCATCATATCTGCTTCAACAAATCCTGTTAATTTGAAATCAGACATAGCTTTTAGTTCTTCTATAAAAACTTTCTCTGAAAAATATTTAAATATTATTTGAATTGCTTTATTTTTATCTAGGTAATACTGATAGCTAGTATCCTTTTTCATCAAATGTTCTACAATTTTTGTGATCCGGGCTAGGAGTTCTTCTTTATCCCTTGAAATTTCTTGCATAACTTCCTCCCAAGGATTCACTAAATTACCCCAATTATAAACTAATAGAGTTCAGTTAAGCATTCGTTCCTCTCTGCCTCTCCCGTCTCTGCGTACTCTGCGCCTCTGTGGTTCGTTAATAAAATTGTCATTAAAAAAGAGTTTTAGCCTTAACTGAACCGTATTGAATTATAAACAATATCTGTCTGCATAAAAAAGGGCGGGCTTTCTAGCCCACCCCACAATCAAATTAAGAGAATATTCTGTTGCTAATTAACCCAACAATTGCTTAGCTTTAGCTAACACATTGTCAACACTAAAGCCAAACTTCTCCAGACAAACACCACCTGGCGCGGAAGCACCAAACCGATCGATACTAACGGTGTCGCCTTCAGTACCGACGTACTTGTGCCAGCCGAAACTTGCACCAGCTTCAACTGATAACCGCTTAGTAACAGCTTTCGGTAATACAGACTCTTTGTAAGCTGCATCCTGTGCTTCAAATAAATCCCACGCAGGTAGGGAAACAACACGGACTTTCTTACCTTCGGCTGTGAGTTTCTCGGCTGCGGTGACGGCGAGGTTCACTTCTGAACCAGTGGCAATGATGATCAACTCTGGTGTACCATCACAATCCAGCACTGTGTAACCACCCTTGGTCACACCTTCAATGGAAGTACCTGCCAAGTTGGGGACATTTTGACGGGTGAATGCCAACAAAGTAGGAGCATTTTGCTTTGCTCTTTCAATGGCTACTTTATAAGCGCCAGAAGTTTCTGTTCCGTCTGCGGGGCGAATCACTGTCAAGTTAGGAATAGCACGTAAAGAAGCCAGTGTTTCGATGGGTTGGTGGGTGGGGCCGTCTTCACCTTGACCAATGGAGTCGTGGGTCATTACCCAAATTACCCCAGCTTGAGACAATGCAGATAAGCGGATGGAAGCCCGCATGTAATCTGTGAAGATCAAGAAGGTCGCACCGTAGGGAATTAATCCTGAACTATGCAGTGCAATACCATTACAAATTGCGCCCATACCATGTTCCCGCACACCAAAGTGGATGTTGGGGTTTTGGTATTGTCCTTTTTGGAAGTCGCCCTTACCCTTGAGTTCGGTCAAGTTGGAGTGGGTTAAGTCAGCGGAACCACCAATGAGTTCAGGTAAAACTGCTGCTAGTTTGTTCAAGCAGGTTTCTGAGTGTTTGCGGGTGGGTAATGCTTTGTCTTCGGGGGTGTAGGTGGGTAGTACTTTATCCCAACCATCGGGCAGTTTGCCGCTGATGTAGCGTTCAAATTCTGCTGCTTCTTGGGGATACTTAGCTTTGTAGTCAGCGTAGGTTTTGTTCCAGTCGGCTTCGTAGGCTGCACCGCGTTCTACTGCTTTGCCGGTGTGGTTGAGGACATCTTGGGGAATTACAAAAGGTTCGTATTCCCAACCCAAATTTTGGCGAGTCAAGGCCACTTCGTCTGTTCCTAAAGCTGCACCGTGAACGCCGGCGGTGTTTGCTTTGTTGGGTGAACCATAACCGATAGTGGTTGTCACCTTGATGAAAGAAGGCTTATCGGTGACAGCTTTGGCTGCTTCAATGGCTTTGGCAATTGCTTCTAGGTCGGTGTTACCATCTTCCACATGTTGCACATGCCAACCGTATGCTTCAAAGCGCTTGGAAACATCTTCGGTGAATGCTACATCTGTAGAACCGTCGATGGAGATGTGGTTGTCGTCGTACAGAGCGATGAGTTTGCCTAATCCCAAGTGCCCAGCAAAAGAAGCAGCTTCACCGGAAACGCCTTCCATGTTGCAACCATCACCTAAAATTACGTAGGTGTAGTGGTCAACTAGCTGAGCATCAGGTTTGTTGTATTTAGCAGCAAGATGTGCTTCAGCGATCGCAATACCGACTCCATTGGCAATTCCTTGTCCCAATGGGCCAGTGGTGACTTCCACACCTGGGGTCATGAAGTTTTCGGGGTGTCCGGGGGTTTTAGATTCCCACTGACGGAATTGCTTAATGTCCTCAATACTCACGCTGTCGTAACCATACAGGTAGAGGAGGGCATACTGCAACATCGAGCCATGCCCGGCAGACAGGATAAAGCGATCGCGGTTAAACCACTTGGGATTTTTGGGATTAAACCGTAAAAAGCGATCCCATAGTACAAAAGCCATGGGAGCCGCGCCCATCGGCAGCCCTGGGTGTCCCGATTTTGCCTTTTCTACGGCGTCAATAGCCAAGAAGCGGATCGAGTTAATGGAAAGTTCTTCGAGGGATTGGGTTGCAACAGCCATAATCTCTTGTTGTTAACGACGGGTTAGCACTCTCTAAGCTTCTCTTTTGCCGGGGTTGTTTTTGACAGTTGACAGTTAACAGTTAACAGTTATCGGTTTTATTCATGGGGTTGAAGTCCCCAAACAATCGGTGGTTCGCGCCACTTGCGGGTTTGATCCTCCGCCATCAGCCTGGTCACTGATTACTGAATAACTGACCACTGATTGAAATTTCCCCGCAGTATCTTCATCATCCCATTCCAGATTGTTGATCTACAAGCGGGATCTCCTGAGTTTCGGGTGATAAATCAACTGGTCGCGGCGAGGAGTCCTCGGCAGTCCCCGAAGGTACTTTGGTGGGAGGAACGCCGCTTTGGGACTGGGTGTTGGGTACTGGGTACTGGGAAAACATTCCAAAATTTGCCGTGGGTAAGAGCAAATTCCATAATTTTTCGCTTTGATTACCCAATCCCCAATCCCTAATCCCCAGTCCCTTTTATGCCGATAAATTGGTCATGCTGAACGCTAAATTCAGATGAGAATGATATCTATGATACTTTTGGGCCGATTGCAGGCTGATGAAGCATGAAGTATGAAGTATCAAGTTAGTTCACCCACAAAGGGATGAAACTTGAATATTGGGAAAATTGAGTTTTTTTTGCGCTACTTGTGGGCAAAGCATCTACCAACAAGTTTATTTTCATCTTACCCTACCCTCCGGGTTCTGCTTCAGCAGTAGGGGAAATCGCCCGAAGGGTGTCTAATCATGACTTATTTAGTCTTGGGGATTTTAGGGATACTTCTTAAAGGCTAGTGTGACATTATGACCACCAAACCCGAAGGAGTTGGATAGTGCCACCTCGACTTTTTGAGAGCGGCTAGAGTGAGCAACGTAATCTAGGTCGCACTCTGGATCGGGATTTTCTAAATTGATTGTTGGTGGAATTTTGTCATTAGCGATCGCTAGTACTGTGGCCACTGCTTCAATACCTCCAGAGCCGCCTAAAAGATGACCTGTCATCGATTTGGTGGAGCTAACAGCTATTTTATAAGCGTGGTCGCCCAAAGCTTTTTTCATCGCTGCGGTTTCAGTGGAATCATTAGCTGGGGTACTAGTGCCGTGAGCATTGATGTAGCTCACTTGTTGCGGGGTTAGTCCTGCGTCTTTGAGTGCCAATTGTATGGCTCTGGCAGCTCCTTCGCCACCTGGTACCGGCGAGGTAATATGATAAGCATCACAGGTCATCCCATAGCCGACAAGTTCCGCATAAATACGAGCGCCGCGACTGAGGGCATGTTGTAATTCTTCTAGCACCAAAATTCCTGCACCTTCACCCATGACAAATCCATCGCGATCGCGGTCAAAGGGACGGCAAGCATGAGCGGGGTCGTCATTGCGAAAAGAAAGTGCTTTACAAGCAGCAAAACCAGCTACACCCAAAGGTGTAATTGCTGCCTCTGTTCCGCCACAAATCATCGCTTGGGCGTAGCCGCCTTGAATTAGGCGAAAAGCGTCTCCTATGGCGTTGGAACCAGCTGCACAGGCTGTAACAGTACAGGAATTTGGCCCTTTAGCACCAAGGTGAATTGCTGTTAATCCAGCCGCCATATTGGCGATCATCATGGGAATCATGAATGGACTACAGCGATCAGGGCCACGGTTGAGGTAGATTGTTTGCTGGTCTTCTAAAACCTTCAAACCGCCAATACCAGAACCAATCATTACCCCGATTTGTTCTGCGTTCAGTTCATTAATCACCAAGTTCGCATCCGACAGGGCCTGTTTTGCAGCCGCAACCCCAAATTGCGAAAATCGATCCATGCGCTTGGCTTCTTTGCGCTCCATATAAGCATGTGGATCGAAGTTTTTCACCTCACCAGCAATGCGGCAATCATGGCTATTGGCATCAAACAAGGTGATGTAGTCAATGCCATTGCGTCCACTCAACAATCCTTCCCAATATTCTGCTGATGTGTTGCCTATAGGTGTAATCGCACCCACACCCGTTACAACAACGCGTTTACGTATATAATCTGTCATGACTCAGTTAAAGGTGGCGAGAAAGCTGCGTAAAGTAGGTACTGGGGATTGGGGACTGGGTACTGGGTACTGGGTACTGGGGACTGGGTACTGGGTACTGAGTACTGGGTACTGGGTACTGGGTACTGGGTACTGGGTACTGGGTACTGGGTACTGGGAAAGAGATAGAAATATAATCATTAATTTGCATCTTACCCCAATCACCAGTCCCCAATCACCAGTCCCTAATCCCTAATCCCCAATCCCAAATCCCCAATCACCAATCCCCAATCACCAGTCCCCAATCCCCAATCACTTTTTAAGCCGATGTGGCAACTTTGTCGTTGATGTAATCCACTGCTTCTTGAACCGTTGTAATTTTTTCAGCGGATTCATCAGGAATTTCGATATCAAATTCTTCTTCCAAAGCCATTACTAGTTCAACAGTATCTAGGGAATCTGCTCCTAGATCGTTGGCAAAATTAGACTGTGGTGTAATGGTATCAGCCTCAACACTTAGTTGATCTGCGACAATCTTCTTGACCTTTTCAAAAATTTCCGTTTGACTCATAGATAAAAGTCCTTGACCAGTTGCTATTATCCGCTCTTGATGGGCGACATGGTTTTTGAGCATATACATCTTATCGGAAAGCGCGATCGCCCGTATACTGGCAAAGGGTTTTCCTGAAAAAAACCTCTTTGAGGTTACTATCACTAACAAGACAACTACTTGCAAAGCAGTTGAGTATTAGGGATACGCCACACGATGGTTCAGATTTTGCGAGAGCAATTTTCTGTAAGAAAATGTCACATCCCTAGTTGGGAGAAACAAAATTGGACAAGAGAACCGTAGTGCGATCGCATACTAGTGTATAAATGCTTTTATATACCAATCCTTACTTCTTACTAAATTTTTGGACGAATGTCCAAGTCAAAAATATATTGCCTTGTCAGTGTCACCTGGCAAAGATGATAAAACAGTTATTATCGGGGGGAATTGTCCTCACCCAACTATAATCCTATGGTATCTCACACACTAAAATATGCTTACTTTCCTGGCTGTGTTGCTCAAGGTGCTTGTCGGGAACTTTATCAGTCAACTCAAGCCCTCACCCAAGCATTAGGCATTGAACTCGTTGAACTGAAAAAAGCTGCTTGCTGCGGTTCAGGTACTTTTAAAGAAGATTCCCAATTGTTGGAAGATACTGTCAACGCCAGAAATATTGCTTTAGCAGAAGAATTAAATTTACCCCTACTTACCCATTGCAGCACTTGTCAAGGTGTAATCGGTCATGTCAATGAACGCCTCAAAGAGTGTCAGACAAGCAGTCCGACCTACGTTGACCAGGTAAATGGCTTGCTTTCCAAAGAAGGTTGTTCGCCTTATCGTGGCAGTACCGAAGTTAAACATCTCCTCTATGCCTTAGTCACAGATTATGGTTTAGAAGAAATTACCAAACGTGTTAAGCGTCAATTAGCTGGATTAAAATGTGCAGCTTTTTATGGCTGCTATCTCTTGCGCGCTCAAAAGTCCATGCCTTACGATGACCCTTTCCAGCCAGAAGCGATGGAAAATGTGTTTCGTGCAGTGGGTGCTACACCGATTTATTATCGTGGTCGTACCCAATGCTGTGGTTGGCCCCTTGCTAGCTATGCCACTACCCAATCTTTCAAGATGGCGGGGATGCATATTCAAGAAGCCTTAGCAGCTGGTGCTGATTGTTTAGTCACGCCTTGTCCTTTGTGCCATCTAAATTTAGATTCTCGTCAGCCAGAAGTGGAAAAGGTCATTGGACAAAAGCTAGGTTTGCCAGTGCTGCACCTACCTCAAATCATTGCTTTAGCACTAGGAGTTAGCCCCAAAGAACTGGGTTTAGAACGGCACATTGTTTCTACAAAGCCAGTGTTGGAAAAGTTGGGAATTGGGTATTAGGGACTGGGGACTGGTGACTAGGGACTGGGTAAGAGTTTTCCCAATACCCAATACCCAATACCCAATCCCCAATCCCCAGTCACTTCTGCCCTAGCTGACGTTGCAATTGCTTGAAGAATTGATACATTTCTGGCAGGCGGCTATAAATTGCAGATGCCTTGAGATATATTTTGTGGGATACTGCTGGCGTTCCAGAGACAATTTCTCCTGGTGCAACATCCTTATGAATTCCAGTTTGAGCAGATGCGATCGCCCCATCACCAATTTTGACTTGATTGGCTATTCCTGTCTGTCCCGCTAAAATGACGCGATTCCCCACTTTCACGCCTCCTGCCATGCCAGCTTGACCTGCAATAGCACAACCTGCACCTATTTGGCTACCGTGACCGATTTGTACTAAGTTGTCAATTATGGTGTTGCGACCTATGCGTGTTTCACCTACGGCTGGGCGGTCAACGGCGCTGTTGCAGCCAATTTCTACGCTATCTTCAATCACGGTATAACCAGATTGTTCGACTTTAAACCAACCTGTTTTGGTCGGCACAAAACCAAACCCTTCTGCACCGATCACGGTACCGCTATGAATCACGCAATCTGCACCGATTTGACTGCGTTCGTGGATTGTACAGTTGGCATGTAAGGTGGTGCGATCGCCTATTTTCACCTCTGGATAAATAACTACGTTGGGATGAATAATTACACCATCACCTATTTCCGCTTTTTCCTGAATCACCACATGGGGGCCAATGTAAACATCGCTACCAATTTTGGCCGTAGGGTGAATCACAGCAGTGGGGTGAATTTCTGGACTGGGGCGATATGGTTGGTAAAATAGGCGGATAGCTTTGGCAAATAATAGTTTCGGATCTGGTGTCGCTACCCAAGCAATACCACGTTCTTGTGCTTGTACCTGTAATGCTTTGTCTTGAGGTAAAATCAAAGCACTAGCATTTGTAGTGCCTACATCGGCAGCAAATTTGGCTCCTTCTACGTAAGTAATTGTACCGCTTGTAGCTTCATCAAGGGCAGCCACACCTGTAATTTCTGGGTCTTGGTCTGGCTTAGCGGTGAGACTATTGTCTGTGGCAAAGTGATCAAAATTACTAACTATTTCACTAAATTTCATGTTTATTGCAAAAAGTGTAGGGGATAGGGTGTGGGTGTCAACAATCGCGCAAAAGTTATGTCCCGCAAGGAACTAAAGTTCCTTGCTAATAGCAAAAGTCATCTCAAGATGACTAAATATCTCTAAAAATCTTTAGTCTACTAAAGTAGACTTTAGCTATTAGCCTTGAACTTAAGTTCAAGGCGGGTGACGAAGCCAACAGTTAAGCTGTTTCTAGCTTAAGCTGACACCAATGGGTGTGGAGAACCCATAATTAATAAAATTAGGGGATTTATTGTCGCGGACACTGTATTTCTGGCAGGTAGTTCCTTGAAATACATGTTTTTTCTTTCATTGTTAAAATGATTTGCTTTGTATTCTGTTTTCAAAACTGCTTTTTTCTGACACCCCACACCCAATACCCCACATCTAAATATGTTGCAGATTTAGCCAACTATGCAGGATCTAAAAATTTAGCTACTGTTTGCACATCTTTATCACCGCGTCCAGAACAGTTAATCACAATTCGAGGACTACCGCTCAGTTGCGGACATAAAGTTTCCAAGTAGGCGATCGCATGGGCTGTTTCTAATGCTGGTATAATCCCTTCCAATCGGGAAAGTCGCTGGAATGCTGCCAAAGCTTCTTCATCGGTGACACTGTAGTATTCAGCGCGTCCAATATCCTTCAAATAGCTGTGTTCTGGCCCTACACCGGGATAATCTAACCCCGCACTAATGGAGTGTGCCTCAATTATTTGCCCATCCTCATCTTGTAGCAGATAACTCATGGCTCCATGCAATACACCGACCTGTCCTTTTGTCAAGGTCGCGGCGTGTTTTGTGGTATTAACACCTTCTCCTGCTGCTTCAACGCCAATTAACTGCACAGATGGCTCATTGACAAATTCGTAGAAAAGCCCCATGGCATTGGAACCACCACCCACACAAGCCATGAGGATATCAGGCAACCCGCCCCATTTTTCTAAAGCTTGGGCGCGAGTTTCTTGCCCAATCACTGCATGAAAATCACGTACCATCATGGGATAAGGATGAGGCCCTGCTACAGAACCGAGAATGTAGTGAGTAGTTTCCACATTTGTTACCCAATCTCGAATTGCTTCAGAAGTCGCATCTTTGAGAGTTCCTGTTCCCGCCGCCACCGGACGTACTTCTGCGCCCATCAGCCGCATTCTGAACACATTCAGGGCTTGGCGTTCCATATCATGGACACCCATGTAAATTACACATTCCAGCCCAAAACGAGCGCAAACTGTGGCTGTCGCTACTCCGTGTTGTCCGGCACCTGTTTCGGCAATAATTCGCTGCTTGCCCATGCGCTTTGCTAACAATACCTGACCTAGGGCATTATTGATTTTATGAGCGCCAGTATGATTTAAATCTTCACGTTTTAAATAAATTTGCGGCCCTGTGCCATCTGGTTTAGCATAATTCGCAGTCAAACGTTCAGCAAAATACAACGGTGTGGCACGTCCCACATAGTCGCGCAACAACTGTTGTAGTTCTGCTTGAAAATCAGAATCATTGCGGTATTGCTGATAAGCTGTTTCTAACTCAGCAAGAGCAGGCATTAGCGTTTCTGGGACGTACTTCCCGCCAAAGCGTCCAAAGCGTCCTTGGATATCGGGAACTTGAGCATTTGATGAGGAACTAGAAGAAAGAGGAGTTGTAGTCACGGGCAAATTTCAATGACGGGAAGGACTTAATTATTATAGGAAAGTCTCAAGTACATTAGATACGATGTCTTACTGAGATGAGGTGCATCTTGCTTTGAGTGTCTGGGCAGTAACAAGCCCTAGATTAACAATTTACAGGCACAATAGATGTATACAACTCATTACTGGCTTTGCTGTTTTCTTAATAAAAATTTTATGTCTTCTAACAATTCTAAGTCTTCCGACAAACGCTTTGCCTACCGTGAATTTGGTAACGATAACTCCGCCGCCACCGAAAGACCAATTCCCGAACTACCGCCACAACAGCAAAATCTGAGAGTGCAAGCTACCCGCACCGGACGCAAAGGCAAAACTGTGACGGTGATTACTGGTTTTCAAGCCAAACCAGAAACCTTGGCTGATTTAGTAAAACAATTGAAAACCCAGTGCGGTAGCGGTGGCACAGTCAAAGATAATGAAATTGAAATTCAAGGCGATCACAAACAGAAAATTCTGGAAATTTTGACCAAGCTAGGTTATAAAGCCAAAATTAGTGGTGGCTAATCAAGTGCGGTTTACCGCATCTCTAGATGACTGTTGAGTCAAAATGCAAATGTTATCTTTGAGATATACAAATTTGCTAGAGCAGTGGCGAATAACTCAAATAAACAGCTGCTCAGTTTGATATTAATAGGAGGGTTAAATGGATTTAGTTCGGATTCTTTGTGCTATTTTCTTACCACCTCTAGGTGTGTTTTTGCAAGTAGGTTTTGGTTTGGACTTCTGGATTAATATAGTCTTGACACTTTTTGGTTATATTCCTGGGATTATTCATGCTGTTTGGGTAATAGCTAAAAAGTAATTATTCATAGATAATTCTTCCTAAGAGTAGGTTGGGCTTTTTCCCTATTTCTACTCAATCTAGTACTGAATGAGTACAAAATCATGAGTAATGCCCCTTTGAGAAAAGAATTTCACGAAGAAAACCGTTTGTCTTGGAATGAGGCAACTAAGGCGCACAATAGCCATAAGGGTGATCAAGGAAAGTTTTTTCGAGAAGGGGGAAATACACTATTTCCAGAAGAAAAGGAACTACTAGGAAATATTAGTGGTTTATCTGTGGTTCATCTTCAGTGTAATGCAGGACAAGATACTTTGAGTTTGGCAAGACTCGGTGCAGTTGTTACTGGTGTTGATATTAGTGATGAAGCCATAGCTTTTGCCCAAAAATTATCTGATGGATCTGGTATCCAAGCTACTTTTCATCGTGCAGATGTATTTGACTGGCTGGAGGAAGCAGCCAATCAAAACCAAAGATTTGATATTGTATTTTCTTCTTACGGTGCAGTTGTTTGGCTATCTAATTTGAGTGTTTGGGCAAAAGGAATTACGGCAATTCTCAAATCAGGCGGACGTTTTGTGCTTGTAGAATTCCATCCTGTGGCGATGATGTTTGATTGGGATTGGAGTCACAAGTTTTCTTATTTTAATGACGGAAAACCCCTGACTTGGGAAGATGGTATTAGCGATTATGTAGCTATTTCTAACGAGGGATTGATTCTGTCAGGTTATGAAACTGGAATTGAAAATTTTAGCAATTCCTACCGTTCTCACGAGTTTCAATGGGGTATTGGCGAGGTAGTCACAGCATTTTTGCAAGCTGGGCTGAGGTTGGAAGTTTTGCAGGAATATCCATACTTGAATGGTTGCAAGGGTTTTGAACGGATGCGTGCAGATTCACAACGGCGGTGGTTTCCGCCTGAAGATGTACCAAATCTACCATTAATGTATGGTATCGTTGCTCGCAAGCCATAAAAGAAAGGTATGGTTAATTTATAATTATGACCAATATTAAAAATTCGCCAATAGCACTTTCCTCAACTAAGAAAAAGGGAAAATCACTTCCTCCCAAGTTAATTATTGGTGCGGGTAAGTTTGTTTGGACGACTCTTTGGCAGATAATGATGTCGCAACTTGCACCGCGCAATCAGTCGGGAGAATATATTCGTCCTAATAGCCAGTTTAGAAACTTTGTTGGCACAGAAGAAGGTAATCCTTATCAACCAGCGGCGGGGCGGTACAATCTCTATGTTGGGCTTGGTTGTCCTTGGGCACACCGAACTTTGATTGTGCGATCGCTCAAAAAACTCGAAGATGTAATATCAGTATCTATTGTTTCTCCTTCTGCGGTTTCCGGCGGTTGGGTATTCAACCAGCCAGAACAAGGTTGTGAGACTTTGGCTGATTTGTATCAACTTTCCCAACCTGGTTACAGTGGACGCGCTACAGTTCCAGTATTGTGGGATAAACAAACAAAGACTATTGTTAACAACGAGAGTGCAGAAATTATTGTCATGCTGAACTCAGAATTTAATGAGTTCGCTTTAAATTCTACACTCAATCTCTACCCAGAAGAATTAAAAAATAAAATTGACTGGTGGAATCAAAAAATTTACAACAGCGTCAACAATGGTGTGTATCGCTGTGGCTTTGCCCAAACTCAAGAGGCTTACAATACTGCTTGTGATGAACTTTTTACTACTCTTGATGAAATTGAATTAACGCTGAGTACCAATCGCTACCTTTGTGGTGACAATCTGACTCTTGCAGATGTTCGGCTGTTTACTACTTTGTTCCGTTTTGATATTGTCTACTACGGTTTGTTTAAGTGTAACCGTCGCCGCATCCAAGATTATCAGCATTTAGGAGGCTACTTACGTGAACTTTATCAACTCGAAGGTGTTGCTGGTACTTGCGATTTAGAAAGTGTTAAGCAGGACTATTATGGCAATTTATTCCCACTGAATCCGGGGGGAATTATTCCTTCTGGGCCTGATATTAGCCATTTGTTAAAACCGCATGATCGCGAGAAAATTGGTTAAAAGGAGTTTATTTAACCGCAGAGGCGCAGAGAAGCCAGTGCGTTGCGCGGGTTCCCCGCGTTGTAGCAACTGGCGTGACGCAGAGGGAAGAGAAATGATTGCTGTTAGTTTAACCAGCGCCTAAATTGGCACTTATAATTTGCTTATCTACTACGTTGTTGTCATCTGTATTTAATGGTTCAGGAATGGGAACATCAACGTTTTCATGATCGTGAACCGCATCGTTTAAGTTGTCTTTTTTATCTACAGTCAGTTTTTTATCCTGCTTAGGGTCGATAACACTAGGTACTGGCGTGTCAAGCTTAAAATGGTGCAATAGATTTCCTCTAATATCTCTGTGTTCTCTGCGCCTGGTGCGGTAGCCTGCGGCAAGCCGCTTACGCGTCTACGTTAATGCACTATTTTAGTCTAGACACGCTAGTACAGCTCTGTTAGTAGTTTACTAGGACTTGTGTGTACACTTTAGCCCCGTAAACGGGGAGGGGAAACAAAGCGTAGCTTTGGTGGGGTGGGGTTCTTCAGGTTTAATATGTAATCAAGCGGATATGATTTTATTAGCTGTACTACAAACTTGCTTCCACAACCTGTTTATAAAAGGCTTCTAAACCGAGTACACAGGCTTTATCATCAAATAGGCGGTCGTGACGTTGGCTAATTCGTTGTGAAACATCGTGTCGCCAAACTGGGTCTAGTCCTAATTTAACAGCAATTTCGATATATTCCGCTGTATTGAGAGCGATAGTATCTGTCACACCTAGCATTTTGAGGAAGCTGTCAGAGTGGCGACCCCGCATAAATTCTCCCGGATAAGTAACTATGGGGAGATTGCAAGCGATCGCTTCTAAGCTAGTATTACCACCAGACCAAGTAAATGTATCCAAGTAAACATCTGAGAGTAAATTAATCATCAGATAATCTAAACGCTCTGGAATACTTAAGAATACACAATAATCTTCATAGTCTAGTCCTACAGCTGCAAATGCACGTTTCAGACGCGGCTGAATTAAACTACCACGCAGAAATACAAATTTAGCTTGAGGAACACGATGAGCTATTTCAGCAAAAATAAAATCGTACTGTGGTAAATATTTGAAAGGAGCTTGGCAAGATAAATAGATTATTGCATCATCAGGTAACTGAAAATCTGAGCGGGTTTTAACGACAGGCGGAATATATGGTTTGGGATAAGAAACACCAATATTAGGTAAGCGAATTAATTTTTCTGAATAATGTTTTTGAGCATTTTCTACTTCCATTAATTCGCTAGATAAAAAGTAATCAATGGTAGGTAAACCAGTGGTTACTGGATGTCCCCAAGCTGTACATTGCACAGGTGCAAGTCGCAGTCCAGCCATTTGCATTGTCTGCGGGTTCATCCCTATTTCAGGAAACACCAAAATGTGCAGTTGATCAGCAATTATTTGATCACAAACTGCTGATAAATTATGAGGGATATGGTGGAAAACATCACTATAATCTAGAAACTGTTGGGTAACTGGATCTGGCTCATTTCCGATATAGTAACAATGGATTTCAAAATTTTCGCGATCGCAGTGACGTAACCAGCCAGTTAACCACAGTGTGCCACTATAGGAATGTAGATAATAGGAAACATAACCAACACGAATTTTTTGCTGAGGCTCAAGTTTTGGCATGGGTAAAGGAACAACCCATTGGGGAAAATTAGCCGCCATAATCTCATGCATTAATTGACCATATTGGCGTTGTAAATCTATATCATTTTGTGCTTGATATGACAGATAAAAATTTGTCAGTCGTCCGATACCAGCTAAAGCACTATGACGTTCTTCTGTTGTTTTGAGAGAGGTTTGAGCAATTAAAGTTTGCAGTCCTTGGATAAAGCGCTGGCGATAGAAGCTAATTTGCTCTTCATTGTCATACACTGATGGAATTGTCAAATATTTGAGAATTTGAAAAGTGTAATCATCAGGTAAACAGTTAGCAGCATTTTCAGCACTCAAAATAGCTGATTCTATACGACCATTGCGCCGTAATTCAATGATTAATTCAAAATGTAGATTTCCTTGGGTTGGGTGAAGTTGAATTGCTTGCTGGAGAGTTTGAAAATATTCGTCTAGGAGATTTAATTGTTTATAGCAATGACTCAATCGTGCATAAATTTCTACATCACCTGACGAGATTTCTAAGAGGTTTTGATATTGTGCGATCGCTTCAAGCCATCTTCTCTGTTGGAATAATCTATTACTGCAATCTTCAATTAACTTACCTACGGATAGATTACTGAAGTATTCTATTTTATATGCAGGAATATTCTCTACGAGTAAATTTGCTAAGGATTCCTGATTTTCATTTTCTAAAATAATTCGAGTATGGACACGAGATGCTATGGATTTCCATTCAATTGGATCTAAATTTCCTAGCAGGGAAATATCACATTTTGTAGTAATATCCAAATCTTCTGCAAACAGTAAATCCATGATTACACCAGATACAACTAGATGAGCATCTTCTGTATCAATGCCAGTTATATCTATAATTAGAGTGATTTGGTTACTATCTGGATGAGTAGCGATCGCCTTAATTACTCGTTCTAAATCTAAACGCAGTAACTCTTCAGGTTGTCTCCAATTAGGGAAAATAATAACATTGCTTGCTAGCAAGTGCATCAAATATTGATTCCTCCTCAAAACAATAAATAGTAATTATGGGTACACCTTTGAGCTTCTAATAAAAGCATTATAATCAGATGCAATTTCTGGAATCAGATAGTTATATTCATTTGGAAAAGCAACTATATCTGTATAATAAAAAGTATTATGATTAGTGTAACTGTTATTCAGGATATACTCGTTGATTTCCTCTAACAACTGAGGTGTACCTTCATAAGTTAACGGATTACCAAAATTATCTAACACGATATATTTTGTATAATTTATCTCTGTCAATTTTTTCAGTAAATCTTTGGCAAGTTCTATATCTTTTGAGGATGAAATCTCATTTTCCCAATAAAGTATTGGATTATGTTGTTTAATTAAGTTTAGAGAAGAAAGTAAAATTTCAAAATCAAATCCATCAGTGTCAGTTTTTAAAAGTATACAATTGGATAAATTGTAATCATTCAAAATTGATTCTAAGGAATTTGATTTCACAATTTGATTTTTTGTTTCTACTGCTCTTGCTGTACCGTGATTTTTTACCAGTTCTACATTTTTAAAATCGTTAGCCGATACAAAAGAATTGACAAAAGTAACTCTGTCTTGGTACTTTGAAAGATTATTTTGCATAATCCCAAAAAATTCTTTATCTGCTTCTATACATATAAGTGGGTTGGAACAATATTGTAGTAGCAAAGCTGTTGTATCACCTACATTTGCTCCAATATCAACTATAAAATCTTGAGAACTTGGTAAATATTTAGCTAGAATACCAAGAAATTTATCATAAAGTCTAAACCGATTTTGGTAATGTGGCAAAGCATGATCGTCAGGTAGACGAATAGGAATTTCTTTAATATTATATGTGACACAATTTTTGGTTACTTGGTGTTGAATTTGTTTTTCTTTTTTCAAGAACAGATCTGATTGATAGTTGAAGTCGTCAAGATGACAAGAGGGTAGTTGATCTACTGGCACTTGTGCTAAAGCTTTTTGATCCTCATGCTCTAAAATAATTCTGGCATTGATTCGAGGTAATAAAGCTTTCCACTGAATATTAGGTAAACTTCCCACCGTAGAAATTTCCAAACTTTCAGTAATATCTACATCTTCTTGCATCATCATATTCATCATTACACTAGATAATAACATTTCAGCATCTTCGCTAGAGATGTTACTAGTGTCAATAAGTAAGGTAGTATTTGGACTTTCATAATTAGTTACTAATGCCTTAATCACTTGCTCCAATTCTAAAGTTATTAACTCTTCTGATTGCGACCAGTCGGGAAAAATAATAAAGTTAATATCCTTGAGATTTAAATTCAAAAGAGTAGTATCAACTAAGGTAGAACTGACAATTTTTGCCATTTCTGTCCAAGAAAACTTTTTAGCTTGTGCTAAACCCGCAGCAATCAAAGTTTGACGAACACCAGGCTTTTGCACATCACACAGTGCATTTGCTAGTCCATCCACATCATCATGATTTACATATATTGCTGCTTTTCCTGCTACCTCTGGAATTGAAGCATTAGGACAAGTAATTACCGGACAACCACAAGCCATCGCCTCTACTATAGGCATTCCAAAACCTTCATATTTAGAAGGATAAACCAACGCTACAGCACCAGAGTAAGCTGTTGCTAACTCTTCATCACTGAGTTGCATCGTGTGGACAATACTACCTGAAGTGTAGGTTCTAAATTCAGGTGCTAACAACCCACCACTACCTGTTATTACAACATCAAATCCATAGCTATTAGTTAGCTGTGAAAAAGCCTTGAAAAACAAAATACTATTTTTATAACCAGTTCCTGCACCAACTAAAAGGAAGTAAGGTTTTGTCACACCATACTTTGTCCTAAAGGCATTAATATTTTGTTGAGCAACTGGTGCAAATATTTGATGATTAACACCATTTTTAGCAACAATTACAGAATCTAAAGAAATGTCAGGAAAGCATTTTAATAAGTCATTGGCTGTATTTTCTGAAACTGCAATATATGCAGTTGCATGTTGAATTCCATAATGCTTTTCTCGCCACATGGGATTTTCTAAATTCCACCCTAATAGTTCTGGAATCATGTCATGTGCCATGAAGACAGAAGGAGTTGTAATTGGTGTCGTATAGTAAGAAGAGATAAATATATCTGCACCTTCTTCATCACACACTTGCTGTAACATTTCCCGGTCAGCATCAGTATTACTGTAGTCATAATGTGGAATAGAACGATACTTTATGCCAGAAATTTTAGGGGCGCTTCCAGCGCGGTCAAGCACGACAATATGCTTAGCAAATCCGTTTTTACTCCATTCTTCTAGCAAGGATTTCCATACACGAGCTATGCCAGTTTGGTAGAGTTGGAAAAATACACCATCAATTATGACTGTTAAGTTTTTTGTACTAGAGTCAGTAACTTCTGAGTGAAAACTCAACAAATTTGGGTCATGGCGATTAATGAGTGAGAAAACTGCTTTTGAGTAATCACTCTCAAGCAGAGACTTCTTTGTTAATACTTGTGGCTGACTCTGGCAGATAGTTTGAAAAGCATCTGGTGCAAGTTTTTTTTCTGTCAATAGGTGTAAAGAAGATCCATTAGAGTACAAATTTAAATTATACTTATCCGCAATGGCTGATAAGGTCTTAAAAGTATATATAGAAATATGCTGGCCTTCTTGAGGAGCATAATACCACCACTCATTAGGTTTAGGATTATTTTCTGGTAACAGTTCTGTACTAAAGAGAATATTTTTAGAAAACTTTAAAATATTATCAATCTCTTCAATTGGATTTACAAAATGCTCAAATACCTCAAATGCAGTTACTAGTTCATAAGAGTTATTTATATGATTATCCAATTCAAAACCTTGAGAGAATAAGTTTTTGCAAAATTTATCGCTCCAGTAGAAATCAAAGCCTAAATCTCTCATCAGTCTGACAAACAAACCATAGCCTCCGCCATAGTCTAAAAATGTTGCTTCATGGTTGAAAAGATTAAATATTATATGAGCAACTTTTCGGGAAAAATTATTGTTGCGAAATACTAAACCAACATCAGTTCTGGCTATAGCCTCGGAATAAGCTTCTTCTAGCCAGTAAGGTTCTTCTGTCTGAACAAAACCACAATGAGAACATTGAAAATAATCAACTTGATGCTTACCTAGTAAAATTCCTTGAGCAAAAATATAGGAATCAGATTCACAAACTTTGCATTTAATCTGCATATAGTTATCCACTTGTTTTTTTAATAGCGATAGTTTAAGATTAATTACAAATTAGCTAAAGATTATTAATCACAGAAATTTACTAGCGATCGCTCTAATTTTGTTGTTTCTTCATCTGCTCTAAAACAACTTTGTAATCTTGCCTATCTGGATGCAACTTAACCAACTTTTCAGTCAGTTTTATAGCACCTTTTGTATCCTTTAATTGCAACCGTAACAAAGACAGTTTTTCTAAAGCCGATTGATTATTTGGTTCTCGCTGTAAAACCAGTTCGTAATCCCGCGCCTGTTGTTGCAATGAAGACTCAGGGGATACAGTTGCTGGCTTAGGATTGTCAATAGCCTGTTGTATTGCAGGAATTGCTGCAAAAGCAGTGGAACCCAGAAAAGATACAATCGACACTATCGCCAATAATTTTTGCCGCTGCTCAATTTTCTTTTTACGGGTCTTAAAATATTCTTCCTCAGAACTAGCCATATCTCGATGGTTGCTGCGGTAAATACTTAGATAGCAGCAATCTCTAGTTATGAGATTACCCATCACCCCACAGAAACTAACATCTCAACTACAAATTTTTCACACTGAGGTTAGACTTGACATGAAGTTATACTGATGCAACAGCAAAAATTTCTGTAATTGCCAGAATTTGAGTAATTTTATCACCCAGTTTCAAAACTGGTACAGTTAAAAATACAGCAATTTACCAATTGTAGTAAGTTATACTTATTCTTTAGCCACTTATCATCACCGTGTTTTTACAGCTCTTGTGCAAACCCCTTTGCATTTCTTCAATCTGGGAAAAACTACCAATTCCTCTTGCAGCTTTTTGAGTATAAATACATCTCTGCTTCATTTATGGACAAAGATTAAATAAATATAAAGATTTGCAATGATGTTGTTTAAGACTAGATGTTTGCGATATTGTATATAACGTTATTAATACGCACGGTAGATACTATTTCTTCGTTGCTTAAAAACCTTCAAGTCAGCCAGTATTATATGGTTTTTTCAACCATCACAGAGATTCTGGTGTTCACACACAATAAGATTCACAGGTCGTCCCCACTCATGCTGTCATTGCAACTTTACAGGACGACTAATTTTTTCCTTCGGCAAAGCGCGATCGCAGTTCGGCAGGATTAAAGTTTTGTGGTGGTAATTACCGTACAAAACCGAATTCTTTGACAAACAATCAGAGTTTGTTATGGTATAGTTAGAAAGTTAAGACTAGCTTTACCCATTACAACACTCTACGCATCGGTGACAATTGCAAGACGGAAAGCAGTTTTGATTAAGCATTTACCAAATAAAATCTGAATTGAATCTAGGTTATGACTCAGCAAGTGATTCTTCACCCTATGGTGAAATTGCAACGTAACGTGCAATCACTCGTAGAATCCAATATTATCAAGCCAACTGATAGCATTTGGAAGATTGCCTTACTCTATGGCAATGAATGGCAGTACTGGAAACAGGAGCTGCTCGACTTTGGATTTAGTATGCAAGACCCAGTTAGCGAATTGCTAGCTGTGGAAGCTTGGGACGAAGAGTAGGGAGTAGGGAGTAGGGAGTAGGGAGTAGGGTTTTTAAATTTAACCACTCCCCAATCCCCAGTACCCAATCCCCAGTACCCAATCCCCTCAATGGCAAGCAGCTAATGCCGCAGCCAGTTCTTTGGCAGTCTGGTAGCGATCGCGTGGCAAAGGTTCGGTAACGCGGTCTATAATCTCTCTTAATTGAGGGGTAATTGTGGGAACGCTTGCCACATCAAAGCGGAAATTTCGCCCTCGTTGACGATAAAACTTGAAAGGATTCTCCGCTGTGAGTAGGAAAATTAGTGTTGGGCCTATGGCATACAAATCAGATTGAGTCAAAGGTTGTCCTCGTTCTTGTTCGGGGGCGCAGTAACCTTCTGCACCAATACGAGTACCAGGCGTTGTCCCAATTTCCTTAACAGCACCAAAATCTAATACTACTATCTGATTATTAGAATTTCGCACCATCAGGTTAGCGGGTTTAATATCGCGGTGGATTAGTGGTGGATCTTGAGAATGCAGATAGTTCAAAATATCACAGGTCTGTATCATCCAGGCGATCGCTTGCTTTGGTGTTACTGGCCCAGTGGTGTAGATATATTTTTCCAAATCCTGTCCGTGGACTAATTCCATTGCTAGGTATTTTTTGCCGCCTTCTACAAAGAAGTCGTAATACTTGGGAATACCAGGATGGTTAAGGGATTTAAGAGTGTGCGCCTCACGCTCAAATAATTCCTGGGCTTTGGCAATTTTCGCCATATCAGCATTCATTTGCTTTAACACCAGCAGTTGTGGCTTTCCTGCAATCACCCCTGCTGTATCCCAAGCTAAATAGGTAGTACCCATACCTCCCTGCCCAAGCGTTCGTAATACTTGATACTGGCGAATCGTCTGCTGCACTGCAAGGGGTTGACCGCAGTGGATGCAAAACAGATTTTTCGCAGAGTTACCTTCGTGGGTGCAAGTAGATGGTGAGCTTGCAGGCTTGCTTTTTGAAGATATGGGTGTAGCAAAATTTTCCTTCGCCCCGCCAATTTGTTGCGATCGCCACCAACTTTCCTGTGCTGTCACCTCCTGAATTTGGAATAGTAACATTGGCCCTCCTTGTGCCAATTCCAGCAAGGAATTATCTGGCAGTATAGTTTGAATCACAAGCACACCATTGAGGAAAGTGCCATTTGTGCCTTGGCTAGTCACCTGCCAAGAACCACCATTGCTGCTAGAACTGACTTGTCTAAGTTCTAGATGATGTCGGGATACTAAAGTATCAGTTAAAACAACATCATTGTCAGTGGCTCGACCAATCCGAATCACGGAGGAGTTTTCAAAGCACCACTGCTTGATTGGCGTTTTTTGTTGCGGTTCTAGCAGGGTCAGAGTAACCACAATGCAACCTAAAAGATAAAAGGGAGTGGGGAGTGGGGAGTTGGGAGTTGGGAGTTGGGAGTTGGGAGTTGGGAGTTAGGAGTTAGGAGTTAGGAGTTAGGAGTTAAGGAAGAATTTCCCCAGTCCCCAGTCCCCAGTCCCCAATCCCTAATCCCTAATCCCTTCCATGTTTGGCCGTACTTTTGCCCGGACAAGTATAGCAGTAATATTGTCATGACCATTGTACTGATTTGCTAAATCAATTAATTTTGTCACGCTTTGTTCTAAATTAACGGCAGAACTCAATACAGGAATTAGGTAACTTTGCCAATGTATTTCTAGTAAATCATTATCTGATAAACCGTCTGAGGCCAGAATCAGCAAAGTATCTTCAGTGATCTCGAAAAATTCCACTTCGGGATTGATCGAGTTTTGATCGCGCGGCCCCAAGGCTTGGGTCAGCTGATAGGCATCTGGACGGGCATAAGCTATGGTCGGTTCTACTCCTCTTTTCATTTCTCGTTGACCGACTTCATGATCTACTGTCACCTGTTCCAGCCCTCGCTTACGAGTCAGGCGGTAGAGGCGACTATCTCCCACATGAGCAACTGCTGCTTGCGTATCTTGAATTAACAGCATAACTAGGGTGGTACCCATGCGCCCAACACCAGAACGGGCATCTTGTTGATTTACCTCATAAATTGCCTGATTAGCCAAGTAGACAGCCTCACGAATACTATCTTCTGTGGGTAGTTGATTGCTAATCCATTGTTCTTGAAAATATTTCCGCAGGGTGTTGACTGCCAACTCACTAGCTATTTCGCCACCAGCATGTCCGCCCATACCATCGCAGAGAATATACAAACCACGGGCTTGTAGAATTCGGTTTTTGGGTATTTCCAGCTTGTCAATTTTGGTTTCAATCCCAAAGCAGTCTTCATTGTGATGACGTTGACGCCCCACATCAGTACGCCCTGCATCTTCCAGGCTACTTAACTGCATTGACAGTACAACTGTTGGCAGATCATCAACTTTGCCAGAGATATCTCCTGGCTCATCTAATTGCAGGACTGTGGGCGCCGCAGTCTGTTTTTCTGCCATCAGGTCAGCAGTTGGCACTGTGGCTGCTTCTAATTCAGCTGCGGTTGACTGCAAACGCGATCGCAACTGTAGCATATCCTGAATTTTCCCTAGTTCCAAATCTTCCAAAAGCTGCATGATAGGCCCAAATTGAGTTCTTTGGGATTGTCTAAATAGCGTCTCCCATATCCGACCCAAAGCTTTGAGAGTTAAAGGCTGCCCTTGCAGAGCAAATGTATCTGCCTCCTCATCGTCTGACAATTCTATTGCAGGCTGGCTATTCCAAGATTCCACGTATAACTGTTGTAGCGCTAGGGTTTGGTCTTCATCCAATCGCAGATTAGATAACTCCAACAAACTTTGACGACAGCTGGCTTTTTCTAGTATCGTCCAGAGTTGGGTCATTTGATAACACCAGTGTAATATTTGTAACGAGCTAGTTGTTTCTGCTTGCCACAATTCGAGTAAATTTTGCCAATGGGAACGATCCTGAATAATTACTACCTGTGTATCACCTTGCTGCCATGCATCGTGAATCAATGGTATTGCTGGATGTTTTTGGGATTGTAAGACAATATAAGCCTTAGCAAGCCTGGGGATTCCCTTTGCTTCCACTGATGGTGTTGCCACCCCCTGTTGCTGATTTGCTAATATTGCCTCAATAGGTGATATTTGATACGGTTGGCAGTCTAAAACTCTCGCGTACACTTCTGTGTTAGCAACGTTTCCCTTCGTGGTGGATAGTGGTTCTACCAGTTGATAGCGCTGTTCTTGGTCTAAATAAGAACCTACTGTTAACTGAAAGATAGAGGATAGCAAAGATGAGGGAGTTACAGAAGATACTGCTTCCTCATCTGCCTGATCTTTCCCTGTTCCCCCAACAGCAGCTTCCTTGGCAATAATTGCCCACCACACTGTTCCACATTCCGCACCACAGTTATGACAAAATTGTGCGTTCACAGGCACTTCAGTACTGCATTCAGGACAAACTTTGTGGGTCAGGGACGTGCCACACTTTTGACAAAATTTGTTAGTATGGGGATTTTCAAATTTACACTGAGGGCAAATCAGCATAGTGGAAGTTCCTTAATTGCGGTTCCAAAGTGCTTCTAGCCACTAACATCCAAAGTGCCACAATTGGCCGCCCCTGCCTCAAGTAGACCTACAAGAGATGTGGTTTTACCAATGAATTTTGGTGGCAGTATTAATTGTGACGCATAATAGCTAAATATTTCAGATATCGGCAAGTCAATTGCTTATAAGAGGGCAGGGGAGATAGGGAGATGGGGGGCTTCGGGGCCCCCTCTGGGGTTGGGGGGCAATGAGGAGGATGAGGGAGATGGGGGGATAGAAAAAATGACCACTGACAACTAACAACTGACCACCAACAACTAACTCCTAACTCTTAACTCCTAACTCCTCACTACGAAAGCGCTAGTTGGATAGCAAAACAGGTACGGTTAGACCCACTTTCAACCTCAATTGTTCCTCCTAAGTGTTTCGTCAGTTTCTGTACCAGTGCCAATCCTAATCCTGTGCCGCCTTGTTTCCAAGGGTCATTGCTGGGAATACGGTAAAATTTGTCGAAAATGCGTGGTAATTCAGAGCTAGGAATTTCCACACCGGAATTAATGACTTGGAACTGGATGTTGTGAGCTTTTAAATGGGCGGAAATGGTTATTTCTGCATCTGGTGGGCTAAATTTACAGGCATTGGTCAGCAGCTCTACTAAAATGCGTTCCAGACTGTATGGATCGCAGGCGATAGGGGGAATATTAGGAGCTATGATGAGGCGCAAGTTTTGCCTACATAAGGTGCGGTTGTGAGCTTTAAATAGCTCTACTACCCGCCATAGCCATTGTTGTACTTGAATTTTTTCCAGCACCCAAGGTCTAGCGCTGGTATCTAGCCGTTGTAAATCCAGGAAGTTGTTAATTAAGTTGATTTCGCGATCGCATTCTTTGTCTAAAATTTCAAAATAGCGAGCCGCTTTTGAGCGTTCTGCTGGTGGTTTTGCCATTTCTGACAAAAAGTTCTGCTCTTGATGCAGTGCGATTCCCAGCATTTGAATTGCCATTTTCATATTAGTTAATGGCGTGCGTAGTTCGTGGGAAACTGTACTTAAGAATTCTTCTTTGAGGCGATTGAGGCTTTCCATTTCCTCTAGCTGTGCCTGTACTGCTTCTTGACTTTGTTGTAGCGCAACTTCTGCTAATTTGCGCTCTGTAATATCAATACAGCAACCAATGTAACCAGCAAACTTGCCATTGGGGGTAAATCTGGGAATACCAGTATCTAGCATCCAACGATAAACACCGTCATGGCGTTGTAGGCGATACTCTATCTCAAATTTAGCTCGTGCATGAAAGGCAGAATCATAATTTTCTTGGCAGAAATCCTGCTCTTGTGGATGCACTCCTTCTAGCCAGCCCCACCCTTGCTGCTCCTCTATGCTGCGTCCTGTAAACTTTAGCCAAGAATTATTAAAAAATGTAAATAGTCCGTCACATCCTGCCATCCATAACATGAATGGTGCGCTATTAGCCAGAGTTTGAAAGCGTTGTTCGCTTTCCTTTAAAGCATCTTCAGCCTGCTTGCGGGCAGTAATATCCTCACACACCATGAGAATTACTGGACTTTTCACAGGACACTGCGGCGCTGGGGTGACTTTAGTTGTAGTTGAAATTGCTTGTGATTCAACAACAAACTCGTTTCGGTAATGCAAAGCAGAAGCCGCAGTACAGGATAGGGTAGCAAGTGTCCGTTGGCTTTCCTCTGCAAGCAAATGTTCATCCTCACCAAGCAATAACCGTACTGTAACTTTTACCCATGTAATTTTGCTGGTAGGGCAGTTTAAACGAAATTCTTCTGTGACTTCGTTGTGAGGCGATTTTAATAAACTTGTGAACAAATTACAAAGCCTTTGTTGGTCTGATTGATCAAACAAATTAAAAACAGGCTGTTGTATCAATTTTTCTGATGTGTAACCTAGAAGGTTTGCACCGAACTGGTTTAAAGACAAAATTATCCCCATTGCGTCCAAGCTGAAGTACACAGCAGGCGTATTCTCATAAAGGCTGCGATACCACTGGAGTTCCTCTTGGGTACGACGCAGCATCTCTGCTGTGGACAGTTCTAAATCGGACGCTCGTTCGGGTACAAGTTCCAAGCGTACAGGTGTTGCCGACAAGATATCTTGTTGTTGGTGCGTTTGATGCCAGAGCGATTGTTGATTACGGCTCATAAAACTTAAACTTGCACCCAAGGGCTAATGTGAATTAGTTGGGAATAAAAAAAGACAATTATACTGCTTTTCACTGGTTTTTTGTCAAATATTACATGTAATAAGTTTCATTAAGCTTTTTTGGGCATGGGGCATGGGTTTAGTTATTCTCCCCCTCATCTTCCCCTGCTCCCCCGCCCCCCTGCCTTTCAAGGGCAGGTTTTTTCAGGCAGAAGAGAAGTTGAGATGAGTATTCCAAGGTTCAGGGGAAAAGTGACCAAAAGCAAGAGGCTGACCCAATAACAAAGCAACGATCAGCTTGATGAAACCGCGACGAAAGCAACTGAGAATGCGTGTAGGTTGGAAAGCAGGAGGTAAGTTATGTGCCACATGATTTGTGGGTAAATGATCATAACTACACAAGAGTGTTAGTAGTATCAGCCGCACTACCAATACTAACCAACCATAAAATAGCGATCGCTTCGGGCTAACCAATGTCGTTCAGCACGTTTGGGGTCACGATGTTTGATCCTATCATTTACCCATTTCTAAAAACCTGCCCTTGAAAGAGTTGTAGGGGCGGGTTTACCCGAATATCTGGCTATCAATTGAGTAAGATTGCAAAACCCGCCCGTACAGGAGTTAGGAGTTTTTACTCAGACTCTCTTAAAATGCAGATAAAAGAATTTATCAACTTGAGAGGGGAACTTATGGCATTGAAAAAAGGAGATACAGTTCGCGCTGTGCGGGAGAAACTGGAAAACAGTGTAGAAGCACAAGCTAGTGATACTCGCTTTCCTTCCTACTTGTTTGACAGCAAGGGCGAAATTGTAGATATCAAAGGTGATTACGCCTTTGTGAAGTTCGGAAAAGTGCCAACGCCAAATGTTTGGTTACGTTTGGATCAACTTGAAGAATTTAAATAACAGATGTTATTCTGGAAATCCCAGATAAATTATTCTGCTTGAAGTTGTTGACTGCTGACTGTCATCAGTCATCAGTCAGCAGTCATTAGTCAGCAATTACAATTAGCCTTCAAACTAAAGGATGTTGTTGGCTAATTCCTAAAAACCCAAAATTGTAGGGTGGGCACTGCTGACTTCTCCATTGAAGTCTCATCTTCAACCAGTAGCCGCACCCTAATTATGTCTTCTTCTTGTGATCCCCCAATCGTATGTAGTTTACCTCGTGTCACTATTGTTGGTGCTGGTAGAGTTGGTAGCACCCTAGCCCAGCGGATAGCAGAGAAAAATCTCGCAGATGTAGTATTGCTGGATATCGTTGAGGGTATGCCCCAAGGTCTAGCATTAGATTTAATCGAAGCTAGGGGAATTGAACTACATAATCGCCAAATTATTGGCACAAACAACTATATTGATACATCTGGTTCTCAAATTGTGGTGATTACCGCCGGACTTCCCCGCAAACCAGGTATGAGTCGGGATGATTTGCTATTAACCAATGCCAAAATTGTGGTGGAAGCAGCCAAGAATGCGATCGCTCACTCTCCCCATGCTATTTTTATTGTCGTCACCAATCCTTTAGATGTGATGACTTATTTAGCTTGGCAAGCCACAGGTTTACCACGCGATCGCATTATGGGTATGGCTGGTGTGTTAGACTCGGCACGTTTTGAGACTTTCATCGCCTTGGAATTAGGCGTGTTACCTGCCGATGTCAAAGCCATGGTGTTGGGTAGCCATGGTGATTTAATGGTACCTTTGTCTCGTTATGCCACTGTCAACGGCATTCCCATCACAGAATTACTCGATGCACCTACGATTGAACGTTTGGTACAGAGAACTCGTAATGGTGGTGCGGAAATTGTGGAATTGATGCAGACTGGCGGTGCTTTTTTCGCTCCTGCATCTGCTACAAGTGTGATGGTGGAATCAATTGTATTGAATCAGTCACGGTTGTTACCCGTGGCGGCTTATCTCCAAGGTGAATACGGTTTAGAAGATGTTGTGATTGGTGTTCCCTGTCGTTTGGGATGCGGTGGAATTGAAAGTGTATTGGAATTGACTCTCACAGATGAAGAAATGGCAGCGTTAAAAGTTTCGGCACAATCTGTACGGAAAAATATTGACCAGGTACAGGAAATATTGGCAACAAAGATGTGACTGCGATCGCTACTTTTTTGTCAACTCTTTTAGTCAAAAATCTGGCATTGCTGACCCAAACAGAAGAGTACTATGAAAAACTGAATTTTTGAATCTCATAGTTGGATTCAGCAATGCCAAAAATCTTAATTTAACGTGAGTCCGACAGATTTCAAAGACCCCTCTCCAAACCTCTCCCCTGAAAGGGGAGAGGCTTCAAAACCTTATTAATTTCTCGCTCTTTATCAAGAATTTTAAAGCCCCTCTCCGCTTCGGAGCGAAAAGTCTGAGCGGAGGCTTCCGACCATCAGAACTTTTCAAGACAGAGAAGTTGGGGAGAGGTTCATCGAACTCACCCTAATTTATTCCTGTGCAACGATGTGGCTAACTCCATCTCCAAACAGGTGTGGCGGAATCTGTTCTTTTGGTAGCAGTAAATTATCAATCAGTTCTTCTCGCAAACCTTTAATAGTGTAGCTACCTTCTTGAATGCAATCTAACAAAAGATTACAGAGATAAAGGTAGTTATCTAAAGCTTTAGTATCCTCTTCCGAAAATTGTACATTATAACCAATATCTAGTTGTTCAATCATCACATTTTGCAAATCGTCTGCCCACTTTTGCCATTCTGAGGTTGAATTCTTATTGTCAGGTTGACGAGATTGTAAAAATTTTAAAGCATCTGCTAATTTAGCATTACTATTTTCTGTGGCGATTTGAATCGTTTCTTGTAATTTAGACTCAAAGGTAAAAGTCTCATCAACCTCTAGACGTTTTTGAATAAATTTACTAGATTCGTGAATTTTCCAGTTTCTATTAGCTGCCTTATCACTAGCGAAACTATGGATAACTGACAAGTTTTTTGCAAGTGAATCTTTAAAATTATTCTTGATAATTTTGTGACGCTTATCGTTAATAGCTCTCAATTTTACAGAAAGGCTTTCGGCAATATTGCGATCTATATTTATTTCATTATTAATATATAAGTCTGTATCTAAATCTATGGTTAAGTAAAAAGTTCTCCATGAACTAGATGGAAGATCTAATGTCTTTGTTGTTAGTTTATAAAGCCATTTAAGCATTTTTTGTAATTCATCGCTTTTAACTAGTTCATTTGCATAGGAAAAAATTAATTTTAGAAAATTGTCAGCTTCAGTTATTGGAAATCGACAGGCAATAATTATAAATACTTCTCGCCAATGAGAATCTGTTAAATGTTGTTTCACAAGCTGGCTTAAAATACCAGGAACACGGCTTTCATATATATATTGAGCAGTAAAATACTCCTGAAAAGTTAAATGGGAAAAGGCATAAATCCCTTGAGCTTGTTCAGCAAGAATACCATGATGCGTCTCAAAAGACTTCAAAACTAATTGGCTATCATCATCCAGTCTTTTATGTTCAAATCCATCAATATTTTCAATAAGTTTACGAATTTTGGCTCCTAACTCAAATTTATGCCAATAGTGTCTTTGTGGCTTTTCAATAAAAGCATCATATGCTATTTCAGCTAAAATATTTATTTTTAGCTGAAGTGTTAAATTGCCTGAATAAATTGTTTCATGTTGTATTTGACGATTAGTATCCCACTTTTTTAGTAGTACTTCTACTGCATCATGATATAACTGATATCTATTCATAGGTAAATCATAATTATCTCCAGCAACTAAACATAATAGCGTTAGCAATAATGGATTTTTAGCTAATTCTTTGACCGATGGATTAGCATTGAGTTTACGCAAAAAGTTTTCTAGCTTATCATCTTGTGTTTGGCTCTTTCTAAACCAATTTTTGATAAAATTTTCTATTTCTTTATCATCAAAATCTGCTATTTCTACCTCTGCGAACTCTTTAAAAACATATTCACAAGCTCCATGACGGCAAGTAATAATCATATGATTATTACTATACTTTTCATTGAATTCATCAATACTTTTATATACATAACGAGTATCTCTAGCTAAAACTTCATCTAAGCCATCTAATAAAATCAAGCATTTCCCCTTCTCCAAGTAATCTAGAATCAACTGGTCTACATCACTGCGAATATCTTTTAATTCATCAGGAATCCATTTAGCAAACTCTTGGAGAATAGCCTGAACTAAGCTTTGTGTGTTTTGATATTCTGCGAATTTTTTCAAAGATATGAAAAATGGCAAAGGTTTTTCTGATGTATCATCCTGCGTGGTAAAACCATGCATAGCTATATACTTTAAAAAAGTAGTTTTACCCGCTCCTGCCATTCCCCATATCATCAGCCTGTGGTGTTTTTTTACTACCTCTAGACCTGGAACTCCTTTTTGATGGACTATCTGACCAAATTTATTACAATCTAGACTATTATCTTCTAATTCTTGTATACTTTTTGCTCTGCGTCCTTTGATACTTTCTATAATATTTACCTTGACAAAAATGTCATCTAAAGAAACAGGCTCGCTCATAGTTAATACTTTCACAGTGTTACATTCTTTTCTCAGATACTCTAGATAAGAATTTAACCTGCTTTGTTGTACATATGGATTTGGAGTTTCAGCAGTAAATTTTTTTAGTGCTTGTTGATAGCTTGTACATCCTTTTAGTAAAACGTTACATAAATAGTTCAGATTTTTCTCCCGCATCTTGGGTGTAGGTGAAATGTTAAAAAAATTCCTTATTGTTCTTTCTGAAAGCAAGGAATCTTTTTCTTTTAGTTCATGTTGAAATTGCTTATCTAGCTCTAACATGAGTTTATTGGGAGAGCCTCCACATTTTTCCCTATAAGCCTGTTTCAATTCATGAAAAACTTGCTGATTAACTTCAATTGCTGCCATTGATAACCTCCTATAAATCGGTGATATTTGTACAATAGTGTTGCTATATCAAAATTAATTTTTTATCAAAACAATTAGATAATTAAGGCTAATGTTAAATACTTAACAATCTTCTATTATAAGGGTAAAAAGTCTTATTTATGTTAAATTGCCGTTAATTACTGCTTATTACCGCTTATTGCCGCCAAATGCTTTGAAATCTTTGGTTCAATGTGTATTGACTTAGATATTGCACCAGTTTCCACAAGCACCTTAGAATGAACTCTGAGGCTAACAGCTAAACTCAACTAAAGCTATTAGCTAAGAATAAATTTCTTGGCGGGAGATGGAGCAAGTGTGAGATTTGAGTTGACATAAAAATCCCCCAGCATTTTTGCCAGGGGAAGTAGTCTATAATTTAGAATCTTTGACTATTGATTTATTGCTTTAATTCTTACCAGCTTTTTGCCGCATGAAAGGAAGCAATACCTGAATTAGCCCTGTTGCTGCCCGCAATAAAATGGCGGTAGCAATCATGAGACTGGCTATACTATCAGCTGGTAATTCGTCTGTACGCTTTGTTGGTACAGGCGTTGACACACAACAATCTATAGAAGTATTGGTATTAACTGACTGCTCTGGGTTGTTTAGTAGCATCGTAATTTCCTATTGAACTCTTAAGGCCAAATAAGGCCAAAACCCAGAGGCAAGCCAGGGTCATACTTGAGAAAGTATGATAACCTGAAGTTAGATAATAAATGTTTTGGTCTAGGAAGCCTCTGGGTTTCAATCTAGGCCTTTTTTTACCTTAAATACAGTATGACAGAGCATAACGGCATTCCAGAAGTACATTAAGAGGAAATATGAGTGAAATGAACGGAATTTTAGTGCCCTAAATTACTACTTTTGACACTCATTTGTTAAAGTTATTTTTTCTCGCATTAAGTCTTCTATCTTTTTGCTTAATTAATTAAAGAATATTCTAATCCTAAAGACTCAAATTGCTAATTGATATCCAGTTAATTAAGTAGATAGGCAAAAATTAAAGTAACCGAACAAATATTAAGGGCTTATAGTTATCTTATTTTTTTGCCCTCTGTTTTGTGTTAACGGTAAATATTAATGCCAAACTACTTAAGTAACAGTAGAAAAGCATGTTTTAAGTAGTATAAAACACTTGATTTTAAACTACATTAATAGCTTGTTTTCAGTTTTTCGGTTAGTGTGACCTGTTTAACAGATGTTCTACTCTCGTTCTCTTGCTCCTCAAGATTTCCAAAATAATTCTTTGCTAACAAATCGTCTCCACAACAGCCTTCTTTCCAGGTATCGCCTGCCTTATGTTTGCATACATTCTTAGCCAGACTTTTATTCATAGGAGTTTGGCTCATACTTGTTTACCTCTTTGATATAGAAATGTCTTAATGTCAAGAGTATACATTTTAACGGTAATAAGCGGCAATTAGCGGCAATATTGCAATATTTGAAGCAGCTTTTGAGATAAAAAAGTACATATTTTTAGTAGCCTATTTTACTTGAGTTAGCTTGTGTACTGTGACAATCACTTTTTTATAAATAAAAAACTCCATCACCTTGTGGATGGAGTTTCCTGCCGCTTTCAAGAAAAAAGGCAGTAGCATCAATTGCCATTGCCTTTTTTCAAAAGTAGTCTCAAATTTTTTATTGTATCAACTATTACTAGGGCTTGTACTCATCTGCGGGGTCGCCGTATGGATCTTCGCTGGCTGGTCTGACGTTACCGAAATAGCCTTGGTCTGCGGGATCGCCGTATGGGTCTTGACTGGCTGGAATGGCGTTACCGTAAAAGTCTGCGGGGTCGCCATATGGGTCTTGACTGGCTGGAATGACGTTGCCGTAAATGTCTTGGTCTGCGGGGTCGCCGTAGGGATCTTCACTGGCTGGACGTACCTGGCGATCGCCATATTCGCCTTCTTGTTGATCTTGAGCGTTGTTCGAGCCTGTAAAAAAATCTCTCGCCTTGCGCCAAAAGTCATCTACCATCATCTTTCTCCTGATTTAAGTTCGTGTGTTTTACAGAAATTCGGCAAAAAAGCCCACTCCTTTTAGGGATAAGATGAGCTTAAATTTACGCACACGCTTTGTTTATCTAAAACGCTGGGGCTGAAGTTGGGGCTACATCGCTGAGATCCCGACCAGTGGAACGCCCGTTATAGCCTTGGAAGTCTCGGTACTGTTGCGCTTCAGATTCCGGGACTCGAATACCTTCTGGTGGTGGGGTTACCCAGTGAGCGCGGTGTTCAGCATCGCGGTAGTATACACGCCCATTTTTGGAAAGATAGTATTTACCTTGCGCTCCTTCACTTTGAGCATTTTTATGTTGGTTGTAGAGGTAGTAAAGTGCAGCAGCACCCGCCAAAATTGCTACCTTCTGTCCTGTAGATAATCCCTTTTTAGCTTGAGGTTGGTTGGTGCGATCGCTTACTGTTCTACCAGCAGTGTCATCCACAGGTGGGGGTGGTGAAGCAGTGCGGGAACCTCCTCCACAACTACTCAACAATGGCACTGTCAGCAACGCTGAAAGCAATACTGCCAGGAAACGGGTAGCTATTTTACTCTTAAGGTATGATGTTATCTTCATTGTATTTCCTCATCACCCTGCGTTTGTTAAAAGCTGTGCTGCTGTTGAAGCAGAATTAGGTTCCTGCTAATTCTCACAGAGTAAAAAACATTTGCCATTTGCCACTCACTCGTAACAACAGCACGGGTACAACAGTTCACCACCTAATGGTGAGCTAATTTCTCAAATATTCCGTCCTGCCTTTGAGAGAAACTGCGTTCATCCCAAGGAAATATATTGTTAATTAGCTAACAAGCTCTCTTCAATCATTGGATAGGTTACGTGTATATCCGTGTTTTTATCTTTCGCTGTTAGAGATGCGAATTGCTAGTTGTAATTAAATTGCACAGATGAGGACAGATACTTCTGCTCACTCTGTGTGTAAAAATGTTGAGCGATCACAGTAAGTTTTAGGAATAAAACAATAATTCTCAATTCCATTTTATTTTTGTCAATTGCCTCACACTGTTAGACAGTGCAAAATTAATCCTCGTGAAGGAAGGAGAGGCGAATAACGGTCAGATGTTCTGCTAGCTTTTGCTGTGTCTAAAAAGAATTTAAGTACAACAAACTTCTAGCCAGAAATTTTGTAAATTTTAGATAAAAAATTAAGTATAAATTTAAAATATTTTATCAAAAAACTTAACTATTCATTATGAAATATCAGGGAATTAAACAATGATATTTCTATAACTAGAGAAAAAAAAGTGAAAGTATAATAGAAAACTAAGTTAAATAGGACACACAGTATGGGTTCGGAAAAGAAGATTTTACAGGCTACCCAAACTAAAACTCGCCTTCTGCTGGCTTTGTGGGATTTGGGAGGGACAAAGGAGGAAGTCAAAAAAGGACAAATCACCAAGCGAATTGTAGCAAAGGGTAAGAAGGCAGCAGATTATCAAAGCATATTTGAGGAATTAGAGAACCAAGGAGCGATCGCTTTTTCTAAAAAGGGTTACTCTCTAACATCTCCCAAGGGTTTAGAAGTACTGGGTGAAGGGTTGAGAAGCGGTGATTTTAAATTTGAAGGAACTATTATTGGTACTTGGGCAGCGAATGCGCTACTGAAGTGGATTAGTCAAATTGATGTTGTAGTAGTTGGACAAGCTCGACTAGTCAACAATGTTAAGAGTGCGATCGCATCTTATGAAGACTTTAAGTCAGCGGCGTTGGAAGTTTACGACAAATTGAACCACAACTACAACTTAGATGATTTAGTGCCAATTTATCGCATCAGGAGAGAAATTGGCCATCAGGTAAGTCGTGAAGATTTCAACAAGTGGTTGCTGGAAATGCAGGAAAATGACATTTTGCAGTTGCAAGGTGGCAGCTTACCGGATAACGATCCAGCCAAACTAGAAGATTCAATCACTACTGAGGTTAGTGGACTGCGCTGCTATGCCAAGCGTTTAAACTAATCTGGTGAACTTTCTCATTTTTGTGAATTTCTAGCTAGCTCCTCGTACACTACTACGACAAACACATCCATGTCCAACGAATTAATTAATGCTATCAATACTCATAACCCATTTCAGGGACGCTTAGTAGTTAGAAGTCATAACGTTTGGGAACAAAGTTTTCCTGATGTGCCATCTTTAAACGCTCATGCTTCCGAAGCTATTTATCAAGCAATTGAGAAAGTGCGTAGCGGACAAAGGCAAGTAGTTGGTATTACCATAACCGCAGAACGTGGTTTAGGTAAAAGCCATCTCATTAGCCGAATTCGACATCAATTACAGGTTGATGGTAAGGCTTTATTCGTTTATATGAGTCAATGTAATGACTTAAACCGTATTAAAGCAGAATTCTTAGCTACTCTAGCAAATAGTCTGAATAGAATAGGTAGTCAAGGCGTTAGCCAATGGCAGGAGTTAGCAACAGCTTTAATTAATGAAGCTTTCAACAAAACCTATACACCTCAGCAGTTAGTAAATCAATTTCCTGGAGCATTGGCTAAAAATCCCAAAGTAGTTGAAGTTTTACGAGATAAGGTACTTGGTATCAAACCTGATTTAGAAAATCCTGATATTCTTACTGCTATTTTATGGACATTATCTCCTGATCCAGCCTATGAACGATTCGCTATTCGATGGCTTACAGGCAATAATCTTCCACAGTCCAAAGCCGATTCAATGGGTTTAGCTAATGTAAGTGCAGATGATAAAGAAGCTGAATCTTTTAATACAGTTAGGCAAATTCTCGATTTAGTTAGTGATTACAAACCAATAGTCATTTGTTTTGATGAAATGGAAAACGATCACTGTAATGAAATAGGATACACAGCTCAACAAGTTACTGCTATTTTTGCTAAAGATTTGTATGACAAAATTAAACGTGGTATTTTGCTAACATCAATTTTTCCAGATCATTGGATTAATGAAGTTAAAAGATTACCAAATGCTGAATCCGTTGTAGATAGAATTGGTGAGCAAGTTATTGATTTAAAGCATCTAAATTCTGATGACGTAGTTGCTTTAGTTTCTCGATGGCTTGAAGAATTCTATCAAAAACAAGGATTAAAATCACCTTATCCAACTTATCCATTTGATGAGGAAAAACTCAGAGAATTGGGTAAAGAAAGACCTATTGTTAGAAAGGTTTTGCAATGGTGTGCAGAAAACTTTAGAGTTACTGAACCTGTAGTAGAGCCAGTAATAATACATCCAGTAGAACCTGCATATCATCAACAACTAACTGCTTTAGAAACTACTATCGAAGATTATATGGAGGATAAAGCAACTCTTGCTCAGGCGCTCAGGTTAAGTTTTTCTGCAATCATTGGAGAAACTATAGAGAACGTCAAAGTAAAAGAAATTCAAGATATTCAAACTAGAGCAGCAGATAGAGGTTATCTTGACTTTAGAATTGTTGGGGAAGAAAACGGCAAAGATGTCAAGATTGGTGTAGCTGTGCTACAAGATTCTGGAGGTAGAATTGTTGGAGCTACATTGAAACGATTGATTCGCTATGAAGACTTTAATTTAACTCGTGGTTGCTTAGTTCGCTCTAAGCAAATTAATAGAAGCGCAACTCAAGCACAAGAGTGTTTGAGTAAACTTTTATCTTCAGAATTAGGTGGTGAATGGGTGTTGTTAAAGCCAGAAGATATCAAGCCAATCTTAGCAGTACATTTTGTTATGAAAGGTCGTGAAGACGATGAGTTAAGCGAACAGCAAATCATGGATTTTATTTTCCAAAAGCGGATAGCGGCTGATAATTATATTATCCGCGAAATTCTGAGTGATCCATCAGGACAAATTCCTGAAGATGCTATTGATGAAGATAGTGAAAATAGCAAACCACATCTTACCCCGATTGTGGATACATCGAGTGTAGGCGCAGATGATCTATTTCAGGAATCATGATTAATTTTATTGTAATTAATACTGCCTTACGCTTGCCAGCACCAGAAATCGATGCATTATTGCATGGCAGAATTATTGTGTGGCTACCCAATAAATTTATCGCTCCAGGGCGAGAATTTGCCTTTTGTCCAGCAGATGCATCAATTAATACCTTGCCAATTGAACAGTACTATCGCTTAAGTTTTTTACCTATTGCTCAAAGTGCGCTTATACAGCTAAATGATCAGGGTATCTTGAAACAGCCTCAATCAGTAAGCTTACTTGCAGAAGATGAACAGTTACCAGTACCCGTCATAGCTGATGAAAAAGTCTTAATTAAAGCCTGGGCTAGATGTGAACTATGCCAAATTTTGAATAATTTTGACTCGTTACCTGCTTTATCACAGCTAACAATTTGGACAACAGAAGCTTTACAGAAAATACTGGAGCAACGGCAGAATATATTTCTGGCTTACCTGCGAGTTTATAAATTAGCTCAACCAGTAGAAGTCAGGGTTAAGCCAAAAAGCGAGTTTATTTATTTACCACAACCTTTAACTGTTTCTGAGGAAAATCCTATATTAAACGATCGCACTTTCGCCCAACGCAAACAGCAATTAGAAAAACTAGAACCACCGCTGCATCCTGAATTGGAAGAATTGCAGAGTGCGTTAGCCTCCCTTAGCATTACCAACCCAGCAGCTAAACAATTAGATGATGATATCAAAATCTTTCTAGGTTGGAGTAGTACCAAACAGACTCAACCATTAAATCCAGATTTAGCATGGATTAAAACAATTGCAAATTTAGGCGATCGCAGCATAGAAAAAGAAGAGAAAAAAAGTAACTATCAAGCAGGTACAGATTTTGAAAATATCACACGTCAAAGTCTGGAATTTTTAGGTTTCAAAGTTGAAAATGCTTACAAAGGTGGTGCTGGAGGATTAGATTTATTTTGCTCAAAACCTTACCCTCTTGTTTGTGAATGTAAGGCGGGGAAATTAATTCCTAGTGGTACAGTGGAGGAATTAATGAAGCTAGGCGGTATGCACTTAGGTACAGATAAATTTATAAATTACGCTAAATTAATAATTGGCCCTGGTAATCCATCTAAAGATACTCTCAAAGCAGCACAACAATGGAAAGTAAGTATTATTAATGTTATGACTTTACAAAAACTCGTTGAATTAAAAGCAAAATATCCAGGTGCTATCAACTTAGTGGAATTACAGCAATACTTAGAATCTGGGCAAATTGACTACAAAATTGATGAATATATTGATAAAATTGAAAAACAGATTAAACTGCGATCGCACATTATCCAGCTTGTTCATAACTATCTGCAAAACTCAGGAATAAAAGCTGCTGGAGTTGAGGCTTTACATGGTGCGTATTTCGGTTCAAATCCGCCAAAGCCGCTAGAAACAGAACAAATGCACGAAATTCTGATAGAACTCTCCTCACCCTTAACAGGCTACCTAGGGCGAACAAAAGGAAGTGATTGGAGAAGCGATCGCTTTTACTTTCTACGCCACTTACCAATTAGTTCAAGCTAGCATCAACTTTCTTCTCTCTGCGTTCTGTTGCGCCTTGGCGGTTCGTTAAAAACAGCGATCGCATTTATCCCAAAATCAAAACACCAGCCTGATAATTAACCGCCAACGGCAAAATTTTCAGCCATTCCGAACCTAGTAACACTTCAGTAATTTCATCCCCTGCATAAACAGGAATTTCATACTCATGTCCATTCAATAGTACCTTACCTAAATAGATATCAAATCTAGCTTCTCCCTGTGCAGTTCGCAGACGTTCCTTGCGGATATACAGCCAATTAAGACCATCTAAATCTTGTTTGTTAATAGCTAAAAAGCCTGTGAACCCAGTATCTAACATGGTATCCACAGGCAAATTTAATCCATTATCAGCAATAAATTCTATTTCAAAAAATAGCTGTTCCCTATTTCCAAAGATTCCCTGAATCATATTCTGCCGGTGGTTCCAGTCTCATTTAAACAAAACATAAAGTGTATAGAATTAGGGTTCTGCTGACGTGCTTTCTGGCTAGCGACTTCTTTATCTACATCAATGAAGTAATCTCCACTATCCGGCTCTACAGCAATATACCAACCGTAGTGTTCCTTAATCAAATCAGGACGCACACGTTCAAAAATTGCCCGACAACGCCGATCAAACTCCTCATCTTCAGCTTTGCGTTTAGCAAGTTCTTCTGGCGATAAAGTTCGTTCTGGAAAAATTCTCCCTCGACGTGGCGGTTGTTTCGCAGTTGATTCAGTCATCGTATTAATCCTAGCTCTTTCACTTTATATTATGGGCGATCGCTTTTACTTTCCATGCAACTTACCAATTAGCTAAAGCTAGCATCAACTCTCTTGTCTCTGCGTTCTCTGCGCCTTGGTGAAGCAGTCGCAGTCTTGGCGCTTTGCGTCGATTGCGAACTGCTGAACCCGAAGGGCGGTTCGTTTAACAAAAATATTTCCAAGTCAAAATACCAGCCTGATAATTAACCACTATCTGAAGTTACTTTAAATACAAAGCTAAATGCGATCGCTTTTACTCACTACATAACTAATTAATTAAATCCAAACTAGTAAATTAGTAAATTTTTATACTCTATTTTAAATAGTATTTTTGAGATTGCTTTACACTAACGAACATGACAGAAGGCTTAATATTACTAAGAAATGCTTATATAATTTATGTTACAGAAAGTAACGTAGTTGTAAGAGCGATCGCTATCCTTTATCTTATCTACAGTATAAGTTTATATATATGTTTTAAATATTACAAAAACTTTTTACTGAGCTTGCGTGTGCCTTAGTTTGCATAATTTTGTGTATCAAATACTGTCGAGATTTTCCAGTATACTGATTAAACTGGTATTTATAAACGTAATTCTCTACTGAGTTGGAGATTTAAGAGAGATGATTTATGTATTATCAACTTTGGAATTTTTTCCTGAAAGAAGAGCAATATCTTTCCTGGAAAGAAAAGATAAAACTCCATAGTAAATTTGATAAATCAACATGGCAAAAAGTTATAGATTTTTTGTCATTTATAGAACACAGTTTTCTCTTGAAAAGCCAACTAGGAGAAACTGATAGCCTTGATAAATTTATCAAATTAGCTAGAGAAAATGGTTGTAATTTAACAGCGGAGGAACTTGCCTGGTTTTTAATTACAAGGAAACAGATTTGGGATATTTTTGACTTAGCACAAAAAACGCCATCACTCAAAGAGGAATTACTTGCAGCTAAAAATCCGCAAGAATTTATTAAAATAGCGGCAGAGAATGGCTACTACTTTTCTGTAGAAGAATTAGCTTGGCTCTTAACTGAACTTAAGTCATTTTCTGACTTAGTACCCATTAACAACAGCGTAGGCGAGATCCTCACAGTCTCGAACTACGGCAAAATTGAAATCGGATACTGGATTTGGCTAGCAGAAGACTGGGGAATTGTGCCACCATTCTGTCATCTAGATCAGCCCGGTACTCGCCTAACCCAATATATGCCTAATCCTTTTTTGCCAGATCGCTGTTTCTTACCCAAGAGCTACTTTAATCAACGTTTGTTGAGTGTGGTGTAATATCCAGGAATGGGAGCAGGGGAGCAGGGGTGCAGGGGTGCAGGGGTGCGACAACAATTATTCTCCCTCATCCCCCTTATCTTCCTCATCTTTGAATACAACTCATACCATTTCTTTAAAATCCGGCAACACATTCAAACCCCGCAACCCAGTAGAGACGATTCGGCGAATCGTCTCTACAATTACGAATTACGAATTACGAATTACGAATTGGTATCAGTATCAGCACTTAGCACTTAGCTATAAATGCAGTGAAGCATCCTAGATTTTAGGATGCTTCACAATAAAAAATTGAATTGTTGCATAAGCAACAATACTTAAGTAGATATGAATTATTAGCTAGCAGAAACCTTCAAACTACTGGGTTGTCCAAGATTACCTTGCAAAACCACACCCCGTTGATTGGCATAAAGATGACGCAGAATCTTGTAAATTGCCTCAATTTGGTCAGCAGCGCCTGCTTTATCGGCAATTTCTTCCAAGGAAAGGGGAGTTTTTTCTTTTTGTAGCACTGCTAATACTCGTGTTTGCAAGTCGAGAATGACCGCAGCAGCTTTTTTGCCAGCTTCTACCCCTGGTTGATGGTAAGCGTTGATGTTGACTAGGCTGGCGTAGAAACCAACAGCCCGTTCATACAAAGCAATTAGCGCCCCCACAGTCCGGGGGTTAACTTGAGGAATGGTGACTGTAATCGAATCGCGCTGATTTTCATACAGCGCTTGTCGAGTTCCTTGGAGAAAACCGGAAAGATAATCCCCTGCTGTGACTCCAGGATCAATTTCTGGAGATGACCCGTTGCGGTCTTCCAAAACTTCGATTAAGGTAGCAAAGAAATTCGGTACACCCTCGCGTAACTGCTGCACGTAAGCGTGTTGGTCTGTTGAACCTTTATTACCATAAACAGCGATGCCTTGATGGACAACGTTGCCGTCTAAGTCTTTTTCCTTACCCAGAGATTCCATCACCAGCTGTTGCAAATAACGGCTGAACAACAGCAAGCTGTCCTTGTATGGCAGGACAACCATGTCTTTTTCACCCCGTCCATTGCCAGAAAAATACCATGACATTGCCAACAAAGCTGCTGGGTTGTTTTTCACATCTAGGACGCGGGTAGCGTCATCCATTTCTTTTGCGCCTTCTAGCATAGCGCGAACATCAATACCCTGTAATGCTGCTGGAACTAGTCCCACAGCAGACATTTCTGAAGTTCGTCCTCCCACCCAGTCATACATGGGAAACCTGGCCAACCAACCTTCAGACTTAGCCACTTTATCTAAATTGCTATCAGGGCTAGTAATAGCTACAGCATATTGAGCAAAGTCCAAATTGTGCCCAGCATAAGCTTTTTTCACCTCAATCATGCCATTACGGGGTTCTGGTGTGCCACCTGATTTAGAGATGACTAACACCAAAGTGCTGGCAAGATTGTTTCGCAGATGATTGAGAGTACGGTCAATACCTGCGGGATCAGTGTTGTCGATAAAGTGAATTTTTAGGGGTGGGAAATCAGGTGCCAAAGCTTCAGCGACAAATTGGGGGCCAAGGGCAGAACCACCAATACCAATGGAAATCACATCAGTAAAGCGGCTAGCCCTAGGAGGATGAATAGCACCTGTTTGCACTTTTTCAGCAAAGGCTTCGATTTTTTCTAGAGTTTGGACAATTTCTTGTGTAAGTTCTGGAGACGGTGCTAAATCGGGATTTCGCAACCAGTAGTGACCAACCATGCGGTTTTCGTCAGGATTAGCGATCGCGCCCTTCTCTAATTCCGCCATAAAAGCAAACGCCTTGTTAAACTTCGGCTGCAACGACTCCACAAAAGCGTCATCAAAACGCATCCGACTTACATCTAGATAAAGTCCTAATCCCTCGTGGAAATATAACCAATTTTGGTATCGTTGCCAAAGTGCCCTTGCATCCATAGGGAAATCTCAAGTAAAGTGTTTTTCCAAAACAAGTTTAGTTTAAGGATAGAGCCATCCCTGCCTAGCCTTATACAGTTTACAGTTTTAAGTGTTGGTCTAACTCTTTAGCTTAAACATCTGGCATAGGGATGACCCGCAAAAATTTGACAATTTCGCCCCTAATTTCTATACCAATTAGATATTTATCTATAGTAAAGCGATGAAAAATACCCTCACTATCAAGCTGCCGCAGTTCCGGTAGACTATGCAACAGTCCCTTTTGAGCGAACTCCAAAAACACAAAATCATATACCCGCTGGTAGGCAGCCGGTTCTAAACTCTTCAGGTCTACCAAAAAAGACCTGGCATAGCGCACTTCCAGACTCACTAGGCATCACCTTTACTAGGGACTGGGGATTAGGATTGGGGATTGGGTATTGGGTATCGGGGATTGGGTATTGGGTATCGGATATTAGGAAAAAACCGCTGTTTGATGAACTAATATTTTTTCCCAGTCCCCAGTCACCAGTCACCAGTCCCCAGTACCTAGTCCCCAGTCCCCAGTCCCCAGCCCTTTTTCATTGCTGATTCAGACAAACATTAGCATACGCATTGCTTCGTCATGGGTTAAGATATCCCACGGTTGCTGCAATTGTTTGACCTTTTGTATTTCTTTTAGCATGTAAAAGTCACAATGCAAAGCGTGGAGAGCATTCCAAACGCTATCAAGTTCTTCATCGGCTAACTGCTCGATCAAGTGATGGATTCTAATTCGCAGTAAATTCATACATCAATAAAATACTATCCAAAACTCAAAGGTATTGTTCCCAGAAATTCGTCATACTTAACGGCAAGATCATATTATCTTCAAGCAGGGGATAGGGAGGATGAGGGAGATGTGGTTCGACTTCGCTTACCAACCGGGAGATGAGGAGGCAGTGCGGTCTTGGGGTCTCCCCAAGTGGAGCAACTGCCGTGGAGATGGGGGAGATGGGGGAGGTGAGGGAGATGAGGAGAATAGCTATTGACTATTGACTATTGACTATTGACTATTGACTATTGACTAATGACTATTGACAACTGACAAGCTCATGATTGACTATCTCATTTTTCTAACTATTTCTACGGCAATTCTTGCCCTGTTTAGCTTGGGACTCAATTTACAGTGGGGCTTTACGGGGTTAATTAACTTTGGTCATATTGCTTTTATGACCCTAGGGGCTTATACCACAGTATTGTTAAGCTTAAAAGGTGTGCCTCTATTTGTATCAGCAGTAATTGGGGCAATAGTCGCCGCCTTGCTAGGCTTGATAATTGGTTTCGCAACTCTACGCTTGCGGGAAGATTACCTAGCAATTGTCACTATCGGTACAGGAGAACTAATTCGTTTGGTACTAAACAACCAAGAATTACCTGTAGGTGACACCTGGGTGTCCGGGGCGTTTGGAATACAAAGTTATCCTATACCTTTAACGACAGAACCAAATTTGTTTTTTCGACTGCTGATGATTGGACTGCTGACGCTGCTGGCTGGTGTGACTTTGTTTGCGTTGTGGCGATGGATTCGCAAGGCAACAATGTCCCTAGTTGCTGATTCATCTCAAGAAATAGTTAGCAAGCAAGAATTGGCAACACGCTTGGGTGTGGCTATTGTCTTAGGCCTGTTAACAGCTGCGATTTATATTTCTGGAGTTCTCAGCCTGTATAATTACAGCCCCAAAGGGGGTTTAATGCTGTTGTCAGTTTTGATACTAGCATTTATATTTTGGCGCTTGGAAGTTTTGGTGCGATCGCCTTGGGGTCGAGTCCTCAAAGCTATCCGCGAAGATGAAGAAGTACCAAAGGCAATGGGCAAAAATGTCTTTTGGTATAAAGTACAATCTCTGATGCTAGGAGGTGCGATCGCAGGTATGGCTGGTGCTTTCTATGCATGGCAACTCAGCACTATTTACCCTGATAAAACTTTTGAACCGCAGGTGACTTTCGATGCTTGGATTATGGTCATTTTAGGCGGTTCTGGTAATAATATCGGCACAATCTTAGGTGCGGTGATCTTTACTGCTTACGATGCCATCACCCGCGAAGTTATGCCCAGAATTATCCCCCTTGATGAAGCGCGTCTGGGTGCATTTCGCATCATGGTTATCGGTCTAATTTTGATGGTGCTGATGATTTGGCGTCCTCAAGGTATCCTAGGGAAAAAGGAGGAACTCACCCTTGGTAAATAACCAGTCTCACCAGTCATCCTCACTTCCTCTATTGGTAGCCACGGGACTTTGTAAAAGCTTTGGTGGTATCAAAGCTGTATATAATGCCAACCTTGAAGTCAACAAAGGCAGCATTACCGGGTTGATTGGCCCAAATGGTGCTGGTAAAACCACTTTATTTAATTTACTTTCAAACTTCATTCGCCCAGATAAGGGACGAGTGATTTTTGATGGCGAACCGATTCATCACTTACAACCATATCAAATTGCTCAGCAGGGAATAGTGCGTACTTTTCAGGTTCCCCGCACTCTCTCGCGGTTGTCGGTGTTAGATAATATGCTGCTAGCAGCACAAAAACAAACAGGTGAAAATTTTTGGCAAGTGCAGTTTCAACCACATATCGTTGCCAAAGAAGAAAAGCAACTGCAAGAACAAGCAATGTCTCTGTTAGCCGCTGTGGGTTTAGCAAAAAAAGCACGCGACTATGCCGGGAGTTTATCAGGAGGACAACGCAAGCTGCTGGAAATGGGACGGGCGCTGATGACTAATCCCAAGTTAATTTTGTTAGATGAACCAGCAGCAGGAGTGAATCCCAAGCTGATTGATGATATATGCGATCGCATTATTACCTGGAACCGCGAAGGTATGACATTTCTGATTATTGAACACAATATGGATGTGATTATGTCCTTGTGCGATCGCGTTTGGGTGCTTGCAGAAGGGCAAAATTTAGCTGATGGTGTCCCCGCAGAAATTCAAACCAATCCCAAGGTTCTCGAAGCATATTTGGGAAAATAGTCAATAGTCAATAGTCAATAGTCAATAGTCATTGGTTATTTCTCCCCCATCTCCCCCATCTCCCTCATCTCC
>NZ_AP018288.1:7494388-7821422 GCF_002368335.1 Nostoc sp. NIES-4103 | reverse complement strand
TCCCCCCATCCCCCGCTCACACTACATCTCTGTAATACGCCAATAAACTCCATTCTCTCGCTGCATTAACTGGTAACTAATCAATTCCCGCCGCAAGGTAGCGCAGTCGGGATGGTAGCGCTTGAGAATTTCATTAACTGTGCGTTCGGGGTAGTGAACCCTCGGATCAAATTTGCTTGCTAGCCACTTGAGAATTACTAGGCGCTTTTTGCGGCTAGCAGGAATTTCTTTGAGGCGTTGGACTCCCTCCAAACTGGTGGTCTCAACTTCCAAATAGCTTTTTAGAACTTTGCTTTCCCAAGCTTCAGTATCCACATCTTCTATCAAAGATGCTATTTTCTCAGGTGTAAAAATTTCCTTGCTGATATTTTGCAAAGCTTCGCTATCCAACTGATATAAACGACTATTGCCGTCAGGACGCATAGTTACCAAATTTAGCTCCTTCAGTTTGGCTAAATGGTGGGATACTGTTGGCTCCTTGAGTTGCATTAGTGCCGCCAATTCTTCGACACTACACTCCTGATTCGCCAGTATACCCACAATCTTCAATCGGCTTTCATCAGCTAAGGCTTTGAAAAATTGCAGCAGGGTCTGAAACTGTTCTCTTTTCATAATTTATTATCTATAATTCGACCTCAATCTAATTAGAAAGAAATCAAATTAGTCGTGCTGTTCTCATCCGATGTAGCAAAAGCTTTGCTTGAGTGAATCGTGAATTAATGTTAATTCTGTAATTCGTTTTGTAAATAATTGAGATTTCTTAATTTGTTCTTTACATTTTGCTATATTGCGACACGCATTAATTAAGAATAGACATCAAGTGAATATCCTCAAGCCAAGTACTTCACGTCTCCAAGCTTCAAAAAGACCACTCTTATAAGTAATTTATTGATTAGCTATTAAAAATTTAAAATACCAGCACATCTTATTTCTATTGACAACTCTTGAAAGGATTAGTTCTAGGCTATGTAATTGTAATTTCAGGTGTTTGAGGAGCTGCGATCGCATTTATAGGTATTTACCTGAGCTATTACTTAGTTGCAAGTTTAATATCCCGTGTCACCAGAGATTTTCAGATTTCCTAGCTGACATCTTACACCATTCTCAAATAACGCAACTGGTGCAAGATATGAACTAGCAAATACGGTTTTTGTCAGCTGTTGAGTACGGTAAACCGTACCTCTGAAGCTTTGTAACAGTATTGCAATATTTGTTTACAAAACGTTATCTTTAGTTACATAAACAAGTAAAGGAAAAAAACATGACAAACAAAGGCTTCACCATGAACGAACTCGGTCAACTCAACAACTTTGCGATTGAACCGAAGGTTTATGTAGATCAAACTCCAAGAACTGGCTTTACTGAGTACGCAGAGAAACTCAATGGACGTTTGGCGATGATTGGTTTTGTCTCACTCATAGCCCTGGAAGTTGTCACTGGACATAGCTTGATTGGTTGGCTGACCAGCCTGTAGATCAGTTTGACTATCTAAAAATTTCGCATCTTTAGCTACGAATAAAACACTAAGAGAGTTTAGCCATGAAAACTGATTTTGATTTTTCTAGACAAGACTTAATTGGCCCCGTTGTTTTTCGCTCTGATTTTAATAACTTTGAGACAATTAATATCAACCAAGCTTGGTCATTGTTTTTTACCGCAGGTCAAGACGACCAAGCACTCGGACAAGAAACTGAATTAGGTAAGTTTTTCACTAACTTTTTAATTGCTGTGGGAGTCACAGGAACCCTTTGGGCTACTTTCTTCAGCAACTTGGGATAAAAAATTAGAAGAGCGTAATCAATTGAACAAATTAGCTAGAAGTCTTGGTTCTGTTTACCAAGGCTTCTTTTAAATATTTAGCGATGAAATAGGTAGTTCAACTTAATTAAACGTAAAATGTTATTACGAGGGGAAGGTAGTAAAGCGAAGTAATCGCAAAGACTCTATTTGATATTTTTCCAAATTGACCTACTTATCAAGGGCGAAGAATTTCTATGACGATTCGAGCTTTTAATATCTAACTCTCTTCTCTGAACTACCCACGGATAAATCCGGGGAGTTCCAACAAGCGATCGCAAATTTCGTTTGCCCTCACTGGCTCCGACTCCTTACACGCTATTGGATCACTAGACCTCTGATCCATCAGTGATAGGTGACGCGCGAACTAGTCGCAAGATGTTGTTTTTAATGGAATTTCAGTTATAAAACTAGGCGTTTTTGCTGCCAAAATCAATCACCTCCAGTTATTTGCTGATTAGCTTGTCAAGCGCTTCGCGCAATTCGTAATTTATAATTCGTAATTCGTATTTCAATCAGAGTTTTAGACATCTCTTTTGATTTTTGTTTTCGGAGAGTGACACAAAAGGGATAAAATTTATCAAATAAACTATAGAAGCAATTGTTGAATTGCTTCTATAGTTAGCCTGTACTTCGGTTGGATGTAAACCGCTATATTTGTTCTATAAAGGCTAAATTCTACATCGATTTAACTAAATTGCTCACTTCCATCTAAGTTAAACAACATTTGCAGGGTTTGCATACAACGTCGTCTAGCCTCAACATCTTGCTGCGATCGCAATTGCACCATTGGATCATGTAAAATTTTGTTAACTATACCTCTTGTTAAGGCTTCGATCACTTCTTGATGTTTTTCGGCAAATTCTGAACCCAAACGCGACAAAGCTTTTTCTAATTCTTGTTCACGGATGGTTTCGACTTTATTTCGTAGACAACTGATAGTAGAGACTGTTTCTAGACTACGCCACCAGACATCAAAAGCTTCCACTTCTTCATCTAAAAGTCTCTCTGCTTCCTGTGCCATCTTGCGGCGGCTTTCATAGTTTTGTGCTACTACCGCCTTCAAATCATCCACATTAAAAGCTTGTACATTTTCTAGTTCATTCACATCCCCATGGACATTACGCGGCACAGAAATATCAAATAACATTAAAGGGCGATTAGGGTCTAAAACTGTTTCTAACTTCGCCCGATCAAGTATTGGTTCAGTTGCAGAAGTACTAGTAAACACTAAATCGCTTTCGGCAATGACTGTCATCATTTCCGAAAGTGGGTGAGTGTAGATAGAATGTTCTGAAAACTGTTGTGCCAATTCCAGGGCGCGATCGCGAGAGCGATTTACTATACTAATTTGTGCAGCACCTTTAGAAATTAGATGTTGTACCAGCAAACGCGACATTTTGCCAGCACCTAAAATTACTACTCGGCAAGCAGCTAAATTTGCCACTTTCATCTGTGCCAACTCCACAGCTGCCGAACTGATAGAAACTGCACCGGTACCAATACTAGTTTCAGTGCGAACTCGTTTCCCAGCTGTAATTGCCTGTTTAAATAATCGATTCAAAATTGTTTTTATACCATTGTATTGCTGTCCCAGCTTGTGAGTAGTCTTAACCTGAGCTAGAATTTGACCTTCGCCGAGTACCAGACTATCTAAACCAGCTGCCACCCGCATAATATGCATGACTGCATCATCATGCAGCAACATAAATAAGTTTTGTCTCAAAGACAAAGCAGGTAATTTACTATATTCCGAAAGAAATTGAGTAACTTCACGTATTCCTTGCTCAACTTCACTGGTAACGATGTAGATTTCCAGGCGGTTACAAGTGCTAACAATTGCTACTTCATCAATGTGAGGATAGCTGGAGAGTTGAGCGATCACACTTTCGGTTTGTGGTTCTGGAATACTCAGCTTTTCCCGAACTTCTACTGGGGCTGTTTTATGGCTTAACCCCACCACTGCAATATTCATTTCTTATCGGTAATTGGTAATGGGTTATTGGGAATTGGGAATTGGGGATTGGGGATTAGGTATTGGGGATTGGGTATTGGATATTGGCGATTAGAGAACTCTTTCTCAGTCTCTAGTCCCCAGTCCCTAGTCCCCAGTCCCCAGTCCCTAATTACTAATGCAATTGCACAACTTTAGGCTGCTCAAACATATGAATGGTATCCACAAAGCGAGCAGTTTTTGATTGGCTGGAAATAACTAAGCTTTGAGTTCTTGCGCCGCCGTGAAAGAAGCGTACACCTTGGATGAGGTTACCGCTGGTAATACCGCAAGCTGCAAACAGAACTGTTTCACCAGATGCTAGTTCATGAGCATCGTAGACCTTATCGGGGTCAGTGATACCCATAGACTGCAAACGCTCAAGGTTAGCTTCTTTGCTTTCTCCAATCAAACCAGTTTTCACTATTTCTGGATCGTAGATCAGTTGACCTTGGAAGTGTCCACCCAAAGCACGCATTGCAGCGGCGGATATTACACCTTCAGGAGCGGCACCGATCCCCATCAGTGCGTGGATATTAGTACCAGCGAAGCCACAAGACAGGGCTGCACCCACGTCACCATCTGAAATTAGTTGTACTCTCGCGCCAGCAGAGCGGATTTCTTTAATTAAATCATTGTGGCGATCGCGTTTCATGACGACTACCACAAGTTCATCAATAGAGCGGTCTAGACACTCGGAGAGAATCTTCAGGTTTTCCGTGGCTGATTTGTTGATGTCTACTTTGCCCTTAGCGGCTGGTGGTGCTGCTAATTTCTTCATGTAGAAGTCAGGCGCAGCAAATAACCCACCTTTTTCAGAAATTGCCAAGACAGCCATTGAACCAGGTTGTCCGTAGGCTACCAAGTTAGTACCTTCACAAGGATCGACGGCAATGTCAATTTCGATTAATTCATCAGGGTTACAGAAGTCATTGGCATCTGGTTGGGTACAGATACCTACTTCTTCTCCGATATACAGCATAGGGGCGTCATCACGTTCACCTTCTCCAATCACAATGCGACCGCGCATGTAAATTTTATTCATCCGCTCCCGCATAGCTTCCACTGCTACTTGGTCAGCAGTGTTTTTTTCGCCTTTACCCATCCACTTAGCGGATGCGATCGCGGCTTGCTCTACTACCTCAATAATCTCTAACCCAAGTGTATTTTCCACAGAGTCGCCCTCTCAACTGCTTGACTGTGCGTCGTTTTATCTGGCTATTTCAGTCTTTAAGTCTACCAAAGGGCGGTTACACCTGTGAAATTCTCTCCAGTTGGTGCTGTGTTAAGTTTTGCTGCTAACCAACAAAATCAACCAGTTACAGATTTTACTAATATTTTTGTACTAGGAAATTTTTTCTACATTTATTGTCTGTGATTTAATACTTACACCTAAATAATTAAGCCCATAATTCGCTTAATGACCTGTATAACTTCGTACAATTCATGTCTTTGAGGATTGGCGAGAGTAAACTTATTCGATAAAGCATATTGCCGCGCCTGCTGTAAAAGCTTGACAAAAATATAGTCTTCCCCATTCGATATCATTGCAAAAACTGGGATTTCTGAGTTTGGGTTTGCCATCATGTAAGCTAAAGTTTGCGGCAGAGCTTGCATAACGCTAAAACCATAACATTTTGATTCAATTAATACCACCCATAATCGATTTTGCACCACTAAAGTATCAATAAAACCTTCTAATAAACTTTCTTCCTGACCTCCCTTTTCAATTTCAACCTTCACTAATTGATCACTACGAATCTTAAAAGTAGGTTCACACAGCCCCATTAATTCCAACAAAGGAGATAATATAATCACATTAACTGTGCCTTCTGTAATTGCACCGTCAGCAGCGTAATATAGATAGCGATTTTTTAACCGATTCAGAGATTCTTTTTCACTATCAGTCACTAATGGTAAATCTTCAAACCATTCTGTGAAAAAATTGCTATCAGCAATATGGCTTAAACTGAATTTAGCATGAGCCTCATTCAGGTTAGTAATTGCTTTAGTGATCCCAACTGTTGAAACCATTTTTGCTATAGGACTCGTATGATCTAGGCTAGAGATAACTGATAAAAATCCATAACATCAAACTATGCTGGACTTCCTTAACCCCCTTCTCGGTCGCCATCCAGAACGCATGAAAGCCAACGTAGAAATCTATACTTGGCAAACTTGTCCTTACTGCATCCGTGCCAAGCTGCTGCTGTGGTGGAAAGGTGTAAAATTTACCGAATATAAAATCGACGGTAACGAAGCAGCCAGAGCTAAGATGGCAGAACGTGCCAATGGACGACGTACAGTACCACAGATTTTTATCAATAATCAACACATTGGTGGTTGTGATGACCTTTATGAGCTAGATACAAAAGCTCAACTTGATCCACTTTTATTCCAAGCAACTCCCTTAAAACTGCTGAGTCCTGAGTAAAAGTCAATGAGTCAGCAAAGTGAGGGTAGGGTTTACTAGACGGATATTTTCGATATGATTTGTCATGAAACATATACTCAAAGAGCCTAACGCACCCTACTAGCGTGACAAGTCTAAAATGTTGCATTATTCCTTTCTTGTGGGATGGGCTTCTAGCCCGTCCGGTGCGGGCAAGATGCCCACACCACAAGATTTATTTTTATTGCACTACTTTAGGCTTGCCGCGCTACTACTAGCCCTTTCAAGGTGTCATGTATTTTTCTTAGTGTCTTAGTGTCTTTGTGGTAAAAAATTGACTGATGAACCACCAAGGCACTAAGACACAAAGGTGAAAACCCCAAGGTTCAGTAAATTTTGTGAGGAATTTTACCTACCTTCAAAGGGCTAGTTTTAACTGTTACAAAATCTCAAATTTAAAATCCAAAATGGTATTAATTGAATACCCAGAATACCTTCTACACCGACAATGGATGAGCCACGCCTTAAAACTGGCACAAGCCGCAGGTGATGCTGGTGAAGTTCCTGTAGGTGCTGTTGTGGTTGATGCGAGTGGAAATTGGATTGCAGAAGGTGAAAACCGAAAAGAACGCGACAAAGATCCCACAGCTCACGCGGAAATCCTGGCTTTGAGGTCAGCTGCTCAAACTTTACAAAATTGGCATCTGAATCAATGCACCTTATACGTAACTTTAGAACCTTGTCCAATGTGTGCTGGTGCTATTGTACAAGCACGTTTAGGAACCCTTGTATATGCAGTGGATGATACCAAAACCGGGGCAATTCGTACTGTAACCAATATTCCTGATAGCGCTGCTTCTAATCACCGTCTGCGCGTTGTGGGAGGTATTCTAGAATCAGCCTGTCGTCAGCATTTGCAAGCTTGGTTTGCTACTCGGCGGCGTCAGAAAAACTAACAGACAGAGGCGAAACTGTCCAGTACCTACGACACAATTTACAAAAGAAAATCTACGGTGTAACTAATCAAGATTTTATTACATTCTTCCGGACAACCAGCAGCTACCGTATATCATGCAATTTTACTCTTTTGACAATACTTGCCAGGAAATACCAGCACCTACCCAAGTAAAATATGAGGTGGCTGATGTAACTTCGCGGGTTTCTCCTTGGCTAAGTTCTCTGGCGTATTTATTAGGGCATCATCTCCTATTACCATTATTCTTTGGAAAAATTAGAATTACCGGACAAAAAAATATTCCGATCAATGGCCCTGTGATTCTAGCCCCCACACATCGCGCACGTTGGGATTCTTTGCTTTTACCTTACGCTACTGGTCGTTGCGTCACAGGTCGAGACTTACGATTCATGGTAACGATTGATGAATGCCAAGGATTGCAAGGTTGGTTTGTTCGACGTTTGGGAGGATTTCCTGTAAATGCTCGACACCCAGCCATTAAAACTCTGCGTCACGCTGTAGAATTACTTCAAGATAAACAAATGTTAGTAATTTATCCAGAAGGCAATATTTTTCGCGATGGCAAACTACATCCTCTAAAGCCAGGAATTGCTCGTTTAGCTTTGAATGCTGAATTGAGTTCCCCAGGACTGGGAGTGAAAATTCTGCCCGTGAGCATCAATTACAGCCAACCTTATCCTGACTGGGGTACAGACGTTAGCCTTCATATTGGCGGTGCAATCAATGTTGCAGATTATACCAACGGTAGAGCCAAACAAAATGCCAAACGCCTCACAGAGGATTTAGCAAGGGTGCTGCAACAATTAAGCCACCAAAAATCAGCAATCAGCACTCATGCATTTGCAGAAGTTTCTAAAAGTTAATTTTGTTAGTTGTCAGTTGTCCTTTGTTATTGGTCATAACTACTGTCCATTGACTAATGACTATTGATTATTGACTAATAACCAATCACCAATTCCCAACTATTTAATTTTCCTACATCTTGTGGTACATAGTCGATGATCCATAACTGCCAGCGTCCTTGGATAGAAAGAGATAGCAGTTGCTTGAGAATTGGGTGCGATCGCAGTGTATATGTAGTTTGCAATTTCGTGCGTCGTCCTAGGGTACGATTTTGTAACAATACTTGTTGATGATTGGGGGCAATTAGATAAATTTCTAAGTCGCCTAAATAATCATGGGTGATGTTAACTGCAATTTCAATATCTTTAACTATGCCAGACTCAGAAATTGCGATCGCACTTTTTATCCCCTGTTTCTCATAATCTGGAATCGCTAGCTGGCTGTTATTCTTTCCTTTTACTTGGTTAGTTGCAGTTGCAGCCACTTGACGCATATCTTGCGCTGCTTGCACTGCCCTAGCTGCATTTACCTTACCATAGCCAAACCACTGAGAATGTCCGTTAGCATCGTAACCACCTTGACGCAAACCCAGCTGCGGGTCTGGGTCTGAGTCCACTATTTTATCAGCCGTTTGTTCCAAAATACGCTTAACTTCTTGGGCAGTTAAGTCAGGATTTGCTGACAACATCAGGGCTGCTACTCCTGCAACCACGGGTGTAGCGCTGGAAGTACCGCCGAAGTTGCCAGTAAAGTTACCAGGATCGTAGCCAGCGGTACTAATTTGGTCAGTGGTGAGGATTCCTAAACCAGTTAGGGGAGTTGCGATCGCGGGTTGGGTGAAAATATAACCTTTTTGCGGAAATGATATACCAGGAGGAGCATTGTTACTAGGGGCACATACTGAAATACTCGCTCCCCAATTACTATAAGCCGCTTTTTTATTCAAACTGGTGGAAGCAGCAATAGCCATCACATCTGGATGTACCGAAAAACCACTTAACCAATTAACATTTCCTTGTAAAATATTTTCAGACCACTTTTGTTCATAAACAGTACCGTTAACCGGACGGTTGGCATTGCCGGCAGCAAATACAATCACGCAACCTTTACCATTACGCCCTTGGGTAGCAGCACGGTTGATTGCTGCCTTTTGGCGCAAAGATAGAGGAAAATAAACAGCAGCAGCTCCCCAACTGCAAGAAATTACACTGGCACCCTTTTCTATTGCCCAGTTGAATATCTCTTCAATTGACTCATCATCTAAATACCCAGTAGTGCGAATGGGCATCAACGTGCAACCAGGGGCAACCCCGACAATTCCTGTACCATTTTCTTCGGCTAAGGCTATGCCTGCACAAGCTGTTCCGTGACTGGTTTCCTGTTCTCCAGGCAACGGTAAAAAGTCATTTTCTTTTAAATCTCTAGGGGCAACAACTTTGCCAGCACCTTGAAAATCTGGGTGATTCAAATCAAAAGAATCATCCACCACTGCCACAACCACAGAACGCATACCGCGAGTAATATCCCAAGCTTTCTCTACAGAAATATGGGAATTCACTGCCAATTGATTACCACTATTGTGGTTGAGATACCATTGTTGAGAATAAAGAGGATCGCGGGGTTTGTAATATGATTCTCTTTGCACAAGGACGTTAGGTTCAGCAGCTAACACCTCTTTGAGTCCTTGGAGTTGGTTGGCAATTTTGATGGGATTCTCAGTTGCTTGTTTGCTAACCAGAAATACGAAAGTATTAGGAATACCAATCACAAATTGTTTGGGGTTTAAATTGAATGCAGTTGCTATGGCATTAACTGTGGCAGGGTCTACCCCAGAAGCAAATTGAATTGTGATTTGGTTATTTAGGTAAACAAAAGTTCCAGGGCTATCTTTAATAGTGTAAACGTGACTGGCGAAAGCAACATTTTGGGTAGCGCGTGCTTGGGACATTGCCTCCTCTAACTGGTTTGGCGTCACCGTGAATAATTCTAGCCGTGCTTGGGGAATACTGCGCTGCCAAAAGCCCCAACTAACCTGAGATAATTGTTGGGGAGGAAAGTCGGTAGCAAAACGGGCGGTGACTTGACGGATGGTGAAACGGTCTAAAGCCTTTTCTAAAATCAATTCTTCACCACCGCGTTGTAAGACTATTCCCAAACTGCTTGCTGGTACGCCTGTAGTAGGCAAATCAGAAAAATTGACGCGATCGTTCATAGGGGCGATTTAGTTAGTATGCAGGGCAATGGGAACTCAATTAAACCGATTTTCAGTCTAAATCAGAGAAACTGGAGTATGTAGATTGTTTTGTTAAAGACAAAAACAGAGTTAAGATACCCGAAGTTTCTGTAACTTTTTTATATATTTGTCGCACTAATTTACCCCATGAACTTTGCTGCTGTCGGTTCCTTGATTCGCTTCACCTCTTTATCACTTGTGGCAGTCCTTAGCCTGCTATCATCGGTCAATGCTCAGATGCCACAGTTACCAGGCACCACTAACCAACCACAACCCATTGACCCTAATAATCCTAATAATTTGCGTCCTACAACTCAAAATAACAGCCTTTTGAGCCTTGAGGGGGGCGATCGCTTGATGAAAGAAGCAGATCAAGCCGTTTCTGCCCAAAACTATACTCTAGCTGCTAAAAAACTACAAGAAGCACGTCAGGTTTACAATCAGCTATCTAATTTTTATCAAGATTTAAATGCCAGCTTTTCAGGAATTGACAATAGAGTTTCTGATTCCCAACGGCAAAAGGCTTTATTAACTGCCCAAAAGCGAGATGAAGCAACTTACCAGCTAGCACTAGTACATCGGGCGCAAAATCAGCCAGAATTAGCCGTACCATTGTTAATTCAAATTATTAAAAGTCAAAACCCAACACGAGATTTAGGCAAGAAAGCCTATCAACAGTTATTTGAGCTAGGTTTTGTTGACTCTCCCTATCCCAGACAAGGTAGTGGTTCATCTTCGTCATCAAAATAGGCATGGGGCATGGGGCATTGGGCATGGGGCATTGGGCATGGGGCATTGGGCATTGGGCATTGAGAGAAACAATTGCTACCTTGCTCCCTCATCTCCACGGCAGTTGCTCCACTTGGGGAGACCCCAAGACCGCACTGCCTCCTCATCTCCCTCATCCGCCCTACTCCCCTACTCCCACATATTTGTTAATAATAGGAAAGTAAGTTTTTTCAGGAATTGCGATGATTAGTCCGCAGCAGGTTGAGGCAATGATCAAGGCAAAACTGCCAGATGCCCAAGTCCAGGTGCAGGACTTGACTGGTGGCGGTGACCACTATCAGGTGACAGTAGTGTCATCGCAGTTTGCAGGCAAAAGACTGGTGCAACAACACCAGTTAATTTATGGTGCTTTGCAAGAAGCTATGTCAACTGAAGCGATTCATGCCTTGGCTATCAAAACCTATACTCCCGAAGTGTGGCAAGCAACAGCCGCCTCCTGAACTTTAAACTTAGGAGTTATGAATCGGAAGTTAGGAGTTTTGAGTTATGAGTTAGGAGTTGCAGTTTAAATCAATAACTTCTCACTTTTAACTCCTCACCATTTAATCTAGAACAGGAAACAAAAACACTATGACACCAGAACTGAAAGACAGAATTGATAACTTGATAAAACAAAACAAGATTTTTGTTTTCATGAAAGGAACCAAGTTGATGCCTCAATGTGGTTTTTCTAACAACGTTGTGCAGATTCTTAATACTTTGGCAGTTCCTTTTGAGACGTTTGATGTTCTCTCAGACCCCGAAATTCGTCAGGGCATCAAAGAATATTCTAACTGGCCAACAATTCCCCAAGTGTATATTGATGGTGAATTTATTGGTGGTTCTGATGTCATGATTGAACTTTACCAGAATGGTGAATTGCAACAATTGGTAGAAGTGGCAATAGCTTCTTAATATCTTAAGAGCAGCAAAGCAGAGACTATAATGTTGAATTAACACCTGATTGTAGAATCAAAATTTAGTTTTTACTGCCTTTGAAAATTAGAAAGATAACTATCTTTCTCTATTTTTAAGGGCTTTTTCATGTTCTGTGGAAGAAACGCGATGATGATTGATTTCCAATTTAACGTGAGTCTCCAACAGAGACGCACGTCAATTTAGTGAAAGTTAATAAGCAATGATCAGGTTGTATAAGGTTAAAAATTATACCATTTTCTCTAAAATGCGCTTAATAATTATCCCTAGCTATGCCGTTCCTTTTGCTAAGCAAGGCCGTTTCATGCCCCAAAAGGCATAAAACTATAAGTGCCAAAGGGTTAAAAAATTATCTGACTTTTCACGGGATCTGGAAAACCCCTCTCCCAACCTCTCACGCCAGTTGCTACAACGGGGATGCAGCCGCGTGGGCGGGTTTCCCGACTTGAGCGGACTGCCGTGGGAACCCCCCTTGGGTGACGCTCGCAAGCTCGCTAACGCTACGCTAACGGGAGTGACGCTCCTGCGTCGCTAACGCTCTTGAGATCGCAATCGCCGGAAAGCGGAGCCACTCCGGTCTTGGGGTCTCCCCAAGTAGAGGATGTGGCGTCCAAGACTGCGACTCTCGACGCTCCTACGTCGAAGATCGCTACGCTAACACCGCAACGCAGTGGCTCCTCCTTGTGGGGGAGCCACTGCGAAGAGTGCGCTTTGCCGACAGACGAGCGCATGTGGCATCAGAGGCTTTAATTGCTCCCCCTTCCCTTGAAGGGGCTGGGGGGTTAGGTCTGGCGTTAACTTTTCCACATGACGTGAAAAGTCAGAAAAAATTATGGGTGCAAATCTTATTAAATAACTGCGACAAGTAAAGACTTTCGGGCAAAGGACAGGCATTTTAGAGAAGGTAATATAAATGAAGCTTAGATCTTAATTTATATTAAGATTACATATTCTTCATAATAAACTTTTCACTTTGTGGTTCAGTATTTTCTCCAGCTAAATAATTAAATTTTTTGTAAAAGCTCTCTATTTATGATTGTCTGCTACGTGATAGATATATCCTAAATAAAGGATATTTAAGAAAAAATTTCAATTCGCTTAGCAAATATACAATCCGAAAATAAATAGTAATAAACATTTATGAAATTGATCGAACTTCAAAAAAAGGCAACAAATAAATTATATCGAACGGCAATGTCTGCCTATCTGTCCCAACCTAAATATGTAGAATGTAATGTTTGTAAATGGCAGGGTAAACATTTTATAAACGATGTTTGGCATACTCATACAATTTGTCCTAATTGTTGCTCAGATATACGTCATAGATTGTTAGCTGCATCTCTGTCATTTACTGATGATTTTTCTTATAAAAAACTTGTTCAGGATAAACGCGTCCTTCATTTTGCGCCAGAAGCACAACTAAAATCAACACTGAGAACATATGCTGCAAAGTATGTTACGGCAGACTTTTTAGACAAAAGGGTAGACTTACAATTAGATATATCAAACATGCATCAAATTCAAGATGGCGAATTTGATCTGATTATTGCTTGTGATGTTTTAGAACATGTTCCCAATGATAGTAATGCTTTTAAAGAAATATATCGGGTTTTAAGCGTTGGTGGCTATGCAATACTAACGGTACCACAGAAGGATAACTTAGCAGAAACATTTGAAGATTCAACTGTTGTGTCCCTTGAAGATAGGGAACGTATCTTTGGGCAATGGGATCATCTACGTATCTATGGCGATAACTTTAATTCCATAATAGAAATATTTGGGTTTAAAGTAACGGTGATTAACAAATCAAACTTTCCCAAAGAAGTCGTTAACAAGCATATACTTTTCCCACCTGTATTATCAGAAAATCCACTAGCTACTAATTACCGAAAGATTTTTTTCGCTCAAAAAGTAGCTGAAAGCAAAATTTGATATCATGTCTTTTGCTGATTACTTATTCAACCTGAAGAACCCCAAAGAGGCAAAGCTATACTTTGCCTCTAACGGCCAATGAAGACGTATACGATTTGCATACAAGTTAGGTTGTCACAACTGAGAAAAAGTTTTTCACAGCCACTCTATTATCTTGGCTTGTTCTGGCAATTTAGCGTCTTGCTGTCCAGAGTAACGCGCCCTAGCAGTGAACAAACCAATGGGAGTATTGAATAAATCTACAAGGTTGGCTTTAAGAGCGATCGCTTTTAGGGTTTGTTTTGGCACTTCTTTTAATAACCAACGTAGCAAGCGATAGCCACATTCGCCCTTGGTGATTTCTCGCATCAATTCTATGCCATGCAGTTCATGGAGATAGCGATTTGAGCGTCCATAACGCCGCCATTGGCTTTCTAGTTCTTTGAGTGTGGTACGGTGACGGTGTTGAACGATCGCTTCTGGGGCAAATTCTAAACGTCCAATGTTTTGCTGCAAAATCCGCCAACAAATGTCTGCATCGCCGCCAGTTGTCAAATATGGACGAAATAAACCTGCTTTTTCTAAGGCTATACGCCGAATGGCTAAATTAGCAGTTTGACCATAAGCGCAAAAGGAATGGGCCAGGGTATGCTTTTGTGATAGTGTTTCTTGCCTATCTGCGTATTGTTCTAACAGGGTATTGCCTGGTAGGGCGATAATTTCACCGGCAACTATTACTACATCTTGCTTGACAAAAGGTTGAATTAATGATATAAGCCATTGTGGTTGCGGACGGCAATCAGCATCAGTAAATGCAATGATTTCACCCACAGCGGCGTGAATACCAGTATTGCGGGCGGCGTAGGAACTTTGAATTTGGTTTTGGCTGAGGGGACGAATTGTAATTGGGCAATTTTCGGCAGATGTTTGGAGATAGGCGAGGGTGCGATCGCTACTGTTATTGTCTACAATTAAGTACTCTACTCGGTCTAGTGGATAGGTTTGAGACAACAGACAATTAATTAATTCTGGTAAGTCTGCTTCACCGTTATAAATAGGAACAACCACCGATACCATTGGCAATAAGCTGTTGGTGGTGGTTGTATCAGCTAATAAAGGATTCATAAAAGTATGAAGTATGAAGTATAAAGGCTGAAGTATGAAATTCATCCTTCAGCCTTTATACTTCATACTTTCTAATCCTGATAATGAACACTAGTTAAAAATTAACAAGCGATCAATCTAAAATTGTAAGTCGCTGGCGCTAGCGCTCATGGGTTGAGTCAATTGGCTGGTGGGAGATTGAGCGAAGTTGTTACTAGATAGAACTGCGATCGCTCTGGCATATTGCGGATCGCTTTGAGTTCCTACTAAATTGGGGTTGGATGCCAACTGGCGCTCTTGTGCTTCTGTCAAGTCTATCTTGATATTTGGTGTAATTCCTTTATGGTTAATGTCTGTACCGGCAGGGGTGTAGTAGTGAGCAATAGTAACGGCTAAACCGGAACCATCTGATAATTCGTGAACTGACTGTACTAAAGCTTTACCGAAGGTTTGACCACCAATAACTATAGCTCGCTTATTATCTTTGAGGGCACCTGTAAGAATTTCACTAGCACTTGCGGAATTTCCATCCACCAATACAGCTAAAGGCAATTTTGTCAAGGCTGTGCGATTGGCTTTGGTATCTTCGCTGTAGCCTTGACGGTTAACGGTGCGGACAATGCCACCATCATCCAGCCACATTCGAGCAATTTCAATGCTCGCCTGCAACAAACCGCCGGGATTCCCGCGCAAATCTAACACAAAAGCATCGACTTTCTGACCATTCAAATCACGGATGGCTCGACGCATTTGATCGGCAGCGTGGGCACTAAATTCGCGCAAACGGATATAGCCAACGCGCCGATTGCCTTCTTGTTTGAGGGTGTAACGTACTGTTGGTACTTCAATATTTGCCCGTGTCAACTTCACAGTCACAGCATTCTGTCCTGTCCGTCCTAGCTGCAAAGTTATGGGAGTACCTGCTTTGCCGCGAATCAGTTTGGAAGCATCATCAACTTTCAGCCCTAAAGTGGATTTGCCATCGATTGCCAAAATTTCATCGCCTGCTTTGATTCCAGCTCTCAGTGCTGGAGAATTTTCTATGGCTTCCACAACAGTTAGCCGCTTGGTTTTTTCGTTTAGTTCCATGCGAATGCCAATTCCAGAGACTTCTCCGGATGTTTGGCTGGTGAGAGCTTCATACTGTTTGGGATCCATGAACCGAGTGTAAGGATCTCCCAACTTTTGTAAGGCTTCACGAATTGTTACATAAGCTTCTTCGTTAGAAGAATAGTTTTTGCTTAACAAGCTTTGCCGAGTTGCTTGCCAATCTTGTTTATTAAAACTGCCGTCAACATATTCACGATTTACTAGTTGCCATACTTGGTCAACTAATGCTTTTGGACTATCTTGTAGAGCGGCACGCACACAGCGAGTCCAAGCAGGGCCAAATACAGACAAGGTGGCCGTTGTAGCGATCGCTCCACCAATCAAGGCTACTTGGAGCGGCGAGTGACGTTTCGCAGATTGGTTCATGTATATCAGCTGGGGTAATTGTGTGTTGACAGTTTAGCAATCAGGCTTTTGAGAAAACTTTAAGTTTTTATACCCTATTTTCAGTTATGTTCCCCTCATTAATTTTCCCCTTTGAATTATTCTGAAATATTGCAATAATTTATTAACTATTATTGCTGACTTGCCAGTTTTTGTGGCAGTCTAATTTGTCACTATGAATTTAATGTGACGATAGTGTGACACTTTTGTTGGTGTCATCTTTACACCCTATATTATTTTTATAAGATAGCATTTCGCTGAGTTAATTGCTGGTCTTCTGGACATGATTCACCCAAGTCTTTATTAGCATGTCATGAGACATAAATTTACTAGATCTTCATCAATTGCCCAAAGGCAAAGATTCCGTAAACAGTGGCAATTGTTACAAAAAGCAGTTTGTGGTTTATGCACTCTCTTTGTCATTTGGCTGGTTTTCACCACTATAGCCCTAGTTTTTGCTTCTTCGGAGCCTGTAGATGGCTTTTTTGTACTTGGTGGTAGTATTCGCCGAGAAATTTATGTAGCCCAACAAGCAAAACAATATCCGCAAACACCAATTCTAATTTCTCAAGGTTCTAAAGACCCCTGTATCTGGCTAATTTTTCAGCGAGAAGCGGCACAATTGCAAAATGTTTGGTTAGAAAAGTGCGCCAATTCTACTTTTGACAATTTTTACTATGGAATTCCGATTCTCCGGCGTTGGGGAGTACATAAGATTAAGCTGATTACGTCACCAACTCACCTACCAAGAGCTAAATGGATGGCACAAATTCTCTTAGGCGCTCATGGCATTTGGGTAGAACCAGATATTGTTGAGGAGTCGGGTATTCCAGCGAATCGAGAGTCTTGGGGGAAAACTGCGTTAGATATAACGCGCAGTTTGTTGTGGGCTGTTTTAAGTCAAATCATCCAGCCACAATGCTCAAATGTGACAAAACTGGCTGAAGTGGATATGCAAGCTTGGCAGCATCAAGGTTTTAAGTGTGAACACCAAGGAGGTGTGGGGAAGTGAGGGGATGAGGGGATGAGGGGGATGAGGGAGATGAGGGGAATTGTAGAGTTATTAATAATGAAGAATTATCTGCTGATTTGGGCGATCGCGATCGTTGAACAAATGCGTAAGTGGTATCGAGAGTATAAACAACGTTTGGGAAAAGAATTGAAAAGGTGTTAATTGTGGTGCGTAATGGCAGACGTATCCTTTTGGAGGATGCGACTCTAGAAGAAATTCGGCAAATTTTAAAAGGGTGAGTTTGATTCTCAGAACCTATGGACAATATCGGCAAACTAATTTTGAGCCTGGGTGTAGTTTTGGTAATTATTGGTCTTGGCTTGTGGTTGTTTGCAGATAAGTTAGGTTGGTTGGGTAATTTACCAGGAGATATTAAAGTTGAGCGTCCTGGATTTACCTTGTACTTTCCTATTGCAACTATGGTACTTGTCAGCATTGGCTTGAGTATTGTGATGTGGCTGATTAATATGATTGCTCGGTTGGTGCGTTAGTTTGTAATCAAAACGAACCGCCCTTTGGGTGACGCTCGCAAGCTCGCTACTGCTGCACTAACACCAGTCGCCTACGACGGGTTTCCCGTCGTAGGTGCTGGTTCACCAAGTACGCCAAGTAAGCCAACAAAGAATAGTTTAAGAGAGATTGTGTGTGATTCCTGGGAAAATCTTTGTCTTAGGATTAAGAAGGTGCAAACGCTCCTCCTCGTCGGGCAAATCCTCAGCGGAGGGTAAGCAGTCCAGCGGATCGTACTGTGGCATGATTCTGATTGCCATTCATCTAATACTTTGATCATAGTTAGGACTTGTGCAAAACTACACGTTCTACCATTTTGGATTTTAGATTTTGGATTTTGGGTTATGAGTCGTATTGTGGGTACAGGTTTTGTGAATCAATCTGTCGCAATCATTTTTCAATTTAGTATTACCTTGAAAATGGCGACTGGGGCTAGATTCACGCAGAAGCACAAAGGCACACAGAGGAGGCGTTAAACCATTTGTGCTTTTATAATCTTGGTATCAACTACCCACGCAAAAAAGCCTGAAAAAAGCGATCGCTATGCTTCAGTATCCCAATCTCGAACAAGCGCTAAAATATCACTTCGGTTATGACAGGTTTCGTCCAGGACAACGGCAAATTATCGAAGATGCGCTACAAAATCGAGATTTACTGGTGGTGATGCCTACAGGTGGGGGAAAATCTCTGTGCTTTCAGTTACCTGCATTGATGAAGAAGGGTTTAACGGTGGTGGTGTCGCCGTTGATTGCTTTGATGCAAGACCAAGTGGAAGCATTGCGAAATAATAATATTAGCGCCACTTTTCTCAATAGTAGTTTGAATGCGTATAAGGTGCGATCGCGGGAAGATGCTATCCTCAGTGGTAAGGTGAGATTACTATACGTTGCCCCTGAACGTCTTCTAAGTGAAAGATTTCTGCCATTTCTAGATTTAGTACATCACCAAGTCGGTATTTCTACCTTTGCCATTGATGAAGCACACTGTGTTTCGGAATGGGGACACGACTTTCGCCCAGAGTATCGCCAATTGAAAGCTTTGCGGAAACGTTACCCGGATGTGCCTACTGTTGCCCTCACTGCCACAGCTACCGATCGCGTGCGTTCTGATATCATCGAACAATTAGGGTTAAAGCAACCTAGTATTCACCTTGCCAGCTTCAACCGTCAAAATCTTTATTACGAAGTTCGTGCGAAAACCAAACAAGCTTACGCTGAATTATTGGAACTAATTCGAGATAGTCAAGGTTCAACAATTATTTATTGTCTAACGCGCAAAAAAGTTGATGAACTCACCTTTAAATTGCAAAACGATAAAATTCCCGCTTTGCCTTATCATGCTGGATTAAGTGATGAAGAACGCACAACCAATCAAACAAGATTTATTCGGGATGATGTGCGGGTGATGGTGGCAACAATTGCCTTTGGTATGGGAATTAATAAACCAGATGTGCGGTTAGTAGTTCACTTTGATTTGCCGCGTAATTTAGAAAGTTATTATCAAGAATCAGGCAGGGCAGGCAGAGATGGAGAAGCATCTCGTTGTACACTTTTTTTCAGTTTTGGTGATATCAAAACTATAGAATGGAGTATTAACCAAAAAACCGATGCTCAAGAACAATTAATTGCTAAACAACAACTACGGCAAGTAATTGACTATGCAGAAGGTACAGACTGTAGACGCACAATTCAGTTAGGTTATTTTGGCGAACGTTTTCCTGGAAATTGCGGAAACTGTGACAATTGCCGTCATCCCAAACCGATGCAAGATTGGACAATTGAAGCCATGAAATTTCTTTCTTGTGTAGCGCGTTGCAAAGAAAGATTTGGGATGCTGCATATTATTGATGTGTTGCGAGGAGCAAAAAACCAGAAAATTACTCAATACGAACACGATAAACTTTCTACCTACGGCATTGGCAAAGATAGAAGTTTAGATGAATGGCGAATGCTGGGACGTTCTCTTTTACATCAAGGTTTGCTAGAACAAACAACTGATGGTTACTCAGTTCTTAAACTTAATGCCCTCAGTTGGCAAGTCATGAGGCGACAGCGTACAGTTGTGCTAGCTGTTCCCGTAGCACAAAAGATTACTTGGCAAGAGGGAAGCGAAAAAGCCGTAGAATCAGAGATATTATGGCAGAGGCTGCGATCGCTCCGCAAACAACTCGCTGATGAGCAGTCTGTTCCACCTTATGTGATCTTTCCAGATTCTACCTTGAAATTAATGTCGCAGGTACAGCCACAAACTTTGGCTGAATTTGGTAAACTCTCTGGCGTAGGTAGTCATAAACTCGCCCAGTATGGCAAGAAGTTCCTCGCAGAAATCAAAGCCTATCGCCAAGAACAAGGTTTGCTAGTGGAACAACAAGATAATTCCACATCCAGTGTAAGTTTCCCTAGTGACACAGAATTAGTGACATTAAAGTTACATCAACAAGGTTTGAGTATTCCCGAAATTGCTAAACAACGCAACCTTAGTCCCTCAACAATTTTCAATCACCTTTCAAAACTAATTGAAAAAAATCAATCTGTAGATTTAAATCAATTAGTACCTTTAGAACATCAACAAAAAATTTGGCAAGTTTTAGAAGTGCTTGGTGATATTGCTCTGACTCCAATTAAAGAACAACTTGGTGAAAGCTACACCTTTGATGAAATTCGCTTAGTCAGAGAAAAATGGCGACGAGAAAATCGTCAGTGATGCTATTTTGGATTTTGGATTTTAGATTTTAGATTGTGAAACTTTATTTTATTACTATAAGTAGGGTGTGTTATGCTGAAGGCTAACGCACCATTTTATATGACAGTGCGTTAGGTGCTTTGATTATATTTTTCTTGATTCAGATCTTACACCTGACCCTGAGTACGCCTTGAACTTAAGTTCAAGGCTTATAGCTCAAGTTTGCTAAAGCAGACTGAAATTGATGTTTAGTAAGCTAATCGCAAACTTGAGCTTTGAGTCTGTGAAATTTATTTTTTGACGGTAAATTTGGCAGGTGCAAGATTTGAGCCTCCCACGGGCGCGTTCTTCGCTCCCGCAAAATATGAAACAAGCACATTTTTCTGAGATTTATCAAAGCCTTACTGTATAAGGGTTATAAAATGTGCAAGATCTGAGCCTCTAACTAGCCCTTTTCTGTCACTTTCCGAAATAAGCAAGTAGTTTAAAAGCAAAATCATCCAGAAGCGTAACAGGGTTTAAACTGATTCATCGCGGCAATTAAATGATTGAATCCCAGCAATAAATGTGAATTAGGAAAAATATTTAGCCAGGGATAAATTAACCAAAATAGTAAAAATGGTTGGATAATGAGACGCAGATTATTTAAAGTATTTTTCCATCCAGATTCATGGTTCCAATGGGAATGATTAGAAAAATCAACTGAACTATGTTCTTGTGCCTCAGTCTCAAGTTGACGAGATTGATTTAAGCTTAAGAAGACTGGAGAATTTAAACTAATCATCGTGTATACACAAAAAATAATCTCCCACCACCTCTCAATATGTTGGAAATTAGTAAAACGGTAATCTGTCCAGCCTAGTTCTTGCTTACACTGTCGAAATCCATATTCTACCCAGGTTCTTAATCCATATAAGTCACCTAAGATTTTCTTGAGATTACCTTGCAGATTCGTCATCACGAAGGAGGTAGAATTTTCTGGCATGGTTTCTGGATCAGTAGTTATTTCCCAGTAAGTTATGGCTCTTTTTTTACCATAAATTATTTCTCGAATATATCTAGTCTCTGATGTTTGATTGCTAAATGTTCTCTCAAACTTACACCATCTATTTGCTCTAACGCTTTGCCCTGCTGGCAACCAGACTCCATGATTATTTCTAATTGAGACTACATAACCTAAGTTATATTCAGTCAGTTTTCTAATAAATTGGCTACTTTCACCATACAAACTATCAGCCAATACTAATTCAATATTGAAGTCTAATCCCATTAGCTCTGTAATTATCTCTGATGCTAACTCTATTTTAGTTTTATATTTATCTGACTCTTTTAGTTTTCCTTTTGGTTTAAATACTTTGAAGATTAATGGAAAAGTTATATTAGCATAAACTCCATAGGCGTTCACGGAAACTATCCCATTATCTACTTTGCCTACGCTTCCCAAATATTGTCTAGCTACATAATCTGTCTTTTTACCTTTTTTCCTATCTCCTGTTTCATCTATTACTACCGTAATTGCTTGACCATTTAATTTTCTTTTTATTTTCTTTAATCTTCTGCTTTTCAACTCATTTACCGACCAGTCTGAATTGGCTATAAAATGATGTAATGATTGGGCTGAATTTATACTTACTACTTTCGCTATTTCTGGTAATGATTTTCTTTTGATTGGAGAAATTATTCCTAAGTGTAAATATTTGAAACATTCATAATTTCTTACTTCTTTGAATAGGTCTTTGTACTCTGCACAATATTCATCTACGAGCGCAACTGTTGGCTGGGCATCTCTTGCCAAATGTTTCAGGATTTGTAGTTCTACATCCATTGCCCTGCTTACCTTCCAGAGTTTTTTCTTTTAATCCTTTTATTCAGAATACTCGGAAAGTGACACAAGAGGGCTAGCGCGGCGACGCGCCAGCAAAATATAAAAGAAACACTTTCTTCCCCTACTCCCCAACGCCACATGCTCTACTTGGGGAGACCCCAAGACCGCAGTGGCTCCTCCCTACTCCCTACTCCCTGTGTTTCTTGAGAGTTAAACAATCGCAAAATTGTTTTCAGTTAGTGACACGCCACTGTAAAGTTGTGCAAATTGTACTTGACTAAATGTACCAGCACTACCGTCTTGGTCGAAATACAGTGCCCCTGTAGCGCTATCAAAGATAAATCGCTGAGTATCTGTCGTCGCACTTGTACCTAGGGCAAACTGACTAGCAAACAGTGAACCTGCTACCAAGCCGCCACCAAAACCATCAGCTGAGACTTGAATGATTTCATTAGTAGTATCAAAGTCATACAGGATATCAACGCCCTCAGTGTAACTATTGAAGGCAAAGGTATCAATGCTGTCATAGCCGTAGAGAATATCATTACCGCTGCCACCAGTGAGAACATCAGAGTCATAACCACCATAGATAGTGTCATCCCCAGCCCCACCGTTGAGGGTGTTATTGTCAGAGGCACTGTTGTAGTAATACCCGTACTCATTATAGGCAGAAAGATAATCATTACCATCACCACCATCCAGGAGGTTATTGCCTGTTGAGGAGTCAATATACAAGGAATCGTCACCAGCGCCACCGTTGAGGGTGTTATTGCCAGAGGTACCAGTGTTGTAACCACCAGAAGCAGAAAGATAATCATTACCATCACCACCATCCAGGAGGTTATTGCCTGTTGAATAGTCAACATTTAAGGTATCGTCACCAGCGCCACCTTTGAGGGTATTACTGCCAGAAGCACCTAAGTAATACCAGTAGCCGTCGTAGTCGTACTCAGCAGAGGCGGAGAGATAATCATTCCCATCACCACCATCCAGGAGGTTATTACCTGTTGAATGGTCAACATACAAGGAATCATTACCATCCCCACCAAGTAGGGTGTTATTGCCGATGGCAGGATTGTACTCATCGTATAAGAAGTAGTACTCGTCGTATTCGTAGTAGTAGTCACCAGAGGCGGAGAGATAATCATTGCCATTACCACCATCCAGGAGGTTATTACCTGTTGAATAGTTGTTAATATCTAAGGTATCGTCACCAGCACCGCCAATAATCGTATCGTCGCCACCACCACTAACGTAAAAACCATCACTGCCATCACTCCCTAGAATATAGTCACCGTAGGCTGTACCTTTGATACTGAATCCTTCGAGATTCGTGTAGCTGAGTATACTTGTGATATTGATTCCCTCAGTAGCACCGCTGTAATCGACGGATAAAAAGTCGTCACCTGCTCCTCCATCTAACGTTGGAGTTGCCAAGGAAGAGGGGGTAGCACCATATGGGACTGCCAAATAGAAATAGTCATTGCCATCGCCACCATCCAGAAGGTTACTACCTGTTGCATATCTAGCACTTAAGATATCATTACCAGCACCACCGTTGAGAGTGTTATTACCTGTTGAATAGTCAACAATCAAAGAATCATTATCCGCATCACCATTGAGGGTATTATTACCTGTTGAATAGCCAACACTCAAAGAATCATTACCAGCACCGCCAATAATTGTATCGTTGCCACCACTCCCACCAGAGAGGCTATCGTTGCCATTGCTCGCTACAATATAGTCATCGTAGGCTGTCCCTGTGATACTGAATCCTTCAATATTTTTGTGGCTAACTTGATACCTGCCTACTTGAATCGAGCTAACGTCAGTGGTGGCATTGAAAGTTGTGGTGATTCCCTCAGTAGCAGAACTGTAATCAATGGATAAATAGTCGTAACCATTACCTCCATCTACCGTTTGACTTAATAAGGAAGAGGAAGCAGTCGATGCGCCACTAAAATAGAAGTAGTCATTACCATACTCACCATTGAGTGTATTTTGACCTTGTACCCCATAGGCGTAAAAGTAATCATCATCACTTCCACCTAAAACAGTATTGTTGCCAGTAGAGTAACTAAGGTCAATGGTGTGATTTCCATAACCACCACTGACGATGTTATTCCCAGAAGAATAGGTGATATCTAAATAATCATTGCCACTTCCACCTCTGAGGCTATTGTTTCCAGAAGAATAGCTAGCATCAAGTTGATCACGGTCTGAGCCTCCATCTAAGCTGTTATTTCCAGAAGAATAGGTGATATCTAAATAATCATTGCCACTTCCACCTCTGAAGCTATTGTTTCCAGTTGTAGAAGAAGCATCAAGCGAATCATTGCCAGAGCCGCCATCAAGGGTGTCGTTACCCCCGTTAGCATACAAAGAGTCATTACCTGCGGAACCTCGAATCAACTCATCACCAGGTGTCTCATTCACAACATCATTATTGTTGATGACAACTAGAAAATAGTTTTCGGTGATTGGTGTGTAACTATAAAGTTGTGCAAATTGTACTTGACTAAACGCACTATCACTGCCATCCGAGTCAAAATACAATGCCCCCGTTGCGCTGTCAAAAATAAATCGCTGAGTCTGTGTCGTCGCACTTGTACCAAGGGTAAACTGACTTGGTGAGAGTGAACCTGCTACCAATCCTCCACCAAAACCATCAGCCGATACTTGAATGATATCAGTAGTAGGATCGAAGTAATCAAGACTGTCAACGCCTTCAGTGTAACTATTGAAGGCGAAGGTATCAATGCCATAACCGCCATAGAGATAATCATTGCCATCACCACCATTGAGTAAGTTATCGCCTGTTGACTCGCTGATATATAAGGTATCATCACCAGCGCCACCAAGTAGGGTGTTATTGCCAGACACATTTTCATTCCACTTGTAGCCGTTGTAACTATAGGCAGAGAGATAATCATTGCCATCACCACCATTGAGTAAGTTATCGCCTGTTGAATAGTCAACATACAAGGAATCGTTACCAGAGCCACCAACTAGGGTGTTATTGCCAGTGGCAGGATTGTAATAATAATACTCAATGTAATTCTCGTAGTCGTAGCCGTGTCCGTACTCACCAGAGGCGGAGAGATAATCATTGCCATCACCACCAGAGAGCAGGTTATTTCCTTTTGAAGAGTCAACACTCAGCTGATCGTCACCACCACCACCAATAATCGTATCATTGCTACTACTAGAACCCCCAGAGAGGGTATCATTGCTATTGGTGCCTACAATATAGTCATCGTAGGCTGTACCTGTGATACTTAATCGTTCGATATTCGTGTAAGTAACTTCATATGTACCTGCTTGAATCGAGCCAACGTTAGTAGTACTATTAAAATTTGTGGTGATTCTCTGGCTAGCAGAACTGTAATTGACGAATAAATAGTCGTCACCATCACCTCCATCTACCGTTTGAGTCACTAAGGAAGAGGGAGCAGTATATGGGGCACTCAAATAGAAGTAGTCATTACCATCCCCACCATCGAGGGTGTTTTGACCTCGTACTCCATCGGCGTAAAAGTAATCATTCCCAGCTCCACCTGAAACAGTATTGTTGCCAGTAGAATAACTAAGGTAAATCCTGTCACTACCAGCATCACCACTAACGGTGTTATTCCCAGAAGAAGAGATGATATCTAAAGAATCATTGCCATTTCCACCTTTGAGGGTATTGTTTCCAGTTTTAGAACCATAAAGCCAATCATCACCAGCACCACCAATAATCGTATCATTGCCACCACTGCTACCAGAGAGGCTATCGTTACCAGTGCTTCCCACAATATAGTCATCGTAGGCTGTACCTTTAATACTTAATCCTTCGATATTTTTGTAGTTAACTTGATACGTACCTGCTTTAATCGAGCGAACGTTAGTGGTGGTATTGAAAGTTGTGGTGATTCCCTGGCTAGCAGAACTGTAATCGACGGATAAATAATCTTTACCATTACCTCCATTTACCGTTTGAGTCACTACCGTTTGAGTCACTAAGGAAGAGGGGGCGGTATATGGGGCGCTCAAATAGAAGTAGTCATTACCATCCCCACCATCGAGGGTGTTTTGACCTCGCACTCCATCGGCGTAAAAGTAATCATCCCCAGCTCCACCTGAAACATTATTGTTGCCAGTAGAAGAGTTCAGATTTAAATAGTCATTCCCACTTCCACCTCTGAGGGTATTGTTTCCAGAATAATACCCACCAGCATCAAGGTAATCATTACCACAGCCACCATCGAGAGTGTCGTTGCCGCCATTACTATATAGGTAGTCATCACCTGCGAAACCTCGAATCAAGTCACCACCAGTTGTGCCATTCAGGAAATCATTGTTGTTAGTTCCCTTGATATTTGCCATAACTTTGTTTGTCTCAATCAATTTTTTCAGAAACTTTTTAGTTCTTAATTGGCAATTTGTGCTGTTTTCAAACACAAATAATTAGCGTTCGATTTGACGCGATCGCTATAATTATTTATAATTATTTGTGTCACCCTTGAAGAATAAGAATTGTTTTTGAAGTTTATCCTCAAAAATAAAAAAGCTTAGGAATTGCCAATAGGAAATTGCGAATAAGAGATGAGGAATTGGTGATTAATTATCCTTCACCTATTGCCTCATCTCACTTATTTCACTTATTCCACCTTGCAAAGCTTACGGTGAGAAGTTCCGCTACTTGTTAAACAACCGCAAAATTGTTTTCGGTTAGTGACACGCCACTATAAAGTTGTGCAAATTGTACTTGACTAAATGCACCAGCACTACCATCTTGGTCGAAATACAGTGCCCCTGTAGCTGTGTCTAAGATAAATCGCTGAGTATCTGTCGTCGCACTTGTACCAAGGGTAAACTGACTAGCAAACAGTGAACCTGCTACCAAGCTGCCGCCAAAACCATCAGCCGATACTTGAATGATTTCAGTAGTAGCATCGAAGTCATACAGACTATCAACGCCTTCAATGTAACTATTGAAGGCAAAAGTATCAATGCTGTCATAGCCGTAGAGTGTATCATTACCGCTACCACCAGTGAGTAGATCAGAACCAAAACCACCTTGAATGTAGTCATCCCCAGCGCCACCAAGTAGGGTGTTACTACCAGTTGCGCCATAGGCATAGATATAATCATTGCCATCGCCACCATCCAGTAAGTTATCACCTTTTGCATAGCTGATATACAAGGAATCGTCACCAGCGCCACCGTTGAGGGTGTTACTGCCAGAGGCACTATTGCCGTAGTAATAACCGTAGTAGTCGTAGTAGTAGTAACCAGAGGCTGAGAGGTAATCACTACCATCACCTCCATCCAGCAAGTTATTGCCTGTTGAATAATCAACATTCAAGTTATCGTTACCAGCGCCACCGTTGAGAGTGTTATTACCAGAGGCAGTAGTGCCATAATAGCTGTAGTAGTCGTAGTAACCAGATGCAGAGAGATAATCATTGCCATCACCTCCATCTAGCAGGTTATCGCCTGTTGAATAGTTAGCGTTTAAGTTATCGTCACCACTGCCACCAAGTAGGGTGTTATTGCCAGACGCGCCATTGCGATAATACCCGTAGTAGTAGTCGTAGTAGTAGGAACCAGAGGCGGAGAGATAATCATTGCCATCACCTCCATCCAGCAGGTTATTACCTGTTGAATAGTCAACATACAAGGAATCGTTACCAGACCCACCATCGAGGGTGTTATTGCCAATGGCAGGATTGTAGTAATAATACCCGTAGTAGTAGTCGTAGTAGTAGTAGTAGGAGGAACCAGAGGCAAAGAGATAATCATTGCCATCACCTCCATCTAGCAGGTTATTACCTGTTGAAGCGTTAGCACTTAAGTTATCGTCACCAGCACCGCCAATAATCGTATCGTTGCCACCACTGCTACCAGAGAGGGTATCACTGCCATCACCCCCTAGAATATAGTCATCGTAGAATGTGCCTGTGATGCCTAATCGTTCAATATTCGTGTAGCTGAGTATATTTGTGGTATTGATTCCCTCAGTAGCAGCGCTGTAATCAACGTATAAAACATCGTTGCCTGCTCCTCCATCTACCGTTTGAGTCCCCAAGGAAGAGGGAGCAGCATATCCAGGGTTCAAATAGAAAGTGTCATTGCCATCGCCCCCAGAAAGTACGTTACTACCTGTTGCATATCTGGCACTTAAGATATCATTACCTGCACCACCGGTGAGGGTGTTATTACCTGTTGAATAGTCAACACTCAAAGAATCATCACCAGCACCGCCATTAATCGTATCGTTGCCACCAGAACCCCCGAAGATGGTATCGTTGCCATTGCTCCCTACAATATTGTCACTGTAGGCTGTACCTGTGATACTGAATTGTTCGATATTCTTGTAGCTGACTTGATTTGTGCCTGCTTTAATCGAGCCTTGGTTAGTAGTGGCATTGAAAGTTGTGGCAATTCCCTCACTAGCATAGCTGTAATCGACGGATAAATAGTCGTAACCTAATCCTCCATCTACCGTTTGAGTTACTAAGGAAGAGGGAGCAGTATATGGGGCGCTCAAATAGAAGAAGTCACCGCCATCTCCACCATTGAGAGTGTTTTTACCTTGGACTCCATAGGCGTAAAAATAATCAGTTCCAGCTCCACCTGAAACAGTATTGTTGCCAGTAGAATAACTCAGCTCAATGGTGTCATTATCAGCATCACCAGTGACAGTGTTATTCCCAGAAGACGAGGAAATATTTATATAATCAGACCCACTTCCACCTATGAGAGTATTGTTGCCAGAAGAAGAGTAAGCATAAAGCGAATCACCCTCCGAGCCTCCATCTAATTTGTTATTGCCAGAAGAATAGGTGATATCTAAATAATCGTACCCACTACCACCTTTGAGGATACTGCTTCCAGTAGTAGAAGCATAAATGTAATCACCACCAGACCCACCATCGATTGTATCGTTGCCCCCATTACTATATATGGAGTCATCACCTGCAAAGCCTTGAATCAAGTCACTATCGGTTGTACCATACAGGTAATCGTAACCATTGGTTCCATTGATAGTTGCCATAGTTTTTATCTACCTCAATCAATCTTTTCAGAAAATTGTCAGTTCTTAGTTTGCAGTTTTTGCTGTTTTTAGGCACAAACAATTAGCGCTCGATTGGACGCGATCGCCATAATTTGTATCCCTTTTAAAGGACAGCAATTGTTTTTGCAGATTCTCCTTGTTAACCAAAATCTAGTTAACTCGAAGATAATCTTTAGGCTGTTGAAACAAAGAATTATTCTTCACTAATTCTTTGCTCTGCTAGCTTGCCTCAACAGATAAGTTTTTTCACTGAACCTTATTGCTTTTCAACCAGCTCGCTATCAGCACTGATATCAAAATCTCAGTTCAGCCATTTCAAGGGAGGCAAAATTTCACCCCAGAAACTGCTCTTAATCCTCTTAAATCTTTAGTTCGGCAGAAATTCTCTTCGTCGTTGAACGAAGCTATTTTCAAAAATTAGACATGAGTAAACTTTTCGACGAGTAGCTTTTAGGCGTTACCGAAGAGTAGCTGCACAAAAGACTTTTCTCTTTACGTCGAATACACAAAATATACACACAGAAAAGCAAAATTTTTTCGCCAGAACTCAGATTTAATAGGACTCATTAATAGGGTCGGTCTTACTGTCTTAAAAATAAGGAATAGAGCGGAGCAAGAGCAATTTTGTGACTATCTTTGTGGACTTTTGCCCATAGGGATTTTACTTGAAATCATAAAACATTTCACTAACCCCATATCAGTATATTGCCGTAAAGTTACTTAGCTGTCTAGCTTTTTTCAAGCATCTTTACAGACATTTTATATTTTTACACTAAGAATATATATATTAAATAATAAGTCTGAATCTGAATAAAAAACGCCTTTTGTGTTAAAGACGTTGAGAGGCTAGTTGAAAATTATACTTTTTGAACCATTGATGAGATGAGAAGGTTTAAAAACTCAATTGACATTAGAGGTTATACTGCCTCGTCTCAAGTATTTCTACAACTCAAATTCGGATGCCCATAAAGCAAGAATATTCATAGAGTAGGCAATCAAAGCCCCACATTTTTTAATAATTCTGCTGTCTGCTGCAATTTCACTAAAGTGTTAGCACACAAAATACCAGATGCCGCCACCGCAGGCACGCCAATTCCCGGCATAGTGCTATCACCAACGCGATATAAACCTTGTATAGGCGTTTGTGTACTGGGAAACATCTTACCAGCTGCTAAGGCAGGCCCATAAGTTCCCTGATACCGTCGTAGATAATGGGCGTGAGTCAGCGGTGTCCCGATAAGTTCCAACACCACACGCTCTCGAATATCCGGGATAATTCGTTCTAGGGCGCGATATAAAGATTGTGCTTTGTATTGTTTTTTCTCTTCATACCCGTCATTCCGTTCCCAACCTGCATAAGGTTCGAGAGTGTACCCATGAACCACATGATGTCCCTCTGGTGCCAGGGTAGCATCCCAAACACTGGGAATCGAGATCATGCAAGTATTACCAGGTGTCGTCAGGTCTTGACTAGAATCATGAACGACCACATGATGCCCTGTTAAATTCTCCAAGCCCGCCGCCTGGATACCTAAATGTAAATGCATAAAGCTTGCAACTGCTGGTGTATTTAAAGCAATTTGGCGGTAAGATGCAGGCAAATCTTCAGGATTGAGTAAGTGATTGTAAGTATCCCAAATCGTCGCATTGGAAATCACCACAGGCGCTTTCAGGATTTCACCTGTTTGCAACCTCACACCAATTGCTTTACCTGACTCCACCAGAATTTGCTCAACATGGCATCCCAGACGCAACTTGCCACCCCAGCGTTCTAAACCCCGCACCAAAGCCTTAACAATTGCTGCACTTCCTCCCACAGGATACTCAACCCCAGCGCGAGAACGTTCACCTAACATAAAAGCTACCTCTGGAGCAATTGTTCCATGTGCCTTTAAACCAGAGAGGAGAAAACATTCCAGGTCAATAATTCGCCGTACCCAAGTGTCTTGTACTGTAGTATCCATCACATCGCCCACAGCAGCCCCAACAAGTGGCAAATAAGGTAACATCTTTGCTAAAGATGGCAAGTAACGCTTCAGTAACACCAGAATCACTTGCCAGTCTGACCTCAGCGACAGAGTGGGGATATCTTTCATCGCCTCATACAGACCTAGCAGCCGTTGTTCAAACCGCTGAAATTCTCTCGCTCCTTGTGGCGTAAACTTAGCTAGTTCTTCTCGATAACGTTCAGCATTGCTATAAACTGCAAAAGTACCTTCAAGAAAGTGATAATGTCCTAAAGGATCATAGGGTATAACTTGGAGAGATTCACCAAGCACATCCAAAACCTGTTTTAGAGGATTCAAACTCTGAGCATTGGTCAGACCACAATAGAAAGACGGGCCAGAATCAAATTCAAATCCCCGTCGTCTAAAACTGTGGGCTGCGCCTCCAGGAATTGTATGGCTTTCACAAACAATCACTCGTTTACCATAACGAGCAAGTATTCCAGCAGCACATAACCCGCCGATACCGCTACCAATCACTATGACATCAAAATCTTGCATTTTTGTTCTTTGTCAGTTGTTAGTTGTTAATTGTTAATTGTTTATTTACCACTGACCACTGACTACTGACCACTGGCTACTGACTCTTGACTCTTGACTCTTGACCCTTAACCAATGACTGAACCACTAATTGAACTCAAAGGCGTTTCTAAGGCCTTTGGTAGCAATAAAGTTTTAGACAACGTGGACTTGACAATTTACCGGGGAGAAGCGCTGGGGATTATTGGGCCTTCAGGAACCGGAAAATCAACCATTTTGCGGGTGATAGCTGGCTTGTTGAATCCTGATGAAGGAGAAATTTACATACAAGGAGTACGGCGAGAAGGGTTAATTGAAGATCAAGTTGATCCGGTTAGCATCGGTATGGTATTTCAACAGGCTGCATTATTTGATTCGTTGACAGTAAATGAGAATGTGGGGTTTTTACTGTATCAACATTCTAAGTTACCGCGATCGCGTATTCATGAACTAGTGAAAGAAAAATTAGAAATGGTAGGTTTATCAGAGATAGGCAATCTCTATCCCTCTGAACTTTCTGGAGGAATGCGAAAGCGAGTCAGTTTTGCCCGTGCGATTATGTCTAACCCTGATAATCCTAAAGATAGCCCAGAAGTTTTACTATACGATGAACCAACAGCTGGACTTGACCCAATAGCCTCAACAGTGATAGAAGATTTAATCCGTCATTTACAAACAGCACATGGAGTATGTAGTACATATGCCATTGTCACCCATCAAGACAGCACTATCCGTCGCACAGCTGATAGATTAGTTTTTCTTTATCAAGGTAAAGTCCAATGGCAAGGTACAGTTAGTGAAATAGACAGCACAGACCATCCATTAATCAAACAATTTATCAGTGGCAGTGTGCAAGGCCCCATTCAAGTCGTAGGTTAAAAAGTGAACAGTGAGGAGTGAATAGTGAGTAGTTAATAGTGAGTAGTTAATAGTGAGTAGCTAATAGTGAGTAGTTAATAGTGAAAAATTATCAATGATAAATTAAAATCAACTCCTAACTCCTAACTTCTAACTCCTAATTTCTAACTCCTAATTTCTAACTCCTAACTTTTAATTGGTTGTTGGGTAGAGGAAAACATGCGAGATATCATAACAAACCGCTTTGTATCTAGGCGAACATTGAGAGAAGGTTCAGTGGGATTGTTTGTACTGCTGGGGCTGGGTACATTTATGTTAATTTTTCTATGGTTAAATAGATTTACCTCTGCTCGTAGTTCATATAAAGCTATTGTTGAATTTGCCAATGCCGGCGGGATGCAAAAAGGCTCCACAGTTCGCTATCGTGGCGTGAAAGTAGGAAATATTTCTCAAATTCAACCAAGGGCAAATGCTGTTGATGTAGTAATTGAAATTACTTCACCAGATTTGATCATACCCAGTAACGTCAAAGTTGAAGCTAATCAGAGCGGACTAATTAGTGAAAGCATTATTGATATTACACCGAACGCTTCGATACCGACCGATGCTATTACAGCCAAACCACTAGACAAAAATTGCAATTCTAGCCTCATCGTTTGTGATGGTTCTCGATTAAAAGGCCAGATTGGCATTAGCGTTGATCAACTTATTCGCAGTTCAACTGATTTGGCTACTAGATATAGTGACCCTGTATTTTATCAAAGAATCAATAGGCTAGTAGAAAGTTCAACAGCAGCAACTTCTGGTATTGCAGCACTTACTCAAGATTTCCAAAGTTTGAGCAGAAGTTTTCAACGACAGCTAAACACATTTTCATCCACTGCTAATTCGGTGCAAAGAGCGACAAATCAACTTACTGCATCCAGTACTAAAACTTTAGATCAATTAGGTGCCACCGCAGGTCAATTTAGCACAACAGCAAGTCAATTTAGTACAACAGCAAGCCAAGCTAATCGTTTGCTAAGTAACCTAGATAACTTAGTGACTACAAATCGTTCTTCGCTGGTTGGGGCTTTGAACAATATTACTGAAACCAGTAACCAACTACGTGTAACAGTTAGTAGTCTAACACCTGCTGTCAATCGATTGACCCAAGGAGAATTACTCAAAAATTTTGAAACTCTTTCAGCAAATGCAGCACAAGCCTCAGCTAATTTACGGGATGCTTCTCAAAGTTTAAGCGATCCAAAGAATATAGTGCTATTGCAGCAAACCTTAGATTCAGCAAGACTAACGTTTGAAAACACCCAAAAAATTACATCAGATTTAGATGAATTAACAGGCGACCCAACTTTCCGAGAAAATCTGCGGCAATTGGTAAATGGCCTTAGTGGTTTAGTGTCTTCTACACAGCAGATGCAGCAGCAAGTACAGGTAGCTGCTACTCTAGACTCAATGAAAGCTGCTGTCATCAATAAACAAAAGACTATTATTGCCACCCCAGCACCAACCAAACAAGCACCAACCAAACAAGTTATATCTCACGAAAAACCCCTACCCGCCTACACAATAAATCCTTCTGCTATTTTTGTTGAAACTGCTGAAAACCAGTCTGAACCAACCGTCAGTCCAGTCGCTACCATTTCATCTCAAGAAAAGCTCTTGCAAAAGTTGCGTAAGCATGGTAATGAAAGGAAACAATCTGAGTAGTGAATGGTGCAGGGGTGCAGGGGTGCAGGGGTGCAGGGGAGATGAGGGAGAATAATTAATACCCCATGCCCCATGCCCCATGCCTATTCCCTTTCGAGACTGGCCCGCGTGGTTGTGCGCGTGAATGAATTCCAGGTGTCTAACTCTTCGGTAGAGTAGCTGAGTAGGCGTATTCTATGTTCTTCACTCAGTCCCTGCACTTTGGTAAAATCTGCCCCAGCAATGCTTTCTAGTTGGTCGAACTCAATGTTAGTGAGGTCAGCTGCTCGCAAATCAACATATGCCAGATTTGCCCTATTTAACCTAGCATTTCGCAAATAAGCCCCGGTTAAAAAAGCTTTCCGCAAGTCTGCACTGCTGAGTTTGGCACCTTGTAAATTAGCTCCTGTCAAATCAGCGCCACCAAGGTAAGCTCCTAAGAGATTAGCACCCTGCAAATCCGCATTCCGCAAGTTAGCAGTGTTGAGAGCAGCACCATTTAAGTTTGCACCTGGGCCGATCGCTCCTGAAGTTTTATATGTAAATCCTGTCGGGAAAATGGTATTACTATCATAACGGGAGACTTGCAGCTTAGCTCCGTCTAAATTGGCACCGCTAAGATCTGCCCCACTCAGGTTTGCTCGGTATAAATAAGCTCCCTGTAAATTGGCGTTCTGCAAAATAGCTCTACTCAGGTCTGCTCCCCGTAAATCGGCTTCGCTGAGATCGGCTTCAGTCAAATCTGCCTGACTAAGATTAACTCCAATCAAATTGGCTTTTTTCAAGTTGCCTTTTTGTAAATCAAGACCGCTAAAGTCTAATCGGTAAAAGTCTTCCTGATTGACAGCTTGCCCTGCTTTGAGGGCAATTAAAACTTCTTGTGGTGGTCGCTGCATCTCCTTTTGCCTGTGATGAGTTGAGATAAATTGTTTGGGGGAAATCCAGGAAATAATATTTTTGGTTTTTACGCCCTTAAAGGTATTATATGGTCGCTTGAACCCTAGAAAATCTCTCAGTAAATTTGTCAGGAATCGTCGTAGGATGGGGAATGGCAAAAAAATTCAGAATTGACCTGATATGAGTACCACGATCGCTGACATTTCTGTGAAAACCATTGATGGCAAAGACTTGCTCTTAAACGAATATCGAGGCAAAGTGCTGTTGATTGTCAATGTAGCATCCTATTGTGGCTACACTGGTCAATACAAAGGATTAGAGGAACTATACCAGAAATATCGCGCTCAAGGGTTGGAAATCTTGGCATTTCCCTGCAATGATTACGGCGCACAGGAACCAGGAACTAACGAAGAAATTGTCCAATTCTGCACCACCCGCTACGGGACAAGCTTTCAGTTGTTTGATAAAGTACACGCTCAAGGCTCACAGCAGCATCCACTTTACGCTCGCTTGACTAAAGCTGTTGAACCAACTGGCAATGTCGCCTGGAACTTTGAAAAGTTTCTGGTGAATAAAAAAGGAGAAGTTGTTGCCAGATTTAAGAGTGCCGTTTCACCCAACGACTCGCAATTAGTAGCTGCGATCGAGCGAGAATTAGCTCAATGAAGAAGGCAGGGGAGAAGGGGAGAAGGGGAGCAGGAGAGCAGGGGAAGTATTTGTAACTCCTAACTCCTCACTCCTAACTCCTAACTCCCAATTTATTTGAGGTAGAAAAGTAATGCCAATCATCCATCCTATGACAATGAGCGACTTCTTTCGCAAAAGCGAAGGTGTCTGGTTTATTCAACGCACAGTCCATCATTTTGACACTGCCGCGGATGAGTCAGGAGAGTCGAACCTCTACGTGGGTGTCATTAGTAAGGATGATCCACGGGTCAAAATAGTCTGTGAACAGCAAGGAATTGACCCAGCTAGAGCAATGGGGGGTGCTAGCTTTATGTGGCAAGCAAACACCGATGTGCAAGAGCCAAATCCAGAGTATGCAGCAGTTTTAATTGATGTGCCAGATGATGAAACTGGGCAATCTGGTAAACTTTTGCGTAACCAAGGCTATGTAGAAAAGATTCCGGTAGTTAGCCGTTATTGGTTTGGCAAAGATGGCATTCTGACCATTGATACAGAGTATGACAACAATCAAGGACAGGAACGGTGCTGGTTTATGACAGATGATTTCCGGGTACGCGTCAGCACAGTTCGGATGATGAACGGCGTTTACTTAATGACCTATTGCTCGGAACGTCGTTGTGTATCCAATGAAACCCTAACAGAAATGGTTCAACGTCATTTCTCTAGGGAATAGGGAATGGGGAATGGGTAATGGGTAATGGGGAATGGGGACTGGGGACTGGGAAAGAATTGACTTCATCAAATAGCGTTTTTCTATTTAATACCCAATCCCTAATCCCCGATACCCAATCCCTAATCCCCGATACCCAATTCCCAATACCCCAGTTCCCAATTACCAATTCCCAATTACCAATTCCCAGTCCCCAATCCCCAGTCCTCAATCCCCAGTCCCCAAAAAATTAAGGATTGTTGCGTTATTTATGAGAAATGGGCCGTGGATTCACGATGTTTCGTATTCTCAGGAGATAAAGGTATATGAGTCCATAACAGTCAATGTATACAACCTTTATTCAGCATCTAGAACAATCTCTATTTCAACGGTTTAATTTACAAAGTCGCCCGATTCCAACGGGCTTGGAGTATAAGGTAAGCGATCGCGGTAAAAACCCTGCTACTATTCGCAGTTGGTGCTATCAATGTCCAGAGTTGCGAAAAATCCGCTATACCAACATTGATGCTGGAGTCAGCGCCCAAATCCTTAATAGCGTCATTTATCCCAGTTACCAGTACGATTTACCGTTACTTGGTATAGACTTTCTGTCTTTCGGTCAGGTGAAAAATCTGATTGTTATGGACTTTCAGCCTTTGTTTCAGGATGAAGCGTATTTGGAAAAATATATTTATCCTCTGAAAGCTTTGCACGATAAGTATCCTGAACTGGCACAAAATTTAGAAATGAAGTTCTACGATGCCAATCAGTACTTCTCAAAATATTTGCTGTTTGCCAAAACAGATGCAGAAACAGTCAAAACGCGAGTATTTGAGGCGTTTCAAGATTATCTGAATCTGTACTGGCAGATGTTAAACTCAGCCCAACCCCTCACCGATGCTGTTGACATTCAACGGATTGTCAAAGCACAAAAAGACTATGACCAATACAGTGCAGAACGTGACCCAGCATCAGGTCTATTCAGTAGCTATTTTGGGCATGAATGGTCAGAACGGTTCTTGTATGAATTTTTGTTTGAAGATGCTGTGCCTTTAGCGGCTGGAGCAGCCAAAAAGTAATTTATACCCATGACTTTATATCAGCCATTTTTAGATTACGCGATCGCTACTTTAGGCGATCGTCTTGACTTACAACCCTACCCCATTCCACCAGGATTTGAGTCTAAATCAGCGCTTGTGGGTAAGGGTAAACATCAAGAAGAAGTGTTGACCACTAGCACTGCATTTACAGCTCCTAAACTACGTCAAATTAGAGCCGCTCATGTACAAGGTGGGAATTCACTGCAAGTTCTCAACTTTGTGATCTTTCCCCAGCTGAACTACGACCTGCCCTTTTTTGGTGCTGACTTGGTAACGCTACCAGGAGGACATCTAATAGCCCTGGATATGCAACCACTGTTTCGAGATGATCCGGCGTACCAAGCCAAGTATACACAGCCGATATTGCCCATTTTTGAAGCATATCAACCACACCTGCCTTGGGGAGGAGACTTTCCCGAAGAAGCACGTGCTTTTTTCTCGCCAGCGTTTTTGTGGACTCGCCCACAGGAAAATGAAGCGGTGGAGACACATGTATTTGCGGCTTTTAAAGACTACTTGCAAGCCTACTTGAACTTTGTTGAGCAAGCCCAACCAGTGACCGACTCTCCTGCCTTAGCCAACATTGAACAGGCTCACTTGCGTTATCTGCGCTATCGGGCAGAGAAAGACCCAGCACGAGGAATGTTCACCCGTTTTTATGGCCCTGAATGGACAGAAGAGTATATCCACGGCTTTTTATTTGACCTTGAAAGAAAACTAGCAGCAGTTAGTTGAATTGGGAATTGGGGTATTGGGGATTGGGTATCGGGGATTGGGGATTGGGTATTTAGAAAATCTTTCCCCAGTCACCAGTCCCCAGTCACCAGTCCCCAGTCTCCAGCCCCCAGTCCCCATTCCCCATCACCCATTACCCTTTATGAGTCCAATTGTGTACTTTTGTTACAAGAAATGTAAAAAAACTCATGATAATTCGTAACAAAAAATGATCCAACGACATAGTATAAACAAATAAAGAGGTTGAAATGCAGGCTTAGAGAGTAGGTGCGGATAATCCAGTCACCTATCTGTTCGGGCGAGTCAATCCATCCTAAGAAATGTAAAATTTTCCAAAATTCCTAATCGGGAGAAAGGAAGACATTTCACTGGTGACTCATCAACAGGCTTTGCCTTCCCCAGACTGCTTAAGCGGTCTTGACGCCAAGCTTAACCAAACTCGGTTGTGGTCTAAAACCCTGGTCAAAAAACACATAGGAGATTGATATGGTTCTCGACGCATTTGCAAAAGTAGTTGCTCAAGCTGATACACGCGGTGAATACCTAAGTGCTTCTCAATTGGATGCTTTGAGTGCTTTAGTTGCTGATGGCAACAAGCGCTTGGACATCGTTAACCGTATCACCAGCAACTCATCTGCAATCGTTGCTGATGCAGTTCGTGAGTTGTTTGCTGAACAGCCCCAGTTGATTGCTCCCGGTGGTAACGCTTACACCAGCCGCAGAGCTGCTGCTTGTGTACGCGACTTAGACATTATCTTGCGTTATGTTACATACGCAATCTTCGCTGGAGACTCCAGCATTCTAGATGACCGCTGCTTAAACGGTCTAAGAGAAACCTACTTGGCTCTGGGTACCCCAGGTGCTTCTGTAGCAGTGGGCGTTCAGAAGCTAAAAGCAAAAGCGATCGCGATCGCTAACAACACCAACGGTATCACCTACGGCGATTGCAGCAGCTTGATTTCTGAATTGAGTGGCTACTTCGATAAGGCTGCTGCTGCTGTTGCGTAAATTGCTGACTGTGGTCTAGGCGACTCACCAGAGTTGTGTTTTCATAGCTATTCGTGACAAAGCCATTGCTACATTTTTGACAAAATAATTGGGAGATAAAAGAGAAATGACCAAAACACCTCTAACCGAAGCATTAGCCGCTGCTGATTCTCAAGGACGCTACCTCAGCTCTACCGAATATCAAGTTGCATTCGGTCGTTACCGCCAAGCTGCTGCTAGCTTACAAGCTGCTAAAGCATTGAGTGCGAACGCTCAAAGCTTGGCTCAAGCTGCTGCTAACGCTGTATACCAAAAATTCCCCTACACCACCACCACTCCCGGCCCTAACTACGCTTCCAGCCAAGTTGGTAAAGATAAGTGCGTTCGTGACATCGGTTACTACCTGCGTCACATCACCTACAGCTTAGTTGTTGGTGGTACTGGCCCATTGGATGATTACCTCATCTCTGGTCTAGCTGAAATCAACAAAACCTTTGAATTGTCTCCCAGCTGGTACATTGAAGCTTTGAAATACATCAAAGCTAACCACGGTCTAAGCGGCGACCCAGCTGTTGAAGCTAACTCCTACATCGACTACGTTATCAACGTTCTAAGCTAGTTGATAATTTTGCCCGGAGGGGTATGCAATGACTGACAGATGTTAGTGATTGTTTACCTCTCCGGGCATTGTTTTTTTTAAAGAATTTGATAACTGCTTTAACTAGTAAATCCCTGTTGTAAAACTTAATTACGAATTACGAATTACGAATTACGAATTACTTGACTATGGTTACTGAATATGGTATAGAAGACGATAATCAATTAACAGTGGAGCAGGCGATCGCTAATCTCCAAGGTGAGGATTTGGGATTGCGGGTATATGCAGCCTGGTGGTTAGGGCGGTTTCGGGTTGATGCCAAAGAAGCGATTGATTTGTTGGTCGCAGCATTAGAGGATGAAGACGATCGCACAAATGTTGGTGGTTATCCCTTAAGGCGAAATGCAGCGCGGGCATTAGGAAAACTGGGTGATGTTCGAGCAGTACCTCCACTAATGCGGGCATTGGAATGTTCAGATTTCTATGTACGGGAAGCAGCAGCACAGTCTTTGGAGATGTTAGGGGATGTGTCTTGCATTCCTATATTGATTGAGTTACTTAAAGATAACGTTCCTGGAACACTGCCGGCTACAGAACCTCCTCAGCTAGCCCAACCCTTTGACGCAATTTTAGAGGCATTGGGAACGCTAGGAGCAACAGATGCTATTCCATATATTCGCCCCTTTCTAGATCACTTCATTCCGCGGATTAAGTTTGCCGCAGCGCGGGCTATGTATCAATTGACTCTTGATCCACAAGAAGCGAGTCAATATGGCGATCGCTTAATCAAGGAACTTTCTAACGATAACTTGCAACTACGTCGCACAGTCCTAGCTGACTTAGGGGCAATCGGATATTTTCCTGCCGCAGAAGCGATCGCTCAAACTTTAGCAGAAAATAGTCTAAAACTCATTGCCCTCAAAGGTTTACTAGAAAAGCAATTGCAAAAAACCACGCTGCCGAATTTATCCCCAGAGGCAATTAAAGTTATGACATTGATGGATGAATTGCTTTAATAGGGCATGGGGCATGGGGCATGGGGCATTGAGCATTAATTATTTTCCCTCATCTCCCTTATCATCCTCATCACCCTCATCTCCCTCATCTCCCCCATCTCCCCTCCCTGATACTTCATTACAATCTGCTATAGGATAGCTATATATATCATCAATTCCTGAAATAATTTTTATTCATTCTTCATCTTCACTCCTCATGAATGCCACCCTCCAATCCCTGATCCGTGCTGTGGAAGAGGCAGACTCTTCTACAAAGATGTTAGAAGCTGTAGAAAATTTAGCAGCAGCTCATTTAGAAGAAGCCGTACCAACGTTAATTGCAGTCCTGGGCTATAACAATCCGGGTGCAGCAGTTGCGGCTGTGGATGGGCTGGTGCAAATCGGAGAACCAGCAGTGGCACCTTTGTTAGAGCAACTGGATCGACATAACTATTCTGCTAGAGCCTGGGCAATCCGTGCCTTAGCTGGTATTGGTGATCCTAGAGGATTAATAACCTTGTTGGGTGCAGCAACAGCCGACTTCGCCTTGAGTGTCCGGCGTGCAGCTGCTAGAGGTTTAGGGAGTATGAAATGGCACTGGTTTCCCAATGAGGAACTACTGGAAATTGCTCAAGAAGAAGCATTAGAAGCTTTGTTATTTGTAGCCCAACAAGATGAAGAGTGGGTTGTCCGGTATTCAGCTGTGGTAGGCTTGCAATCACTGGCTCAGGCGATTTCTACGACACATCTAGATTGGCTGTCGCAAATCCAATCTGTATTTGAGCAGATGGCAAATAGCGATAATAATTGGGCAGTTCGTGGTCGTGTGTTTTGGGCGCAGCAACAATTGCAAGCAAAAGCCCAAGAGTTACAACCTGCTGATGAGCAGCCATCACCTTTGTCAGCAATGGATTGGCACTTGATTATGGAGAAACTATACGAACGCAGAAATCAAGAACGGTTGGTGTTTCCTGAAGGCGATCCACGGCGATATCGAGAATTGGCAGGAGCGATCGCTCAAAATAATAATGATTCTTAACACTGCTAAAAAATGGAGCAGACTGCAACTATTAAGATTGCCCAACAGGCATTTGACCATCTTGCCAAAGGATGGGCAACAGGCGATTTTCAGCCTTATATTGATATGCTCAGTGATGACGTAACCTTCTCACTGCCAGTTGGCAAACAACGAAACCAGCCCTTTGCATATGAGGGTAAACAGCAGATTATTGCAAGACTGCGGGCGTGGACAGAAGCAGGCGATCGCTTGACGTTGAGTTCACCAGATCGCATCACCAGTAACAATACAACTGTCACCTTTGAATTTGAAAGCCAAGGAATGATTAATAACCAAACTTTCAAAGGAAGAAACGCGATTTCCTTCGATGTCAAAGGTTGCCAGATTTCTGCTGTACGAGAGTATTTTGGTGATATCAACTGAGATATTCTTTATTTTGAAACAGTTATCAAATGATTGAAGTGTCACAAACGGTTAAAGGTGCGGAATATGGGTTTCAATTTTGCAAATTTACCAATACGATAAATTGTTATTGCCAATAAAGCAGGGCTAAATGTAGCAATTGCAACATCTATACTTTGCTATTGCTACCCTAGCCTTCTCCTAACGGAGACGCTGCGCGAACGGCAACCCCTTCGGGGAACGGGAATGCTCTTTTCTTCGAGCGAACGCTCTATTTTATTACCCTTATTATGTTTTTACACATTTGGGATGCTCTGCTTAACTTGGTTTCCAAGCGGATAAGTCTCTATGAAGATAGTCTTCAAGAGATTTAATATCCTTCGCATATAGATCATAAAGTATTTTTCGGAGTTCTAATCCTACTTTTGGTTTACTATTTGGTAAATATCTTGACAAAAACTTTTGATCTAAATTAGTTATAACTCCAGCACATATCTTATCGATTACTGTCATTTTCTTAAGAGACAATCTAGTTCGATTTTCATTGTACTCGTGTATAAATCTATTACGATGTTGTAATAATTGGAGTCTAGGTAAACTATAGATCACTTCTTGGGGGCGTGAATTCAAAGACTTGGGAATAAAATCTTGAGAAACATCCAGAAAATTATACGCAAGCTGAATAGACTCCAAAGGTTTCGACACTATATCCTCATGTAAAAAAATTAAAAGCCGACCATTTTTCATATATTCACTATATTTACTTAAATATTTGTAGTAGTAGCCGAACTCAATAATTTCTGTAGCTCTTTTGTATTTAGAAGAGAACGAAGAATCAAAAAGTATTTCACGCATACCTCTTTCTAAATTTAACGGTGGAAGGAATCCATATTTGATATTGTGAAAGTAAGCTGAAATTGCTCTATCAATCGGATTTCTTAGAACTACTATTAACTTCGCATTGGGAAGATGGTATTGAATTCTCTCAGGAACTTCAGCCTTACCTATATAGTTAGGTCTTTTGATTCCAAAGCATTTTTCACTTCTTCCCTCAAATATCTTCTCAAGTTGTTTTATATCGCTATCCTCATAGTCAGGAGATTCAAAGAAAGGTATTTCTCCTTCTGGTAAATATATATCAGGGTGATCAGCTAAACATATTTGCATGAATGAAGAAGCAGATTTTTGAGCTCCAATGATTACAAAGTTCGGCAACATAGGTTTCCTTCCATCTATACCAGCAGTTGCAAACTGCTGAAACCGCAAGTATATCGGCTTTTGTTTTAGTAATATAGGACTTACGCACTCTTGACGTAAAACTAAGCTTTTGCAATTACTTCGCTAAGCTTGTAATGACGTGCAATCATAGTCTGTGCGTAAGTCCTGTGCTATTTACTTTCCAACTTGTATTACATTTCTGTCCAAAAATTTATTTGATCAAGTTTTTAGTGAGGACAAAATTGTTTTACAAGCGTGCATAGGAAGCAACTGTACTGATATTAGTTGTTTCTATTTTACTAAGTACCTTTGCAACGCTCTCTTCCAAAGTTTCTTTATCTGTACGACATTCAACTTCTGGATTTAAGGGTGGTTCATAAGGGTCATCAATTCCTGTGAAGTGTGGGATTTTACCTGATCTAGCTTTTTGATACAGACCTTTGACATCCCGTTCTTCACAAACTTTGAGTGGCGCATTTACATAAACTTCGATGAAATTCTCAATATTCTGGCGTACCTTGTCCCTGGCGCTGCGGTAAGGGGATATGGCTGCAACTAAGACAATTACACCATTGCGACTCAGCATTTGAGCTAGAAATCCGATTCTGCGAACATTTTCATTTCTGTCTTCTTTGCTAAAGCCTAATCCAGTTGTAAGGTTTTCACGTATCAGATCACCATCTAGGACTTCAACTCTACACCCATTTTCACGTAGCTTTTGTTCTACTGCTCGACAGAGGGTAGTTTTTCCGGCACCACTCAAGCCAGTGAACCAAATTGTTGCACCGCGTTGCTGTGTCTGCATATTTAAGTTATTAATTTAAAGCTCCTATTAGTTTAAGTACCACTCCCTAGCAAGTAAAGTAAAGCTATTTACAGAAACTTTACTAAGTAATAAATTGTCGTTTTCAATACTTTATGAAAAATTTATGAAATTTCTACCACTAATATGAAAGCGTAATGGCCTATTTTTTAAACAAATACATAACCGTATAGGTATATGGATTTAAAGTCAACTAAAATTAAGAATGTAGAAAGCGGCCAAATAGCCAGAAAAGTGCGATCGCAGCTTTAGTTCACATGCTCTATTTCGCTATCGACTCAACAGGTTGCTATATTGATAACAGGATGTCGTTGGTAAGATGTTCCCAAAAGAAAAATCTGGACATCAAAGAGTGCAGTGGGGCGTATTCTTGTACCTTATGCCAACGAAAACTGCTGTGTATTACGATACATTTGAATTCAATGGTTGCAGCATTAGGAACTGAACAAATTGTTAATGCACAAGTAACTGATTGCAAAGTTGTATTTGCCAGATTACACGAAAAAATCCCACATTCCGTCCCTTGAAGTTTCACCAATGTTTGAAGGTGTGGAATGTGGGTTCAAAGAAAAGTCAAAAAATAAAAGTCGATAATCAAGAACTTTTACTTTTTAAGTTTTACATTTTATTCGTATTGCAGTTGACCATCAATGTTGGCAATATGCTCATCTAAATCACCCGACAGCCACCAAAAAAGCGGAGGCTGGTGCTACCGACAGTAATAGTATTGAACCCAGAAAAGTTAAAATTGCTGGAAGCAAAGTTACTTTTTGGCTGATGGTTGCAACTTTAATTGCTTTATTGCTTTGTGCAGCGCATCAAGGAGGCATATTGAATATGACAAATAACCTATTGATTGAATTGGCTGCTCATTTTGCTATTACAGTCGGGAGTCGGGTAGATGGCAGAAACTATCCAAATCTCTTCTATCAGATCGCTGATTTTTGAATCCGCTATTAAACAGGTTTGTTGCAAAGGGACAGGCTACTTAATTTATCGCAAAATTTGCTCAATCATTCGGTTTGCTTGGGAAGCATATCCGCCGCCAAACAAATTAAAATGATTCAAAATGTGATACAGGTTATAAAGTGTTTTTCTTTTTTCATAGCCTGCATCTAAAGGAAATACTTCGTTGTAGCCGCGATAAAACGCTGCTGGGAACCCGCCAAAAAGTTCTGTCATGGCGATATCGACTTCTCTATCGCCAAAATAGGTTGCTGGATCGAAAATCACAGGTTCCCCGGACGCAGTACACCCAGCATTCCCGCCCCACAAATCACCATGTACTAAAGAGGGTTGTACTTGGTGATTTGCTAATAGTTCTGGGATAGCCGCCAGTAATTTTTCTTGCTGGGGAAAATGACCACCCCGCCTTTTTGCTAACTGAAATTGATAACCTAGGCGATGTTGGGTATAAAATTCTGCCCAATTTGCTATCCAAGTGTTGATTTGGGGAGTAGAACCAATGGTATTATTCATATCCCAGCCAAAACCTTGTTGGCTGGTGGCTTTGTGCATCGCCGCTAACTTGCGTCCCATTTCTTCCCAAGAATGGGTGTTACCTCCCCCCATTTGCAACCATTCCAAAACGATGTAACTAGAATTACCAGCGCTACCCCAACAAATTGGTTTGGGGACGCGAATAGTAGCTGTCGCTAGCATTTGCTTTAAACCGAGTGCTTCCGCCTCAAACATGGCAACTTGAGATGCTTGGTTCAGCTTGATGAAGTAAGTTAGCTCACCATTAGAAACAGCATAACCTTGGTTGATGCAGCCGCCACCAACCGATCGCCGTTGTTCGTTAAGAAATTTTTCGCCAGTCACCTGGCTAATATGGGCATCAATTTCAGTCCACATCGTTAATTAAGGGAGTAGTGACTGGGGATTAAAGACTGGGGACTAGGTATTGGGGAAGAGTTTTCCCAATACCCAATCCCCAATACCTAATTTACAATGGCTTCATGACAACTACACCATAAGCGTCTGGATCAAGATACTGATTAGCTGTTTGCATTAAGTCAGTTGCATTTTGGGCTTGAATATGATCTGGGTAGTTAAAGGCTGGTTCTAAATCTCCTACTAGAGATTGATAGTAACCATACAACCCAGCGCGATCGCTTGGTGTCTCGTTGCCAAAGATAAACCTGTTCGCCACTCGCCGCCGCACACGCTCAATTTCTTTTTCTGAGATTAACTCTGTTTGTAACCTGAGAATATGTTGAGCGATCGCATCTTCTACAGCTTGGATATTTTCTACTGCACACTTAGCGGAAATATAAAATGTTCCTTGCAGCAGGTTGCTCATATTGCTTACAGATATGGAAGACACCAATCCTCGTTCTTCTCGCAAATCTTGTACTAGTCTTGATGTTCGTCCATGTCCTAAAATTCCTGCCAAAACATCTAATCCATAAGTTTGCTCTAACTGATTCAATCCTGGTACCCGCCAAACCATCACCAGACGTGCTTGCTGAAGACTTTCATCAATAAATTCTCGACGCACAATTTCTGTAAATGCGGGTTCGGGATTGTTGACTGTTGACTGTTGACTGTTGACTGATGACTGTTGACTGTTGCTAACTTGTGCAAATGCTTCGGCGATGGTTGCAACTAATTCTTCTTCTGGCAAATTGCCTACAGCTACAGCAGTAATTGAGAGGGGTTGATACCAATAACTGTGAAAATCTCGCATTTGCTGAGGTTGGAGTTGAGTAATCACTGCTTCTGGCCCCAATACGGGACGGCGATAGGGTAGTTGATCAAATGCGGTTTCCATTGCGCGTCGAAATGTCCGCCGCCGGGGATTATCCTCTGAACGTTTGATTTCTTCTAAAACTACCAATCGCTCACGCTCAAAGGCATCATCAGGGATACTCGGATTAAATACTACATCGATTTGCAGTGGTGCAAGCTCTGCAAAGTCACCAGGAGCAGTAGTTATATAGTAATGAGTATAATCTTGGCTAGTAGCGGCATTGGTGACAGCGCCCCGTTCTTCAATTCGACGCTCAAACTCCCCACTTGCTAATCGCTCTGTGCCCTTAAAGATCATATGTTCTAAAAAGTGAGCCATACCGTTAATGGCATCAGTTTCTATAGCTGAGCCAACTTTAATCCACAGACTGAGGTTCACGGCTTCAATGGGCATTTGCTCGGCTATGATTGTCAAACCATTGGGCAAATGGTGCAGCTTTGGGGCATTAAGACGAGGAAATTGCAGCAGAGTTGAGGTCATTGGTCGTGGTGAGTGAACGGCTACGTTACTCCTTTATCTTATCTGCGACTTCAAGTAAACACCGCGATCGCTTCACGGCTGGGAATGTGCTGAACGAAATTTGTCATAGTCATTTTGAATTTAGAACCAGCCCTTTGTATGCAAAATTAAATATACATTTGTTATTGCGAGTAGAGCAAAGCGAAACGAAGCAATCGCAAGGGCTTTGGATTGCTTCACTTCGTTCGCAATGACATAAATAATTTTGCGTAACCATTTAGTTTGCTCAACAGAGGTGAAAATCTGTTGGGTGGAGATTGACATTCTCTTGTCACAGCGTAAGCTTGACGTGAAATACTTCCCCACCAAAACTTGCTCATTAGTGCAACCATTTCGTAATTTTTTTGGTTGATATGCTTTCAATCAGCATCTTTTAAGGAATGAAACAACTGCGTTGGGGGGCTTTGCCAACAGCCGCACAAGTGGCGTGTAAATTCCTAAGACCGCACTGACTCACCGCAGAGCGTCTATGCCAAAAATCTTGTAAATAAGTAGGCATTAATTTGATTTTGATGGGCTTTATTGACAAGATGCGCTTACCTTGGGAAAACTAACTGTGCTGGTATAGAAATACATAGCTGAACCTGTGTATTTCTATCTAAGAGAAAAATTTTTCTCTAGTTCAATACTTAATGCTTTTTCACTTGTTTGTTTAGAGGATGCCTGAAAAGTCGAAAATTATACTAGTAACCCCTCTCCAAACCTCTCCCCGAAACGGAGAGAGGCTTTGAAAACCCCATTCCCTAAAAGGGAATGGGGGCTAGGGGGGTTAGGTTTTTAAAGCTTTGATGTTAATAACAATACTTCTCAGACATCCTCTTAGAGATAATTTTTGATTAAACTCAGCAAGGTTGTCACCAACCCTGCTGGTCTTCAAAACCGGACATGAGATTTTCACCTCATCCGGCTCCTCAATATCTCGGTAATTGTCATGTATACCTCAGACTGCCAAATCTATGGCAGTTTTTGTGTCATGGCAATGTCGGTGAAGTATTTGGAGGTTTTTATATTCATCCTTGCCACGTTTTGAGCGAGGGATGATATGGTCGATTTCCAATACGTCACTTTCCCGAAAGTAGAGTCCACAATATGGGCATTTACCTCTTTGTTTCTTGAGAAGCATTGATGTTCTCTTATTTGTTTCCGGGTGTTGTCCCATTCTGGAACTCCAGTAGACCCAATCCCCATCAAATAGACTACGATTTCCTTGCACTTTTATGTGTCTCTCAATGGGAGTTTCTCTGTGTAAGGAAATGCTCTTAATTGAGTCTTTGTTATTAGATGCGAATCTCCATCCCTTCCCTCTGTCAATTAGCCAATATTTATTAGCTATCCAGTATTGACTTTTAAGGGGGTGACGATGAATCGCCCAGTTTTTAAGTTGCTGGTACATCCAATTGTCTAGCTTCGAGTAAGCATCTGAACTTACCACCGTAGAAAAGTAATTAGACCATCCTGTGATTACAGGATTAAGTTCATTAATAAGCGTCACTTGAGTTGACGCTCTATGTACTTGTATGATTTGCTTTAACTTCTTACGATGTCTCTTAATACTTTCTTTGCTAGGCTTGATAAGAGTTTTAAAACCTAATATTTTTCCATATCGGTTCTTTGCTGATTGGTGTTTACCAACCAGGTATTGTCTGATTGAAAATCCCAGAAAATCAAACCCCAAATTACCTTCATGTGTATGAAGTGTATGGGTTATTCTGGTTTTACTAGGTTTTAGTTCTAATCCCCATTCGCTTAACCATTCTGAGATGATTTTCTGGCACTGTTTTAGGACAGCCAATTCATCATGAAGAATTACAAAGTCATCGGCATAACGGATTAGTTGGGCGGAGTTACGGTGTCCTACCTTTTTGCCGTTTTCCCAGACATCTCTACTTGGGAAGGCTTGTTTAATCCGTTCTTCCATTCCATGAAGGGTTATGTTTGCCAAAAGCGGGCTTATTACTCCGCCTTGTGGTGTTCCTTCATCTGTTGGAAACAGTTTTCTACTGTCAATTACCCCAGCTTTTAACCATGCCTTTATTTGGCGATGTATTGTGGGGGCAATTTTCAGTTTTGCCAGTAATTTTGAGTGGTCAATTCGGTCGAAACATTTTGCAATATCAGCATCTAGCACGTATTTTGCTTTTTGCTTGATTGCGTTGAATATTGCTCCGACTGCATCATGGGCAGAACGTCCTGGTCTGAAGCCATAGGAATTTGGCTCAAACTTGGCTTCCCATTCTGGTTCCAGAGCCATTTTTACTAGAGCTTGCAGTGCGCGGTCAAAAATTGTGGGTATACCTAATGGGCGTTTTTCTTCGGTTCCGGGTTTAGGAATCCAAATCCGTCGCGTAGGTTTGGATTTTCCGGTGATAGTTAGTCGCTCTACCAGTTTCAGACGGGCTTCTGGGGATAGTGATTTAACTCCATCCACTCCTGCCGTCTTTTTACCCTGGTTATCTTGTGTTACCCGTCTAACTGCGATACACTTTGCCGACCAAGACCTTAACAAAGTCTTTTGGAGTCTTCTAACGGTTTTGACATCGCCACGTTCTGAGGCTTTGAATATGCGTTTTTGCAGCTTAAAAACTTTCCTTTCTAGCTTGCGCCAGGGGATGTTTTTCCATTCCGTCATCGGGTTTTTAATCCGTGCTTTGGACATATCTACTGCTACTTATACCTATTCATTCCAAGACATCGTGCCTACGTCTGCATATCCCAGGAATTACTCTGGGCTTTGGCTTCTTAGGCAATCTTCCCACCATACTGCATCCGGTTCTGTACCTACTCATGGTATCGACCTACACATGAGAGCAAAATATGGGGTTACTTCGTTCCTGATAATCGTTGGTTGAATCTTTAGGATGATGCTCTTTGCCGGGTTTGTCGGGAGTGCTTACTGGTCAGTAGCGTAGCTGCCAGTCCCATTATCCTTTGCCTTTTGGCTACAGCCTATCAGCCTTATTTGGCTGTCTTTCGGGTGACGGCAATTTGACCACATCTTCGCTTTCGCTATCCATTGATTCATGCTTGACGGAAACCAGATTAGGCTACTAGCTTTACCGCCTTTTCACCCCGCTTTACGGATTGATGACAAGTCGCTACCGTAGGGGTGACGCTGTTACCCCAGCACTTGGGGAGAGGGACTTGCACCCTCACGATTATCAAGTTGTCAAGGTTAGGTTTATCCCTTCCTTGCCACCCGTCCCTGAGCTTTTGGCTCATTTAGGATGAACGAATCGCACACACTCCCCCAACTGCGAAAATTTGGCTTCACTTATTCTCGCACTCATGTCGGGGGATTCTACATTTGCAGACTCGCCTCAGAGGTCTACCATTGACCACCTCTTGATAGCTTTGTCCAGATTTCTACAAGCGTTATTCTATTTACACCGCCTTGTACTAGCTTTTCATAGCCATTACCCTATACAATTATTAATATTAGTATTAATAATTGTAAATATAAGTATCAATGTCTAACGTTCCTATTGACAACAGCAAACCCCGTGTAGTCGTCATTGGCGCAGGAATAGGAGGATTGACTGCTGGGGCATTATTAGCCCGTAGAGGTTACAGCGTCTTAATCTTAGACCAAGCCCTTGTACCAGGAGGTTGTGCTTCTACATTTAAACGTCAAGGATTTACCTTTGATGTAGGGGCTACTCAGGTAGCAGGATTAGAACCTGGGGGAATTCATCACCGCATATTTTCGGAACTAGAAATAGATTTACCCGCAGCGACACCTTGTGACCCTGCTTGTGCAGTGTATCTTCCTGGGGAGAATACACCAATCAATGTCTGGCGTGACCAAGATAAATGGCAAGAGGAACGCCAAAAGCAATTTCCTGGTAGTGAACCTTTCTGGCAATTGATGGCAACTTTGTTTAATGCCAGTTGGGAATTTCAAGGACGTGACCCAGTATTACCGCCACGCAATTTATGGGATTTGTGGCAACTAATTCAGGCGGTACGTCCCAGTACATTCATTACAGCACCTTTCACTTTGTTAACGGTAGGAGATGCTTTACGGTTGTATGGACTGGGAAATGACAAGCGGCTAAGAACTTTTTTAGATTTGCAACTGAAGCTGTATTCTCAAGTGAATGCTGAAGAAACAGCATTGCTTTATGCCGCAACGGCGTTGAGTGTATCCCAACTACCCCAAGGATTGTTTCACCTCCAAGGTAGTATGCAAGTACTAAGCGATCGCCTAGTCGAAGCTTTAGAAAGAGACGGTGGTAAATTGTTGATGCGCCATACTGTGGAACATATCAAAGTAGAAAATGGCAAAGCCGCCGCCGTTGTCATTAGAAATCAAAAAACTGGTGAAGTCTGGACAGAAGCTACTGACCATGTAGTTGCCAACGTCACCGTGCAAAACTTAGTGCAACTATTGGGTGATCATGCACCATCAGGCTATAAACACCGTGTAGAAAAACTACCACCAGCATCGGGTGCTTTTGTTGTGTATCTGGGCGTAGATGCTAGCGCCATTCCCCTTGATTGTCCGCCTCACCTACAATTTATGTACGATGCCAATGGCCCCATTGGCGAGAATAACTCTTTGTTTGTTTCTGTCAGCCATCCCGGCGATGGTCGCGCCCCAGAAGGTAAAGCTACAATTATCGCTTCATCATTTGTAGACCCTACACAGTGGTGGCGTACTCAAGATTACGAGGGACTCAAACAAAAGTATACCCAACAAGCGATCGCTCGTCTGGCACAGTACTTTTATCTCAAACCAGAAACGATTATTTATCTAGAAGCCGCCACACCCCGCACCTTTGCTCATTACACAGCCCGCGATCGTGGTATAGTCGGTGGCATCGGTCAAAGAATACCCACTTTTGGCCCCTTTGGGTTTGCTAATCGTACACCCATTAATCATCTGTGGCTAGTTGGAGACTCTACCCATCCGGGTGAAGGTACTGCTGGGGTGAGTTATTCAGCCTTGACAGTGGTTCGCCAAATTGAAGCAGAATTGAGAGACACATAAAATATGTGTTAACTCATGACTGCTAGCTGATGACTGTTTTTTTCTAGTCCGTCCATGCGGAAAGAGTTTGTTTAGTCGTGACTTTTATACTGGTTGCGTTCATAAATAACATTTAGATCCCCCTCATCCCCCCTATCTTCCTCATCTCCCTCATCCTATCTACCACTTTTGAACGCAAATCGGTATCAATCATTCGGCTGTGGTGTTTTCTTCTCGGATAGCAAATAATTGCGTATAAATAAGTATTTCAATTGTGCTAAAACCTACGCTAAGCTGGATGATAAATGAATTACGAAACAGCTCGCAAACTCCTAGTAGTCCAGACAACAACAAGTGAAGATAACCCGGATGCTCTGTTGATGCGAATGACACAAGGCAAACCACCAGTACCAGGTCAAATTACCTCAATTTTATTAGCGCTGAAAGTAGTATTTGAAGGTCTTAAAGAGTCCTCAATTATAGATAGAGAACTAGCTTTTTCTCTTTACCAGTTGGCGGTTAAAGCTCAACAGATATTTGTAGCAGGGCGTAAAGTAGGAGTTGATTGGCCTCCCCTGCTTAAGGAAGATTTACTCAGAATTTCCCTAGCAGCAGAAAGTATCTTTTCTGGTGTATGGCACACCCCACCTTCTGTAGACAGGCTCAAAGATAAAATCTGAAGGATGAAATCTGCAATTTTTCATCCTTCATTGTTCATGCTTTTAACGCGATCGCAATTCTGTTTCTAATTTATTGATGTCACTTTTGAGCAAAACTGTGATTTGACCGGTGAAAGCTTTACCTTTACGGGGTTGAGCTATTTCCATCCAGTAGGCATAGCGATCGCCTACACGTAATTCTCCCTTTAAAGCTTCCCTAATTGCGGTTTTGGCATGACGAGCCGAATTAACCACGGTTTGGCTAGGATATTCATACTGTACTTTAGCACGATTAAAGTCTTGATAAATCTCTAGCCCATAAATTACCCGCAAGGATTCTTCTAGGCGTTGAAATGACATACCGTTAATGGCATCATACATCGCTAGGCGCTCGTAGCGAATTTTACTTCTGTCTTTAGTAAATTCCACCCTCCCAGGAGGCAACACGGAAGCTTGAAAAGTAAATCTTTGGGCAGCTGTATCACTTTTTTGTACATACAATTGTTCACCATTACCAGGGCGTAGCGTAGCATGTGCTTTCATCCAAGTACCGACTTCTTCAGTACTTTGTCCTGGTAAAGCATTAGCTTGGGAATCAAAAATCACTCCCACGCACAGCCAGGGAACTAGAGAAAAAGGCAAAATCAAACGGTTAAGCAGAGATTTTTTTAGCATTTTCCTATACGGGAGTTACATGGAAATCCCCCCAATTAGCAGGGGGTAAGCATAGTTTTCCCGTTTTTTAGGAAGATTATTTCATTAGATGTCTTGCAAAATTAAATATTTTTGAAATCAAACTACAGATAAACGAAGTACTTTGATATTCTTGAAGCAAAGCGCAACCAACTAACGATCATGCATGACTCTGCAATTCAACCTCAAATGTTACGCGAAGCATGGGAGAAAGGTTTGCAGCAGGGTTTAACCCAAGTTGCACTCAACATGCTGCTGGAAGGTATCGATCTAGCTTTAATAGCAAAACTAACTGGTTTACCACTTGAAAAAGTAAAAAATTTGCAAGCTAGCGATGCGAATGATTCACAAATACTAGTAAAAGAGTTTATGGAATTGAGTGAGTCATCACTAAACAAAGTTTGGCTTGATCCAGAGGAAGATGAAGCGTGGAAGGATCTATAGAAAACCTTAGCAAAGGCGATGTCATCTCAATACCTTTCCCATTTTCTAATGCATCAGCCACTAAAAGACGACCTGCTTTAGTAGTTGCAACTTCAGATAGGAACAATATCATTGTCTGTCCTATCACTAGTAAACCAGGCAGAGACTATGAAATTAAATTAGAAGATCAGGACTTCAGATTTGGTAAACTAAACTTAAGTCCTTGCTACATTCGTCCTAACATTATTGCAACAGTTGACAAAAGTAATGTGATTCGATACATCGGGAAACTGAAGAATGAAAAAATTAATGAAGTCATTGCTGCAATTATTATAATCCTTCAAAAGCCGCCTGAACCTTTACCACAAGAATCAAAAGCTTTAGAACGAGGTGAAAATCCTAAATCATAAAATTTTGAGTTTCTTGAGTGGATTGTATATGCGTTTAATTAAAAAATTAAACAACTAAAATTATGTCCATTTTTATTGTTTTGAGTTAAATATATGGATATCAATGAACTTAAAAATCTTGTTAGAGCGGGTCATTTTAGAGCTATTACCTTAGACACATCAATTTTCGATGCTCAGGGTTTAAGGCTAGAATCAGGACTACTCAAGCAATTAGAACAATTTCGAGATAGTTCTACACGACTGATTCTTTCTGAGGTAGTTAAAGAAGAAATATTATCACATCTAACAGAAAAAGCAAGGGAAGCACAAAAAGAAATTGAAAAATCTTTAAAACAAGCTAAGGAGTATTGGCGAGTTGAAGAGCAAGAGATAGAAGTCATTAAAAAAACTATTTTCGGTGAATATAAAGCACAGGAAATTGCATCTGAACGATTTAACAACTTTGTAGAGTTTACATCCTTAGATATAGTTGAAGCGCAAGACTATGTTATTGTTGGTGATTTAATACAGAAATATTTTCAAGCTCAACCTCCTTTTGCAGAAACAGGAAAAAAAAAGAATGAATTTCCTGATGCTATTTCTTTAATGTCATTGGAGACATGGGCTAAGAAAAATAAAACTAAAATTGTTGTCGTTACATCTGATAATGATTGGATAAACTTTTGTAAAGGCTCGGAAAGGCTTATTCATATTGAAGATTTTGCAGGAGCTTTAGGATTATTTCAACTTAAAGATGCTGATGATATCTGTAGTTACTTGTCTGAAAGGTATAAAAATGGTGAACTTGAGGATGTAAAAGAAGCTATCTCTCATGCCTTAGAATATAAAATGAGCGATATTGATATTTATCCAGAGGCAAATTCTGCTTATCGTTATGAATTGGAATTTACGGAAGTCACTTTCAATGGATTTGAATTTAAATTACTAGATTTTCCTAATTTAATATTTAGACCAGTTAATTTTGATGATGAAAGTTTAGTAGTTGAATCTAAATTGGATGTTGATGTAAATGTTGAGTGCAGCTTTTCTTTTTATGTATATGATTCTATAGATAGAGATGAAGTTCCAATGGGGAGTAGTACTGCAAATATTCAAACTACTTTGGATGTAGATATTTTAGTTTCGTTCATAGGTAATTTAGATAAAGTCGGAGCAGAAGTTGAAGTAGAAGATGTTGAAATTGAGATGACATTGCCTGATGTCAATTTTGGAGAGATTGAGCCAGATTGGATGAATGAGGAGAATTATGATTATTAAAAATTTATTCAGATATCTTCTTACTTTGTTTAATTGCTGCAAAGCGTTCTTGCCAAGTGCCTCTTTTTTTCAGAAAATTAGCAATTGATTCATCATCAAAAATTTCATTAGCTAATTTTAAAAATTCTTGTTTTTCTTCTTTTGTCAGTGTATCATTATCATTTAAACTGCCGACTGACAGGCGTGGATTACCTCCAGCATTTAAATATCTTTCCTTAGCAATGCGTCCTAATTCTGCCATTCGCTTGACTTGCTGTTGTTGGTACTGATTGTTAGTTGTCGTCATCATCTTGAACCAATTCTATAGGAAAAATGTCTCCATCTTGTGTGATTACTGCTACTGGTAAAACAGGACTGAGAGTAGCAATAAACCATAAGCCCCTGTCTGCCTCGTATGTATTGTAAGTCATTAGCTCAAGGGTTTGTAAGGCATTAATAATTAAGTATTGTGCTTCACTAGGTTCCACGAATTATTTATCACTATTTTAGCCAAAGCTGATTTTACATCATCTTAATGGTTTAAAAATATTTAAAGACTAAAGTCCTTACTACAATTCATCGCCACCTTAATTACTTTCCGCGCTTTCATGTCATGGAAAACTTGTTCTAAATCTTTTAAAGGTCGCTGTTCACTAATCAATAGTTCAAAAGGTATTTTACGACTAGCTATAAGTGCAAGGGCCGATCGCACATATTCGGGTGTATTATGAAACACGCCTTTTAATGTCAACTCGCTGTAGTGTAATTGTTCGGTGTTGACTGTGATAGTCGTATCTCGCGGACAGCCACCGAATAAATTGACAGTAGCACCAGGACGGGCACAGGCGATCGCAGTTTCCCAAACGCTAGGCACCCCGGTTGCTTCAATCACCACATCAGCACCCCATCCTTGGGTAAGTTCTTTGACGACACTGGGAATATCTGCAATTTGATGATAATTAAAGCTTTTGGCTGCACCAAGTTTTTCACCAATGTCTAACCTTTGGTCGTTACCTCCCCACAGCAACACCTCAGCAGCATCCGCCAAAGCAGCCACAAACATCAGCCCGATCGCCCCATCTCCTAAAATAACTACTTTATCTTGAGGCTTAATATGAGAACGGGCTACTCCATGCAACACACAAGCTAAAGGTTCCGTCATTGCTGCCAATTCAAACGGCAATTCATCGGGAATCCGCAATAAATTATGCTGTACTATCGGTGCGGGAATTTTCAGATATTCCGCAAAAGTGCCGTTATTCCATGTCAAATTTGGGCACAAAGAATACTCTTGGCGTTGACAAAAAAAGCATTCCATGCATGGAGCGGAGTTATTAGCTACGACGCGATCGCCTACTTGCCAACCTGTAACACCTGCACCCACAGCAACAATTTGTCCAGCTGCTTCATGGCCAAATAGAGTTGGTGGTTTGAGCATTTTGGCATGACCACCACGACGCCAGACTTTTAAATCTGTACCACAAGTTGTAGCAGCCCCCACTTGGATCACTACTTCACCAACTGCGGGAGTAGGGTCAGCTACCTGTTCTAGGCGTAAATCTTCTTGACCATAAAGCAAGGCCGCTAACACAGCTTTTGACCTAAATTAACTAGCTACACCTGATTTTACCAGGTGTAGGGCACGAGATGGGGAGATGGGGAGATGGGGGGATGGGGGAGATGAGGAAGATGAGGGAGAAATAACTAATTCCTAATTCCCAATACCCAGTCCCCAGTCCCCAATCCCCAATCCCCAGTCCCCTTTATGTATTCACTGTTGACTGCGGTAGGACTCCTGTATTCCGGGTTTCCACATTAGGTAGACGATTGACAGTTAACAGTGGTACTTCTGATCGGCAGGACAAACAAAACCAATATACTTCGCTATGACGAACATGACGTAGCAGGGAACCTCCGCAACACGGACATGTGTTGGCTCTCATACTCATAGTAATGCCCTCTGGAAAAAAAGTTTGTTGTTTAAGAAGGAACAAAAATTTGTTGATTAAATTTGGATACTAGCGGTCTGTATGTAAGCATTTATTAAATTAATGCGGTTTTCGATAATTTGTTTGTAGATTGCTTCATAGCCGTTAACCATTTGGTTAACGCTAAATTTGTTTTCTACATGTTCTCGACAGGTTTGACGATTGAGTTTCATGGCCGCAGGAATCATTGAAGCCATTTGTTCATAGTTTTGGCAGATAAAACCTGTTATGCCGTGAGCAATCACTTCCTGTACTGAACCCAAATTCATCGCAATAACTGGCGTACCCGTTGCCATTGATTCAATCATCACCAAGCCAAAAGGTTCTTGCCAAGTAATAGGAAACAGAGTGATTGCAGCATTGCCCAGAAGTTCAGCTTTTTCGGCGTGATTGATTTCGCCTAAATATTCAATTTGCTGACCATCAATGTGGGGGGCAATCTCTTGTTCAAAAAACTTTGAGTCTACTACATCAACTTTGCCTGCCATCTTCAAGGGCCAACCACTCTGCTTAGCGATCGCGATCGCATGTTGTGGGCCTTTTGCTGGAGAAAAGCGTCCTAGAAATACTAAATATGGTGGCTGTTGTGGTTGAGCTACAAACAGATAATCTGATGACTCAATCCCGTTATAAACAGTGCCAACATAATTTAAATTAATTTGTCGCTGGGCGTTACTAATACTGACATAGGGTTGGTTTTGGTGGTAGCTAAATACTTTACGGCTATCTTTTGTAAAACTGTCGTGCAGAGTATGCAACGTGGGGGTTGAAACCAAACTCGCTAAAGGTAATGCCATTATCCCTACATGAGAATGGATAATATCGAATTCCGCAGCTTGCTGGTAAACTTGGCTCAGTTCTAGAATTTGGTACACTGCATAATCTTGGACATTTTGGTCTAAGCGCAAGGCACGCAAATAAACTGCTTCTAAATTTGCCAAAGTTTGAGAATCACCAGAGGCAAATAAAGTTACCTCATGACCACGACGAACTAGTTCATCGGTCAAGCGACTCACTACCAGTTCAATGCCTCCATAACTAAGAGGCGGAACTCGTTCCCATAAGGGGGCAACTTGAGCGATTTTCATAAAGTTGTTTTGGTTCAGCCAGTAACATTGTCCTCAAATTAAATATCGGTATTATTTTATGAGAACAAAGCATTTTTACTTACTCTTTTGACATTTAAATTAACCTAAATGACTCTTAAGAGTACCATCTCGGTTAACCGTAGCGTCAACTACCACCGATAAATTGAAAACCTTCAACAATAGGCGCTAGGCGACTACACTTATAGAATATAACCCAGGTTTTCCGGATTTCATCTACCTTGGGGATCATAAACAAGTAAAATATTTTGTAGCATAACTGACAAAACAATAAATTTTGTAGCTAAAACTACTAAAAATATAGACGGGATCAATTTTCTTCAACGTTAAATTAGGGAAAATCAGGTGAACAAGCAGAAAATGAAACAATGTTAATTAATACTAAATTTTTTTAATAAAAACATTGCTTATTGATGTGAATACAGATAACGTGACTAATGAAAATCGCTACTTGGAATGTCAACTCGATTCGCACTCGTCTAGAACAGGTGATTGATTGGTTAAGCGAAAATCCCGTGGATGTGCTTTGCTTACAAGAAACGAAAGTTATAGACAATGATTTTCCGCGATCGCCTTTTGAAAACTTAGGCTATAACCTTTATTTATCGGGACAAAAGGCTTACAACGGTGTAGCCTTAATCAGCCGTCAACCATTAATTGATGTCAGCACCGGTTTTAGTGCCATTTTGCCAAACCTCGATCCACAATGGGATGAACAAAAACGGGTAATCACAGGTGTAATTGATGGCATTCGGATTGTGAATCTTTATGTTCCCAATGGCTCAGCAGTGGGCAGCGAGAAATACGAATTCAAGCTACGCTGGTTAACAGTGTTACGAGAGTATTTGCGATCGCTTCTATTAGTGCAACCTGCCATCTGTATGTGTGGCGACTTCAACATTGCTCTAGAAGACAAAGATATTCACTCAAAAGCAAATCCAGATAATCACATTATGGCGTCCGAACCAGAGCGCCAAGCTTTACGAGATGTTCTAGAACTAGGATTCGCCGATGCCTTTCGTAAATTCACCACCGAAGGCGGACACTACAGTTGGTGGGACTATCGCGCCGCCGCCTTTCGCCGCAACTTAGGCTGGCGCATTGACCATCACTATCTCACACCAGTATTGTACGAGCGTGCGACAAGTTGCATTATAGATGTCACACCTAGGAAATTGACTCAACCTAGCGACCATACGCCCGTAATTGTGGAATTGGGTATAGGGAATGGGGCATAGGGTATTCTCCTTCATTCCAAACTACTTTGTGCTTTATACTTATGTCCGGGTAATTTAGTTATAACTCCCAGAATCATTTCACCCCACCCCCAACCTCTCCCCTTACCAAGAGGAGTGGAGGAAAAGCGTAGCTTTACCGGGGTGGGGTTCTTAAGTTTTTATAAGTAATCAAGCTGACATAATATTAGTGCTAAAAATCAAAGAACCACGAAAGACACGAAGACACAAAGAGTTTTCCAAAGTACGATCAACGCAACTGTGTCGTTATTGATCATGGGTTTTCAGCATCTATCTTATAAAGTAGTTTTAAGCAGATAGCCAGCTGTTTGAAAAAGATAAAGACTGAAACTATTGATTTTAGGTATTTATATGTTTTTGGTAACTGGAGCAACTGGAGGAATTGGTCGCCGAGTTGTGCGACTTTTACGCCAACAGGATAAATCGGTGCGGGCCTTTGTCCGCCTCACCTCGCGCTATAGCGAGTTAGAACACCGAGGAGCAAACATTTTCGTCGGTGATTTGCGGCGGGAAAAAGATATCCAGAAAGCTTGTCAAGGTGTTGAGTATATTATCAGTGCCCACGGTTCTGATAGCGACGCTCTATCTTTAGACTATCGTGCCAACATCGAACTTATTGACCAGGCAAAAGCCAACGGAGTACAACACTTTGTATTCATTTCCGTGCTTGGTGCTGACCGGGGGTATGAAGATGCCCCAGTGTTCAAGGCCAAACGAGCAGTAGAGCGATATTTAGAAGCTAGTGACTTGAACTACACTATTTTACGCCCAGCTGGATTAGCATCAAACTTGCTGCCCTTGGCAGAACGATTTCGTGAAACAGGCTTGTATCTGCTGATTGGTGATCCCAAAAACCGTACCTCGATTGTAAGTACAGATGACTTGGCAAGAATGGTGGTAGATTCAATCACATTTGAAGGCGCTCGTAACCAAATATTACCAGTGGGGGGCCCAGAGATTTTATTGCGTGAGGATATTCCCCGGATTTTTAGTCGCGTCTTCAGCAAAGAGGCAATAGTGATTAACTCACCATTATTTGTTGTTGATGGGTTACGCGGTGCCTTTGGTTTATTTAATCCCCAAGCACAAAAAGCTTTGGGTACCTATCGCACATTATTGTCCAATGAGTTTTTCTGTACAAAAGAGGAAACAACCACCTTAGAGAGGATTTTCAACTTGCAATTGGAAAGCTTGGAAAGTTTTCTGCGGCGGTATTTAGCAGTTTGAAGTAGGGAATGGGGAATGGGGAATGGGGAATGGGGACTGGGGACTGGGAAATTTCTGTGACACCCAATCCCTAATACCCAATCCCTAATACCCAATCCCTAATACCCAATGCCCAATAATCTAAAATCCAAAATCTAAAATCTAAAATTTTATGAAATCTCCTTTAGTTGCAAATGCCATTCAAGCGCGTCAGACAAAACAGCGATTCGCTAGACCAGAAGATCAACTGTCTTATGAATTGGGTAAGGCTGTACAAGAATTACCACCGCTTTATACCAGATTGTTAGCGGGAACCATCAGTTTAGTCGTATTTGGGACGATCGCTTGGGCGAATTTCTCGCAAATCGATGAAGTAGCAACCGCCCCAGGAGAGTTAATTGCTTCTACGCAGGTGCGACCAGTAACATCACTTGGTGGTGGGTCAATTTTAGGGGTGAAGGTAAAAGAAGGCGATCGCGTCACTAAAGACCAAGTACTGATTGAACGCGATCCAGACTTGAAACAAACAGATGTTAGCCGCCTTGCTAAATCCAGCAAGTTGATTCAAGACGATTTGCAGCGTTTAGATGCTGAACGCACTGGCGGTAAAACTGCTGGTACAAAACTGCAAGATGAACTGTTAAGCTCACGCTTAAGAGACTATCAAGCGCGTCAAGCAGCTGCGGAAGCCGAAGCAAATCGTTTACTAGCAGCCATCGATCAGTCGAAAGTGCGCCTCAAGCGCTTGCAGGAAAACCAAGTCAATGCCAAAACCAGCTTTGTTAACGCTCAAGGTAACTTGGTGAATGCACAAAATATCTTGGGTAAAGTTGAAAATGGTCTAGCGATCGCTCAAAACAGAGAAGAAAGTTTACGCACCCTGGTTAATTCTGGCGCTGTAGGCAGAATCGATTACTTAGATGCCCAAGAAAGATTAAATCGTGCCAACACAGAAATTACCAAAGCCAAAGATGAGGTCATCAACGCTCAAAATAGAGTCACAGAAGCTCAAGATAAAGTAGACTCCTTACAAAAAGATATTGCCGCCCAAATTCAAGAAATTCGCCAAGCCGAACAAGCCTATCAAGCTGCTTTCAATCAAGCACAGCGTTTAGCATCCGAGCGCCAAAGTGAAATTTTAACCCAAATCAACAAGCGCAAAGAAGAATTAACCAACGTTTCTGGTCAACTTGAACAAGCTAGAAAGCAGCAAGAAGAAGAAACTATCAAGGCTCCAGTTGCAGGCACTATTTACAAAGTTAAAGCAACTAAAGGCCCAGTACAAGCAGGTGAAGAGTTGTTATCAATTTTGCCAGAAGGTGAAGAGATGTTGTTAGAGGTGAAAGTCCTCAACCGCGATATTGGCTTTATTCGTCAGGGTATGAAAGCAAAAGTGAAAATGGCAACATTCCCCTTCCAAGAATTTGGCACTGTTGATGGTGAAGTCGTGCAAGTTAGTCCCAATGCAATTGTAGATAAAGAACTAGGTTTAGTTTTTCCTACCAGAATTAGGTTAAGTAAACACTCAATAAATGTGCGGGGTCAAGAGGTTACATTTACTCCAGGTATGGCTGCTAATGGTGAAATTATCACTCGTAAGAAGTCAATTTTGACATTCATAATTGAACCTATTACTCGTAGATTTAGTGAAGCTTTTTCTGTGAGATAGCTTGATGAAAGCAGGGCATGGGTAATGGGTAATGGGTGAGATGTGATGAATAATAGTAAAATCCAATTCCCCATTCCCTAAATATATTCTTTTATCGCCAAAGATAGATGCACGTTTACCAATTATTGCTAAACTCATTCTATCCTCTAATATTAGTTATGTATGAAATTATAGAAGTTGATATTAACAACTACGGCTTAATCAGCAATTACCGATGCTACATGTTTTGGTAACAAAACATTCAACAATTAAACTAGTTTATTACTGATACAAGTAATTGTTAATCTCATATAAAGTTAATATAAAGATTTGTTAAAAATACGGCTTTTCTGTTAAAAACTCTTGACTATATTTAGAAAAATTTCTACAAAAATAACAGTGGTTAAAACAATATAGTGAGGAACTGTCACTTTTTCGTTGAACTTCTCTTCTAGGTTACTTCTTCAGATGTATCACATCTACTGATGAGAAAATTGCCTGTATTACGTTATTGTAAGAAGTAGATTTGCACTCATACCTGACCTTAGCTACCTTTAGTTTCCAATCCATAGAACAAGTTGCAAACTTTTTTGGTAATCTAAACATAACCAATTTAAATATATTGAGGTTGACTTATGAACTTATATTGGAAGTTCAGTAACATCCTCAAAATAGGAGTGACTAGAAGACTTTAACTAACCCGTGATCAGCAAACATAGCATTTACAAAAGAAAAATATTTCATTGTAATTGTTAGTTGCTGACTATCTACGGTTAACAGTTAATAGTCAGTACGGACGTAAGTCTTTACGCCCGTATAATAGTCAATAACTTCAAGCTGGGTAATTAATTTCTTGGAGTTCCTAGGTGTTTTGCCAGAAACTGATGTTTATTAGGTGAGACAACAGCTATGCCTGCTGCATATTTTGTCAGGTTTGGTAACTACGATTTGCGAACTATCTATCCTTGCACTTTGAAATTGCAGTCTCGAAACAAATTTTTGCTGGCTGGAAAAAATAAAAAAATCCCATGACAAGCCAGAAAGCTTTTAATTAACCTCTTAACCCAACACAGCACATTCAGGCAGAATATTGAGGGTTAGAAGTGGCGGTAGCAGAGAAATAATATCAGGTGTCCGAACGACTAAAAGTTGTACACCAGTTATTAAAACTGGTGTTCCTCAAACGTAAATGCGTACTGCAAAGCAGAACCCGAAAGATAGTTTGTCTAGGCAAACTCAGAAAAAAATAGGGTTTTTGTAGTCTTTAGTCTGCTTAAAAAGGCGTATCTACAACTAGCCGCGACTTTAATAGAAGGCGTGGTGATGAATTTTGCATATGTGATCCCTGAAGTATGAATATTGTTGCGACAAAGGCATTGAAGAGATTTTTCTGTATTTTTCAGTAGACAGAAACTGGTAACGATTATGTCAAACTATTCTAGCAAAGACAAGATTTTTCAAAACTACGACATGCACGATAGCAAGTTTTTAACACCCTTTCAAAGAAAGGCTTTGTTGAAACAATTGCAGAATAATTTACAGCCAGAATATCGGCGAAGAATTGAAATTATGTTATTGGCAGATATAGGTAAATCGCAAAGCCAAATCTGTGAAATATTAGGTTGTTCACAAGAAATGGCACGCTACTGGGTAGGTTTAGCAGAAGCAGGTTTAGCACATAAATGGAATGAGCGACCGATAGGTAGACCGAAGATTGTGAATAATCAATATATTGAGCGTTTGAAAGAATTGGTAAGCAATAGTCCTCGTGATTATGGCTATGCATTTACTTACTGGACAGCCCAATGGTTAAGCAAGCATCTAGCAAATGAATTAGGTATTGAAATCAGCGATCGCCATGTTAATCGCCTTTTAAAACAAATGGGACTTTCCACCAAACGTAAAAGTTCCTCTCAACCAGAAACTGACCAAAATCAGGATGCCGCGATTACAATCACCGACTTGCAATATAATCCTGAATCTAATTTTAATTGGTCATTTAATTTGATTCCAACTAATCATTAAATTGGGAATTGGGAATTGGGAATGGGGAATGGGGAATGGGGAATGGGGAATTAGTTATTTCTTCCTCATCTCCCCTGCTCCCCATCACCCACGCTCCCCTGCACTTTTTTATTTGTCACTCCCAAAGGAGGTAAGGAAATGCCATCAGCGTTTTCTCGGCAACAGTTAACTCAACAACTCACCCAAACTTTGGGTGAACAACTATCAGATAGTGAAATTGATATGTGCTTGCAAGGGGTGGAAATTGTCGAACCACCTGTAGCAAAACAGTTTTGGCAAGCAACAGCAGCAACCCCCGGAATTTATATTATTCTTGGGGGTAAAGTTAGACTCTTAGATAGCTTTAATAACTTAATTACTACCCTCTCAACTGGAGCGTCATTTGGCGAATTAACTTTATTTCCTGAAGAGGAATTCAGCCCTTATGTTGCTAGAGCTTCTGTTAACTTAAAACTTGGCTATCTTTCACAAGCAGTATTGCATGAGGTGATGCACAAATATCCAAGTATTCGCGATCGCCTCAAAAGAAGTGCAGAAATTTGGGATTTATTATTGTTACGATGTCAAAGCACCTTACTTCCTCAAAATGGCTCTGTGGAAGAGGTTCTCAAAGCATTATCTTTATTTGAACGACACACTTTAGAAATTGGCTCATTTCCAACCAAGCTCTTCAAACAAAACAAGCTTTGGCTATTGCGTCGAGGAGAAGTACTAGATGCTGACGGGCATACATTGACACCAGGAAACATTTATGCATCTCCAAAGGTAGGAAATTGGCGAGTCAACCAACCAACTATTGTTTACACTCTCAAAAATGACGATTGGCAAATAGCACTAGAATACTGGCCCCAATTGGCAGATTTACTCAAATTACAAGAGTTAGGGAGTGGGGAGTCGGGAGTCGGGAGTAGAGAAGAGTCTTCCCCATCTCCAATTCCCAATTCCCAATCCCCAGTACCTAATCCCCATCGCCCCTTATCCCCAGAGGGGGCCCCGAGTTCCCCAATCCCCCAAGTAAAACAAAAACAACGAAAAGCTTACTTTCCCAGTCCGAAAGTGAGAGCAGGTCATTTGTGGGGACGCTTAACCAAACGCTATCCGTTTTTTGAACAACAAAGCGCCTCAGACTGCGGAGCAGCTTGCTTGGTAATGATTGGTCGCTATTGGGGTAAGCGTTTGAGTGTCAATCAACTGCGAGAGCAAGCCAACGTCAACCGCAGTGGAGCATCACTACGGGGTTTAACAGTAGCAGCAGAAAGTATTGGTTTTGCTACCCGTCCTGTAAAAGCTAGCCTGGATAAATTTGCACAACAACCTCTACCAGCGATCGCACATTGGGAAGGTAAGCACTACATTGTTGTCTATGAAATCAACAAAAAGCACGTAATAGTAGGCGATCCCGCCATTGGTCAACGCACCCTCACCATGCAGCAATTCAAAGCTGGTTGGACTGGTTATGCGTTGTTATTGCAACCTACACCTTTCCTGAAAGACACCGAAGAAACCAGCACATCATTGTGGCAGTTTTTTGATCTACTCAAACCCCACTCACAAGTGCTGTTAGAGGTGTTCGTTGCTTCGCTGTTGATTCAGGTGTTTGGACTGATTACGCCTTTATTCACTCAGTTATTGTTAGACCGAGTAATAGTGCAGGGTAGTACCCTCACCTTAAACGCTGTAGGTTTAGGGCTGGTCATTTTTGGATTGTTTCGCGTTGGTATTAATGGATTACGCCAATATCTACTCGATCACACAGCCAACCGCATCAGCTTAGCTTTGTTAGTAGGTTTTATCAAACATACCTTTCGCTTACCTCTATCATTTTTTGAGTCGCGTTACGTGGGGGATATTATTTCTCGCGTTCAAGAAAATCAGAAAATTCAGCGTTTTCTCACTGGTGAAGCATTATCTATTACTTTGGATTTGCTGACAGTATTTATTTATGTCGGCTTGATGTTTTGGTACAGCTGGCAAATGGCATTGCTGAGTTTGTTGATTGTACCGCCATTTGTACTACTGGCGCTCATTGCTACACCTTTTTTGCGTCGTATCAGCCGTGAAGTTTTTAATGCCGTAGCTAGCGAGAACAGTTATCTGATTCAATCCCTCAGTGGTATTCGTTCAATTCGTTCAATGGCAATTGAACAGACAGTGCGCTGGCATTGGGAAGAACTACTAAATGATGTAATTAAGAAAACTTTTAAAGGACAAATAATTGGTAATCAATTACAAATTTTTAGTTCAACAATTGAATCTTTAGTCAGCACAGGATTACTTTGGTTTGGTGCGTGGTTGGTGATTCAAAACCAACTCACCATCGGACAATTAGTTGCTTTCAATATGTTGTTAGGTAACATCATTCGCCCTTTTCAGCGACTTGTGGTGTTGTGGAATCAATTACAAGAAGTAATCATTTCTACTGAGCGAATTAATGATGTTTTAGAAGCTGAGCCAGAAGAAGATTTCCAGCATCATCCTCGTCAGATTTTACCGAGATTGAAAGGTCATATTCGCTTTGAAAATGTTACTTTCCGCTACCATCCAGATAGTGATGTTAACGTCCTCGAAAATCTCAGCTTTGAAATTTTACCAGAGCAAACTGTAGCCGTTGTCGGACGTAGCGGTTCTGGTAAAACTACGCTCTCGAAATTGATTTTGGGTCTATATCCGCCGACAGATGGAAAAGTATTAATTGATGCTCAAGATGTAACTAGTATTTCCTTGCGATCGCTTCGTTCTCAAATTGGTGTTGTCGATCAAGATACCTTTTTGTTTGGCGGCACAATTCGTGAAAACATCAGCATTGCTCACCCAGAAGCCACCCTAGAAGAAATTATTGAAGCGGCGCGTCTAGCAGGAGCAAATGACTTTATTCAGCAATTACCAAGAGGTTATGAAACCGAAATTGGTGAAGGCGGCGGGATGCTATCTGGCGGACAACGCCAAAGGCTAGCGATCGCTCGTGCTTTGCTGGGAAATCCCCGCTTAATACTTTTAGATGAAGCAACCAGCCACCTCGATGCTGAATCTGAGCGGATTATTCAAAATCACCTGAAAACAATTCTTAAAGGGCGGACAAGTTTAATCATCGCTCATCGCCTGTCCACCGTGCGTCATGCTGACCTAATTCTGGTTTTAGATCGCGGGTTACTAGTCGAAAGCGGCACCCACGATGAATTAATTGACAGAAGAGGTCATTATTTTTATCTCAACCAGCAACAACTAGCAACCACAGGTTGATATGGGGATTAGGGACTGGGTACTGGTGACTGGGGACTGGGAAAGATTTTCTAAATACCTAATACCCAATACCCAATACCCAATACCCAATCCCCAATACCCAATACCCAATACCCAATCCCCAATACCCAATCCCCAATACCCAATCCCCAATCCCCAATACCCAATCCCCAATACCCAATCCCCAGTCCCCTAAATTACTTATGCCAAACCCATATCCAAATTCATCATCTATACTCGCCAGCCCAAGACAGAATCAGCTTTCCCAGGTTGATGACTCTAATGATGTTGTTGATTCTCGGATACAGTCAGCAACTGAAACCAATGATTGGTTCTATGGGACTGAAGAACTACTAGATGCCTTACCAAAGGTCTGGACACGCTCAATGCTGTACTTGCTGACAAGCTTTGCAGTAGTTATTTTACCTTGGGCGATGTTTTCTAAAGTCGATGAGACAGGAAGTGCTAGAGGGCGTTTAGAACCTAAAGGAGCAACGCAAACATTAGGCATTCCTGTTGCTGGTAGTGTCAAATTTGTCAGTGTTCAAGTAGGTCAGACTGTGAAAGCAGGACAGGTTTTACTACAACTAGATTCTGATGTCTTGCAAACAGATTTGCAACAGACACGAACAAAGTTAGAAGGGCTAATCAATCGGCGATCGCAATTAGATTTGCTGAAAAATCAACTTCTGTTGGCAATTAGTATCCAAGAGCAACAAAACCAAGCTCAAGCATTGGAAAAAATGGCTCAAGTCAATCAGGCACAGCAAAATTTAGATGCAAAACAGAGTGCATATAACTTCCAAAAATTGGAAAAACAAGCTTTAGTTGAGCAGGCTAGGCAGAGCATCAATTCTACTGCGATCGCCCAGAAGTTAGCTAGCAGTCGTTTGCGTCGAGATGTAGCAGAAACTGCTCGCTATCGCCAACTCTTAAACCTGGGTGCAATTCCCCAAACCAAAGTTGTAGAACTAGAAAAAATAGCAGAAGAAAGTCTAATTTCCCAAGAACAAGCCAAATCAGATGTGACTCAAGCTCAACTACGTTTACAAGAAGAAATTAGTCGCTATCAGACGACGATGAATCAAGCTGCGGAAGATATTCAGCAAGCAAAACTTCGCTTAGAAGAACAGCAAAGCAGCTATCAAAGCGTGGTGCAAGCCGGTAAACTGGCGGTGCTGAGAAATCAAGAACAGTTTAAAGACATGCAAACGCAAATCACCAGTTTGGAATCGGAAATAGCTCAAACTCAAAGCCAAATCCTTTCCTTACAGTTGCAGTTAGAGCAACGAGTGGTGCGATCGCCTATCGATGGTACGATTTTTGAGTTACCCATTCAAAAACCAGGCCCCGCAGTCGAAGCAGGACAGGTGATTGCCCAAATTGCGCCCCAAAATGCTCCTCTGATTCTTAAAGCCCAAATGCCAAGCGAACAAAGTGGTTTCTTGAAAGTGGGAATGCCAGTGAAAATTAAGTTTGATGCTTATCCCTTCCAAGATTATGGAATAGTGCAAGGACATGTTAATTGGATTTCACCCAACTCAAAAGTTCAGAGGGAGAATCAAAATCAAACAGAAACCTATGAGTTAGATATCGTCCTGGAGCAGCCTTATATCCAAGCTGCCAGCAAACATATCACTTTAACCGCTGGTCAGACAGCAACCGCAGAGGTAATTGTCCGTCAGCGTCGAGTGATTGACTTTATATTAGATCCGTTTAAGAAATTACAAAAAGGTGGTTTAGAGCTTTAGTAGTTAGTCATTACCTACTTTTTTTGGAATAAAACATGTATCTGTTTGCTGAGAATTAGAGCAGTCGATATAGACTGCTCTAATTTTGGCATTTTAGCGTTTTTTTATTTTTCATTTGATTCACTAGCTATTTATAAACTTGTTTTCAGTTTTACTATTTCTACAAAAAAATTAAATATTTTTTCGTGCCAAAATTATACCTAAAACTAGTTATATTAGATACATAATTATCACACTGAAATATCAATAATATTATGTCTGCTAAATTACTTGTGATATAACCGTAGCAAGCGCTTCGCCCGCAATTGAATTTTGATCAACCGGAAGTGATATAACATATAAATTATTCAGTTTATATTTGCTATTTAACTGTCTTTTGGTGTTTTTTTTTGATTTTAATATATAAAAAATAAAAAATACTATAAAAATATCAATAAAATTATAGATTAAGAATATCAGTGTATTTTTTTAGAAAATGTATAGTTTTTAATTAAAAATAATAACTTTATATTTTTCCATATTTTCCCAATAATAAATTTACAATTAAATTTTCATAAATAATGTAAGAATTAAATAGTCAAAATAATTATAGTTTCGTCAACTATTCCTATGACTCAATTATTAATTGTATACTTGCATCCTGTTGATGAAGAGATATTTCCTACTCTAAGAGGTTGTCTCTTTAGTCAGAAATCTCATACTGAACGGAGTAACAGCGTAGTGAAGTACTTCATCAACTTACGATAAACTGTGATTCTTCTGTTGCAGCAATTCAGGCTCATTAAAGTTCTACAAATGTTTAAATCCTGACCTCAAAAATAAGACAATGGCTAAAATAGTAATTTCTGACTTACATCCTCTGGATGCAAAGACGTTTTTGCATGATCTAGATTTAGAAGAAATTGATGCTGTATCAGGCAATGGTCTTGTGCCTGGGGATAATGATTCTTCCAATCTTCAGTTGACTACTATTCAGGATGGTGTCAATAATACATCATATAAATCTGGTAGTCTGTTTAATATTTCTGACAACAAGTTTTTTACCCTTGACTTTTCAAGGTTAACTGTCTATTTCATAATTTAATTGTTTGCAATTGGATATTTTATTCTTCCTAAGACGTGCAATAAGATATGAATATCTGTCTGCACGTTTTTCATTATATGTTCATTTTTATATAAATAGAATCTAGAGATTAAAATCAGTAGTTTAGACTAAATATGAGTAGTTTAATTTAATTGCCAAACTTACTTATTTAAATATTAAGCTTAACAGCAAAAATTAGATGCAAGCGTACTAATTTAAAAAAACAACTAATTTAATATAGTTAATATAAATAAAAATGTATAAATATGTGGTTGTTTTTTTAGTATTTTATATTAACTTATATCAGTTAAACACATTACATTAATCAATCAGTATTAAAGCTTTATATTTATCGTAGTAATTAAAATCTCAAATATTAAAAGTACCATGAGATAGAGACATGAAACACTATATCAAGTAAATATGAGAGATAAGCTACTAAATTAGCTAAAACAGCCCCAATAAACAATCTTTAATTAGTTTTATACTGGGAGGAATGCCTGATGCGAAATATTTTAAATATTTCTCCGGAAGATATTATTTACCATATCAAGTTATCTTGCCAAATTCCTAATATATTGGAAGCGATCGCTACTCGGAAAATTATTGCTGACACCACTGAAAAAGAAGGAATAGAGGCGGAAACAGAAGAACTTCAACAAGCAGCAGATAATATGCGTTTGGCTAATAAACTGGTTAAAGCAGAAGATACTTGGGCTTGGCTAGAAAAATATCATCTTACTTTAGATGATTTTGAAGAAATAGTCAAAACAAATTTACTTTCTGCAAAATTAGCAAACCATTTATTTGCAGATAAAGTAGAACCTTTTTTTTATGCCCACCAAATTGACTATTCTGGAGCAGTCACTTATGAAGTGGTTTTGGATGATGAAGATTTGGCTCTAGAAATCTTTTATGCCTTGCAAGAAGGCGAAATTAGTTTCCAAGAAATCGCTCGCCAATACATTCAAAATCCAGAAATTCGCCGCGCTGGCGGCTATCAGGGAATCCGACATCGTACTGATTTTAGACCAGAGATTGCTGCTGCTGTCTTTGCTGCTAATCCTCCACAGATTCTGAAGCCGATAATTACACCAAAAGGAGTACATATAATAGCAGTTGAGGAAATTATTAAACCAGAACTCAATGAGCAATTGCGTCTTCAAATTATAGGAGATTTCTTTACCAACTGGTTACAACAACAAATGGCTAATTTAGAAATTGTAACCAAGCTTCAAGAGAATACAACTGCTCAATCATCTAAAGATTTGCTTAAACCAGCTTAATTTTAGTAATAATGCCATTAACTAAAATTTAGGCTAGATTCAAACTACAACACCAAGAAAGATATAAAACCAGCTATTTTATACTTTCTTGGTGAATTTTATATTTATTCAGGATATACAATTTTTTGAGAAGTGATAGTATTATTTATAAATTAATTAATTGTTGTTTTATTAAATAAATATTAATAATTTTCTTAAGAATAAACTATTTTTTAATGGAAAATATGATTAAAATCTTCTTATACTATTTCACTAAAATCCTAATCCAGTTCACTTCTTCTGCTTCCTCTTTTTCACCTGCCTACCTAAATGTATCAACTTTAAACTGAAACGTATTAGATAACATGGTGCGTTACGGCTTGATCCTAACGCACCCTACTGGACTGACACAGCTAAAATGTTGCAATAATTGTCTTGTGGGGCGGACATCTTGTCCGCCAGTTAGGACGGGCGAGACGCCCATCCCACAACAGAAAAGCTAATGCACTATTTTAACTGTGTCACGCCACTACTCTCGATTTCAACTAAAACTCTATTATGCTTGGAGAATTAGTATGAGCAATGATGTTGAATTTTATATCTGAAAAGGAGTGTAGATATCTTCAGAGTTGGCATTGAGATAAGGACGCTGTAATTCAATTTGATTCAAAGAAAAATGTTGTAGGATAGCAGATATTCTACCTTCTGGTGTATTATTTTCTTGTTGCCAAGCATCTAACAAACCATTAGCAATAACTTGACATCGGTGTGTACCAAAACTTTCGTGATCGCTAAATTTGCGGTGTGGTTCTTCAGCGATCGCTAATCCAGGTACTATCAACTTGGTAAACAAAGGTACTTCTGGTTGAAAATAAGATTGATTCTCCAAATACACCCTCTCTAATACTGGGTGAACAGCTTCATAGTTGTGTTTGTCAAAGTAAAGCACTGCCGAGTCACAACGTCCATAGTCAGAAGGGTTGTATAGTGCTTTAAATGAAAATGGAATAAGTATAGAGTTAAGTTGTGTAGTTAAACTTTCCATCACTGCAACTGCACCTTCTGGGGATAAGTTAAAGTAAACACGTACAATATTCTGATTCCCATGAGAAGCTGCATTACCAACTGCCATATAAAATGCACTTTGTACCAAGTTCTTAGGCATTTTAATCGCAACTGAGTTGCCGACATTAACAGCTTGCTGTTCTGGTTGTAGATGCATATTACGCTGAATATGCAGTTTCAAACCATTTTTATATACCACCAAAATATCATCTGTTTCTTCTTTAACTACAAGCCAATCATTGCTAAAGTAGCCTTCTCCTTTATTGCTTGTGTGCAAGCGTTCATAAAAACCTATATCTACGCCCAAAAGAGTGTTATTTTCCAGATTTTGGTTTAATTCTGCATTTGTTGTTTCTGCATCTGGTGCGAGAGCAAGTTTCAAAGAACCGTTGTAATAGATGCCGTAGAGAAATGAACGTAGTTGCAAACCCAGATACTGATTCTGGAAATCCAAGGGCATTTGCAGAAAGCGGGAAACTGCCGACTCTGGCAATTCCATTGCTTTGTAATCTGGATGTTTAATACAATAATGAGATTGGATTTCAACTTTATGAATAATATCGTGCAATGATATCTGCAATGACTCTGGAATATCTGAAAGTTGAGTTTGTAGCGAATCTAATAGTTGCATAAAGGCTAGCCTGTGAATAAAAGGAGCAGGGGGACAAAGGAGCAGGGGAGCAGGGGAGTAGGGGGGAAGAGGCGCAAAAAAGCAAGCAAAATATTCTCCCTCATCTCCCTCATCTCCCTTCTATACGCGAGATAAGTTAGTGGGTAACAAGTCTAATGCTTCTACACCGAAAATGGTTGGTATGGATGCTTGCGGACGACACAACAAACTTTTAGCAACTTGAAGCATACAGATACCGGCATTACCAAATCTTTTCTCATGCTGGAGTGTTGCTTGAATAGCTCTAATCAATGCTAAACCGCAAAATTGCGTGACTCTTAGCAAGAAATCAGGACGAACTTCCAATATTTCTGGAAATTCAGTTAAATAAGCAGTCACTAGCGCCGCCGTAGAAGGTTGGAGAACTTGCAAAGGAGTTGTGGCTAGGCGTAAAGACTCTTCAATCGGCATTTCTCTGCCAACAACTGTACTATTCAACCATAGTTGCAGGTAACTAGCTAGCACTGTTCCTAAATCATTAGCTGGATCTCCCCAAGCACAACGTTCCCAATCAATTAATCGAATGATACTCTCACCTGAAAATGATTCATTCAAAACTGCTTGTTCCCAATTGAGGGAAATGAGGATATTGTTCAGCTTTAAGTCATTGTGAGTCAGACAGTAGAAAGTGAAAGCACTACTTAAATCTGCGATCGCCTGTCCTAAACTGTCGAAACGTTGATAAAGAGCAAAAAATTTTAGTCCATCGGCAGGTACTTGACCAAAAATTTCCGGAGCTATTCTATCCATTCCCATATTTAGGTTTGGAGTTTGTTGGCTAGATGCATCCTGAGTATTTTGAAAGAATTCACGATACTCTTGACGGTTAATGCTTGCACGATGAATTGATGCCAAAGTAGCTCCAACTGCCATAGCAATCTCAGTTGGAAATAAATTATCTTTGATGTATAAATCTGATAAATCCCGATAGTTACCGAGATAATTGAAGACAATAATAGAATTTTCTGCATCAAAATGCAGTACTTCCGAACAAGACGACTCAATATAACTGATTTCTGGAAAAGTTCGGAAAAAATTATGAATTTTCCACTCTTGTAAAAACTCACCAGCAGTTTTTCCTTCTCGATTCAGACGCTCTTGCTTAACTAGAAGTTGTCGATTATCTGGTAAGCTAATTAACAAGTTAAAGTTTTTGGCAGGTTTTAGCTCAATCTTAGCTAATGATTGTTGTTCTAAAGTACACAATCCTAGGGGAATCAGGTAGTCGATAACGTTTTGAGAACTTAATAAAAAAGGCATAGTTTCAGATAGTTATTAGGAAAGTGAAAAGTTGCTATTAGTTAATTACAAAACTGTAAAACCACAGTAATGTTACCCATACATAAATTGCACACAAAGTCTTATCGCTCATCATTTTGACAGTTCAATAACTAGAAATAGATGGAGGGTAAATAAGCATTAGAGCTATTAGTATTAAATGATTTTGCCAGTAAGGTAATGCTGTGAATTGCATAAATAGTTACTACAAATTTTAGGAAATTCATAGTAAAATTAATAACTTGAGAAAATGCATAATTATCACCACCATATACAAACATAGAATCCATTTCATTTATTTCAGTTAGGTAGTTTTCTGAATCAACTAACTTAAGTTCAGAAATTATGATATTTGCCATTAAATCAATTCCCAGAACAATCATTAATTCATTGGTTGATATCAGGTCGAATAACTAATAAATAACTAGCTTATAAACAGCAGAATAATATAGATTAACCAGAATGCAGGCAAATTGACTATGGTTGATAAACGTTAGCAAGCATATTCGATTTTTGAAATAACTTATGACAACTATAATAGGCTTATTCACTATCAAGATTTACCTACTATCTACTTATGTAAGTCAATTCAAAAAACAAAGCTGATTACTATATAAATTTGCCTTTCAAGTAAGTGAAGCGGATGGTTAATCAAGTAAATTGCTGTTTAGTTTGATTCACTGGGATTGTTAGTAATGCAGAAAAACTATGTTAATAACATGAATTTCTTTTTATCTCCAATCCCAGGAGAACTATCTAGCTCAATAGTTAACTATCAAGCTATGCTTATTAAGCTTTACTGAATGACTTAGCTATCCAGGCAATATGACCAATAGCATATACATCAACAAATGCCTCAGCCAACTTTACAAGTGTAGATATATCGCTGATACCATTGCTATAGCTATCAGTACCACCATAAATATAATCTACATCGCTCAATTCATTGAGAAAGTTTTCATAATCTTGAAACAATTCAGAGCCAGTAATATGTAATTCAGTAAGAGTTATATTTGCCATGATTTCCTCCTATAAGTCAGGTTATCTTTTAAGTGAAAAGATTTGCAATTACATCGAAACGTTGCTGATGCTGTTGTAGCTACTCCCAGAAATGGAGCCTACATCGCTCAATTAATTGAAAAAGCTCGCTTTTAATTAAGTAGATAAACTTTGAAAAACATAAAATACAGTCTTAGCAATTATTTAGCTTTATTACCTTTTATGCTAATGCAATTTTATGTTTAATTACGTTGAGCTACTTAATTAAAATCTACAGCTCATTAACTTATATTTCGCTGAATCTAGCTCTTTAAGATTGTTTATTATGGAGAAAATTTATGTGAAACACATAAATTGCTTTTTAGCTTTAATCTCAAAAGAGCTAGATAGCTAATTAGTTAATTTTTTAGCTATTAGTAGTGCGTATCATTGCTGTGGCTGAATGACTTAGCTATCCAAGCAATGTGATTAATGGCGTACACATCAACAAATGCCTCAGCTAGCTTAATTATTGTCGAAAAGTCGCTGACGCCACTACTGTAGTCACCACCCGAAATAGAGTCTAAATTGTTCAGTTCGTTGAGAAAACTTTCGGAATCTTGAAATAATTCAGAACCAGTTGTATGTAATTCAGTAAGAGTGATATTTGCCATGATTTTGTCCTAATCCACTTATTGTAATTAAACGATAATCTGCTTTTTCATGAGCCTTTTGAAGTTTTTCTTAATTAAAAAGACTCTGTTTTTAACAGAAATTACTTTTTACCTATAACTCCAAAAGAGCCATCTATACCAGTAGTTAACTATTCAGCTATTAGTAACCGCTGTAGCTATCGCTGTGGCTGAATGACTTAGCTAAATAGGCAATGTGACCAATGCCATAAACATTAACAAATGCTTCAGCTAGCTTAGTTAATGTTGAAATGTCACTGACGTGGCTACCGTAGCTACCACCAGAAATAGAGTCTACATTGTTCAGTTCGTTGAGAAAGCTTTCAGAATCTTGGAACAATTCAGAACCAGCAATATGTAGTTCAGAAAGAGTAATATTTGCCATGATTTTCTCCGAAACAACTTGCTTTGAATTAAATGAAATCTAGGGATAATTAGCCTGTATCTTGCTGAATCTGACTCTTTGGGATTTTTTGTTTGTATCCCAAAAGAGTCATCTAGCTGATTAGTTAAATCTTCAGCTATTAGCCGTAACTGTAGCTATCGCTGTGGCTGAATGACTTAGCTAAATATGTAATGTGGCCAATGCCATAAACATTAACAAATGCCTCAGCTAGCTTGGTTAATGTTGAAAAGTCGCTGACGTGGCTACCGTAGCTACCACCAGAAATAGAGTCTACATTGTTCAGTTCGTTGAGAAAGCTTTCAGAATCTTGGAACAATTCAGAACCAGCAATATGTAGTTCAGAAAGAGTAATATTTGCCATGATTTTCTCCGAAACAACTTGCTTTGAATTAAATGAAATCTAGGGATAATTAGCCTGTATCTTGCTGAATCTGACTCTTTGGGATTTTTTGTTTGTATCCCAAAAGAGCCATCTATACCAGTAGTTAACTATTCAGCTATTAGTAACCGCTGTAGCTATCGCTGTGGCTGAATGACTTAGCTAAATAGGCAATGTGACCAATGCCATAAACATTAACAAATGCCTCAGCTAGCTTGGTTAATGTTGAAATGTCACTGACGTGGCTACCGTAGCTACCACCAGAAATAGAGTCTACATTGTTCAGTTCGTTGAGAAAGCTTTCAGAATCTTGGAACAATTCAGAACCAGCAATATGTAGTTCAGAAAGAGTAATATTTGCCATGATTTTCTCCGAAACAACTTGCTTTGAATTAAATGAAATCTAGGGATAATTAGCCTGTATCTTGCTGAATCTGACTCTTTGAGATTTTTTGTTTGTATCCCAAAAGAGCCATCTATATCAGTAGTTAAATCGTCAGGTATTAGTAACCGCTGTAGCTATTGCTGTGGCTGAATGACTTAGCTAAATAGCCAATATGACCAATACTATATACACCGACAAATGCTTCAGCTAGCTTGGTTAATGTTGAAGCATCACTGACATGGCCACCGTAGAAGCCACCAGAGATAGAGTTTACATTGTTCAGTTCATTGAGAAAGCTTTCAGAATCTTGGAACAATTCAGAACCAGCAATATGTAGTTCGGTAAGAGTGATATTTGCCATGACTTTCTCCTAAGAAATTTGCTTCCAATTAAATTGGTTTATCTTGCAATTCAGCTACGTTTTGCTCAACTGCTATTGCAATTTTTATTTAGCTAATTGTTAAAAGTCAATGGGATTTAGCTGGTTAATCAGACATATATAAATTAGTTGTGTCTAGTTTTAATATTATTTTGATTGGGAAGTGTAGCTAGGAAATTTAGTATTTTTGCCTTTGAAATGAGCAAATTTTGCTTTCCCTGTTGTAGGATGTTCATATATGTCTTGAAAAGGCTGATATCAATTCTCTCAGGACTTACGCACGGACTACGATTTGACATCCGCAGCGAGCGTAATCCTTCAAAGAACCCGCTTTCAATGCGTTCGCTGTTGGGCGGAAGCCCTTCCTGTAGGGGTGGGGTGCAATGACTGTGGGAATTATAACTATTTATCCGAACTTGATATAACGTGAGTTCGATGAACTTCTTTCCAACCCCTCTCCGACGCACAGAGGGGCTTAACTATCAACGAAAAATTAAGCTTTAAAAGCCTCTGACACCACATACTTCAACGCTCTTAACCCGCGCAACGCAGTGGCTCCTCCTTGCAGGGGCTACGGTGTACACACAAGTCTGAATTTGTTTAGGAATCTGGGTTTTACCCCACCCTAACCCTCCCCTTATAAAGGGGAGCCACTGCGTTGCGCGGCTTTGCCGACAGCCGCGCATGTGGCGGGAGGGAACTAGATTTTCAATTTTTCCCCCCTTGATAAGGGCAGGGCTGTTTCATTCCCTAAAAGTCCTTAATTTACAAGCGTATCAGCCAAAAAAATCAGGTTGTTAAACAATCGATCTTTAGACAAAAATCAGGCATTCGCACTTAAATTTATTGGTTGAAGCCGTAATTTTTCGATTAGCAACTTCTTAAAATTTTTGCCTGATACTCTTGACAAAATCCTGATTTGAGCGAATGAAATAGCCCTGCTTGATAAGGGGAGCCACTGCGAAGAGCGCGCTTCGCCGACTTGTAACAAGTGGCGTGGGATTAAGGGGGGTAATACCACTTGTGTGTACACGGTAGCTTGCAGGGGAGAGGAATGGAAGCGAGGTCTTTTAAATCTGTCGAACTCACGTTGATATAAAGCAGATTTTCATGCCCTTGTTGTGGGTAGACATCCTTCAGGGTCTTGCACTGGAGTATACCAAACGATTACAATCGCATTTATCTACGTCTGTTTTAATTAGGAATTAGTATAGAAATTTGATAGTTTTAATAATTTGCGTAAAAAATAGTGCGTTCTAATTCTAATTGATAATAGAATTAGAACGCACGATAATAAGGAGAAAACTTAAGTCAAAAACATCCACTCACTGAACCATTTATCCTGACTACAATCTACCAAATATTTTATCCAGTTCCAACCTCAAGTTATCAAGAAGACCATTTACCTGCCGTAGCGTGCTAGCTATTGATGTATCATTGTTGGATCTATTGTCTGTATTCTCTGTATTGGGTATATCATTTCTATAAATACTATAAGGGTCTCGTCTTGCTACCACACCACCTTCCACCACTTTTATTTCTCTGTGAGTTATTTCATTGAGAAGTGGTTCATCTACATGAGAATGCAGATCAGAAATTTCTATCCTAACCATTTACTTACCTCCCTAAATAGAGTTTTGTTAAGTAACAAAACTAAGATAATTTGATTTTTTAAATTCAAATTACTTCTCTTATATTATTTTGCTCTTTCATCTTATAAAGTCAATATTTGGGGAGTAACTTTATAGACAAAAATCAAGTATTTGTGTCTGGCAAAATTATAATTTTCTATTATTTAAATTCTTGGCTTTGGCATTGTCCCCATATTGGGACTTATACCGTTTTATAGGTTGGTATAAATAGGGGGGAATGGGGGGAGAGAATTTTTATAGTAGTTATGTAGGTTAGGACAGTGTTGATTGTAAAAGAGCTTAAATTGATATCTTGCACCATTCTCTATTAACCCTGTGGTGGGCACCGCCAACAACGTAAAAATCAAGGTTTTAACCATTAGCAGTGCCTACCATACAAAAATGTCAATAATGCAATTGGTGCAAGATATGAATATACCCCTTAATTCTGAGCCTGGGGTGGCGAGGGAATTGTCACATCTATGGGGGTTACTTTTACTGCTAGCTGTGTTAGAGGCGGTTGAATGGCAGTTTGATTGCCCACTACCAAAGTCACAATATTTTCTGGCTTGAGGTATTGCTTTGCTACCCGTTGGATATCAGCCGCTGTTGTTGCTACTACGGCTTTTTGATAGCGAAATAAAAAATCAGCCGGATAGCCGTAATATTCGTATCGCATCAGCCGTGATAAGGTTTGGCTGGGGTCTTGAAAGTTGAATACAAAGGAGTTGAGTGTAGATTCCTTAGCAAAAGCTAGTTCTTTAGCAGTGACTGTTTGATTTTGGATACGCTTAATTTCAGCTTGTAAAGCTTTGACAAACTGTACTGTAGCATCAGAGCGGGTTTGCCCACCAGCAAGGAATATGCCAGGGTAGTCGAAGCGAGGACTCCATATACCATATACAGAGTAAGCTAAACCTTGACGCGATCGCACTTCATTAAATAAGCGTCCACCAAACCCATTTAACACCCGATTCAACACATCCAATGCTGGATAATCTGGATTGTCGAAGCGTCCGCCTAAATGCCCGATGAGAACGCTGCTTTGTGTCAACTGCGGCTGATTTACCACAAATACGCCACCTGCATTTGCTGGCGGCACCTCTGGCAACTGGGGATTAGTAATTTTGGGGTTACGCTGCCAGTCACCCAACTTAGCTTGGATGAGCGATCGCATTTTCTTCGGGTCAAAATCACCCACAATCCCCAATATCATATTATTAGGGTGGAAATACTGCTCTCTAAAGTTCACCAAATCCTCGCGCTCAATCTGCTCAAGGGTTGCATACTCAATCGTGCGAGCATAGGGGCTATCTTTACCATAAATTAACTTGCGAAATTCCCGACCGGCAATATCATCTGGATCATCATTGCGCCGGGCAATACCACCTCTAGCCTGTGTCTTAGCCAAATCCAGCTTTTCAGTAGCAAATACTGGTTCTCGCAACACCTCAGTAAACAGCCCAAACACCGTTTCTAAATCTTCACTGAGTGCTTCAAAACTGGCATTACCCACAGCTTCGCTAATACTAGTTTCCACAGCAGCAGCCCGTTGTTCCAATATCTCATTTAGCTCATCAGGCGAATGCTTCTTGGTTCCGCCAGTCCGCATCACCGTACCCGTAAAACCAGCCAACCCTACCTTTTCGGCTGGTTCCCAACGACTACCAGTACGCACCAACGCCATACCACTCACCAACGGCAGTTCGTGATCCTCCATCAAATACACAACCAAACCATTTTGCAACACAAACCGCTCATACTTAGGTAACTTAATCTCCGTTAGCGGTGCAAACTGCAACTCTGTATATTCCTTAGCCTGTGCCGTCGCCGCCAGAGAAAAATTAAAACTTGAAACTAAAAAAGCCAAAGCCACCATCAAACCAAAAACAAACCTCTTACCATTTAGCCTTTTAGCCTTCACCTTGTACCTCTGCATATCTCTCTTCCTCTGCGTCCTCTGCGTCCTCTGCGGTTCGTTTCTCATCCCTGTTTCGACAACAGCTTACCAATGGTACGATTCTCAGCCGTAAAAGTCGCCTTAGCCACCCTTTGAATATCAGCAGGCGTCACCGCTGCAATTTCATCCAACTGCTTAAACAAATTCCGCCAAGAACCAGTTTTCACTTCATATTCCAACAACTGTTGAGCCATTCCCATATTGGAATCAAGGGTGCGTAACAAACCCGCCCGTGCTTGGTTTTTTACCCGTTGTAATTCACTTGCTGCCACAGGCTGATTTTTCAAAGCATCAATTTCCTTTCGCAAAGCCACCGCCAACTCATCGACTGTGTGACCAGGAGCCGTGAGAGCATAGAATAGCATTAGGTTTGGATATTTATCCCCTGGAAATCCACTCAAACCTTGGGCATTTAGCGCCAAGCGCTGTTGTTCTACCAAAGACTTATACAATCGTGATGTGCGTCCATCACTCAATAAACTGCTAATGATTTCATAAACTGCATTATCAGGATGAGTTACTGATGGACGATGATAGCCTTCCAAATACCACGGTTGAGAAGGTAATGCTAGAGTCACTTCCCTGGTTTGTGTTTGTGGCGGTTCCACCGGGATTTGCTCAACAGCTTTTGTTTTCGCTCGAAAGCGTCCAAAATAGATTTGTGCTAGCTTTTTCACTTCAGCCGGATTGACATCACCGACAATAGCGATCGCTAAATTACTCGGTACATAATAACTGTCAAAAAACTTTTGCACATCTTTTGGTGTCAAATTACGAATATCTTGGTCATAACCAATTACCGGACGCCTGTAGGGATGAACTTTGTAAGCTGTATCAATAAACTTCTCCAGCATCATACCGATGGGTGAATTTTCCACCCGCATACGTCGCTCTTCCAAAATCACATCTCTTTCTTTATAAAATTCCCGAAACACAGGGTTAAGAAATCGATCTGATTCTAGCGACATCCAAAGTTCTAGCTTGTTGGCAGGAAAGCTGTAAAAATAACGAGTGGCTTCACTTGAAGTAGTGGCATTTAAACCTACACCTCCTGCTTGTTCAACTATTTTCCCCATTTCATTTTGCTTGACTAACTTAGCAGCTTGCGCTTCTACCTGTTTAAACTCAGTTTGCAGCCTGGCGACTTCATCTTGTTTACCATTGGCTTTCGCTGCTTGAATTTGAGTATCTAACCTCTCCAATCGTTCTAGTAAAGGTTTTTCTGCTTTGTAATCTTTTGTACCGATGCGTGTTGTACCTTTAAAGGCTAAATGCTCTAGAAAGTGTGCTACACCAGTTTTACCATCAGGCTCATCTACACCACCTACATCTGCATATGTAACAAAAGAAACCACTGGCGCTTGATGCCGTTCTAAGACAATGAACTTCATCCCATTGTCGAGGCGAAACTCACTCAACTCCTTAATCACCCGATCCAAATAGGGTTGAATCGAACTTGATGCTGGTGGAGTTTGGATTTTGCTTGGTTGTAGCACTCTTTGGGGAGGAGGTGCAGTTTGAGTTTGTGCTAAGGTAACCTCTGGATTTATTCCCCAGCAGAGTATAGTCAGCGCCAAGAAAGTCACAAATAGCCGACGCAATGAAATGTAAACTTTACTTGAGTAATGCAAAATTAGACGGGTAGGCTGATTCATAAGCGACAATTGAAGTAAAGTTAGACTACCTGAGAAATAAACGACTTGGCAAACAAGGTCTTAATCTTGTATTAAGCTTTCGATGCTTTTTTTACTTACCGTTAGACAATAATGCTACAAGTCGTGTTCCGCAGATTTTACAATAACTGTTATGCGAGTTTTTAATTCTCCCCCACCCTCAGAAGCTCAAACCCGGAAGCGCATTTTACAAGCAGCACAACGTTTGTTTGCCTCCCAAGGATTTGATGGCACTACCACCCGTGACTTAGCACAAGCAGCAGGTGTGGCTGAGGGCACCCTGTTTCGCCATTTTCCCAACAAAAAGGCAATTTTGGTTGAAGTAGCAACCAGCGGGTGGGTAGATATTTTGACAGATTTACTCACAGAATTGAGTGAAATGGGCAGCTATAAAGCTGTAGCCCAAGTGATGCGCCGTCGGATGTGGAATTTTCACAAAAATGTCGATTTGATGCGAGTTTGTTTTATGGAGGTGCAATTTCACCCAGACTTACGCGATCGCATTCAAATGGAAGTCATTAACAAAATGACCGATGTTGCTGAAGCATTCTTTCAAACCGCTATGGATAAAGGCATTTATCGCCAAGCAGATGCCAAACTTGTGGCTAAAGTTTTTTTAGGAATGTTTGCGATCGCAGGTTTTTCTAACAACACCCTCATGGAACCCGACGCTTCTCCCGAAGAAATGCAACACATGGCTGAAGGACTTGCTGATATTTTCCTCAATGGCGTTCTAGCCAAAGAGTGAAAAATTAAAATTAAAAATTAAAAATTTTCATTTTACATTTTTAATTTTTAATTGATTTGTCGTGCTTGCTGACTCCACTGTTGCACTAGTTCAATCGCTGGACACAAATCTCGTCGCTGCATTGTCGCTACCTGCAAGCGCATAATTTGCTGATGCAATCTGTGAGTGGGAACCTCAGCTAGCTGCACTACAGAACCAATACCTGCATGGAGTAATAAACCGCAGTATTGTGTGCCTACACTGGGAATACGCGCTAAATCAGCCAAAGCTGCCCATTTGTTTACATATTGCAGATGAACTTGTAATTTATTAGCTAAGGCTAGCCTAGCAGCTGGGCTATTTCCTTGCTTCAGTAGCATCTTTGTGGTTGAAATACCACAATTTTGGAGTTGAGATTGTTCTTCCTGACTTAATCCAGGTAATTGCTCAATCGGCCAGTCACAAGATGCGATCAGGCTTTTATTCTTGGTATGTTTACCGGACATTTCTAAAACTTAAATATAGGTTTACTTATAATATTGTGACTTATAAAAATTATTTGCTGTTCTCAGTGAAGGCAAGACAGCATCCTGGCTTGCAAAGCAGGCGATCTAATCACTATTAAAACCACCGACTACAGCCCCATATTCAAAACTTTGCTGAGACTCCCAAAAAACCAAGAACGCTAATTATTTTGCCTCTTCTACGGGGTTGATATAGCCGTAGTCACATAGGTTAGGACATTTTGAAAACGTGATTGTTAGGAATAGCAATGCTTTTACTTCCTGCCTCCAGCATAGCTGCCTCCTGCCATATATCAAGAAATTTTTCTTTCAACTACCTTCTAAAATCCCCTTGACAACTGGCTCACAATCTTAACTTGTGACTAATGCGTGAAAAGTCAGAAGACCAAAAGGGTTAAACAGCTCATTTTTGAAAATATCGATATGTGGCTACCAGAGGAATTGCAAAAAATACGATAAACATAGTATTGAAGACAGCATTTTGCCAAAACCCTGCTGACATAGAAAACGAACTGTCCAACATGAACCACACGAGTACAGATACTGTCATGGCGTACCATGCTTCACGTTGCCTGCGAAGAAATGGCCCTGTAAGGATGAAGAGCAAGGTAATATTCCAACCAACCATTACAGCACCAAGTACGCCATACAAAAATTTAATATAACAATATGCGACTTCACTAAAGCTAGTATGTGCTTGCGAGTGTGAAAAGAACATCGCGTTAAAGAACAACTGCATGAAATCTGGTAAGATAACCAAACTAATACTAAATATAGTTACCCCAGAGGTGACAATGATTAACCAATACCACCATAAACGAAACTCTAAATTCATTATCTAACTCCTGGGATAGATTTAAAATGTTCAGTAAATAAGTGTATAACTTTGTAGCAGCAAGTTGCTGTTTCACAATTAACGAAATTTATAACTTTTTAATCTCATCAAGAATATCTCGTATTTTAGCTTAGTTTTCATCTTCATTAAAGAAATAAAAATCTTTTAAATTAGCGCGAAAAGTTGTTAGTAAATAATATAAAGTTGATTGAGGCCAATTGTTGACAATTTTACCTTTATCAGTTTTATACCAACTAGTGCAATTACTACTCCAAACCGTTTTAGCAGCGGCAGCCTGTAGTTTTTGGTTAAATAAAGATTGTATATTGGGTTTAACATCCAAATATCGGAGCGATCTTCTTTGAATTAGCCGGATGCAAGACATAACATAACGAACCTGGCATTCAACCATAAATATAATTGAATTTGATGTATTAGTATTTGGGCCATAAAGCATAAATAAATTAGGGAATCCTGATATCATAATACCCTTATATGCTTCAGCACCATCTTTCCATTTATCCTCTAATGATTGGTTATTCAAACCAATTATTTTTATAGGTGATAAAAAATTATTAGTATGAAAACCAGTAGCAAAAATAAGAGTATCTATCGGATATTCATGGTCATCTTGCGTCAACACACTATTAGTACATATAGCTTTAATATAGCTACTAATAACTTTAACATTGGGTTGCTGAAGCGTTTCATAATAATCATTTGATAGCAAAATTCGTTTACAACCAATCGGAAAATTTGGCTCAAGGACTGATTGAAGCGCTACTTCTTTTACTTTTTGATGTCTCAGACGACTAAGGTAGGCACTAAAGAATTTTCCTGTAATACCGTCTTTTTGAAGAACGCCATTAACAAGTAAAAACTCTAAAGTCAGATAAATCCATAATCGAGATAAATTAACCGTGAGTGGAAATGTCTTGAATATCCAATGTTGAAATTCAGTGAATTTATGATCCTGCTTATTTAAAATCCAGTTGGCACTACTTTGAAAAATGAATAACTTCTTCACTTCCTTAGCAATCAGTGGAATAAACTGAATGGCACTTGCACCAGTACCTACCACTGCAACTGTTTTACCACTTAAATTATGCTGATGATTCCACCGAGCCGAATGGAACTGAGTTCCTTTAAATGTATTAATTCCAGGTAAATCAGGTATTTTGGGGCGATTTAATTGACCACAACCACTGATTAAAATATTAGCTTTTAACTTTTCATGGGTACGGGTATGAATATTCCAAATACCTTGTTCATGTTCAAAAACTGCTGTAATAATTTCAGTATTAAATTGGATGTGTTGCTTGATATCGTATTTTTCAGCACAGTATTCTAAGTATTCAAGTATTTCTGGTTGTTTTGGGTAGTTTTGCGTCCAATTATATTTAAGCTCAAAAGAAAATGAATACAGAAAAGATGGAACATCACAACCAGCACCTGGATAGGTATTATCTCGCCATGTGCCACCTAAACTGTCTGCTTTCTCAAAAATCTTAAATGAGCTAATACCAACTTTCTTTAGATTAATTGCCATACACAAACCAGAGATTCCAGCACCAATGATAGCAATCTCTAGTTGTTGTTCAGCGTTCCGAAAAATTTGGTTATTCATTACTATTAATTTTTAATATTTCCTGAGAAATTATATCCAAAATAGATTTTAGGCTATTTTTCAAAAACATATGTTTGCCAGGAAGCATTTGCAGCTTAAAGCTATTCTGAGTATGGTAAGACCATAATGCAAGTTGCTTTTCACTAATAGAAGAATCATCGATGCCACCAAAAGTATAAATAGGGCAATCGAGTGGCTCCTGTTTTTTATGGCAATAACTTTGTAGTAGTTGCAGATCTGCTTTAAAAATCTCTATCAACTCCTCAAAAAGTGGTTTGTCATTATAAATAGCCTCTGGAATTTCTGAAATATCTAGAAGATAATTCAAACTTTGCTCTGGTGATAAACTTTTAATTCTATTTAAAAAAGAAACATCTGATGGTGGTTGAGCGCCACCCAAAAACAAGTATTGTGGGTTAATATTGTATTTTTGCTTGACAACATAGGCAAGTTCAAAAGCAATTAAAGCACCCATACTATGACCATAAAAAGCAAAAGGCTTATTAAGATAAGGATGAATAAAGTTTCCTAAAACTTGAATTAAAGTTACAAATTCTGTAAAAGGTTTTTCCTTTAAGCGCTTTTGCCTACCTGGAAGTTGAATTGGTAAAACTTCTATCTCTGGTGGCAATTCCTCAGACCAGTTTTTAAATATTGAAGCACTTGACCCCCAAGGATGAAAGCAAAATAGACGTAGGTAACTATTGGGCTTAGGTTTATGGTATGCAATCCAACTTGCTGTTTGATCTGCTAACTCTGTAATTTCAGTTTGGGAAGATGCCCTTTTTGAGACAGAACTATCTGGAGTGAGTTGTTCAGTCAGCTGTTCTGCTAGTTCAATAATACTGGGCCCTTGGATAATTTCGCTAGCAGGTATGGTTACTGCTAATTGAGCTTCCAATTGACTTTTTAGTTCAATGACACTTAAAGAATCAAAACCTAATTCTAGGATAGATTTTTGTGTATCGAGAGAGTGAGATGCATTAATTTGTAGTATTTGGCGTATCTCCCTTTGCAGATATTCTATTAAAATTTGTTTATATTTTACCGTAGGAACTGCTTGTAGTTTCTGGAGTAGTTCAAGTTTTTTGACAGATTCATGTTGTAGTAAAGGAGTTTCTTCAATGCTAAGTTTTGTTAGTTGTTGATGCTGTTGAACAATCAGTTTTAGTAGTTTTGGTAACAGAGCAACTTCGCTTTTGGAGAGATTTCCCACTGCTTCAAGTTGTTGAGTTAATACTTTTATCTCTCCTTGTTGAATGAGATTGATGATGAAACTATTATTATTTGATGTAATAAATTTATCTTGATAACGTTCATTACCCATTTCAATCCAATAGCGCTGACGTTGAAAAGGATAAGTAGGCAAAACCACCTTTTGACGCAGATAATCGCGCTCAAATCCCGACCAGTCAATAGCCACACCCAGCACATATAACTGTGCCAAACAGATAAGCATCACATGCCACTCACAAACCCCAGCACGCATCGAAGCCAACCACACAGCTTGTTGTTGCGGCAAACATTGCCGTCCCATACTCAACAAATGCGGTTGTGGTCCTACCTCTAAAAACACCTCACAACCAAAAGTTGATAAAGTCTGCATACTTTGGGCAAACATCACCGGCGCAAGTACATGGTCTAGCCAATATTGTGCCTTCGTGATACGTTCATCTGCAATCTCTCCAGTCAGGTTAGATATTACCGGGATTTGCGGTTGATGATAGGTGATTGAAGTGGCAATAACTTCAAACTCTGCTAACATCGGCTTCATCAATGGCGAATGAAACCCATGAGATACTTGCAAGCGTTTTGTTTTGATACCAAGAGATTCTAACTGCTGACAAACTTTTGCTATTGCGGTCTTTTCCCCGGATATGACTATGCTTTGTGGTGCGTTAATTGCGGCGATGGAAACTGTGTTTTGGTGCTCAAGAAGCAGTGGTTGCACTTGTTGTGCTGATGCCATCACTGCTACCATTTCGCCATCAGCACTCAACTTTTGCATCAATGAGCCTCTGGCGGCAATTAGTTTGAGACCATCTTCTAAACTGATTATTCCGGCGATGGTTGCGGCTACGTATTCACCGACGCTGTGACCGACTACCACATCTGGTTTGATTCCCCATGATTGCCACAACTGCGCTAGAGCATACTCTAGTGCAAACAGTGCGACTTGGGTATAGGCTGTTTGATTAATTAGCGATGAACTTTGTGCTTGGTCTGTTGATGGATAGAGTATTTCTTGTAGAGGATATTCTAGTTGATTACTCAATATTTGCTGACATTGGTCTATGGCTGCACGAAATACTGCTTGGGTTTGATACAGTTGTCTTCCCATGTTCACATACTGTGAACCTTGACCTGTAAACAAAAATGCGATTTTTGTTGGGCTAGCACTGCTTTTGATTTGTCCTGATGTTACTCCTGTTAATTGTTGTTTATTTTGGTATTGATGCAGTTTTTCTGCTAGTTCTTGTTTATCACTTGCAATTACTGCTACTCGGTGATTAAACTGGGCACGCCCTGTGTTAGCTGTGTAACAGATGTCTGTTAGTTGTGTTTGTGTGTCAGTTGTCAGATATTTGTGATATTTGCTGACTAACTCTTGCAGTGCTGTTTCTGTTTTTGCTGATAGCGTTAGTATTTGTAATGGCCGTTCTATACAGTTTTTACTCTTAACTTGTTTTGGTGCTTCTTGGAGTACCACATGTGCATTAGTTCCCCCTACACCAAAAGAACTTACTCCGGCTCGGCGAGGGACACCATTGGTTTTCCATTCAGTAAGAGTTGTATTGACGTAAAAAGGACTATTAGTAAAATCAATTTTAGGATTGGGTTTTTCAAAATTTAAACTAGGAGGTAATAACTTGTGGTGGAGAGCTAACACAGCTTTAATCAGTCCTGCTACTCCTGCTGCTGTAACTAAATGCCCTATATTAGTTTTTACCGAACCGATCGCACAATAGCCTTGCTTATGCGTACTCTGTTGAAAAGCCTTGGTCAAACCCGCAATTTCAATCGGATCTCCTAATTGTGTTCCCGTACCATGAGCCTCTATATATGTAATTGTCTCTGGGTCTACTCCAGCAACAGCATGAGCTTCTGCAATTACTGCTGCTTGACCTTCCACACTAGGCGCAGTGTAGCCCACTTTTAAAGAACCATCGTTGTTAATAGCTGAACCCTTAATTACTGCATAGATATAATCACCATCAGCAATTGCATCCTTAAGTCCCTTGAGAAGTACAACCCCAATGCCGTTACTTGGTACTGTTCCGTTAGCTTTGGCATCAAAAGCTCTACAGTGCCCATCCGGTGAAGCAACCAACCCATCTTGATATAAATATCCAGGTTCTTGAGAAACAAAAATAGAAACCCCACCTGCGATCGCCATGTCACACTCTCCATTAAGCAGACTTTGGCAAGCAATGTGAACTGCTACCAATGAGGTCGAACAAGCAGTTTGAACGCTAACAGCAGGCCCTTTCAAATTTAGATGGTAAGCAACACGCGTTGCTAAATAATCTTTGTCACCTCCCTTAAGATATACTCGTAAACCGAGGTCAGATTCAGAATCAAGGTTGTTAATTAAATAACTATTAATACTGCAACCTGCGTAAACTCCAATTGAACCTTCATAAGTATTTGGATTGTAACCACCCCTTTCTATTACTTCCCAAGCACATTCTAAAAACAACCGTTGTTGCGGATCTATTTCTATAGCATCTTTAGGACTACAACCAAAGAAACTAGCATCGAACATATCGATATCTGATGGAGTTCCGCTAGCTTTTACGTAATTAGGATTATTTAAACGCTCAGGCTTGACACCAGCAGCTAATAACTCTTCATCTGAAAAATAACGAATTGATTCTACACCATCTCGAATATTCTGCCAAAATTGCTCAATATTATTTGAGCCTGGGAAACGTCCAGACATAGCAATTATCGCGATATCTTGATTTTCATCAAAAAACTCTTCTTCTAACTGATACACAAAGTTTTCTCCTGAAAAATATCTATTAAATTTATATTTTTATATTTACTCAAACACTTGTTTATAGGGTGCGTTACGCTGTCGCGGTAACACACCCTACTCGATAATTTATTTTTGGGAAGTCTAAAGGGAATTAGTATTACACCTTAAATTGGTGTATTCATACTTTAACCTATTTCTGGTTACGAAGTGTTTTGCGAATATTTCCCTTTTCTTTGACAACAGTACGTTTTTGCAAACGATTAGTAGCAATATTTTTGCCGATTTCGGCAGAATTATCTCCATTACCAGCAATATATTGACTCAAGGAGTATACAGTTGGGTAGGTAAAAAGGTCAACTACTTTTAGTTCAATGTCAAATATTTCTTGCAATTTATTTTGCACTCGGATTAAGAGTAACGAGTTACCTCCAATGTCATAGAAATTGTCGTGAATTCCGACTGTTTTTATGCTAAGTACTTCTTGCAAAATAGCGGCGATTTTTTGTTCAGTTTCAGTTTTAGGTGCTACATATTCAAGGTTAGAGCGAGTATTTTCTTCCGGCTTGGGCAATCGTTGTCGGTCTACTTTACCATTAGCAGTTAGTGGCCAGGCCTCCATAACAATGTAATCAGCAGGAACCATATACTCAGGAAGTTTTTCTTTGAGATGTTGACGCAAATGCTTAGTAATAGAATTTGAGTCCTGAGAAATAACTTCATTTTGTTGGCAGGCTTCAGCAAGTAGAGGAGAATTTAGTAAGATATAGCCTACTAAACGTTTGTTTTGTTGTGAGTCTCCTACTGCGCTGACCACTGCTTCTTGAATACCAGAAATTTGCTGTAATGCTGCTTCAATTTCTCCTAATTCCACACGGTAACCATTGATTTTTACTTGAAAGTCTTCTCGACCTAGAAACTCAATGTTGCCATCAGGTAAATATCGTCCTAAATCCCCAGTCTTGTACAAGCGCTCTTGAGTCAATGGATGGGTAATAAAACTGGCTTGTGTTTTTTGTTCATTTTTCCAGTAACCCTGAGCCAATCCCACACCGCCAATATAAAGTTGCCCTGGTACCCAAATCGGTCTGACTTCCATTAACTCATTCAACACGTAAAAACGTTGATTAATCAAAGGTTTCCCGTAAGGAATACTCTTCCAATTAGAGTTAACTTGGTCAATGGCATAGCTAATAGACCAGATTGATGCTTCTGTAGCTCCTCCTAAACTGATTACTTGGGCATTAGACCATATAGACTGGATTTTTTCTGGTAAGTTAATTGGCAACCAATCTCCACTCAGCAAAGCCACTCGCAAATCATTAGTTGGTTGTTGTGATTTCCCTAGAAGATATTCCACCAACATTTGCATTAAAGCTGGTACAGAATTCCAAATAGTAACTTGGTGAGTTGTGATTAACTCTATCCAGTGACCCGGATCTTTGGTTCCTGTTGGTGCTGGCATGACTATGGTTCCTCCGGCTGCTAATATGCCGAAGATATCGTATACTGATAGGTCAAAATTTAAAGCCGATAGAGCCAAAATTCGGTCAGATGGTTTTACTTGAAAGCGTTGGTTGATGTCGAGGATTGTATTAACTGCTCCTCGATGGTCAATCATCACTCCTTTTGGTAAACCTGTAGAACCAGAAGTGTAAATCACATATGCTAAATCTTCTGGGGTTTGTACTGGTTCTAAAATAGGTAGGTCTATTGGCGCTATTTCTTGAGTATCTACAGACCAACAAGCAATTCCTTCTGGCCAGCATAGAGATTCTTGCAAGTGACTTTGAGTTAAAACTTGTTTGACTTCTGCTTGTGCAAGTAGATACCACCGCCGTTCTTGGGGTAGTCCTGGGTCAATAGGTAAGTAAGCGCCACCGGACATCAAGATTCCGAGGACTGCTACTACTTGTTCCCACCCTTTTTCCATAACTACAGCTACTAAGGTATTGGGTTGAATTCCCGATCGCCTTAATTCATACCCCAAGTAATGCGATCGCCTGTATAACTCCTGGTAGCTGAGGATTTTGTTTGTCGTAATAATCGCAGGTGATTCACTCTGGGCTTTTACCTGCTTAATAAACAAACTATGCAATGTTTCCTCAGACAATGAAGAAGTTGTCTGGTTTATTTGTGTTTGTAAGGCTAGTTGCTCTGGTAATAACAGTTGATAATGGGTCTTACTCCAAGATTCGTCAGATGTTGCTAGTTGTTTTAGCCAATTACAGTAAGCTGCAAACATTTGATCGAGAAGATCTTCAGGAAATAAATCTGCGACTGCATCCCAATTTAGCACTAATGCTCCTTTCTCCTCTAACACTTGATGATCAAGCCAAACTTGAGGAGTTTGAGCAACACTATAAACCATCTCTCCTAATTGCTTAAGACCAAATCCTTCTCCTAAATCTTCACTAGCCAAAGAACCTAACCCTAAAGTGCTGGTAAAGACTACTCCCATTGGTTGGCTACGTCCGCGCCGCCGGAGTTCTCTTTGAACTTCTACTGCACTTACATAGTTATGCTCTAAATCTTGCCAAAGTTGCTTTTGCAGTTTTTGAGCGCGATTTATAAATGATGTTGCGGCTGAGTTATCTACCTCCAGCAAAATTAAAGAGGTAAAATCTCCCACTAACTGGTTAACTTGAGGATGTATGGGAAGCCGATTAAATAGGGTGAGATTGATAGTAAATTTAGGAGATTTACTCCAAAGATTTAAGATGTCAGCAAAAGCAGTTAACAACAACCCAGAAGGAGTTAAATTTGCCTGACGAGCTTTTTGCTGTAATTGCTGCCAATGAGTTTGAGACAATTTAGCACTGCGACGTTGGAACCGAGGTTGGGTAATTGCAGAAATCGGTTGACTCAAAGGAATTTCTGGCGCAGGTGGTAAGCTATCAAGACGGTCAAACCAATATTTCTGACAACGCTGATATTGTGGGGTATCTTTGAGAGCTAATTCCCCTAATACATAGTCTCGAAATGATAATTCTAACGTTGGTAGTGAACTTTCTGGAGCTTTATACAACTGCATCCATTGAGTAAATATCAAATAGATACTCCAGGCATCAGCAATTAATAAATCAAGGCTGATATGTAACCGGATTCGTTGATTTAAACGAGTAGCTTTAATGTTAAACAAAGGCCACTGGTTTGCTGGTAAAATCTCGTGAGACATTTGCTCACGAATTATTTCTAGTTTGGAAGTAATCGTTTGCAAAGGCTCAACAGTCAAATCCAAAACTTTAATTTCGTAGGTAGGTACTTGCTGAAGAACTTGTTGTTGAGCGTCTGCAGCTACTACCATCCGCAGCATATCATGGTGTACGATTAATTTTTGCCAAGCTTGGTTGAGGCGCTCCAGATCTAAGTTTTCACAATCTACTTCTATATAAATATGGGTTGCTATATTACCCAAGTCAAAGATTTGTTGACGACCTAGCCAGTAAGCTTGCTGGATTTCATTGAGGGGGAAAGGTTGATAACGTTGGTCAGGCTTCGTAACAAGAGTTGGTAGAGAAGTTTCTGATAGAGTTTGTTCGCTTTGACTAAGTTGTTGGCTAATGTCTGCGGAGAGGTTAACAATGCTGTCGCCTTCGATAAATTTCGTAATGGGAACGTCTGCTTCTAATTTGGTTTTAATTCGGTTGCGTAATTCCACAGCCATTAAAGAGTCAATTCCCATTAAGTTGAGTGGCTGCTTAGCATCGATCTCAGCAGTTTTCATGCCTAAGACTTGAGCGATTTCGTTTTGGAGATAAGTTATGAGGATGTTTTCTCGTTCATTACCTTGAATGCGCTTGAGCTTTTCTAGAAGCTGCTCGTTTTGAGTAACCGTTGTCGAAGTAGCATTTTCCCACTCTGCTAGGAATGGCCATTTTACAACTTTGTCTTGCCATGCTGACCAATCAATAGGTACTACCCCAACTTCTGTGGCAGTATTACTCAAGATCAGTTCTAGAGCTTTAATTACCTGGTCGGGAGCGATCGCACCCATGCCACTTTGTTGCGCTCTAATATCTGCACCTCGCTCGGCTGCTTCTCCAATTTCAGCAACTGCACCCCAATGAATACTTAAACCAGACAGTCCCATTGCTTTGCGATAATGGGCTAAACCATCAAGAAAAGCATTAGCTGCTGAATGGTTTCCTTGACCAGGTGAACCCAACAAAGATGCTGCCGAAGAGAACATTACAAAAAAGTCTAATGGCTGATTTTTGGTCAATTGATGTAAATACCAAGCTCCCTGAACTTTCGGAGCCATCACTTGCTCAAAACTAGACCAACTCTGATTTTGCAACACTCCATCTGACAACACTCCAACTGAGTGAATTATGCCTGCTAGTGGGGGAGTTGACTGTTTAATGTCATTTAATACCCTTGTAATTTCTGTATATTCTGATACATCTGCTTGTGCAACTATGACTTGGGTTCCGGCTGCTCTTAACTGAGCTAATTTACTTGCAGCAGCATCATCAGGTGGACGGCGGCTAACTAAAACTAAATGCTTAGCTCCCTGTTCTACCATCCAGCGTGCCACTAATAGTCCCAAACCTCCCAGTCCGCCTGTAATTAAGTAAGTCCCATCTTCCCGGAACTTCAGAGGTGTTGATGTGATGGTATGAGTTGGTTGTGCTGTTTGAGTGACTACAATTTTGCCGATATGTTTGGCTTGTTGCATGTAACGGAAGGCGCTGATGGCATCTGCGATCGCAAAAATCTTCAATAACGGTGGTTGTAGTAAGCCACTAGAGAATTTACTGAGCAATTCTTGTAACATTAATTGAATTAACTCTGGTTGCTTTTGAGATTCTCTAACTAAATCGACCACCCAATAAGACACATCCGGTCTCACTTGTGCTACTTGGCTGGAGTCCCAAACTCCTCGCTTGCCAATTTCCACAAACCGACCTTGGGGGCTAACTACTGATAGACTCTTGGTGATAAAGTCTCCTGATGTCAAAGAGTTGAATACAACATTTACGCCTTCATCGTGAGTGATTTCCATCACTTGCTCAGCAAAATCCACGTTGCGGGAATTCATGATGTGTTTGACACCCATTTTGCGTAGGGCTTCCCATTTGGGTGGACTGGCGGTGGCGAACACTTCGGCCCCAGCAAGCTTAGCTATTTGGACTGCTGCCATTCCTGTACCGCCAGCTGCCGCATGGATTAAAATGCGATCGCCTGCCGAAATCTGCGCTACATGGTGTAAAGCATAATAGGCAGTTAAGAAATTCACCGGAATTGATGCAGCTTCCTCAAAGCTGAGATTATCTGGTTTGAGAGTTACAAACTGGGCATTAACAATAACATATTGGCTGAAACTACCATCAGCCATCGCAATTACAGAGTCTCCCACTTTCAACCCGGTTACTCTTTCTCCCACAGCTACTATTTCCCCAGCGCATTCCCTACCGAAACTATCCATCTCTAACAGGTGCTGTTGGGATACTCCATCTACTTCCTTGGGAATCAAGCCTAATGCAGCTACCACATCAAGGAAATTGAGTCCTGTTGCTCTGACTTGAATTTCTACTTCATCTGGTCTTGGAGAGTATCTAGTTGTTGGTTGGAGGATTAAATTATCTAAAGTACCTCTTTGTGTTACTGTCAGCCGGAATGGCTGTGTGGGCATTTGCTGTTGTTGGTCAAGAGTCTGTTGTCGAAGGCGACTACTAACTAAACGTGCTACATAACGCCAATCCTCTCGCAAAGCTACTTGATCTTCTTTATCTTCCGACCAAATTTCTGACCACAGTGCTAAGCCTTTTTTCTCTACAGTTTGATTTGGGTCTAAATCAATCCGTACACATTTAAGTTCTGGGTGTTCTAAATCGATGACTTTTCCCATCCCCCACAATGAGGATTGCGCTACTCCAGATATTACAGGAATACTATCTGGAACTGGTTGCGCTCCTTGGGTCACTAACCATAACCGTGGTGGTTGCGATAATTTTCCTTTAACTAAAGCTTGGACTAGAGATAATGTGGTGCCACACCCTAGTTTTGTTAAGCTCTGTAACTCTTCACCAGTGATTGTTTGACTAATTCCTGTTTCCAGAGTCCAGCATTGCACCACACCGTATAAATTCGGTGAGTGAGTTGTAATTTGTGCTATCAGTTGCTGAAATTCTTCTGGATGTTCTGGATTGAGTGTAAATTCCGTTGGTGAGAGTTGTTGATATTCCTTGCCGACAAATATTAACGTACACACTGCTCCTACAGAACGCAGTTGAGTGGCTAATGTTTGAGCAATTCCCTGTTCATCTGCCAAAATTAACCAATTTGTGTCCCAAGATAATGAGAAATCTGCCTGATTTGCATCCGCTTGAGCAAGAATTACTGTTTGCTGCGATAAGGCTTCTCCCATTTTGTCAAGTTTTGGTAGAGCGACCACTTGCCTAAAACCAGTTTGATTGAGCAATTGCTGCCACTTGGTTCTACTCAATAAAGGATAGTCTGGTCGTAATTCCCAGTCGCTAAATTTCCACCAACCTTCTAACAATCCAAAAATCAAATCTAACCATCGTTGACGGACTGTTCCTTCCACCAACAGCAATAACCCTCCTGGTGCTAATAATTGCCGCACATGGTTCATAGTTTGAGTCAAATTAGCTGTGGCATGAAGCACGTTGGCAGCAATAATCACATCATACTGGTGTGATTTAAACCCTTGGGTTGCGGGGTCTGCCTCTATATCTAGGGCTTGATAGCTGACAAACGGATAGTCCGAGAATTTCTCTTGGGCTTTTGTAGTAAATAATACGCCAATATCTGTAAACACATATTCCGTTTGGCTGGGATTTAGATGAGGCAGAATATAGCTGGTGGTACCTCCAGTACCGGCACCAATTTCTAACAACCGTATCCCTCGGTGTTGTGGTAAATTTTCACTGGCTTGAGTAATAACTTTTTGTACCAAAGTGTTCATTACTTTGGCTACCGGGGATTCTTGATAGAGTTGAGTTGCAGTTGTTAAATCTCCTTCGGGGAATACTAGTTGTACTGGGTCGATTGCTCCTTGTAACACTCGTTGGAGTTGAGACGCACAACGGTGTAGTAAAGTCAACTCGGTGATTGCATTTGGATGTTGACTAAGTAAGGTCTGGGTTTTCGATTCTGGGTTAACTGCTTTTAAAGTTTCTAAAACTTGCCACTGCTGCTGATCTGCTTGTAAAATCCCCACTTCTGCTAGTATCTGGAGCATTCTATGGCATAGTCTTTTGTGGCTGGGAACTATGCCTAAGCTTGTAACTGCAAAATCTGTAGAGAAGACTGCTCCTAGTGGGAATTGCCAGCCTAATTGCAAAAATGCCTGAATCACATACTCGGCACTTAATTCTTCTAACTGAGTTGCGATTTCTTTGTAACTGTTTAAATCTGCTGAGGCTACTAATTCTGTTGAGGAGTGACTTAATTTTTGCTCTACTTCTACGGGACTGAGTAAATAATCAGGAGGTAGCAGACGGCCAAAACGGGTTTTGGCTTTCCATTCTACTTCATACAGCCAATTAGTGATGGATTCAGATTCAGTCTGGAGCAAGGTTTGAGGAGTAGCTCGTTTAACTTGTAAGCCTGTGATTGTGGCAACGATTTCTCCTTCATCATTGACCAAAGTTACTTGGGTAGTTAGGCTGTCTCGATTTTTGACCTGGGATGTAGTTACTGATGCGATCGCCCACAAATTCAGTTTGGGAGGACAATATACTTTAAACTGGTCGATTCTTACTGGTAAATAAGTTTGATTGCTATCTATTTCTGGTAGTGCATGATTGATGACCTGCAACGCCGCATCTAGCAAAGCTGGATGTAGCTGATAGTCTGAGGCTTCTCCTACCAGTTCAGAAGGCAACTTAATCTTACCCAATGCCTGATTTGCACCCGACCACAACTGTTCAATTCCTTGGAAACTAACGCCGTAGTCAATACCTCGTTGCCGGCTTTGTTGATAATGTCGTTTGACTTCTACAGGCTGAGTACACTCTACTTTGTATTTTTCTAAATCTTCAGTTGCAAAAGTTTTGTTTGTTTTGTCGGGTCGGATTTTACCTTCAGCATGAAGTATCCAAGGAACTTCATCTTGGTTTTCCTGTTGCTGCTGAGTGAATATTTGAAATTGGTAGCTATCTTTTTCTATGAGAGTAAGAATTGTCTGGACTGTTTTGATTTCCCCTGTTGGTAAAATCAAACCTCGTCCAATTACTAAATCTTCTACCACCAGATCAGAAGTACCAAGTCGATCCAGCCCTGCCGCTAAAGCCATTTCTAGGTACGCGGTTGTCGGGAACACGGCTTTATCAAACACCCTATGATGGCTGAGGTAAGCTGGCTCATCTTCAGCAATGAAAGATTCAAAACGATATTGTTTATCTAAACCTGCTAAATAAAGTTTTTGACCAAGCAGAGGATGGAGAACGATTCCCCTCAATAGGCATTGTTCTTTAGATCTTCTATTTTTAATTTCAATCCAGTAACGTTGACGTTGAAAAGGATAAGTAGGCAAAACCACCTTTTGACGCAGATAATCGCGCTCAAATCCCGACCAGTCAATAGCCACACCCAGCACATATAACTGTGCCAAACAGATAAGCATCACATGCCACTCACAAACCCCAGCACGCATCGAAGCCAACCACACAGCTTGTTGTTGCGGCAAACATTGCCGTCCCATACTCAACAAATGCGGTTGTGGCCCTACCTCTAAAAACACCTCACAACCAAAAGTTGATAAAGTCTGCATACTTTGGGCAAACATCACCGGCGCAAGTACATGGTCTAGCCAATATTGGGCCGTCGTGATACGTTCATCTGCAATCTCTCCAGTCAGGTTAGATATTACCGGGATTTGCGGTTGATGATAGGTGATTGAAGTGGCAATAACTTCAAACTCTGCTAACATCGGCTTCATCAATGGCGAATGAAACCCATGAGATACTTGCAAGCGTTTTGTTTTGATACCAAGAGATTCTAACTGCTGACAAACTTTTGCTATTGCGGTCTTTTCCCCGGATATGACTATGCTTTGTGGTGCGTTAATTGCGGCGATGGAAACTGTGTTTTGGTGCTCAAGAAGCAGTGGTTGCACTTGTTGTGCTGATGCCATCACTGCTACCATTTCGCCATCAGCACTCAACTTTTGCATCAATGAGCCTCTGGCGGCAATTAGTTTGAGACCATCTTCTAAACTGATTATTCCGGCGATGGTTGCGGCTACGTATTCACCGACGCTGTGACCGACTACCACATCTGGTTTGATTCCCCATGATTGCCACAACTGCGCTAGAGCATACTCTAGTGCAAACAGTGCGACTTGGGTATAGGCTGTTTGATTAATTAGCGATGAACTTTGTGCTTGGTCTGTTGATGGATAGAGTATTTCTTGTAGAGGATATTCTAGTTGATTACTCAATATTTGCTGACATTGGTCTATGGCTGCACGAAATACTGCTTGGGTTTGATACAGTTGTCTTCCCATGTTCACATACTGTGAACCTTGACCTGTAAACAAAAATGCGATTTTTGTTGGGCTAGCACTGCTTTTGATTTGTCCTGATGTTACTCCTGTTAATTGTTGTTTATTTTGGTATTGATGCAGTTTTTCTGCTAGTTCTTGTTTATCACTTGCAATTACTGCTACTCGGTGATTAAACTGGGCACGTCCTGTGTTAGCTGTGTAACAGATGTCTGTTAGTTGTGTTTGTGTGTCAGTTGTCAGATATTTGTGATATTTGCTGACTAACTCTTGCAGTGCTGTTTCTGTTTTTGCTGATAGCGTTAGTAGTTGTAATGGCCGTTCTATACAGTTTTCATTTTTGATTTTTGATTTTTGAACTTTGAATTGTATTGGTGCTTCTTCCAACACCATATGAGCATTGGTACCACCAATACCAAAAGCACTTACTCCACTGCGTCGTGGGATGATTTCACCTTTTTGTGTTTTAATTTGCTCCCAGTTCTGATTTTCTAAGACAATATAGAATGGACTACCCTCTAACTTAATATGTGGATTTAATTGTTCAAAGTTAAGTAGCTTGGGTAATTTTCGATGTTTCATTGCTAACAGAACTTTAATTACCCCTGCAATCCCCGCAGCACCTTCTAAATGCCCTATATTAGTTTTTACTGTTCCTAGACCACAATAAGAGTGCTTGGATTGAGTTGGTTCATACTCTCCTTCTGCTTCCTTTTGTCTAAAAGCTCTTTTAAGACCATTAATTTCTATTGGATCTCCTAAAGGAGTACCAGTTCCGTGAGTTTCGATGTAAGAAATAGTATTAGGAGCAATGCCAGCTTTTTGATGAGCAGCACGAATTACTTTAGCTTGAGCATAAATATTGGGAGATGTTAATGTTCTGGCTTTTCCACCATGATTAACAGCACTCCCTTTGATTACACCATGAATATGATCTTGATCTTGAATAGCTTTCTCTAAGGGTTTTAATAAAATTACCCCTGCCCCTTCTCCACGCACATAACCATCAGCCCCACTGTCGAAGGTTCGGCATTTTCCTGTGGGAGACAACATATTCTGTTGACTCATTTGGATGTATGTTGTTGGCGACAACAAGACACTAATCCCACCCACTAATGCTTGGTCACATTCCTCTTCTTTCAAAGCATTTATAGCTTGATGAATAGCGACTAAAGAACTTGAGCAAGCTGTATCAACAGAAAGACTTGGGCCAGAAAAATTAAAATAAGCGGAAATTCGATTTGGAATCATAGTAGTCCAGCTGCCTGTTCCACTATGTACGTCAATTTCGCCCTCATTCAATGTCAAGATTGAGTCATAACTACAAGCCCCAATAAAAACACCTATGGAACTACCTGATAATTCTGGTGGTGAATATCCAGCATCTTCCAAACATAACCAACTCAACTCAAGCATTAACCTTTGCTGAGGGTCTATTCGGATAGCTTCACGAGGAGAAATACCAAAAAATGAAGCATCGAACTGATCCACTTCTTGAACAAATCCACCCCATTTACTAATACTTTTATTAGGTTGTTGAAGCAGTGGAGAATAAAAATTATTCAGTTGCCATCTCTCAGCAGGAATCTCAGTTACACTATCTACTCCCTGCTCTAAATTTTGCCAAAACTGATTGTAGTCGTTAGCTCCTGGAAAACGACAAGCCATCCCAATGATAGCAATTCCATCTTTCCATCTTTCCAATGAGTGAATATTCTTTTTGCTTTCCATATGTATGTTAGTTACGATATTTTACCTCAACCATGTTGTGAGGTTAGTGATTGTTGATATAGCTTTTGACTAGGATTCAACCCTTAATAGCAATATATTCTCAGCGTCGCCCAAAAATATTTGAACTAATTGTCGTCATATTACTAATGGTTAAATAGACTGTTTAACTGGCAAAACATGATAGTGAAACCAAATTATTTAATATGGAATAACGCACTATATTTAACTACGGAAACTCTATCAAGTTTTAGGTGTATAAAGCTCTTTTTCTGCTTGGTTAGCTATGATTTATGCAGTAACAGCAAGGGTTACACACAATAGCCTTACTTTTTAATATTTACTTCATAAATCCCAACTGAAATTAGATTACCCTGGTCAAATGCTAAAGGTCAAGCAACAAACTCATTAAATTAAAAACTTTGTCTGTAAAATTTTGTTTTTCAAAAATACTTAACACCTTTTTTTTGCATAAGTGCAAACTGATCAGTAACAAAATATACTATTAAAGATAAGTAACTTAGTTGACGAAATTGTGATTTGATTTCTAAAGATTTTTGCAATAACAAGCTTTTAATTACACTCTCTCAGTAGAGATTCTAGTTTTTTTTTAACTTTACTAACTGTTCTTAAAATCTGTATTTTTTATTACATATATTAAACGAGACTACTTAAAATAAAGTTAGACAGCTTTTTGAAAAATCATTTTTTCGTAATTCATTGATAAAGTTATTAAATAAGTTGTGCCTGCTTGAGTTTTACTTGTTTTTTTGGTGTAAAGCTCTTTTTTAAGGTAATTTGCTCTTTTTTTTAACTAACTATGATTTAATATTGTGTGGAAAGTAACTGTATGATGTTCTCAATTTACAGAGAGTAAAAGCTTATGATGCCACTTCTGAAAAAAGTTTCTCGTGTAGCTATTTTTACAGCTGCTATTAGTTGTGCTGTAGTACAAGCTAGACCAGCTCATGCGGTAAATCTCACCATGAAAGCTTTTTTAAGCCCTGATGTGGAGTTTGACGGTTTTATAGAACTGCGAGATGACTGGCAAGCAGACAATAACTATACGAACGATGATTTAGTAAAATTGACTCTCAATTCAGTTAAACTAAACTCTTCTGATGTTCCATTTTCTCCCCGTCCCGTAGAATTAGTCGATTTTACAGGGTCTTCTTTCAGTGTTCCTGTAGATAAAATTTTAAGTGGTATCATCCCGGATGATAACAGTGGAACATGGGTGGGTAACTCTGCTGATAATCAAGTAACCTCTATTATAAGTTGGGGTGGCAATACATCATCTGCTGGCAGTCCGCTAGAGTATGCTGTGAATTTAGGAGGAGTAGAGTTGAACAATATTGTGTCTACAGGAAATGTAAGTGATGTTTTCTCAGTGAAATTTACACGTGTACCTGAGCCTACTTCCATTTTAGGATTTTTAACAGTTGGTATTTGTGGTGTAGGTTTAAAAATGAAGCGCAAGTACTTTGAAAAAATCTCTGAATAGCAGGTAATATATATTATTCCTTGGAAGTTAGATAGTTAATTTCCAAGGTAAAATAGTAACTATTGAACAAAGAGATATCAAGAGACAAAACCTGTAATCTCATTTTGGAGATGTGCAATCTTTAAGCTTTCAAGTCATAGGTCAAAAAATGCAAAGATTAGATACTGTTTCTATTCTCAAACAAGATTACGAAAAATTTCCCAACGACCAGAACTACAGCATATACGCAGAGGATTTCTATTTTGAAGATCCTTTTAATAAGTTTCAAGGCGTTGAAATGTATAAGCAAATGATTGGTTTGATTACTGCTGGATTAATTGATGTAAAACTCAATCTCCTGGAACTTACTCAGTCTGGAAACACAATCAAAACTCAATGGTTGCTTAGTTGGACTGCTCCATTTCCATGGCAACCTCGGATTAATATACCAGGGCGTAGTGAAGCAGAATTAAATGAGGATGGGCTAATTGTTAAGCATATTGATTATTGGGATATACCAGCCGCTGATGTTTTGAAGCAGCTTTTCCAGTTAACATAGCTCCTCAATTGTGTTAGTTGCGATTAAAGCTTATAAGTCTTCTTTGTAGCAGCGATCGCTCCTTATTGGACTATCTACGTCAATAGCAAAATATTGTTTGTGTAGCTCTCAGGTATCTGTATCTAAATTATTTGCCTCATTTTTGGTAAATCATCAAGAATAAATTAACAGAATTAATAAATAATGGTGAAAAATATAGTTTCAAAAAATGATTTTGTAGGAACTTGGAAGCTGATTGATTTTCAATCTATAGGTTCAGAAAAAATTGACTACCCATTTGGTAAAAGTCCTGTTGGCTATATAATCTATACCCAAGATGGCTATATGTCGGCCTCGATTATGACAAATAATCGCCTGAATCTGGAAATGTCGATAGCAGAAATGCAAAAATTTAGAAACGTGGCCTTAAAACCGCATCTAATAGGAGATATATTAAAATATGTAAAAGCAATTTTGAGATATTTTCAGGCGGCAAGAAACTACATTTCTTACAGTGGTAAATATGAAATTATCGATAATAAAGTTATTCACCATGTTGAAGTGAGTTTAGTTCCAGATTGGACTGGTACAGACTTGGAACGGACTTTTGAATTCTCTGGAGATAAGCTTATACTAATTTCACCTCCTGCCGGAAACGTGTCTTTTCATCTGACTTGGCAACGTGTCTAAAAATCACTTCTAAGTAATAGTATTATGTATATTTTCTGCAAAACTAAGAGTTACAATCTGGTAAAAGGACATGAGTTTAGGAACTATCAGAAATTCTAGGTACATCAGCTGAACGTTTAGTGAATTTTGATTTGTTGCGGATCAATCTGGGGTTTGATTTGAGAACTTTAGATTGAGGATATTGGATTCAGTTAAATAATAGCCTCAGGATGTATCGAAGGATTAATTTATATGCAGACTAAAGAATCTACATCGGAGGTTAAGACGTACCAGAAAGGTCAAAGAGGTTTCAATATTTGGGCGATCGCTACTTTTTTTACTTTCACACTTGTGAGTGGTGTAGTTGTTGTATACAGCTTAATTAACAAACAATCTACCATGCAAGCCTCAAAAGGTGCTACCTCAGTTGCCCTTTTAAAGCCTACATTGATCACAGCTTTAGGTCGTTTGGAACCTCATGGAGAAGTGATAAAATTATCAGCTCCAACAGCACTCCCAGGTGGAAATGGTGGAACTCGTGTAGCTAAACTGTTGGTAAAACAAGGAGACTGGGTTAAGCGTGAACAGGTGATTGCAATTTTGGATAATCATGATCGCCTTCAGGCCGCTCTTAAAAAGTCCAAAAAAAACGTCCAGCTAGCCAAAGCTAAACTAGCCCAAGTCCAAGCAGGTGCAAAAATAGGAAATATTAATGCTCAAAAAGCCAAAATTATAAATTTAAAAGCTGAATTACAAGGGCAAATTACTTTACAGAAAGCAACAATTCAAAGGTTAGAGGCTGATTTTCAAGGAGAAAGAGACACTCAACAAGCCGCAGTTAAACGTTTAATAGCTCAATGGCGCAATGCCCAAACAGAGTGTAGGCGTTATCAAACATTATTTCAAGCAGGGGCGATCGCTACATCTGAACGTGATACCAAGTGTTTAGCCGCAGAGACAGCTTCCAAAAGTGTCAACGAAGCCAAAGCTACTTTACAACAGATACTAGATAGCAGTCGTGCCCAAATCAAGGAAGCCCAAGCTAATTTGCGGCGTACACAAAATACTCTGCAAGCTCAACAAGCAGAAACAGAGGCGACCCTAGAAAGTGTTGCTGAAATTCGCCCTACAGACATCATGGTAGCTCAATCCGAACTAGAGAGTGCGATCGCCGAAACTGAGGAAGCACAAGCTTTGTTGAATCTGGCTTACATTCGCACACCCATTGATGGACAAGTGTTACTAATTCACACTAAAGCAGGTGAGAGCGCTAGCAGTGATGGAATTGTAGAAGTCGGACAAACTGATCAAATGTATGCAGTTGCTGAAATATATGAAAGTGATGTCAATAATTTGCGCTTGGGACAGAAGGCTATAGTAACCAGCAGTGCTTTTGTAGGAGAAGCTAAGGGAGTCGTTGATGAAATTGGCTTACAAATTCGTAAGAAGGATGTCCTTGATACTGACCCTACCGCAGCTATTGATGCCAGAGTAGTAGAAGTTAAAATTCGTTTAGATCCTAATAGCAGCCGCAAAGTCGCTAAATTAACCAATCTAGAGGTAAAAGTTCAAATTGCACTCAAGGATAAAACCTCAATATGAAATGGAGAACTCCACTAGCTTGGCTACAGATGAGTCGGAAAACAAGCCGCTTAGTAGTAGCGATGGCAGGTATTGCTTTTGCTGATATGTTAATGTTCATGCAACTAGGCTTCCAAAGAGCTTTGTACGATAGCAATACGAGGTTGCATAGGAGTTTACGAGCTGACATCGTTTTAATTAGCCCTCATGCTCGAAATATTTCCGAAATGGCTAGCATTCCCCGCCGTCGTTTGTACCAAGCTATGAGCTTTGAGGAAGTAGCATCAGCCGAGCCACTTTACACCGATTTTGTAGATTGGAAAAATCCCCAAACTCACCTTAAGACTTCTATCTTGCTCATCGGCTTTAACCCCAATAAATCCGTGTTCGATATTGCAGGTGTCACTCAGAATTTGGATCAGCTGAAGTTACCAGATACCTTACTTTTCGATCAAGGTTCCCGTGGAAACTATACTACAACTATCACAGCCCTACAACAAGGTAAAATCGTCTCCACTGAGATCCGAGACCGTAAGATTCAAGTAGCTGGCTTATTTTTGTCTGGCGCTTCCTTTGCCGCTGACGGCAATGTCATTACAAGTGATTTAAATTTTCTCCGCATCTTACCCAACCGTAGCTTCTCCGAAATCAGTGCTGGCTTAATTACGCTGAAGCCTGGAAATGACCCTCAGCAAGTTGCAACAGCATTACGTACCAACCTACCCAATGATGTTAAGGTTCTAAATTTCGATGAGTTTGCTAAGTTTGAGGAAACTTATTGGGCTAACAATACCCCAATTGGCTTTATCTTTAGTTTAGGAACTGGAATTGGATTTGTTGTTGGTTTAGTGATTGTCTATCAGATTCTCTCTGCGGATGTAGCCGATCACACAGCTGATTACGCTACGCTAAAAGCTATAGGATACCCTGATATTTATCTAATTAAAGTTGTTTTCCAAGAAGCTTTAATTCTAGCTATTTTAGGCTATATTCCAGGATTTGCTATTTCTTTTGGACTCTATGCTTTAACCCGAAGTGCTACTAATTTACCTTTATATATTACGCTCAACCGAGGAGCACTTGTATTCTTGTTTACTGTTATTATGTGTTTTATTTCAGGGGTAATCGCCATGCGAAAACTTCGAGCCACTGATCCTGCTGAACTTTTCCACAAGTAATACCTATGTTCTGTCACATTCTGAAGCCCTAACTGTCACAAAGGGAAAATACTGGAAGGAAAAATTCAAGCAAGAATAAAAACAGACATCATTAGTCAAAAAAGATATTTGAGGAACAGTAAAAGAATTTCCCCCGCTCTCTGGCGAAAAAGTGCGAAATTTCGTCTTTTATATGCTTCAAAATATCAAAATATCATTAAAAACTATTTTCAGCTAAGGTTAATTCTCCTCGCAGCACAGTAACGGCTTGTCCGGCGAGAAAGACGCGATCGCCCCCTGAATAACGTACCTTCACCACTCCACCACGGCTAGATGCCTGATAAGCTAAGAACTCATCTTTAGCCAAGCGATCGCGCCAGAAAGAAGCAAGGCAACAATGGGCAGCTCCTGTTACTGGGTCTTCATTAATACCTAACCCTGGTGCAAAGAAGCGGGAAACGAAGTCATAAGTTGAATCATCATTGGTTGTGCTAGTTACAAGTACGTTACTTACAGGTAATTTTTTTATCTCCTCAAAATTGGGTTGCATTTGCCGTACTAAATCTTCAGACTCGACCTCTACCAAATAACCTAAAGAATTCTCGAAAACTGCTTTGTAAGGTACACCTAAAGCTTGGCTGAGTTCTGGAGGCGCAACTGCTGTTTGGGAGTGATTGACGGGAAAATCTAACTCAATCCAAGCACCTTGGCGTTTAGCAATCAGTACTCCACTTTTAGTATGAAAACGCGCAATTTCATCGGGTAAAAGATGCGCCTCTGACCATAGCACATGGGCACTAGCTAAGGTAGCATGACCACAGAGCGGTACTTCCACAGTTGGTGTAAACCAACGCAGATTAAAGCCATCATCCTGTCTGATGAGAAAAGCTGTCTCAGATAGATTCATCTCCTGTGCCACGTTTTGCATCCAAACATCATCTTGAGGAGTAGACAAAACACACACAGCAGCAGGGTTACCCGCAAAGGGTGTATTAGTGAAAGCATCAACCTGAGTAATGATTTGTCCCATAGATCCACCCTGGAATGTAGCTTAATATCATATCAGCAGTGGGTTAGAGATTTACGCCTGCAATTGCGATCGCCGCTAAGCAAGCCAAAGCGTTTCCACGGTACTTTAGAGATGAGAAATATTATCTCCAAAAGCTAGAGCCAATGTTAAACACAAACGAAAACTGGAGGATGAAAATCATCAAGAGCATCTTTGCTGCCCTCAACTTAGCCATAATTGTTTCAGGATTAGCCAGTTGTGCTGGAAACGAAGCACCACTTCCACTTGAGCAAAAACCCACCTTAGCACCGATTCAACAGCCCAATCAGCCTAAACAGCAAGACAATGATGACGATAAGGACGATGATAGCAACGATGATCAAGACAATGAAGATAAAGATTAAATAGTGGTACTGAGCTATTTCTTCTTTGGCGTTGCATATCTAATATTGTGTTGACTGATAACTGATGACTGATGACTGTTATCAGTTATCAGTCAACGGCCTTCTCCTTTGGTCGCCGCTACGCGTAGCTTGCTTAAGTGAAGGGATACACAAGTGATTATGCAATTTACATGTACTTGAGCTTAAAAGCTTTATCTTTTGTTTTAATTTACACTTATGGTTATCTCCAACAGCGATAGTTCACTGGCTAATATCCTCAGCCACAGACGGCGACGACTAGCCAACCTGATTGATTTTCCAGCAATTTTGTGGTCAGGTGGCAGCAGTCCGCGCAATTTCCCAGCTAATCTCTTTCCCTTTCGCCCTAGCAGCCATTTCCTTTACTTTGCAGGACTACCACTGCCAAATGCGGCAATTCGCCTAGAAGCAGGCAAGTTAGAACTATTCATGGATGATCCCAAACCTAGTAGTGCCCTTTGGCATGGGGAAATGCCCAACCGAGAGGAAATAGCCCAGACAATTGGCGCAGATGCTGCTAAACCAATATCAGAATTAGAGTTCTCGGTAGAAGACGCAGCCACAATTGCTGTACAGGATGCTGCTACTTGGACGCAACAGTCGCAGCTATTGAACAGATGGGTTTTACCGCAAAATCCACTTCAAGGAATTGACTTAGAATTAGCCAAGGCAATTATTTCTCTGCGTCTTACCCATGACGAAGGGGCATTAACTGAGTTGCGAAAGGCTGCGGCTGTGACTGTTGCAGCACATAAAGCTGGTATGGCGGCGACACCTCAAGCAAAACTAGAAGCACAAGTGCGTGGGGCTATGGAAGGAGTGATCATTGCCCATAATATGACCACTTCCTATAACAGTATTGTCACCGTTCACGGCGAAGTTTTGCATAACGAGCAGTATCACCACCCCTTGCAACCAGGAGACTTACTGCTTGCTGATGTTGGTGCTGAAACTGAGACTGGATGGGCAGCTGATGTTACTCGTACTTGGCCTGTGTCTGGTAAGTTTTCGCCTACTCAAAAAGAAATTTACAATCTTGTGCTGGCAGCTCATGATGCTTGCATTGCCAAGATACGTCCTGGTGTAGAGTATGGCGATATTCATCTGCTAGCTGCTACAGTCATCGCCCAAGGTTTAGTAGATTTAGGCATTTTCCAAGGAAATGCCGAAGATTTAGTAGAAATGGACGCTCATGCACTCTTTTTTCCCCATGGTATTGGGCATTTGCTCGGTTTAGATGTCCATGACATGGAAGATTTAGGAGATTTAGCAGGGTATGAAGAAGGACGACAAAGGAGCGATCGCTTTGGCTTGGGCTACCTGCGTTTAAATCGTCCTTTGTGTCCAGGAATGTTAGTCACAATTGAACCAGGTTTTTATCAAGTTCCAGCAATTTTAAATGATGTGAATCTGCGTGCAAAATATCAGAATATCGTGAATTGGGAACGCTTATCTCAATTTAGCGATGTGCGAGGAATCCGCATTGAAGATGATGTTTTAGTTACAGATACAGGTAGTGAAGTCCTCACAGCCGCATTACCAAATGATGCTGATAGTGTAGAAAATCTGACTAATTCGTAATTCGTAATTCGTAATTATTTGGTCATCAGTCATGACAATTTATTAGTTTTTTTACCTTCTCAGTGAGCCAATCGACACGATCCTTACCCCAAAACCTCTCACCTGCAACTACCCAAGTTGGAACTCCCGGACAACGAAATCGCTCGTATTCTTCTAGTGCTGCTACAGATGCTTGTCTAGCTGCTTCGCCATATGCTAACTCAAGAATTTGGTCACCATTGAGTCCAACTTCATTAGCAACTTTTCTAATGACAGATTCATCATTGACATCGAGAAGGTCAATATAGGTAGCTCGAAAAAAAGCAGCATCAAGAAGATGTTCTTTGCCAGTGCCACGAGCAGCATAGTATGCTCTAGCAGGTAGTTCTTCTCGGCCAAACTTCATTTGCTCCCAGCGCTTTACCCACCTAGCAAATTCTTCAACTTCTTTGAGTCGAATCTCAATACCGTATTTCTTTGCCCAGCGCAGACAATCTTCTTTGTAATACGAAGATAATATAGCACCTTCACTTCTTCCTTGTAACTCAGCTACTTTGATACCTCGCTTTTTAGGTATATAAATCGGTCGTCGTTCAATATCAACCGGCAAACCCCGCAATGATTTTTCAGCAAGAATAATGCCAATGTAAGAATTGGCCGAGTGGTATATGGAGTATGAGTATACTTTGATTCGCTGGGACATGTTAGCTTTTATCGCTGTCTCAAATTACCACACGGTTCAGTTGAGCGATCGCTTTCCATTCTCCTTTGCTTTCTGATAAACCTGTGGACTTTGAAAAACACTTTGCTAAATCTACATTTAGTAACAAAATTTATAAATTTTGTATTTAAAAATTTATACCAACAATGTAGCTACTTAAAAATTATCAACAACACAGTAACTTCATCATATTTTTAACTAATTCTCCTTCAAACTACTTGTTTCATTATTTTATTTTCTATATCCTATGTGTTTAGTAATACTTAATTGCTTGAAGGCGAGTATTTTAATTTACTCGAAATTTCAACTTATTTTACGAACTTCTACAGAATTTCGTGCGAGTTTTATAACGCTTAAACAGTAAAGGCAAATCATGAAACAAAGTTACTTTGCTTCCCTCGCAACGGCTACATTAACTACCGTGGCTTCTCTAGCCATAGCAAACAGTGTACAAGCTGCTCCACCATTTACTGGTACTTCTAGCGGTACTTGGGGAACTCCTACACCTTCGGGTTCCCCTTACGTATATAATGGTGTTGGTACTAACACATTCGATTGGGGAGATCCAAATAGCTTCGGTACTGGCCCCAACATTCTCAGTTTTGATGGTAATTCCTTCTCCACAGGTATCGACACACCATTTCAGGTTGGGAATTTAACCTATTTCAACGGCACTACTGTAGCAGGAACAACCCCTAGTTCTGTTCCATTAGATGTGTTACTATCTTTTACAGATCCTGGCGGATTAAATAAGAGTTTTAGTTTTGACTTTAATCTTGTTAGCACTAATAACACAGGTACTCCAGAAGAGAATGCAGATTTTGTTTTTCCACCTAGTACCTTTAGTAGTACTAGCTTTAGCTTTGGTGGGCAAGACTACACTTTGCAATTGCTTGGTTTTAGTCAAGATGGTGGCACCACAATAGTTAACCAATTTAATGTTCTAGAAAATGCAAGAGATACGGCTGGTCTCTATGCCCAAATCACAAAGGTTCCTAAACCAGTACCCGAACCTTCTTCGCTTCTTGGCCTGATGCTACTGAACACTGGTGGCGGTGTCATATTCCTCCACAAAAAACTCAGATTTTTGGCAAAAGCAAAAGCATAGATTACAAGTTAAAATTCAGACTTGTACAGAAGAGACAACAGCCTTTGAGGCAAAGTTCTGAACTATTTTAATCGCTCACACCAACATTTTCATAAGTTAAATAACTTTCAAGGCATGAACGCGCAAATATTTTGCACGTTCATATTTTTTATCAAGGTAATATCCATATATTAATTACCTATAATAATTAGCTGTATAAAATAGAAAGTAATACCAAACGCTAAAAGCAATAATGATATGCCTACTGAAAAATCTCTAATATCAGAAATCAAGCATTCTGACCGAAGTGTATTGATTGTGGGGGGAGGCCCAGCAGGACTTGCCGCGGCATTAATGCTAGCAAAGCGTGGTTGGACAAATATCACTGTTTTGGAAAAACGTGCCGCGGCTGATTATTATGAACCTGATAAATCGTTTAATTATTTAATTGATGGTCGTGGTCAAAAATTCACTGATTTTCTTGGAATTAGTGACCAGTTAGCAAAAATCGGTGTTCCCAATACAGAATTTTATTTAACGCGAATTAAACCAGATGGCAGCCGTAAAACAGCAAAATTGCCTACTATAAATCCTAACCGCAAAACAGCCTACTGGATGCCACGGCGAGCATTTGTGTTTATGCTGTACCAAGAGATTGTCCGGAATTGGTCAGACCGGATTACTGTATTATTCAATACGAATTGTGTGCAAATTAACAAAACAGCAAAACTAGAAATTGTTGCTGAAGATGAGAAAGGTACTGTCAGCAAATTTGTAGCTGATCTTTTAGTTGGTTGTGATGGTGTTAACTCAATTGTTCGTAATACTCTTAAAGAGTGGGACAAATCGGTATCAGACAAATTTGAGATGAAATATTTTCCCTCAGCTAGTTCTGGATTGAGGTATAAAGTATTAAGCCTACCACCAAATTTCCCTCTTGATAGTACTGGCAATGAATATGCTGTGTGTGATATGGCATATGCTATTCGTGGGGCATTTCCAGAACGCAAGCGAGCTGTATCTCTAGGTTTACTGCCGATTAAAAATCCAGAAGAACCTCGCACTGCCAATATTATTACACGACCAGACAATGCCATATGGGAATTAAAAAATAGTACTGAAGTTTACAACTTTTTTGAGAAAGCTTTCCCGCAATTACCTATCAATCAAATACTTTCGCCTGAAGAAATAGAACGATTTGCTTTAAGTGAAGGCGGTTACTTTCCGATTCCTCAATATTGTTCTGGATTGCAATTTTTGGTAACTCCAGAAAATACAAATTATACCGCTGGGGTCGTACTTTTAGGTGATGCCATTCATTGTTTTCCTCCAGATCTCGGACAAGGAGTCAATTCTGCATTGGAGGATGTGTGTGTTTTGAATCAGGCTCTTTCTGAAAGTGATGATGAGCTTGACCGCGCCTTACCTCTATACGAGTCATTGCGTTTGCCTGATACTGAAGCCCTAGTACGCCTTGTTCAAATTGGTTATCCCTGGCAGTATAATCAAGCTCCGCTTCGTAGTAAATTGTGGAATATTAACTTTTTGATCCGACTTGTACTTAGTAAGTTATTGCCGTTTATATTTAGTCCGCCAGCCTTCTTTCTGATCCAGAATAGTCAACTTTCCTACAAAGAAATCTGGGTGATGGTTCAACGTACCACCAAGTCTTTGTATGTACTTGGTCTGATGCTGATTTGTGGATTTTTGGTTTTAGCATTGCGGACAGTTGATATTTGACATCATGGGATAGTTTTTTGTGAGCGATCGCACCAAGCAAGGCGAAAATATATCAAAGAATTAAAATTTACATACACTAGGACGGCTTACCGCCCTAGCTAAAGCAGGTATTCGGTTGCTAAAGTCGGAGTAAAAACTACTAAGCTTGTAAATAGCACGTTAAAATTCTGAATCGCTTTCAGCGGCGGTTCGGGCTTCCCCATTGGCGAACTACCTGTTATTACATTATGTTTGACGCTTTATCTAACCGTTTAGAAGCTGCCTGGAAGAAACTGCGGGGGCAGGATAAAATTTCTCAGTCCAATATTCAAGATGCTTTGCGGGAAGTGCGCCGCGCCCTGTTAGAAGCAGATGTCAATCTCCAAGTAGTCAAAGATTTTATCAGCGAGGTTGAAGCCAAAGCCCAAGGCGCTGAGGTGCTGGCTGGCGTGCGACCTGACCAACAGTTCATCAAAATTGTTCACGATGAACTCGTGCAGGTGATGGGAACAGAAAATGTTCCGTTGGCAGAAGCCTCAGAACAACCCACCATTGTGTTGATGGCTGGTTTGCAAGGTACTGGTAAAACCACAGCTACTGCCAAATTGGCTTTACATCTACGTAAATTAGACCGCAGTTGCTTGTTGGTAGCCACAGACGTGTATCGCCCAGCTGCTATCGATCAGCTGATCAGTTTAGGTAAACAAATTGATGTGCCAGTCTTTGAACTGGGAAGCGACGCTGACCCAGTGGAAATTGCCCGCCAAGGTGTAGAACGTGGTCGGGCAGAAGGTGTGAATACGGTCATTATTGATACTGCTGGACGATTGCAAATTGACCAAGACATGATGGCGGAATTAGCCCGCATCAAGCAAACAGTCCAACCCCACGAAACTTTGTTAGTGGTGGATGCCATGACTGGTCAAGAAGCAGCCAATCTTACCCGTACTTTCCACGAACAAATTGGTATTACTGGGGCAATTCTCACCAAGATGGATGGTGATAGCCGTGGTGGTGCAGCGCTATCAGTACGGCAAATTTCGGGGGCACCCATTAAGTTTGTGGGTGTGGGCGAGAAAGTCGAAGCATTACAGCCATTTTATCCCGATCGCATGGCATCCCGAATCTTGGGAATGGGCGATGTCTTGACTTTGGTAGAAAAAGCCCAAGAAGAGTTTGATTTAGCAGATGCTGAGAAAATGCAAGAGAAAATCTTGTCGGCGAAGTTCGACTTCACCGACTTTCTCAAGCAACTGCGCCTGCTGAAAAATATGGGTTCGCTGGGAGGCATCATCAAGATGATTCCAGGGATGAATAAACTCTCAGATGACCAGCTCAAGCAGGGAGAAACCCAACTCAAGCGCTGTGAGGCCATGATTAACTCCATGACTCGCCAAGAACGCCATGACCCCGATTTATTAGCGAGTTCTCCCAGTCGGCGGCGACGCATAGCTGCTGGTTCCGGCTATAAAGAGTCCGATGTCAGCAAACTAGTAGCTGATTTCCAAAAAATGCGATCGCTCATGCAACAAATGGGTCAAGGTGGCTTACCTGGTATGCCCGGAATGTTTGGCGGCGGTATGGGCAATGCCTTTGCTGGCGCTGGTAATCGTCCAGCCCCAGGATGGCGGGGTTACAGTGGCGGCGCTGGCACTGCGAAAAAGAAAAAGAGCAAAGATAAAAAGAAAAAAGGGTTTGGCAATCTTTAGTCAGTGGTCATTAGTCACTAGTCATTAGTTAAAAACTCTTGAACTATGGACTTTTGACCATTGACTGTTGACTTTTGACCATTGACTGTTGACTTTTGACCCTTGACTTTTGACTTTTGACCCTTGACTTTTGACTTTTGACCATTGACCCTTGACTCATAGCAGCAAACCCTAGTCAAGTGCTAAAATTAGCATTTCAGAATCAATACAAATCGGAGAATGATTCTTCAACCATGATCAAACTGCGCTTGAAACGATACGGTAAAAAGCGGGAAGCAAGCTACCGCATTATCGCCATTAACAGCCTCGCTCGTCGCGATGGTCGTCCCCTAGAAGAACTTGGATTCTACAACCCCAGAACTGATGAAGTGCGACTAGACGTTCCCGGTATCGTCAAGCGACTACAACAAGGCGCTCAACCCACTGACACGGTACGTCGCATTTTAGTAAAAGCTAATGTTTTTGAACAGGTCAGTGCCCAACCTTCATCCTAATGTCGTAACAAAATCCGTTACAGCTAGTCCCAACTATGTTGAGCTGGTACGTTTTTTGATACAGCCGTTTTTAGAATCTCCAAAGACTTTAAGTGTCGATTGTGAAATTTCACACACCCTCAAACGGGCTTGGATTCGCATCGCCTTTGACAGCACAGATAAAGGGAAAGTGTTTGGTAGGGGAGGACGCAATATCCAGGCTATTAGGACAGTAATTGCCGCAGCAGCCGAAGCTGCTGGAGAATCAGTATACCTGGATATCTATGGCAGCACTACTCCAGGCCGAGAGGGTACGTCTTTTGATGAAGATTCAGAAGAGCGATCGCCACCTCCAAGAACCAGGGAACGAGGTGGGAATGGGCCTAGTAGACCTATTGCTAAACCCCGTTTGCGCTAGTTTAAAACCACAGAGTAAATGTAATACTACAATGAAGTATGAAAACAAAGGATCAGATCCCCGACTTCATACTTCACTGTACGGGCGCAAAACCTTGCGCCCCTCCATACTTCACACTTCAAATAATCTCTGTAAGGAGGTGAAACCAAGGAGTGGCTGAAGTCCGTTTGGATCAAAATGAGTCGATTGACTCGGCATTGAGACGTTTTAAAAAGAAAATTCAAAAAGCCGGCATTTTATCTGAAGTTAAACGCCGGGAAAGATACGAAAAACCCAGTTTGCGCCGTAAGCGCAAAGCTGAAGCCTCACGCAGAGGTTTCCGCTAATAAATTCAGGGTAATATCTTTGGTTAAGGGAGCTAACGGACATTAATTCTGTAAGTTATGCTTTGAAAGCATTGTTAGCTCAAATTTACACAAAGTAGAGACATGAGTCCTCGTGTCTCTATTCTTTCTCCATCAGTCTGATACCATTTTGAATTTTAAATTTAGGATTGTAAATTAGATTTAGGATTGTGAAAAAGTTAATTGACAAGCTTTCGGACACTTCGTCTATTGCAATCATTTTTCAAATTGGTCTGAGTTCAGAAGGAGAGCAAAAATTACTGCAAATTTTAAGCTTTGTTAAAAACAGCATCCTTACAAATTAAGAAATACTTATGGCAGATGCCTTAAAAATTCAGCTGCCTAATATTACTGGTGCGATCGCCCTAGCCGGTGATGGAGAGGAAAATCTCAAAATTCTATCACGGCAAACAGGTGCTACTTTGGTGTTACGTGGGCAAGAATTATACATTTCGGGTACTGAAAAGCAAATAGATTTAGCTTCTCGATTAGTGCGATCGCTTGAAGACCTTTGGATAAAAGGCAATACTATCTCCAGTGCCGACATTTTAACAGCTCGTCAAGCTTTAGATAGTCATAGAGAAGACGAATTACAAGAACTACGGCGGGATGTCCTAGCCAAAACTCGTCGGGGTGAAGAAATTCGCGCTAAAACCTTTCGTCAGCGACAGTACATTGAGGCGATACGTAAGCGTGACTTGACATTTTGCATCGGCCCTGCTGGTACTGGGAAAACCTACCTTGCTGTCGTCGTCGCCGTGCAAGCACTCCTCGCCAACCAAGTTGAAAAACTGATTTTAACTCGTCCTGCTGTGGAAGCTGGGGAAAAACTCGGCTTTTTACCCGGAGACTTGCAGCAAAAAATTAATCCTTATCTTCGTCCACTTTACGATGCCATTTATGAATTTATTGACCCCGAAAAAGTCCCCAATTTAATGGAACGCGGTGTCATTGAAGTTGCGCCTCTAGCCTATATGCGGGGTCGTACTTTAAATAATGCTTTTGTAATTGTGGATGAAGCTCAAAATACCACACCTGCCCAGATGAAAATGGTTTTGACTCGTTTAGGCTTCCGTTCTCGGATGGTAATTACAGGTGATATTACACAAACTGACTTACCACTCAATCAGCAATCAGGTTTAACAGTGGCTTTACAAATTTTAAAAAATGTTGAAGGCATTACCTTTTGTGAATTCTCCCAGCGAGATGTCGTGCGCCATCCTTTAGTTCAGCGCATTGTCGCTGCTTACGAACAATACGAAAAATAGTCAATAGTCAATAGTCAATAGTCAATAGTCAGTGGTCAGTAGTCAGTAGTCAGTGGTCAAAAACAACTAACAACTGACAACTAACAACTAACAACTAACAACTAACAACTAATCATGAGTACTAATTTGAAAGAGTTTTTAACAGCTTGCGAGAATTTAGGAACTTTGCGTTTAATTGTTACTAGTAGTGCTGCTGTCTTAGAAGCACGCGGCAAATTAGAAAAGCTATTTTATGCAGAATTGCCTAAAGGTAAGTATGCGAATATGCACACTGAAGGCTTTGAGTTTCACTTGAATATGGACAAAATTACTCAAGTGAAATTTGAAACTGGTGAAGCAAAAAGAGGTAACTTTACAACTTATGCCATCCGGTTTTTAGATGAAAAACAAGAGCCTGCTTTAAGCCTGTTTTTACAGTGGGGTAAGCCGGGAGAATATGAACCAGGTCAGGTAGAAAATTGGCAGGCTTTACGAGATCAATATGGCGAAGTTTGGGAACCTTTACCAGCAGAGATTTAACTTAATTACTAATTCGTAATTCGTAATTCGTAATTAAACCGAGGTGGAACACCAGACTTCTATAAGTCGTAACGTTACGGATGGGGATTTAGACCCCACCCGTAACGTAATTACGAAGCCCGTAACTACGAATTACGAATTGTTAATATTAGTAATATTTCATTGGTTATTCTGATAAACCCACATTCCCGATTTTGCTTAAAAGTCGGGAATCTTATTGTTCAGGATTTTTATATCACACATTAACAATTATGCTGTTATTTACAATCAGGGTAGTTTGGAGTTTTTGCTTAATAGTTTTATTCCTACTTGCAAGTGGAGATGCTAAAGCAGGAGAGTTATCTGAACGCTTGGCGCACTTTCCCCAGTGGGAAAAATTAACTTTTGTGCAACCAGCTGCGGGGGATTTGGTTTACCCTGAATGGATGGCTGGTAATTGGCAAGTTACGAGTACTTTGGTCGATTTAGCTGCGCCTTTAGCACCGGATATCGTCACACCTGGGTTTGAAGGGAATCGCCAACAATTAAATAAACCTGTGAGTTTTTTAGTAAGATTTGTGAAAGAGCGATCGCCTGTCACTAAATTAAAATTTCTCCCTTGGCAAAATAATAAGTCAGAAACTTTGGTAGCAGATAGAGCATTTAATAGTTTAAACTTAGCGAGGGCTTACTTAGGGGATGAAGCTGTATTAGCAGTGAAAGTTGATCCAGATTCGCCCAATCGTCAGATTACCTTTTTGCGTGGCGATCGCCAACTAGTTTCTATTGTCACTGCACGCGCTACAGAAAATACATCTGATGGTAAATTCATTACCACAGAAGTATTTCAACAATTATTTAAAGGTGGTTCACGTCCCTATTTCAACTCTGTGGAATCGACTACTGCCTACCATCAACTTTCTACATCTAATCCCGCTATTGAAGCAGATCAAGTTACCGCTGTCTATCTGTCACCACAAGATCCAAATTATTTTACCGCAGGTTCTCGGCCAGTCGCCCTTTATCGCTATCGCCTAGAATTTTTTCCCTCTCAAGTGCTTACTACTGCTAAAGAATAAACTCCTAAGAAACACAGGGAGTGGGGAGTAGGGAGTAGGGAGTAGGGGAAGAAAGTGTTTATTTCATATTTTGCGGGAGCGAAGAACGCGTTTCTTATAGGCTCAAATCTTGCATCTGCCTAATTTACCGCTAAGAAATAAATTTCACAGGTTCAAAGCTGAAGTTTGCGATTAGCTTACTAAACAACAATTTCAGTCCGTTTTAACGGACTTTAGCTATAAGCCTTGAACTTAAGTTCAAGGCGTACTCAGGTGAAGGTGTAAGACCTGGATAAATTACTTCTTGAAGTATTGACTTTTATGTAGTATAAATGTAGTATTAACTTCTGGAGCTAAAGTTTGCGCTCTAGAACAGTGTGCATCATGGCAAAATTTCGAGACATTATTACTTACTATCATGCCCATTGGAAGCTGAGTATTATTACCATTGCAGCATCCAGTATTTACGAAATTTTTGATTTGGTTGTACCTTATGCGATTGGGCAGATTTTAAATGTCTTGTCTAATCAGCCATTAGATAAACCATTACAACAAGCGATCGCAACCTTTTCAGATATCACCAACTACCCAGTAAATAAACCTCTATCTTTAGGTGTATTACTGGGTTTAATTTTTCTTGTCACCGTAGTCAGGGCGCCAACACAACCATGGTTAACCGGTTGGTTTCACTGGGATATAGCCTTCAGGGTGCGTCGGAGTAAAAGCCAAAGAGCAATAGAAAAAGTTCTCACTCTGCCACTAGAATTTTATGATGAAAATAATCCGGGACGTATTGCTGGACGAGTAGCTAGAGGTATTACTAACCACACTTGGTCGTATCCTGAAATTGCTGGACAATTGATTCCCAAACTAATTAGAGTATTGGGAATTTTTGTATTTATCTTGGTGATTGAGTGGCGAATTGCCATTTTATATCTGATATCCTTTGTGATTATCCTCGGCTTCAGCTTGAAGGATTTACAGCAACTTATCAGGTATGAAAGTCGTCTTGATAAATACGCGGAAGGCACAGAAAGCCGTACTTCGGAAATCATCACCAATATCAAAACGGTAAAGGCATTTGCAACTGAAACAAGGGAACTCAAGCGGCAAACTCAACGTTTGGATCGGGAATTCAAAGTAATTGATTATCGCATCCACAAAGGTTATACAAAACTGGGTACTTGGCAAAGAACTGTAATTCAGTTTTGTGTGTTTGCCATCCTTGGTTTAACTTTAGCGGCAACAGTAAATGGTAGAATTTCTCTTGGTCATTTTGTCATGACCTTGACTCTTTCTAGTATGGCTTATGCGGAATTAGAACCTATCAGTACCTTGGCAGAAATTTTCGCGCGTCGCTATTCTTCGATGCTACGATTTCATGAATTTCTCCAAGAACCTACTGGTGCGGATGCAGCTGGTCTTTTAGAAGAAGAAAATGAGGAAGAAACACCTTATAAATTTACTGGAAAAGTTGAGATTTCCCACGTGAGTTTTGGGTATGATGCCAACCGTCAAGTTTTGCAAGATATCAACTTGTTAATTGAACCATACCAAACAGTAGCTTTGGTTGGGCGTTCTGGTTCTGGCAAATCTACTTTAGTGAAGTTACTGTTGCGGTATTTTGAACCTCAAGAAGGGCAAATTCTCATTGATGGTCAAGATATTCGCACCTTGCATGTAGGTAAGTATAGACGTAGGCTGGCGATCGTTCACCAAGAGGTAGACGTTTTTAACGGTACTGTGTTGGATAACCTCACCTATGGTAGACCGGATGCTAGTTTTGAGCAGGTTCAGGAAGCCTGTAGGATTGCTAGAGTTGATGAAGTAGTCCAACACCTACCCCAAGGTTATTACACCATTGTCGGGGAACGTGGTGTCAGGTTATCTGGAGGACAAAGACAGCGCTTAGGAATCGCCAGGGCGTTGTTAGTTGAGCCAGACGTGCTGATTTTTGACGAAGCTACCTCTAGTTTAGATTACGAGTCTGAGCGTTCCATTCAACTAGCCATGCGATCGATTCAGGGAACTTGCACGACAATTGTGATTGCTCACCGTCTTAGTACGGTGCGAGAAGCCGATAAGATTGTGGTTCTAGATCAGGGCAAGATTGTAGAGGTGGGTAGCCACGATGAACTTTTGCGTCACGAGGGCATTTATCGCCGCTTGCACTCCCTACAAGAAACCGGAGAACTCCTGAGTTAGGCGTTGGCAACCGGGTTGATTCAGCCCGGTTTCTCTGTTAAAAAATTTCTGTGACCCACTTGAAATTTCTCAAAGTCGGTGCTAATATAATAAATCGTAGGACAAAGCGGGTCGGTGTCCGAGTGGTTAATGGAGACGGACTGTAAATCCGTTGGTTTGCGCCTACGCTGGTTCAAATCCAGCCCGGCCCATTTGAGATTTTGAATTCTTATAAAATTCAAAATCTCAAATTTTCAAAAAGTTTGCCCGTGTGGCTCAGTGGTAGAGCACACCCTTGGTAAGGGTGAGGTCACGAGTTCAATCCTCGTCACGGGCTTTTTAAGTATATAGTAAAGTTTGTAGTTCTAAGAGGATGTTTTAAAAGTAGGGGGTATTGTAAGAAAGCTCACAAGGCGTATGCTGAAATTTGTAGAAACCAGCACCCTGTGAGCGAATGACTAAAGCATACCGTAGTAATCTGACATGGGAACAATGGGAATTAATTGCAGACCTATTCCCAGAATCAAAACCAGGGGGTCGTCCCCGAAAATTAGCATTATTTGCGATCGTGAATGCAATTCTCTATGTTCTGTGCGAAGGTTGTACATGGCGAGGTTTGCCAGGAGATTTTCCGGCGTGGTCAACGGTTTATGGTTATTTTTGGAGATGGGGAAAAGATGGTACATGGTTGAAGGTTCATGACCAACTCTATCGGTGGGTAAGGGTAGACTCAGGACGTGATAAGAGTCCATCAGAAGCGGCGGTTGATAGTCAATCAGTAGAAACAGCAACGATGATTACTGTTGATGTCGGCTATGACGCAGGAAAAAAGATACATGGGCGCAAGCGACATCTAAGTGTAGATTTGTTAGGGCTAGTTTTGCGGGTCTTGGTAACGTCTGCAAGTGTTCCAGAACGTGAAGGAGCGAAAAAAGTCCTCAAACGAGTTCACAATACAGGCAATCACGTCAAAAGGTTAAACATCATTTGGATGGACGGAGGATACCGAGGCGAAGAATTTATGCATTGGGTGATGGATATGTTTCGGTGGATTGTAGAAATTGTTCTTCGACCATTGGAGAAAAAAGGTTTTGTCCATTTACCAAAGCGTTGGGTTGTCGAAAGAACTTTTGGATGGCTCAATTGGTGTCGCCGTTTAAGTAAAGATTATGAAAGGCTACCCAAAACTTCGGAGACTTTTATATATATAGCGATGATTCGTATCATGGTCAGACGACTAGCATAATTTTTGACTCAATTTGACTTTTAAAACATCCTCTAAATAGTGTTTTCGGTAAGTGATCGCAACTAGTTATTTAAGTGTGATTGCGCTATTCTATAAACTAGAATCAGACAAAGTGGTTAATTAAGGAAGTTATGAGAATCTCTACACCAACAATTAACCCACCCGTTATCCCAAAAAAACTGCCCTTTTTGGAGTCAATTTGTTGGCAGACAGCAGATGTCTATCGGTTTACTCCACAGCAAATGCTGAGTCGCTATGAACGGGGATGGGAATATCGCAAGCTGTTTAATAACCTTGATGGTGAGGAATTAAACTTTTTGAAGGGACTTGCCAGAGGCTATCATTCTTGGCTAGAAGCCTGTTTATGACTTTTGGTTTAGATCACCATAATAAAATCCTGACAATTCTTAAAAGCTTTAATCATGATGTACTTAAGGAGGGTTCTGCTTACTTTGGTGGTGGAACTCTTCTTGCACTTGATTATAAAGAATACCGTTGGAGTAAGGATATTGATTTTATTTCTCCTGTTTTTGCATCAGGCTATAAATACCTTCGTACAGTTGTATTTGATGGTGGCTTTGAAGCATTGTTTCGTGATTTGAGCAAAATTAAAGTTGGACGCGGCACTACTGACCAGTATGGAATCAGAATAATAGTTATTGTGGATGATCTGCCCATCAAAACAGAAATTATTGCTGAATCTCGTTTTGAGTTAGACCCGCCAAGATATCCAGAATGGTCACCTGTTCCTTGCTTAAGTTTTAACGATTGTTTCACCTCAAAGCTGCTTTCAAATTCTGATCGTTATATGGATGATAGTGTTGAGGCAAGAGACTTAATTGATTTAGCAATTTTGCGGTTGCAATCTGCGATTCCTCAGCAATCAATTGATAAAGCTGAGAAAGCTTATGAGGTGATACGCCCTTTAAAAATTGCGGTCAAACGCTTTCAGGAAAGACCAGATTATAGACAAGAATGCTTTCATGGTCTGCAAGTTAATGAGGCTCAAATACCTATAATAATTGATGGTATTGATTTACTAGCTAGTGATTTCGATTTAGAAATTACAGAGAGAGTTTTCAGGGAACAACATGATGTTTTTGACAATTTAGAGACAGAATAGCAGAAGAAATAACTTATTAAAATTTATAATTTTGTTAAAAATTATTACTATTATTTAACTGTTATTCTACTTTTCGGTAAGTTTTTTTCACCCAATATCCTCTAGGTGGCTTGTCTATTCCATAAGCTTTACACCACTTTTCCACAGCTTTATCAGACACGCCAGAATCTCTGCCAATTTGTGCTGTCGGTTTTTCCCAAACAAGTTTTCCCAATTCTTCTTTTGATGGTCTTAGTACTTTTCTGGTATAAATTCTGGATTCTGGGTTAATCTTCCTGGTTGTTAAATCAACGCCAAACTCCTTATAAGTTCTCTTAGGTGCTTCTTCAGTTAACTCTCTAAAATCTTCCCACCAGTAAAAAGGGTTAGGTGATTTAGGCGGCGTTGTTCTGATACCACAACCGCCAAACTTAATAGATGGATATACTACTTTGTCTATATCTGGCAAATAAAGGGCATAAAAATCAAAATCATTAGAGTTGTACTTTCTCTCATGGCAACCGTTCTTGTCTGCCCAATTAGTTTTATTTTTCAGTGTACCGTTGTGGCTGTACTTAGCTTGGATTCTGTAACATTTACCATTTTTATAAGCAATTAAATCAAAGGGCGCATGTTCTGTTACTACTGGTACAAAAACTGAATATTCTTTCTCAACTAAATCCGCTATTACCTTAGCAGCTGCAAGATCACCCTTATCTTTTGTGTGGTGCATTTATATGAACCATCGTGCTTTTTCGGTAATTTACCATGAAAAAGCTTCTTGAAGGTTCGTATTCCTTTAAAACGAGCGCGGCAGGGTTCGAACCTGCGACCAACGGATTAGAAATCCGTGGCTCTATCCACTGAGCTACGCGCCCAAACTAAATTTGTGGCTCTTAAGGGAGTCACTTTGGAAATTATATCGTTTTCCTTGCAAAGAAGCAATGGAAAAATTGCCGTTTTTTCCCAAGCAAGGCTATGATTCTAGTCGCTAGTTAGTCGATTAACACTAAAAACAAGCAAATAGTTACATTGTGTGCTTATTGAATGCTTAGAAAGCGTGTTGTGGCTTACTATAGGGTAGCTAAAGAGCGATCGCTAGGCTTACCCTGATGACACTTAAGTAATCGCACTCTTGGCGATACTGCACTCATCAGATTATAGATCGCATATCCACAAAGCCCCTGTGAGGAGTTAGTTGCTAGTGCCATGTTTATTCTCAAACGGCAGGATGTTGAGATATCGAGTATTCAGCACCCAAAACGGGATCAGCAAGTGCCGATCCTCCATTATCAGGGGCAGACCTTTCGCTTGATTAGCATCTTCAAAGCTGGTAAAGAAGAAGAAGCTAGATCATTATGGCGAGAGTTGACCGATAACCGAGGTAAAGCCTGCGTCTTACTGGAAGAACCAGAACGCTTTAGCGTCTGGGGTAAAGTCCGCCTAGAACAGCTAGATAGTGACTCAAGTAGCCATAGCAGGAAAGAAATTTTAATTCAAGCAACTCTTTTGCTGCTGCAAGCGCTTTACATAGACATTGAAGAGTTCTTAGGCACTCGGCAAGCGTCATTGTTTCAAAAAGAAATTGCAGAAGCATTGCGACAACAACAATTTCCTGAAGGATCAACCCTTGAAGCAGTCAAGTACTTGGTCAGTATAGATCCCCTAGATACCGATAAACTTCCTGCTTGGCAAGAAAATCACCTGATTAGCCTCTTGCAAGAACTGTACAAACTAGGGAAAACATATTTTGGCAATACCAACTTTGCTCATGAAGTCAGTGATAGGTTGAAAGATATGCCCGAAATAGAGCGATCGCTGTTTATGACTTGGCTAAATCAATCTTCACTGAGTAAACTGTGGCAATAGCATGAAAATTGTAGCAAAAATGCGGCTATCGCTAGTTGCACTTCACATTAATTTGTGCATTGCAGGCAGATAGACCGCTGGCTACAAATTTCTGCACGTCAAAAAACAGGCAAAGTGCATTTACCAAGTCAATTCCTATGAGTAGCTCGTACAACAATTCCTACCGTTCCAAATCCCTATTCACCAATCAGAACATCGTATTGCTCAGTATTGGCTGGGCCGTGCTAGCCCTGTTATACTATTTGTTGTTTGGTGCCAAAGTTCCAGGAGCAGATGGCGTAGAAAGCCGTGCCGAGTGGTATGTAATTGGTACAAATATTTTTGAAGCATTAGCTTATCTGGGTGCCGGTATTCTATGCTTGAGAAATTGGCGTAGCCCACAAATTGTTAGTAGCCGGAACATTTGGCTCGCAATTGCTGTAGGTATGCTGTCTTATTTCCTGGGAGGGATATTTTTCGGCTATACAGAAATCATTTTAAAACAAGAACCGGATGTATCTATCGGCGATGTGTTTTTTGTACTGTCTTATTTATCAATTGGCGCAGGCATGATTTTAGCTGTGACTTCCAGACGAATCAATCTCGAAAAATGGCAATGGTTAGTTGTCTTGGCAATTGGGCTATTTGGTAGTTTGTTGGCTTGGTGGATTTCCGTACAACAAGGATCGCCCTCAGAAATCCTAGTCGTAATTGTGAATTGGTTTTACGTAATTAGCGATGTAGTTCTGTTGATTCTTGCTACCACAATGCTACTAGCCTTTTGGGGAGGACGAGTTGGCCAGTCTTGGCGAATGATTGCAGCGGCCGCGTTTTCGCTCTACATTGCAGATATGTGGTTTAAATATGCCCAAGGGCCCAATTATCAAAGTGGAGACATACTAGAAGTGTTTTGGGTATTTAGTGGAGTGTTATTTGGCATCGGCGCTGTTCTAGAACATGACGCATCATTGAGCCGAACTCGGCGGGAGCGTGGACGAAAACGAGCATAAAAAAGTTTTTTGGTATCTACCGTGAGAAAACTAACAGATTCTGACAAGCAAGAAATTCTTAAGTTATATCGAGAGACTGCTGAAACAACCTCAACTTTGGCAGAGCGCTATGACGTGAGTAACTCCACAATTAGCCGCCTGCTTAAAAGCACCTTACCAGAAGATGAGTACGAGTACCTCGTTTCCTTAAAACGTGCTGCTAGGACTCCTGAAGGTAGGGCACAGGTGAGCTACGAGCAGTTACCTTTGCTAAGTCAGCCAAAGCCAGAGAAAGAAATTGCAAGCATTGAACCCCCCCGCTTGCAGTTACCAGAGGTTGAGCCGCAGCAAGCAATAGTAGAGGAAGAAACCCAGCCAGAAAAGGAGGAAGAGGAAACCCCTGCTGATAGACGGGTGCGGCGGCGTTCGTCAGCAACGGAAAAACCAAAGCTGCGAACAGCCAAGCGATTAGAAATTGCAGAAGAAAAGCCTAAGGAAATAGTTAGCATCCCCAGCCCCATGTTGGAGGATGAACGTCCGCAAGCAACCGTCATTGCCCAAATGCTGGTAGGTGAAGACTTACTAGACGAGTCTGAAGATTTAGAGGATTTAGAAGAGGACGATTTAGACGATTTAGACGAGGACTATGACGAGGAAGAAGAAGAGGAGGACTATTTCGACGAGCCAAGACCTTTAGTTACAAGACGAAGACTAGGTGAAATACCAGTTCAAGTTTTGCCATTATCGGCCGCCCCTTTGCCTAAGACTTGCTATTTGGTCATTGACCGCGCCTCGGAATTAATTACCCGACCACTCAAGGATTTTGGGGACTTGGGGCAAATTCCTAGCTTGGAAACCCAGCAAAGAACTTTGCCGGTGTTTGATAACCATCGGGTAGCAAAGCGCTTTTCTACCAAGCGCGATCGCGTAATTAAAGTTCCCGATAGTAAAATTCTCCATAAGGCTCGGACTCATCTACAAGCCAAGGGCATCACCAGGCTGTTGATTGATGGTCAGGTTTATTCCCTGTCTACAGTTTAGGAGTTAGGAGTTAGGAGTTGAGAGTTTCATCACTTTTAATACCAATTTGAACAATGATTGCGACAGATGAAATAGCTCTTTCGCAAAATCCAAAATCTAAATTGGTATAACTCCTAACTTCAACTGTAAACAGCTGCTGCAAACCGTTTTGCTAAGTTAATAATGTCTTGTTTGCGGGCAATTTGATTCATCCATTGTTGGGGAATACCTTCTGTGCCGTAGTAAATTCCGGCTAACCCACCAGTGACAGCAGCGGTTGTGTCTGTATGTCCGCCTAAATTTACAGCTTTTAGTACCGCTTCAGCGTAAGACGAGCTATTTAATAAACACCACAAAGATGCCTCTAGGGTATCAATTACATAGCCCTGAGAATTAATTGCTTCCACTGGCAACTGAGCAATTTCACCGCTGAATACTCTAGCAAAATGCGGTGTTTCGGAAACGAATTTTGGCACAGAATAAATTGCCTGGATCTTGTTTAACCCTTGCAAATAAGCTGCTTGGGGATTAGATTCTTCCAGCAGAGCAACAGCGATACTAGTATAAATACCACAAGCCATCTGCGATCGCGGATGAGCATGAGTAATGGCAGATACGTCATGCACCCGCGAAATTAATTCGCTAAAAGTTAAGGTTTTATGACAGTAAGCCATTGGTAAAATTCTCATCAAAGAACCGTTGCCATTGCTCATTTCACTCGTTCCCCCTGCTTGTAGAGGTGAAACTCCCTGGTTGAGGCGCATCATCACTGCATAAGTATTCTCACCGATACCAAATATTTCGCCACGGGGAGTCCAGTAAGCCGCCTTGTACCAGCGCCAGAAGGAATTAGCTATGGCATCTAAGGAATAACCTCTACAAAGACTTTCCGCTAGGCAAAACGTCAGGGAACTGTCATCAGACCAAGTTCCCGGCGGTTGATTCCATGTGCCATAACCCAACATCTTGGTCACCGGAGATTTAACTCGTTCAGCGCGGCTAGTAAACTCTACTGGCACACCTAACGCATCACCGACACATAAACCCATCAAACCAGACAACGTTTTTGCAGCGGTTAGCATTTATTCAATCTCCATGAAAATTGCTAAAACTTAACTTTATATATTTCCTCTCAAGCTTGTTGCCATAACTGCTACAACCTATTGTTTAAATCTATATGAGCAGTCAGGAAAAGATAAGTGAATTAAGTATTTAATTGCCTGATACTAATTAAATTTTAGTTATTAGGTTGTGCCAATAAAAAAAGTGAACACTATAAAAGATACTAAAGATTAGGTATTCAAAAAGATTTTCCTAGCCCCCAGTCACCAGTCCCTAATCACCAGTCCCTTTTACTTTTGAAAATTATCTGGAACATTTTTACATAGTCTTCGACTTGGAAAGTAACAGCAAAAGCTACAAAATTTTGTCGAGATTATGAAGAAATTACTCAAGTCTTTTGTGACAATCTCTGCATTGTCATCATTAGTTATTGCGCCTTTTATTCTTAGTGCTGGTCAAGCTAGCGCCGAAACAAAAAAGGGTACTGATGCTAGTTATATTGGTGCTGGTGTTGCAGCTGGTGTTACCAATGGCGGACTAAACAACGATGCAGCTAACTTTGGTGGTAATCTTACAGGGCGCGTAAAATTAGGAAATACACCATTTTCGGCACGTGGTAATGTGATTTGGAATGATAAGACGAGTGCTGTTATCCCAGAAGTTTCCCTAGATGTGCCAATTGCTAATAGAACTAACGCCTTTGTAACTGGTGGTTATTCTTTTCTCGATAAAGATGGTTCACCAAGTCCCATTGGCAACAGAGATGCTGTAGTGGTTGGTGCTGGTGTTGAGTCAGAAGTTGCTAAAAACTTTCTCATTTACACCAATGCTAAAGTAGGACTTCGTGCCTATCAAAATAGCCCTGCTTCTGCTGTCACCATCAATGGCGGCCTTGGTTATCGCTTTAAATAGTTTAAGTAGTTTAACTTTTGAGGTTGCATATCTAATTGTGTTAGCTGATAACTGATGACGGATGACAGTCATCAGTCATCAACCTGATCGTGACCGAGAGGCTAAGCAAACATAAGTAATTATGCAATTTAGATGAGCTTTACCTGCTGTTCCCAGTCGCCAACCGGGATAATTTATTTTTTCCAGTTCTCATAAAAGCCATAAGTCCTAAGTTATTCTATACTGTTTATTCAGGACTCAGCACTTAGGACTTAGCACTCATTACTACAAAAAGCTGGTTTTGTTAAGTGTTACATCACTGACGAAGCCTGCTTTTTGCCATGTTAAAATTAAAATATTCCTCATATCTCCGACCGGATTACCGGGAAACAACCAGCCGAAAGGGTGCTTCGGCGTCTACCGATGCTTTATTGAGAATACTATACAACTCTAATGGTTAAATCTGCTCCTCCTCCAATCGCCAACCGTAAGCCTTCTAAAGTAGAAGGACTCAAGGAAAATAGTAATTTTTTGCGTGAACCTGTAGCAACACAAATCCTTGAGGATACTACTCACTTTAGCGAAGATGCGGTGCAGATTCTCAAGTTTCATGGCTCCTACCAACAAGATAACCGCGACAATCGTGTTAAGGGACAGGAGAAAGATTATCAGTTCATGCTGCGGACAAAAAATCCGGGTGGCTTCGTACCGCCGCAGTTATACCTAGCTTTGGATCAACTGGCTGATGAATATGGTAATCACACGTTGCGTGCAACCACGCGTCAAGGGTTTCAACTGCACGGAATTTTAAAGAAGAATCTGAAAACAGCAATTGCCACCATTGTTAAAAATCTAGGTTCCACATTGGGTGCTTGTGGCGATATCAACCGCAACGTCATGGCACCACCAGTTCCTTTTAAGAATCGCCCAGACTATCAGTATGCTTGGGAGTATGCCCAGAATGTCGCTGACTTGCTGTCACCGCAAACAGGCGCTTACTACGAAATTTGGTTAGATGGTGAAAAGGCTGTTAGCGCGGAAGAAAACCCAGAAGTTAAAGCCGCAAGACAGCGCAATGGCAATGGCACAATCGTTCATGACACCGAAGAACCAATTTATGGCACTCACTATATGCCCCGCAAGTTTAAAGTTTGCGTGACGGTGCCAGGGGATAATTCGGTTGATTTGTACTCCCAAGACCTCACTTTGGTAGTAATTACCAACGAGTCAGGCCAGTTGGAAGGATTTAACGTTTTTGCAGGTGGCGGTTTAGGCAGAACACACGGTAAAGAAGAAACCTTTGCTAGATTAGCTGATGCCATTTGTTATGTGGCAAAGGATGATGTTTACGATTTAGTGAAAGCCATTGTTGCCACCCAAAGAGATTACGGCGATCGCACTGACCGCCGTCATGCCAGATTAAAATATTTAATCAACGATTGGGGTGTCGATAAATTCCGCGCCAAAGTTGAAGAATATTTTGGCAAACCAGTTGCACCTTTCCAAGAACTCCCAGAGTTTAAATATCAAGACTTTTTGGGTTGGCACGAACAAGGCGATGGCAAGCTGTTCTTGGGTATTTCCATTGACAATGGTCGCGTCAAAGATGAAGGTTCGTTTCAACTGAAAACAGCCTTGCGGGAAATTGTTGAGCAATTCAATTTGCCAATTCGCTTGACACCCCACCAAAACCTGATTTTCTGCGACATCGAACCAGAAAATAAACAAGCCATTCAAGAGATTCTCAACCTCCGCGGCGTTGTCTCTGACCCAGGTCAAATCGAACCTTTGGTGCGGTACGCCATGGCTTGTCCTGCTTTACCTACTTGTGGCTTGGCAATTACCGAATCAGAACGAGCAATACCTGGTATTTTGGAAAGAATCCGCAGTTTATTGGATAAACTGGGTTTACAAGATGAACATTTTGTGGTAAGGATGACAGGTTGTCCTAACGGCTGCGCTCGTCCTTACATGGCAGAATTGGGCTTTGTAGGTAGCGCTCCAGACACTTATCAATTGTGGTTAGGAGGTTCGCCAGACCAGACAAGGCTAGCACAAACTTACACTGATCGCTTGCACCATAATGACATAGAAAGCTTCTTAGAGCCGATTTTTGTCTACTTTAAGAAGTCCAAGCAATCAGGCGAAAAGTTTGGTGATTTTTGCGATCGCGTTGGTTTTGATGCCATCCGTGAATTTGCTGCTCAGTACGTACCGGAAGCTACACCAGAAATTACCGAAGATACTCAAGCTCAGGTAACGGCTTTAGTAGCTAAAATAATTACTGCTCCTAGTAGAGGACGGCATCGTATCAGCATTCACGATGATGTTTACCACAAGTTGAAGGAAACTGCTACTAGCCAAGGTAAACCCATGAGTGAATTAGTGAATGAAGCACTCAGAATCTACTTGAAAATGGACTAATAGCAATTTTGGATTTTGGTGAGCAGCCTTTGCAAGTGGCGTTGGGGATTAGCGACAATAGGTGAAAAGTCTTTTTGTATCTACAGCGCATTTTATCTGAATGAGGTACACAAGGGCGGGCAGGATGCCCACCCCACAAGATTTATCATAATTATGTGTACTTCATTTACTTGCAAATTATGTGTACTTCATTTACTTGCAAACTGCTGTAAGTTTTATCATCTGCTGATGTCCTAACAACCTTGACTATTGCTCTAATTAATATAGAAAAAGCTGCACTGACTATAGTTGCAGCTTTTTTGATGCAAAATTATACAAATTGTATCCAGAATTCCTTCGGGGAATGAGGAATGGAAATTTGTTTCATCTCCCTCATCCCCACGGCAGTTGCTCCACTTGGGGAAACCCCAAGACCGCACTGCCTCCTCATCTCAAAATATTGTGAATTTCTCCCAAAAGTACTTCAACAGGTGCGCCAGTGGCGGCGGGTAAGTTACCAGGAATACCTAGCTGATGCCAGTAGGCCAAAACTGCAAAAGCGATCGCTTCTTTAAAATCCGCATTCAAGCCGACTTCATCTGTAGTACATACTGGCACTGATGGTAACAATATCTGTAACCTTTGTTTCAAATAAAGATTGCGACTACCGCCACCACATAATAGTATTCGCTGCGGCATTTGCGGTAAAAAAGTTTGGTAACTATGAACAATGGAAGCAACTGTGAGTTCTGTAAGCGTTGCCAGTATATCAGCAGGACTGAGTTGATATGCTTCGGCATATTTTAAACACTCATGCAGGTAAGTTACACCGAATAGTTCGCGACCAGTAGACTTAGGCGGTGGTAGATGGAAGTAATCTTGGCTCAACCATTGTTCTACTAGTGGATAACACGGTGTACCACTGGCTGCCCATGTGCCATTTTCATCATAGGTTTTAGCGCCAGCAGTTAAATGTTGCACCGCCAAATCCAACAAACTGTTTGCTGGGCCAGTATCCCAGCCGCGAATTTTACCAAGCCAGTCATCACGCCGAGGCGGAATATAAGCAACATTACCAATACCACCTAGATTCTGAATACAACGTCCTTCTTCGGGGTGACTAAGCAAAAAAGCATCCACTCTAGGCACAAGAGGCGCACCGTGACCACCAATAGCAATATCAGCAACACGAAAATTACTCACCGTAGTAATACCCGTCAGATGAGCAATCAAAGCACCACGACCGAGTTGCAGACTATAACCTAATGGGGAGTGAGAAGTTAGGACTGAGGAGTGAAAAGTTTTTCTACCTTCTGTATTTTTGCCTACTCCCCTGCTCCCCTGCTCCCCTGCTCCCCCTGCTTTTTCCGGCGGTCGATGATAAACTGTCTGACCGTGGGAACCAATCAAAGTTGCTGGCTGGTGGTTAGCTTGAATATTTTGGGCAGCTTCAGCAAAGGCAAAAGCGATCGCATCATCTATCTCTGCCAATTCTGCCATTGAAATAGCTTCCCCAGCGCAGACTGCCAAGATTTTCTCTTTGAGTCCAGCCGCGTAAGGATATGTTTCTCCAGCTAACAACTCAATTTTGAGATCCAATTCTGTACCAGAAATATCTACCAAAGCAGCGTCTATGCCATCTACAGACGTGCCACTTATTAAACCAATAACGCGAGTCATAAATAGTATTGTTAGTTGTCAGTTGTCAAAAGTTCTGAGTGCTGAGGAGCCACTGCGGTCTTGGGGTCTCCCCAAGTGGAGCATGTGGCGTTGCTGAGTGAGGAGTTAGGAGTGAGGAGTGAGCAGTTAGGAGTGGAAAATTATCTCCCTCATCTCCCTCATCCCCCTCATCCCCCCTGCTCCCCTGCTCCCCCGCTCCCCTGCTCCCCATCACCCCTGCTCCCCTGCTCCCCCGCTCCCCTGCTCCCCTGCTACAATTTCACTCCGATTCCCCAATCAGGGTAAACGCCGCCCAGTGTAAGGGAGACTGATATTTTTGCTTTGTCGCTAGCATTGCCATGCGTAAAGCTGTAGCTTTGTCAAGCTTTTTTTGTAAATTTTGATAAAATTCGGTCATCAAAAATGCTGTGGATTGATCGTCTACAGACCACAAAGACACTAACACACTCTCTGCACCTGCGCTAATCAATGAACGTGATAACCCAATTACCCCATCACCAGAAATACTACCGCCTCCTGTATCACAGGCGCTCAATACTACTAAATCGGCGGACAGTTGCAAGTCGAGGATTTCGCCAGCGGTGAGCAAACCATCACCATTATCATCATTGCTGGGTGGGCTATCTGGTGCAAGAGCGATCGCACCTGGTACGCCCAAACCGAGAAAATCATCGAGTAAGCCGTGAGTTGCTAAATGAATTAACTTCGCCTGTGGTAACTTTTGGATGATGGCTCTTTCTGTGGCATTTTTCCCGATGATAGCTTGGGTTTGGAATAACTGAGCGATCGCTTTTGCTTCTCGTTCTGCACCTGGTAAAGGTTTTAACGTCCGCGTTTGAGAATCTACGGTGATGGGAAGCTTGGGCATTGTGGGATTACCCACAATCAGCATTTCATCGGGGGATTGGGGAAATTGCCGCTGTTGTTTACGGGTTAAATCTAATACTTGAATTGCCGGAGCGGTGAGGATAGTATGTTTTTCAATTAAATATTTACCGTTTTGGTCTTGCAGTGCCGCGAAAGGAACTAGGAAAAGGGAATCTTGGGGAATGAAAATTACCCGTTGGTTGGGGTCTAGTGGTAATTGGTCAGCAATGGGTTGTATTAATAGTTCATGCAGCTTTTTTAATTGTTGTTGCTGAATGTCTGGATTAAATTTTATGTCAAAAATACCGCGACCTCTGACACCGACAGATTGACGGCTGGTGGTAACTAACTTGGCGAGAGTTGTATTTTCTTTTTGCCACAGAGGTGTAATATCTTTGATATGAAATGTTACTTCACCTGTGGGTTTGATGACCCAAATGTAGAGTTTTGATTCATGCCATTCTGATTTTTTTTGAGTTTTAAATTCTTCACGAATAATTGAATATTCAACGAAGGTTGCTTTTTGTTCTTTGGCAATTTGTTTGAGTTGGTTAATGGTGGGTGGGTTACTGTTTACTTTGGTGTTGCTTTTGAATTTAGACGCTAATAACTCCACAAATGCACGCGCACGACCGCGTTCAGAAATCTCTAAAGCTGCTTCTGGTTGCTTTTGGGCAATGAGTGCTTGTTGTAATAATTTGTATGAACTAAGTTGTGTATCAATAAGTGATATTTTATCGGTGTCTTTTAAATCTACTCGTAGAGATTCTGAAACTTTAATTGCAGCGCCTAAAGTCTCTGTGGCTTGTTGAAGTTTGCCTGTTTGCAAAAGAATGTAACCTATATTGTTGAGAGTTATACCAACGCCTGCTGTATCGCCGATTTGTTTTCTAATAGCTAAAGCTTGCTGATAGTACTCTATGGCTTTGGCGTACTCCTCCTGGCTGTGGTAAGCTCCCCCAAGATTATTGAGAGTTGTAGCAACGCCAGCTGTATCGCCGATTTGTTTTCTAATAGCTAAAGCTTGCTGATAGTACTCTATGGCTTTAGCGTACTGCCCCTGGTTATCGTAAACTAACCCAAGATTATTGAGAGTTGCACCAACGCCTGCTGTATCGCCGATTTGTTTAATAATAGCTAAAGCTTGCTGATAGTACTCAATGGCTTTGGCGTATTGTCCCTGGTTGTCGTAAACTAACCCAAGATTATTGAGAGTTGTAGCAACGCCTGCTGTATCGCCGATTTGTTTACGAATGACTAAAGCTTGCTGATAGTAATCTATAGCTTTAGCGTACTGTCCCTGATTAGTGTAAACTGCTCCAAGATTATTGAGAATTGTACCTTCTACTGCTATATCGCCGATTTGTTTAATAATGGCTAAAGCTTGCTGATAGTACTCTATGGCTTTGGCGTACTGTCCCTGATTAGTGTAAACTGCTCCAAGATTGTTGAGAGTTGTACCTTCACCTGCTTTGTCGCCGATTTCTCTACGAATTAGCAAAACTTTCTCAAATGTCTCTAACGCTTCTCTAAGCTTTCTTTGGTGAAGCTGTTGAATACCCAGTTGGTAGAGTCTATCGGCTTCAGCTTTGCGGTTTTGATTGCTTGGTGTCTGTGCTTGGGCTATTGTTGGCGTGATTGCAGCTAGTTGTAGAGGATGACTCAGGTATAAGAGTAAGCTTGCTGCTATCAGGCTGAGAGGGTAGGAGCTATTTTGCATGGGTAGGTTCCGAAATCAGGAGATGATTGCGTTATGTAGCTATATCTCTCATGTTTCGGGGGTTATGTAATTTGCAAAATATAGCTAGGGACTAGGGACTGGGGACTGGTGACTGGGTGAAAAGTCTTTGTCTTGAAAAGTTCAGATCGGCGGAAGCCGCCGCTCCGACTTTTCGCTTTGTGTCTAGGTTTTATTATCTGTTGATGTCCTAACACTACTGGCGACTGCTATATATCTTTTGTAACCTGAGTTCGATTACCTCTCCCTCCCGGCCTCCCTCTCCATTAAGGCGCGACGGTGTACACACAAGTCTTGGCGCAGTGTATCTGTCCCGCCTCGGAATAAATTCCGAGTCTAATAGCGCAACTCCTCTAAAGAGGACTTAAAAAGAAATTCATTCTAGTCCACTTAAGTGGACTTTGGCTATTAGCCTGGAACTTTAGTTCTAGGCGGGATATGGGTTCAGCATGAAAATTTTCGACTTGTGTGTACACTGTAGCCATTAGGGCAAGGGAGGAGGAACGAAAAAATAAGGGTTTTACTCCCCTTGTAGGAGAGGGGCTGGGGGAGAGGTTAAAACAGCACTTGTTGAACTCACGTTTTTTTATCTCACGCAGAGGAGGACTCTTGCACAGGAAGGGTTTCCCGACAGCCGCGAAAGTGTCCGTCGCGCAGAGGCGCAAAGAAGAGTTTTAAGGGGTGTATTAATGTAGCGGTTCTCACTTCGTTGCAATACAGTTGCAACCCCACGCCGCCAAAGCTACAGTTTTACTCCCTACTCCTAATCTCAAAGGTGGAGCGATCGCACAAGCACATACTCAATATATTTCAAAGTTACTGTTAGTAATCTTCAAACTATGTATTGAGTATTTTTCTCAGTTTGATATTACTTAATTTTTTATGCAATTTTACGGCATTCTAACAGTGAAACGTATAAAATTATGACAGGCATGTCAGCAGTTTAAAGTAATGGGATAATCAAATGACAATTTCAGGCTAGTGAATATATTATTTACATTTGAACTCGTTAGATGATGCCAAAAAATATATGTCTTGTTAATTGCTTGATTTAAAATTGATGGAATGACTTTAGCATATTTGTCTAATTTTTAAGAAAAACAATTGCTTTCAGCACAAACATCCGAAAATTAATACTAATATTGATGCAAAAATCTACTACTCAATACAACTGTCTAGCTACTAATAAATGCTAGCGTCAACTTTTCAAAACTATGATCAGTCCGTATTGGCTTCACAAATGTTTTGTTGAGTCAATATTTATTGCACACGTTTTTTAGCATGAATAAACTAATTCCAGCCATCAGAGTCAAAAATCTCAACTTTTATTACAATACCCAAAAGATACTCGAAGGAGTATCAATGGATATTTATCAAAGCAAAGTAACAGCAATTATTGGCCCTAGTGGTTGTGGTAAATCCACTTTTCTCAAATGCTTAAATCGTATGATTGAATTAGAAGGAGAAGTAAAAATTGAAGGTAAAGTAGAATTTTTCAATCAAAATATTTATGAACGTCGCATCAACTTAAATCGCCTACGCCGCCAAGTTAGTATGATTCTCTCCAAGCCAAATCTTTTTCCCATGAGCATTTATGATAATGTTGCCTATGGAGTAAAAATAGTAGGATGGCGTCCTAAAGTAGAATTAGACGAAATTGTAGAATCTGCAATTAAAGATGCTGACCTCTGGGATGAGGTAAAAAATAAATTACATAAATCGGCTTTAGAACTTTCTGGTGGACAACAACAACGACTCTGCATTGCCCGTGCTTTAGCAGTCAAACCAAAAGTTCTCCTCATGGATGAGCCTTGTTTTGGTCTTGATGCCATTGCTAGCATGAAAGTTGAAACTTTGATTCAAAGTTTACGTTTGCGTTCTGAATTGACAATGGTGATTATCAGCCACAATTTACAGCAAGTTACTCGTGTATCTGATTTCACGGCTTTCTTTTACAGCAATGAAAATCGTGTTGGTCAAATGGTTGAATTTGGTGTCACCAAGAAAATATTTACTAACCCTCTTGATTCCCGCACACGTGACTATGTTTTAGCTCGTCGTAGTTAAAATATTTTTGAGAGTAAGAGCAAAATTGGCATTTAATTAATTACAGCTTTGACAAGGCAATATTATCTATTGCTATCTGTTTCTAAATCACAGTTAATAACATTTTTGATTTGAAATTTTAGATTTTGGATTGAGAGTTATGTTTTGTGTAAGGAAGGATTTTATGAATCTAGAAGAACGAACCACAAAGAACACATAGACGCGTTAGCGGCTTCCCGCAGGGTAGAACACAAAGAAGACGTAGATACAAAGTGGCCCAGCGAAAGATAGGAAAGAGGATTTAAGAGAGTTTTCGTATAAGTTCTGTTTGTACAACACCATTTCATAAATTCCTACTAAAAATCACTTTCCCGCATCTCCTAATCTACCCCTGCTTTTGATAGGTAGGCAGTTTCACGGTTCTCAGATGCTTTCTTACCCTGATATAACATGGTTAAATTAACATCTTTAGTGATGGTAATAGCCAGGTTGCCCTACTTTAATGTTTAAGTTATGCCAAAAGACGAGCGGTTGGTGACTGTTTATGATACCGCACAATTAAACAAAATAAGCTCCTATTTATGCCAAGCAATTATTGATATTCAAGAACATCATCCAGAATTACTACTCGAAAAGTATAGGAATGTTGAGTGGTTGAGTTCTGCGAATAAATCAGCTTTAACTGCAAAATTTACTGAAATTCTCAGTCAAGCTCAAGACTGGGATGCACTACCTCAAAGGTTACAAGGTTATCTGAAAGCTCTGCTAATTCCTGAATCTATTAATTCACCTATTTTAAAAGAATTAATCGGAAAAATTCATCAATTAAATTATATCAAAACAGATTTAAATGGGTGCGCTAATCTCACGAAGATTAAGTCATCTGAAACAGTTGGGCTGACAACTAATTCACTAGCTATTGAAAATAAAGGTATAGCAGTTTTACTTTTAGATGCCGAAAATTTACAAATTAACAGCGATACAGAAAAATTTTTAACAGGAGTTTGTAATTTTCCGATTCAAGTCAAGATTGCCTTTGCTAATTGGTGCAGTATGGGCAGGTTAGATGTAGAGTTGCATGGACGTGGCTACGACTTAATTCATGTCCCTGCTGGTAGGGATAATGCTGACGGTAAAATGATAGCATTTGGCTCGTCAATTCACGATCGCTATCCCAATGCTCAAGAAGTTTTAGTCTGTTCGTCAGACAAGGTGATGACTAACCTTTGCAACCATCTTCAGCAGAACGGATTAATAGTATATAGAGTAACTAAGCAAGAACAAGGTATTACTATATTCAATAGCTATACAGGTAATATTACACATTTTCCCGCTCTAACGCTTGAAATTCCCACACTTGAGCAGTTTATTCAGCAAATCAAAGAGTTGATTAAAGCAGAACAAAAGCAACATAAAAGCTGTTGGATTAAGCTAGCTACTATTTCGGAAGCATTTAAAAATAAATATAATTTAACTATTACTCAAGTTGTTGCTAAGCATCTTCCTGGTAAAAAAGCTAGAGATATTTTGATGAATTTTCCTGGTGATTTGGTTGTTCACCAAGTTGATGCAGCCTCAGAATTATATGTCACAATATTTGAAGTTAATGAATCTCAGCCAGTGGCTAGTAAAGATGATGCTCCACCCACCAATGCTAAATCACAGTTATTATCTAGTATTAATTCCAAAGCCGATTTAGAACAGGTACTCAACAATATTCTTAATCAGCTAACGCAACAATCTCCTGGAAGCTACATTAATATTAGCAATTTAGGCAGCATCTTTAATAAGCAGTATGGCAAACCAATTACTGAGCAAATGAAATCTTTGCAGATAAATGGTACTTTTCTAAAATTTTTGCAGTCATGTAGTTCTTTGAAACTGAAGGAAGTAGCGAAAGGATGGGAAGTCGCTACAACCTAAACCGCACCTTGTCTTTTACTTTACTTACATAGCAATCCTAAATGATTTGTAAGAAAATTCACCCCCCGGCTAACGCCGTCCCCCCTTACCAAGGGCGGACTACAGGGGGGGTTATTAAGTATCTGAAATTCTCACGAATGATTTAGGACTGCTGTACGAGTATAGTATTAATATACTTCGTAAAGAAATGTAAAGAAAAACAATGCAGGATAAGGTCGTTGTTGTTGTTGGTGCTACTGGTGGCATTGGTTCAGCCTTAACTCGCAAACTAGCATCTACAGGAGCAAGTTTGGTACTAGCGGCGAGAGACTCGACTCGTTTGGCAACCCTAGCAGCTGAACTACCGCTTAAAGTTTTGACTGTTCCTACGGATATTACTGACAGCCAACAGGTAGACACTTTAATCGAAAAAGCGATCGCAGAATTTGGTCACATCGATATCTTGGTAAATGCGGCTGGTGCAGGCATCCTCAAGCCTTACAACAGCTTGGAACCAGCTGATTTAGACAAAATGTTAGATGTCAACCTCAAAGGCAGCTTCTACACCACCCAAGCGGCGGCTGAAGAAATGCAAAAGCGCAAATCTGGTCACATCTGCAACGTCGTCGGAATTTTGGGCAAGCATTCCATGGCAATGGCAGCAGCTTACTCAGCTTCTAAGTTTGGTGTAGTTGGTTTCAGCAAGTGCATGGCAGAAGAACTTAAGCGCTTTGGTATCAAATTCACCTTATTTTATTTTGGTGGCATAGATTCTCCTTTCTGGGATAATGTCAGCTTGAAGGTAGATAGGAAAAAAATGCTCAGTCCCGAAACTGCTGCCAATGCTATTTTCTATGCTTTGTCTGCTGAACCCCAAGCTGTACCAATGGAAATCAACATTCAACCTGATAGTCATTTGTTTTTCTAGTTTCGAGAACGTTTGAGTCTGTTGGTATAATTCTTGCTTAGGAAGGACTTGATAATCTAGCAAAAGAGGCAAAATTTACAAATATAAAAGCTTTTGTGCTTGATTTTCAGGATTTATGGAAATTGCTCACGTTCACTTCTATGTAGAAGATGCCAAACTGTGGCGGGATTGGTTTGTACACTATCTTGGGTTTAAAGCAGTAGGCAGTGGTATGAGTTCGTTTCACACTTGCACGGAAGCTGTGCAAAACGGTGTAGTCTACTTTTTACTGTCTTCACCGCTGTCACCCACAAGTCCAGTTGCTGAGTTTCTACGTCAACATCCACCTGGTGTGGCAGATGTCGCTTTTGCTGTGGAAGATGTGGAAGCAGCGATCGCCCAAGCGCAAGCACAGAGTGCTACAATCTTACAACCCATCACTGAACAGCAGTTTGGTGAAATCTCCTGCAAATGTGGCAAAATTGCCGCTTGGGGTGGACTGACTCATACTTTAATAGAAAAGTCATTAGTCAATAGTCAGTGGTCATTTGTAAATAATGACAACCAAAGGACAAATGACAAAGGACAAATGACTATTGACAACACTTTTACAACCATAGATCACATAGTACTGAACGTGGCAATTGGTGAATTAGAGCTTGCTGTTAGTTGGTATCAAAATATTCTAGATTTTCAGCCTCAGCAAAGTTTTAAAATTCAAACCGATCGCTCTGCCTTGCATAGTCAAGTGATGATTTCACGCAACGGTAGGGTACAATTACCAATTAATGAACCTGCTTCTAGTAATTCCCAAATTCAAGAATTTTTAGATGTCAACCGAGGCCCAGGAATTCAACACATTGCTTTGCGGACATCTAATCTCAAAAATGCCATCGCTCAATTTCGTGCGCGTGGTTTATCTTTACTTTCAGTCCCCGAAAGCTACTATACCCAGCTAAAACAGCGCCCAGGACTTCCATTATCATCTCAGGAATTGTCAGCGATCGCCCAACAAGAAATTCTCGTAGACTGGAAAGAAGATGCCCAAAATGCAGTACTATTGCAAATCTTTACTCACCCTATTTTTGAACAGCCAACTTTTTTCTTTGAATTTATCGAACGCCGTTCCCAAGCTCAAGGTTTTGGTGAAGGCAATTTTCGTGCTTTATTTGAAGCCATTGAAAGCGAACAAATTAAACGCGGTACCCTCTCGTAATCTTATTTTCCTGATTCTGGAGACTTGACGTTAATAGAATCTGGCATCGAATTAATTACATTTCTATAAACATCGCTGGCTAATTTGTATGCTTTCTTCAATTCTCCAGCACTAGGGTTAAAATCTTCTGTCGCTTCCATCGGATATCGATATGTTTGGTTATTATGTAAAATAATTTAACAAAAATTTACTTTTTTCTGCCGATGCTGAGACTAATTACTGACTTCGACGGCCCGATTATTGATGTTTCTGAACGCTACTACCGTGTGTATCAATTTTGTCTGGAGAAAACTAAACGCCCAGACCAACCAGTGCAAGAACTTTCTAAAGCGGAATTTTGGCAACTCAAGCGATCGCGCATTCCCGAAAAACAAATTGCTATAAATTCTGGTTTAGACGAAGCGCAAGCACAGGAATTTGCTCAGTTGCGACGAAAAACAGTGCATACACAACCATACTTTGAGTATGATACCCTCGCTCCAGGTGCTGTGGAGGCACTGTTAAAAATTCAACAAGCTGGCATTGATTTGGCAGTGATGACAATGCGCCGAGTTTGGGAACTAGACTATGCCTTCAAAAAATATGATTTAGCGAGATTTTTCCCAGAAAATCGCTGTTATTGCCTCAGCAATGACTACGTAAAAACTCGTGATATCGATGATAAACCTTTATTGATGGCTAGGGCGCTAGAAGAACTACCGCCTGTAGCTCATACCTGGATGGTGGGGGATACGGAAGCGGATATCACTGCTGCGAAAAAACACAATATTAAAGTGATGGCTGTGGAGTCTGGTATCCGCGATCGCACACAGTTGGAACTTTACCAGCCTGACTTGATTGTTAAGGATTTGAGCTTTGCTGTAGATTTAATTCTAAAACCTACGACATCACTTTAATCAATAAAAACTTACACCAAAACTCCCCTCTCTATCAAGGAAGGGGAGGCATGATTCACAGAATTACTGAATTGTTTTTTTAGAAACCAAAATATTGTTTTTGGCTGGTTTCCTAGGATGTAGCAGCTATGGATAGTAGACAACTTTACCAATTGCTCGCAAGCAATCTGAAATCTACAAGACATAGCTACTTTGCCACAATCCTCAAGAAATTTAACGTAGAAAGCTACTAACCAACCACAACAAGAGAAACGTCAGTACGGTAGAAAACTGATTCGGGCTGAGGTTGATAAATTGTATTTGCGGCAAAAGCCAGTTAGCAACTATTCCCCCAATAATTAAGCCCGTTATTAGTCCAGCTAGTGTTAACAAAATTGCTCGCCCAAATCTACCTTCTTTGCGATTGAGAAAGTAAATACTAATTCCTACCCCAACCACTAACACTAACTGTAAAACTTGATCGCCAGCAGCTTGGTAAAAGACACTAATAGCACTCAAACCCAAGTACCAGGCTCCTGGTAGCAGTACATCTGTGGGCGTTGGCTGATCCAGAATGCTTTGCAGCCAGGCGGGTGACTGCTCACGAGGAACTGGACTTTCTTTTTGAGGCGATTGCACTCTAGCTTCTGGAAACCGAATACGCTCTGGTACTTTTATTTTACCTTCTTGGCGCATTCGTAAGCGATCCATTAAAATCGCATCGTAAGCTGCTTCAATTACCTCTATACTCTTGCCGTCGCCACTGTACTGCTCCAATAGGCGATTGCGAGCATCCTGTATTTCATCGAAGCTAGCATCTTCTGATACCCCAAGTTTGTCGTAGGGATTTTGATCGCTCATGGGAGTTTATACTTCAGCCTTAGTCACGGGCAGTTTATTAGTTAAAGTAAAACGAATTTAGGTTTTACCCAGATCGAAACTAGACGAATCGATCTATATTTATGCTCTACCAGGATAGTAGCACGGGTTAGATTAACCTGGAAATTTTAACTACAGCCACTTTAACATATTGCCAGAACTCCGTGTATCCCCTCATGTCGTTGGCCAGTGAGGGCTTTACTCTAGAATTTGAACTAGGCATACCTAAAACGTCTTTTTCATGAAAAAATCAAGTTTTTTGTTTCAGATCTGGCAGTTTACCGTACCTTGACGATTTTTGATGAATTATCCGCAAAGTAGCTGGTGGTGTCGATTCACATATGGATTTAAAATTGAAAAGTTTTAAATCTCCATATTAGGATAGGAAAGTCTCCTAGGTTACTGAACTACTATGGCTAATTTCTGAATATACCGCAACTAGATATCAAGTTAGTAATTACAATCACTCTATTCGAGTAACGCATAACTAACCAAATCTTGGTGCTTTCATTGGAAAGAATTCTGATTACACTATTATTTGGATAATCTGGAAATTCATTCCCAGCCCTTGTAGATTCTTAAATAAAGCCCCAAAATGGAAACTGCGTTTTTACGCAATCCTCCTGTTAATATAAACGAATTTTTGTGCAAAGTGATGGTCATGGCCCCTGCCAAGATTCTTGTAGTTGATGACGACCCCGCGGTTCGGAATTTAATCCAACGCTTTTTGATTAAGCAGAACTATCAGGTGGAGGCTGCTGAGGATGGTAAAACAGCCTTAGCGCTATTTGAGCAATTTAACCCAGATTTGGTGATTCTAGATGTGAATTTACCAGATGTCATTGGGTTTAACCTCTGCCAAGAGATGCAAAGTCGTAATGGTGTGTTTGTTCTCATGCTCACTAGTCGCGCGGATGAGGCTGACAAGATTCGCGGCTTTTCTAAAGGTGCTGATGACTATCTCACCAAGCCTTTTGGACTAGGAGAGTTAGAAGTCAGAGTAGCAGCTATTTTGAGGCGTCAGCGGGTTGTAACTACTGCTGAACAAAAACGCCTCATATTTGAAAAGCTGATGATCGATCCAGTACGACGGGAGGTATCACTAAATAACCAACCAGTACCCTTGACCGCTCTGGAGTTTGACTTGTTGCATTTTTTAGCCAGCCATCCTGGCCGAGTCTGGCGACGAGCAGAGCTGATTCAAGAGGTTTGGGATTATGAATATGTTGGCGACCAGCGAGTTGTAGATGTACATATAGGACAGATTCGCAAGAAAATTGAAGTTGATGCTAGCCAACCAGCATTAATTCAAACTGTACGTGGTGTGGGATATAAATTTGAATGTCCTGCTCACTCCCAACAGTTGGAAACCAGTCCTTGAATCACATAGTCTCTAGTCCAGAGTTTTTTAAATTATGAACTCTCGACTTTTGACGTAAATCAATAATTTACTGTTAAATTAAGTCAAAAATATTCTCAAACCCTTGATTTTAAACAAACTTTGTATCAGGGGTATTTGAATGTCAAATATGGTCATGCCTGGGGGAATCCCTACCCTATGCGACTGTAAGCTAGTTTGCGTCTATGATCATCACAAAGAGCTAGCTTGGATGCTCGTTCCTGACTCAGGAATGGCGCAGAATCGGCAATTAGGAATTCTCCTGAGAACTGTTCCCTACCTCATTGCCGTGGATCTACGCACAATTTCATAATTTGTCTAGGGTTAAGAGTAGGTATTGTATTTTTATTTTTCAAAATGGCAAAATAGCAAGAACACCATTTGTGTTTTTGTTGTGATATTGCCCCAACTTGGCGATCGCTTGCTGTAACCATAATCCATCGATGGGGCATTGCATATAGCACTCATAAAGTATGAGCCAGAATAGCAATACTTACTTGTACCAGCACTTGAGAGTGTCTGGTATTTTAGCTATGTTCTGGCGAATCAGTGCAAAATATTTCTATTTAGCTGTGGTGGAATAAAGTTTCTAAATATACACGAGCAGCGCGGCGATCGCTATCTCCATTTTGAAGTAAAAATAGTGACAATGCTGCTGTCAGTACTCGGTTTTGATCCCAATCAGGATGTGTTTCTAAGTACTTTTTCAGGGATTCATCGAGTGTTTCGGGAATTTCTGTAAAGATGCTAACCGTTGCTTTCATGAGATTTTCCTTCTCTGAGGTCAATCAAGAGGGAGATATTTTAGTGTGTCAGACTGCCTAACAATCTGTGCCAACAGTTGAGTTGAAGATTGGGCATTGGGCATGGGGAATTGGGAATTGGGAGAAATAATTGCTCCCTCATCTTCCCCTGCTCCCCCTGCTCCCCTGCTTTCCTGCTCCCCAGTCCCTAACTAGTTGAACAGACTAAAAAAAGGCAAGCCGCATCATTGTGCGGCAAGAGGGGGTGGGTTTGTCAATGCTGCGAAATGTTAACAAGGCTTGTATAAAAAATATTTTTCCACGCAATCATCAGCATTTTGAACTGTTTTTTGTTACATTTCTTAACTTAAACTCAGTTTTTCCTATCTCTTGCCCCTGGAAGTAAAAAATCCCCAGTGAAACAGCAAGAGCCGATGACCTCGTAAAACATCTGTGGAAAACCTGTAAAATCTCTGTGGAAACCTTGTGGAATCAGTGAGGAAAATTGTAGTCAATGATAAGAATTGCAAAAATATTATTCTCCAATGAAATTTTAATTTGAGTAAATTTGCGCTAGGATTATTCTGATTATCATAGTCAGCACTTAAGCAAACAATAGCCGAAACCTAATTGTATGTAGCGGTAATTTATTAATTGCAGCTACACTTGCTCGTTTTGCGTAAATTTAAATGCTGACTCAGACTAAATCCCAAATCTAAATTTTGGTCATTGTGTAGATTCGTATTGGAAGTTAGCACTAATTTTGCCGTTTTTGACACTGACCTTCACTTGCCCTAGTTGGAAATACTTACTACAAGGCTCATATTTTATTTTTGAATTTTTCACAAATCAAAGCTGATTTCTATAGATGAGGTTGCATAAATTTCCAGCGTACTCCCGATAATTTGACAAAACAAAATTAAAAATGTCGGGCAAGCTGATGATAAAGATTGACCAGAAAGACAAAAACAACTTTATTTGTCCTCGTAGTCGTTACTACGGTGAAATCAAGCTAGAAAACCTCATGTTTAATGCTAACCTACAAGAATTTGCTCATAAAGTTAGTTTCATTGCCAATTTAGAAACAGGTGGAAAACTCTCTCCTGAACAAGCTTACGAGCAGATTCAAATGCTCTGGAGTAAGTTAGAACACAGCAAAGAAGAATTGAAAATAGGAATGAATAATATTAATTAGCTTGCCACATCTAATACCAATTCGTAATTCGTAATTCGTAATTTTTAATTAAGAAAGTATTATATGGTATGGCTGTGGGAGTTTGAATGTGTTGCTTAATTTTAGAGAGCCAGTATAAAATATATCAGGCTTAACAGTAATAAAATTTGCTTTTCAAAGTGCGATCGCTGCAATTTTCTATCAATACAAATATGTACATATAAAGCGATAGCACAGGCAAGATGCCCGTGCTAGTTTCACAAGATTTGTATCCAACTATTTAGCCAATATGCTCAACTTTAACTGAAGGCGTGCCAACACCATTGCCTTGTGTTTGGGGAGTTTGGGCTGTACCGTGTAGTTTTGGATCAGGCTGCGGCGGGTTAGGTTCCGGGCCTAGAGGTTGAGGATTTGCAACATACTCAAATTCGCCTTTACCATCGATTGAACGGCCTTTTGCCCAACGACCTTCGGCGCTATCATTGCCTTCGGAGTTATTCCAGAACTGATAGGCAAACTCGCTCTTCCCATATTCATACGCGACATTGGGAACAACAGTCTCCTCAAACCCTTCACTTTTGAGATCTTCAATCGCTGCTAACCACTGGTTTTGGTGCATAGTATCGCGGGCAATCATAAAGCTCAAGGTATCTTTCACCCCTGGATCATCTGTCATTTCATACAACCGTACAGCCTGCATGAGACCCTGAGATTCGGCATGAAGATTAGAACGAAAGTCTGCTAATAGGTTACCACTGGCAACAATGAAGCGACCGTTCCACGGGAAGCCAACACTATCAGCGGGTAAAGCACCTCCACCCGAAACAATGCTATGCTGTGGGTTCATAGCCGCGGTAATCACATCCCTTGGATTAGTACCTCCCATGACGGCACCTACAACTGGATCTTTTGCACCATCCTCTTGGTATTTGACTGGTGCTTTATCCAGCAGATGGGCGATCATCGTAGCTAGCATCTCGACGTGACCAATTTCTTCAGTACCAGTATCCAACAGCAAATCTCGGTATTTAGCAGGGCCTCGACAGTTCCAACCCTGAAATAGATACTGCATCATCACGGTCATTTCCCCCATGCTACCTCCTACGAGTTCTTGTAGCTTCTTGGCATAAACAGGATCAGGATTTGTGGGAGGCGTGAAGTACTGTAACCGTTTTTTGTGATAAAACATTTTAGCTTCCTCGTTGATGAGACATTGAATTAGCACTCATTCAGACTTTTGTGATGTTGTGAGTGAGTTGCTTATGTTTTCTAGGAAACCTATTAATTCTTTTCTGTTCATCATTCTCTAGTTACATAAAAAATACTTAAAAAATAAGTATATTGACTGAGGTAATATCATTCCCTGGCACAGTCAGTAAATCTGTAAAATAAAGCAAAGCCAGAGGTTTAGCCTCTGGCGAGATATTAGCAAGCTACATTGCTAGAGAGTAAAATATTACTTAATTAATTTTCATCGCGTCCGTGAACTTGTGCCGGAGGACTGGTTGCTTCAACTGCGGTAAATGATTCCAAAATTTTGTATGCGTGGTTCGCACCTTTTGGTACTACCCATGAACTTCCAGGTTCCAGCAAAATCATTTGCCCTTCAATGTGTAATTCTGCCCGACCATTAATTACATAACCAACTGTTTCATAGTCGCGCGAAGTTGGTTGTTTATCTTCTGTTGGTTGCTCATTTTCCCAAAGACGCATAGAAAGAGATTTGCCAGATGCAAGATATTTCTGACCGAGTTTACCTTTAGGAGAATGGGTAGAGTCTATTTTCTTAACACTTGTGTCACTCATAATTACACCATTTTGGATTTTAGATTTTGAATTTTGGATTTTGGATTGTGAATTGCTTTATGGTTTGAGTACAACTTTGATGCAGTTATCTTTCTTGTGTTTAAAAATTTCGTACCCGTGGGGTGCTTGTTCTAGCCCTAAGGTGTGGGTGATAACAAATGAGGGGTCGATGTCGCCGTTTTGAATGTGTTCTAGCAAAGGTTTTAAGTACTTATGGACGTGGGTTTGTCCCATTTTGAAGGTGAGTCCTTTATTCATAGCAGCACCCATCGGTATTTTGTCGAGAAAGCCGCCATAAACCCCTGCTAGCGATACGTGACCACCTTTACTACAAGACACGATTACTTGACGTAATGCCGTGGGGCGGTCTGTTTCTAGACGCACTGCTTGCTTTACTTGGTCATAGAATGCCATCAAATCCGTGCCATGTGCCTCCATTCCCACCGCATCAATACAAGCGTCCGGGCCGCGTCCACCAGTCATTTCTTTGAGTGCTTCGCCAACATCAACTTCTTCATAGTTGAGAACTTCAGCTTTACCGTATTCTTTAGCCATTTGTAGCCGTTCAGGAATACGGTCAAAGGCAATAACTCTTTCGGCACCCAACATATAAGCGCTTTTGATGGCAAATTGTCCAACTGGGCCGCAACCCCAAACAGCGACTATATCACCAGGTTTGATGTGGCAGTTCTCTGCTGCCATGTAACCTGTGGGAAAAATATCTGTTAAAAATAATACTTGCTCGTCTGTTAGACCATCAGGGATTTTCAACAAGCCTATATCTGCAAAAGGTACTCGTGCATACTCTGCTTGACCGCCAGCGTATCCACCAAATAAATGAGAGTAACCAAATAGACCAGCGGGTGAATGACCCATCTGCAATTCTACTAACCAAGCATTGGGGTTAGAATTGTCACACAAAGACCATAAATCGCGATTGCAGAAAAAACAGTTACCGCAGGAGATAGTGAAGGGAACAACCACGCGATCGCCCACTTTCACATTTTTGACCGCACTCCCCAGTTCAACGACTTCCCCCATAAATTCATGACCAAGGATATCGCCTTTTTGCATTGTGGGGATATAGCCGTCGTAAATATGCAAATCTGAACCGCAGATTGCTGTGGATGTAATTTTAATAATAGCATCACGCGGGTTAATAATTTTGGGGTCTGGAACTGTTTCTACCCGCACATCGTTTGCTCCATGCCAGCAAACTGCTTTCATAATTATTTAGTCCTTAGTCTATGTTTCTTGGCTTATTTATTTCAAGATAAATATCTTGATTTAGCCTGATTTAGAGACGCGATAATTATCGCGTCTCAGGAAATATTCAAAGCTTATTCAGCAATAATTCAGTCAACTATTTAGGCTCTAAATTTGCTACCAGCCTAAATTCTATCTCTCAATTGTTTGCTAGGAGGATTGTTAGGAGGAGTTTGGTAATAACCCTCTCTATCTGAATTCACTGCGTTTTTCGCATCATTAAAAAACTCTTTTGTAGCTCTAGGAGTTTCTTCGTCCAAGTTGAGCTTTTCACGTACAGTATCAACAGCATCTTTTAAAGGATTGTTGCTACTTCCTTGATAGTCATTTCTTTGTTGTCTTTGTTGAGGTTGATTTCTATTTTGACCCCAGTCATCAGGTGTGCCTTTATAATAAATTCCCTCTGGAGTTCTCACAGTAGAATCTTTGGTGGCTTTATTTCTACCAGAATCAAAAAACTCTCTTGTAGCTCTAGGAGTTTCTTCATCCAAGTTTAATTTGTCACGTACAGCATTAGCAGCATCTTTGATAGGATTACTACCACTTCCTTGATAGCTACTTCCTTGACTGTCATTTAATTTTTGTCTTTGTTGAGGTTGGTTTCTATTTTGGCCCCAGTCATCTGGTGTGCCTTTATAATAAATTCCCTCTGGAGTTGTGACATCAGCTTGTGCTACGCTAACGAAGCTGAAACCTTGCCCTAATAGGAAAGCAAATCCTACCAAGAAAACAACAAGAATTTGGCGTAAACGAGAAATCAAGTGCTTCATAATTATCCTCAATTGATTGTGTGTGTAAGAAGGGAATTGAATGACTATTTGCCATTCATGGTTTGAGAACAACTTTGACACAGTTGTCCTTTTTTTGTTGGAAAATGTGATAACCGTGAGGCGCTTCTTCAAGCGGTAATTGATGGGTTATCACAAAGCTTGGATCGAGCTTGTCTTCCAAGATTAGCTGGAGTAACAAATGCATATATTTCTGCCCATGCATTTGCCCCATTCTGAAGGTTAAGCCTTTGTTGAAAGCAGCACCCAAGGGTATTTTGTCTACAAAGCCACCGTAAACACCCATAATCGAAAGTGTGCCACCTTTACGACAAGCTACCATCATTTCTCGTAGTACGTGGGGACGGTCGGTTTCTAATCTCAGCTTTTGTTTTGTTTGGTCATAGAAGTCTTCTAAACCTACACCATGTGCTTCTAAGCCAACTGCATCAATACAAGCATCTGGGCCGCGTCCACCAGTCATTTCTTTTAATGCTTCGCCAGTATTAACTTCTTCGTAGTTAATGACTTCGGCTTTGGCATATTTTTTAGCCATTGCCAAACGTTCGGGAAAACGGTCAATTCCTATGACTTTTTGGGCACCCATCATGTAGGCGCTAATCATCGCAAACTGTCCGACGGCACCACAACCCCAAACAGCGACGGTATCACCTGGCTGAATATCGCATAATTCTGCACCCATGTAGCCGGTGGGGATAGCGTCGGAGATGAATAATAGTTTCTCGTCTGGTATGTCTGATGGAACTTTGACAACACCAACATCAGCAAAGGGTACACGTATATATTCTGCTTGTGCACCTGCATAGCCACCTAACAAGTGAGAGTAGCCGTAAATTGCTGAGGTGATGTTGCCGTATAATTTTTCTTGCATCCAACCTTTGGGGTTGGAATTATCACACAGCGACCACATATCACGCTGGCAATAATTGCAATGACCACAACCAATTGTAGAAGGAACAACAACGCGATCGCCCACTTTTAAATTGTCGATTCCTCTACCAATTTCTACGATTTCTCCCATAAATTCGTGACCGATAATGTCACCTTTTTGCACTGTGGGAATATAACCACCGTAAATATGGAGGTCTGAACCGCAGATTGCTGTGGAAGTAATTTTGATAATAGCGTCACGCGGGTTGAGAATTTTGGGATCTGGTACTGTTTCTACCCGGACTTCGTTGGCACTTTGCCAGCAGACTGCTTTCATAGTTATTAGTTAATAGTTATTAGTCAATAGTCAATAGTCAGTTGTCAGTGGTTAGTGGCAAAAAAATTGTTTATAAGGAAATCGAACCGCAGAGGACGCAGAGGACGCAGAGAAATAAGAGTTTGAGATTTTTTGAGTAAGTTCTAAATATTTAACTGACAACTAACAACTCACAACTAACAACTGACAATTTATTATCTACGTCCTGTGGGTTGACCTTCGGTTGTGGCAATTTCACCGGCTTCCATTAACATTTTGAAGCGGCGTAAATCATCTCCTATTTGTTGTTCTGGTTCTTCACCAAAAACTTTTGCGATCGCAGCTGCTAATGCTCCTCCAGGGATGTTATATTCCAATACAACCTTGACTTCAGTGCCGCGATCGCCTGGCGCTTTTTGAAACCGCACAAAACCAGAGTTATCAACGTCTGCACCTTCTACAGAAGCCCAAGAAATAAACTCGTTTTCCCGGTCTTCCAAAATGTCTGCATCCCATTCCACACTGTTACCCAAAGGTGCATTGGCTATCCAATGAGAACGTTTCTCGTTATAGACTTTCACAAATTTGAGATGCTTCATAAATTGAGGCAAATTCTCAAAGTTGTGCCAAAAACGGTACAGTTCGTCTGCTGGTTTATTGATTGTCACCGTTTTTTCAACTTTAATAGGTTTATTCATGCCTATTGCTTCTTGTGCTTGTTGAATTGTGCTTTGTTTGGTTGCACCTTGATAGAGCAAACTGCCACCAGCCAAAGCTGTTAGCACTCCTCGTAATGAGCCTTGTCTTAAACCCATGAGGACTAGCGCACCGCCGCCTATCAGGGATGCCCAACGCTCAACTTCGCTAGCTTCACCTTGACTTTGAGTCAGTTTATTCCCGGATGTGGAAGTCATACCATTTTGGATTTTGGATTTTAGATTGTGAAAGAGGTAGTTCAAATTGGTATCAGTTTTTTATCTGCCAATTTGAATCAAATCACCGCAGAGGTGGAAATGTTTTTTGCCTCTGCGGTTTGTTCCAAACTTTACACTGACGATGCAGCCGCGCCTGTTGTGGGCTTAGGAGGCTGAACTCTAACACCTAAGAGGGCATGATATCGCTGTGCTAACCGCTGTTCGGATTGCAATAAATCTCGGTAAATTTCTTTGAAAATACTGGTTGTTACGGGGTCGGTGTACATGGCACACAAGTTGCCAATATCGCCAATGCCGGTTTGCACATCACCTAAAGCACTACGTAGCTGAAAGATGTCATCGCTGCCTGTAAGGGCAGTTTTCACCTTGGCATATTGACTGGCGATATTCGCTAATAAAGAGGGTTTTTCACCAAGTTGGTGAAGATAATTTTCTAAGTTTTGAATGTGATGCTGTTTATTAGTAATTATCTCTTGAAACAGCGATCGCGTTTGTACATCCGATTCTTTTTCAGCGTACTTTTCCAAAGCTTCTAGTGAATAACGTTCTCCACTCAAAGCAGTATTCAAACCTTTAACAATATCACCTTTGGTTGAACCACCCCAAGCATCAGCTAGTTTCCACCATTCCGCATTTGTATCCTTTTCATTTGGCAATGCTGCATCTTTACCGCCGTAACCCAAACGACTTAGAATTGCTGTGGTGAAAATTGGTAAATCTCCTGGTTCACGAGAGGTAATCAAGTTGCCATCAACTACCAATGGTTGGTCGTGAAAATTTGCACCCGCATTAATGATGTCTTTGCGAATGGCACTAAAGCCAGTGGCTTGTTTACCTTTAAGCAAATCAGCTTCAATTAAAAGTTGTGGCCCGTGACACACCGCAGCTATCAATTTTCCTTGTTGTGCTGCATCTTGCACAAAGCTTACTGTATTGGGGTTACGCCGCATTTTATCAGGAGCCATACCACCAGGAATCACCACGGCATCGAATTCTGATGCTATTGCTTCGGTTGTTGTGGCATCGGCTTGCACGCTCAGTTTACCACGCTTACCTTTATATCTTTCATTCATGCGGGCACCGAGGACAACTACCTCGATACCTGCTTGCTTTAGTCCATTGGAAGGGATGATAAATTCTACATCTTCTACATCATTCTCAATGAGAATTGCAACTTTTTTTCTAACAGCATTATTGTTGTAGTTGGTCATAAATTCTACCTACTCTATTGTAATTTACTAGCTAAATTGATTTAAATTTTCTGATGATTGTGATTTATTGATTATGCAGGAACTTCAGTTGTTGGTGATGCAGGAAATAGTTCCTCGTAATCGTGGGAAAAATGAGCTTGAAAAGACGCGAATGTTTCCGGTTTTATGGCGTTTTGTAATACTGCAAACACAGCCCTAACGTGAATAGCGGTAGTTGTTGGCTCGATATGTTCTTTTTGACTGGTTCGTGCAATAAACTCTTGCAATTTGAAAGATTCACCAGTATCTCCTTCTCGACCTTGCAAATACTCACTTAATTGCTGGGGTAATTCTGCTGCTATTTTATTTGCTTCATCGCCAGCAATACGTTCTTTAATAGTTTCTAGTGTGGCACGAGTAGCACGTTCTGCTTCTTCGCGAGAATTCGATTGAGCAAGGCTTTGTACATGAGTGATAAACTCTTCGTATTCCACTTTATACCTCCGCCGAGTAAAATCAATACCTGCTGCTGATTGTGCAGATATTTAATAGCAAAAATAAAAATCAACTTAGCGGCTTTTGGATGAATGATTTTTAGAAAAAAAGCTATGAGTCAGAAATTAGCAGTTGGTACTGTTGTGGGTTGATAATTACTAACTCATAACTCATCAATGTAACTACATGTGGCTTGACCGTGAATTTACACTTATTAGATTAGCCTGTAATAAGTATGCCAGCTTCGTTCTCAGGGGATAGATTGTTTTATTTCTCAAGTCGTACATCTTCAGCAATACAACTTTTTGCTTGGAAAACGTTATTGTAAAAAGGGAGAAAAGGCTAAAATATTATGGTAGAAAAAAATAATAATCACGAAACTGAATCTAACGATTTACCACAAGAAATCACTGAATCCTACGGTACTGGTGTGAAAGACTTACCAGGGTACAATATCGGTGGTCGCACAATGCGCGATCGCCAACGTCAGTATACACATACTAGTCCTGAAATCACTGGCGGTGATATTGATGCTGATTGGGAACAAGAAGATACAGTAGGTGATGAAGCTGTTGGTGGCACTGCTCCTACTCCCGATCAAGATATAGTGGAAGATCTAGCAGCAGCGGTTGGATTGGAAATTGATGATGATGTGCCTCTGCACACAAACGATATGTTAGAGGAACGTGACAATGCTCGCTGGGAGCTAGATCCACAGTCTTCTGATGATTATGAAGAACGGAAATAAGTAGAAGGCAGAAGGCACAAACGAAAAACCTTTTACTCAGCGGGTTTCTCTAGTGTAAATTTTACACCTCAATTTGTCACAGATGAAGCTAGAGTGGCGATCGCCCCTTTTGTGTAACTGAGAAACAAAACTTTACACTGTTTGCTCAGTCTGCTTTTGTTGGAACTGACTCAATAACCAAGCTGCAATTTCAGACTGATTGATTTCACGGCTACGGCGTAAAGCTTCTTCTAAGGTGGCGATCGCTTATAGGTATTCATCCCAAGAAGCATGAATCCATATATCTGTCGGTAATTAAGTTTGAGTTTCACTCATTGCCTAACCCATCCGCTAAGAGGCTGCATCTTTTTATATCTCAAATTTTTAGCTTTAAGTCTCTTAAGTTTTGGGCGATATAATTCGCTACTACACAAACGCGCGTCTGTCTGCGCGGACTAATAAAGTGTTTGAAACCCGCATAGGCAGGTTTTGCCTGTGTAGCCGCGGCTTATAGTCGCCTGGCTTTGCTTTAGTTAGATTTAGTTTATAAATAGCCTCTAAAAAAGTTGCCAGCTAAGGCAAAAGACTCAAAATGCAGTTTGCTCCGCTGTTCCCCTATTTCTACCGCATTCTCCAGCCGTCCTTTCCCAACTGTCTTTGGAGTGGCGATCGCAATTCTAAAGCGATCGCTCTCACGTTTGATGATGGCCCTCATCCTCAATACACACCCCAACTATTAAAAGTCCTAGATTATTACAACATTAAAGCGAGTTTTTTTTGGTTGGGTGCTTGCGTCAACCGTTCACCAGACATTGCTCAGGCAATATGCGATCGTGGACACTGGATAGGATTGCATGGCTACGATCATCGCTCTTTTCCCATGCTTTCGCCAAATGACCTGAAACACAGTTTAGAAAAAACCCAAGCTGCAATTTACAACGCTTGTAATTTGCTACCTGAACAAGTACGCGATGTTCGACCACCCAACGGTTTATTTACACCCAAAACATTAAAGTTATTTTTTGAGTGGAATTACTGTCCAGTTATGTGGAGTGTAGTACCTGAAGATTGGGTGCTACCAGGAGTTGATACTGTAGTGCAGCGAGTTCTTAACCAAGTACAAAATGGCTCAATGATTGTCTTACATGATGGTGCCTGTGGTGGACAAGATGTTGCTGCGACCACGAAAATTCTGATTCCTCAACTACTACAACAAGGCTATGAATTTGTGACTGTTGATACTCTATGGCAGTATACAAAAACTAAATAAACAATATTTCACAAGAGGATTCATAATTTATAAATCTCATGCAGAGGAGCCACTGCGCTATCGCGCTATGCCGACAGCCGCGCAAGTGGCATCGCGCAAAGACGCAGAGAGTAGAAGAATTGCTAGGAATCTTCTCTATTATTTTCTCTGCGTTCTCTGCGCCTTGGCGGTTTGTTCAAGCAAATTATTTTTTACAAGTATTTAAACTTTTATCTTTCAAGTAATATTACTTATAAACTACGGCAAAAATACCGATGTATCGGCTTGTTATGGAATAAAAAGCCCAGTAAAAGCATCGTTTCATGGGGTATTAAATATTAAATAAATTGCCAAAATACTGATTTTTATTTAAACTCAATTATCGATTTATCTAAATCTAAAAAACAATTAATTTTTATACTAAAAAACACCATAATAGCTAAAAAATATATTTGCGACTGTAGTTGCAGAGGCTAATTAGTACCACTGTAACCATTAATTTTTCCATGGTATTTATGGGAATTTAGAGGAAAGCAACAAAATAGCTTAACAGTAACTTTTGACTCTCCCACCCCACCAGGTAAAACGGTTACAAGTAGTTTACGAGCTTACCGCAATCCCTTTGCTGATGGCGTATACTTAATCGGCGTGACGGCGTTTCCTTTTGGTCAGCAAACTGCTGGACAATTTCTTGGTATTGGTCGCTTACAATTTTATCAAGACACTTACACAGATAGTTAATTTCAGTGTTCTAAACTCAGCACAAATAAATTCATGGGGTTTGCGATCAGACTGCTGTGTTCTTTGACGCGATCGCTATAGAATCTGTTACTTTAGCCATTAAGAACAAAAATTATACTTGTCCTTAATTTTTTTGGGAAAGTTTTTGGTAGAGAAACCACCATTTAATAAGAATTATCAAGAAAATTGAATAAACTCTTGTTTTTTATCGCAATATATGCAAATGTAATAATTAAATACTACGGTAAATCTATCAATTTAAAGTATTTATTCCTGATTTAGATAGAATGTTCAATAAACTCCAAATTTATTGCCAAGCAAACTATCAGCGTCTATTACAGTCGATTCCAAAGTGATCATGGGAAAGCAAGGACGAGTCAGCGATTTAATTGCCAGGTCAAAATTGTTACTTTTAGGTTTGTCTTTAAGGTTAGTGCTAGTGATGACAGAGCTTAGCAAACTGATAAATTTTCTTCCAGTGCATAAAGTGCTAAATGGAATTATTAATACTGGGCGATTATTACTTTTCAAAGTTGGTGTTGCAGGAATAATATCTGAAGATATTCTAAAGTTTGTAAACACTAAACTGGCACAACAGAAAGGATTAAAAATCAAAGTTGTGACTTTTGATAATTGGATACAACCAAACACAGCTTTGAGATTTCAAGTCATTGATGCCATTTTTTTTCAATTTTAAACTTTCCTGAATAATGCTATCAAATAAATCAAAGTATTTTGATTTCCTTGAATACACTTACTTTTATCATATTTGGTATTCTTTATATCTCTGAATTAACCAAAAATATAAAAATTTATAATCCATTCAATTTTCCTTTATTGATAAAGTTTCTTAGCAAAAAATATTCAGGGCAAATAGTTTCTGTATTTTAAATACTGCGAAATTCAGAGAAAATCAACCATGACGATATTGTTCTGGAATTTGCAGCGACTACTAAACTTAAACTATGGTATTAAGGGAGAGCTTAGCCATGTTTTTTGGACAGATTGAGAGAGAATTTTTTTATGGAGAAATTTGGACAATGTGGCATAAAAGTAAATTACCTGCTCATCTACAATTCTTAGTAGAACAAGAACAACAAGAACAAGTAAAACGCGATATTTGGGAATTAGAAAACCAAGATATAGGTAATAAATCTATCTGTTCGAGTTCTGGTAGTAACTCTCATCATTCAACAAAAACTTAAGTTATGGCTTAAGAACCGGGTGCATCATGATGAATATGAAAGAATATACTGCTATAACTACTGTCAGTAAGTTACCCAGACAAACATGTACAGTCTTAGCATTAGCTGCTTGTGATTTAGCTGCTTATGTATCTCTGTGCAAAACTCAAACTTCAGGCAACAAATCAGTTCCTAATTTCTTTCACTTAGCAAGAGAAGGAATCAATATTAATGGCACACCTATTTGAACCATTGAAGATTCGTGAAATCACCTTTCGCAACCGCATCGCCGTGTCACCTATGTGTCAATATTCCAGCACAAACGGCTTTGCTAATGACTGGCACTTGGTTCATTTAGCTTCTCGCGCAGTTGGCGGTGCCGGTTTAGTAATCACAGAAGCAGCTGCTGTTGAGCCTCGTGGGCGCATTAGTCCGCAAGATTTGGGAATTTGGTTAGATGAACACGTAGAAAATTTAGCAAAGATTGCTGCATTAATTCATAACTTTGGTGCTGTTGCAGGTATTCAACTAGCCCATGCAGGAAGAAAAGCAAGCACTGCCAAACCGAGTAAGGGAGGGAAAGTACTTGATGAATCTCAAGATGGTTGGCGTCCTTTGGTTTCGAGTAGTGCGATCGCTTTTAGTAAAGAAAGCCCCGTACCTGAAGCTTTGAATATTGAAGGCATTCAGCAAATTATTCAAGCTTTTGTCCAAGCTGCCAAACGTTCTTTGGAAGCTGGTTTCAAAGTCATTGAAATTCATGCAGCTCATGGTTATTTGTTACATCAATTTCTTTCACCCTTGGCTAACCACCGCCAAGATGATTATGGTGGTAGCTTTGAAAACCGTACCCGTTTGTTGAGAGAAGTCGTTGAGAAAGTGCGAGAGGTTTGGCCAGAAACATATCCATTGTTTGTACGCATCTCTGCAACTGATTGGGTAGATAAAGGCTGGGATATTGAACAAAGTATTGCTTTGAGTGACAAGCTGAAATCTCTGGGTGTAGATCTAATTGATAGTTCTTCAGGGGGGATTATACCGGGTATCAATATACCCATCAAACCCGGTTATCAAACCCAGTTTGCTGAACGTATCCGCCGTGAAGCAAATATTTATACAGGTGCAGTTGGCTTAATTACATCTCCACAACAAGCTGATCAAATTGTTCGTACAGAAGTAGCTGATATAGTTTTGTTGGGACGTGAACTACTTCGCAATCCTTACTGGCCTCATTTAGCAGCCAAAGAGTTAGGACATGAAAAACTCTGGCCAGTTCAGTACGACCGAGCTTAGTTGTGATACTTTCTATTAGCTATTAACTAAAAGCGGAGCATCTTTCACTCCGCTTTTGACTAATGAAGTCAGTGAAGAAGTAAAAAGCGATCGCTTAAAGCTATTATGTTGGATGTTTGGGAAAGTAAACCTTAAGTAGCGGTCTTTTTTACCTTGGGTGTGATGGTCTACCCGTACTTCTAATATACAAGAGTGTGTTATGGCTTTAGCTAGACTTGAATTTAACGTGAGTTCGACAGACCTCTCCCTCCTAACCTCCCTCTCCTAAAAGGCGAGGGAGGAACAACGAAAAAATAGCCTTCTACCCCTCTCTCAAGGTAGGAGAGGGGTCGGGGGAAAGGTCATAATGGTACTCATCGAACTCACGTTGAATTTAAACACTTGAGCTAGTGTTATGAAAGGTATGTAGTGTATACTACCTACGCAACCCTGGCTAATATGTAGAAGCAGCATGAAGGCATCTGAAACAAGTTTCCGTAATCTTTTAGAGGGTAGTAAGCAGTTCAAGGTTCCTCTCTTTCAGAGACCTTACTCTTGGGACAAGGACAATTGGGAAACTCTCTGGGACGACTTAATGAGTTTATACAGTGATGGTATAGAGGGATATCATTTCCTTGGGCCTATCGTCACTCTTGCGGAGCCAGGGACACCTGATGGAATTTCACCTTATCTCTTAATTGATGGGCAACAACGTTTAACAACTCTTACGCTGTTACTTATTGCATTAAGGGATCTTCTAAAGAGACGGGATTCTGAATTAGCTGAGGAATTACATGAACTTTATTTGATTAACAAGTTCAAAAAAGGTGACGATCTCTATAAAGTTCTGCCAACTCAGGCTGATCGTAGTTTTTATCAGCAAGTAGTAGTTCAAGCAAAGGAATTTGAAAAGCGGGGGCGAATTTACGAAGCCTATTCATTCTTTCTCAAAAAATTAGAAAAGCGTCAGTTAGGAGATTTGGACAGTTCGTTAAGTCTGTCCAAACTTAAAACTGTCATTTTGGAACGTCTAACACTAGTTAGTATTACTTTGAATGATGATGACAATCCATATCTGATTTTTGAAAGTTTAAATTATAAGGGCGCACCACTTACACAGGCAGATCTCATTCGTAACTACTTTTTTCTAAAAATACCTAAAGAAAAGCATGATGAGATTTATGCCGATTTTTGGCTACCTTTACAAGAGGACTTTAAAGGAGTTGCAAGAATTAAATACCTTGATGAGTTAACTATAGCATTTTGGCAATATCTTCGTAAAGATGGAGACTCACTCAAGCAAAGCCAAATTTATCAGGTTTTTAAACAAAAGTTTGAAAATAAAGATAAAAATAAAGATATAGATGCATTACAAGAACTTAAACAAGTTATTGAATTCACAACCTATTATCGTAGAATTCACTTTCCTAATACAGAGGAACAACCTAGATTAGCTAGGTGGTTTCATAGGTTTAAAAGATTAGATTTTACAACTTGTTATCCTCTACTTATAAACCTTTATCATGATTATTTTATTAGCCGTATATCATTAGCAGAATTTGAACAAACATTGAGATACATTGAATCTTATTTCGTAAGACGTTTGCTATGCAATATGCCATCTAACGTATTAGACAAAGTTTTAATACTCTGTATCGTGAAATAAAAGAATATCGGCCTGGTAATTTAGTGGATGCATGACGTCAAGCGTTACTCAGTTTGCAACGAACTCAAATCTGGCCTGATGATGATTCGTTGAGACGTAGTATTATCGAGGAACGATTGTATACAGATAGACGTATTGATCGAGTCAAGCTTATTTTAGAAAGCCTTGCCGAAAATTCATCGAAAGAGCAGGTAAAAACAGAGAACCTTACTGTAGAACATATAATGCCTCAAACCTTAACGGATGAGTGGCGAGCTATGCTTGGTGTCAATGCAAATGAGCAACATGAGAAATGGCTACATACTCTGGGTAATCTGACTCTCACCGCCTACAATGCTGAGCTTTCAAATAAGCCATTTACAGAAAAGTTAATTTATCTAAGTGAGAAGAGTAGCTTTGCTCTAAATCAATACTTCAGAAATGTCAGCGCGTGGAATGCATACGAGATTCAGCGACGTGGACAACACTTAGGCGAAATAGCAGTTCAAGTCTGGCCTCGATAATTTGAAATCATTAGTCTAGTCCAAATTAGCAGATCTACTGCACCCAGAGAAGGCAAAGTAAGCTGTTTGACTTAAAATAACGTGAGTTCGACAAGGGCTGTTTTGACCTCTCCCCCGGCCCCTCTCCTACCTTGAGAGGGGAGTAAAACCGTGATTTTTTCTTTCTCCTCCCTAGCCTTTTAGGAGAGGGAGGCCGGGAGGGAGAGGTTCATCGAACTCACGTTCAAATAATGGATAATCTTGAATAGAAGTCCCCTATGAGTATCAGTTTCACTCCTGATCAAGAACGCTTTATATAAACCAAGCTGGAAGCTGGAAAATACCGTTCTGCCCAAGAAGTCCTTGAAATCGCCCTGCGGTTGCTGGATGAATACGATCGCGCTGATGCTGAATGGATCGAAGATGTACAAGAAAAAATTGATGCTGCTATTGCTGCATCAGACCACACACCAGCTGTTGACGGCGAGACTTTCGTAAACCAAATTTTAGAGCGATTTCAGCAAACGCATCAGGCACAAGAATAAGTCGCTACTTCATAAATATTTTGCTAAACAATTTAAGTGGAATGATTGCAAACTCAGAGGCGATCGCAACAGTACAAATCAAGGTATAATCTTTAGACTAGCCAATCCTCTTCCCTTAGTGATCTGAGGTTCAAACTACAGGGAGATGTAAGTAATACTCACTTTTTATTTATAGTGTTTTAAGTAGTGTTGCTTTATTTAGGAGAATATACTCGTGCATTTACATTTATTCATGCAAGCAGCAGATTCAGTTGCAACAGGTGGAGGTCATTTTCCTTTTGCCTTCACCTTGGTATATGTAGTTGGTTTTATTGCTGCTGTCACCATTGGTTCAATTGCCTGGTACAATTCTAAGCGTCCTCCCGGCTGGGAAGACAAAGAACGTCCTAGCATTGTACCCAAGGTGCAAAAAGAAGAAACTCCGGGTCTGGGCGAACCGAAGTCATAAGTAGTCAATAGTCAATGGTCAACAGTCAATAGTCAAAGCTTTAGACTTTGGACTTTTGAACGGCAGTTGCGCGGCTGTCTGGCGACCAAACGCACTGCCTACTCTTGACTGTGGAGTATGATTAATTTTGCACTTCAACCCAACGACGATACAGCTTTTGAATTTGTTTGAGCAAGGCAGTATAAGCTGGTTGGTTAGAATCATTCAACTTGCTTAACTCCTGTAGTCTCGTCAGGAGTCTTGCCTCTTCGATTGCCACATCACCATCACTGTAAATCAAGCCACTGATGGCTTCAATGAGATTTTCGTAATCTTCAACGCTAGGGCGATCGCCTAAATATTCTTTTACCCATGCATAACACTCTTTTGGTTGTACAGGGACTAATTCGTACAGCCAAGGCTTAATTTCTGGATCGCTTGCCAAACCTTTAGCTTGAGCGATTTCGCGCAGATATTGCCGTTCCTCTGGCTGGATTCTCCCATCAATCCAGGCGGCTCCAATTAAGATTTTAACTAAGTTTTTGACATTGGAATCGGTAACCATTGCTGCCTCCTCTGGTAGATTCGGGGCTTTCACCAAATCGTACAATCCCAAACAGTATTCACCCGGAAACGTTGGTTTTTCTTAAGCGCACCATGAAAAAGCCATCCATGTTGTGGTGATGGGGCCAAACTTTCAGCCAGCCTTGGGGCATAGAATAAGCACAGTAAGGAGAATCAGCCTGAAGAGGCTCTATTTGCCAATCAGGATTTTCAGCTAAAAATGCGGTTATTACACCTTCATTTTCTGCTGGATGTAACGTACATGTGGCATATACGAGGATACCATTTGCCTTGACAAAACCAGATGTATGTGTAATGAGTTGCTTTTGCAAAACCGAGAGTTCCTGAACCGCTTCTGGTGTTTGTCGCCAACGTGCATCGGCGTGACGGTGTAGGGTTCCCAAACCTGAACAGGGTGCATCTAGTAATACGCGGTCAGCAGTATTGTAAAATTCGGGTAAATTACGGCTGTCGCCAGTGCAAATTTCAATAGATTGCAAATTTAGCCGCCTAGCATTTTCTTGAAGTTTGCGAAGACGAGAAGGAGTGCGATCGCAAGCCCAAATTTTCCCCTCATCCTTGATTAATTCAGCTATATGAGTTGTTTTACCGCCTGGTGCTGCACAAACATCAATAATTAATTCACCTGGTTGTGGGTCAAGCAAATGACCCACTAACTGAGCGCTACTATCTTGTACAGACCACCAACCCTCGCTAAAACCAGGTAGATTTTGAATTGGCCCAGTGCTACCAATTAATCGTAAAGCTTGAGGCAAATCAGGAATCCGCCTAACTAAAATATCAGCCGATTGCAATGCTGCCTCAACTGCCTCTAAGTTAGTACGAAGTGGATTAATTCGCAAATCGATAGTTGGTGTTTGGTTCATCCATTCACACAGCTTTTCTGTTTCAGCAAAACCAAGTTGTTCTAGCCATACTTGAATAATCCAGTCAGGGAAGCTGTGTAAAATACCCAATCTTTGTACTGGGTTTTCTGGAAGTTGTAAAGTGAGATGGGAATTGGGAATTGGGAATTGGGAATTGGGAATTGTGATAATTTTTTCCTTGTCTTGTTCTACAAGGCGGATGTACTGTCGCAATAGACCATTTACAAAGCCAGTTAGTCCAGAAAAACCATTTTCTTTAGCTAGTTCTACTGTGGTATTAACAGCAGCTGAAACAGGAATACGTTCTTGATAGCAAAGTTGATATAAACCTAGATTGAGGATGGTGCGGAGGTCTTTCGGTTGTTGGTGTGATTTCTTTTTGGCGAGTTGGTCAATCAGGGCATCAAGGGTACGCTGCCTTCTGACGCTACCATATACTAATTCTGTCACTAGACGGCGATCGCTATCAGCCAATTTAACCTTTTGCAATACTCTGTCTAAGGCAACATCAGCATAAGCTCCTTTGTGAACTTCTCGCAAGGCAATGAAAGCTATTTGACGGGGGTTGGTCATGAATTTTTTAAACTGTTATATTTTGAGTCTCTCTTGTCAGGTAATCTAAAGTTTAAATTTTTTAATTTTTTGTATATTTGGCAATCTTTAGCATTTTTCTAATTAAAGCAATGAATAATGTATTATCAATTATCACTGCTACTCATAACCGATCTGCAAAATTTAAGGACATTTGTCTTGAGAGTATTTTAACACAAAACCAGAAAAACTTTGAGTGGGTAATCGTTAATGATGGGGCAGATCCAGAAACTAAAAAGATAGTAGAAGGAATAAAATCGCCTATTTCTATCAATTATATTGAAACACCTCATCAAGGAGTTTGTAAATCTAGAAATTTGGGTTTAGAGTGCGCTTCAGGAGAATTAGTTGGATTTTTAGATGATGATAATCAAATTTATCACAATTATATAGAACAAATAATTATACATTTTCAGGATAACCCTCATATTTTCATGGGTATGCCAATTCAAGACCGTCGCCGAGATGTTTATAAAGAAGGAAAATTGGTTAGGAAAGGCAAAGAATTTATTAGTCCTAAACCAGAAGCTAGTAATGAAGATTTTGTTAGAGGAAGAGCCATTTTTGATAGTAATGGATTCGTTCATCACCAGAACGAACGAATCAGGTTTAATGAGAATTTACTTATTTTGTCAGATTTTGAGTATTTACTTCAATGTTTTAGTGAATGGGGACTTGGCTCTTTTCTTTTACTGAAACAGCATTTAGTTCGCTACATTCAAACCAGTGAGGGAATTATTGGACAGTCAAAATGGCAAGATTGGTTAAAAGATACACAATACCTTTGGGAGAATCGGTCGCAATATAAAATATTTTCTATTTTAGACCCAAGCGACTGGCTACCACAATCAATTGCAGAAATCCAAAGAAAAATTCAAAATAATGAAAACATGCCTGGATTTTCAGAGTAATTATGATTCAGGACTTAGGCAAGTGTCATAAATAACGCACATCACCTTTAATATGGTAGCGTGCGTTATGGACGGAACGTCCTAACGCACCGAAAATTAGTCATAATCCATTGTGCTACGCAACAACACACTCTAACGACATAAAAATATCAATGTTTGATTCTCTAAATTATTTATAAAAACAAGTTTACCGACTCATCTAATAAGTCGGTAAACTGTAGATTATATTCGTATATTTATGCTATCAAGCAATATATGGGTCTACACTCCTAATTTCAAACTCACAGGCTCTAGAAACTGCTTCTGGGGGTAATTCATCAAAACTAACTAATCGTAAATAACTGGGGTTAGCCATGAGTTCTTTCGCTAATAAATACCCAGTAATTGACCAAGTTTGATACTTTCTGGCTTGTTTGCCAATTAATCGCCCTTTCTTACCATCGTAATACTCTGGCCATTCATCTTCACCGAGGCGTGCTTGAGCAATTCCAATAGCCTCTGCTGCTAGATTTGTTCTTTTGGTTTTCACGGATGCGGCTGCTAACATCCACATTAACACAGGCCAGCTTCCAGCATTATGATACGACCAAGGTATATTTTTCGGGTCACATCCTGTAACAATTCTATATTCTTCGTCTTCCAAGGCTGGAAAACAAATTTTCATTGGCATATCTCCCACTAAGTCATCCCATCTTTCTTCGATGAGAGTCATAATTGCTTGGGACTGTTCTTCTGTAGCCAGGTCAGAAATAACAGCCATTAAGTTACCAAGTGTAAAGAAGCGAGTATCTAGCTGAGATGGGCCGACATTACCTGCTAAATAACCACCTTTTCTTGGCAGCCACTTGTCTAATTCATAATAGGGAAGAGAGTCTACATATATATTGAATAAATTGACTGCTGTTTTGCCATACTCTTCACTTTTAAAGCGATAAATAGCATTTAAGCGATTAATATCTATCCAATAATGTTGGCGAATGTGACCACATAAAAGAGGCAAGCGGTTATCAATTGCTGCTACAATGTCTTGATTGCCTTGACAAATGAGCATTTCGCGCGCAGCTCGCAAAGCAGCATAAAATAAAACTTGTAGTTCTAACGGATGGCCGTATATACCCATACGTCGGTCAATCATACAAGCACCATCTGGAACTAGCAACGTTGGGTACATATCGAAGCGGTTAGCCAGACAAATTTCCATGATTAACCTGATACCGTTTTGGAATTCAGGTTGATATGCTAAGGAAAAATCTTTTGTGGCAATCACGTAAGCACGTAAGAGAATAATCCACCATAAACATGAATCAACTGGTGTGACTCTAGCGATCGCGTGTTCACCAAAATCCGCTTCTAAATATTCTTCTCCGTTATTAGATATAACTTTGAAACTAGCTGGTATTAATCCCCGACCAGGCTTATAGGCATCTAATTGCCTTTCTTTTGGTTGCAATTTTAATGTTTCTTCTAGAAAATTACGAACAATATCTGTTCTACCTTTAATCAGAAATATCAAGGCCGCTGAGACAAAATCACGGATAAAGCACTGATCGTAGTTGAGTGCTTCTGTAGTTACATCATAGGCGGCTAGGGTACCAACAGGACGCCCTTGATAATAAATAATCGACCGTTCTAGCGCTGTCCAAGCTGCTTCTTCTGTTGTTTTATCTGTTAGTAATTCATTCACTTGCATCGCCACATTAGCTCCATTTTGGGTGTAATTTTATGGTATATGCACCCTGTTTCTGTCGTTTTTGCTATTTTTATCTTAACAAAGACAATTTTTTAAATAGCAAATATGAGTTGAAAAATAATTACTGAAAAACAGCTTTAACTGTTGGTTTTAATATGAGTATGACTTACGCATTGACAAAAATATAGTTATATGGATACAAACCAATTTTATGTTTTAGTTGTATCATAATCAATGCTTCCTCAACTGTAAAACCTAATTTTTCCGTCCTTTAAGCTATTGATAATACACATATCTAGAATATGTAGTAAAAATAAAGAACTTATAAGGACGTTGTAACAAATTATTGGTACAGTTGTTCCAACTACATAAGAGTCTTTTTGTACATTGCATAAGTATTAATGGCTTAACTAACAATTAATTAGTTTTTCATTAATCACTTTTGTGGTAAATTACAGCTAACTGTCTTTTCACCTCTAGTCATCAAAGGATTTTTAAAACAGTTAGACAAAATATATTTTTAAATTAATTACTGTTCCATATATAAATGTGGAACTTTGTTAAATAAAAACATATCTATGCACTGTTCAAAGCTTTTATGAAGCTGAAACTAATTCTAGTATATTTCTTTACTAGTAGTTAGTTATTGAGGCTAAAAATTAAATTATTCCCCTGTTGCTTAATAATTTATAACCTTTTGTAAATTTCTGCAACAGAAATAAATTAAAACTTTTTTAACTTGTCAATACTCCAAGGAATGATATTTTATCCTACTGACGCATAACAAGTAAGATTGCTCAAGTTAACAATAATATGACTGCGATCGCGTTTAGGGTTCCTAGTAATTTGTAGAAATTGAAGAGGAACGAACCACAGAGGCGCAGAGGACACAGAGAAAGAGAGAGCAGGTGCTGGGGGCTTTTAAACAGTAAAAACCCTTCACTAAGATTCGCAAAGGGCTAAAAATAATATTTATCTTAAGGATTATGAAAATTTTTAGGTGATTAAACTCATCACTTCATGAAAATTAAATATCTTTACTTTTCTTTCTCTACGCTTTCTGTATATTTGTGATTATTTTCCGCCAACACATGCACAGCTAAAGCTTGAACTCTAGCAACAGCTTCTTCTTTAGTCTGCCCATAAGCCAGCACGCCAGGGAAATTAATCACCTCAGCTAGAAAGCGTCCATCAACTTCATGTTCAATCTCTATCGTGAAGTTCATAACGACTGAAGGTATTGTAATAAAAGCGATTCCTAGATAGAGCAAACATTTATATGACCTCAGTTGATTCTAGCAAGCATAAAAAAGCCAGAGCCTTAAAACCTACTAGCCGTCGCCCTGCTAAAGAACTTTGTAGCGAGTGTGGACTTTGCGACACATATTATATTCACTATGTCAAGGAAGCCTGTGCTTTTATCAATCAGCAGATAGGCGAACTTGAAGAACAAACACACAAGCGATCGCGCCACCTCGACAACCCCGATGAACTCTACTTTGGTGTTCATCAAGACATGATGGCGGCGCGGAAACAGCAGCCCATCGAAGGCGCACAATGGACAGGTATTGTGAGCAGCCTTGCCATTGAAATGCTCAACCGTGGCTTAGTTGAAGGCGTTGTCTGTGTACAAAATACCAAAGAAGACCGCTTTCAACCCATGCCCATCATTGCCCGCACTCCAGAAGAAATACTGGCGGCACGTGTCAATAAACCAACACTTTCCCCCAACCTTTCCATCTTGGAACAGGTAGAACAATCGGGGATGAAACGACTATTAGTCATTGGCGTCGGTTGCCAAATCCAAGCACTAAGAGCCGTAGAAAAACAACTTGGCTTAGAAAAGTTATATGTTTTAGGTACACCCTGCGTAGATAACGTCACCCGCGCTGGACTGCAAAAATTCTTAGAAACCACCAGCCGATCGCCTGAAACAGTAGTACATTATGAGTTCATGCAAGACTTTCGGGTTCACTTCAAACATGAAGATGGCTCAACAGAAACAGTGCCTTTCTTCGGCTTAAAAACTAACAAACTCAAAGATGTCTTTGCCCCTTCATGCATGAGTTGCTTTGATTACGTCAACTCCCTAGCCGATTTAGTCGTTGGTTATATGGGCGCACCCTTTGGCTGGCAATGGATTGTAGTTAGAAATGATATAGGTAAAGAAATGCTCGACTTGGTGAAAGACCAGTTAGATACTCAGCCAGTCATGTCCCAAGGTAATCGCAAAGAAGCTGTGCAACAAAGTATACCTGCTTATGATCAAGCTGTGACTCTACCCATGTGGGCAGCAAAATTGATGGGGGTAGTGATTGAGAGAATTGGACCTAAGGGTTTGGAATATGCGCGGTTTTCTATTGATTCTCACTTTACGCGGAATTACCTTTATGTGAAGCGGAATTATCCAGAGAAGTTGGAGGCGCATGTGCCGGAGTATGCTAAGCGGATTGTTGGGCAGTATAAGTTACCGGAGTAATGTCTCACGCAAAGGCGAGGCAGCGCGTTGGGCGGCTCTGCCTCGCCTTTGCGTCTTTGCGTGAGACAATCTTAACCCATGTTTTTTATATCACCATCAAGCCTCTCCCACCGCCTCTATCGCCGCCTGCAAAGCGATCGCTACATGAGTCCAGTGAGTCCCCCCTTGGCAATAAACCACATAAGGCTCACGTAAAGGCCCATCAGCCGACAATTCCAAAGTACTGCCCTCAATAAATGTCCCCCCAGCCATGACTACTTGGCTCTCGTACCCCGGCATTTCATCAGGAACAGGGTCGAGATACGAACCGATGGGAGAATGCTGTTGTATCGCCTTACAAAAGGCAACCAGTTTTTGGGCAGAACCAAGCTTAATTGCCTGAATCACATCGCCACGAGGAGCAAAAGGTGCAGGATTGACTGGATAACCCAGTTTGTCAAATACATAACCAGTCAGATATGTCCCCTTCATCGCCTCTCCTACCATTTGTGGCGCCAAAAATAAACCTTGGAATAGTAGGCGATTTTGGTCAAAAGTAGCACCACCAGCACTACCGATACCAGGTGCCGTGAGGCGACAAGCAGCGGCTTCCACTAAGTCAGCACGACCTGCAATGTAACCGCCAGCACTGACAATGGTGCCACCAGGATTTTTAATCAGTGACCCAGCCATTAAATCAGCACCAACAGTGGTAGGTTCTTTGGTTTCGATGAATTCGCCGTAACAATTATCAACAAAACAAATGGTGTTGGGGTTTTGTTGTTTCACCAAATGGATGATTTTTTCGATGTCGGCAATTGATAAACTAGGACGCCAAGAATAGCCACAAGAACGCTGAATTAACACTAAACGCGTGTTTTCTGCCACACTATTACTTAAGGCTTGCCAATCTACGGTTCCTTGTGGGGTTAGCTCCAATTGACGGTAATTTATGCCAAACTCGATAAGGGAACCTTGACCTTGACCCCGTAAACCAATGACTTCTTCGAGCGTATCGTAGGGAGAACCAACTACTGCTAACATTTCATCTCCAGGACGCAGCACCCCAAACAAAGCACAGGCGATCGCGTGAGTCCCTGAAACAAACTGCACCCGCACTGCTGCTGCTTCGGCATCCATCACTTGGGCAAAAACTTGATCTAAAGTTTCTCGTCCTAAATCATCGTGACCGTAACCACTGACACTAGCAAAGTGGTGCGCCCCAACACGGTGATTACGAAAGGCATTCAGCACTCGTTCTAAATTATGCTTGACCTGAGCGTCAATTCCAGAAAAAATTTCTAACAGTGCCTGTTCTGCTTGCCGCAGCTGTTCCAAGCTGTTCATTAGTTCCTCGATCAAAAAAAACATTAAAATATGCGGATTTTTCAATCGCGCAAATTAGACCGAACAATTTCAATTCAGGTTATTGCATGACAATTGCTACCTCAACAAAACCTCAAATCAATTGGGTCAACACCCTATTTTTCGTTGGACTGCACATCGGCGCTTTATTTGCTCTTGTTCCTGGTAACTTTAGCTGGAGTGCCGTCGGTGTGGCTTTCTTACTGTACTGGGTGACAGGTGGTTTAGGCATTACCCTGGGATTTCACCGCCTTGTGACTCACCGCAGTTTTCAGACTCCGAAGTGGCTAGAATATCTTCTGGTCTTTTTCGGGACACTCGCCTGTCAAGGAGGGCCAATTGAGTGGGTAGGGACACATCGCATTCATCATTTACATTCTGATACTGACCCTGATCCCCATGATTCCAATAAAGGCTTCTGGTGGAGCCATATTGGTTGGCTGATTTATCATTCTCCGGCTCACGCTAACATTCCCCGCTTTACCAAAGACATTGCCGAAGACCCAGTTTATCAGTTTTTACAAAAAAATTTCATTTTCATCCAAGTCGCTCTAGGTTTATTACTATTGCTTGTGGGTGGCTGGTCGTTCGTGGTATGGGGCATTTTTGTTCGCATTGTCTGGGTTTACCACTGCACTTGGTTGGTAAATAGCGCTACTCATAAATTCGGTTATCAAAGCCATGATTCTGGTGATCGATCCACTAACTGCTGGTGGGTAGCCTTACTAGTTTTCGGTGAAGGCTGGCACAATAATCACCATGCTTATCAATACTCGGCTCGTCATGGACTGGAATGGTGGGAAATTGATTTAACTTGGATGACAATTCAATTGTTGCAAGTACTTGGTCTAGCTACTAATGTGAAACTTGCTCCCACAAAGCAGTAAGTCAATAGTCAATAGTCAATAGTCAATGGTCATCAGCTTGGACTCTTGACTATTGACCATTGCTTATTGACTACTGGTGCGCTTGGGTACGTTAGGTTGCTATAATCCGAGACGCTGATGTTCATTAAATATTAAGAAACTTTGCGGTAAGTCGCTCTCTTTGGTGACTTGGTGGAGGAGTTTGTTGTTTTTCAGGTTTTCATGACTACATCAATAATTAACAGCCAGAAACTAGGTGATGACCTAGGTAATTCCGACCTGAGGCTAAAAGATATTATCAAAACTTTGCCACGGGAATGTTTTCAACAAAACCGTCGCAAAGCTTGGACGCAAGCGCTAGTCAGTGTTTTGATGGTTGCCTTGGGCTATTACAGCCTGACAATCACTCCTTGGTTCTTGCTGCCCATAGCTTGGATTTTTACGGGCACTGCTTTAACAGGCTTTTTTGTAATTGGTCATGATTGTGGACACCGTTCATTTGCCAAACGTCGCTGGGTAAATGATTTGGTGGGGCATTTCTTCATGATGCCGCTGATTTATCCGTTTCACAGCTGGCGCATTAAGCATAATCATCACCATACTCATACCAACAAGCTGGATGAGGACAATGCTTGGCATCCCATTCGACCAGAAGTTTTTGAAAGTTGGGGTCAAGGCAGACAGTCTGCTTTTGAGTTGTTCATGCGTAAACGCCTCTGGTGGGTAGGTTCAGTTGGGCATTGGGCTGTTGTGCATTTCGATTGGCGGAAGTTCAAAACTAAAGACCAATCAAGTGTTAAGCTTTCTGTGGCTGTGGTAGTAATATTCGCAGCGATCGCTTTTCCTGTTCTCATCGCTACAACTGGTATTTGGGGATTTGTCAAGTTTTGGTTCATCCCCTGGCTGGTTTACCATTTTTGGATGAGTACCTTCACCATTGTTCACCACACTGCCTCAGATGTGCCTTTTGTGGCAGCGAATAAGTGGAACGAAGCTTTAGCACAGCTATTTGGGACTATTCATTGTGATTATCCCCGCTGGGTAGAATTCCTGTGCCACGATATCAATGTCCATGTCCCACATCACATTTCTACTGCTATTCCTTCCTATAATCTGCGGTTAGCCTACAGTAGTATCAAGGAAAATTGGCAGCCTTATCTGCATAATGAATGCCAGTTTTCTTGGTCTTTGATGAAGCAGATTGTAGACCAATGTCAACTGTACAAGACTGATGTTGGCTATACATCTTTTAACGAATATTACGCAGATCGTTCACTAGCTTCTAAGTAATATTGCTGAGGTAAATTTCTTGTTGATGAAGCAACAATAAGGCTTTATCATGTTGTGAATGAAATCAATTCTGGCAATTCTTTACTAACTATTATTGTGAGGAAATTGCCAGAGGTTGTTTTCTTGTATGAAGCGCGATCGCTAATTTGATAGACATCGCAGAGGTAAGCATGATCTTGCCTTTAACAAAGTTCAGTTTTCTATTCAATCAAAGAATCCAGTGCAATCAAATACCGCCACTTTCAATCATCCTGATGCTGATGAAGTATCTGAGGATCAGACTAAACTGCCCTTTACTCTTCAGGATTTAAAAGCTGCAATACCTGCTGAATGTTTTCAGCCCAATGTGACAAAATCCTTATATTACTTTTTTCGTGACATTCTGATTATTGGACTGCTTTACGCAGTGGCTCATTACCTGGATTCTTGGTTTTTCTGGCCGATTTTCTGGTTAATGCAAGGGACAATGTTTTGGGCTTTGTTTGTAGTCGGACATGACTGTGGACATCAATCTTTTTCTAAGCATAAATGGCTCAATGATTTAATTGGGCATCTTTCTCACACACCAATACTTGTTCCTTATCACGGTTGGCGCATTAGCCACAGAACCCACCACAAAAATACTGGCAATATCGATAATGATGAAAGCTGGTATCCTGTGTCGGAATCGCACTATAAGCAGATGGGATTACCAGAGAAGACAGTTAGATTTTATCTTTTCTTATTGGCTTATCCTATATATCTGTTTAAGCGTTCTCCTAATAAGCAAGGTTCCCACTTTTCACCTAATAGCCAACTTTTCAAACCATCGGAAAAATGGGATATCATTACCAGCACTACACTTTGGATTGGGATGGTAGCTTTGTTGGGTTTCCTTACCTATCAATGGGGTTGGATGTGGTTGTTAAAATACTACGCCGCACCCTATATTGTGTTTGTGATTTGGTTGGACTTGGTAACATTTTTACATCATACCGAGCCTGATATTCCCTGGTATCGTGGAGACGATTGGACTTTTCTCAAAGGCGCGATTTCCAGCATTGACCGCGATTACGGTTTGATCAATCACATCCATCATGATATTGGTACTCATGTTGCTCACCATATCTTCCTCAACATTCCTCACTACAATTTGTTGAAGGCAACTGAGGCAATTAAACCTGTGATGGGTGAATATTTCCGTAAATCTGATGAACCTATTTGGAAGTCATTGTGGCGTTCTGCTATTAGCTGCCATTTTGTACCGGATGAGGGCGGGAAGGTTTACTACACATCTAACAATAAATTAGCGAAAGGCTAGTTTGTTTTTAATATGTAGGGCAGGTATCTAATTTACTTGTTCTACATCATTCATTTGCAGGATAAATTGGCAAAGAAAACCCATAAATAAAGCCCTCGAAAGAGGGCTATTTTAATTAGCTATATCTTTATTGTTATAATTTTTAATCTCAAATTAATTATACGGTAATTTTATTTTGATATCCTTCCTATGGTGTATTACTATCGTAAATAGGTCAAATATTAAACCCCATACATCACCATATATTTGCGAAAGTAGGCTCCCTATTATACATATATAAATATCACCTCCTATTCTAAGATTACCTGTTTCATGGCAGAGCATTGCTAGCATAACGAAAATTACTATAAGCATAGTATGAATGTACATGTTTTGTTTTTAGTGTTAGTTTATTTGTCATTAGTTTTCTCCTGTAAAATGAGATAATGGTTTCTTGAAGGAACCCTTTTTTCCTGTCCTAGTATCAACTTAAATTCGTTGCTTGCCATCCAAAATTGTGAGCTAAACTAGGTGAAACCTTGCAATCATAGGGATTGAGAATTGCTTCACTTCGCTATCGCTACATCCACTGGGGCAAGTAGTGAGGCAAAATCGATACTACATACATAATAGCTTTCCGTAGTAAAAACGTGTAGAAATATTACAATATTAATTTTTTCTTAATCTTGTGCTTCTTTAAATCAAAAGTTTCAATTCTCAAGTTCTAATCAAGAGACAGGCGTTACTGATTTGAAGTATGAATTGATATTTTCGATATGGCTAAACAACGCTTATTTGCGTCTTTGCGCCTTTGCGTGAGGCTAATTCATGCTTTCAATCAGCAACGCCAACAGACAAGTATAATATTTGATTGGTTACAACTAAAACCTTCCATTCCCTTGGACAATATGCTTCACGGTCGTCAAAGTTTCCAAACTAATAAATCCCCGACGATGGCCTTTTTGGTTAGACATGCCTAAAAACACCGAATCTCCCCGTGAAGGGTTACGAGAAAAACGCGGGGAGGCGTTGATATAGGTGGAAGCGCTGTTAACTCCTAGAGCAAACTGCCGACTTTCCTGATATGATTCCGTGACGATACAGTCAGCATGACCGCTGCTATATTGATTAATCCAAGCGATCGCAGCTTCTAAGCTATCTACCAGTTTAAATGCTACTGTCTTGGTTAAATAGGCGCTTCCCCATTCGCCCTCTTTAGCTAGATGCAACTGGGGAAAAGCCTCTACTAGTTCAGCATCACCTCTAATTTCAAAGCCTTTCTCCTTTAAACTGTTCCACAGAACAGTTAAAGATGATGGTAAGGCTTGACGATGAATTAGTACCTTTTCAATGGCGTTAACTGGGTCTGGTTGGCTTTGATGACTATCAATAATCATCCAACGTACCATCTCTAAGCTGGCATTGAGCGACCAGTAGAGATAGCAGTTGCCCATCGCTGACTTTAAGACTGGGCAAGTTGCTTGTCGCATTACTTGCTGCACCAAGCTAGAACGCGCGTAGGGAATGACTAAATTCACGTACTCGTCTTGGGTGATTAAATCCCGAATTGAAGCACCATGTTCTGCGGGAATTAATTCTAAACTACCTGGTGGTAGACCAACCTCAGCAATGGCGTTTTGCAGGACAAGAGCGATCGCTTCGTTAGAATGACTGGCTTCAGCACCACCTTTGAGAATTATACTATTACCAGTTTTGATACAAAAACCTGCGGCGATCGCTCCTAAATCAGGAAACGCTTCATAAATAAATCCAATGACTCCCAAGGGCATTAGCTGAGTGTAACTCTGGGAGTCCTCTATTTGATAGTCAGCGTTCCTGATGCGCCGCAGTGGATCTGATAGTTCCCCCAAGCGTTGGAGAATTTCTACTGTATTCTCTAGCCGTTTGGGTGTCAGCTTCAGCCAGTCCAAGATTAACTCTGGCACTGCCATTTCTTTGCTGGCTTCTAGATCCAAAGTGTTAGCTTCTAGAATGTCATCAAATGAGTGTTCTATGGCCTTTGCCATTGCCAACACAGCGCGACTCCGGTCTGCCCCCTTTGTGAACCCCAACTTTAGGGAAGCTTGATAAGCGCGTTTAGCGCTGGTAATTGGTTCGGGGTAATCATCCAAAGCTTCAACAGTCATGGGATTAACGTCTGTAGGTAAGCCAGACCATCAGTGCTGGCAGAATCGCCAACAGCACCGCTACCATTGCCCAAGCAATAATGCTTGAACCATTTGCCAAGCGCAGTGCTAATGGTAACCATATGATTACTAGCACGAAAATAATGCCCAATGCTATGGGTAAATAGCTTTCTCCTAACCGCGGATGGACAACATGCCAACTATTCCCTGACCAGCGCCAAGCACGCTTGTAGGGATAGGTGGTAGAAAGCTGTTCTAAGACATGACCATTATCTTCTACTACAAAGATTTGCTGACAGCGATCGCAACCAAATGCTTCTGTCAGGGTAATGGGAATTAAACGTCCCTTGCGACGGCAGGGACAGGGATATTCCGTGTTAAAGTCGATTTTTTCAGGTTTTTGAGATTGCACAAGCGTTCTAATAACTTGAGCGTGTTTTTAATAAGCTGGAAGAATACACTCCCTTGGTAAATGCCTTGGGGAACTCCAACAAAGAAATTATCCTGCTTTGAGTTGTTGATTGTTGACTGTCAATGTAAACAGTCAGCTAGAACAATTACAGTGGGATATTTTTTATGTTTCAGTCCTTAAAGGCTTCTGTCTGATCAATGTTTTGTATCAATAGCCAAGTGAGGCAGGCAAATCCTGATTCAAACTGTCATATCCGCCCTCTCAGGATCGCTATGTCTGATTTCAAGATATCTATCTGTTGTCCTTGCTTGTACTGGGTTATCTTATTTAAGAATTTCTTTGTCTTCATTTGTGGCTTCAAAGGTAATGTAGTTGCTTTGGTTGGGCATTTATTGTGCTTGTATGTCTGCTACAATTTTAAGCTTACGTGGCGATAACCTCTAAAACAAGCTGTAAAGCGAAGCAAACCAAGTCTTGAACTTGAAACAGTATCCTAGAATTTCCCTTGGGCGACTGTTATCCTTGTCCTGTGATCAAGGTTTGCTGGCGATCGCTTCCCTATCCCTTTCTCGTGGTCATCCTTGAGCTTCGTTACTGCTTTTGACTCACGAATTACAGGCATTTTTTGAGAGCGCAAAGTGTCTCAAAATCAATCGGTTTGCATGACTCTTTCCCTACTCAAATCTCAGTCGGCTTCATTACTAAAAGACTTTGCACCTGATAATACTTCTGTTTAGCCAACTTGAACCTAGTGTAATACACCCTACACCTAACAATCAGCTACACCTGTAGGTATTGTAGCCAAACTAGTTTGTTATTGGCTGCAACTGAGACTTATACTTTTTAACAAGCGGGTAACGCGATTCGAACGCGCGACATTCACCTTGGCAAGGTGACGCTCTACCACTGAGCTATACCCGCATTTGCCATTAAATATAAATATCTCATATTTATTTTTGTTTGTCAACCCCTAAATTTTAAATTTTGAGCAGGGGGATGAGGGGGATGGGGCGATGGGGCGATGGGGGAGATGGGGGGATGAGGGAGAATAACAACTAACTCCTAACAACTGACAACTTAGCTAAGTTCTTCAGACTCCGCAGTTAAATTGCCGACGCTGGCATTTTGAAAGGAAGCTGGCAAAGATTGGGGATTAAGCGAGTATGGCTCTGCCAAGTTAGAGCGCAATTGCCGCATAAGGCTGGCCATTTCTAAAGCATTCATGGCGTAATCCCAGCCATGATTGGCTTTAATGCCTGCTCTTTCTAAGGCTTGCTGCATAGTATCTACTGTCAAAATGCCAAAAATTACTGGGACTCCGGTTTGAAAGCTAGCGGCGGCAATACCTTTGGCAACTTCAGAGGATACATAATCGAAATGGGGGGTTTGCCCTCGAATTACAGCACCTAGACAAATTACAGCATCATAACGATGTGAGAGTGCTAGCTGACGAGCCACAAGCGGGACTTCAAAACTTCCTGGAACCCAAATGTAGTCTACTTGATTTCCGTGGGGGTTAGGGTCTACACCGTGGCGTTTCAAGCAATCTTGACATCCCTCTAGCAACTTTGTGGTTACAAGGTCATTAAATCGACCAATAACCACTGCAAAACGCAAAGGTTCCGTTTGAGTAAAAGTTCCCTCGAAAACTGCCATGATTGCCTCTAAATCAAATATACTCTTGCCAATATACATTTCTTCTCTAAATACAGAAGAGCAGGAAAGCACAATTAGGTAAAAAGGGCTAGCTTTTACCTTTGGCTTAGCTCTCCTGCTCTTTGAGTCCCTGTGCTACTTGCTTGCACTAGGGCGAAGCCATTGCTTAGACCACAAAAAAGTTTAACAGACCAACTAATAGCACTAAAGCAATCCAGACTCCAGAACCAAGCCACAGCAGCCTTTTAGATTCAACCCAATTTTGGGGAGTTGCATAAGCAACAGGTACACCAACAACTAGAACAAAAGACAACAAAACTAGAGCTACCAAAGCGAATTGGAATATTATGGTCATTTTTGCTTCTCCCAAGACAGCGAAATAGTGACATACTCCTACCCTGATGCTGTCGCATACAGTGTAGGCTTCTCAGCGACTCCCGGTATCCCGTCGGACATTAACTGAGCTTTATTTTAATTCTACGGGATGCCCCACCGCAGAATTTAACAAGTACAAAGATTGTTCATCCTTAGTACTGTCAGATTGTTTTGGCTAAAAATAGAATTTCCTAAAGGGCAAGACTAAACAGTTTTTGCTTATTTTTAAGCTAGCAGAAATTGCTACATTTTAATCATTGGTCAATAGTCTACAGTCCCAAGTCCAGAGTCCAAAGTGTAAATATTGACTCTTGACTAATGACTCTTGACTAATGACTCTTGACTAATGACTCTTGACTATGGATTTAATTCTTTGCCACACAACAGCTGATTTTGATGCACTAGGTGCAGCAGTAGGGCTAACTTGCCTATTACCAGGAAGTAAGATTGTGCTGACTGGTGGAGCGCACCCACCCGTGCGAGATTTTTTGGCCTTGCATCGGGATGAGTATGCTCTAATTGAAAGGCGTTCGGTCAATCCGGAAAAAATTCGTTCTTTGAGGGTGGTGGATACGCAACAGCGCGATCGCTTGGGTAAGGCTGCTGAATGGTTAGATTTACCCAATTTAAAAGAGATTATAGTTTATGACCATCACTTAGGACAAGCATCGGATATCCCGGCTAACGAGTCTTACATTGAACCAGTGGGAGCGACAACGACTTTAATGGTGGAACAATTGCAACAGCAGCACATTTCTCTGACTCCTGCTGTGGCAACTGTTATGGCTTTGGGTATCCATGTTGATACCGGCTCATTAACATATGAGAGTGCCACATCGCGGGATGCCCTGGCTTTGGCTTGGTTAATGCAGCAGGGAGCGAGTTTGCCTGTGATTTCTACTTATCGTGACCCTGGTTTATCTCCTCAGTTGCAGCGGCTATTAACTGAGGCACTGGAAAATTTACAATATCTTTGCTTACGGGGATACACCATTGCTTGGGTAACTCTGAAAACAGATAAGTTTGTTCCAGGTTTATCGAGTATTGCCTCGCAACTGAGTGAAATCGCAGAATTTGATGCCTTGCTGTTGGCAAATGAATATCCATTGGCAGAGGATGACTCACGTTTAACTATAATTGGGCGATCGCAAATTCCTGGTATTCATCTCAATCAATTATTTCAAACTCTGGGCGGTGGCGGTCATTCCCAAGCAGCATCGCTCAATTTGCGAGGAGTAGATACACAAGCAACACTCCAGCAACTTCTAGACTCTATCAAAGCTTCCATTCCCCACCCACCCACTGCTAGGGACTTAATGTCCTCCCCAGTTCGCACTATCCGCCCAGACACGACAATTGAAGAAGCACAACGCATTTTATTACGTTACGGACATTCTGGTTTATCTGTAGTGGATACTCAAGGGCAACTAGTTGGTATTATTTCCCGACGGGATCTTGATATCGCCTTTCACCACGGGTTTAGTCATGCGCCAGTCAAGGGTTACATGACAACAAATTTGAAAACGATTACGCCAGATACCATACTGCCACAAATTCAAGCGCTGATGGTGACATATGATATCGGACGCTTACCTGTATTGGAAAATGGTCAACTATTAGGTATTGTGACGCGGACTGATGTGTTGCGAGAATTACATCGAGAAGGGGAAGGGGAAGGGGAAAGGGAAAGCAGGGAGAGAGGAAATGTACCTAAGTTTACCAACTTGGAAGTATTGCGCGATCGCCTGGCTCCTCAATTGTGGCAATTACTTACCAAAGCGTCCCAAGCCGCAGAAAAACGAGGTTGGCATCTTTATCTGGTGGGGGGTGCGGTGCGAGACTTGCTGTTAGCTGATAAAGCAGCAGGTAACTTGATGATTAAAGATATTGATTTGGTGGTTGATGGCTTTCACAAATCAGCGGATGTGGGTGCTGGTGTGGAATTAGCCAAGGAACTACAACAACTTTACTCAACTGCTCGCTTAGAAATCCACGGGGCTTTTCAAACTGCTGCTTTATTGTGGCACAAAGACCCAGAATTAGATTCTTTATGGGTGGATATTGCCACCGCTAGAACAGAATTTTATCCTTATCCAGCGGCAAATCCGGAAGTGGAAGCGAGTTCTATTCGTCAAGATTTGTATCGCCGCGACTTTACGATTAACGCCATGGCACTGCGGTTAACTTCTCCCCGTGCTGGGGAATTATTGGATTTCTTTAGCGGTTTACTAGATTTACAAGCTAAGCAAATTCGGGTTTTACACGCCAACAGTTTCATTGAAGACCCTACCCGCATTTATCGCGGCGTGCGGTTTGCAGTGCGCTTTGGTTTCAAGATGGAAGCGCAAACAGAGGACTATATTCGCTATGCCATTAACAGTGGTGTTTACGATCGCACTACCCAAGAAAATAGCAGAACTCCAGCCTTACAAACTCGGCTGAAGGCAGAATTGAAAAACATCTTGGAAGCACCCTACTGGAAATCGGCTTTGCAGTTACTCGATAACTTAGGGGCGTTACAGTGTATCCATCCTACCCTGAAGCTGGATGAGGAACTTTTGCGGCAACTACGTTTGCTAGAACGTTGTTTGCAGCGATTTGATGCACAACAAACCTTCATCCACTGGCAAATACGTTTAGAAGTGTTAATTGCCCACTTAGCGCCTGAATATCGGGCGAAAGTGGCACAAAATTTGCAAATGCAAGAAGATAGCATCGCCAGGTTAAAGAACTTAGCCCCAAGCTTGAGTCAGGTAATGACATCTTTACCCAGTTATCAACGTCCTAGTCAAGTGGTACAGTTGCTACGACAGTACGATTTGCCCATGCTGATTATAATTGCTTTGGTAAGTCCGCGATCGCTGCGGCGGCAAATTTGGCAATATTTAACAATTTGGGCTAACGTTCAGCCGATTTTAAATGGTAATGATCTGAAAAAATTAGGCTATAAACCAGGGCCACAGTATCGGCAAATTTTAGATGATTTACTTGCTGCTACCTTAGATGGAGTGATTAAAAATAAAACTGAAGCAGAGGAATTTCTAGCCAAGCATTACCCTCAATAATTTATAGCAGGGAATAGGGAACAGGCTTAAAAATTTCTTTTTTAGGACTTACGCAAAAAACTCTCAAACTCTCATTTCTCTGTGTCCTCTGTGCCTCTGTGGTTTGTTTTTCCGTGACCTTTGCGTAAATCCTGTTTTTGAAACCTCTCTCATTGTCAAAGAGAGGTTTTCTCAATCTGTCGAACTCACATTAAAATTCAGCATTTTGCGGTGTACGTGGGAAGGGAATTACATCACGGATATTTCCCATACCCGTCATAAATTGTACAAGTCTTTCAAAACCCAACCCAAAACCAGCGTGAGGAACGCTACCATAGCGGCGCAAGTCTAGATACCACCATAAATCTTCTGGCTTCATCCCTTGGGCTATTACCCGCCTTTCTAGAACTTCTAAACGTTCTTCCCGTTGGGAACCGCCAATAATTTCACCAATTTTCGGTGCAAGAATATCCATCGCCCGGACGGTTTTTTCATCATCATTCAACCGCATATAAAAAGCTTTGATTTGCGCTGGATAATCTGTAACAATTACTGGCTTTTTAAATAGTTGTTCAGCCAGGTAACGTTCATGTTCTGATTGTAAATCTAAACCCCAACTTACAGGATATTCAAATTTGACATCAGCTTTTTCTAAGAGTTTAATCGCTTCTGTGTAAGTTAGCCTTTCAAATTGATTGTTAATTATATTGTCAGCTGTTGCTAATACAGTATCATCAATACGCTGATTGAAAAATTCCATATCTTCTGGACAAGTTTCCAACACATATTTAAAAATATGTTTGAGAAATGCCTCAGCTAAATCCATATCACCTTCTAAGTCGCAAAAAGCCATTTCTGGCTCCACCATCCAAAATTCTGCTAGGTGGCGGGAGGTGTTAGAATTTTCTGCACGGAAGGTAGGGCCAAAGGTGTAAACGTTAGAAAATGCCATGGCCATGACTTCTGCTTCTAACTGGCCGCTAACTGTGAGATATGTGGGTTTACCAAAAAAGTCTTGGGTGTAATCGACTGCTTGATTTTCTGTGCGGGGAATATTTTTCAAATCCAAACTGGTGACACTAAATAGTTCACCCGCGCCTTCGCAGTCGCTAGCGGTAATGATGGGTGTGTGTACCCACAAAAAGCCTCTTTCTTGAAAGAATTGGTGAATAGCCGTAGAACAAGCATTTCTGACGCGGAAAACTGCACCAAAGGAATTAGTACGCGATCGCAAATGTCCAATGGTACGCAAAAATTCAAATGAATGGCGTTTCTTTTGCAGGGGATAAGTTTCGGGATCAGCTTCCCCGTAAACTTTCAACGCTTCAGCTTTCAACTCGATGCGCTGACCTTTACCAAGGGAAGCTACCAGCAAACCTGTCACTTCCACAGCCGCACCTGTATTGAGTTTTTTTAATAAAGCTTCGTAGTCTGGCAAATCTTGATTGATGACGACTTGCAAATTAGCTAGTGATGAGCCGTCATTGACTTCTATAAAAGCAAAGCCTTTTGATTCACGTTTCGTCCGCACCCAGCCTTGAATGCCAACAGACTCATCAGGTTGACCACTTCGCAATATTTCTGCAATCCGTCGATTTACCATATTATGTCAATTGTATTTCGTCAAGTAAGTAATACAGGTCTTAAAGAATGTTAACAGTTAACTTAATCTCAAATCCCAAATTGAGGTTATCCAGCACAAGATTTTAACATCCAGCCTATAATAACGCCCATTCCACCAAAGCGGACTACTTGCCAAAAAGGTTTTTTGAGACTAGTCCAAGAAAATAACTGACTTTCTAAGCTGATTTCTAGCACTTGCAACTGCTGTTTAATTTGCCGCAACTCGTCTTTATCTTCTGGTGACTGGTATTTATTTTGTTGCAATTCCTGGCGACGTTGTTGCCATTGTGCCTTTTGTTGGCGATCGCGTTGTATTTGAGCATACCTTTGTTTTAAGGATAGAAGCGATCGCTCTACCTCCTCTAGTTCTTGTTCGAAATCTGGTTCTTGATCCCCAGAGGAATGCTGATGAGATTGTTTAGGCGGTTTCATTTACAAGTAGTACAGTAGAGGTAAATGCAACTAACTTTGCCAATAGTTATGTCTGAAACTACCCAGCTGCCTAAAACCAGTCAACTGAATGAATTTAGTACTGTTGAATTAGCCCAAGTCCTGATGGAAAGGCTAACTATTTCACCTAACGATTGGCATCGCCTCAAGTCTAACCGCAATTCCCGTGCGAGTGAACAAGTTGCTGCGGCTCTTGTGTATCTCCTCAAAAACCAGCCACAAGAAGCACTCCCTCGATTAGAACAAGCAACTGGTTGGTTAGATCGTTCAATTTCTGCACCTCCCTGTCCGACCCATGGAAACAAGTGATTAGGGACTGGTGACTAGGGACTGGGAAAGAGTTTTTCGATTACCTAATCCCCAGTACCTAGTACCCAGTACCCTCTTACCGTCGCAGAGATAAACGAGGACGGTTTTCCATCTGTTTACAAAGTCTCAGTTCTGTGCCTTTACGGTTCCACTCTACTTGATCGAAAATTTGGCGCAGAAGACATAAACCACGACCGCTTTCTGCTTCATCGGGTGGTAAATAATCTGTTGGCTCGTCGTGATCACCAGCAGATATAGGAGTAAAGCCTTGACCTTGGTCTGATATTACCCACCAATACTGATTATCTATAAGAGAAAAACGAACTACAACTGTTTTACTAGGATCAAGGTTGTTACCATGTTTCGCTGCATTTACTAAGGCTTCTTGAAGTCCTAGCCGCAGCTCTGCTTGCAATTTTGCTGGGATCTCTGCCAACAATAAATCTAAAATCGGACAGAGATAAAGAGTTGAGGCGAAACTAATAGTGCCCCAATAACGTCCAACTGGACGGAGGGAAATGGTAATCACAAGAGAAACCCCGTAGCTTTCAGTTAGCTAGACATCAGTTTGCTTTTACAGGCACCCTGATAAAACTTGAGGTGGTCATGCTGCCTTCAAACTTGCGTCTTTAATACTAAAATTTTGAAAATGCTAGGGAGCATTGACTCTATTTATGAGGTTAGGTTGCTGATACATAAAACGGCTGTAAATAATCTGCTAGTGCAGTTGGCAACTGGTAAAGATGCTGGAGATGCAAAAGAGTATTGAAATTCTCTTTGTATTGTCCGTTCGTACTTTAGACAATCCTAATTCACGCTTTTTTAGAGTGTATGCAACTTTAATTTTTTTAACAAAATCATTTCTATTTCTATGTTAATTCGATTTTAGCATTTTTAGTATGCATTAGACTACAAATTTGAAATTTAAGTTTTTCTATCAGACTCAAAACCCTTGTGTAAAGGTGATAGCACAAGAAATGCAGCAACTTCGACATGAGCTGTTTGGGGGAAAAAGTCAGCAGGTTGTATCCTGGTGATTGTATACAGCCCATCTTGGCACAGCAATTTCAGGTCACGAGCGAGAGTAGCTACTTTACAGCTGACGTAAACGATGCGGGGAGGTTTCGACTCTATTAAAGAATCGATCACAGCGCGATCACATCCTTTTCGTGGCGGATCAAGTAAGACCACATCTGGTATTATGCCCATCTGTGGCAGCAATTTCTCTACTGCCCCGACAAGAAATGTCACATTCTGAATTTCATTAGCTTGGGCATTCAAAATAGCTTGTTGTACTGCTTGTGGTTGTAATTCCAATCCTGTAGCTTGGCGTACTTGTTTGGCTAGGGGTAAAGTTAAAGTGCCGATACCACAATAAGCATCAACTAGCAACTCATTTCCTTGAAGATTTAATTCTGATTGGATTACTTGCAATAAAGCTTCTGCTGTTTCTGTATAAACTTGGAAAAATGTATCAGGGCGGACTTGAAAATCTAACAGAGCAAACTTTTCGATCAGATAGGGAACTCCAGCAAGACAACGAGTTTCAGTCCCGAATATAGTATTTGTGCGATCGCTATTACGATTTAAGGAAACTCCCACTAATTTGGGATAGCGTTTTAACCATTCTTGTGCTTGATTTTCAATTTCTGGTAAATTCCAGTCTTTGACGACTAAAGTCAACAACATCTCGCCAGTACGTCGTCCAATGCGTAAACTTAGATGGCGGAGTTGTCCAGTGTGACGCTGTTCGTCGTAAATTTTCCAACCTTGTTTTTGGATGTCTTGCTTAACTTCAGCAAGTAGAGGATTTAATCGTTGGTCTTGTACTGGGCATTGATTCAAGTTAACTAATTGGTGACTACCTTTTTGATAGTAACCAGCTTGTACTTGACCTGTGGCGGAAATGCCCAGAGGATAAGTGGCTTTATTACGATAGCCCAATGGTTCAGCAGCAGTCAGCACCGGATCTACAGGTGGTTCGACGAAACCGCCAATGCGTTGCAAAGCCTGAATAACTTGATTTTGTTTAGCTGCTAACTGATATTCATAATTAATATGTTGCCATTGGCAACCACCACACTTATCAGCCACGATGCAACTAGGTCGGATACGGTGAGGCGACGCTTGCAATAGCTGGTGCAGCTTGCCGTGACCATATTTAGGTTTGACATGTACTAAACGAACTATAGCGCGATCGCCTGGGACAGTATCCGGGACAAATACAACACGTTCATCAAAACGTCCCACCCCATCGCCTGTATCATTTAAATCAGCGATCGTCACTTCAATTAATTCACCCTGTCGCCAAGCGGTTTTAGTCATTGGTCAATAGTCATTAGTCATTGGTCATTTGTTATGAGGCACACAGAGGAGTAAAGAATATCTCCCTCATCCCCCTCATCTTCCTTATCTCCTTCATCTCCCCTGCCCCCTTCACTTGTGTACCTCAGACTCGTTACACTAGCAAATAATATTTCATGTGATTGCAATAATCATGACTGTAATTAGCCAAGTTATTCTCAAAGCCGACGACGAACTGCGCTATCCCAGCAGTGGCGAACTCAAGAATATCAAAGACTTTTTGCAAACCGGCGAACAACGCACACGGATTGCTGCTACCTTAGCTGAAAACGAAAAAAAGATTGTTCAAGAAGCAACTAAACAGCTTTGGCAAAAGCGTCCTGACTTTATTGCACCCGGTGGCAATGCTTATGGAGAACGTCAGCGTTCTCTGTGTATCCGTGACTTTGGCTGGTACTTGCGCCTAATTACTTATGGTGTACTTGCTGGTGACAAAGAGCCAATTGAAAAAATTGGTTTAATTGGCGTGCGGGAAATGTACAATTCTTTGGGAGTTCCTGTGCCTGGAATGGTAGAAGCTATTAGTTCTCTAAAAAAAGCCTCCCTTGACTTATTAAGTGCGGAAGATGCCAGTGAAGCAGCACCTTACTTTGATTACATCATTCAAGCGATGTCTTAATACAAAGTGTGTGCTAATTCTAGGAATCTGCTTTCACTCTGACAGAGTGAGTGCAAAGTATTCGCACTCAACATCTATAAGATTTCTAATTTGATCATAACCTCCCCACATTTGGTAGTAGCTCTGGCAATTCGTCAAGCCACTAACCAAATGTGGGAATATTTTATTTTTGGGGATTGGGTATTGGGGACTGGGAAAAAGCTAGGCTAAGTAAATTTCTCCCAAATTTACAAATATAGCGGTAAATTTAACCTCTCATGCTCATTGGTTCCAGAGTCACACGAGTTCGCTCAACTTTCGTATCCAAAAGTACGCGACTCCCTCCCGATTCCTAATTCCCAATTCCCCAGTACCCAGTCATCAGTCCCCAATCCCTTTAAATCCACAAACAAAAAGCCGACACTCCTTTAGGAAAGGCTGTCGGCAATTAGTGTGTTCCCTATTAATGACTCGGCTAGAGTTCAGTTAAGATAATTATGGCAATTTGCTAATTGAAGAGAGACGATCTTAATCATTGGTCGATGTGATTTTAATCACTTGATTCTTACCAATAAGCTGTATTTGCTTCAGTGATTTATTTCTACAGGAAGATAAATACATAAATATCAATCTTAAAATGTATTTAGCAATACAAAAATACTATTTATACTAAAATTTTCAATTATAGAGCGATCGCATCATTGTAAATCCATCAAATGATTTTGTAGATGCCAACAAGAGTACCCCATTTACTGTTATGGATACTTTTATAACCATAAATGGATATAATTTGAACTTATCAGAGAAAGAAGCTTACAACTTGGTAATTAGAGTTGTTAAAAGGGAAATATTAAAACAAGAGCTATCTGCTTTCCCTAGAACTGCACCTACAGCGCAAGTAAATAGATAGAATAATCCTCTGTCCCCTTGGTGCATTACTTCCATGACCGCCACCTCAAAAGATCCGTTTTCTCCCCAAGAAATTGCTGCCGAAGGCTTGAAGCCAGAAGAATATACAGAAATTGTGCGACGGTTAGGACGTCATCCCAACAAAGCTGAACTGGGAATGTTTGGGGTGATGTGGTCAGAGCATTGCTGTTACAAAAATTCACGACCTTTACTCAAACAATTTCCCACAACTGGGCCGCGCATTCTTGTAGGGCCTGGTGAAAATGCAGGAGTTGTAGATTTAGGTGAAGGATTACAACTGGCGTTTAAAATCGAATCCCACAACCATCCCTCAGCTGTGGAACCTTTTCAAGGAGCTGCCACTGGAGTGGGAGGCATTCTCAGAGATATTTTTACAATGGGTGCGCGTCCCATAGCTTTATTAAACTCGTTGCGCTTTGGTTCTCTAGAAGATGCCAAAACCCAACGACTATTTAGTGGTGTGGTGGCTGGTATCAGTCACTACGGTAATTGTGTGGGAGTACCCACAGTTGGCGGCGAAGTTTACTTTGACTGTGCTTATTCTGGTAATCCTTTAGTGAATGTCATGGCACTGGGATTAATGGAAACGCCAGAAATTGTCAAATCTGGGGCATCTGGTTTAGGTAATCCTGTATTATATGTTGGTTCCACCACTGGACGCGATGGTATGGGAGGAGCAAGTTTTGCCAGTGCTGAATTAAGTGATGAGTCCATAGATGACCGTCCCGCCGTGCAAGTGGGCGATCCCTTTTTGGAAAAGTCGTTAATTGAAGCTTGTCTAGAGGCTTTTAAAACAGGTGCAGTCGTCGCTGCACAAGATATGGGTGCAGCTGGTATCACCTGTTCTACGTCAGAAATGGCAGCCAAGGGCGGTGTGGGCATTGAACTAGATTTAGACAAAATTCCGATACGGGAAACAGGGATGGTTCCCTATGAATACCTGCTTTCGGAATCTCAAGAACGGATGCTATTTGTTGCCCATAAAGGACGTGAACAGGAACTAATTGATATTTTCCATCGTTGGGGACTTCATGCAGTGGTCGCTGGCACAGTAATTGCTGAACCCATCGTGCGGATTCTGTTCCAAGGTGAAGTCGCAGCTGAAATCCCCGCTGAGGCGTTAGCGGAAAATACTCCACTTTATCATCGAGAGTTGTTGGCAGAACCACCAGAATATGCTTTGAAAGCTTGGGCATGGACACCTGAAGCTTTGCCACCTTGTACAACTACTGGCATTGAAATTCAAGGATGTTTGCACAGTTGGAACGATATTTTGTTAACTTTACTCGATACACCTACGATCGCTTCTAAAAGCTGGGTATATCGTCAGTATGACCACCAAGTTCAGAACAATACTGTCATCCTCCCAGGTGGTGCAGATGCCGCTGTAGTGCGCTTACGTCCGCTGGAAGAAATTCCCAATCTGAAATCCCAAATCCCAAATCTCAAATCAGGTGTTGCTGCCACCGTTGATTGTAATTCTCGTTATGTTTATCTTGATCCCTATGAGGGAGCAAAAGCCGTGGTGGCAGAAGCAGCACGCAATCTCAGCTGTGTAGGTGCAGAACCTCTGGCAGTGACAGATAACCTAAATTTTGGCAGTCCCGAAAAACCGATTGGTTACTGGCAGTTGGCAGAAGCTTGTCGGGGTTTGGCGGAAGGTTGTCAAGAATTAGCAACACCTGTAACTGGTGGTAATGTCTCTCTATATAATGAAACTCTCGATTCCCAAGGTAACCCACAGCCAATTTATCCCACCCCTGTTGTCGGTATGGTGGGCTTGATTCCCGATTTAAGCAAAATTTGTGGTCAAGGTTGGCAAACAGAAGGTGATTTAATCTATTTATTGGGATTACCCACACAATCCAAAATTGAGTTGGGAGCATCCGAGTATTTAGCCACCATCCACGACACTATTGCTGGCAAACCCCCACGGATAGATTTTGACTTGGAACGTCGCGTACAAAAAGTTTGCCGAGAAGGAATTCGTGCAGGTTGGCTACGTTCAGCCCATGATTGTGCTGAAGGAGGACTTACTGTTGCTCTTGCAGAATCTTGCATTGCTGGCAACCTTGGTGCAGAAATTAGTGTGGAAATCACGGCAACTCAAGTACAACGCTGGGATGAAGTGTTGTTTGGTGAAGGTGGTGCAAGAATTTTAGTTTCTGTTGCTTCAGAACAACAAGAAATTTGGGAATCCTACTTACAGGAACATTTGCCTCAACAATGGCAAAAACTAGGTAAAGTTGGAAATTCCCATACAAGTTTGGGGGTTTTAACCACTGATAACCATAGTCTTATCAAAGTTAGTATTGAAGATATGAGAGCTAGCTATGCCAGTGCTATCAAAAGACGTTTAGCTACCCATACCACCTTAGAAGGATAAAATTTTTCAACTTTAGACTATTAGACTTTATCCTTCATCCTTCTTAAGGTACTGTTTTAATAGATGGTTAAAGATTTATTAAGAACTCGGCAACTATCGAGCGACATAATCCCTGTGACTTGACACCAACACCAGGAGCAAAGCCAGCATGATTCCCATCCATCCCGTGACTTCGGATGAATACCCCCGACAGACCAACGACTCAATGAATAGTTCTGAAAATTGTCCTGATAAGCCAGAAGAAGCTTGCGGTGTTTTTGGCATCTACGCACCAGGAGAAGACGTTGCTAAACTAACCTACTTTGGACTATATGCCCTTCAGCACCGGGGTCAAGAATCAGCTGGTATTGCTACCTTTGAAGGTACGCATGTACATCTACACAAAGATATGGGCTTGGTGTCTCAAGTCTTCAACGAATCGGTGTTAGAGCATCTGCCCGGAAGCATAGGGGTTGGTCACACTCGTTATTCTACTACCGGTTCTAGCCGCAAAGTTAATGCCCAGCCCGCCGTACTGGATACTCGTCTTGGTTCAATTGCTCTAGCACACAATGGTAATTTAGTCAATACTGTGCAATTGCGAGAAGAGTTACTCCAGAGCAAATGCAACTTAGTGACCACTACAGATTCAGAAATGATCGCTTTTGCGATCGCCCAAGCGATCGATGCTGGTGCAGATTGGCTAGAGGGTGCGATTCAGGCCTTTAAACGCTGCCAAGGAGCTTTTAGTTTAGTCGTTGGCACTCCCATTGGTGTGATGGGTGTCCGTGATCCTAATGGCATTCGTCCTCTAGTAATCGGTACTTTGGCTGGGAATCCTATCCGTTATGTTTTGGCTTCTGAAACTTGTGGTTTAGATATTATTGGTGCTGAATACCTGCGCGATGTGGAACCAGGCGAGTTAGTTTGGATCACTGAAGAAGGTCTAGCTTCCTACCACTGGAGTCAACAGCCCCAGCGCAAGCTGTGTATCTTTGAAATGATTTACTTTGCTCGCCCTGATAGCCTCATGCACAACGAGAGTTTGTACAGCTATCGGATGCGCCTAGGGCGACAATTAGCTGAAGAATCTCCTGTGGATGCTGATATTGTCTTTGGTGTTCCTGATTCTGGTGTGCCTGCTGCCATTGGATTTTCTCAAGCTTCAGGTGTCGCCTACGCTGAAGGATTGATTAAAAATCGCTACGTTGGACGAACCTTTATTCAGCCAACACAAACCATGCGTGAGTCGGGTATCCGCATGAAACTCAACCCCCTCAAAGATGTGCTAGTAGGTAAACGAGTGATTATTGTCGATGACTCGATTGTGCGGGGTACTACTAGTCGTAAGCTGGTTAAAACTTTGCGTGAGGCGGGTGCAGTGGAAGTGCATATGCGAATTTCTTCTCCACCCGTGACTCACCCCTGCTTCTACGGCATTGATACTGATACTCAGGATCAGCTAATTGCTGCTACTAAGTCAGTAGCAGAAATTGCCCAGCAACTAGAAGTTGATACTTTAGCCTATTTAAGTTGGGAGGGAATGCTAAAAGCAACGGGAGAAGACCCCAATAGTTTTTGTTCTGCTTGCTTCACTGGAGATTATCCTGTAGCAATTCCTGAGCAGGTGAAGCGCTCTAAGCTGATATTAGAAAAGGCAGGGGTGTAGAGACTGGGAATAAGGAGAGTGGGGAAAATAGGGAAACTCAAGTCTGTCTATTATCTACTGACCAATTCTCTATCCCCAATGTCCACCCAAGCTCAGATAAGTAAATTGATCAGCACAAGATTTTCCTAATTCACACATATCTTCGTGACAATAGTCAAAATTTTTGGACTTTGGGTGTTTCACTTTGGATGATTTTTGCAAAAAAATATGACCATGTGCGTAAGTCCTAACAATTAGAATGAATGCCTGTTGAAGAGTTAATTGAAAATGGTATGAAATCCAAAGAAATTTATCTGTTTAAGTGACTCGTGACTTTATCTTAGAACACCTACCACAGAAGTTGGATTTAACTGCATAGTATCAATTTTCTGTTAATGCGTAAGTTCTATGAACCTCTCTTCAACCCCTCCTTGATGCAAAGAGGGGCTTGAGCATACTTGGTTATTAACGCAAAATTCAGCTGTTGAAGTCTCTAATGCCACTTGCATGGAAGCAAGATATCAATATTGGCACAAGGAATAATCAAGACTTTACTAAAATACCTCACGCTAAGTTAATTCATCTGTTGACATACAAAGCACAATTAGCAGGTATTGAAATTGTTTTAACAGAGGAAAGTTACACCAGTAAGGCAAGTGCTTTAGATGCTGATCAATTACCAGCTTACAATAGCAACAGTGAGCGTTCGCCTGTGTTTAGTGGTAAACGTATTAAGCGCGGTCTATACAAAACTTCCACTGGTAGCATTATTAATGCTGATACCAATGGAAGCTTAAATATTGCTCGTAAAGTAATCCCTAACTTTATGGATGGGATAGAGGCACTGCCGTTTGTGCCTGTAGTTTTAGGACTTTGGACTAAGATTACAAACGTGGTTGTCTAACATTGTCTACTCTTGGGTAGCTTTGTCTAGGTTTCTACGAACGGTAGAGTATCAGCTTCCCGAAGGATACCGCTTTAATAAGTAATAAGCGTGAATGTAAATAAGATTGGGATTACCTGCCGTATACACCAAGCTGTGAGGTTTTATCTTTTGAGGCCATATCACACCTTTGAAGAAAGTACTTCTAGCAAAGTGCGCTCGTGCTGAACGCTGAGTAGGAAGCCAGTTGTTTCAAAGCTTTGAGCAATGAACATTGTCCTAACCTATGTGACTACGGCTATAAATTTAAACTGGCAGTTCTAAAAATAGATGCTGATCAGTTTTAACTAAATTTTTGAGCAATTAGCCCTTTGCATCAACAGGACTTAGGCACAGGTAACGAAAAATCGTAGACACGAAGTGGCTTGCCGCAGGCTACGGCAGAGAACACCGAGGACACGGTGAGACAGCGCTCTTGGTAGGGTTTCCCCGACCCAGGCGACTGCGATCTCAAGAGCGAACGGGTGACGCTCCTGCGTCACCCGTTCGCTCGTTCGCGGCCTTCGTCTCCGCAGGAGAAGAGGATTCCCGCAGGGTAGGGAGAAATAAGAGTTTGAGAGGATTTTTGCGTAAGTCCTAATCAAGTTATAGTTTTAGTAGATGACGGCTTTAAGATAGTGAAATCCTCAGCAAGTCTGGACTATTGGCAATTAAAAGCGTAGTCAAAAGTGAACTTTAGCTGAGGTTGTAGCTGTAACTGTAATACCCTGGTTGCTGAGAGCAGACTTTTTCTTTAGTAACTATCTCAAACTACGTGAGTTTGATGAAGTTAAGAAACAGTAGGAGATAGTATAGGTCAGCCTTGAGCGTAGATATGGAGTTATAGTTTTTGGGACAAATACATATCAGCAGCGAAAACAGCAATCGAATTGCTTTATATCCTCACAAAAAACTCATAATTGCTGAGATATACTCTGAGCTATGAAACACCACCATATTGGCTACTTAGTTAATATCCTACAAACCAAACTGAGCGCTATCTCCTTTCCCTTGAATGCGAAATCAAATGCTTGCCATTTCCTGATTCAGAAATAGTCGATTATTTTTGTAGATTGGCCAGCAGTAGCAGGCTTGTCTTTTGTCATGGCTAATTTCAAAAAAATAGCTGTTTTCTTGATTTAGTGCGCCGTTCTCCTGTCATTGAGAGTGACTGTGGCAATTGCTGCCACAAATTCTGCCGTATCGAACAGAATCCATCTACTATTACAAAAATCTAAGTGATATCCAGACGAGATACAATGGTGGACATTGCTGAGACACCTTGTTTGTTTTTGCTTTCATTACAGACAACAGCCCTTTTTTGTGCCATTTTCAACAGTATCTAACTCACGTTAAAACTGAGTGCTTAGTGTCAGCCCTCACTTGCACGTCCTTAATGGCAAGCTAGTGATCCACCAATCAAAGCTATTGCAGTCTGCTATGCCAGCAAGCATGGCACAGACACATAGTTTATACTAATTTCGTGATTTGGAGTTAAGACACACCAAATAGTGTAGTAAATTGTTAAAAGCCTGCGTAGACAGGATTTGTATGTAAAGTAATGATACCATTTTTGGATGTTGAGCTTAATTTGATTACCCTGTAGTCTCCCCGATGCTTCGGAAGGACAATGTACTCAGGGTATGAAGTGTATTCTGGCAAAGAATTTGGTATGCCTCTAGTGGTAATGAATTTGCGATCGCCTTTGTTAAAGTTCGACTTTTTACAAGTGGCTACAGGGATTTTCAGGTTGCCTAAACTCAAATACTTGTGTAACATCTTGCTTTTACGTCAATGTCAGGTGATAGCAGGTAATTGATATTTCTGTATTTTTTCTCTTTCAACTATCAGTGACAATATCAAATCCTTATTCTGCTGTTCTAATAATATTTACAGGGATTAGTCTCAAACCCCTGTACAGACTTGTTACAAATTTTTCAAATCTTCTAATCTCTTTCATCATTAATCATTGCTACCAGAGATGGACATTATTTCGTATAACATCACACATATGCAAATAATTTAGCCAAGTTTTAAACCGTGTTTTCACCGAAGCATAACGTAGATTTATGAAATATATTTACATCATGGTTGAATGAAACATTGACTAAATAGAACCTCACAATTTAAATTGAGAAACTTCTGATTTACAAAAGCAAAAATTTGTTAAAACATTAAGTTCTGTTAAACAAGTCCATGATGTCAGTGGAGTAATATTTATTCCATTTATACTTCATCGACCTGAGATCACAAAATTCCCAATTTCATCTAATATCTGCCGAAAATTCTTTAAATTCATTAGATATTTAAATACATTAGATATCTAAATCAATCAAATAATCACTCAATTATTTGATATGCTAATTAAGAATCTTGCATAAGTATTTATTTACCTCACACAGAGTAGGACACATATCTGCTTTGGTTGCCAAAGTTGAATAAAGTGTTCGTGGTACGTATAAATAGTCTCCAATTAGGACTTTTGTCACAAAGTCAATTCGCATAGGGACTCCAAATTATGATGCCCTCACCTGAATTTTTACTCCAAGTCATCAAAGAATTAAACAGCGTCGTTTTTACCAAACCTATTACTTTAGAGTTTTATATTCATGAAACTACCTAATAGAAAGATTAGGGTTTGGAAAAATGAAATGATGGATTTTTCTATTTATAAAACTGACCTTTTGCACATCCCGTAAAAAGTCAGTTCAGATGTCGTTTTTTTCCAAACTTTTTACATATTTTAGGAGTTGAATTATGTTTCTTTCTCGAGTTTTGGCTACAACTCTAGTTGTCAGCCTAGGAATTGACATGGGACTAAAAGCTGAATCCTTTGATAACGCAGACTTATCTTTCCGCAAACTGACACATACTGATACCATAGCTAATTTGAATACAGCTAAAAGCGTACCTGCTTCCAGAATTGGCTCTGATAAATTGGCTTTAGCTACTTCTGGTACAACATACTACGTCTCTCCAACTGGAAACGATAACAATAATGGCTTGACAGCAGGTACTGCATTTCGGACATTGCAAAAAGCTGCAAATATGGTGAAAAACCCTGGGGATACAGTCTACATTATGAACGGTACATATACCCAGGAGGTGACAGATCCTGGTAAATCGCTCCTTGTAATTTATCAAGAACAAGGCACTGCAGATGCACCGATCACTTTCAAAGCCTATCCTGGTCACAAACCTGTGATCAAATCAACCGGTAGCTATGCGATCATCGTCAGTGGCTCTTCCTACATTAATATTGAGGGTCTGAAGCTAGTAGGCAGCAACGATAAAGTTACGTTGAATTATGCACAACAACAAAAAAATGACCTTAAAGATCCGCTGACGAATGGGGCGGCCATTGGTATTGCACCATCTTTTTCAAATGGGACACCCTCGCAATATTCCCACCATATAGTGATTCGCAATAACAACATCTCTAAGTTTGGTGGTACCGCGATTACCGCAAACCTATCTGACTATATCACCATTGAGAATAACGTTATTTTGGAGAATACATGGTATTCGCCTGTAGGAGTCAGTGCCATTAGTCTATTACACAGCAAGAGTGTAGACAACAATACAACCGACTACAAAATGATTGTGCGGGAGAATATTATTGGTAATAACATCAACTACATTCCTCGTCATGACCTTGGTAAAGTCGCTGAAGGACATGGCATCATCCTTGATGATTTAAAAAGTACCAAATCAACTTCCAATCCACCGTACAATGGTAAAGTTCTGATCACCAACAATGTTATTTACAAAAGTGGTGGTTCTGGAATTGTCTGTTACTTAAGTGCCAATGCAGATATAGTCAATAACACTACCTATCAAAACGCACAGAGTCCTGATCTTCAGAATACCCTAGGCGAAATTGATGTGATTAAGGGAGATAATGTCAGAGTATTCAACAACATTATGTACGCCAAGAAAGATGCAGTAGTCAACAATACATTTGGATCAACTCTAACGATGTATGATAACAATTTGGTCTACAATTCTTCTAAATACAGAACTTCGGGGTTGAGCAATATCATTGGAAAAGAACCAAAATTTGTAGATGCTGCAAATAGTAATTTCTACCTCCACTCCAATAGCCCAGCAATTGATGTTGGAATGAGTACCTTCAATGGCGTTGCTGCACCAAAAATTGATCGGTTTGGTACTAGCCGTCCACTAGATGGAGATGGGAACGGCATTGCCATTATAGATATAGGTGCGCTGGAACGCAAACCTTAGTTAGAAAAAGTGCATCAAAGACCCCGTTTCTAAAAAACGGGGGTAGTGCCCTACTAAAGCGTGGATTAGATTTGCAATTACATTGCTATCTACGACCCATGCTTAGTTAGGGCACTATCTATCTATAACTAGTAAGCACCTGTCTTTTGCAAAATAACCTTAACAGTTTTAAGCATAATTTTCAGGTCTAACCAAAGCGACCAATTTTCTATGTATGCAATATCTAATTTCACCCCATCCTCAAAGTTATCAATATCAGAGCGACCAGAAACCTGCCATAATCCAGTGATACCTGGTAAAACTTCTTGACGGATAAAGTGGGTGGTTTTGAACCTCTCTACATCTCGGACAGGTAGAGGGCGAGGACCAACTAAACTCATCTCTCCCAGTAGAACATTAAACAATTGTGGTAATTCATCTAAACTGTAAAGGCGAAGGAATTTTCCAACTCTTGTGACGCGAGGGTCATCTTTGAGTTTAAAGAGAACACCATCTTTGATCTCATTCTTTGCTTCTAAGGATGCTTGTAACTTTTCTGCATTTGTAACCATTGTTCGGAATTTCCATATCTTGAACTGCTTACAATGCAGACCAATACGATTTTGCTTGAAAAAGACTGGACCAGGAGAATCTAGCTTAATCAGCAGGGCAATTAATAGGTATATAGGTGACAGAAGAAATAGCAAAATAATTGCACAGAAGAGATCGAAGCACCGCTTTAGCCAAAAATCCCCACCTGCGATAATCGGTGCCGGGATTGTCAGACATGGGACATCACCAATCATCCACAATATAGACTTAGGTGGCAGAACTTCTCTCTCTGTCGGCAAAATCCGGAGGGTAATACCAGCATTTAGGAAATGCCAGGAAACATATAGACGGTTCTTGATTGCATTCCAAGAAACAAAAGCTTCCACAATACCTCGATTGTGAAGAAATTCTAGAGTTGCTTCTCTATTATCTCTGTCTAGAGAGCTAGCTTCAGCTACTCCAAAAATGTTGTAGCAATTTTCTTTTTCTATTAACTTAACGCTACTGTCTTGATCTTCTACATCTGTGATCAGAAAAACAGGATAACGGATTATTCCTACTTTCCGAAGTACTTTGGTAGCAAAATCAAAGATTAACCGATTTGCACAAATGAATGCTACAGAAAACAACCAAAATAAGAGAAAGGTTGAACGGGATATATAGCGTTGAGGTTCATAGAGAAACGCAATCAGCAATAAGAAAAATTCTGAAAGAGAAACTGCTTTAACAAGGAGGCCATAGTTACGCCGATGAATACCCGCATTATATAGTCCTTTGGATGCTATCATGCCAAGTTCGACTACGAGAATTAGCAGTAGGAAAGAAGGTTTTTCTATCCAAGGAGAATTGATTGGAGTTCCATAAAATACTGCTAACTTCCATGCCAATGTTAAAGATAGGGCATCTAGCAATAACAGTGTGATTACTCGGAGAACTCTTATAGCTAGTCCTCTTTGTATCCTTGCGGCTTTAGCCGATCTTAAATCTGGCTTAAAATCTACTAATGGTACATATCTAGATGTCATGTTTCTTCAACTCCACTATTTTGGTATTCAGTTGGCACTCTAGGATTTGGTAGAAAATTCAGTCATTCTGGATTAAAATAACGAAGATAATTGTTTTCAGGTGTGCCATTATTAACATCAACTAAATAAAATTTTCATACAATAAACTTTATCTTATGACAGTAATCTCCAGCCTAGACTAAGAAAAAATCAAGCGAAAGCCGTCAATAGTAACTAACAATTTGTTTTTTATTACCCATTTCAACGATGTCTATACGACACACTACAATTGCCAGTATGGCACTGTTCATGTAATCCATTACCCCTATTAGTTAATAATTCTACTGAACTTTATTTATGGTGTTGCTTATGAAAAATTTCCCTCAAGAATAACCTTGCGACGAACCATGGTTCTAGCAAGTAACGTTTCCAAAGTCTTTTTGGCTCACTCCACAAGCGATAAAACCACTCTAAACCTAACTTTCCCATCCAGCGAGGTGGAGTTGAAACTGCTCCGGCCACATAATCCATACACGCTCCACTAGTCAAAATAGCATTTGTATGTATATGTTGTAGGTTGTCTAATATCCAGTACTCTTGACGTGGCATACCCATACCGACCATAAGTACATGGGGTTGGTAGGCTTTAATTGCTGCCAAAGTAGCAAGGTTTTCTTGGCTTTCCTGACGTATGTCGATGTAGCCGTGAGCGGTAGCAATTTGTAGGCCTGTGAACTTCTGTTGTAAAATCCTAGCTCCTCGTTCTGCAACTCCTGGCTTAGATCCTAAATAAAAAACACGCCAGCCTTTCTCAGCGGCTTCAGCCATCAAAGGCCATACCCAATCAGCATAAGTCACTCGCTGTTCTCGCTTTAGTGGAAAACCTAGCAACTTACCAATCAACACCAATGGCATACCATCAATATGTGAATAGTCTGCCTGAGCATAGAAAGCACGCATTTTAGTGTCGTGATGGTAAATATAAAGGCTGTGTAGGTTGTGATTGGCAATTATCCATTTTTGATTGAGGTCAATAGATTCTCCAATCAATGAATTAAGTTCGTAAATAGAAAATGCGTCTACTTGAACTCCAAGGAATTTATATCGCGGTTTTTGCATTATTACCTATTTATGAAATAACTATTTTTACCCAATTTACGATGCTTTCAATATCTTGCTAAATCTGTTCAAGTCTCAGTTATTTTAAATCTAGATACAACAATATTTACCACTTAGAATTTAAACTTTCTGGCGAAGCTTTGAAGTAAAGCTCACTTTTCATCTTCCTTTCCTGAAGAGCAGACGAAAGTGCGGTTGATACATACACTATCCAAAGCATACTCTCTCCTGACAGAATTATATGCGCTTCACTGATATTAGAAATAAAGAAAATTCCCATAAATATGAACATCCAAAAATGCTCTGTAGCTTGAAAGTAAGGAAGCAAATTTATAATTCTGATTATCAAGAAAAATGAATTTATCATAAATGTTCCAACGCCTATCAATCCCAACTCCAAAAATAGATCTATCAAGCCATTATGAGCATGAAATGCACCTTTCATTCTTGTCTCTTCGTCTTTGTTAGTTGACCAGCTATTATCATATACATAATCAGAGACATCAGAATTCCAAAAACCTCGATACCCATAGCCTAACCAAGGTTGTTCTAATCCTTTTGTTATTGCTGCGTTCCACAAGGGAAGACGACCGTTCAACTCAACATCTTTTCCTAATAAATCAACTACTATAAACTCAAAATTAATAGCAACGTAAGTTGTAACTATAGAAAAAATTACTAATAAAATGAAGAAAATAAATGGTTTATATTTTTGATCTTTTTGTTGAAAGAATTTCTTCAAACTTAAAAGAAATAAAGCAAAAACAAAAACTACTAACCCTGTTTTACTTCTAGAGATTAGTAAAAGAGATAAAGAAAGAATTAAAAATAATACATTAATAAACTTATTATTTACTTTTGCAAAAAAACTAATCAAAAAAAGTGAAGCAGTAAAAGCCATTTGACGACCAAATATTTGCTTATGGCCTGCAATACCTGTCCACAGTACATTTCCTGAAGAATCCGCCCCAATACAATATGATGGCAATAAAGAACATGTTATCCAACTCAGAATTACTCGTATACCAGTTGCCCAAGAAAGCAAGCGCATTTGCTCTCCAACAGTATACTGCATAGCTAAATACACTGCTAAAAGAGAAGTACGCAGTAAAAACCTAGATTTATATACAGTACTTGATAGATTCGCAGACCAAAAACACGAACCAACAGCTAGCCCAACTAAAATTAGTAAATAGATATCTCGTGTAGCAACATAAAAATACTTTTTTCGTTGTCCTAGAATTATGATTATTAAAAATAAGTAGTATATTGTGCTGATAATATTTTGTATGATAGATGATGATAAAATCGTAATTGGCTCAGACATGACAAGTAGTAATATTACAGTTACTACTTCTAAATTTTTTATTATATGCATTAACAATGAATTTTTCAAGTTGATACTAATCTCCAAATCTATAGTTAATGAAATTAATGTAATTCTTATTTATCCTTAATAACTAATGTAGAAAATTCTTGAATAGCTTTTGTGATTTCCTTATGAAGACCAGCATATTTCATAATCTTACTGAAACCTTATCTGATCGGTCGCTTATTGAAGCATCTGCAATTACAAAAAGCTTTGAGGGTTTTGCTTGGCGAATGGGTTCAAATACCTTTTCTGTTGATTGTGGGCGCTTGAAGATTATAAAAACTAGTGGAGTTTCCATTGTTATAGTAAGTTAGATTATGAATGAATTACCTGAATAATCTTAAAAGTAGCTAATTTTAATATATAAAACAGTGTTTCAAATATTATCAAAAAATAAAAAGCATTTAAGTTGAACTATAAATAATTTTCTGGTTTTTGGATGAGTAGCATTAGCTAAAAATGAACCAACTGCATAAGAAATTACTGTGGCGATCGCAGCACCTGTTCCAGAGTAAGTAGGAATCAAAAATAAATTTAACACCACATTGGTAATTCCCCCAAGAATAGCTCTATACATAGCAAGATGTGTCAAGCCTTCTGCTACAAACCATGGTGATACTGCTACTCCTATAAATACAAACAATGAAGCCCAAATATGAATTGCTAAGACAGTTCCTGCTTCTGCATAGCCATTACCAAACAGTAGGTTAATAATTGTTCCTGATAAAAATGTCATTGGGAATGCGATTGTAACAGAAACAAGTGCTAGAAAACGAAGCAATTTTGTGAGTCGTCCATAGTAAAGAGTTTCATCAGCTTCTCTTTTAGCTGCATAAATTGCAGGAGCTGACGAAGAGACAATGATTGTCGGAAGAAAATACCAAACTTCAGAAATACGCGCAGCCGCAGCATAAATCCCTACTGCTTCTTGACCAACCATTTCACCGAGCATTATTTGGTCAATTTTCACATAAATTGCGATAGCAAAACCAGAAAAAATTAGAGGCCAGCTCTCACTCATTAAAGACTTAGCAACGGAAAAACTCCAACGCCACGACCTCACTGAAAATTTATTAACTCTGTAGGCGATCGCCAAACCTACTGCACCTAAAACAACCTCTGCTGATGTTGCACAAGCAAAAGCTAGCAATGGAGCGCTGATATTTATCAAAGTTACCTTGACTAGGGTAATTGCTAAAAATGCCATATTTTTAGCAATTACAGTGTACTTAGACTTAACTTGTGATTGAAACCAAAGATCAATAGTATCAAAAGCTAGAAATACTCCTGGTGCTGCTAAGATAATGACTAACCATACCGTTAGAGAATCATTATTATTTGATAAAAAGATACCACCAAATGCTAAAAGTAAAGCTAATATTGAACCTATCAATTTTAAGCAAAAAGTTGTTCCTAAAATTTCTTCCTTAGCTGATGAATCATGAACCAGATGGCGGATTACCAGACTGTCTAATCCCAAACTGGCAACCGGGCTAAACAATCCTACAAAGGCGGTAGCGTAGTTAAAAAGACCATACTGCTGTACTCCTAGGTAGCGGGCAATCCAAACACCCACTACCAAGCCAGCACCCATACGAAGAACACGGTCTAAAAACAGCCAACCCGTATTTTTGATAATTTCACGCAGCCCAGAGCGAGATTTTATAAGTGACAACTTCGGAATTTTGAATTTATGTAGCATCAAACTCTAATTGTTGTAGTTTTCTTGCTCAAGAGGCTGTTACTTCAAGTACACAGTTATTAAGCGGAGCCTGTTCATCAGACACCGCCATTGCATGTAACCCTTGAATATTTAATTTTATTTAGTAATGGCAGACTTTTGTGGTGTATAACCAGATTCGGCAGAATCTCTGGAATAGTAGAAGTAGCTGTCAGGCTCACTTTTAATATTCACACCGTTAATGACCATGCCTAAGACTTGTTGACCTGACTGTTTAAGAAACTCTTTAGCAGCATTGGCACTGGCATAATTGATCACCCCAGGACGAACCACCAACATGATGCCATCAGCTAACTTGCTTAAAACAGCAGCATCTGCCATCCCTGAGAGAGGAGGTGTATCAAAAATTACGAAATCGTATTCTTCTGTAAAGGTGGTGACTAATGTAGCCATCCTTTGTGAATCTAGCAACGCTACTGAGTTAGGTGGTACAACTCCAGAAGGAAGAACATAGAGATAGGGCATTACTTCCTGTATAGCTACACGCATAGGAGATTGGTCAACTATTACATTTGATAGACCCACTGCGTTTGTCATTCCCCAGATATGATGCTGGACTGGACGGCGCATATCGGCATCGACTAACAATACCCGATGTCCTAACTGAGCCATTGCTACAGCTAAATTTGCAGCTACCTCAGACTTGCCTTCTTTAGAGACACAGCTGCTAACTACGATCGCTTTTAGCTTTTTGTCCGAACTCAAGAACTTCAAGTTAGCTTGTAGTATTTGATATGCATCACCAACAGGGAAATGAGGAATGTCTCTGCCAATTACTCTAGGAATTTGCTGGTCTGCCCCTGGCAAATAATAACTTTTTTTACCATTACCACCGACTAAAGGTATCACACCTAGCAAGGTATATTGGAACAATTCCCTTGCTTCTTTTACAGTTTTCAACGAGCGGTCAATTAAATCCAAGGTAAAGGCGGCCATGATGCCAAGTAGTATACCAAGAACTCCACCACCTGCAATAATTAAGGCTTTACGAGGCCCAGTTGGTTCATCTGGTACTAAAGCAGGAGAAATAATACGAGCATTACCAATGTTTTGGTTCTCTGCTACTTGGACTTCTTGCAATCTCGTCAAAAGTGCCTCATAGGTTGTTTGAGACGCTTTCAGCTTGCGTTCCAACTGCCGCTGGATCTGTTCCAGTCTAGGTAAAACATTTACTCTTTGTTTATAAGAAGACAATTTACTTGATAGTGTCGCAATTTGTTGAGATAAACCAACACGTTCTGCTTCGGTAGTAGCAAAATTTTGTATCAAGTTCTGACGCAGTTCACCAATCTGCAAATTTTGTAAATTCTGTACATTCTCCAGAGGAATTTGCTGATTGCTGCCCACAACTTGCTTGATACGCTCTTCTAGCAAGCTGTTAAGGGCAGCTATTTTTTCTTCCAAATTAATTATAGTAGGATGACCAGGTTGCAAACGAGTTTGCTCAATTGTCAATTGGTTTTGTGCTTCTTGAAGCTGAGTAAGCACTTGCTGAATTCCGGGTATTTGGCTCAAGGAAGCAAAAGTCACAGATTGGGGTGAGTCAATACTACCCTGATTTTGCAATTTTTGTGACTTAGCAGTAACATTAGCGTATTCAGCTTGAGCCTGAGCAAGTTGCTGTTCTAAATTAGAAATTCTTTCAACTGCTAAACCTGCTTCTGATTCCAAATTAATTATTTTGTTTTCCTCTTTAAATTTACGAAGAGTTGACTCAGCGGCTCTTACAGATAGCTCAGTAGCAGGAAGCTCTTTCATGATAAACTTACGAGCAGAGACTGCTTCAGCCCGATTTGCCTCTATGTTGTTTTTGATATAAACTTCCATCATCTGGTTGACAACTTTGGCAGCCAAATATGGATCTTCATCTTTATAGTAAATATCTAATACTTCAGTTCCTTTATAATTCTTTGTCTTAAGTTTTGCAGTAAAATTTGGAATAGTCAGTAATTGCCCTTCATCATCTTTTAAATTAAGTGTTCTGATAGTTTCCTGAATAACTGGAACAGATTCAACTATTTTTGCTTGAGTTTCTAGGGGATTGTTTGTATTAGTCAAAGACTCTATTCGTCCTATGGATTCGCCTAGACCAGTTAGTGATGTGCTACGGTTCGTCTTAACCAATAAACTTCCTTGTGCCTCGTATGAAGGTTTCGAAGAAAATGCTTGCAATGATGCGAGCGCAACAACAACTCCAAAAACACTTACCGCTGCCAGCCAGCGTCGTTGCACAACAAGTAGGTATGACTGAAAATCTACCTCTTCCAAATTTTGTTTAGATTCCATAGTTATTGCAGATATTGCTTTTATCGATGGTCAGCTTACTTTTCTAGAGGACTCCATAAATTAAGCTGCTACAAACGAAAATGATGCAGCCTGATTTGGATGTGAGTACTGTGGGCAAGTAATTATCCAAATTTAGTACAAACTGAGGAAAAGTATCAACATTAGAACTAAATGCTTCATATGTCATATCTATGACCATAAACAGACAGGTCTATCCTAAGCCTTGAATTCAAGATACCAAATAGGTAAACTCACACAATCACTACAAGCAACAATAAAACATAGTACTACAGGTTGTGAAACAAATAGTGATCAAGATGATATTCAATGGTTCGTACAGGCAATTAGTATGTAAACAACGTATTTTTAGAGACAAGTATTCCGTTGATTAACCTCATCTATTTGTAGATATACTACAAACAACCATAAGGTTAGGCAGGAGAGACTGAGATCATCAAGACCATCAAAGCCTAACTCCTAAATCAAACATGATACATTTAATTTGGAGCGTTATTATTTTGGCATTTATAAATACGACTTTGATAAATATACCAGATATAAGTAAATGTAGTCAATACTACTGTTGACAAAACTGTCTGACAAACAGCCTGTATTAGTGGTTACTCTCAAGCATAGAAATTGACTCTGATGCCTCTGAAAGATTGATGATTGTTTTCTTGTCTTGGACAATCAATCAAATAGAGCAAATACAGCTAAAATTTTTGCGCTTTATGAAGCTTATAAGCCTTACCATTACACATATACAGGTTACTTCAGTCTAATCTAGACTGAGATTCAAGCCTTACTAGGCACTGTTGCTTGCTCACTGTTATTCTAGGAACGAACATCAAATCTATAAAAACTAGATTTGATTTTTAAAAAAAATTAAGGGATAATACCGAAAAGCACACAAACCTAATAGTAACAATCATGAATCAGCTTTTACAAGCTGCAACCTGGACTTCAAGAGTTGTACAACAAGCGTTAAGGCAGTTCAAAGACTTAGGAATTCACATCAACAGCATACAAAGTTGATGATGTGTCTGGATAAAAGCGACTTTTGCGTCTCAAATATAGTAGCGTATGCTCATGTAGGACTTCAGTCATAGCCTCAACATTTTATTGAAGAGTTTGCTATTTATCTGGAGTTATTAGTTGTTAAGTATACTCATATATGACTGATAAAGTACGCAATTTGTCCGCTTGACTCAACAATTATTACTCTAACTAGTAAGTTGTTATGGGTGCTAGGTCATCACCAAGTTAAACTTTTCAGTTCCTTGAATCTGACAAGTGGAAGCCTACCAGATAATTTCATAAACTTTGGACATGATCATGATTATAAATTTGGTTCAAAAATAATGTCTACTTTACCGAAAAATACTGTCGGGGTAATGGATAGAGGAGGCAGTGCGTTTAATTAATACTGTTGATCGTAGCTTGAGATCATCGAAAAATATTCTTGCTAACCTTTTGCTATTTCTAACCAGTTCCAAAACACATGATTAATCAACAACTAAAAACGCCAGTAGTTTTTATTATCTTCAAACGCCCAAATACCACAGAAAAGGTATTTGAAGCAATTCGCAAAGCGAAACCGCCAAAACTTTTGGTTATAGGGGATGGCCCACGCACTGATCGTCCTGGCGAAGCAGAAAAGTGTGAAGCTACTCGTGAAATTATTCAGCGAGTTGACTGGAATTGCGAAGTCTTGACTAACTACTCTGAAGTGAATTTAGGCTGTAATAAACGAGTTTCCAGTGGTTTAGATTGGGTTTTTGAGCAAGTAGAGGAAGCCATAATTCTTGAGGATGACTGCTTACCTCATCCTACATTTTTTCCATTTTGTGAAGAATTACTTGAAAAATATAGGAATGATAGCCGAGTCATCTCAATTTCTGGACAAAATGTCCAGTTAGGTAGAAAAAGAACAAAGTACAGCTATTATTTTTCTCGCTACAACCATTGCTGGGGCTGGGCAACCTGGAGAAGAGCGTGGCAGCATTACGATATTCACATGAAGTTGTGGGCAGAAGTTAAGGATAGTGGTTATCTGAAAGATATTTTGAAAGATCCGGGTGCAGTAAAGTTTTGGACTAATTATTTTCAGAAGACCTATGAAAATCGATTAGACTCTTGGGCTGTGCGATGGACATTTGCTAGTTGGGTTCAAAATGGAATCAGCATTCTCTCAAATACAAATTTGATTTCTAATATTGGGTTTGGTTTAGAAGCGACACACACATTAACAGAAAATCCATTTGCTAACTTACCTGTCGAAGCAGTTGATTTTCCATTAAATCATCCACCATTTATGATTCGTGATGACGTAGCTGATCATTTTACACAAAATACATTATATGATCCTAATTTAAAATTACGTATCAAAAGGAAAATCAAAAAACTTAAGAATATTCCAACTAGACTATCAAAAAGTTTGGCAAGCGAAAATTAATTGGAAAGCAACTGAAATTTTTTAGTGGCTTAAGTGGATATGATATATCATCCTCTCCTTGATGAAATCACTAAAATTAATCCAGATGTAATTTATTTGTACGGCAAAAAAATCACAGTTTATAGCTGGTTAAAGTTTTGTTTTTTTTCAAATGCAATTATTCATAAATTAAGTATAAATTATAATGCAGGTTTTACTGATTAATAGTTCTGACATTCAAGGCGGTGCAGCTCGTGCTGCGTATCGTTTACATCAAGGATTACAGTATATTGGTGTCACGTCACACATGCTGGTGCATGAAAAATCTAGTAACGATAAAGCAGTATTTGCACCAAAAATAGCACTGTTTCAAGGCATAGCACGAGCAAAAAAGACGGTTGAGACTTTGCCATTAAAATTTTATCGTCAGCGAAGTAAAACTCCATATTCTCTTCAGTGGTTACCAGATACAATTGTTCCTAAAGTGAATCAAATTAATCCAGATATCATTAATCTGCACTGGATTAATGCTGGATTTATGCAGATAGAAACAATTACCAAGCTGAAACGCCCTTTGGTTTGGACATTGCATGATATGTGGCCATTTACCGGAGGGTGTCATTACAGTGGGGATTGCGAAGGGTATTTAAAATCTTGTGGTGGCTGTCCCCAACTAGGTAGTAATAAAAATTGGGACTTATCCAGCTGGACATGGCAACGCAAAGCTCAAGCGTTGACAAATTTTAATCTAACAATTGTTTCACCGAGTACTTGGTTAGCCAATTGCGCCCGAGCTAGTTCTTTGTTTAAAAATTTGCAAATTGAAGTGATTCCCAATGGAATTGATACTCAAAAATATAGACCTATCAATAAACGTATCGCACAAGAACTGCTGAATTTACCTCAAGATAAACAACTAATTTTATTTGGAGCGTTACATGCGACTAGTGTCCCACGCAAAGGATTTCATTTATTAAAACAAGCATTGGAAAGTCTCAGTAAATCCGGTTGGAAAGATAGGTTAGAAGTAGCTATTTTAGGAGCATCTCAGCCTGAAAATCCTCCTGATTTTGGCTTTAAGGCTCACTACTTAGGCATATGTAATGATGATATCTCTTTAGCTTTGGTTTATTCAGCAGCAGATGTATTTGTTTTACCTTCTATTGAAGAAAATCTGGCGAACACAGTGATGGAAGCGATCGCCTGTGCTACACCCTGTGTTGCCTTCAATATTGGTGGTACATCGGATATGATTGAGCATGAGATAAATGGTTATTTAGCCCAACCTTTCAAAACTGAAGACCTGGCTCAAGGAATTGCTTGGGTACTCCAAAATCAAGAAAGGTACGAGAAGTTATCCTATCGTTCTCGTGAGAAGGCAGAACAAAAATTTTCTTTAGAAATTCAAGCGAATCGGTACGTCTCACTTTTTGAGGAGATTGTTCATAAATATAAAGTGAGTTAGACAAAATTCAAAACAGCAAGAAGTAGTGTCAGTAAGTCTTTCGGATAAATATCAAAAGACAGTTTTTAAGTTTTTGAGCGAGAAACTCGCCTACCTAGCTGGTTAGTGTTGACTGCTAAGCGCTAGCAGTCAACTATCCTGATTTGTGACTATACAACGAATATATCTTCTAACTGATTCACAATTTAACCTGTTGCAAGTGAGTGCGGGGATTATAAGTACGTATAGCCCGGATTTTTTCATAATATTCCCGTTCTTGTTGGCTAAGGTCTTTTGGGGGAACGATCGCTACCTTCACCAACTGATCGCCACGTCCACCTTTAGCCATAGGCCAACCTTTACCCCGTAAACGCAAAGATTGACCAGAACGCACCCCAGCAGGTAGCTTGACATTAACTGCACCATCAGGTGTGGGTACATCTATTGATGCTCCTAAAGCAGCTTCATCTGGGGTAATTGGTACTTCACAAACTAGATTGTCACCCTCAATTTGGAAGAAAGAGTGCGGTTGCAGTTCTACCTTGAGATATAAGTCACCCCGTTGTTGAGTCATCGGATTGATTTGACCTTTGCCTCGCACGCGCAGACGAGTACCAGGTTTAGCGCCAGGAGGGATACGAACATCTATTGTTTCGTTGCCTAAACTAAAGCGTTTTTGTACACCTGCAAACGCTTCTGCAAAAGTAAGGGCGATCGCGGCTTCGCTATCCTGGCCAGCACCAGCACCAACATCTTGAAAACCATAATCATTAAAACCACCAAAACCGCTACCCGGTCTAGCAGTGGAAGTGCGATAAGAGTAGCTTTGACGACCACCACGAGGACTAGCACCACCAAAACGTCCTAGCAGCTCGTTGATAAACTCATCAAAGTTACCATATTGACTGAAGTCGAAGCCACCCATATCAACACCAGCAGCGCCAGATGGGAAACCTTGACCAGCTTGTTTCCAATATTGCCCAAATTGATCGTATTTTTTGCGTTTGTCTGGGTCTGACAACACTTCATAAGCTTCATTAACTTCTTTGAAGCGTGCTTCTGCTTGTTGGTTTCCTGGGTTAACATCAGGATGATATTTGCGAGCTAGTTTACGAAATGCTTGTTTAATTTCCTCTTGACTGGCAGTCTTACTAACTCCCAAAATTCCGTAATAGTCTTTGAAGTCGGTTGCAGCCATCTACCAGCCTCCTGTAAAAATTTCCGTTATGTTTATTTTTATGATGTGAGTTTTGCTGTTTGACAGGTATAATACCAAGCAAAAAGATTCTGACTTTAAATTAACAAATAATATAGAAAATCAAGTGTGGTTCTTGCTCAACACCTCAGCGCAATTTCCGTACTCGCAATTGCCCAGAAAGCGAATCAAGCTGTCTAAACCTTCTTCTAAGCTTGGAGGTGCATCACGGAGTTGGCGGTGCATCCGGAAGATGACTTCTTCTGGAACCTGACGCGTCCGCTTTTTATTACGTGCCAAGCACAGCCAAACTGGTGTACTTACCCAAATTCCAGTAATGTTAGTAAAGCCTAAATCACGTCCTAAAACGATGACTTCACGGCGATGGCGTCGCTGAGCGTTAGTAGCGTCGAAAATTGCCGTTTTTCCTGTGGCGATCGCTTGTTGAAACTGCCGCTCAATTTCTTGCCAAATCAGCACCCACGACCCCTGAAACGCTTCTGAATTGAAAAGTTGCCCCCGAATAGCATCCGTAGAAATCAGCTGCATCTGGGGGCATTGTGTGACTAATTCTTTTGCCAAAGTTGACTTACCGCTACCAGGAAGCCCAATTAATAACAACAGTTTAGTCATTTGTCTTTTGTCCTTTGTCAGTTGTCAGTAGTCAGTTGTCAGTTGTGTTTTGCTACTGAATACTGACCACTGACTAATGTCCTTTGTCAGTTGTTAGTTGTCAGTTGTGTTTTGCTACTGACTACTGACTAATGACCACTGACCACTGACTATTGACTAAATTATGGTTCCATCAGGAATCACGGCATTTTTTAGCACAACAACGATGCCACTGCGGATATAGAAACCTTGGCTTTCGCGATCGGCTTCTTGGACGTTATCTTTATTGATAATTTTGACATCATGACCAATGCGGGCATTTTTGTCAATAATGGCACGGCGAATGATTGTATCTGTGCCAATGCCTACGGGAATGTCACCTTTATCTATGTTACAATGGCGCTCCACCGATGCTTGGTAAAAGTCTGCACCCATGAGTAGAGATTCTTCAATGGCACAGCCAGCTTCGATGCGCGATCGCACTCCTAACACAGAATGTTGAATGCGGCAATTTTTCAAAATACAACCTTCGCCGATGATTGATTCTGTGACGTGGCAATTTAACAGTTTACTCGGAGGCAAATAACGAGCGCGGGTATAAATTGGTGCTTCTTCATCGTAGAAGCTAAAGGGCGGTAGCGGTTGCTGAGTTAGTGCTAAATTGGCATGATAGAATGCCTCGATGGTTCCGATATCTTCCCAGTAGTCATCAAATAAGTAGGCTTGAACGTTGTAATCTTTTGCTGCGTCAGGAATAATTTCTTTGCCAAAATCAGTGCTTTCTAGGGATTGTTTCAACAACTTGATCAAAACATCTTTTTTAAAGACATAAATCCCCATTGAAGCGATGTATGGCTGTGCTTCAGCTTGTTCTTTTGACAATCCCAAAATAGTGGTATCCACAGCCATTTGCTTTAAGGCATCGCCTTTAGGTTTTTCGCTAAAGTCGATTACCCTACCAGAATCGTCAATTTTCATTAAACCAAAGTCCGAGGCGCGGCGATCGTCGATAGGGATAACTGAGAGAGTAATATCTGCACCTGTTTCTCTATGACGCTGGACAAACTGACGGTAATCCATGCGATAGAGATGATCACCTGAGAGAATTAGATATTCTTCTGCGTCCCATTCTTCCAACAGCCATAGGTACTGTCGCACAGCATCAGCGGTACCTTGGAACCAGTTGGGGTTTTCTGGTGTTTGCTGCGCTGCTAGTACTTCCACAAACCCCTCGCTGAATCCACTAAAGTTATAGGTACGAGCAATGTGGCGATTCAGAGAAGCTGAGTTGAATTGTGTCAGGACGTAGATTTTAAAGATTTCTGAATTAATGCAGTTGCTGACTGGGATATCGATTAAGCGGTACTTACCTGCTACAGGTACAGCTGGCTTTGCACGTAGCTTGGTTAGGGGATAAAGGCGAGTACCAGCGCCACCACCGAGAATGATTGCTAAAACTTTTTTCACAAAATTTCTCCCGACTGCCTTTCAACTCTCACTTTCAGTTTAGGACTGTATGTAGCCGCTGATAAGGGGGGATCAAAGATTCTCAGGGATGAATTTTACAAAATCCTGCTGGTAATGGATAATGCTACCAGTGATTAACTTATTAGAACATTTGTATTAATCTATATTAAAAGCTTAGTCAAGTTCTGGTTACCCAGACCTGACGTAGCATTTTACCTCTGCAAGAGACTGTTGGTAATGGTAAAAGGAAAGTAGTTTTTGACCAACGTCGTTATAAATATAAATCTGAAATAAGCACATGTATAAATTAAAACAAAATATTAATTGCTATTAAACTTTATTCTAGAAGGTGAAGAACCAATAAACTTAATCTTTGTTATTTTCTTTCATCATATGTTAATTAATAAATGTTAATTAATTTTACTTTATTAGTACTTAATATGCTAGATAGTTAAACTATGAGTTTGAAAAACTATTAATGTATTTTACTATGTTAGAGAGCCAATGAAGTCTTGTGGTTTACCATATGAGCAACTGGCATCTGGCTCTGTTAACAGTAGTGCAGTTGTAAGTAGAGAAAACAAAATAATAAAAATTGTTTTTCATGAATAATCTAAAATTGCTTTTTTTAGTAAAAAATAATCCTGTTGTAGCATAAATAAAGGATTCAATAACTATAAATTTTGATTTTTAGTTTGCTGATCTTAATCTAAAGAAAAAATCTGTATTCAACATAATTACAAAAACCGTTTATAGGAGTCTGTACCATGACGGAACCACAATCATTTTCAGTAATAAGTTATCAAAAACATGAGAATCACTTCAATGACCATATATCCGGTGGTGCAAAGTCTAATATTGCTAAAACTTGGTTTAATAAAGATACGGTTGATGCATGGCGTCATGATAGGATACGACGAGTACTGATGCCATTACTTAACTACTTTCCAGAGTCCAACTGGTTGACGGTAGGAGATGGTAGGTATGGTACGGATGCTCACTTTTTGAAGGAAAATGGGATCAATGCCTTAGCTACAGATATCAGTGATGTTCTTCTCAAAGAAGGTAAAGAGTTAGGTTTTATCGATGATTTTGCAAAGGAAAATGCGGAAAAGCTTTCTTTTGGCAATGATCAGTTTGACTTTGTTTATTGTAAAGAAGCTTATCATCATTTTCCCAGGCCGATTATTGCGTTACACGAAATGATTCGCGTGGCAAAAATTGGTGTTGTTTTAACAGAACCAAAAGATCCAGAAATTTCTAGTAATTTTATAAAAATATTTTTCAGAAATTTGAATAGTTTCGTTAAGGAATTTTTGGGTAAAAAAGGCTCAACTTCTCATAATTTTGAGGTAGTTGGCAACTATGTATATACTATATCCGAGCGAGAAATTGAAAAGGTTGCATTGGGAATTAATCTTCAATATGTCGCTTTCAAAGTTATGTATGATCATTATATACCTGGTGTTGAATTTGAACAAAGTATAAGTAGCAACAAAGTATTTCAAAAAGTCAAGTCACGCATTGCTCTCTTAGAGATTCTTGATCGGCTGGGTCTTAACAATAGAGGACTATTAACGGCAGTTATTTTTAAAGAACCGCCTAGTGAAAAGTTGCAAACCAGTTTGAACTCAGCAGGATTTAAGTTAGTTAAGTTACCTAAAAACCCGTATTTGTAAACTTTTATTTAGCGGTAGGGGGCACAATGTAGCCGTGTCTCTAGGTTCGAGTTTATGCAAATGAAAAAACGTAAGCCTTGTTATAGGGCAAAACTTCTGGCTTTGTAGCAAAAACTTTTCCCTACCAATATCTTTATCAATTTACGAGGACTGACATAGTGTAAACCGAGACAATACAAGCTTATTTTTGCGATAATACAAAAAACTGCGATCGCTTTCATCAATCTTGTTTTGTTAAATCTCAAACACCAAAAGTACGCGTACTCATTTTCCTATTAACCAAATGCAACTTTTGTGATAATTTCAGATATTTTACCCAAGGTTGCTCTGACAACTGAGAAATAGTATTTGGCGATAGTGTTGCTGTAAATATGTCTTTACCACTAGTTACACCACTAATGCCGCAATTTTCTAAAACAGCAGTTGCAGCAGTATTTAATACTGGTTCAGTATGGATGAAAACCGCCAGACTCGGTGCTTGGGAATCTGGAACGTCATTTAGCGCCATAGCAAGGGCGGGGTCTAGTTTCTGATAATTCATAAACACCTCTAGCTTGTGGAAGAAAAGGTAAAAAGGGCTGGCAATTTTCAGCCAGCCCTATAGCCAACCTATCAGATTTATAACTTATGATTGCCTACCTTTGTATAGACGTAATATATAAATCTCTACGTCTAATTACAGATTATCGGCATTAATCAGCCCAAATCCCCATTTGTTATCAAACGTTCCCGCTGGTTTTCCAGGAATGGCACTATTTTTGCGTAGCAACTCTTTCACAGCATTGGGGTCAAGCTTAGCATCACGCTGTAACAGTAGTGCTACTAACCCAGTCACAAATGGTGTTGCCATACTCGTACCAGCATCCACCATAAAATTGGAATCAATCATCCGTGAGCGATCTAAATTAGCAGTTGAGGAAAGGGTAGAAACAATCATTGCCCCTGGTGCAGCTATATCCGGCTTTTGGGAATCATTCCGCAAAGGGCCTTCACTGCTGAACTCAGAAATAGTATGCAATTCTAAGCCCATTTCTCGATTCTGGTTATCAATATCTGTGTACTTAACTTTAGTAGTATAGGCAGCAACGGTAATTGCACTGTTGGCGGTGCCTGGAGAACCAATTTTTAATGAATCTTTGACGCTTGTACCTGTGAAAAACACTGCCTCATCTAACGTCCATACATCCAGTCGCGTGTCAGATGAGGAAGCATTACGCACTCGCAGTTGCCAAACACCACCTTGTACTGGTGAAACACCTTTACCACGGATTTGCACGAAGAAATTATGTTCGCCGTTAATTGGATCAGGCCCTGGTGTGGCAATTTCCACTTGTGAATCTGGCAAATCGTGGTTTTGGTTGTAATTGCCTTCGGTAATGATTTTTTGAAAGGGGGTAACGAAACCATTGGGACTCCGCACTGAAACTTCCAACTCACAGTTACGACCATACCAACCGTTTAACCAGACTATGTTTAATTGATTTAAGGGAACCTGAAAACGCATACTACGGCTGCGTCCACTGGAGACATTCGTTTGACCATGAATATTGGCGTTTCCCTCGTTCCCTGCTGCACAGCAAACAATCCGTCCTGGCCCAGACTCAGCGTCAATAATTTTTGATAACGAATCGCTACCATCATGAGCATCGGCGTGTCCACCCAAGCTGAGATTCACTACCACCGGACGCCCCAATTCCCTAGCTACCCGAAAAATATAGCGAACAGCATCTGCAATGTGGGCATCCTCCATATCTGACTTGACAATCACTAATTCTGCTTCTGGTGCAACACCAGTATAAGTTTTATCAGCACCAGCAGCAATTCCCGCTACGTGAGTGCCATGGCCCTGAGTATCCTGAGAAACTGTCATGAGCGCTCCCGTGAATTCAGCCCCATAGCCTCCCTCGCTCACTCCTGGCCCACCAGAAAATGTCTGATCCCAAATGCGTAAAATCCGTCCTTCAAAGGCAGGATGTTTGGCATCAATACCACTATCTACAATGCCGATGATCACTCCTTTACCACTGAGTCCAGTTTTGTTCTTAAAATCTGGTAATTTCACTGCTTCTGCTGCAACGTCCATTCGCAGCTTCAGTTTACGCGATGGCTTGATACGCTGAATAGCAGGGTCTTCAGATAAAGGATCTAGACCTGCTATAGGTAAAAAAGCTGTGCGTACAGTTCCGGAATTTTGATTGAGTTCAATGCCCTGTTCTGAAAGATGACTCAAGTCTGCATCAGCGTCGCAGTAGATAAAAATAATGCTCTTTGCAGGCTTAAGAGTGGTTTTGGGGGCAACTAAACCGAGCGATCGCTTGTGCGTAATTACAGCTTGTTCTCCTTCGCTTTGAAAATCTTCATACGCCAATAACAACCCAGGAGAAAGTTTTTCGTGTCTCATTCTGACCTCAGATTTAGTTGTTTTGTAACAATCACATAGCAAGTTAAATCACCTAAAACTAATATGTTCAAGATGATTTTCCGCGTTTATTTTTGTTGGCAGATATAGTTATCTATTGAATAAATAACATTAAATAAGATTTTAAGCCTAAACTTAAATCATAATTCAAAATTACTAATTTATAACTTTTATTTATGAATATCGTGCCTCAAAATAACTCTCTGTAGCTTATATAACATCTATGACAAGGCACATTCAATCATTAAACATATATAGTAATAGCTACTTTTCATTTCTGCTCAACTGCTTTTTTAGAGGTGCTTATGATTGATCCAGTTTTTAGTTCAGGCATTACAGATATAAATAGAAAAAATCAAGAACTGTTAAGCAATAACAAGAAACTTTACTTAGCAATAAATAATACTATTTAATATAAAGCAATACTAATTTGTTTATGAACACTTCAATATTTCTCTCAAATCTCCTCTCCGCGTCTTAGCGTCTCTGCGTGAAATAAATCTATGTTCACGACCTAAATAGGATAACTGTAGTGCTTCAGCTATTTAACACTGGTAACATTTGTATTAAAAAAGCAGACAAAGGAAAATAACTAATTATCAATTCCCAATGCCCAATTCCCAATTTTCTATCACAAGCAAGAAGCCCAAATAACAAGTATCTGCAACGATCGCTCCTGTAGGTATAAAAATAATCCATGGAAATTCAAACACCAGACTGGGTTAAGCACGCTGTTTTCTACCAAATCTTTCCAGATCGCTTTGCCAGAAGTAAACAGCCGCGCAAACGACTGTTGCACGAAGCCCGCTGGGAAGATTGGGAGGCTATGCCAACGCTTCAAGGTTATAAAGGCGGCGATTTATGGGGCATCCTGGAACAATTAGACTATATCCAGGATTTAGGCATTAACGCTATTTATTTCACACCCATCTTTCAATCAGCTAGCAATCACCGCTATCATACCCATGATTATTATCAAGTCGATCCATTACTAGGTGGTAATGAGGCTTTTAAGGAATTATTGGACGCAGCTCATCAACGGAATATTAAAGTTGTTTTGGATGGAGTATTTAACCATTCTAGCCGTGGCTTTTTCTTTTTCCACGACGTTTTAGAAAATGGCCCTCATTCCCCTTGGGTGAATTGGTTCAAAATCGAAAGTTGGCCCTTATCACCCTATAATGGCGAGTTTCCTGCAAACTACGGTGGTTGGGCTGGCAATCGCGCTTTGCCAGAGTTTAACCATGATAACCCAGAAGTGCGCGAATATATCATGGAAATTGCCGAATATTGGATTAAATTCGGCATCGACGGTTGGCGATTGGATGTGCCATTTGAAATTAAAACTCCTGGTTTTTGGCAAGAGTTTCGTCAGCGAGTCAAAGCTATTAATCCTGAAGCCTATATTGTAGGGGAAGTTTGGGGAGATTCTCGTCAATGGCTGGATGGTACTCAGTTTGATGGCGTGATGAATTATTTATTTGCTGGGCCAACCATCGCTTTTGCAGCCGGCGATCGCGTCGTGTTAGAACAAGTCCAAAGTCGAGATTATCAACCCTACCCTCCCTTATTTGCTGCCGAGTACGCTGCCAAAATCCAAGAACTCCTGCAACTTTACCCTTGGGAAATTCAGCTAACTCAACTCAATTTGTTAGCAAGTCATGACACAGCCCGGTTAATTACCATTGCAGGTGGCGACCAAGCCAGCGTAGAATTAGCTACTTTATTGGTACTCACATATCCTGGGGCACCTAGTATCTACTATGGAGATGAAGTTGGTTTACCTGGTGCAATAGATCCAGACTCACGGCGCGGCTTTCCTTTAGAAGCTAGCTGGGATAAGGAAATTCTCAATACTCACCGCCAATTAATTGCTTTGCGCCATAGTTACCCGTCCTTACGTACAGGAGATTACCAAGTTCTGTACGCCCAAGGCGCACTATACGTATTTACACGAACTTTAGGCACAGAGGAATTGATTATTGCCGTTAATGCTGGCACAGCATCGACAAAAGCCAATTTTGATGTCACAAGTTTACGTAGTCAACCCAACAAGCTTTTGTTTGGAACAGGCGAAGTTGAGTGGAATACTGAAGGAGAAACTGTGCAGCTTTCGTTAACTCTTCCTTCACGTACAGGCTGTATCTTAGGTAATAGTTAATAGTCAGTTGTCAGTAGTCAGTAGTCAGTTGCTTTTTAACATGAGTTCGATGAACCTCTCCCTCCCGACCTCCCTCGCCTAAAAGGCGAGGGAGGAGAAATGAAAAAATTACGGTTTTACTCCCCTCTCCTCGTAGGAGAGGGGTTGGGGGAGAGGTCAAAACAGTGCTTGTCGAACTCACGTTGCTTTTTACTATTGACTACTGACCCTTATGGGTTCGTCAGTTGTTCATGGGGGAAACCCCCAAGACCACACTGACTCACCACTGACAAATTCTCAAATTTACCTTCCAGCAACCAATGCCGGCATCAATACCTGATCAATTACGTGGATCACGCCGTTATCGGCGATGATATCGGTTTTGAGGACATTAGCATCATTGACCTTAATTACACCATCAGTAGACGCGATCGCTACAACTGAACCTTCAAGCGTCTGTGCTTCTTCAATTTGTTCTAAGTCATCAGACCTAACATCACCAAAAGCAACATGATACATTAATATCTTTTTCAGCTTGGGCATGTCTTGCAGTAGCGAATCTAAAGTTTCCTTTGGTAGTCGCCCAAAGGCTTCGTCAGTGGGTGCAAATATTGTCAGGGAATCCGGACTTTTCAAAGTTTCTTCCAGCTTTGCAGCTTTAACAGCTTTTAGTAGGGTGTTGAAATTTCCTGCGTTGACAGCAGTTTCCACAAGATTAGCCATGAGGTTAGGTTAATTTATTAACTTACGGTTACAACACACTTATAAAGTGATGAAAAGCCATCAGCCTCTATCAAGAGAGAGGTTACTAATCATTGTCTACACAGCAGCAAACTGATCTGTACTGCTAAACTGGGAATGACCCAAAAAAGAATGAAGGTTAAAAAATTAAGATTGAAGTAAAAAGAATCTCATGGGATACAAATTCCCTGGTTCGCCGTCAGGTCAACTTCATACTTCATATTTCACACTTCATTTTTTTCATGACCCTAATCACCACTGAATATGTTAAAGCGTTCTAAGTTCGAGACAACCCAGTCTCAAATCATGCATCGTGCAGAAGATTTGATTAGTGCTGCTTCAAATCGCTACCGCATTACAGTTCAAGTGGCAAATCGCGCCAAGCGTCGGCGTTACGAAGACTTTGATAGTCCGGCGGAGGATGTGATGATGAAGCCAGTACTCAGGGCAATTATCGAGATGTCCGACGAACTGACTCAGCCAGAAATTATTGGCGAAATGTAAAAACAGTCCTGAGTTGAAAGTGCTTAGTATAAATTTACTTGCGTTGCACTTTCAACTCGAATATTCGCTATATGAAAAAGAAAAAACTTCAGTCAATTCTCCAACTTATCCAGAGTTTCAACTCAAGCACTCATCAAAAAATCCCACAACTAAAAATAAAAAAGATTTCTTACCCCACTCCCTTTTTTATTGGCTTGATGGTGGTAATTGACGCCGTGTGCAACTTTCTCTCAAACCTAACCCCCAACCCCTTCCCTTGTAGGGAAGGGAAGCAAGAATCAAAGCCTCTCTCCTTGCAGGGGAGAGGTTTGGAGAGGGGTTTCAAAAATAAGTTGTACATCGCGTTAATTGTGCTTTTTTTAGCTTTAGGTGTGGGAAACTTAACGCCAACTAATTTACTTAGCATCCAACCTGCCGTAGCTCAAAGAATAAGTCCTGGGGAGATTTGGCAACAAGTCTATCAGCAATTTCCTGACTTGCCAAAGGAAAATCAATATATAAATAAAGAAACTGGGAAAGTTGCCGAAAACAACACTTTAGCAAGTCGTCTGATTCGTTATCACATTTATGTCAAAGAGCGTGCCCCCAATTATCGCTTAGATTGGAAGTTGACTTTGGCTGATTATTTGGGTGCAAATGAAATTATGTATGACAGCACATATCCAGGTAACGAGTCATTACGGCAAAATCCTCTAGAAGGCGATCGCAATGCGATCGCAAGTCTCACCCGTTCTCAGAGAAACGCCCTCGTACAAGTTTTAACCAATATCTTTAATAGCAATTCCCAAAACACCAGTCCAAAATAAGTTATCAGTTACAAGTGATGAGTTATTTTACAACTCCTAACTCCTAACTCCTAACTTTTAACTATTTATGGAACGTTTAATTAAAAGCGGATCTGGTTGGCGTATTGGTTGGAACCCCAATGCACCTAAATTTAAAGGTTTAATTGGTACTGATGATTGGGCGGTTGAGTTGACAGAAGCCGAATTAAACGATTTTTGTCAGCTATTGGCACAGCTGGCAGACACCATGAAGCAACTCAAAGAAGAGTTGATGGATGAGGAAAAAATTGCCTGTGAAGCCGAAAGCGATTTAATATGGATGGAGGTAGAAGGCTATCCCCATGAATACAGTCTGCGCTTTATCCTGAATACAGGGCGATGTGCAGAAGGTAAATGGAATCCTGCGTCTGTACCGGGTCTGCTGCAAGCCACTGGAATGCTCAAAGTTTTTTAAATTTACCCCTTGATTTTCCCAGTGTTTTGCAATATGATATTAATTCTGACCGGGGCGTAGCGCAGCTTGGTAGCGCGCCACTTTGGGGTAGTGGAGGTCGTGGGTTCGAATCCCGCCGCTCCGATTAATCAAAAACCTAACCTGCTATTCTTGATGAAAGACTAGCAGGTTTTTTAATAACTCTGACTATTAGAGTCCTTATATATCAACAGTCTTTTGCAATTTGCATAACTAAAAATGAGTTTGATGAGTACTGTTTTGACCTCTCCCCCAGCCCCTCTCCTACGAGGAGAGGGGAGTAAAACCCCAGTTTTTTCGTTGCTCCTCCCTCGCCTTGTAGGAGAGGAAGGTTGGGAGGGTGAGGTAGTAGCGAACTCACGTTAACTGAGGTGTACTCATGCCCCGACGCAACAGTCGCTATAAAATCATAGCAGTGGCTATGCTTGTGCTTGTCATATGCTTTACTCTGATAAGCGTGCATTCATTTGGGCAAACAATTATGACATCAGCACCCCAACTGCTGACTGACCCATTTTTGCAGCTACCAACTGAAACCTCAGTGCGGGTAGTATGGTTTACCGAGTTTGCTGGTACTAAACATCAAATCGCTTACGGAGAAAATTTACAGCAAACTTCCTACGCCAGCACTACTAAACTCAGTCGTACACGGGAAGACCAGCAGTCAAGAGTCGCTAACCAAACCGAAAATGGACAAGTTTATCAAAAACCTGTTCAACGTCACATTTGGCGACATGAAGGTGAAGTCACTGGTTTAACTCCTGGTGTGCGGCTGAACTATCGCATTACGAGTGTACGGGAAGATGGTGAAAGTGTTAGCAGCGATGTTTTTACCCTCGCACCTAACCCTAAACCAGGTACACCACTGAAAATTTTGCTGACTTCTGACCATCAACTCAAGCCAATGACAGCTGCAAATCTGCAAAAGGTGGTGGAGACCGTAGGACGAGTTGATGGTGTGTGGTTCGCTGGTGATTTGGTGAATGTGAGCGATCGCGCCTCGGAATGGTTTGATGATAATCGAGGTGGTGCCCTATTTCCTGGTTTACAAGGTCGCGCTAAATATGAAATGGAACACAATGGTGTAAAGACAACTTACAATGGCGGACAAATCATTCAGCACGCCCCCATGTTTACTTGTATTGGTAATCATGAAGTGATGGGAAGATTTGCTAGGAAAGGCAGTTTAAATGATGAATTTGATGATACGTTTCCCCGTGAAGTTGCCCAACGATTATATAGTGGTAAATCTCTGAAAGATCATTCTTTTAATACTAATACTTACGAAGAAATTTTCACTCTACCCCAAAGTCAAGAGGGTGGTAAAAGATATTATGCTGTCAGTTTTGGTGATGTGCGTTTAGTGGTACTATATGCCACAAATATGTGGCGGACTCCCAAGTTAGATGCCAAGTATCCAGGTAGATATCAAGAAGCAGAAAAAGACTTCAATAATCCTGAAAATTGGGGTTATGGACAGATTATTTATGAGCCTATTAATCAAGGCAGCAAACAGTACAATTGGCTCAAGCAAGAACTCAATAGCCCTGAATTTAAACAAGCAAAATATAAAGTAGTAATGTTCCATCACCCACCCCATACTCTTGGTGGTAATATTGTCCCTGCTTATACTAATCCAGTGCAAATCATTGAACGGGACGACATCGGGAATATCAAAGCCATACGTTACGAATATCCCAAAAATGCAGATTACCTGATCCGCGATGTTATGCCTTTATTGGAAGCTGCTGATGTGCAATTAGTTTTTTACGGACATTCTCACTTGTGGAACCGCTTTGTTAGCCCAAATAAAATGCATTTTCTAGAAACATCTAACGTTGGTAACAGTTATGGCGCGGCTTGGGGTAACGAAAAGCGAGAAGTACCCATTGGATACAAAGAAGATTATGCTGCACTTGGCAATCCTAACGGCTTAAAACCAGTATTGCCAGCAATAGCACCTTTGCTTGGCGAAGATGGTAAACCACTACCTTATATTGCCAGTAATGATATTACAGTTTTCAGCATCTTTGATACTGGAACAGGTACAATTAGCAGTTATCGTTTTGATACCCGCAAGCCTGATGCAGATGTTGTAAAGTTTGATGAATTTCAGTTGAAATAATTGCCAACTTAGTCTGTGTCAACACCAAGCGATCGCAGTTTTTCTTTTAATTGTTCAGTGCGTTGGCGTTCTCGTTCTAGTTCTAATTGTGCCTGTAATGCAGCTTCTTCTGGTGTTGGTATTAAACCACCATTTGCAGTAAAGTAGCGCAGTTTACCGGAATCAATACCCAAATACAAATCTAATTCCTGACTCCAGCGCCAGCCATTAGCATTGGGTGTAATCTCTTGATATTCACTTCCTACTAACCGAAAAACCATAAATTCTAGAGTTTCCGGTGAAAACCAAAAATATTCTGGTGTGTGAAACCTATCTTGATACAGCTTTTTTTTTCAAATTTCGGTCTGTATCTGCGGTGCTATTTGATAACAGTTCAATAATCAAATTAGGATATTTGCCGTCTTCTTCCCACACTACCCAAGAATTACGGTGATGCTTTTGTGTCTGTTTGACTAAGAAAAAATCAGGCCCCCGAAAATCTCGATTTCGTAGTTGTTGGCGACTAAAATAAATAGTCAGATTGGCACCGATGAAGTAATCATTTCTCTCACGCCACAGCCATTCTAGACAGGTGACGAGTATTAACAGCTGAGCATAATGTAGAGAACTTTCCATTTCTGGTTCATCGCTTAATAGCTGACTAGCGTCAGGCATTATGGCTTCTAGTTGTTGAGGAGTCAAAACCATTTGGCTTTACCTCACTGCTATTAGGATTAATTTATATTATCGCCGCTGGATGCCGTCGGCGGCTCATCCTCCTTGGTAAATGGCTGAAAATCATTCTCGAAAAAACTTATCTGCGGGACAAGTGACAAAATCGTCCACTTGCTTCTTGCATCAAGCTGTGCAATATTGCATATAGAGCAGTAAGTCTATAGATTTACCGTAGTTTATTACTGAATGATCAAGCATTAGAGCTAAAAGGAGTATAAAGAATGACGATATCGAACGACAAGACGCTACGCACTTACGCACAGCAAAATGCAGCATCCTTAAGCCTTACTATTGAAGATTTGGAGAGGGTCAATCAAGGGCTTTTGTGGATACCTGTGCAACTGATGACAGCAGTTGTAAAGCGAGTATGGTGGCATACAAAAGGGTATGGCACAATTTTGAGTATCATGCTATTGACCTTGGTAAGTATGATTTTCTTAGTTATTCATTGGTCTGGGCGTAACTTGCTACCAATTCTCAAGCATCAAATTGTTGGTAGTAACGAATGGGACATGAGGAGTAGCAAGTGAATCGAACAATAAAGTTACAGGTTGTCTCTTACTTGGCCCCCAATTGGTTCTGTTTCTACGAAGCAGTTTTGGCTTATCTAAATCGTGTGTTGGGGGTCAAAACTCAGTTGAAACAAGGTGAATGCGATCCACTAGAAGATCCCATCCTGATACAAGACCAACTAGACTTAGCATTCATCTGCGGTTTACCCTTAATTAGGTATTGCCAGATTGTGCTAGATCAATTGCAACCTTTGGTTGCACCAGTCATGGAAGCACCACGCTATCAAAACAGTCCTGTTTACTTTACAGACGTAGTTGTTAATACTGCTAGTTATTTGTTCAGTTTTGATGATTTGGCAGGAAAAAGGTTCTGCTACAACGATCCTGGCTCTAACAGCGGCTACAATTTATTGCGGCATTGGTTGTTTCAAAGAGGAAACCCCAAACACTTTTTTGGCAAAGTGATACAATCTGGTTCTCACCAGCGTTCGATTCAATGGGTAGTTGATGGGTTGGCTGACTGTGCAGGCATTGACAGCGTTGTTCTAGAGCAAGAATTACGCGACTATCCCGATTTATCTCGTCATTTGCGAGTGGTAGAGACGATTGGGCCATGTGCCATGCCGCCTTTAGTCGCAGCCCAACATCTTGGTGCATCACTGATTCAGCAGATAAAAATAGCCTTACTGCATCCAGATTCAGAACTACAAACTGCAATGACACAAGTGGGAGTGAAGCGTTTTGCCGCAGTAAATCTATCAGAGTATAAAGCGATCGCCAGCATCTACAATACTGTTATTCAAGCGGGATATGAGGCAATCTGCTAGCTGCATTAATATTACTATATTTGATAACAGTTTGGGCAGTCATAAATGGCAAATTTGAGACTGCTCTTTATATCTAAAATTTATTTTACTAAAATCCTGAATCCAGGATAATTATTATTTTTCTATACCTTAAGGAATAAATAATATTTACTCCATTAGAAAGAAGCAGTTGTATCTCTTACTTTCTAAAGTTAACCCAAGAAGCTTAAAATCAATCTCTGATATATAAACATAATATGTCAAATTCAGGATTCATAGTCATGTCTTCTTGTGAAAACAGTAATTTAACGTGAATTCGATGAACCTCTCCCTCCCAGCCTTTCTCTCCTAAAAGGCGAGGGAGGAGACACGCAAAAATAAGGGTTTTACTCCCCTCTGCTTGTAGGAGAGGGGTTGGGGGAGAGGTCAAAACAGCACTTGTCGAACTCACGTTAATGTAAGTCAACAATTAGAGGACTGATATTGTAGGCTTTGTCATCCTTTTTAATAAGAGTTTTACTTCCGCTGTGACGTACTAGCTCAAATCGGAAAAAGTAAAATTTGATGGTAAAAAATTCAATTTTTTTGGTCATTTTTCCAATTTAAAAAATTAATATTTGCTGACCATCATCAATGCCCTTGATTTTCATATAGGAAAAGCACTATGACCACACAGGAGCAACTGCACCAATGGCATGAACTGGCACAACAGTTGCGTGTAGATAGTATTCGCGCTACAACAGTTGCTGGTTCGGGTCATCCTACCTCGTCGATGTCGCCTGCGGATATCATGGCGGTGTTACTCTCGAACTATCTTTGCTACGACTTTAATGATCCACAAAATCCTAATAATGATCGCTTCATCCTCTCTAAAGGACACGCTGCACCACTACTGTATGCAATGTACAAAGCTGCGGGGGTAATCTCTGATAAAGAGTTGCTCTCGCTGCGTCAATTGGGCAGTCGTTTAGAAGGTCATCCCACGCCAGTTTTACCTTGGGTAGATGTGGCAACTGGCTCTTTAGGGCAAGGATTACCTATTGGTGTAGGGGTAGCTTTGGCAGGTAAATATTTAGATCAGCTACCTTATCATGTGTGGGTGTTGCTTGGTGATAGTGAAACATCTGAGGGTTCTGTGTGGGAAGCTTTTGATCATGCTTCACACTATACTTTAGATAATTTGATTGCAATTATCGATGTCAATCGATTAGGACAGCGGGGTCAAACCGAACTCGGTTGGAACACACAAGTCTATGCAGCGCGTGCTAGGGCTTTTGGCTGGCAAGCCATTGAAATTGATGGTCACAACTTGACAGAAATTGATCAAGCATTTAGCGCGGCTTTAGCTGTTAATGACCGTCCCACGGTAATTATCGCTAGGACAAAGAAGGGTAAAGGCGTTGCTTCATTGGAAGATTTAGGTGGTTGGCATGGCAAAGCACTGAAAGCTGAACAAGAAAAACAAGCGATCGCAGAATTAGGTGGTGAACGCCAGATTAAAATAGAGGTCAGCAAACCCGAAGAACAAGGGCAACCTGCCTTTCCAGCCAATCCTCAACCACTGCAACTTCCCACTTATAATCAAGGTGCAAAGGTAGCAACACGTCGAGCCTATGGTGATGCTCTCACAGCTTTGGGTGCGGCTCAACCACATGTAGTTGCTCTTGATGCTGAAGTCAGCAATTCTACTTATGCTGAGGATTTTGCCGAAGCTTATCCTGAGCGTTACTTTGAGATGTATATTGCTGAACAGCAAATGATAGCAGCGGCAGTAGGTTTGCAAGTGCGACAATACAAACCTTTTGCTTCTAGCTTCGCCGCCTTTTTGTCTCGTGGTTATGACTTTGTACGCATGGCTGGCGTCTCTCGTGCCAACATTAAATTAGTCGGTTCCCATGCGGGAGTATCCATAGGTCAAGATGGCCCCTCACAAATGGCACTGGAAGACCTAGCAGCCTTGCGGGCAGTGTGGAGTAGTACTGTACTGTATCCTAGCGATGCCAATCAAACTGCAAAACTAGTATCTCAGATGAGCGATCGCAATGGTATTGTTTATCTCCGTACCACCAGAGAAAGTACTCCTGTGATTTATGGCTCTGATGAAGAGTTTCCCATTGGTGGCAGTAGAATAGTCCAAAGTTGCGATCGAGATCAAGCCACTGTGATTGGTGCAGGTATTACCTTGCATGAAGCCCTCAAAGCTTATGACCGCTTGCGAAATGAAGATATCCTGGTACGTGTCATCGATGCATACTCCGTCAAACCCATCGATGTACAAACATTACATCAAGCGGCACGCGATACCAATGGCAATTTAGTAGTTGTAGAAGACCACTGGATAGAAGGCGGATTAGGTGCTGCTGTGTTAGATGCCTTTGCTGGTATTGGCAGTACTCCTACCTACAACGGCCCGCGACTGCGGTTAATTAAGTTAGCAGTACAAGACATGCCAGGTTCCGGCACACCAGAAGAACTACTTCACGCTGCCAAAATTGATGCAGATGCCATTGTGGAAGCAGTGAAATCTCAAGTTAGACAGCCCGTAGGAGTATAAGCAGGGGTGCAGGGGGGATAAGATAGAAATCGTAGGGTGTGTTAACGCGACAGCGTAACGCACCTTTTAGTTATATTGCTATATATTAATTACAAATTATACCAATTTTAAAAATGATTGCGACAGATTGATTCATAAAACCCGGATGTACAAGGGAATTCACAATCTAAAATCTAAAATCCAAAATCCAAAATTATGAATTTACCAATAGAGAAAGCAACATTTGGTGCTGGCTGTTTTTGGGGTGTCGAGGCAGCATTTCGTAAGGTAAAGGGAGTTGTATCGACCTCAGTCGGCTATATGGGGGGAGATTTTCCTAACCCGTCTTACCTCGATGTGTTAGCAAGGATAACAGGTCATGCTGAGGTAGTGCAGGTAGAGTATGATCCACAATACGTAAGTTATGAAGACTTGCTAGCGGTATTTTGGGATATACACGACCCGACAACGCTAAACCGTCAAGGGCCAGATAGAGGAGAACAGTACAGGTCAGTAATATTTTTTCACAATGCCCAGCAGGCAGAAGCAGCGAGGCGTTCAAAGGCAAAGCTTCAAATGTCGGGTAGATTTACTAAGGATATAGTTACACAAATTACGTCTGCTGGTGAATACTACTTGGCAACAGAAGAACATCAACAGTATTTTGAGAAGAAAGAGCGAATGTCTTTATAATTTGTCAGTTGTCATTTGTCAGTTGTCATTCGTAATTACTCCCTTGCTGGTTTAAGATCAATACAGTTCAGTGAACGCGACTTCAACAAAAATTAAGCCCCAATGTTGCCCAAGTATTAATTACATAGAGTTAGAAAATATGTACATCCAAATCAAACCAGAACTAGAGCAATTTATTCAAGCACAGCTGGCAATTGGTAGATTCGCTAGTGCAGATGAGGTCATCAATGAAGCCTTTAAACTCCTACAGGAAAGAGAACAGCGAATTGAAGATTTACGACAAAAAATTTCTGTAGGAACTGAACAAATTGTTAATGGACAAGTAACTGATGGCGAAGTTGTATTTGCTAGATTACAAGAAAAAATTCGTTTAATTGCTGAGGAGTCCTCTGAATGAATAATTATTCACTTTCAGAGGCAGCAATTAAAGATTTAGACGAAATTTGTGAATATATTGCTCGGAGTAACCCAAAAGCAGCCTCTAAGCTTTTTGATAACATTCGCACCAAGTGTAAACTAGTTGCTAGTTTCCCCATGTTGGGGAAAAGTTATACAAAGCTTGTACCAAACCTGCGTGGTTTTTTTGTGGATGATTACATTATATTTTACTATCCAAGAGAAGACGGAATTAGTATTGCTCCTGTTGCTAGTGGCTATCGAGATTTAGAATCTTTATTCGCAGATGAATAATAAAACTGTAACTGTGTTTTTTGTCTATTCCTTATCGCCCTTTTTAGGGAATAAAACCAAATTGCTACTAAGTTAGTATCAAGCAAGTACTCAATAAGTATATAAGCCAAGTATATATACTTTTGAAAAATGCTTTAATTATAGATTTAGCATTACCAATAAAACAGTCGTATATACTAGAGATATATTATGGGTGTTGATGGTTTTTGGTGGATTTATCAAGTTAAAGATTCAGATTTCTCAGTCATTCAGTTAAAATTTGCTCAAAGCGATTCCAGGTGATTAACCCAGGCTTATCAATCAGCCCGACATCCCAACCACTACAACCCGCATAATTTCGTTGGCTGATAAAACTTGCTTATGCTTGCTACACGTTGACCAATCGTGCCTTACTATCAGCATTCATCCAATATCAAAGCGATACTTCTTGAATACTGTCGAGATTTGGTAAGGAGTTTTTAGAGATTTCTTCTTCAGCTGGTTGTGTGCGATCGCATCTTGTCGCAAAGTTACAATATTCACAAACTTTGTGACCATCTCTAACTTGGGGAAATGGCTCATTTTCTTGATATCTTTCCAGCCAAAGAGTTAACTGATTTAACAATTGATTAAGTTTTTTTGCTGTTTGCTGGTGCTGGTTAGTACTGTAATTAAACTTAATATTTTTTGGTCTGCCTTCAGACTGGACAAACCAGTAAGTCATAGAAATATTTTCTGGCAAGTATTCGCTAGTTTCAGCTAACACATACATATAAAGACGTGTTTGCCAGTTCTGTTCTAACTTGCGTTTAGTTGGGGGTTGAGGATAAGTTTTCCAGTCGAGAATTTGTGCTTGCTGGTTATCTGCAATCAATAAATCATAGACAACTGTAAGCAAATAGTTTTGCACTTGCAGGGTGCGGTAGTGTTCGCTTTCACGAAAAGTTTGCTTATCGTTTGCAGGTGTCAAAATTTCCGGTGCTGCATTGGCAAAACCTGCCATCCAGCTTTGCAGTTGAGTATCCGCTTCTAAAAAACCCTCAATTGGCAAACCCATTTCTCGCTGCTGCATCAGCAGGTGAAAGCGACTACCCAAAGTTTGCCGTTCCTCATGTTCGGGATTTAAGGGAGAATTGAGTTGTTCTAAGTAGGTGTGTTGGAATTTACGCGGACAAGCTTCGAGTAAGTTTAGGTGTCCTTGAGAGAGTCGTAATAGTTGAGTTTGAGTTGAGAGCATTCTTCTATTTTAGAAGCGTATGAGGAGAATTCCAAATAAAAAATATCCCATTGTAATTGTTCAGACTCCGTGTTCATAGTCATCAGTCATCAGTCATCAATCAACAACTTCAACCAGGATAATCTATTACTTGGAATTTTCTATTATGTCTACTTTTTGGACTTAGACTTGTAAGAACCAAAGCTATAAGCCATAGCTATTTTTACAATGTCAAAATATGCTGGATGATTATCTTTGTTAACAATTGCTAAAGAGAGTGAACCTGCAACTAAGATAGCTAAAATCGGGGACAGTCTTTCTGCCCCAAAATCGTTATCGTTGTTTGACATGATAGAAACTCCTATTATGAAGCCCTTGGCTAAGTGCAAATTAGCCAAAGGCAATTTCAGCACTAATCTGGAATAGCACCTATTTATGTATTGATGAATAGATGAAAAGTTAACCCCAAGACTCAATCATCATGGCGATCGCAAACAGGCAAAATAGAAAAACTGCTATCCTCAAAAACCATATCCATACACTTGTAGATAGCAGTATGCCAACGAGCGAGACAGCACCGAAAACGTGAGATACAATCACAGCGATCGCAAAACCAAGCAGAATCAGCAGAAAATACTTGAGTCCCTTACAAGCCCAATTGAAAAGCACATTCCGGTCATCTTTGAGACTGTTTTTCATAATTTTTGTCCTGTTTTGAGAGTTGAATCTAGGGCGCAAGCGCACCCTCGACTACCCTAAAGTGAGGAGCAAATACCAATAGCGTTGCTCCTTTGCTAGTCAAGGCACGCAGCAGTCCTACCAAACCTGAGTCAAGTCTGAATGCCAAACAGTGTTAATGAAAAGTAAACCTTAAACTAATTGCAAGGGTAATTTGGAAATCTGAATTAAGCCCTCAATATTCGTGATGACACAGAATGCACAAGACGTGCATCAACTCCTAAAATACAATTCCTATCGACAACAGACTTTGAACAATCACCTTTTTCACAATCGTCGGAATCAACGATTTCAGCCTTTATCTTTTATTCACTAAGTTTATCTGAGCTAACCGTAGAGTTACTAAGTTACTCAAACTAACTATGTAATCTCACTATAAAGTAACTAAGTTACTTGAGTCAAGGTAAAAGATCAGAAAATCAACCGAAAGTATTAGATTGGTGATTGGGTACTGGGTATTAGGGATTGGGTATATAGAAAATCTTTCCCCAGTCTCCAGTCCCCAGTACACCTACTGAATTGGCACTATGGCAGCTAGCTTTCTCACATAGTGAGGTAACATTGTGTGTGTAGTTTCATCTTGGTGGAAGCATGAATGCGATTCCCCAAAACTTTCTTGTGGCTTTAGCCGAAGAGCATGGCTTGTCTAGCAGTGAGCTAGAGGTATTTTTACATGCCGTTGAGGGGAAAGTGCCAAATGCGATCGCACTTGAATTGGGTATCAGCGCTGAGGCGGTACGTAAGAGATTGAGTGAGGTTTACAAAAAATTTCAAGTTAGTGGCGCTGGGCCAGGTAAACTCACCAAGTTACAGCAAGTTATCTCAAGTGCGTATCAAGCATCCTCACCAACTGTAGTCAGGTTGATTGACAAGCCCCAAGATTGGGGAGAAGCACCTAGTATTGTTGGAGTTTTTTACGGAAGGAAAGCAGAACTGTCACAACTCAAGCAGTGGATTATCAAAGATAACTGCCGCTTAATAGCATTATTAGGTATGGGAGGTATCGGCAAAACGGCCTTATCTGTGAAACTAGCAGACGAAGTTCTGGATAATTTTGACTGTCTAATTTGGCGAACTCTCCGCAATGCTCCACCTATCCAAGAAATGTTAGCACTTTTGATTGGATTCTTAGCTGATGAGCGAGACATAGAATTGCCAGAAAGTGTAGATGAACAAATAACGCTGCTAATTAATTATTTCCGAAAGCGCCGTTGTCTTGTGCTATTGGATAATGCAGAGACAATTTTACAAGGCGGCCATCACGCTGGATATTATCGAGAAGGATATGAGGATTATGGTCTATTATTTAAACGGATAGGAGAAGAACCCCATCAAAGTTGCTTAGTGCTAACTTCGCGAGAAAAACCAAAAGAATTAGTGCCTTTAGAAGGAGAAGCATCACCAGTTAGAACATTGTCATTACCTGGATTAGGAGAAACAGAAGGTCAAGAAATTCTCAAAGATAAAGGCTTATTCGGTTTACAGAAAAACTGGGTACAACTAATTGAAAATTACTCAGGTAATCCTTTAGCATTAAAGCTAGTTTCTGAGACAATTCGGGAATTATTTGGTGGGGATATCGCTGCCTTTTTAGATGCAGGAGAGATAATTTTTGGTGACACCCGTAATTTATTAGAACAGCAATTTGAGCGCACCTCCAAGCTAGAAAAAGAAATTATTTACTGGTTGGCAATCAAGCGTGAATTAGTTTCCCTAGAAGAATTATTAGATGATATTGTGCGTCCCTTGCCAAAAAGGGAATTACTGGAGGCACTGGAATCTTTACGCAGGCGATCGCTAATTGAAAAAAGTGCTGCCCTATTCACTTTGCAACCTGTGGTTATGGAGTATATCACAGACCGATTGGTTGAAGAAATTTCTCAAGAAATTAGTACAGGTAAAATTGCAGTATTCATGAGTCATGCTCTCATCAAAGCCACTACCAAAGACTATGTGAGAGATATTCAAATTCGTCTGATATTGAAACCAATTATCAAAAGCTTACTCAGTCTTTTGATAATTCCCAGCAAGATTACAGCTAGTTTGACTGCAATCATAGAAAATTTGCGTGAAAAATCTTCTATTAAACCAGGATATGCAGGAGGTAATACTCTCAATTTACTTACTCAAATAGAAACTGATTTAGAAGACTATGATTTGTCCCACTTAGCTGTTTGGCAAGCTTACTTACAGGGTGTAAAACTACATAATGTAAATTTTGCCTATTCTGACTTATCTAAATCAATTTTTACTAAAACATTAGGGCCTATTTTTTCGGTGGCATTGAGCCAAGACGGAAAATTGTGTGCTACTGGTGATGGCAACAATCAAATTAATTTATTTCAAGTTGCTGACGGGCAACCACTTTTTTATTGTGACGGACACACTAAATGGATCAGATCAGTTGCCTTTAGTCCTGATAGCAAAATATTAGCAAGCGGCAGTGATGACCAAACAGTCAGGTTATGGAATGTCCGCACTGGTAAATGTATCAAAATCTTACAAGAACATAACAGTCGGGTCAGGTCAGTTAACTTTAGTCCAGATGGCAAACTGTTAGCAAGCGGCAGTGATGACCAAACCATAAAATTGTGGGATGTTAGCACTGGTGAGTGTCTTCAAACCTTGCAGGAACATATGAGTTGGGTATGGTCAGTGGCATTCAGTCCTGACGGTACAACCCTGGTTAGTGGTAGTGACGACCAAACAATCAAGTTATGGAATGTTAGTGATGGTACATGCTTTAAAACCTTGCGAGAGCATGTTTATTCGGTGTGGTCAGTTACATTTAGTCCAGATGGTAAACTGCTGGCAAGTGGTAGTGAAGATAAAACAGTAAAGTTATGGGATATCGACACAGGTGAATGCCTGAAGACTTTGCAAGGTCATATCAATTGGGTCTGGTCAGTTGCTTTTAGTCCCGATGGCAAAGTTCTGGCAACTGGTAGCGAAGACCAAACAGTAAAGTTGTGGAATGTTAATGATGGTAAGTGCATCAAAACATTGCACGGTCACAGTAATTGGGTGAGGTCAGTTGTCTTCAGTCAGGATGGAAAAATCCTGGCCAGTGGTAGTGAAGACCAAACGGTGAAGTTGTGGAATGTCAGTGATGGTAATTGCCTGTTAACTTTGCAGGGGTATACCAGTTGGGTAAGGTCTGTTGCTTTTAGTCCAGATGGTAAAACTTTGGCAAGTACTAGTGAGGAAAAAACAGTCAAGTTATGGGATGTCCACACTGGTAAGTGCTTCTTAACCTTGCAAGGACATACAAGTTGGGTTAGGTCAGTAGCCTTTAGCCCAGATGGTAGAACTTTAGTCAGTGGTAGTGAAGATAAAACTGTAAAGTTATGGAATGTTACTGACGGTAATTGCCTATTAACTTTGCAGGGACACACCAGTTGGGTGCAGTCAGTTGCTTTCAGTCCCAATAATCGCACTGTAGCAAGTAGCAGTGATGACCAAACTGTGAAATTATGGGATAAAAAAACTGGTAAGTGTCTAAGGACTTTCAGCGGTCATACCAATCGAGTCCAGGCGATCGCTTTTAGTCCTGATGGTAAGTTGTTAGTCAGTGGCAGCGAAGACCAAACATTGAAGTTATGGGATGTCCATACTAGTCAGTGCTTGAAAACTTTCCCTGGACATACTAGTTGGGTGAGGTCAGTTGCTTTCAGTCCTGACGGGAAGTTGTTAGCTAGTGGTAGCGAAGACCAAACAGTGCGGTTGTGGGATGTTCAAAATAGTGAATGTCTATTAACCTTACAAGAACACACTAGTTGGGTGAGGTCAGTTGCTTTCAGTCCTGAAGGGAAATTGTTAGCCAGTGGTAGTGACGATCAAACAGTGAGGTTATGGAATCTTGACACTGGTGAATGTCTCAATGTTCTTTTGGGACATACCGATTGGGTATGGTCAGTTGCGTTTAGTCCAGATGGTCGTACTTTAGCAAGCGGTAGCCAAGATGAAACAATTAAGCTTTGGGATGTCAACACAAGCAAATGTGTTTTGACGATGAAAGCTGAGAAACCCTACGAAGGAATGAACATTGCCAGAGTTACAGGGTTAACACCAGCCCAGAAGAAGACACTCTTAGCTTTAGGTGCAGTAGAAACAGAGAAAAAATAAAAGGTAAAAGGTTGAAATTTGTATTTTTCCTCCATCCTTTTACCTTTTTATGTACCTGATGCTTATTTTATGTTAGCCCTTGCGTCCCTCACTGCGGCAACAAAAAATAATACTGTTAAGGGAATGCTTAATCCCAAGATAGTTGCTGTCGCAGGGACACCAAAATCTGGTTGTCCGTAACTCAATTCAAAAATCGAACCCACAGCTGCGATCGCTGTTATACAACAAGCACCTAACAATAAACCGCTTTTTGGAGTTAAATACACTACTAGCCCCCTATGCTACTGGTTTCACCGCTTGATACGAGAAGCCATTTTTAGATAACTCCTGCGCCAAAGTCAAGGAGTTTTCTACGCGGTCTACAAATACTACCCCATTTAGGTGATCCATTTCGTGCTGAATACAGCGTGCTAGCAAGTCATTAGCCTTTAATGTCTGAGGACGACCATATTCATCTTTGTAGGCAATTTCTACGACTGCTGGACGCTTAACATCCATGTAAACATTGGGAATGCTCAAACAGCCTTCTTGAGCTACGCAGATTTCCTTACTAAATTGTTTAATCGTGGGATTAATCAATACTAGTGGTGGTTTTGCTGCATTATCTGGTTCACAGTCGATGACAATTAATTGTTTATGAATTCCCACTTGAGGAGCAGCCAAACCAATGCCATCGTTACTGTACATAGTTTGCAGCATTTCGCGCACTAGTTTGCGGATTTCGTCATCTACTTTAGTAATGCGCTTTGCCGGTTGACGCAACACGCGATCGCCCAAATAGTGCAACTCCAAAGGCGGATTTTTTAACTTTTTTTTCTCGACAGCAATTTCAGAGGGCATGATTCTCAATAGCTCAATTGTGAAAATTCCTACTACTTTAATTCTATCAATCTAGTCAGTGGTCAGTGGTTAGTGGTCAGTGGTTAGTTGTCAGTTGTCAGTGGTCAGTTGTCAGCTATAAATGTGGTGTTATCTTGTACAAAGGTGTTATGTGTGTTTAAATTTTTCACAAAACTAGACTACTTACTGAAAGAAACTTTCCTTGGCTTGCTGCGCGGTGGTTGGATGAATTGGGCAGCAGTGAGTACCGTTACAGTGTTACTATTTTTATTCGGCTTGAGTCTGCAAACTTCTTGGCAAGTCGAAAAACTTCTCAACCAGTTCGGTAGCCAGTTGGAAGTTTTAGTTTATTTCGATCCAGGTATAGAGGCTCAAAGCATTGAAACGCTGGTGGCGAAAATGCCAGAGGTAGTCGCAACCCAAACAATTACCAAAGAGCAAGCTTGGACTAAATTAGTTAAAGAATTGGGAATTTCAGATATTGATGGTGCTACCCAACAGTTAGGTGATAATCCTCTGGTTGATGAGATGAAGGTAAAAGCACGTAACTCTCAGGTTGTACCTAGTTTAGCAACTCAGCTAGCAAAGTTGCAGGGAGTTGATGCTGTGCAGTATGTAGATGAAGCAGTCAAACGCATTGCTCAGTTACACCAAGGTTTGAACTGGATTACCTTGACGATTACAATTATTTTGACCTTAACCGCGATCGCTGTCACCACTACCACCATTCGCCTGATTGTCATGGCGCGACGGCGAGAAATTGAAATCATGCAACTGGTGGGAGCAACTTCTGTGTGGATTTACCTACCATTTATTTTACAAGGAATTGCTTTTGGCTTGCTTGGCGGTGCGATCGCTTGGAGTTGTATTTCTATAATTCAACAGTTTATTGGTAAGTTAATAACTAATCAGCCTGAATTTATCCAATTTATTAGCAATGGCTTGCAACTCACCCCCGCACAAATTTTATTATTGCCCCTGATTCTCTTAAGTTTTGGTGCAGCTGTAGGATTAATGGGGAGCTTATTCGCTGTACGGCGTTTTGCCAAAAGTTAGTCAGTGGTCAGTAAACCAATGTTTTAATTACGAATTACGAATTACGAATTACGAATTAGTATGAAATCACAATGGGAAAGTTTTCTGCAAAATCTGGGTGTCTGGGAAGGTTCATTCACGACCTTCTCACCCCAAGGAACATTTGTCAAGGATATTCCTAGCCGTTTAACTTTAGAAGGTTTCAACGACAACCAGAAAGTGCGCCTGACTCTGTGTCGTTCAGGGTTAAGCGATATGGTTTTAGAATTTACTTCGGTGGGAGGAAGTCTTTTATTTTTTGAAAATGGCGCTTTTTCTCAAGGTTCAATTCAGCTTGCTCCATTTAGCCAATTTGGGGCAGAATTTGGTTTAATTTATGAAAATCGCCGCTTACGTCTGGTGCAACTGTTTAACCAAAACGGTCAATTATACCAACTCACCTTAATTCGTGAACATTTAGCTGGCACCCCAAAAGCAGAACGTCCAGAATTGAAGGTAGAAGACTTATTGGGGAAATGGCTTGGCGAAGCAGTGACAATATATCGAGATTTGCGATCGCCTGATATTTACTCTACCACTCTACAATTACAACTTGATCATAATGGGCGATTAATTCAAAGTTTGAGTTTTGGTGAAAACACCATTACTTCAACAGCTACCATCAAAGGTTCTATCATCCACTTTGACGAAAATCCACAAAAGCAAGTACAAGTTTTACTATTACCTGATGGTGCATCTGCGACTTCTCTATTGCAGGCGCAGTTGGGTCAATCTTTATTTTTAGAATTGGGTTGGTTAATCAAGCCAAACCTGCGCCAACGAATAATTCGCAACTACGACGACAAAGGAGAATGGGTGAATCTGACGTTAGTTACCGAACAAAAAACGCCAGGTTAGTTTTATAGCGATACTATCAAAATATAGACACAATCAAGCTAGGGAAAAACTGAAATTATGATTACTCTGGCAATCAAAATCCCCAGCATCACTCGCGATCAGTTTTGGGAAATTTGCCAAGCCAATCGAGATTTGCGGCTAGAATTAACTGCTGCTGGAGAAGTCATTGCTATGTCACCGACTCACACTTGGACGGGACAACAAAACTCTGGACTGACGGCGCAGTTATGGAACTGGAATGATAGTACAGAACTTGGTGTTGTTTTTGACTCGTCTACAGGCTTCACTCTGCCTAATGGTGCAGTGCGATCGCCTGATGCTGCATGGATAATCAAAGAACGCTGGAACAGCCTTACTGAAGAACAGCAACGATATGAGTTTTCACCAATTGCGCCGGATTTTGTTGTGGAATTGCGTTCCAGTAGCGATGATTTAGCAACCTTGCAAGCCAAGATGCAAGAATATATGAGTAACGGGGTTAAACTCGGATGGTTAATTGACCCTCAACAAAGACGAGTAGAAATTTATCGCACAGGACAACCAACTGAGATTTTGCAAGCACCAAATTTACTTTCCGGTGAAGATTTGCTTCCTGGGTTTGAATTAAAACTCAGTAAAGTTTGGGGCTAATTATTTGTTTGCTAATTTTAGGGCGGCGATCGCTCAACAGCAATCCTTAAAGCACATCTTCACCGATACCAATTTCAATCACTTATCAATGGCTGTTAGAGCTATTTTGAATACTTTAGTCTGTAGAACTTTCGTATTCAAAGCTCTACGCTTTTTTTTCATGCAGTCCAGTAAATTAGACCAAATTTTAGGACTAGAATTACAGCGCCGTCGTACAGAAAAAGGTTGGTCACAGGAGTATCTTGCAGAAGTGACAGGTCTGCACAGAACTTATATCAGCCAGCTTGAGCGAGGGTTAAAAAGTCCATCTGTTAGAGTTCTCAACCATATTACCAATGCTTTAGGTATGACCATGAGTGAATTTTTAAAACCTGTAGAGGAATCTCTAAGTGTTGACCGACAATGAGATTGAAAGGCTAAAGCAAGCAATTATTGCGACCATTGCATCTCCAGTCATCGGCTCGATAGAAGATTATACCTGGGAAGCAATTTTTCATTATGTTAAGGATATTCCTTTATTAGATCCTGCTTTGGGACGTAGCAAGCTTCTTTATGATGCTGTTGATTTAGTAACTAAAACTGGCTGGTCACTTAAATCCCTACAACTGAATAACTTCAACTTTGGAAGTTCATTTTTGTTTGTCATTCAACGAGCAGATATTATTAAGAAAGCTGCCCAACTGGGTTTTCCTGGTTTGACTGAGCAATCCTCACCTAATGAACTTGGAGCAGCGATTATTCAACATTGGAACGAGAAGATTATTTTAAGTCAGGCAGCACAAGGCGTTATAAACAGTTATGAAAGCATATTACTGAAAACTATCAAAGGCTATGAGTATGTTTACTGTGAGTTTCCACTTAATCCTCTTGATCCAAATACCTTTTCTTGGGCTTGGACGGTAGATAAAATTACTGGAGGATCAGGAGTAGGATTACAGGGAAGCGTTGCAGGCAAAATAGAATTAATTTGGTACAAAAATCAAAAACAACTTTTCCGAGCTAGAACTATTCCTGTACAAGCAGTTCATATTAGAGTTGAAAGAACTCGTCTAACGCTTGATCGATATGTAAAAACAGTTCTCTCTGCTTTGCAAGATCAAATCAATACGCAGTTTCCTGAAAATTAAGCTTGAAGGATAGATGAGGCTATAACTTTAGCTAAAAGTGGAGGTACGGATTCACCAATTTGAGAAGCCATATCAGTATATGTTCCTAAAAAGTGAAAATTATCTGGATAAGAGTGTAATCTTGCAGCTTCGCGTATTGTAATTGTTCGATCCTGAGTAGGATGAAAAAATCGACCTGAACCAGGATGAAAGAGCCATCTAGTGATAGTTCTTGCTGGCTTATCCCAGTAAAGTCTTCCGTATGCGCCGCTGTAGTGTTTCTTAGGAGCTAATTCACAAGGTAAGTCTCTAGCATCTTGTCCTTCACGAAGGGCGCGCGCTCTTGATAATTGAATTGGACTTAAAGCACGAGCGACATGATTAACAATTCTCATGCTTTCATGACGCATCATAGCTTGATATGTAGTTTGTGGAGCAAAAGGATAAACTTTAGCATCATAGTTTTGTCCTGCATTTAGTGGTGGCAAGTCATCAATTGCATCTCTGACTGTGACAAGTGAAGAATTATTTGTCTCTAACAAATTAAGTTGTTTACAATAATTTGTAGTTTTATAATCACTCCTAATATTACCAAAATGTGTCGGTGCAGGAAAGTCAATCAACTGTTCTAAACTAGCTATAAAAAAAGCTCTGGATCTCGTTTGCGGTATTCCATAATGTGCAGCATTTAATGATGAACAGACAACTTTATAGCCTAATGATTCAAGTTTTTCTGTTATTTCTTTTCTAATTACACCATCGTAAGCTTTTAATATTTCAGGTACATTCTCCATTAAGACATAAAGGGGTTTCAACTCTTCTACAAATTCTAAAAAAGTTTTATATAGCTGGTTACGAGAATCATTTAAGTAACGATAACCAGCAGGTATATTTCTAGAAAAACCCTGACACGGAGGCCCGCCAATCAACGCTGTTAGTTCTTCTCGCTGCAAGCCCAAGGCTAATCGTAATTCACTAGGACTAACTTTACGTATGTCCTGATGAATGATTTTAGTGTCTGGATAATTGTGCTTGTAGGTCGCCAAGGCTTTTGCATTTACATCTATTGCACATAGGGATTCAAAACCCGCCATGTGAAATCCTGTAGTTAAACCACCAGCACCAGCAAATAAATCAATAATCTTGTGTTTCATATTTGAATACTATAGTATTCGTAATGTATCGTCAAGCAACTCTCTTATTTATAAAGAGATACAATTACTATGACTACTGCCACATTTAACCTTGAAAATTTCGGCAATTGTGATCCTCGTGTTCTCACCATCCTTGTAATTGGTACAGAGGAAAATATCAGAAATTACATCTACAGCCAGCGTTACCTTGGCATAGAAGTAAACACATGGAGCAAAATCATACCTGTTTCGAGTTGTCCAGGCAAATATATGAGTCTGCTGAACCGAACTATAATTCCCAATCAAGCAAGCTAATATCAATGAAGCGTTGTGCGGCTCAAGCATTATTGTTACACAACAGAGAAAAGCTATGTTAATAATTGCGTCACTGTTTATACCAAATAACAGCGCCGTTGCAACGCTTTTTGAAGTAAAGCTTGATATTCTTGATCTTCAATGCCATAAGCCCCAAATCTTTCTAAATGCGGATTCATCATTTGAGCATCAAATAGCACAAAATTTCTTTGGCGTAATCTCTCCACCAACTTGACCATCGCTACTTTTGAACCTTCGGTAATGCGATAAAACATTGACTCGCCAATAAAAGCACCACCAATGACAATTCCCAAAATTCCCCCAGCGAGTTCATCACCTTGCCAAGTTTCAAAACTATAAGCGAAACCTTTCTGGTAAAGTAGCCAGTAAATCTCTTGTAATTCTGGTGAAATCCAAGTCGTTTCCCGGTTAGAACAGCCAGCGACTACAGCTTGAAAATCACGGTTAATCGCCACACTGAAACGCTCTTGGTTCAAAACACGCTGCAAAGACTTAGGATAGCGAAATCGTTCATCCAAGGGAATCAAAGTCCGATCGCGACTTCCATACCATCCCAAGCGATCGCTATCGTCAGCCATGAGAAAATAACCTTGAGCATATCCTTGAATAATAGCAGCGATATCATATTCCATAGATAAAAAAATACCAGAGTCACGCAACTTGATGCTAACAGTCATCCTCTGCGTAACTCTGTAATTTCCCTAACGTTTCTTTGCGTTGAAAAAAATGGCTGAAACAATACCACCTATCACCCTACCACCATCTCTCAATCCCCACCTTGAAGGTGAATGGTTGCAAGAGCGTTTGTTGCGGTGGCTAGATGCAGAATTCATCCCAGAAACAATCAATCACAAGATTGCTCAACGAGCAGCACAGATTTTTGTGCGACAGCGCATGGAAGGAGAAAACGACTTAGGATCTTTAGTAATTGCCATTGTCACAGAGATGCAAGCGTTTGATTTTTCCAAAAGTTTCTATGGAGAGTTTGCGATCGCTAACGCCGTCAGCGATCTACTCTTAGAAAGTCTGGGAATTGATAAATGTTGTGGTCAATAGTCAATGGTCAATAGTCAAAAGCTCTAAACTGTGGACTTTTGACTGTGGACTCTTAACTTTTGACTACCAACTAGACTTAACCACTCCAGGTAAAAGACCTTCATGGGCCCATTCCCGGAGTACGTTCCGAGACAGTCCAAAATCACGGTAAACACCTCTAGGACGACCAGTCACCCAACAACGGTTGCGGCGACGGTTCGGCGCACTGTTACGCGGTAGCTGTTGAATTTGGCGATGAACTTCTAGTTTATCTAGAGGAGATTCAGTGTTTTTGAACTCTTCTAGCAAAGCTTCCCGCTTTTGGGCATACTTTTGTACTAACTTGGCGCGTTTCTTTTCGCGCTCAATCATGCTCTTCTTTGCCATACATTCTCTAATTATTAAAAGGCAGCATTTTCCATTCTACAGTGTCCCTCTCAATTCTAGGAAAATAGGGAGTGAGGAGTGGGGAGTGGGGAGTGGGGAGTGGAGAGTGGGGAGTAGGGAGTTAAGAGTTAGGAGTTAGGAGTTAGTAGTTTTATCTCCCTCATCTCCCTCATCTCCCCATCTCCTCATCCCCCCATCTCCCCAATAGGGCATAAATCAGCCAGCTGACAAACACTGCAAGCAGGCGATCGCGCTTTACAAACAGCACGACCATGATAAATTAGCCGAATAGACCAATTTTCCCAATCTGGTTGGGGTAACAATCCCATTAAATCTTTTTCAATGCGGATCGGGTCTGAATGCTCAGTTAAACCCAATCGCTGACTGAGGCGACTGACATGTGTATCCACAGTCACCCCAGCATTAATTCCATAAGCATGAGCCAAGACTACATTGGCTGTCTTCCGCGCCACACCTGGAAGTAGCAATAACTGCTCCATTGTATTCGGTACAGCAGAGTCAAAATCGGAAACAATCATCCGACATGCGGCTTGAATATTTTTGGCTTTATTGCGATAAAACCCTGTGGAACGTACCAAATTTTCTAACTCTACCAAATCAGCCTTTGCCAAACTAGCAGCATCGGGAAACCGAGCAAATAAGTCTGGTGTTACTTTATTCACCCGCTCATCTGTACACTGAGCCGAGAGAATAGTAGCCACCAGCAGTTGCACCGGTGTTGAATAGTTCAAAGAGCAAGTTGCGTCTGGATAAAGATGCTTCAGACGAGTGAGAATTTCTAGCGCCCGTTGCTTCTTAGATAGGGATTTGCGGGTAATAGTCAAATGATGTTTTTTGTCTCCATCAATCAATTGAGTTGCTCTGTAGCCAAATAATTACGAATTACGAATTAGTAATTATTTTGGTCACTGGAACAATTTTTGTACCCATTCCAATTGGGTAGTTTCTTTAACAATCAGAAAAATTCCCAGTCCTAACAGTAGCATTAAACCAGTTTGCATTACACCTTCTTGGACACGGGCAGGTACAGGCTTACCACGCAAACCTTCAATCAGCAGAAACGCTAATTGTCCTCCATCCAAAGCTGGTAAAGGCAAAATATTGATCACAGCCAAATTAATGCTGATCAAAGCAGCAAAAAAGAATAAACTACCCGTATCGTTTTGGGCAATGTTGGCACCAATTTCTACAATTTTAATTGGCCCTGCTACTTGGTTGGCTGTTTCACCAAAGTTGGTAATTAGCTGCCCAAACCCTTTAAATGTGAGTGTGACAATGCGCTGAAACTCCCTTGCTCCAAGGCTCAAAGCTTCCACTGGGTTAGTCACAGGATGACGTTCTACTTTGATGTTGGGAGAAAGTCCGATGCCAATACTACCTTCACCGTTTGCTTTCGCTTCGGGAACGATGTTGACAGAAAACTTTTTGTCATCACGGGCAATGTCTAATTTAACAGTTTTGCCTGCATTGGTTTTGATGATTTCTCGCAAAGCTTCTAACTCTTGCTGCGATGTGCCAAATTCTCTTTGATTTGCAGCTAAGATCACATCACCTTTTTGAATTCCTGCTTTTTGGGCGACAGAACTAACTTCTGGTGCTAGTTGTTGAATTAAAACACCTGGTAGGGGTTGGCTGGGTTGTGGGATACCAACTAAAGCAACCTGCGTCACCAAAAGGAAATAGGCAAATATTAAATTTGCTATCACTCCCGCACTGATGACGATCGCCCGGTCTAAAATAGGACGATTACGCAGCAAATTCGGGTCATTGGGTGGAATATCGCTATCTGGATCGTCATCGGGAAAGCCCACAAAGCCACCCAAAGGAAAAGCGCGGATAGCGTATTCGGTTTGAGAACCTTGGTACTTCCAAAGAATTGGCCCAAAACCCAAAGAAAAGCGGTTAACGTGAATACCTTGAGAACGTGCTGCAACAAAATGTCCCAACTCGTGTACCAAGATCAAAACAGCCAAGACTGTGATCGCTGCTAAAACTGACATAGAGCAAATTAGTAAAGATATTAAGCTACATACATATTTCTATATTAATTGGGCATGGGGCATGGGGCATTGGGCAATGGGCATGGGGCATTGAGAATAGTAAAGAATTGAACTTTTAATCCTTCGTTCCTCATCCCCCCATCCCCCCATCCCCCCATCTCCCCAGTCCCCAGTACCCAGTACCCAGTCCCCAGTCTCCTCTACAACACCTCTCGCCCTAAGTAAGGTTGCAACACTTCGGGTATCCGTACTGTCCCATCTGGTTGTTGATAATTCTCTAAAATTGCTGCCATTGTGCGTCCCACAGCCAAACCAGAACCGTTGAGGGTATGCACAAACTGTGTACCTTTCTTTCCTGCTTCTTTGAAGCGAATGTCACCCCGTCGCGCCTGGAAATCTGTCAAATTAGAACAGCTCGAAATTTCTCGGTATTTGCCTGAAGAAGGTAGCCAAACCTCTAAATCATAGGTTTTTGCCGAAACAAATCCCAAATCTCCAGTACATAAATTTATGACTCGGTAAGGCAGTTGCAATGCTTGTAAAATTGCTTCTGCATTTCCCACCAATTTTTCTAGTTCGTCAAAGGAAGTACTGGGGTTGACAAATTTCACCAGTTCTACTTTATTAAATTGATGCAGGCGAATCAATCCCCGCATGTCGCGCCCATAACTACCAGCTTCGCGTCGAAAACAAGGAGTATAAGCACAATAGTAAATAGGCAAATCTTCAGCCGCCAGAATTTCACCACGGAAAAGATTGGTCACTGGAACTTCCGCTGTAGGGATCAGCCATAAGTCATCATCGGCGCATTTAAAACTTTCTTCGGCGAATTTGGGTAATTGACCAGTCGCCGTCAAAGAATCAGTATTCACTAAAAGCGGCGGACTGATTTCTATATATCCAGCTTGAGTTTGGACAGCTAGCATAAACTGAATTAACGCCCTCTCCAGCGCTGCACCAGCACCCATAAGAGTCACAAAGCGACTTTGAGCAACCTTTACAGCCCGCTCAACATTGAGAATACCCAGTTTTTCACCAATTTCCCAGTGGGGGAGAATATTCGGGTTCTGGGGTATGTATTCATCACCCCAGCGGCGCACTTCTACGTTTTCTTCTTCACTTTTACCAATGGGTGTAGAATCGCTTGGTAAATTGGGAAGTCCCAGTAAAAGTTGTGCAATTTCAGCTTTGAGGTCTTTCTCCTGTGGTTCGAGTTCGCCTAATTTAGCTTTGATGGAATTGCCTTCCTCCCGTAAAGCTTGAATTTCTGGGTCTTGAGGAGTGACGCCAGATTTAATCTTTTGCCCAACGATTTTACCAATTTCGTTGCTACGAGCTTGAAGTTGACTACGCGTCCCTTCCAGTTCTCGTTGTTGACGATCTAACTGTAATATCGGTTCGATGTCGTATTTACCATTACGACTAGCCAACCGTTCCTGAACTAATTGCGGATTTTCTCGTATTTGCTTAATATCCAGCACAGATTTTTCTTAGTCTCCAGCCTAAAATCTTCTTGTAAATACAGTTAACACATCAGCAGCATATAGTAATTTTGGCTTGCTGTGACTGGAAAAACAACGTTGATTGAAAAAATCAGTCTCAATTTAGTACAAAATTTTGCTGTGGGATCATTTACTGCCAGAGCCACGCAAGCAAATCACGTAAGCTAATAATGTACCCAACTAATCAACTTATTACTGATACTAGGGTCTATTAACGCGATTAAGTAGCCAAAGCGAGCCTACAAGCCCTGCAAAGTGGGCTTGTAGGGTCTGGATATTTGCCAATACTACAAACATATCTAAACCACTTATGATCGCTTGATTAGCTTGTGGAGAAAATATAAATTGACCTTGTGATAAAGCCCTAAGCGTGAAGCTACCTACTATTGCTTGCGCTCCCAAAAGAGTCAACAGTATTCCCGCTAAATTCACCCACAGTCCCAAGCGCAATACCTGCACAGTCTCACTTTTTCGGGGTCGGTTGGTGGCATTGGAGGATTGAAGTTGATTGCCAAATCTAGTATAACGGTAAGCCAAATAAATACCTATACCCAAGGCAACAAGTCCACCAACTTCTAATAAGATGCCAAATCCCGTTCCCGCATTACCAGTAGGACTGTTAACATTCCGGCCAAATAAGCTGTTTGCCAGTAAAATCACCCCAGAAATTACACCTAGGGCTAACTGAATCCAAAAGCTAATCCAACCTATAAGGCGAAAATTTTGGGCAATTGCCCGAAGATTAGAAGAAGACGAGGGGGTGTCTGGGGTTTGCGACATAATGATTACCAATGTGCTAGGCACTTGTTAAATTAACTATCACATTTACCAGAATAGTGCCCTTGTGCTGACTCAAGGTCAATGGTCATTAGTCAATAGTCAATAGTCATTTGTCATTGGTCATTTGTTATTCCCCCCATCTCCTCATCTCCCCTGCACCCCACCTCCTCCGCCAGTTGCCTTTTCGCACTACGTTAAGCAGCAAATAAAGTGTTTCTTAACTTTTACAGACAAAAAAGCATTTTACCTGTAAAATTTCTTCCATGGCATTTTATGTTTAAGCGGTTTTAACTGGCTCGGCATCAGTTGACACTAGGACAGCGGTAAACCCACTGTTTCAATTACTCCTCACCACACCGCCTCGAGCTTGGGTAAAGGAGTAATGTTTTACGCTGTTTTGTTCCTAAGATCTGTACGATTACTTCCCGCGACTTCGACAGCGTGGGCCGTTGTCTAATGTTTACCTTGGAAAATTCTGCCTCAGTAGCCCTATATACTGACTACAAGGATTACATATTCTAACCTAAGGCATTTTTTAGCCATTCACTAACTATGAAACTAGAGGATATATATCAATTTTTTGAGAATCCTCCGCCAAGTTACCTGTGCCAGGAACTAGCAGTTTGTTACATTTTGTATATTTTATTACGGGGTGAATCCTATGGAACTGAGTTAATTCAACAGTTGGAAATAGAATACCCAACCTATAGGCTTTCAGATACTGTACTTTATAGTGCGGTTAAATTTCTTGAAGACCAAAGAGCAATCACTGGGTATTGGAAGAAACTCGATGGACGGGGACGCCCTAGGCGAATGTACCAAGTTTCTCCAGATTGGCAAGTTCAAGCGCAGGATTTAGCTAAGCTTTGGCAAGAGTATATCAAAGGGAGGACAAACTAACGAGTAATTAATATTGATAAGCTAAAGGGTGACTCGTAGTGGTCGTTGACTGTTAACGGTTAACGGTCAAGAGTCAATACTCAACAGTCAATAGATGCAATCAGTTATGGATACTGCTATTCTGCCATCCACGTTGTTGCTAACTTTGTTGTTAGCGGTTGGGCTAATTTTTTTCATTCGTGCTTCGACCAAAGACCGCACTGAAACAGCGCAACTAGTATCTGAACAAGACGAAGCCGTTTTAATGCCGCAAATTAAGGAGTATTTCCGTTCTCGGTCTTATCGAGTGGCAGCGGTAAACCGAGAACAAAACCAAGTCACTTTTGAAGGGTTTGTGAAGCCAAGCCTATTCTTAGCTGTGTTTTTGACACTGTTAGCAGCAGCAGGTCTTGCTTGTCTATCATTGGTCTTGTCGCTACTTATTCCTAGTCTCAGTACTCTTTTTCTAGGAATAGTGCTGTTATCACCTTTGAGTGGTATTTTTTATTGGAAAAAAGCTGGAAGACTTGAGAAGGTGTTACTTAAATGGGAAGCAAACCCAAATAAGCAACACTCCTCAAGTCAATTGACTGTAATAGCTCACCGAGACGAACTCATTGAGTTACAAAGGGCATTACAGTTAAAGCTTGGTAAGTAACTTTTAGTTTCTGTGTCTGTCTGTTTGTATGAGATGCTGGCTTCTGACAAACTCTTGAGTAAATAGACATTGGGGAGGAGGAAAGAAAAGTAGCGCTATATCGATTCACCCTACGGCAAAATGTCGTAGGGTAAACTCCATACTTCTTGACAGAACTGACTTATTGGTCAATTTACTGGATGAGAGCGCAACTCAACTCTCGTTTTTGGATGCGTTTGGCTCTATCCTGACTCCCTTCTGTATTATCAGATGAGAAATCAACCCATACAAACTGTCGTGGTTTGATCAAAGTTGAATGTCCAATTACTTAGACTAGCTCTACTGGCAATTAGCTACAAACTTAAAAAAAACCAAAATATTGCATAAACTTAGCAACTTTGCCAGTTAAATGATTGTCAGAAGCTACAAGACAATACATGAGATAACCATTTATAGGTTTAACGACTAGCCACAGCAACAGGTTCTTGACCTACGGGAGCTTCTAACGTCCGCAGGCTGGGAAACAAGAAATGGTTCTCTTCTACGTATTGTGCACCAAATAGACCTTTTTCTGCCCAGAAATAACGGTCTGTGGTGTGTTCATTGCGCTTTACTAGTAGCAACGCAGGTGGCGAGATATTCTCAGCTTGAATGAATTTTCTTGCTGCTGTCACAGGTTTTTCTTCGCCGCTTTCGATGCTATATTGTGGCACATGTTCTAGAATCCGCCGTCCTTCCTGGCGACGACGACTTTTCCTTTTCCGTCTCCTTGCCAACCTATTATCCTCCTCTTTCAAGCTATAGATTGTAGTGATAGCTACAAAATCCGTCGTAATTATATAGGTTCTAGTTCTAAAGATCAATAGTTTCTTAACTTTTGATACAACAAAAATAATATTTTTGAAAACAAATAAATCAAGAGGGGTAAAGGATATAATCCACAGGAACAAAGTAGTACTGAGAAGATTTTAGTTAAGCTTTATTAAATGAGTGAGGGAAAATAAAGCTTCCTCCTTTATCTTCCCTCAAAGTCGGTGATCCTGAGCAAGAGCTAAAAAATGTTAATGTCTGCCAGTTCGGATTTTGTTGCTTTATGCCGAGAGCAAATAGCATTGCTAACCCAAGGTTTGGGAGCAACTTTAAGTGTTGTTTACCTAACGCAAGAGTTGGTGGAGGCTTCGACAGGTGAGGCGAAACTGATTCCTGTAGTAGTTTACCCAGAAACAGCAGTATTACAGCCAGGAGAAGAGATTACTGAGGCTACAGCTGGCAAGCAACTGCAAATTGGGGATGTTTTGGTCTTACCCAGGCAACAGGGAAGGTTGTTGACACCAGGGTTAGATTCTTTTGGAAAGACAAAAACTTCAGATGGTGAACAACCCAATTTACAGGATGAATACTTGCTCAGCGGACACCGAATCATGTTACCTCTGATCCATGAAGGTGTAATGATGGGCTTACTGGTGACAGGTAGGGAAGACAGGGCTTGGAATGAACAGGAGCAAAGTGAAATTCAAAGGATAGGTCAAACCCTAGCGATCGCCTGTATTTTAGATCAGCGTCGAGCATGGTTACAGCATCAGCTGCATCAACAACAAATTGTCACTGAACAACAGCGAGATTTACTAGATAACCTCTTACACCAATTTCGCAACCCGTTAACGGCATTACGGACTTTTGGCAAGCTGCTATTGAAGCGACTGCGACCAGGCGATCCGAACCGAGATGTGGGAACTAATATTGTCCGGGAAAGCGATCGCCTGCAAGAACTGCTGCAACAGTTTGAAAAAGTCATCGATTTGACAGAGGCAGATTTTGGGCCGCGATCACTGCCTGAAAATGAAGTGTTTGTGGAAGCAACAGTACGAAAACAACCCAAACCAGCATTATTGTTGCCAGGAACCGGAGATCAAGCAGCTGATTGTGCTGTTGTCGATTTATTAGCACCATTATTAGTCTCAGCTAAAGCTATAGCCCAAGAGCGAAATTTGCAACTGCAAGCAGAAATTCCCCCGAACTTGCCCCTAGTAAGGGTCAACATCAAAGCCTTACAAGAAGTATTAACCAATGTCATAGACAACGCCCTGAAATACACTCCCCCAGGTGGCAAAATATTCGTTCAGGCGGGGCAAGAAAAAGCTAATTTTCAAGGAATAGCTATCAGTGATAATGGCCCAGGCATTCCACCAGAAGATTTAAAACATCTGGGAGAACGTCATTACCGAGGCGTACAGGCACAAACAGAAATTCCGGGTACAGGTTTAGGATTAGCGATCGCTAAACAATTAATAGAGCAAATGCAGGGTGAAATTGAAATTTTCAGCCCTGCCATCAATTCTCAGCTAGCTTCACCGGATGCGCCGGGAACTACATTTATTATTTGGTTACCCAAAGTGGAGAGAGTTAGGAGTTAGGAGTTAGAAGTTTGGAGTTAAGAGTTTTCAGGAAGGTTTAATTCGTAAACTTAAAGCTTTCTTCAACTCATAACTCATCACTCCTAACTCCTAACTATCTTCTTCAACTCATAACTAATCACTCCTAACTCCTAACTATTTGAGTGAAACCAGGAAATTTTGATTAATTGTCATTTGCAAATCAGTATCTGGGTTAATTGCGATTAAGTCAACACTCTTCTTGCCAAAGAACAAACCAATCAAAGCACCGATACCAGCGCCACCCAAGACTTCTTCTGTGGCAATGGCGCGATCGCCTGTGACAGCAGATACCGCAGCCGCAGCCCCAGCACCTAAAACTGTATTCTTGATGATGGCACTGGTACTAGTTCCCTGTTTGACTGTTTCTGTTTTGTTAATCACTTCAGAAGTAGCGTTAACTTGATATTCTTGACCTGTGGTTAAAACAAGTTTCTCTGCTACGAATTGAGAACCGCCTTTAGCAGGTTTGAGTTGACCCACAACTTGACTACCAGCGGGAATTACTACAGACCCGTTTTGAGTAACTACGCTTTGGGAAACTGTGAGTGTCAAAGGTGCTGTTTCATCCTTGGTGACAAGAATTTTATCTGCCCTATCGTACTTCACAGGGATAACAGTACCTTGGGGAATTGTGACGGATACAGGCGTTGGCGTGGTATTTCCCAAAGCGACAATATAAGGTGAGTTAATTGCTGAGGCTTGATTAGAACTAACCAATGCTTGGTAGATAAAGGCTGCTACTTGGGCGCGTGTAGCTGTTGCAGTTGGATTCAAGAACTTGACATTGGGATAGTTCACCACAATTTGATTTTCAGTTGCCGCCGCGATGGGACTACGGGCATAGCCAGCGATGTTATAGGCATCGTTAAAATATTGCAGAGTGCCTTCAACATTATTACTAGCGCTATATTCCAGACCATTAGCCAAAGCCACTAAAACCTGCTGACGAGGAATAGCTTGGTTAGGTTCAAAACGATTGCCGGGATACCCTGACAAGAAGCCTATAGTATAAGCTTGCTGAATAGCATTGTATGCCCAATAGTTGCTTGGCACATCAGCAAATCTGATTCCTTGCCGTTGCTGTGCTTTTTGGAAAGCTTTGTTAACCATCGCTGCAAATTGAGCGCGGGTTACGGGTTCTTCTGGACGGAAACTGCCATCAGGAAATCCTGCAATTACACCTCGTTGTGACAATTCTCTAATAAATTGTGCTGCCCAATAATTAGATGAAACATCATAAAAAGTAGTTTGAGCTAAAGATGGTGTTGCTGCAATGAAGGGGGCTACAGTACCAGCTGTAATACTCAAAGCCATGAAAGCAGATGTTGCAGATTGCCAACGATTTAAATTAGTAAACATTGACTTTTACTCCAGTAAATTTATTTTTTCTTCTGTTAGTTTCTTAGACAATTTGTCAAATAGTAAGTTCCTAAATTTTCAAGTTTATTAGCATTAATTTTGTGTTTTTGAAGAGAAAACAGGTATTAAGTAATAGTGCAATTGACTATTACCTAATACCTAGGGAATAAAACTTGCTATTAATCTAGGAGGAATATTAATGATGACGATATATATATAGAATAGTTGCCTAAAAAATAAGCGATCGCATACCTGATTTGAAGTAGCGATCGCCGATGGAAAATGATTAAAGTCACGACTGAAATCGAGTGAAGCTTTAGTAGCGGGATAGCACCAAATTTGAATCCAATGTAATCCTTAAGTCTTCTTTTGGTCTGATCACGAAAGCATCAACTTGTTTTTTCCGTAATACTACACTTGCTCCTGCACCAGCAGCCGCACCAATAATAGGTTTAATATCATTGACTTTGCGATCGCCTGTCACCAATGAACCTAAAAGACCAGCAGCCGCACCAATACCTGCATCTGTTAAAACTTGACCAGTACTAGGTGACTGTGAAACTTTTTCTATTCTGGTATATGTGCGAGAACTTGCATTAATCTGCTGACGGCGACCAGAGGGGAAGATTAATTCTTGGGCGATAAACCGTACACCTTGTCTACTTCCTGAATAATTATTATCTAAATAGACAGGTTCTAGGCGTCCAACAACTTCGCTTCTAGCGGGAATCAATATATTTCTATTACTATCGGTGATGTCGTTTGGTATTTTCAGCGTTAGGGATGCAGATTCCCCAGGTTTAATAACAATTTTGTCTTTATCAGAGGTAACAGGCAAAGAAACTCCAGAAGGAATGGTAATGGTTCTGGATTGTCCTATATTATATTGTGCATTGGCAGGAGCTACAGCAATCATGGGGGTAATAGCAGCTGTAGTGATTGCCATTGTCATGAGTGCAGCGGTTGTAGATTTCCATTGATGAATGCGAGTCATAAGCGGGCTACCATTTATGTCTGTAATGTATTTCATGACGATGGCTTACTGAGATTGTTTCTGAATGTTTTCAAACGTGACTTTAGTCATATTCCGCAGCAAGTTGTTTCTGACGAATGGAATATGTCTAGCTGAACCTCAAGATTTTTATACCTCTAAAGCATGACAAATAATAGGGTAAGATATCTCGGTGACGCAAAGTTACTGAAATTGTTCCAGAATCTTGTTTGATGGCAATATATATAGATAGATACTGCTGAATAGAGGTTCATGGATTAATTACGAACTATTACTGAAATTGTATGCTTTTGTTAGGAATTTAGATATGCCTAGTTTTAGCTTTAGAATTGCTAAAGTCTAATATAAAATAGCTAAAGATGGAACCGAGTGAAGCACAATACTTGATTATCAATGCACTAACTACCCTAGATTTACTCGGTAATACGTTTTATGATGAAGACAGTGGCAATTGGTATATAAATACCCCTAGTTCATTATTACCGATTGCTATGATTTTGCAGAACGGTGATATTGTTCCGACTAATTGGGACTTGTAATTATGGAAAATTGGACTGAAGAGCAAAAACAAAAGTATGCTAGGTTCCAAGAAATTTTAGAAATTGGAAAGCAGCGATATTTGAATGCTGGCGGTAATCCTCGGCTTTATCGAGCAGGTTTTAAGGGACAGGATTACTTGACAGATGAAGAGAGAAAAGAAGCAGCCACAATAATGCGTCAAATGTTTGGTATCTCTATTACAAATGGTTATGTTCATTGTCAAGGGCGTTCTTGGGAATTGCCTGATAATTCACCATTATATAAAGAGTAAGGGATAGGTGATCATTTGTTATGGACCATCAACACATTATTACAATTGAGCCTGGAAAACGGAGTGGCAAGCCATGTATTAGGGGAATGCGAATCACAGTGTATGACATTTTAGAATATTTGGCAGGCGGTATGACCGAGGCAGAAATTCTGGAAGATTTTTCTGAACTCACTTTGGAAGACATCAAAGCTTGTCTTGCTTTTGCAGCTGATCGCGAGAAAAAGTTATTTGTGGTATCGCTGTGACACTGTTATTGGATGAAAATTTATAGCAATCCTATTTGAGTTGGGAAAAATATAGATAAGGAAACGAACCGCCAAGAACGCCAAGAACGCCAAGGAAGAGAGAAATAACCATTTAGTGCAAGTTTAGAGAGAATTAGTATGAGTTGGTTAGTTGAATATAAAAGCTTACTAGCGGTGGGTGAAGCTAACGTTATGCAGTAATTAGTACAGTTGGCAATGAGGTAATTGATATAACTGTTGAGTTACATTAGGCTAAAACATAGCTGTTTACTAAATCGGCGTTTAAGGATGTTGCTGACGCTTTTCAATTTCTGCGATCGGTAATAATAAAGTATCTTCTATATACTGTCGTACCTCATAACTAACATAGCAATTGCTATTAAGACACTCTATCAATAATAAATTTGCATCATAATACTGTTTTATTAAATCCTGTTGTTTTTCGGTAAACTGCCATATTATATCAATACTATTATGGTACTGCTCTATCACTGAATAAAATTGATTACTCCAATTTTGACCGTTAATTTTCCACCATTTTTTAAATATATTTTTATTATAATCTAGTGTAGGAAGTTGCTCTCTAAGTTGTAGCAGTGCTTGCTTTGTTTTAGGAACAAGATATAGAGAAATAATACACCAATCAATATCTGTGTAAATAGTTTGATTATCAAGATGACTAATTAAGGTAAAGCTCATAGTATCTCTTAACTCATCATATATAAAATTATCATTCTCTACCTTTGAATTAAAAATAATTCTACTAAGTAAGGTCAAAATCAGTATTAAACGAGGATACCCAATTTCAACTTTATTCCTAACGGAAAAAGCAAAGTAAAAAGCGCGGATAATAGCTTTTTTATATTTAATATCCACTACAAGAGACTTTTCATTACACCACATCAATAAATGCTGTAAATACTCATCGTCAGCTAAAATACTGTCAACTTTCTGTTTCATCAAAAGTAATAAACGGTCTGCACTTGGCGACATACCAACCGATAGGAAGAAAACTTCCCGCCAACGTTTCTCCACCATGCGATTTACTAGACCTTGCAATGCTTCTTCTGATAACTGCTTGACAAAAACAATTTCTCTGGCAGTGAAATACTCGTGGAATGTCAGGTGAGAAAATGAATAAATACCTTTAGCCCTTGCTACAACTAGACCATGATGATGTTCAATTGAGCGCAAAACTTCTTCACTGTCTACTTGTAATACTTCTTCATCAGTATTTGCGCCAGGTAAATTTCGGATGTATTCTGTAATGTATTGCTCTGCTATTTTCTGCTTAAAGAAATAGTCACCACGCTCAAATGTAGTTAGAGCAATTTTACTAAGTAAGTCCTCTTTGCGTTGGACTGATAACTTTTTATAAACTTGGTCACGCTGAATTCCTCGTTTCGCATCCCATTTTTTCAGCAGTGCATCTAATCCTTCTTTGTATAGTTCAGAACGATTAGCTGGGAAATCTCCCGATTCTTCAAATGCTAAACATAGCAGTGTCAACAGTAAAGGACTTACAGCAAGTTGTTTGATTCGGCTATTGTCTTCAAGGCATTGAATAAAAGTCTTGGGTTCTACAGCTTTATCCTTAAACCATTTGGTGGCAAAGGTTTTAATTTGTTCATTATCAAAATCGGCAACTTCTACCTCTATAAAGTTCTCAAAAGTATATTCTCGCGCTGCAATGCGGCAGGTCATAACTAAGTGGTTTTCTCGATAATATTCAGAAAACTCACGAATTTGTTTTAAAACACGGCTGTTATCTTCTTCTCGAACTTCATCTAAGCCATCAAGTAAAATTAACGCCTTTCCATGAGTTATGACATTTTGGATATAACGAATATATTCATTTTCTACAAAAGGCAGTTTTTTAGAAATATTGTTTATCGTGTCTTCAGTAATATATTGCAGTAATCCAGGTTTATTTGCAGCTTCGGCAAAGACTTTAAGGGTGACAAAAATCGGGATATGTTCAGGCTGAAACTCTCCTTTGAGACACTGCATGGCTAAATACTTCAAAAAGGTGGTTTTACCTGCCCCTGGCTTTCCCAGAATCATCAGCTTGGGATATTTCTCAACTGCCTCTAGTCCTGACAATCGTTTTTCAGTGTTTTTGACCAGCCCAAAGTGTTCAAAATCATCGCTTGTACATTGTTGAAGTAATTCATCTATTCCTAGTCGCCGTCGTCCAGTGATTTTTTCAAGGATATTGACGCTGGTGTAAATGTCATTCAACCCTATGGGTTGAGTCATATCTAGCACACGCATTGTGCCGCAGCGTTCTTTTATCAGGGGTTTTATCTTTTTGCGTACTTCTTGAACTATGGCATCAATATCAATGCTAGTGTCTGGATTTGCTTTCGCCTCTGGTTGGATGTCTGGCTTAGTGACTATATCCTCCCACTCGAAACCCAGCTTTTCGCAAATAGCATAAAAGTATTTACGGTCAACTGGCTTCCCTGCAAAGAAATTGTTGACTGTAGCGCGACTAATTTTTAAGTCTTCTGCTAGAGAACTTTGATTTAAGGAATTGTCAGCTAAAGCTTTTCTTGCTTTTTCGATACCTTCTTGAGAAGCTTGAAGCGATCGCCCTGTCATGGTTTAACAACAAAACTTTTAGACATTTTATACCATATACTTGGTGTCTGTTTTTCAAGTCATGCAACTCATGCAAGAAGTCAGACATTCTCTAGCTTATACGCTGTCTGCTTTACAGACACTCATTTTTCACCATGTAAGGGTACATATACAAATCTTCGCTGCTATGGAAGAAGCCCTTGTTTGGTGTATTAAAAAAATCTTTTTACCCTGGCTAGTCAAAAAAATTCTAGGACTTGCTTGGTGTCAGCTTAGAGAAAATCGCAACTTCCAGCGCTTAGTTATCACCTTATATTTATGTTGGCAATTAAAAACGACTGCTTTTAAATTTCTACCTATTTGCCAAAACAACAAAGAACTTTAATTGAAAAAATCAAAAGTTAAAACAAAGTCAGATTTTGAGCTAATTTCAATTTATTTGACATCCCCAAAAAGGTAAATTACTTACTACCAGTGGCTTATTCTCTAGATTGTTAAAAATCTTACTACTGGTAGAAGCTTTATTGAGTAAAATTTTCTACCATCTAGGATTGGAAATCCAAAACTAGCTAACAATGCGAATACTTCTGGTAGAAGACGACACAGCACAATTAGAACCTTTGCAAACAGCATTGTCTCAAGCTGGACATATTGTAGATGGCGTAGAAAACGGCGCGATCGCACAGTGGGCAATTACCCAGAGAGACTATGATTTATTGATATTAGACTGGATGCTACCAGAAATGAGCGGGTTAGATTTATGTCGGCAGTATCGACAAGCAGGTAAAACAGCACCCGTATTGATGTTGACGGCAAAAGATACCACTAGCGAAAAAGTTACAGGCTTGGATGCTGGTGCAGATGACTATTTAGTAAAACCTACAGATTTATTTGAGTTATTAGCACGAGTGCGTGCATTGGGTAGGCGATCGCCTGTTTGGCAAGGAGAAAAACTCCAACTTGCTGATCTGCAATTGCATATTTCGACGCTGATGGTACAACGAGGTCAAGCAACTGTAGAATTATCTACGCGGGAATTTCAATTACTAGAATACTTGATGCGTCATCCAAATCAAATTTTAAGCCGCAATCAAATCGAACAAGCTTTGTGGGAATGGGGTAGCGAACCAGAAAGTAATGCGACAACAACCTTAGTGCGTCGTTTGCGTCAGCGTTTACAGTTGCTAGATGCAGCACACTGGCTAGAAACTATATATGGTATGGGCTATCGCCTCAATCCTGGCAGGAAAAAATAACTTTTTTCTTTTGTCTTGTTATTTCTGAAAATTTTAACTTTTTTGAATTATGTTTAACCGTAGCCGTCGCAACTTGGCTAGTTGGTTCACTCTTTCAATGGGCAGTATTCTCTTAATTTTTTCTGGTCTGCTTTATTACCAAGAAGCAGACCAGCAATTAGATGCTGTAGATTTATTACTATACAAAAAAGCAAGAGTCATTACTGCAAGTGTGCAGTATAAACTCTACCAAGGTCAAAAACGAGTATTTCTAAAACATTTACCAGTTTTGGGAATTAACCCACCACCAGCAGATAGTGAAATCATTTATGCTCGTTGGTATGATACTGATGGAAAATTAAAACGTTACTTTGGTCAGCTTTCACCAAAAAAATTTAACAGAACATTTGAATTGAAGACATTAAAAATTACTAATAATTTAGGTGTTTCTCCACAAAATATTTGGATACGTGAAATTACATTACCAGTGCAACACAAAGGTGAGTTAATTGGTTATTTGCAAATGGCAATGCCAATGACTCGTGTCCAAGATTCTTTAAATCGATTTATAATATTATTAATATCAACGGTATTAATTACCTTAGTAATCACAGGTCTCGCTGGTTGGTTTCTCAGCGGAATAGCAATGCAACCTATATACCTGAGTTACAAACAACTCGAACGCTTTACCGCCCACGCTTCTCATGAATTACGTACTCCTTTGGCGGCAATACTTAGTAATGCTCAGGTTGGCTTATTAGCTTCTATGGAAGACAGCGCTAGTAAGCATCTGCGTCTGGAAAAAGTTGCAGAAGTAGCGAAATCAATGAATAGTTTAATTGGAAATTTGCTATTTTTGGCACGTCGCACAGGGCGTTTAACTCCAGAATCTTTAAAAGAAGTTGATTTGAGTGATTTGCTAAAAGAATTATTAAACTCCCAATCTGTGAAGACTGCTGCTGAACATTTAAATCTCAAGAGTGATTTACCAAAAACTCCAATTGTGCTACGTGTAGATGCCGAATTAATATGTCTAGCTGTAATGAATTTGTTGAGTAACGCCTGTAAGTATACTCCAGATGGTGGGATGGTAGAGTTACGCCTATTTACTAAGTTCAGTCAGGTAGTAATTGAAGTAGAAGATAACGGTATTGGAATTGGGGCGGCAGATTTACCTCATATTTTTGAGCAATTTTATCGCGTAGAACAACACCGAACAAATTCTACTAATAGCTTTGGTTTGGGATTAGCGATCGCTCAACAAATCATTGAAGCACATGGCGGTCATCTCAGTGTAAAAAGTGAACTGGGTAAGGGTTCTGTGTTTCAAATTAAATTACCTCTATGACTAATTAAATATCGGCTGTCACTTTCTTGTCACATTTATTGTTAACTATAAAAAAGTAATTAATATTTTCTTCAACAACATTGCTCATTACACTCAATAGCCAGCAGGAGTCGATGTGAGTAGACATGAACAGTACAGATTACTTGAAGGTTTAGCAACCACAGAAGCTTCCCCCAAGCCATCACTGACACTATCAGATGCAGTCGCGTTGATTGTCGGTATTGTAATTGGTGCAGGAATTTTTGAAACTCCTGCTTTAGTAGCAACCCAAGCAGGTAGCAGTTTGATGGTACTGCTATTTTGGTTAATTGGTGGTGTGGTTTCTTTAGTTGGTGCATTGTGCTATGCAGAGTTAGCCACGACATATCCCGATGTTGGTGGAGTTTACTATTATCTCAAACGTGCTTTTGGGCGGGAAGTAGCCTTTTTATTTGCCTGGGCGCGGATGACAGTTATCCAAACTGGTTCTATTGCTTTGTTGGCATTTGTCTTTGGTGACTATGCTTCTCAAATTTGGCAGCTAGGAAACTTTTCACCTTCGATTTATGCAGCAGTTGCGATCGCTTTATTAACTGCTTTAAATATCATCGGTTTGCAGCAAGGTAAGTGGACGCAAAACCTACTAACTGCGGCAAAAGTCCTCGGTTTGTTGCTAGTGGTGTTCATTGGGTTAACTATTACGCCCAATGTTACCGCCCCTGTGGAATCTGCTTCAACAGGAACCTGGGGGCTAGCGATGGTGTTTGTACTACTGTCTTATGGCGGTTGGAATGAAGCAGCTTACATTTCCGCAGAAATCCAAAACCGCCAACGCAACATCGTGCGATCGCTTCTTTGGAGTATTGGCACAATCACTGTAATTTACTTGCTGATTAATCTGGCTTACCTCCGGGGACTAGGGTTAGTAAACATGGCTAACTCCCAAGCTGTAGCCGCAGATTTAATGCGAACGTTTTGGGGCGCACCTGGGGCTTGGTTTATCAGTTTGCTGATTGCAGTTTCGACTTTGGGCGCACTGAACGCTACTGTTTTCACCGGTGCGCGGACTAATTATGCCCTTGGTCAGGATTTCTTGATATTCAATTTTATGGGACACTGGCGGCAACGTCCCAGCACTCCTAGTTATGCTTTATTGTTACAAGCTGCGATCGCTTTGGCGTTGGTTTTGTTAGGTACGTTCACCCGCAAAGGCTTTGAAACAATGGTGGACTATACCGCCCCCATATTTTGGTTTTTCTTTTTACTTTCAGGCGTATCACTGTTAGTACTACGCAACCGAGAACCGCAGATAATGCGACCATTTCGCGTGCCATTTTATCCTTTCACACCATTACTATTTTGTGCAGTCTGCGGTTACTTACTTTATTCCAGCTTGGTGTATACCGGCGTGGGCGCAGTTGTTGGTGTTTTAGTTGTAGCCGCAGGTATTCCACTATTGCTGTGGAATCGTTACCGCCAAGGTAGGGCGTAAGTCATTCAAAGTTTCACTATTTTTGCTCAAGGAGGAAATTCATGTTTAAAAAGATTGTGCTTTTATTAATTACAGGCGTGAGTGTCACCAGTATGGGAATTGCCGGATGCACCACCCAACAACAAGACTTAGAAGCACAGGCAAAACCACCTACTTTAACTGGACAGACTGAAGCACCAGCTGCTACAACTCAACCCCAAGAACGTCCTGGGGATGTTCCTTATGTACCGACACCGCAGCCCGTGGTAGATGCAATGTTGCAAGTAGCCAAGGTAGGTAAGAATGATGTACTTTATGACCTTGGTAGTGGTGATGGGCGAATCGTGATTACAGCCGCACAAAAGTACGGTACACGAGGTGTAGGTATAGATATTGATCCAGAACGCATCCAAGAGGCTAACGCCAACGCCCAAAAAGCTGGAGTAACAGATCGCGCGCAGTTTCGTCAGCAAGATTTATTCAAAACTGATTTGAGTCAAGCTACAGTAATTACACTTTACCTACTGCCCGAAGTTAACCAAAAACTTCGCCCCGAACTACTAAAACTCAAACCTGGTACAAGAATTGTCTCCCACGCTTTTGATATGGGCGATTGGCAACCACAACAAACACTACAGGTAGACGGAAAAACAATTTACTATTGGGTGGTTCCCAAAGAAGTACCAGCTAATTTGCGATAGTAATCGAAGATAAACAACCATATTTAAAGCCCTGACGACTAAAAGTCGCAGCCATACGAACCAAACCCGCCGACGCGGGTTTAATTTTTTTTGACTATGCCAAAGCCATCTTTACATCCACTTAGATAATTATTTATAGCAACAGCTAAAGTGGTTAGGACATCACAAAACCCAGATACAAACCGAAAAGTTCAGATCGGCGGAAGCCGCCGATCTGAACTTTAATAGACAAAGACTTTTCACCCAGTCCCCCCTGCTATACAACTTCCTCTGCGTTCTCTGTGTCTCTGTGGTTGATTAAAAAATAATCTCTAGGCGAGAAACAAGTAGTAAAAAAATACTCACTAAATTGCAGTTTGAAGTAGTACGATTTCTTCCCCTCTACTCAAGAGTTCCCTAAGCTACTATCTGTAAATGCAACTTGGTATCAAGTTGACACCAATGGCGAGACACCCACCCCACAAGAAAAATTGTATATTTTTTATTTGGAAGTCCCAAAAGCCAGAAAAGTAGAAAAGCAAAAACTCAGTTTGCTGGCTGCTGTGCCAACAAAGTAAATAGCTAGTAACCACCCAGGAGTTATATTTTTCTCCAAAGAAGAGCAAAACAATTTGCCTAACATGAAAAACTTGCTCATAATATTGTTAATTTTCGTAAAATTGCAGTCTTCAGGACTAGAAACCTGATAGACACCTAGTTAAACTATCAAGAGTGCATCTGTACTGCTAGTTAATAAAACCTAGATGTGGCGCTATAGCCTCAATGATCCCAGTACAACTTATCCTCAAAAACTTCCTTAGTTACCGTGATGCAACTTTAGATTTTCGTGGTTTGCATACGGCTTGTATTTGTGGTTCCAATGGTGCAGGTAAATCTTCTTTACTCGAAGCAATCACCTGGGCAATTTGGGGTGAAAGCCGCGCCACTGCTGAAGATGATGTGATTCATTCGGGCGCAAAAGAAGTTCGGGTAGATTTCACTTTCCAAATTAACGAACACAAATATCGAGTAATTCGCACCCGTGTACGCGGTGCTAGTAGTGTTTTGGAGTTGCAAATCGAAACACCCTCTGGCTTTCGCGCCCTCACTGGTAAGGGTGTCAGAGCAACACAAGATTTGATTTTAGAACACATCAAACTCGATTACGATACTTTTATTAATTCTGCTTATCTGCGTCAAGGGCGTGCAGATGAATTCATGCTCAAGCGTCCCAGCGAACGCAAGGAAATTTTAGCGGAGTTGTTGAAGCTCAATCAATACGATGATTTGGAAGAACGAGCAAAAGAATCCTCACGTCAGTTCAAAGCGAGGGCTGAAGAGTTAGAACGTTCTTTGGAATCGATGAAAATTCAGTTGCAACAACGTGAGGTAACACAAGCACAAAGAGCAGAGTTAGAAGCTGAACTGAACCAATTACAGCAAGTACAAGCTTTTGAGAATATCGAACTACAAAGTTTGCAAGTTGTCCAGCACCAGCGGCAAAATTGGGAACAACAACTCAGCTTTGTCAGGCAACAATACCAGAATTTGACTCAAGATGGCGATCGCCTGCAACAAGAGTATGCAGCAGCCAAAACTCAGCTAGCAGATTTAGAAGCCATCTTAAATCAGGAAACTGAAATTAAAAACGGCTACGCTCAATACCAAAGTCTGCAATCTCAAGAAGAAGCGTTTGCCATTAAATTTGAAGAACACACCCGCGCCACAGGTTTACGTCAACAAAAGCAACAGCAATTAACCAAACAAATTCACGAAATTGAACGCCAACTACAACAAGTCCAAGGACAATTAGCAGCCTTGCAGCAGCAAGAGCAAGAAATTCAACAAACTCTCAGCAAATCGGGTGAAGTAGAAGCTGGTTTGGCACAACTAGCCGCAGCGCGTCGCCGTGTTCATCAACTCGATGAACTGCAAATGCAAGTCAGTCCATTGTTGCAACAGCGGCAAAATTTACAAAGCCAACTACATCGCGTTGAAGCAAATTTAAAAGCTAGGTTAGAACAGTTACAAACCACAGAGAATCAACTCCAACGTTCTTCACATCGTCAACCGCAACTGCAACAAGCAGTCATGGAAGTGGGAATGCAAATTGAACAGATGGAGAAAGACCGAGTTTATCTGCAACGAGTCCAAGAAAAAGGACACGAAAGGCGACATTTTATCGAACGTCTGCAAGCCCAGCAACGCGAGTATGAAAGGTTTTTGGGAGAACTCGATCAAAAACTGCAAATGCTTCGTAACCCCGATGCTATCTGTCCTTTGTGTGAGCGTCCTTTAGACGAACATCACTGGAATCGCGTAGTAGACAAAACCAAAGCCGAGTACCAAGATACTGAAGGGCAATTGTGGGTGTTTCGAGAACAAATGGCAGTCTCAGACCGAGAGATTCAGCTATTAAGGCAGGAATATCGAGAAATATCGCAAAAATTAGCAGCTTATGACACTCTTCGCGAACAGAGGGGACAATTGGCTGCACAACTCGAATCTACCACCGATGCCGAACAACAGCTACAACAACTCGCTGCCGAAAAACAACATTTAGAGCGATCGCTGCAAGTTGGCGATTATGCACCAGCTCAACAAGCTGAACTACGGCGACTTGAAGAGTATCTGCAACAACTGAATTATAATGAACAAGACCATGCCCTCGCCCGCAGCGAAGTTGAGCGCTGGCGATGGGCAGAAATCAAAAAAGGGCAAATTAAAGATGCTAATAAGCGTCTAGCTATACTATCAGCCCGAAAACCAGAATTACAAGCCCAAATTGCTCAATTACAAAGTAAAATCCACCAAGAGCAAACTGATTCTGAAGGTGCAAGACAAATCGCCGCTCTGGAACGTAATATTGCTGAAATTGGGTATAGTTCAGACCAGCATAACAATATTCGCATGGCTGTGCGTCAAAGTCAAGTTTGGCAGTTGCGTTATCAACAGCTTTTATCAGCCGAGCAGCAATATCCACAACTGCAAACGAGATTACAAGAGTTAGAGTCATCTATCAGTGACAGACTCGCAGAGCGGCAAAAACTCGCTACCCAAATTGACAGCATTGTCCAACAGCTAGCCCAAACAGCCAACCCAACAGAACAAATTCAAGTTTTAGAGCAGCAACTGCAAACACGCAGACGACAACTAGACGAACAAATAGCCAAGTTAGGGCGTTTAGAACAGCTGGCTCACCAACTGGAAACCTTGCAAATTCAATACGAGCAACAGCAGCAACAACTGCAAGCTTGCAAACGAGAATATCGAGTATATCAGGAATTAGCGCAGGCATTTGGTAAAAATGGTATCCAAGCTTTAATGATCGAGAATGTACTACCTCAACTGGAAGCAGAGACAAACCAACTTTTATCACGATTGAGTGCTAACCAGTTACATGTGCAATTTATTACACAAAGATCTGGACGGAGTGGCAAGTCTACCAAGAAAAATGCCAAGCTCATCGACACTTTAGACATTTTAATTGCCGATGCCAGAGGTACGCGAGCTTATGAAACTTACTCTGGTGGGGAAGCCTTTAGAATCAACTTTGCCATCCGTTTAGCCTTAGCGAAATTATTAGCGCAACGGGCGGGTGCAGCCTTGCAATTGTTGATTGTGGATGAAGGCTTTGGTACACAGGATGCAGAAGGATGCGATCGCTTGATTGCCGCGATTAATGCGATCGCCTCTGATTTTGCCTGCATCCTCACAGTTACCCACATGCCTCACCTCAAAGAAGCCTTCCAAGCTCGGATTGAGGTAAATAAAACTCAGCAAGGTTCCCAGTTACATTTATTAATTTAATGTGAGTTCGACAAATTCAAAAATATCTAGACGCAAGGTTGAAAATTTTTGCTTTCATTAGTCATCAGTCAACACGATTTTTATTTGGAACAGCTTAACACATTTCAAAAACGGCGTATTATAATTGAAGTATGAAGCACATGGGTCCGTAACGGTTTCGACAGGTTGGCGAACGCTGCTCTGTGATTCAGGTCGAGAGTGAGTCGTCTCTCGGAAATCCAAGGCTCAAAAAAAAAGTAAATGCGAATAACATCGTAAAATTTGCTCGTAAGGAAGCCCTAGTAGCTGCCTAATAGCCTCTTATAGGTTCGAGCGTCTCTAGTTTGACTCCGTTAAGAATTAGAGACCAACCCCAACGGATGCTCTAGCAAGTATTCTCTGATTGACTTGCTAGCTAAGACTTAATCAGAGCATCCTACGTTCGGGATAATGAACGATTCCCGCCTTGAGGGTCAGATAGGCTAAACCTGTGAATGAGTGGAGGGTCAATACCCAATTTGGACAGCAGTTCGACTCTGCTCGGATCCACTAAAAATACTAAAAATCCAATCTGCATTCATTACCCCCTTGATGCAGTAGTAGAAAACCAAAAGTGAGAGCAGAAATTTCTGCTCTCACTTTTTGATCGAACACAACAGTACAACGCACCGCAAAACTGATAAATGATGACTGTTGACTGTGAATATTGGGATATTTTGTGACTTGGAAGCCTAACTACTAGCATGATTTACAAAGACGAGTCCACTGTATAAATGAAAAGCTGAGTCCCAATTAGTTTGTTCCCTGCGAAATAGGTGAATGTGAGACTTGATCTGACTTAGCATTTCTGTTTGATCTATTACTGTCTGTGCAAAAAAAGCAAAATCAGACCAAATTTTAACTTGAGGCAATTTTTGGTCAATCCAGCCGAGTAAATGATTCCAATTAATTCTGATTGTATTTTGGCTAGTTTGAAGAGTAATTTCTATACCTTGCTGAAACTCATAGCCGTTGTCATAAAGTCGCAAAATGCAATGTCTACCAGGTAAGTGTAAATCATAAAATTGCACATAGTCTTGGGTTTGGGTTTTGCGTTCTAATTTATGATGAGCATCAACATCTACAACTTCCTCAAAAATTGGTAGCAGTCCTATAACTCGTGCTTTGACTTCTGACCATTCAAAAGTTAGCGAACCAAGTTGATTTGCTTCATTGCGACAAACAACAGTTGCTTTGAGATCAGATTCTGAGAAATATTGGACTTGAAAAACTTGAATTTGCTGAATGGCTGCTATCGAAGTCCAGAAACAAGGAATTTCAGCTTTCTGTAGCTGCGTACCATAAAATTTAAGTTCTCCTACCTGTCCAGTACGGTATAACCTCCAGCCGCGACTTGGTAGTACCAGTCTGGCTGTGTAGGGGTCTAGCTGCATAATCTGAGCAAATTTGGGTGCAGCTATGGTTTTTAGTTCGTTGCTGAGGGGTTCTAAGACTAATACTCCAAGTTCAGTACTGCTAGGTTCAGCTGTGGCTTTAGCGATCGCTCTTTGTCTTTGTTCTTGCTCAATTTCTTGCAGCCGTTGCAAACCTTGACGTGCTTGCGTCACAATCTTCGTATTGGTTATATTTCGCAGTAGGTGACGATAAATTTTTTCAGCATCTTGGTGTTTTTGGGATACTTCATGCAGCCTTCCCAGATAAAATTGCACCCAAGGATTATCCGGCGATTCTTTTAACAGCTGTTTGAGTAATTTAGCAGCTGTGTGATAGTCTTTACGCTCAAAGGCAATAGCCACTTGCTCAATCATCACTCATACCATTTTGGATTTTAGATTTTGGAGCCAGTCGCGTGGGCGGCTTTGCTGACTTGGGCGAACTGGCGTGATTGTGAAAGACTTGTTAATAATGCTTTTAACACTTCATCTGTGGCTATCGTTGTTCAAAGTTAGCGAAAAATTAAATCTGATCTAAACCGTATTCAGTTATAAATCATTTATACTTCAAAACTTGCGGAAATTAGGGTTAATGCAACCACTGGTGCTGTCACTGCTCGCAGGATACGACGGCCGAGAGATACTGGTTGAAATCCAGCCGCGATCGCATTTTCAATTTCTGTTTGTGTCCACCCTCCTTCTGGCCCAGTAGCAATCACAATGGTTTCTTGTCCTTTGTTTTGCAAGCAATCTCTTAAGTGAGGAAAGTTACCACGGGCTTCACAAATATATTGCTGACTGTTGACTAATGGCAAGGTAGTGCTAAAAGCTACAGGTTCTAAAATTGTTGGTACAAAAGCACGTTCTGATTGTTCAGCGGCTTCAGCGGCAATGCGTCGCCAACGTTCAAGCTTTTGGGGACTGGGATTTAGTAAGGTGCGATCGCTCAAAACTGGCGCAATACAAGCTACACCCAATTCCGTACAAGTCCGTACCACTTCATCAAATGCATTGCCTTTGGGTAACGCCACCATCAAAGTAATTGATACAGACAATTCAGTTGCTACTGACAGTGGTTCTAAAACTTGCGCTTGTTCTGTTGCTAGCTGTGCCAACCACCATTTACCCATACCATCCATAGCAATAAAGCGATCGCCATCACGCAAACGCAACACACGTAATAAATAGTGTTGTTGCTCTTTTGTCAGCAAAATTTGCCCTTGTTGGAGTTGGGAGGGTGCGATGGTGATTCTTTGCAGTTGTGACATAAGGAAGGGAAAGAAGGGGAAAGGACAAACAAATGTGCGGTAAAAACATTAAAATTGAAGAAAACTTCCGTAATTTCTCGCCAGTATCCTGAATAAAGACTAGAAGACAGAAACAACGCAGGTAATTAGTAGAACTTGAGGAATGATTCTGGATGCACGAGGATAGCCAAATCAGAATTCTGTTTTTCACGGCTGAACCTAACGATACCGCTAGGCTGCGTTTACAACAAGAGTTGCGAGATATCAAAGAACAGCTGCAAAAATTCAGGGTGCGAGACAGATTTGTCCTCGAGTTACAATTATCCGCCCGTACTAGGGACATTAGCCAAGCAATACTCGATTTTGAACCGCATATTATTCATTTTTCAGGACATGGGCAAAGTACTGGTGAACTTTGCTTTGAAAATGAGTTCGGTACAACACAGCCAGTCAAGCCTGAAGTTTTAGCTGCGGTGTTTAAATTAGTAGCAGCTTATGTTCATTGCGTCGTGCTAAATGCTTGTTATTCCAATATTCAAGCCGAAGCTATTGTTCAGCATATACCTTTTGTCATCGGCATGAAAACAGCAATTGGTGATCAAGCAGCGATCGCTTTTGCTGTGGGATTTTACAGGGCGCTGGGTGCAAATCGTTCCATAGAAGAAGCTTACGAGTTTGGGTGTGTAGAAATTCAACTACAAGGTATTCCAGAAGAATCAACCCCTGTTCTCCGTAAAAGAATAGATCAATCGCCTCCAGCTTTTTATTTACAACGCCCTGCAATTGAAGGGCTTTGTTACGAGGAGATTAAACAGCCTGGTTCTCTGATTCGCATCAAAGCCCCTAAGAACATGGGAAAAACATGGCTGATGAACCGGATAGTAGCTTATGCCAGAGGAAATGGCTATAAAACAGTCACTTTAAGTTTTAACGTCTTAGAGGATGTTTTAAAAGTCAAATTGAGTCAAAAATTATGCTAGTCGTCTGACCATGATACGAATCATCGCTATATATATAAAAGTCTCCGAAGTTTTGGGTAGCCTTTCATAATCTTTACTTAAACGGCGACACCAATTGAGCCATCCAAAAGTTCTTTCGACAACCCAACGCTTTGGTAAATGGACAAAACCTTTTTTCTCCAATGGTCGAAGAACAATTTCTACAATCCACCGAAACATATCCATCACCCAATGCATAAATTCTTCGCCTCGGTATCCTCCGTCCATCCAAATGATGTTTAACCTTTTGACGTGATTGCCTGTATTGTGAACTCGTTTGAGGACTTTTTTCGCTCCTTCACGTTCTGGAACACTTGCAGACGTTACCAAGACCCGCAAAACTAGCCCTAACAAATCTACACTTAGATGTCGCTTGCGCCCATGTATCTTTTTTCCTGCGTCATAGCCGACATCAACAGTAATCATCGTTGCTGTTTCTACTGATTGACTATCAACCGCCGCTTCTGATGGACTCTTATCACGTCCTGAGTCTACCCTTACCCACCGATAGAGTTGGTCATGAACCTTCAACCATGTACCATCTTTTCCCCATCTCCAAAAATAACCATAAACCGTTGACCACGCCGGAAAATCTCCTGGCAAACCTCGCCATGTACAACCTTCGCACAGAACATAGAGAATTGCATTCACGATCGCAAATAATGCTAATTTTCGGGGACGACCCCCTGGTTTTGATTCTGGGAATAGGTCTGCAATTAATTCCCATTGTTCCCATGTCAGATTACTACGGTATGCTTTAGTCATTCGCTCACAGGGTGCTGGTTTCTACAAATTTCAGCATACGCCTTGTGAGCTTTCTTACAATACCCCCTACTTTTAAAACATCCTCTTAACAGATGGAACAGTTTTTCAAGATGTCGAGAAATTCTTTCGTTCTTTCTGTATTGCTGTTGCTAATGAATTAGAGTTACCCAATCAATTAAGTGATACTTGGGACAATCAAGCAACAAGTATTTTTAACAGTACGATGTACTTTCAAAAATACTTGTTGGCAAGAATAAATACTTCTTTGATTTTGGCTTTAAATGATGTTGATTTAGTTTTTGAAAAACCTGAAATTGCCAATGATTTTTGTAAAATGCTGCGAAATTGGCATGACCGGGCAAGGCGCGATGATAGAGATAGTATTGTATGGAAAAAACTGCACTTAATCATTGTCCATTCTACTGAAGTTTATGCCTCACTAGATATCAATAGCTCACCACTCGCTAACGTAGGTTTAGTAATTGAATTACCAGAATTTACTCTTGATCAGGTACAACGTTTACTAAATTTGCATGGACTAAATTTAGCAACAGATGAAGTTAGTCAAATAGTGGATTTGTTAGGAGGACACCCTTTACTATTGCGAATTACTTGTGATTATTTGAGACTGAGTGAAATTACCTTTCAAGAATTCCTAGAAGTTGCTCCTACCCTAGAAGGGCCGTTTAGAGGACATCTACTTGAATATTTGAAAATTTTAGAAAATAATCCAGAATTGAACACAGCATTTCGTCAGGCGATCGCAGCAAATCAACCAGTTCAATTATCTCCAACTATTGCGAGAACATTACAACGCTTAGGACTAGTGAAGTTAGAAAAAAATTTTGCTAAACCACGCTGCAATCTATATCGTCAGTTCTTCCGTTTTTATCTTTAAATTATAGAGAAAATTCACTATGATACAACCCCACCAATACTATCAAGTAGGAGGGACTTTAACAGCAGATGACCCCAGCTATGTAGAGCGAGATGCCGACAAAGATATTTATGAACAATTAAGACATGGATATTTTTGTTATGTGTTCGATTCTCGACAGATGGGAAAGTCTAGCTTACAAGTAAGAGTAAGTAAAAGATTAGAAAAACAAGAATTTAAGTGCGCTTTAATTAGTCTAGATGGATTGGGAACTAAAGGAGTTACTCAAGAGCAGTGGTACTATACTTTTATTAAAGATTTAGCAGAACAATTGGAATTACCGAATGACCAATTAGAACCTTGGTTACTAGAAAGTAAATCCTTAGCTCCTCTGAAACGATTGGATGATTTTTTTAGAAAATTATTACTAGCAGAGATTTATCAAAATATTGTTATTTTTATTGATGAAATCGATACTGTTCTCAGTTTGGATTTTCCTACTGATGATTTTTTTGCTTTCATACGCTCTTGCTATAATCAACGTGCAAATAACCCAAATTATAAACGAGTTACTTTTGCATTATTAGGAGTAGCTACACCATCGCAATTAATTCAAGACAATCAACGCACACCTTTTAATATTGGTAAAGCAATTAAATTAAAGAATTTTACTTTGGCAGAAATTCAACCTCTTGCTCAAGGATTAGAAAGTAAAGTAGGTAACTCGAAAATCGCTGAATATATTTTGCAAGAGGTACTAAAATGGACTGGAGGTCAACCTTTTCTAACTCAAAAGATATGTAAACTTATTGCTGAGTATCAACATGTTATTCCTAGCAATAAGCAAGCTCTAAGCAAATGGGTAGATGAGATTGTTAAATTCCAAATAATTGAGAATTGGGAAGAGCAAGATAATCCACAACATTTCAGGACGATTCGTGACAGAATTATCAATAGTCAAGAACCAACAATTAATTTACTTAAACTCTATCAGAAAATCAGACAACAGCGAGAATTACCCATCGATGATAGCCCAGAGCAGAGTGAACTAATTCTGTCAGGATTAGTATTAGAAAATAATCATAAACTAAAAATTTATAACCTGATTTACGAATTAGTATTTGATGATAGCTGGTTGACTGAAATTTTAGCGGATAAGAAACCTTATGAGGAAGAATTATTAGGATGGAAATTAAATAAAAATAAGTATTGGTTATTGCGAGGTCGAAAATTAAAAACAGCAATAGAATGGAGTCATGATAAACTGTTAACAAGTGAAGATTATCAATTTCTCAATACCAGTCAAGAATTAGAATTAAAAAGAACAAAGCGCAGTCAACATATAATTTCATTAATATATACTCTTTTATTAATTGGATTTGGGGTTACAGGCGGCTCGTTATCAACTAGAAAAATTCAATCATTATTTTTTCCCTACATATTAGAGCCAGAGTTATTTAGTCAAGGAGAACGTACTTTTTTTATAGGCAAAGGAAATTTATATCAATTGCTTGGGATTGACGCTTTTAAAAAAGGAGATTATCCAGAAGCAATTGAACAATTTAAAAAAGCAAAAGAAGTTGATAAAAATGATCCAGAACTACTAATTTATTACAACAATGCCAAAGCACATCAAAAGGGTAATTATTTCACTTTGGCAGTTGCTGTACCTATAAATGCCAGGAGAGAACAGGCTACAGAAATATTGAAAGGAGTTGCACAAGCGCAAGATGAGTTTAATGAAAAAGGTGGATTAAAAGGGCAATTATTGAATATTGTAATTACCGATGATAATAACGAACAAAGTCAAGCTCAAATAGTTGCCCAGGAATTGATTAGAGATCCAAAAGTGTTAGGAGTAATTGGACACAATGGCAGTGCAGTTAGTCAGGCTGCACTCGTAAAATATGAAGGTGCTGGTTTAGCGATGATATCTCCTACTAGCACTAGTACAAAATTAAAAAACAAAGTATTTTTTAGAACAGTTAATTCTGATATAAAATCTGGCGAAAAATTAGCTGATTATGCTTTTAAAATAGGTATTAAGCAAGTAGTTATTTTTTATAAAGTTGAAGATCCATATAGTGAAAGTATAAGGGAAGCGTTCACGAAAAAATTTGAATATAAAGGTGGAAAAATTGTCAGAACTGAAAATCTAGCAGATCCAACTTTAGATGCATCTTATCAAGTGTATCTCAGTGTAGTTCAAGATGAAGCTGATGCGGCTATTTTTTTTCCAAATACAGAGCTAATTTCTACCGTAATCAACATGGCTCGCGCTCGTGAACAACAAAAAATTCCAAAATATTTGGGAAGAAATCTTCAGCTGTTAGGAGGAGATGCTTTGTATGGTGTAGGTTTTTTAAAACAGGGTGACAAGGATGTTGAAGGCTTAATTATAGCTATTCCTTGGTTTCCTAAAGAATCTTATTCCAAAAAATTTGCCGAAAGAGCCTGTAAGCAGTGGGGACAGGGAATTAGTTGGCGTACTGCTGCTAGTTATGATGCAACTGTGGCTTTTCTTAAAGCTATTTCAGAGTCAAAAAATCCCTCTCGACAAAGTGTACTCCAAAAGCTAAAGTCTATTACACTGCCACCTGATAGAACTTCAGGAGATACACTTGCTTTTCAAGATGGTGAGCCGCGCAATAAAACGCCAGTCCTCGTTAAAATAGTTCCTGGTAGTGGTGATAAGTGCAGTGATAGCCAAGGAAATAGATTTCACTTTAAAAAAGTTGATTAATATTAATTACCATCAACTTTTATTAGCTCAAAACATATTCTAAGGATGGGAAGATGGAATGATGAGGTGATAAGGATAATCGCCACTCCTGTATGGGCAAGTTTACTCAGCATATCTTGTTGCTACTTGAATTTCGTAGTATACCCGCCTCTACAACTCCTAACTCCTCATTTTTAACTAAATTTATCTGCCACCTGACATTTCCTTGTTTCATAGATATCTTTGAAATCTTAGCGTTACTCGATCAAGGCAAGGTATATATAAGGTGGTTCACACTTTTTTATTGGAACCAGGACGCTGGACAATGCAAGGAAGTTGGCTGGAGCGTAATGGCCTGTCAATCAGCGTCAAGGGTATGACCCTAGTGGCTTGGAATCGAGATAACTGGTTTACTATGGCAACAAAACTTATATTTCCAGGCAGCGATCGCTCAGAAATCTCTTTACAATACAAAGGGCGTCTCCATGATCAAGAACGCCAATATACTTTTTTACTCCAGAATAATATTTTGGGACAATCTGAAGGCGAGGGTTGGATTGGCCCAGACACCATTGTACAGCGTTATTGGGTATTAAGCGATCGCGAACGTCGTAGTGGCTTTGAAACTATGCATCGCATGTCAGATGATACATACTACTTAAGTAGTGGTGTGATGTCAGGTCATTTTCTCATCAGTACAATGGAAGCTAGCCTGGTGCGTCAGCCAAAACAATAGTTAATACTCCTCAGTGACTATTTTGCCAAAATTGGGCAAACTAAATAAGAAATTACAATCAAAGTGCAAAGTAGTACTATTTTTTAAGTAAATATACTTATTTTATTTTAGCGCACTTTTTTATCCAAATACTTACGAACTGCCTCCTGGACAGGTTTTATCCACAATTGTTAAATATTGGAGTCGAATGTTCTATGTCAGACCCCAACATTGGTCACTTACTCGCCAAACGCTATCAGCTTCAGGAGTTAATCGGTACTGGAGCAATGGGTAGGGTTTATCGTGCTAAAGATATTTTGTTGGGAGGCGTACCCGTTGCTGTGAAGTTTCTCGCCCTATCCATACAAAATGAAAAGATACGGTTACAAGAACGCTTTGAGCGAGAAGCAAAAACCTGTGCTTTACTTGGGCAAAAAAGCATTCACATTGTTCGAGTCATGGACTATGGGGTAGATGAAAATAACACCCCCTTCTATGTCATGGAATACTTGCAAGGGGATAGCCTAAACCACATTATCCGCCAGCAAAATTTATCTTTGCCCAGATTCTTGAGTATGACACGCCAAATTTGCTTGGGGTTAAAGTGCGCTCATGATGGCATCCCGGTTGATGGCACAATCTACCCAATTATTCATCGTGATATTAAGCCTAGCAATATGCTGGTGATTCAAGATGCAAGTTTTGGAGAGTTGGTAAAGGTTCTAGATTTTGGTATTGCTAAGTTACTACAAGCCAATAGCGACCATACAAAATATTATTTGGGAACGCTGGCTTATTCCTCTCCCGAACAGATGGAGGGTAAAGAATTAGACAACCGCTCTGATATTTATAGTCTGGGCGTGATGATGTTTGAAATGCTGACAGGCAAAATGCCACTGCTAGCACCAAGCCACTCATTTGGTGCATGGTATAAAACACATCATACTCAAGAACCAAGTACTTTTGCTGAGGTTGCCCCTGGACTACAAAGTCCCAAGGAAGTGGAAAATTTGGTGATGAGTTGCCTAGCCAAAGCACCGCGCGATCGCCCGCAAAGTATCAGCGAAATTCTAGGTATATTAGAATCTTTAGAACAGCACTACCGTACACATACAATTTCAGATAGTAATAATATATCTGACTACAATACGCATACAATTCAAATTATTAATAATACACCTAGTCATACCATTACACTTCAAACCGATTCAGAGCCGAAGATCAAAGCCGACTTGCAAGTAACGCTGTCAAATGATGAAATAATTCGTTCGATTTCCTGGCCCGAAAATAAACCTATTGCCAATATTGTTTTTCCCCAGTCCATTCATGCCAATGGAGAAATTTTCCCTGCTCTATGGATAATGCTACCAGAAAGAGAAATTCTCAAACGCATAGTTTGTCAACGTTACAACCAATTTCTTTTTATCACAGTTCCCCATCCCATGGTGCTTTGGATTACTGTCATCTATAATCGCAAACACGGTGCTAAATGGCTGCCTTACTACCTTGATCTCAAAACTCATCTCGGTCAAGAAATCACCTATTTACTGGGGCAAACAGGCTATTATCGTCTTCTGTTGTTTGCCCGCGAGACACCAAATAAGTGTTCTCATATCCTAATTGCTACTATTGCCCCTGCCCAACGCCAGCGCCTGCAACAATGGGTAATAGCGGGCAAAACCCTTGTATCAGCGGCTGATCCCCAACTTAGTAAAAGTTTACTGAAAAACGAGTACGAAAAAATCAAACCCCAAATCATGGCTAAGTTGGAAGCAATTCAGACAGATTCCCATTTTGATGTTTATGGCTAGAGAAATCTCAACAACCCAAGCATCATTCTCCCGCCCATAAACAGGTATTTGGTCAATTGTTAACTTTTATTAAAAAAGCATATATCTGCTTGTAACTTACATTTATAAAAAATATAATGAATGGCAGTGTTAGATAAGTTTAGTTAGATTTACGCAGGTTTTCCTCTGTAAGCATTACAGTAGAAAATTAAGTGTACTACTAATGTACAGTCGTCAAAATTATGATTAGACTTAGCTAGTGCTAATAATCAATTTAATACCCAAAGCTACAGTAGTTTTAAAAAATACATGGACTTGAAAAGTTTTCGTAGCAAAGTTTTGGGTTATAAATTGTTCAGTCATGAATTGCTTATTTGAAGTTGACGCCCCAGCATCCCCAGCCCCTTTCCTCCCTGGAACCGAGCAAGAGAAGGAGGTCGCCCACTGCGACACTAGAATTAAATTATGCCAAAGCGGAACCTGAATCTATACCCCACTGGTGCTTGAGTAATTCCTGGTAAGTTGCCTCCCGTACAACCATTTGTTCATAAAGCTTGACTAAAAAGTCCTGAGCTTGTTCGTGACTCATGTGCTGTACTTGAGTAGCGAAAGAGCGGATGCTGAATTGCTGTTCCAAAGATAATTCAATTGGTTTGCTCATAATAATCTCCGAAGAAAACAACGCGTAAGTAAAAGTCATGTTGGTAAGACTTGACCAAAAAGATCATGTCTGGAGTGGGATATGCTCTCACAGGTGTACATCTGTATTAAGAAAGATAACAACTGTGTGACAAATTGACCATATCCTTAAGGCTAAATTTTTGGTTTTTGATAGCTTGCACCTAAACCTACTGATATACAACTCAAGTCTGCTAAAACAGATTCCGGAAAAAATCACAATTCGTGAGTAACCGGGTAAGTTGTAATACCTTCATTTACCTTCTTAGTCGCTAAAACTTTCCCCTAAAGGAAATGTTAGGAGAGTAAGGGGAATATGAAAGGTATTAGCGTGAATTATATTCGCTATATATCATTATGTGCAAGATGTCAATTACCTAAATTATGGAAACATAGCCGCCAGCAGGTAAATTTGGAGGCTAAGAGTATTTGTATCAAGTAGTAAATTAGAAAAATGCTCAGGCTGAACAAATTGCTGAGTATATTTACCATCAACAGTCCAAAGTCAACAGTCCAAAGTCAATATTAATAACTGTTGACTATTGACTATTGACTATTGACCACTGACTATTGACTATTTTCGAGTGCGACGATGATGACTGTAATGTTGTCGTGTCCACCTTGCTCTTTAGCAGCTTCAATTAAAGAGAGTGCAGCTTTGTCTAGTAATGGGGTGTCATGGAGGTAGCTAGCAATCTTGTGATCTACAAGTTCTTCGGTCAAACCATCACTGCATAATAGCAAGCGATCGCCTGCCTTGACATCCAACGGCTGCACATCAACCTGGTGTAAATCTTCACGTCCCAAACAGCGCGACAAAACATGGCGGAAGGGGTGAATTCTTGCCTCTTCGGAGGTGATGTCACCAACTTTAATTGCTCTTGCTACCCAAGTGTGATCTTCAGTAACTTGCTCTAATTGCGTCCCTCGCAAGCGGTAAAGTCTTGAGTCACCAACGTGACCGCACCAAGGCGCATCTGGTGAGCGGAAAATGACTGCAACAACAGTTGTACCCATGTCAGCGCGTTCGGGATGATTTTGCTGATCTTGCAAAATGCTTTCATTAGCCTGCCATAAAGCTTTCTCTAGCAATTTTTCCGTAGGCTCAGATGAATCCCAATTTGCTACCAAATATGCCTGAATTTCCCGCGTGGCAATGCGACTCGCCTCTTCACCTCCCGCATGACCACCCATACCATCAGCGACAATGAAAAATCGCCCTTCAGGGTCTATGTAATAAGCATCTTGGTTACTAGAACGAATAAGTCCCGGATCGCTGAAACCCGTGAAATTAAGTTTCATAAATTTTCACTGCAAAAATTAATACATGCGGTCATAACGGTCGAGGCGTAGAAGCAAGCGGATCAGTATTACTGAGACTAATGCGGCGATTAAACCAGCCAACAGGGCTAACCATCCATAATGATTAACTAATAAAAGGGTAGCTGAAAGAGTAAATCCACTGATTATCACAGCATAGCTCATTGCTAGCTGAATGTTACTCTGTCGCCGCAGCAGTCGTTCTGTCTCTATTGAACGAACGCGCACACGCATATCTCCGCGTTCTAATTTTTCTAGGGTGTCCTCTAATCTACGTGGTAATCCGAAAGCAGTTGTACTCACTTGGACTGCTTGACGACTTAATTCATTCAGGAAGCTATTAGTCTCAGAACCATTCATATTAGTCATAAGCTGCATTGCATATGGTTGGGCAACTTCCATAAAGTTAAATTCTGGATCTAAGCCTTTGCCTACCCCCTCTAGGGTGGAAAAGGCTCGCATCACAAAAGTGAAGGTTGCAGGAAATCTAAATGGCTGATTATATGCTATTTCGTATAGGTCGTCACTAATTGCTGCCACAGATTGATTTTCAAAGGGCTTATCCATGAAATTATCCAGCATATACTGGACAGAGCGCCGCACTGGGCCCATGTCATCCACAGGTGCGATCGCTCCCAAATCGATGAGAGACTGAACGACGCGATCGCCATCTTTTTGGGCAATGCCAAACAGCGTTTCCATCAGTCCTTCTCGAATGTTGGACTTGATTCGCCCCATCATACCAAAATCGTAAAATATCAAAGCACCATCGGGGTTCACGGCAATGTTACCTGGATGAGGATCGGCATGGAAAAAGCCGTTGTTGAGCAATTGCATTAGATAAGCTTGAGCGCCTTGACGTGCAATCACCTTACGATCTAAACCTGCTGCTTCTATAGCTTCATACTGACTAATTTTAATTCCCGGAAGATATTCCAAAGTCAGTACACGGGACGAAGTGTAACGCCAGTAAATTCTGGGAACTTTTACCCAGTCGTGACCACGAAAGTTACGCCGGAAAGTATCAGCGTTGCGACCTTCATTAAGATAGTCAATTTCTTCCCAAAGAATACGACAGCATTCTTCGTAAATCCCGATCCAATCTCGTCCTTTACCCCATTTGGGATGATTTTGGAAGTAGTAGGCAATTCCTTTGAGAATTTGTAAATCTATTTCAAATAGCTTTTTCAGTCCAGGACGCTGCACCTTGATAACAACTGCTTCCCCAGTGTGTAGCACAGCTTTGTGTACTTGCCCCAAGCTAGCTGCTGCTAAAGGAATAGGTTCAAAATTCTGAAATAGTTCAGGAATTTTTTTACCCAATTCTTGCTCAATACTTGTTTCTACTTGCTCATAGCTAAATGCTGGCACTTTGTCTTGTAGCTTTGCCAACTCTTCTACATATTCACCAGGGAATATATCAGCACGAGTAGAAAACAATTGCCCAACTTTGATAAAAGTTGGGCCTAAATCCAGTAGGGTATTACGAATCCAGACCGCTTGAGCTTTGCGTCTTGCAGCTTGCTTGGCTTCAGTTACACCACCAGGGTAACTCCAAGATTTGTTGTAGCGCCAAAGCTTGAACATTAAGGTCAAGACGAAAGACCAAATGTCTACAAAGCGCCGTTTACTTGAGTAGTTCTCACGATTCCAACGGTATGCCTTATCTGAATAACCTGTTTCCATATGCTTTGCGTACCGCTGGTTTGTAACCGAATAACCTGAAAGAGAAGACACTTCAGTTCCTAAACTGTTTTTAGTATGTCAGTTGTTAGTTGTCAGTTGTCAGTTGTCATTTGTCATTTGTCATTTGTTATTTGTCAGATGCTATTGACCACTGACTAATGACCAATGAATATTGACTATTAACTAAATTTATGCTGAGGTTCTGCGATAATGTTGCAATTCTGTACGTAGCAGGGCAATTTCTGCTCGCAATTCATCAATTTCTGCTTGTAAGTCAGATGGCTGTGAACCGCTTGACCCAGCGCTTGAGCTAGTTTGCCCGGCATTAGCAGCTTCAGCTGCTCGATTTGCCCGTTCTAGAACTTCGTCTGTAAACTGGCGTAATTGCTCTCTAGCTTCAGCATCAAATTTGCCCAGTTCACTCAAAGCATCGGTCAAGGCGACCTCTAAGCGCTCATTAATCACTTCGGCTACTGCTCTACCTACGAAAAAGGCTTGTACAAGGGGGTTACTCATAAATTTTTGTTACGCTCGTCCGCAAGAGAATTATAACTTGCCTGTATGCTTTGCGGCTTCTGCTGGAGAGTTAGAGATTAAAGATTTGAGATGGCTAGACTAGTTCATAAAAATATGCTTAATGAAATTCAATGAAATACGGCAATCTTTGGGAAGGTGCTGGGTATTGGTTGCCAGCATTTTCTCTCCCCTTACTCCACTGGGTAAAACCTTTTGTGCTTTTTTTGGGTTTAACCAAGTTTATACTGAGGAAGCCACTAATTTCTAAGCGTATTTATACTACTGTCAAATGAGAGTTGACAATCAAAGTACTAAAAGCGATCGCTTCTCATCTAAATGAGCAAAAAAGACAAGAGGTAATAGGCTGGGCAAAAGTTGAAGATCAAGCAACATGAAGTAAAAGAAATTATTGGGGAACTATTGATTTTTATCAAACTGATTTAGATAAATTTCATTTTGATATGCCTAGGACTTACGCAAAAGAATGAGAAAACGAACCGCAAAGGACACAAAGGCCACAAAGTCAAGAGGGTTTCAGAGAGTTCTTGCGTAAGTCCTGATGCCGTCACTACTTGACTTACTTTCCGACAATTAATATTAACTTATATGAAGGTAGAAAGCATGAATCAGGAATTACCAATTATTGAGAGTCAAGCTGACATAGATAAACTTTTTCCTGAGAAATATGGCTGGGGAAATGGTAAACAGGTACGTATCATCGGCCAATATCAACAAGCAAATGCCAGCAAAGCCGCAAGCAGAAACCCAACTTTACCACCTTTACATGTAGGTATGGTTCATATAATTCTGGAGGATAGGGCAATATTACTCTACCCATTTGGACATCCTTCTGGAATAAGGCCAGCTGATGAAATTGCTCAATTTGAACATAAACGAGTTGTTGTGGTAGGTAAATTTGTTCCCCGTGCTGGCCCATATTACGAGAATCAACAAGGTTTAGTAGGGCCGTGTATTTTAACAGTCGAGTCGATTGTCAGACTATATGCATCGAAGGCAATACTTTGCTAAAAATTCTTGGCTAGGTAGCGCGATCGCACTATCTACCTAGCCAAGAATGCGATCGCTTTGTTTACAGCAGATTTCAAGTTGGTGTAGTACACAACCTAAGTCTCAAAACCTGGAGTATAGGCTGTTTTAATTCTGGATTCTGCTTTATGACATTCCAGTAACTCTTGATAATATTGCTCTGGTGTACTCGGTAAATAAGTTGTCATTTGCAAGGTTTGCTCTTGCAATTTGAAACTCTGGGTAATATTAATTCGACTCAGGAAATCGATATCATGGGAAATCACCCAAAGAGCGCCTTGGTAATCATTAATACCTGTCACCATTTGTTCTACTGTTTCAATATCTAGGTTATTGGTTGGTTCGTCAAGAATCAATAAATCAATTTCAGAGATACTGATAATTGCGATCGCTAACCTTGCTAATTCACCCCCACTCAGTACAGACGCGCTTTTGTGAATGTCATCATATTTAAACAAAAAGTGTCCTAGCTGTTGGCGTAACAATTGATAGCTGAGGCTGGGATTAGCAGCTTGCATATTTTCGAGAATCGTTTTTTGGCGATTCACTAGTTCATAGGTTTGGTCGAGATATACAGCTTTCATCGCCGATGCAAGTATTACCTCACCCGACTGTAAAATTGCTGTTTGCTTATCCATCCCCAAGATTGCCTTAGCCAAGGTTGATTTACCTGCACCATTTGCGCCGACAATGGCAAGGCGTTGACGCGAATGCGTCTTGCCGCAGGCATCGCCAGATGATACATGCAACTGAATATTTTCAATCAAAAGACGTTCCGACACCCAAAGATTTGCACCTTGAATATCAATTAAATTTCGGCGCTTTTGACTTTTTTCTGCAAGTTGGATACTTGTCACCTTTGTAGTTTTAACTTTTGTCTCTGCCACCTTTTGAGTAGCCTTTGCTACAGCTACTTCATGTTTCTTTTTTGCAGTCCCGGCTGACACTTGAGCTTTAGTTTTCATCGCTCCGGCTGCTGCTCTGTCAATACTACCACTGAGAAACTTTGCTCTTCCATTGCGGTGAGATTGGGCTGCACGTTGCTGTTCTTGCATAGCTGTGGCTTGGACACGTTTAAGTTCTTTTCTGGCGACTTCGTGCGATCGCCATGCTGCCTCTTGTTCTATTTGTTTTTGTTGGCGATATTCAGAAAAATTGCCTCCATACACCTTGACACCCCCAGACGTAAGTTCCCAGGTAACTGTTGTTACTTGATCAAGAAAAAACGGCTTGTGGGAGACAATCACAAACGCACCAGCGAAACCTTCAAGAAACTGCCTTAGACTTTCTAAAGCTAGTAAATCCATGTGGTTGGTTGGTTCATCCAGCAATAGCACATTAGGATCTTGAGATAATCCAATTGCTAGGAATAATTTCGTCAGTTCACCACCACTTAAATTACTGATTGGTAGAGATAGGTCAAGATTTGTATAGAATTGTGCTTGTAAAATCTCTTCAATTTTCCACCACTCATCAGAAATGGAAATTAAAAAATTCAGCACTGTATCTGTGTTAATTTCTTGTTTGATAGTGCTGATTTGTGGCAAATAGTAAACAACGCCATTCTGCCAAACACTACCTTGAGTTGGGTTAATTTGACCTGCAAGTATTTTTAATAAAGTTGATTTACCTACTCCATTTTTACCAACTAAAGCGATGCGATCGCCAATACCAATACTTACCTGTACTTCTTGAAATAAAATTCTTTCTACGCTGAGTTCATAGGTTAAATTCTCAGCTAAAATCATTGATTTTTTCTGCATGATTGTCAAACATTAATGAGCAAAATTCCACCCGTTAATGCATCAAAACAACGGGCAGATTCGGCATACGGAAAAGTCAGCCGCAGCAACTTTTCAAGCGGGTTGATGAAGAGATGAGTGATGAGAATATCTTTAGCGCATGACTATTTTGTAGTAACCTTGTCAAACGTATCGTGTTTATTTGGCTTTGACATTTTTGGCTTTGGTACTACTTCATTTCAGCGATCTCGCTAGCGGGTAAGGTTTGATGTTGGATACAGTGTAGCACAAAGGTATTTCGCAAAGATAGCGATCGCTTTTTTTCTTTGTGACACGAACAATTTGGCATCAGTTGCAAAGGCTGTCGGCTGAGCGCGATCGCGTGCTGACTGCTCAAGTCAGAAAACCCTTAGAGTACAAGTGTCCTCCTTTGCACTTGGTGTGGTTAATAGAGAATTTAAACCGCAGAGGCGCAGAGAACGCAGAGGTAAGGGACTTCCAACTAAAGAAATATCCTATCGCCCTTGGTAGCAGAGGGAGCAGAGGAAGCAGAGGGAGAGAAAGAATTTGCTCAATATCTTCGCCCTTGCTGATTGAATAAATTGAATAATTTAATTTCTGGAAGTCCCTAATACCAATTTGAAAAATGACTGTGAAAATGACGCTGCTAGAATAAATCCATAACTAATTGATGCCACTTCCATTCTATGACCATAGCTCAAGAATTAGAATCTCAACAAGGCATCTCCTCAGATGTTATTTTTCCTCCTAGTGATTTATATAGTGATGAGCCTCCCTTGGAAACTGAACTGCATCTACGACAAATAATCCTACTTCTCACATGTTTGGAATGGCTGTGGCGAGATAGAAATGATTTCTATGCAGCGGGAAATTTGACTATCTACTACAGTCCGCATCAACGTAAATCTTCTGATTTCCGAGGCCCAGACTTTTTTGTAGTCCTAGGATGTGAACGCAAAACTCGCAAAAGTTGGGTAGTATGGGAGGAAAATGGCAAATATCCTAATGTAATTATAGAAATACTTTCGGAATCAACAGCGAATACAGACAAAGATTTAAAAAAGCAAATTTATCAAGATACTTTCCGCACACCTGATTATTTTTGGTTCGACCCTTACACCTTAGAATTTGCAGGATTTCATTTAGTAGATGGAGAATATCAACCTTTACAACCAAATGAGGAAGGATATTTGTGGAGTCATCAACTAGGGTTATATTTGGGGATTCATGAGGGTTTGCTACGGTTTTTGACAACAGATGGTGAACTAGTACCAACTCCTGAAGAAACGGCAAAACAAGCAGAACAAAAAGCAGAACGTTTGGCTGAAAAATTGCGTGAGTTAAATATCGACCCAGATACAATTTAACTCACACATCTACAAAATGCTGATTAGGTAAGAAGGTGCGTTTTTAGTAATAACGTTACGCACCGCAGTATAAAGTATTACCTCACATCATAACCAAACAGATTTGGGTTAACTTCTCCTAACTGCAAATCGGCTAAACCATATTCTGTCCATCGTCTTTCTACCATCGCCGCTACATCAGGATCTGATTCCAAAGACGCGCCCCATTCGTGATCTGTTTCTGGCGGAATCTTTGTGGTAGCATCAATACCCATGCGTCCACCTAAACCAATCTTTTCACTGGCAAAATCCAAAGTATCAAAGGGCGTGTTTGGCAAAATAAACACATCCCGTGTTGGATCAACTTTGGAACTAATTGCCCAAACTACCTGACGCGGATCGCGAATATTTATGTTTTTATCCACGACAATCACAAACTTGGTATAAGTAAATTGGGGTAAAGCACTCCAAAATGCTAAAGCTGCCCTGCGCGCTTGTCCTGGATATGCTTTATCAATGGAAATAATCGCCGCTTTGTAACTCAAAGCTTCCATCGGTAAGAAGAAATCGACAATTTCTGTAACTTGTTGTCGCAGAATAGGAGTGTAAATGCGATTAAGTGCGATCGCCATCATCGCTTCTTCTTTGGGTGGACGACCGCTAAATGTTGTTAAGTAAATGGGATTTTTGCGGTGTGTCATGCACTCAAAGCGTATCAATGGCGAATCTTCCACGCCGCCGTAATAACCCATGTGGTCACCAAAAGGGCCATCTGGCAAAACTTCCCCTGGTGTAATGGTTCCTTCTAGAACAAATTCTGAATCTGCCGGAACTTCCAAATCTACAGTTTTACACTTTGCCAACTGCACGCCAGAACCACCATAAAGTCCAGCGAACAGCCATTCTGACAAATCTACAGGAATAGGTGTGGCAGCCGCCATGATAATTAAAGGATCTACACCAAGTGCGATCGCTACTTCTAATTTCTTCCCACGTTCGGCTGCTTTCCGCAAATGCCTTGCACCACCCCGCACCGATAACCAGTGAACCGTCATGGTATTTTTGGATTGTAGTTGCAAACGATACACACCTACATTTGGCGTACCTGTCTCACAATCTTTGGTAATTACTAATCCTAGCGTAATAATCTTGCCAGCATCACCTGGATAAGGGCGTATCAAAGGTAACTTGTTTAAATCCAAATCATCGCCTTGAACCACAACTTGCTGACAAGCAGGAAAAAAGTCACGCCCTGGCTTGGCTTTCACCACGTCAAACAGCACTTTCCCAAAATCTATAGCTTGGGAAATCTTCTTTGGCGGTTTTGGTTGTTGCAGCATACTCAGCTTTTTACCCAGAGTTTCCAATTCCTCTGGATGCTGCATATTCATTGCCCAACATATCCTTTCCACGGTTCCCATCAAATTTACCGCCACCGGGAAAGATGCACCTTTGACGTTTTCAAATAGCAACCCCGGCCCACCTTTTTGCAGCATCCGGTTGGAAATCTCAGCAATTTCTAAATCTGGGTCAACCAAAGCTGAAATCCGCTTTAATTGCCCTTTTTCTTCCAGAATTTTGATGAATCCGCGTAAGTCTCTAGCCATTGTTTTAGTAAAGCTGATTATTTAAGAAATGTGAAGCGTTCTCTTATATTATTAGTCAGTTGTCAGGGTCAGTGGTTAGTTGTCAGTTGTCAGTAGCTATTTCTCCTCCATCCCCCTCATCCCCCTCATCCCCCTCATCTCCCCCATCCCCTCATCTCCCCAAAATTGCTAGCTTTAACAGCAACTTAACTTATTTATTGGCTTTTCTTAACTATCTTTTACGCCGACTTTAGCTATCTTATCTATGGATAGGCATTATTTATTACAAATAAGCCCTACCCAGATCAAACATGGCGATCATCTACGATACTTTCCTAGCAGGTGGTCTTGTGATGCGGCCCCTGCTGGGTTTATTTTTTAACAAATTGAGCTATTCTTGTTGAGACCAATGGGCAAAGGACAGCCCCCACAATCATCAACGCTTGGATGATGATGTTTTCTCACTGGCAATGATATGTATGTCTATGTTTTTCAGCAAGCGCACCAATTTTTGAGTTAAGGAACCCTTGAGTAGGATTTGCCAGCGCGATCGTTGACTCTCTCCAATTACAATCTGAGTAATTCGGTATTTCTCTGCTGTTTGGGCGATCGCTTGGGCTATATCATGGCTGGTCACTCGCAGAAATGTACCGTCAAATTCCTTACACAATTTTTCACAAGTATGTATGTGTAGGCTTTCTTCTTTGGTGAGGAAGCGTTCAGGATTAGCTACAAATAAAGTATAAAGCGGGGCATTCATGTAGTTAGCTAGTCGCGCACCTCTACGTAAAAGCTGTATTGAGTTGGGATAAGTTGATACGCATACCAATACCCGTTCGTGAATATTGCAGTATTGCCCATTGAGAGTTGTAGCGATCGCATTTTCTTCTATGTTGTCTGCAACTTCCCGTAAAGCCAATTCTCGTAATGCTATCAGGTTGCGGCGTTGGAAAAAGTTATCGAGGGCTTGTTGGATTTTTTCTGGCGCGTAAATTTTCCCTTCTAATAACCGTTCTTGCAGCGTTTCAGGTGTAACATCTATCACCACTACTTCATCGGCTTCCTCTAGAATGCGGTCGGGTACACGTTCTCGCACAACCACACCAGTAATTCGTGCTACCAAGTCATTAAGACTTTCCAAATGCTGCACATTCATTGTGGAATAGACATCAATACCTGCTGCTAAAACGATTTCCACATCTTCGTAACGTTTTTCTCGTGGTGAACCAGGGATATTGGTATGGGCTAGTTCATCGATTAACACCAATTGGGGCGATCGCTTTAAAATAGCATCGGTATCCATTTCAGTCAGCGTCAACCCACCCCGCAAAACTTGCTTACGGGGTACAATTTCCAAACCCTGCGCCTTTTCTCCCGTCTCCTTGCGTCCGTGGGTTTCTAAAAGCCCTATAACAACATCCAATCCTTCATGTTTGAGTGCGTGCCCTTCTTCTAGCATACGGAAGGTTTTGCCTACACCAGGAGCCATGCCGATAAAGATTTTGTGTTTGCCCCGTCGTATCGGATAAATAGAGGAATTCACAGAAGTTAAGTTATGACTGATAACTGTTAATTTATGTTTTCCATTCTCCATTCCTAATTCCCAATTTTACTGATTTGGTTTACGGAGGGTGTCTGCCAGATCAAGAGCATAATTCAATCGCAGAATATTGACTCCTGGTTCGCCAAATATCCCTAAAAACCTGCCATCAGTATACTTATTAAGTAAAGGTAAAATATCATCTTCTTTAATACCACGAGCGCGAGCAACACGTTCTATTTGCTGCCTTGCGGCTTTCAAAGAAATATGTGGGTCTAAACCAGAACCAGAAGTATAAATTAAATCAGCAGTGGGTTCAATACTTTCTTCTCCAAATTTATTTGCCTGTTCGATAATTCGATTTAGTAACTCTGGGTTGCTAGGTGCAAGATTACTAGCACCAGATATACCAGTTGGCTTGGCTTTTCTGCCTTGGCTATATCTCACCACACTAGGACGACCTTGAAAATATCGCTCAGAACTAAATACTTGACCAATCAAAGCTGAACCAATTGGTTTTCGTTCTCCACTTTCTGATGCCTGTATAACACTGCCATGAGCCTGATATGGAAATAAACCTTGACCCATTACAAGGATTGCCAGAGGATAAATAATTCCTGTAATTAACCACAGCACTAAAGTAATGCGAATTACTCTGAAAGTTTCTTTTATAAAAGTTATAAACAACATTTTACTTACTCTATAAAGTTAATTTTTAATCTTTGTGTCTCTGTGTCTTGGTGGTTCAATTTTTTAACCACAAAGGCACAAAGACACAAAGTATTTTTAAGGAAACCCTATTGGACTAATAAATCTACTCATTTCATAATTTGCTTTATTTTTTATACATTTGCGTGCCAACTTGGCAGGTAATTTTGAATTTTGAATTATTTAAGCCAACCCCACCGCGGTAATTAACAAATCTATCAATTTAATGGCGATAAATGGCGCGACCACCCCACCAAAGCCATAAATTAAGATGTTGCGTTGTAACAGCTGATTAGCTGTCAATGGTCTAAATTTCACACCTTTTAAAGCTAAGGGAATCAAAGCCGGAATAATCAAAGCATTATAAATCAAGGCTGAGAGGATAGCAGAATTAAGGCTAGTCAAATTCATAATATTCAAGCTTTGCAGATTAGCAGCGGCAAAGATGACTGGAATAATTGCAAAATATTTAGCAATATCATTAGCGATAGAAAATGTCGTCAATGCCCCGCGGGTAATCAACAATTGTTTACCAATACTGACAATATCGATCAGTTTTGTCGGGTCAGAATCTAAATCCACCATATTGGCTGCTTCTTTGGCTGCTTGAGTACCTGTATTCATGGCTAAGCCAACATTCGCCTGTGCCAGTGCGGGTGCATCGTTAGTACCGTCTCCTGTCATGGCTACCAGTTTACCTGCTGCTTGTTCTCGTTGAATAACGTTAATTTTGTCTTCTGGTGTGGCTTCGGCGATGAAGTCATCAACTCCGGCTTCGTTGGCAATGACAGATGCGGTGATGCGGTTGTCCCCGGTTAGCATGATGGTGCGTATTCCCATTCTTCCTAATTGGTCAAAGCGATCGCGGATACCAGATTTCACAATATCTTTGAGATAGATCACACCATAGATTTCGTTATCTAAGCAAACGGCTAAAGGTGTGCCTCCTTGGTGAGAAACTCTCTCATAGGCGGCATCCAGTTCTGGGGTATCGTTACCGTTGCGGGAACGTACAAATCCTTTAATTGCTTGCACTGCACCTTTGCGAACTTCCCGCCCACCAGGCAAGTTTGTACCACTCATGCGCGTTTTGGCAGAAAATTCCACTGCTTGCGCTTGGTTGGGGTCAATGTCAAATCTTGCGCCTAACCTTTGTGCCAGCCGCACAATAGATTTTCCTTCAGGTGTATCATCAAATACACTAGCAGCCAAAGCAATGGTAGCGACTTCTTCCATTGAATGCCCGTTGATAGGGATAAATTCTTCTGCTAAACGGTTGCCGAGGGTAATTGTACCTGTTTTATCAAGCACTAGGGTGTTAACATCACCACAGGCTTCTACTGCTCTTCCTGAAGTCGCAATCACATTAAATTGGGCAACTCGATCCATACCAGCAATGCCAATGGCATTGAGTAACCCGGCAATAGTTGTGGGAATCAAGGCTACCAACAAAGCAATCAAAATTGGTACGCTGACTGGACTTTTGACATAGTAGGCGAATGCTGGTAAGGTAGCGACCACAAATAGAAATACCAAACTCAAAACTGTAAGTAACACCGTTAAAGCAATTTCATTGGGTGTTTTGGTGCGTTCTGCCCCTTCTACCAAGGCAATCATCCGGTCAATAAAGCCTTTGCCTGGATCAGCAGTAATACGGATAATTAATTCATCTGAAATGATGCGCGTACCACCAGTAATAGAACTGGCAATATCTGAACCTGATTCTTTGAGGACTGGTGCAGATTCCCCAGTAATTGCTGATTCATCCACCGAAGCCACACCCATGATGACTTCTCCATCAGCGGGAATGATATCCCCTGCTACTACGTAGATATTGTCGCCTTGTCTGAGGCTACTAGAAGAAACTTCTGTAATTGTGCCATCGGGGGCGAGTTTTTTAGCTGTTGTTTCTGACTTAGTTGACCGCAAAGCAGCAGCTTGTGCTTTTCCCCGTCCTTCAGCTACAGCTTCCGCAAAATTGGCAAACCAAACGGTAAAAAACAAAATCCCTGTTAACAGGCCGTTGAATAGTTGCGGGTTCTTTTGAGTAGTTGGGCCAAACAATTCGGGTTTAATTGTTACTGCTAAAGTAACGAGTGTCCCTACCCAAACCAAAAACATCACCGGATTTTTGATTGCATTCTGGGGATTCAGCTTAATAAAAGCATCTCTAATGGCTCTGAGATAAAGTCCCTTAGTATTTACCCTAGCCTTTTTGCGTGCTTGGCGGCGATCGCTAGGACGATTAGAACGAGAACGGGATGGCTTTGATTTGGGGGTAGGTGCAACAGGATTCATATATATAGTAAGAAAAATATAGATGGAGGAGCAGGGGTACAGGGGTACAGGGGTGCAGGGGTGCAGGGGAGATGAGGAAGCTTGTCAGTAATTACTCGCCCTCATCCCCCTCATCCTCCTCATCCCCCTCATCCCCCATCCCCCTCATCTCCTTTCTTAGCTACCAGATGTTAGTTTAAAACCTTCAGCGATTGGGCCTAATGCCAAAACAGGAAAGAAGGTCAATACGCCCAAAATCAAAACTATTCCGGCTGTAACAGTGGTAAATAACAAAGAATCTGTTTTCAGAGTACCAGGGGTTTCTGGTACTGTGGTTTTACGAGACATGCTATCTGCTAATAGTAGGATGGCAAAAATGGGAATGTATCGTCCTGCCAACATACTGATACAGGTTGTTAAGTTCCACCACAAGGTGTTATCCCTCAATCCCTCTAAACCGGAACCATTGTTGGCACTGGCTGAGGCATACTCATAAACTACTTGGGAAATCCCGTGATAGTCGGGGTTACTAATTCCAGATAAAGAAAAAGGATAAGCTAAGGCAATGGCACTGGGAATTAAAACTACTATGGGGTGAATTAGCAATACCACACTGGCAAGGACGATTTCTCGCTTTTCAATTTTGCGTCCTAAAAATTCTGGAGTGCGTCCCACCATCAACCCAGTTACAAAGACGGTGAGAATTAAATAAATAAATAGGTAAGCTGTGCCGGTTCCTTGACCTCCCCAAATAATCTGGAGAAATAAGTTGAATAAAGTAGCAAATAATCCTTGTGGCATTAAGGAATCGTGCATCCCATTGACAGCGCCACACATGGTAGCGGTGGTCGTAACTGCCCACAGTGCTGTTTGCGCCCAGCCAAATCGGACTTCTTTACCTTCTAAATTGGGCAGTTCTAATCTTAAGGTATTGTTTACCAGAGGATTTCCTTGTTGTTCTCCACCTGCTGCTACCCAAACTAGAATTACAAAGACGATAAACACCATCCAAAACAATAGCCACGCTTGTTTGATGTTTTTTGTAAATACGCCGTAGGTATAAATTAAGGATGCTGGAATAGAAATCATGGCAATGATTTCTATTAAATTAGAGATGGTATTAGGATTTTCAAAGGGGTGGGCAGAGTTAGCGCCAAAAAAACCACCGCCGTTTTCACCCAACATTTTGATCATCTCAAATGATGCTACTGGGCCTCTAGGTATATATTGTGTTGAACCCTCCAAAGTTTCTACTAGCAGTGTTTCGCGCAATGTTTGCGGTACACCCGTTGCCACTAAAGCGATCGCGCCAATCACCGATATAGGTAGTAATATCCTAGTAATAGCAAGGGTCAGATCAACGTAATAGTTACCTAGTTTTTTGCCTGTTAACCCACGAATAAAAGCAATACCTACCGCTAAGCCTGTAGCCGCTGAGGTAAACATCAAAAAGCCTAAGGCTGCTACTTGACTAAAATAACTTAAGGTTGTTTCACCAGTGTAGTGTTGCTGGTCTGTATTAGTTACAAATGAAACAACAGTATGTAGCAATAAATCCCAGGTAGGTGCAGCGAAGCTGTTGGGATTCCATGGTAATAATTTTTGAAAAAATATCAGGGAATATACTAAAATACCCATGAATAGGTTGGTGTACAGTATCGCTAAAGCATACTGCCAACCATTCATATTATCTTTCCTGCGGATACCTGCTAATACAAACAAACTCCGCTCTATAGGGTTCATTAAGGGGTCAAGCAGCGTTCTCTCTCCCAGGAACACACGTGCTATGTATCCTCCCAAAATAGGTGTGATTGCTATCACGATACACAGCGTCAAGCCAATTTGTAAAAAACCTTGTCCCATTTATTTCGCACTCAATTAGATTGCATAGTTATAAAGCCAGCTAGTTATACATAACTAGCTAACTACTTGACAATTAGATTGCGAGAAATTCCGTAATGTCTCATATAACCTCAATTCATTTATCTAGATTTACTCTTTTGCGTCCTTACTATTTTTTAAGTACTTTTTAAAGCTTTCGTCAAGAATGTTTAAATTTTACACTTAGTCATCTATTGTCAGACGTTAAGATTATCTGCTTGTACAATATCTTCTATATAATTAGCTACTTCAAAATAAATAATTAATTGTGATATTTTTATGACATAAAGATTTAAATACTTGTATATTTTTATATAAATTTTAGATACTAGCACTTTCCCACTGGCTAGAAAATCCTCCAAGAATTTACCAAATTTAGTTTTTTACCTTTGTGTCTTAGTGCCTTTGTGGTTTATAAGTCAATTTTTTAACCACTAAGACACTAAGACACAAAGAAAAATATCAGTATATAACTGTCATAAATATGTTGAGGCTGTCAATAGTCAATAGTCCAAAAAAGCTTGATTTTGAACTATTGACTCTGGACTGTTGACAAGCCTATCCCTAAGTTTAGGTATTAAAATTTACCTAAATATTGCCATATATTGGGATTGCAGCACCGCGAATATCTTTAGCAGCTTGGGAGGCTAAAAAGCAGATTAATTGTGCTAGGGATTCCGGTTTTACCCAACTATCAGCATTTTCTGCACCCATTGCTTCGCGGTTAGCAGGGGTATCAATCACACTAGGAAGGACAACATTAGCAGTGATATCAGTGCCTTTAGTTTCATCTGCGATCGCTTTTGTCAAAGCTACCACGCCAGCTTTAGCAGCAGAATATGCGCCCAATTCCCCAGCTGGTTCATTAGCTGCTTTGGAAGCCACCGTAACAATGCGTCCATAGCCATGTTCCCACATACTTTTTAGGCTATATTTGCAAGTCAAAAAAGTTGTATTTAGGTTAATCTCAAATTCGTGTTTCCAATCGAAAAAACTGTATTCGTGAATTTTTCCCATTGAAAAGCCACCTACTAGATGAATTAACACATCCACCCGTCCTATACGGTTGATGAGATTTTCTACCGAGGCTTCCTCCTCCAGATTAGCGGGAATAAAGTGAAGTCTCTCAAAATCTGCTGGTGGAAGAGTGTGCTTGAGGCGTTCGACTTCTTTGGGATTACGATCAGAAATTGTCACTTCGGCATCTTGGGCGAGAACTGCCGGCGTCACACCTAAACCAAGTCCACCAGTACCACCTGTGAGTAAAATTTGCTTGCCTTTCATGAAAGATGCACTCCTGAAAGCTTACTTTTCAAGATAGCGCGATGAGCAGCTTTTGGTAAAAATTATTTAAGGTTGAACTCTCATGAAGAATTGCTAGCTTTAGCCAAAGCTAGTGTTAATATGTCTGCCAATGAATGCAGATGATACGGACAGCTTTTTAAACAACTAGTACTTACAAACTTTTTTGGACAAAAACAGCACTAGCTACAAAAGTTTTAGAAAATTAAGTCAATAGCAATCAGCAGCAGACCCACCACCACATGCAATACAGCAAAGATAAATACAAAAAGTCCTTTTGTTGTTTCAAAATTTATTTCTAAATTAGCAATTTTAAAACTACCAGCAATCCAGGCTATCACACCAATTATTGCAAGTACTAACCCAATTACAGTAGGTGTAATAATCATCCAATAAATCCTCTAATTGGTAAAAAATTGATTAAACAAGATGATAAGAACTTATAATGAATTGACCAATATCTGGTAATATCGATTAAATTGTTTGAGTTGTATTAAAATAAATTGCTTTAGCACCTGTTCATCCCTATTTTCTCGTAATTTTGGCTATTAAAAAAGCACATATTCAGAATATGTGTAAAAAATAAGGAACTTATAAGGAATTCGTCATCAGTTTTTCGCTGCGGCTTCTTCAGCGTTACAAAAAATTGGCACTTAAACGCAAACTGCTTTAAGAGTTTATTTGTACAATGCTGAAGCCCCATACTTTACCAAGTATTACCTCTGATGAGGCTGATTGGAGAAAGCCTTGGCAGTTGTAGCTTCCTGTGAGGAGTATTAGGGAGAGCAAAAAACCTTTCCTCAGTCTCCAGTCTGCTGTCCCTTGACCTGGATTAAGAAAAAGCAGGTGCTTATCCAGCTAAACTGGTGGAGAATGGGATTGCAGCCAAAGCTCTTGAACTCCTTTTTAAGGAATTACTAAGGGAGTTGTGTCCCCCTCCAGTGCTAGAGTGAAAGATGACATTGCTTAATCTTATGTCTTCTACGACCCTATCTGAAATATAGCTTCAATCATTAGGCGCAGCATGGTCACCACCGCAGAAAAAACAAACATCGGTTACATTACCCAAATCATTGGTCCAGTTGTAGACGTTAAGTTCCCCGGCGGTAAATTGCCGCAAATCTACAACGCTTTGACCATCAAAGGCACTAACGAAGCTGGACAAGAAATCAACCTGACTGTTGAAGTACAGCAATTGCTGGGCGACAACCAGGTGCGGGCTGTTGCGATGAGTTCCACCGATGGCTTAGTGCGCGGTTTGGAAGTCGTCGATACTGGCGCTGCTATCAGCGTACCAGTTGGTAAAGCCACCTTGGGCCGCATTTTCAACGTTCTTGGCGAACCTGTAGACAACCAAGGGCCCGTAAATGCTGAGGCGACCTTACCCATTCACCGCTCAGCCCCCAAACTCACTGACCTGGAAACCAAACCTTCCGTGTTTGAAACTGGGATTAAAGTTGTTGACCTTCTGACCCCCTATCGACGCGGCGGTAAGATTGGTCTGTTTGGCGGTGCAGGTGTGGGCAAGACCGTGATCATGATGGAATTGATCAACAACATTGCTACCCAGCACGGTGGTGTATCTGTTTTTGCGGGTGTAGGTGAGCGTACCCGTGAAGGAAATGACCTCTACAACGAAATGATTGAATCTGGGGTTATCAACAAAGACAACCTCAACGAGTCGAAAATTGCTCTCGTATACGGTCAGATGAACGAGCCACCCGGAGCAAGAATGCGGGTTGGTTTGTCAGGTTTGACAGTAGCGGAGTACTTCCGCGACGTTAACAAGCAAGACGTGTTGCTGTTTATTGACAACATCTTCCGATTCGTACAAGCAGGTTCAGAAGTATCCGCGCTTCTAGGTCGGATGCCCTCAGCGGTAGGATACCAGCCCACACTGGGTACTGACGTGGGTGAACTGCAAGAGCGGATTACCTCGACTACAGAAGGTTCTATTACCTCGATTCAAGCAGTGTACGTACCTGCGGACGACCTCACCGACCCGGCACCAGCGACTACCTTCGCTCACTTGGACGGAACAACAGTACTGTCTCGGGGTTTGGCAGCTAAGGGCATTTATCCAGCGGTAGATCCCCTTGGTTCAACTTCCACCATGTTACAACCAGGCATTGTAGGTGATGAACACTACAATACTGCCCGTGCTGTACAAGCAACACTCCAGCGCTACAAAGAATTGCAAGACATTATTGCCATTCTCGGTTTGGATGAATTATCTGAAGATGACCGTCTAACCGTAGCGCGGGCGCGGAAAATTGAGCGCTTCTTGTCTCAGCCATTCTTTGTGGCAGAAGTGTTTACCGGTTCTCCTGGTAAATATGTGAAGTTGGAAGACACCATCAAAGGCTTCCAGAAAATTCTGTCTGGTGAATTGGATGATTTACCAGAACAAGCCTTCTACTTGGTGGGCGATATTAACGAAGCGATCGCCAAAGCCCAAAAACTCAAAGGTTAGAAATTAGTCAATAGTCCAGAGTCAAGAGTCGATAGTTCAAAGCTGTTTGACTAGTGACTCTTGACAACTGGGTGTTGACCGTTGACTTTTGACTATTGACTATTGACTTTTAACCTATGACATTAACCGTTCGTGTAATTTCCCCAGATAAAACAATTTGGGATGCTCCAGCTGATGAAGTGATTTTGCCCAGCACAACTGGTCAGCTAGGTATCCTGAGTGGACACGCACCACTGTTGACCGCTCTAGATACTGGTGTCATGCGAGTACGTGCCGCTAAAAATCAGCCTTGGCAAGCGATCGCTCTTTTAGGTGGCTTTGCCGAAGTCGAAGAAGATGAAGTAACAATTCTGGTGAATGGTGCTGAACGTGGCGATAAAATTAACCTTGAAGAAGCCCGTGCTGCTTACAATCAAGCAGAAACACGCCTGAATCAAGTGCCAGCAGGCGATCGCCAAGCACAAATCCAGGCAACCCAAGCTTTCAAACGCGCCCGCGCCCGCTTTCAAGCTGCTGGCGGTTTGATCTAGAAAGTTGACTTTTAACTTCTGCTTTGTGGGGTGGACAATGGCTATTTGTCCACCCCATGCCGTGTTTAGGAGCAGGGGGGCAGGGGAGATGGGGCGATAAGGGAGATAAGGGGGATGAGGGGGATGAGGGAGAATAACCAATGCCCAATGCCCAATGCCCAATTCCCTTTATGAAAATTACACCAAGTTTAAGAAATATGGCACAACCAAAGTGAAGTGGTAATTTAGGTAATTAGTTGCCCAGAGGGCACAAATTATGAAAACTTTTTCGTCTTCCTTTGGTAAGCGTAAACAAATTAAATTAGCTCGTTTCGCATCATGCCTCATAGCTACATTGGCACTAAGTGGCGCTGTTAATTCTGCCAATGCTGCTACTCTAAAAAAACCTAATGCCAAAGAAATTAATTCCGTATCAGTCCAAGTAGATCAGACACAAGCAAAAGTAACTCAGTTATCAACTAGCCAGACTCAATATCAAGCAATGGGGTTTGAACCGTGGGGACTCATCCCCATTGTTGTAATAGGCGGTTTTGTCATATTTGTCCCCCTATTTTTTGGCGGACTAGTGGTTATCGGCGAACGTGAAGTTGGTATTGTAGTCAGAAAATTTACCCTTTCCGGTCGCGCACTACCCGCTGGAAGGTTAATAGCCCTGAATGGCGAAGCAGGCTTACAGGCTGATACTCTTGCTCCTGGTTGGCACTGGGGCTACTGGCCTTGGCAGTATTCTGTCAAGAAAGAGCCGGTAATCGTCGTTCCCCAAGGAGAAATTGCCCTGATTGTCGCCGCAGATGGTAAACCCATCCCACCAGAACGTATTCTAGGCAAAATCGTCGATTGTGACAACTTCCAAGATGCTCGGAAGTTCCTCACCCAAGGTGGGGAAAAAGGTCGGCAAATGAGTTTTCTCACCGCAGGTACTTACCGCATCAACACCGCGCTGTTTAAAGTGATTACAGCAGCAAATGCTACGGCTCATGGCATGAGTCCCCAACAGTTGCACATTTATGAAATAGCACCAGAGAAGGTTGGTATTGTTACTACTTTGGATGGTTCACCAATTCCCGCAGGTGAAATCGCTGGACGGATCATTAGTGGGCATGATAATTTTCAAAACGGTCAAAAATTTCTTGATGCTGGGGGACAACGGGGTTTACAAGAACAGGTACTATTATCGGGTTCGTGGAACCTGAACCCTTGGTTTGTCAATATTGAACAAGTACCGATGACTGAAATCCCCATTGGTTACGTGGGTGTGGTGATTTCTTTCGTTGGCAAAGAACATGAAGATGTTAGCGGAGCAGCTTTCACTCACGGGAATTTGGTAAACCAAGGACATAAGGGCGTTTGGGTTGAGCCGTTGTATCCTGGAAAACACCCGCTCAACACTAAGGTGATGAAAATTGAGCTAGTTCCCACAACAAATATAGTCTTAAACTTTACTGAAAGAATTAGTGGAAAGCACGGCTATGATACAAACTTGCAGGCGCTGAAATTGCTATCTTTTGATGGTTTCAGCTTTGATTTAGAGGTATTCCAAATTATTCACATTGGAGCTTCCGATGCACCGAAAGTGATTTCACGCTTAGGTTCGATGCAAAACGTCATCGATCAGGTTTTGCGTCCAATTGTGGGGAATTATTTCCGTAACTCGGCTCAAGAGTATACTATTTTGGATTTCTTGATTGCCCGAAGCGAACGCCAAGTTGAGGCCTCCGAATACGTTAAATCTGCCTTGCGTGCTTATGATGTGCAAGCGGTGGATTCGTTGATTGGTTTGATTGTTCCACCAGACGAATTAATGCACACACTGACTGAGCGTAAAATTGCTGAAGAAAAACGCAAAACTTACGAAGTTCAGCAGATGGCGCAAACCCAACGGCAACAACTTGTGCGAGAGACAGCACTGGCTGATATCCAAGAAGAAATGGTGCAAGCAGAGCAAAGTGTGCAAATTGCGGACTTGAAAGCCCAAGCGCAAATTAAGCAGGCTACTGGTGAAGCAGAAGGGACAAAACTCCGGGCAATTGCTGAGGCTGAAGGAATTCGTGCTACAGGTAATGCCAAAGCTGAAACCTACCGTACTGGTGTGGAAGCTTTGGGGTCATCTAACTATACAACAATGCAAATTATGCAGATTATAGGCGATCGCAATGTCCGCTTGATTCCAGATGTACTAGTTGGTGGCAGTAACGGTAGCACCAATGGTTTAGTAGATGGTTTACTATCGATGATTTTATGGAACCAAACAGCCAAGCCAGGTGAAGCGCCACCAACACCTTTATATCCACAACCTATAAAAACGTCACCAGCGTCGACCAACGGTAGTACTCCGCTAGTTGTAGAATTTCCTACAGATAAGTGATACTAATTCGTAATTAATAAGCATCAGATTTCATCTAGCTTTACAAGTTGGAATCTGTAGCTTTCTTTTTTCAAATTGGTATCGCTAGAACGCGTGAAAACTCTTTTTATCTTTGTGTATTGGTGTATTTTGTAGTTAAGGTTTTTTACCACAAAGGCACAAAGGCACAAAGTAGTACCTCCTGCTTTCTACTTAGGAAAATTTTGCTGTTACAAGAACGCTATCGTTTAATCAAGTTAATTAGTAAAGGGGGATTCTGTAAAACCTTCTTGGCTGTGGATGAAGGTCAGTTTCCTCCAGTTTCTTGTATCGTTCAAGAATTATTGTTGTCAGATGAAACGCCTCAATTATTTGAACAAAAGGTACAGCAATTAAAGGAATTAGGCAAGCACCCTCAAGTTCCTAATTTGCTGGCATATTTTCAACATACTCAATACTTTTATTTAGTATATGAATTTATTGAAGGCAAGAATTTAGCTCAGCTAATTGAGGAAGAAGGTGCTTTTAATGAAACTCAAATTTGGCAACTTTTAAAAGATTTATTACTAGTTCTAAAATATCTTAGCGATCGCAACATCATCCACCGTGATATTAAGCCTGTAAATATTATTTTGAGAAAACCTCAGAAAAATGTAGATGCTAATTTCGTATTAGTTGATTTTGGTGCTGCTAAACTAGTCACTGAGCTTGAGCAATTCACAGATGAAAACAGCATTGGTAGTCCAGAATATGCGTCACCAGAACAAACACAGGGAAAAGCGGTTTTTGCAAGTGACCTTTATAGTTTAGGTGTAACTTGCATTTATTTACTGACTCAGATTCCTCCGTTTGATTTATTTGATGTTGCTAATAATTGCTGGGTTTGGCAGCAATATGTTAGCAAAAGAATCAGCGATCGCTTGGCTAAAATATTAGACAAACTTATACAAAATACTCTTAACCAGCGCTTTCAATCGGCTGATGAAGTCATGGAAGCAATGGGCATAGAATTTAAAATTAAAAATACAAAATTAAAAATTGAGAATAATTCATGGCAAGGCTTACATACTTTCACAGCGCATTCTAATAGTTTAGGTAGTGTCAATGCCCTGTCTATCAGCCCTGATGGTCACATCTTAGCTAGTGGTAGCGATGACAAAATCATTAGATTATGGAATTTAAATACTAAAAAATTGCTAGCTAGCCTCTCAACACATTCTCAAGCAGTGACATCAGTTGCTTTTAGTCCAAATGGGGTAATTTTGGCAACAGCTAGTAATGATAAAACTATCAAATTATGGGATGTTGATACATTGGCAGAAATCTTTACTCTATGTGGACATTCACATGCTGTCAAGTCAGTTGCTTTTAGTCCAAATGGTGAAATTATTGCTAGTGGTAGTTGGGATAAGAAAATCAAACTCTGGGATGTCAAGACTGGTGCAGAAATTTGCACTTTAACAGGACACAAATTACAGGTAAGTTCAATAGCTTTTAGTCAAAATGGACAGCTTTTAGCCAGCGGTAGTTTTGATAGAACCATTCATCTGTGGCAGTTGAGAGAAATACAAAACCGCCCATGCTATGCCTTGTTAGGCATCCTTTCAGGTCATACACGGGCGGTTTTGACAGTCGCTTTTAGTCCAGATGGAAAAATTCTGGCAACGGGTAGCGATGATAACACCATTAAATTGTGGGATGTTAACACTGGTCAGCTAATCAGCACACTTTCAAGCCATTCTTGGTCAGTGATGGCAGTGGCTTTCACTGCCGATGGCCAGACGCTAATTAGTGCAAGCTGGGACAAAACAGTTAAGCTTTGGAGAGTAAACACCATAGAAGAGATTGTTACTCTCTTAGGTCATGTAGACTCAGTAACTGCCATTGCTGTAAGCCAAGTTGCACAACTGATTGCTAGTGGCAGCAAGGACAAGACCATTAAACTGTGGCAATCTGTAGAACAGCAGGAAAGCTAATTAGAAAGCTAATTGTAAAGTATCAAGCGCTACCAGTGAAGGCAACTTCTGGAAATTTCAATTGAGCTTCTGCCATCGGGCGGTTTCTGCCTTCTTCTTGCCAGTAGTTAATTACTTCGGTTGCTTTATTTAGCAACTCCACACGGTCTATATCAGTAATCCAGTGTTTGGACTCTAGTTCTTTTTTTAACTCTTCCCAGGCATCATTTCTGGGCCAGAAAAAGTACTTAGTCAAAGGACTAGTGCCTTTGCCTACAACTTGATCCACTGCTAGGGCAACGTTCTCGTCTAACCAGAGAATTTTCAAAATGAACTTGGTCAATCACACCTCCGGGAAATATCCGGGTACTACTTACTAAGTTTGTTTGCGATCGCTTATTCTAACGCAATATCTTAGCAAATGGGAATAAGGAATTGGGAATGGGGAACTCGGGGCCCCCACGACCGGAGGGAGTGGGGATTAGGGGCAATGGGGAATTGGGAATGGGCATTATTTAGGTATGGGGTTTGTGAATCCAAGGAGTCTTGTGGGAAGACCTGATTTTGAGGAGTTGGAAGTTTATCAACTTGCTGAGGGGTTAGCTAATAGGATTTGGCAGATTGTCAAGGAATGGGATAATTTCACCAGGGATACGGTAGGTAAGCAGATTGTGCGGTCTGCTGATAGTATTTGTGTCAACATAGCCGAAGGCAGAGGTAGGTGGAGTGACCAAGAAAATCGGCGTTTTGTCAAGATTGCAAGAGGGTCTTTATATGAAACTATCAGCTGGTTGAGATTAGCCTACACCAGACAATTATTAACAAGTGACCAGGTAAGCAAATTCAAACCAATCCTTGATGAACTATTACCCAAGCTCAATGCTTATCTCAAATCCATAGGCAATAGAAATGGGTAACAATTCCCAATTCCCAATTCCCAATTCCCAATTCCCATGAATCAAAAAGCAATCGTTGTTTTCGATATTGATGGCGTTGTACGCGATGTTAGCGGTTCATATCGCCGAGCGATCGCAGATACTGTAGAGTATTTTACTAATCAAGCATATCGTCCCAGCTCGTTAGACATAGACCAGTTAAAGTCTGAAGGTGTCTGGAATAATGATTGGGAAGCGTCCCAAGAATTGATTTACCGCTACTTTACCGCTCAAGGACAGTCCCGCGAGCAATTGCAACTAGACTACAACGCCATTGTTGCTTTCTTTCAATCACGTTACCGAGGAACTGACCCTGATAATTGGACAGGATATATCTGTGATGAACCGTTATTGTTACAGCCTTCTTACCTAGAGGAATTAACACAAGCTAGCATTGGTTGGGGATTTTTCAGCGGTGCTACTCGTGGTTCTGCTAACTATGTTTTAGTAAAACGTTTAGGCTTGCAGTCTCCAGTATTGATTGCAATGGAAGATGCACCAGGTAAACCAGACCCCACCGGACTTTTTGCCACTGTTGAGCAGTTAGAAAATGGGCTGGATGAAACATCGGCAATCATTTATGTGGGAGATACGGTAGCTGATATGTACACCGTAGGCAAAGCGCGAGAGATAAATCCTCACCGCACTTGGATCGGTGTAGGAGTTTTGCCACCTCATGTCCAAGAAACATCAGCACGTAGTCATGCTTATGGCGAAACACTATTGGAAGCAGGAGCAGCAGTAGTTTTGAGTAATGTTCAACAACTAAATTCTGTCAAGATTGAGGAGATAGTTAGTAGTCAGTAGTCAGTTGTCAGTTGTTAGTTGTCAGGAGTAAAAAATTATCTCCCTCATCTTCCTCATCTTCCTCATCTCCCCTGCTCAAGAACTATCACTGAAGTTTCAAGAACTTATCCAAAGCTGCTACCATACTAGGAGGCCAACGGCGGATATTTTGCACCCAGTTGATATCTTTGTAGCGGGTGTCAAGTCCATAAGCTGCTACCCAATTACTCTCGGCTTCGCCTTTTTGTCCTGTTACCCAGTAAGCAGCTGTCAGTGCAGCACGCATGTCAGCAAACTTGGGATATTTGCGGACGATATTCCGCATTTCCCTAATGGCTGGCTCGATTTGACCAGTTTCATAAAGGGCAAGGGCGTAGTTAGCACGAGCAAAAGCAAAATTCGGGGCAATTTCTACTGATTTTTTGTAATCTGCGATCGCCGAATCCCATTTCCCCAAACCTGCTTTAGCATTACCCCGATTATTGTATGCCATGGCATCATTAGGATCGAGTTCTAGGACGCGATTATAATCTGCGATCGCCGAATCCCATTTCCCCAATCCTTCCAAAGCTGTACCGCGATTCAAATATGGATCGGTGACATCTGGGGCTAGTTCTATGGCTTTGTTGTAATCAGTCAGTGCTGCTTGCAACTTATTCTGACTCACCCGTGAATTTCCTCGATTACTCCATGCTCCGGCATTAGTGGGAAATTGTTCAATAATCTTTGTCCAGTACTGTTCAGCCGTGACAAAATCACCCTTATTCGTGGCTGCAAACGCCTCATTTGCCCATTCATTTCCCTGTTCTAATTGCTCTTGAGTGAAACCAGGTTGTGGAGATTGTGCCATGACTGGTGTACCCCAGCCAAACACAACTAACAGACTCAGAACAATACCAATCAACTTAATCATCTGGATTTACCTGTCAAAATTGGGAATTGGGAATTGGGAATGGGGCATGGGGCATGGGGCATGGGGCATTGGGAATTGGGAATTGGGAATTGGGAATTGGGAATTGGTAATTTAGTTACTTCTCCCCATCTCCCCATCCCCTCATCTCCCTATCTCCCCATCACCCCATCCCCTGCTCCCCTGCACCCCTGCACGAACTAATCATCCTCCACTACAACAGGGATAACTGTTCATTAGGCGGGTTAAACTTCAAATGCTCGTATGCTGCCTTTGTCGCGACCCTACCACGGGGAGTCCGGCTTAAATACCCAATTTGCATCAAATAAGGTTCATAAACTTCTTCAATAGTTTGAGTATCTTCACCAGTTGCCGCTGCTATGGTTTCCAATCCCACAGGGCCACCGTGAAATTGTTCAATAATTACACTCAACATCTTGCGGTCTGTCCAATCCAAGCCACAAGGATCTACTTGAAATAGTTGCAATGCTTCGGCTGCAACACTTTCAGTAATTTCGCCAGATGATTTCACTTCAGCATAATCACGTACTCGCTTGAGTAATCTATTAGCAATCCGTGGTGTACCTCGTGAACGACGGGCAATTTCTGTGGCACCATCCTCTGTAACTGGGGTTTGCAATAATTGAGCGCTTCGCAATACAATCAAGCTGAGTTCGTCAACTTCATAAAAGCGCAGTTTTTGCACTAAGCCAAAGCGATCGCGTAGTGGTGAAGTCAAAGCACCCGCACGCGTTGTCGCCCCTACTAGTGTAAATTTAGACAAAGGTACACTCCTGATCCGACTGCTCGTACCCTTGCCGATGGTTATATCTAAGCGATAATCTTCCATTGCTGGATACAGTATTTCTTCTGTCATTCGTGACAGCCGATGAATTTCATCCACAAACAGAATATCACCAGGTTTGAGGTTGACTAGTAGCCCAGCAATATCTCTGGGACGTTCTAGGGCTGGGGCACTGGTAATTTTATAATTTACCCCCATCTCCGATGCTAAAATCATCGCCATAGTGGTTTTACCCAAGCCTGGCGGGCCATACAGCAGCAAATGATCTAGGACTTCACCGCGAGACTTGGCTGCTTTGATGGCAATATCCAGCACATCCTTGAGGTCTTTTTGCCCAATGTAATCGGCAAATCGCTGTGGTCGTATACTCTCTTCTTGCTTACCTTCATCAATAGCTGCTTCAGGTTGCAAAATATTTTCCTTGGACGGTGCTTTTGCCGACTCCCGGCGCTGCTTTGGTTCTCCATTGGGTTCTGGAGGCTGTTTTTTCGAGGAGATGATCGCCATAATTCAGCTATTGACTTCACTTTAGGACTATTTGAGCGCCGTTTACGCCGCAATTGCGACTCAACACGGTTGCGAAGATTTTCGTTTGGAAATACACGCGTCAATTTAAAATTTAATTTCCGGACAATTACCCAAGAGCTAAAAACTTCTTATGTTATCTAAAAGAATTTTACCCTGCTTAGATGTGAAGGCGGGACGAGTTGTCAAAGGAGTTAACTTTGTTAACCTCAAAGACGCAGGCGATCCCGTGGAACTGGCAAAGGTTTACAACGAAGCTGGGGCTGATGAGTTAGTATTTCTGGATATTACAGCCACTCATGAAGACCGAGATATAATTCTTGATGTGGTTTACCGCACTGCTGAACAGGTCTTTATTCCGCTGACTGTGGGTGGTGGAATTCAATCCTTAGAAAATGTTAAAGCTTTGTTACGCGCTGGAGCAGACAAGGTTAGTATTAATTCTGCGGCAGTCCGCGAACCAGACTTGATTAATCGGGCAAGCGATCGCTTTGGTAATCAGTGCATAGTTGTTGCTATTGACGCCAGGCGCAGAGTTGACCCTATTAATCCAGGCTGGGATGTTTATGTACGCGGTGGTCGAGAAAACACTGGTTTAGATGCTTTACTTTGGGCCCAAGAAGTTGAAAAACGAGGAGCAGGAGAACTACTAGTTACAAGTATGGACGCTGACGGCACTCAAGCCGGCTATGACTTAGGGTTGACAAGAGCGATCGCAGAATCTGTACAAATTCCAGTTATTGCTTCTGGTGGTGCGGGAAATTGTGAACACATTTACACTGCACTTACTGAAGGAAAAGCCGAAGCTGCATTACTAGCATCATTGCTGCATTATGGACAATTAAGCGTGGCAGAAATTAAAGAGTATTTGCGCGATCGTTCGGTGCCAGTAAGGTTATTATCTTAACTCGATAAACATTATTGAAAAATAACCACATCTACCCAAAGTTAGATACAGTTGCAAGAAAGGATGTTAACATTAATGTACAACTATTAATATATATTAAGAAATATGTTGATACCTATATTATTATTTGATGTTGCTTTGGTGGCATGGTCACTGCACCTGATGGAAAAAGCATACGCCAATAAAGAATTTTCTTTAATGCTGGCTGGTACATTGGTTGCCCTTGCCGCAGCTGCCATGTTAGTAGTTTACTTTCTCATGGGGCATTGCATGAGCTATTTGTTGCAAGTTTCCTAATCGCTGCTGAGTAGAAAATGTAATTCGTTACATTCAGCGGCGTAGAAGTTGACAAAATACTAAAATTGGGGCAACATAGATAATGCACTATGCGGGGTTATAGCTCAGTTGGTAGAGCACCTCAATGGCATTGAGGGGGTCAGCGGTTCGAATCCGCTTAGCTCCATTTATTTAAAATGAAAGACCAAGATTTAGAGTGTCACTGGAAGCATAACATTTCCGTCACGGAAAGCTTATACTTGGTCGAAGATAAATTTCAGCAATTCCGCAGCTTGGTAACAATAAATTTTGTCAAAAACCCCTAAATTGTAGAATACTTTATGGGTAAAGTTTTTGCATGATTAAGGCTTGCCGGATTTGAACGCGAGTCAAATCATTCAGCTTTAACAGAAAGATTGTTGTTCGTCCGATCGCCGTTAACCCCACAATATAGCCGTCTTCTAGCTTCAAATGATCAGTCCAGCTTTGCGATCGCGGATTAAACAAAGGTGTAATTTCTCCGTTCATAGGATCAATACTGGTAAGGTCTGAGCCTTGGTAGCGATTACACGACAAACAGGATAAAACTAGATTGTCTGCTACAGTCTTTCCGCCATGTTTAACGGCTACAACATGGTCAATTTCATGGCTATAGATGGAAAAGTTTTGCTGTATTAAGCAATATTCACATTTTCCTTGCGCCCTATCAACTACCAGCCGTCGCAGGGATGCTGAAATGTAGGGAGTCATGCCAAGTTTGAACTATCCGAAGCAGTTTTGATGACGGAGTAGGCTCTGGCTTTCAGCATAGTCATCAAAGCATCAAGTTGTTCAAACAAGTTTAATTCAGCAGTCTCGGAGGGACTTAAATTGCCGTCACGGTTTTTCTCAAGTAATGTTCGTAACTGAGCTTGCGATCGCTCAGAAACCTTGAATGCTAAAATTTGCTCATAGGTGGGGCGAGTGACTAAAAAATCTAATACCTCTAAATAAATAGGCGATGGGTGTGTTGAACTAGCGACAACATTAGAAGCAGTATCATCAAGCAAGTTTATAGTTATTAAGCGAGTCAGCAGTTCAGAAAGTTGATTTTGAAACGGCTCTAGACGTTGGGCAAGCTCGTCTGAGATTTCAATGGTTAACTGTGGCATTGGAGATGATTTTTAGGAAAAATTGCTACTTCCTAAATTCTAGTATGGTAGTTAAATAGTTTTTATAAAAATTAACAATATCTTACATCAAGCTGATAGTTCCAACTTGGTCTTTCAGAAATATTATGCTTCTATATTAGTTGTTTTCTGATCAGAGCAATCGCGGATATTCATTTAATTTCGTTGTCTTTTACACTCGTACTTGTATTAATATTATCAACAGCGATCGCCAAATCATCAAATTAGTTTTTCTGGTTTAATTACGGTTCACTTTGAGGATGTGCATTTTCGATATGCTGAATTAAACTTTCAGCCATCTCAACAGCAATCAAAATCAATTGTTGTTCCATTTTTCCATAGCCTCCCTCATCACTAACCTGTGAATAAATATGAGGATTAGATAGCATAGCTGCTAACAATTGGGATGCGGTTTGTTTCAATTCATAAACTTGTAAATTCATAGTTACTATTGTTTGTTAAATAGGTTAAAGTACAGAAGTTATACCAATTCGTAATTCGTAATTCGTAATTCGTAATTAAAAAAATTAAATTTAGCAGGAGTTTCGTGATTTGTATCTGTTGCCCTCTTTTATAGAATTCATATTAGACCATCTGAAAAAGTCAATAATGGCTAATCAATCTCTGGACTTACCCAGCTAGATTGTTGTTGAGATCAGGAATAGGTCATGGGGCATTGATTTTTTACTCCACTATGCCCTATGCCCTATGCCCTATGCCCCATACCCAGCCCCAAGTTTTGATTTATCTAGCATGTGTAAGTCGTCAATCTTTTTTGCTTTTGCCAGTAGCTGACGAACTTCTTCATCTGTGGTTTGTGGAAATTTTTCGTACCAACCACCTACACTATAAAAAGGCTTGGGTGTGGCACAGCAGATAACTTTTTCTACCTTACCTTGCAAATCTTCGTAGGTTTCAGTCGCGGCCACTGGGACAGCCACAACGATAGAAGCAGGTTCTTGTTTTTGTAACGCCACCACAGCAGCCCACATGGTTGCACCTGTTGCTAAACCATCATCTACCAAAATGACTGTGTGTCCCCGTAACTCTGGAATGGGGCGATCGCCTCGATAAAGTCTTTCGCGTCGCTCTAGTTCCTCTCGTTCTTGCTGTGCAATTCGCGTAATTACTTCATCAGAGATATTAAGTTGATTTACAATATCTTGATTAAGAACTTGTACACCGAATGGCGCGATCGCTCCCATTGCCAATTCTTGATCGTTGGGTACACCCAATTTGCGAACTACAAGCACATCTAAAGTAGCATTTAATGCTTGAGCAACTTCAAAGGCGACGGGTACACCACCTCTAGGTAAAGCTAACACCACCACATCTGGAAGGTTAGCATAATTTGCTAACTCTCCAGCCAAAAATTGACCCGCCGCTGTTCGGTCTTGAAATAGCATGGTGTTCAGCTCCTGCTAGTTATTACAGAAAACAGTCTTTACGCATTAGCACGCATTCCTCCTCGGCTTCCTGCGTCAAATAATGCATTATATTCCGATGGCAGTTGAGAGCGAATATCATTGATTTCGCCTGGGCTAATAGCCTCTCTCAATACCTCAATTACTACGCGGGCATGATAAACAGCATTTGGCAATTCTACACCTTCCCGTTGACTGACTCGCTGAAAAAATTCATCTAATGAGAAGCGTGTTCCCATACCTGCGTATTCGTGTTGTAAATAATTTGCAATCCCTCTAGGAAGTTGGGCGGCCGCATTGAAAGGTTCATCTCCAGCTAACCGTTCAGCCAAAGTTTCTAAAGTAGCACGGGTTGCGACTTCTGCATCACCCCGTGAACTCAGGTGGGCACGATTTTGTACCTGTCCAATAAACTCATCGTGTTGCATTTTCCCTCCAGATTTGTCTCAATGCATGACTTTTTATGGTTGCTGATGCTAGTCAATGAGTTCTTATACCAATTCTCTAAAATCCGGCAACACATTCGCTTTGCCGAAACCCAGACTATACCTGAATTTCTTAATTACGAATTACGAATTGGTATTAGTGCTGTCTTTTAGTTTATTAACTGATCATAGAAAACCATTTCAGATGTGTCCTCTGACTAACGAGGCGACATCTGAAATCTAGTAATCTAACTAATGGACGAGTGAATAAAATTTAGAGTGCAGCGTGCAGGGTATAAGAAGAAGAAAAATATGTGCTATGGCAATCCAATTTGATTCACTTCTATCTCTGTGTTCTCTGCGCCTCTGCGGTTAAAAATTTTATATTTACCTACTTATTTGTGGAAAATATCAACTTTACTAACAAGGGATCAAGTAGTATTTACATCTGAAGCAGTTACCGTATATCGCCTAGTTTCTCATTGAAACTAATCTAGTGCCATGATTGAAAAATACTCTCAGACCCTTGCAGTGTCCTGCTTACCGCTGAGTATATTTGTGTTTCTTAGCAGCGTCACGACTGGGACGTTACAAGCCCAAGCGCTTAATACTACGCAATTAGCTAGCAACAATTTTATCTTGTCGCAGCAAGTTCCATCACCGTCAGATGTGCCACCGCAAGATATTCAACCAGCTTTGCCTTCTCCTCAACCCTCACCCGAACTACCACAACAACTTCCCCCACCAGCAGAACTACTTCCACCCTCAACTCCAACTCCTACACCTGATGAGCCGCCATCATCTGGCAAAATTCCCCTAACTATTACTGTGGAACGGTTTGAAGTTGTTGGCAGTACAGTATTTAGTCCCGAAGAGTTAGCCAAAGTTACTGAGCAATTTACCAAAAGACCCATCTCTCTTACCGAACTTTTTCAAGCGCGATCGCAAATTACCAATTTATACCTGCAAAAGGGCTACATTACTTCTGGTGCTTATATCCCACCTCAAATAATTAAGTCTGGTGTGATCACAATTCAGGTGGTTGAAGGAAAATTAGAAGATATCCAAATCACTGGCACTAGGCGACTAAACCCTAATTATGTACGTAGTCGCCTCAAAATTGCTACCTCAGCACCTCTCAATCGAGAGCGTCTTTTAGAAGCGCTGCAATTGTTGCAACTTAATCCTTTGATTGAAAGCGTTAATGCTGAATTGTCTGCTGGTTCACGCCCTGGTGCAAGTGTGCTAGAAGTCAAGATTGCAGAAGCAAAATCCTTCAGTACCCAAGTAGTTCTCGATAATGGGCGATCGCCAAGTGTTGGTAGTTTTCGACGGCGGCTACAAGTCAATGAAGCCAACTTGTTAGGACTAGGAGATGGTTTGAGTCTCAGCTACACTAACACTGATGGTAGCAACGCCTTAGATACTAGCTATACATTGCCCATCAATCCTTATAACGGAACGCTCTCGTTTTACTTTGGCACTTCATGGAGCGATGTGATCGAACGTCCTTTTAATGTCCTAGATATTGAATCTTCTTCTCGCTACTATGAACTAACATTCCGCCAGCCAATTGTTCAAACTCCTAGACAAGAATTTGCCCTTGGTATCACAGCTTCTCGAAGGGAAAGCGAAGCCTCTTATATCGATGGCGATCGCATACCTTTTCCTTCCTTGGGTGCTGATGACGAGGGGCGCACGCGTATATCTGCGTTACGGTTTTTTCAGGAATGGACATCTCGTAACAGCCGGGAAGTTATTGCCCTGCGTTCTCAATTCAATTTAGGTACAGGCGCATTTAATGCTACAATTAACTCAGTCCGCCCTGATAGCCGCTTTTTCGCATGGCAGGGTCAAGCACAGTGGGCGCGTCTTTTAGCTCCTGATACTTTATTGCTTTTACGTGCTAACACGCAAATATCATCGACTTCCCTGTTACCTTTAGAGCAGTTCGGCTTGGGTGGTTTGGACAGTATTCGGGGCTATCGTCAAGATTTATTATTGACGGATAATGGCACTTTTGCTTCTGCTGAAGTGCAAATACCAATTCTCCGCTTGCCTGAAACAGATAGTATTATCAAATTAGCACCATTCGTAGATTTCGGTGTTGCCTGGAATAATTCAGCCCCAAATCCAGACCCTAATACTCTAGCTTCTGTTGGTCTTGGTTTGCGCTGGTCACAAGGCGATCGCTTCAGCGCTCGTCTTGATTGGGGCATTCCTTTAATATCCGCAGAATCCGACGGAAAATCATTGCAGGAAGATGGAGTGTATTTTTCTTTAGTTTACAATCCTTTTTAATGCCTTGAAGTTGGCTTTTTTAGTTCTTGAATCCTGTATTGATTTATGGATGTTACCTTATTAAAACAGCAACACCCAACTTTACATCCGCTTAATTAATTTCCTCGGATTATCAAACTAACCACAGGGTTAAACTGAGTTGATAAACACTTAATATTGTGTTAAACAACCAGTTGCATTGCCCCCTTTCACTAATAGTTTGAGGAAATGTCAGCGCTCAAGTTGGGTGTTGCTTTGATTGGACGAGACAGATGTTGAAACAGCGTTTTTACCTCTTAATTGAATTTAACTTGTTTACTTTGGCTGTTGGATCTGCCAGGGAAGCCTTGAGGCTTCAATTAATAAGTTAACACTATGTGCATGAGGATGAATGTTTTTTGAAACTAAACTTTACTTTTAGCAGTCAGCAACAAGCTGAAAAATTATCGTGAGTTATATGGTTGCTACCAATCTGCACAAGCCTCCTTGCAAAAATTGCCATAGCTGAGAAACATATTGCTCATAGCCCAGGTTTATTTTAAGAGGAATAAAACCTATTGATAGCTGTATATCAGGCTACTTAAGTACTGCTAATAGCCGATATTCTCTATAATTTGCGATCGCTCGAACTAAGTATACCAACCCCAATACTATTTGCTTTTCATCCAAAAAGTTTATGGGCGATCGCAACGCTTCTACTTGACAAGTTTTATCTGGATTACTCAGGTGTGCATAATTTTGTGATTTTGCTTTCCAATAATCACAATTACCTGATATCAATTCTATCTATCGCTACATTATATTCACGCAGTAGCAATTCATAATTCCTTCTATGGGGAGTTGTTTGGCGTTAGTCTTATAGGTGCATCTTCATCAAAAATTGGTATTATATTAATAGTAATTTCAAATAATAAATTTTTGTAAAAGCAATTACTTTACCAGTAAAAATACTAAACATTTGTTCAAAATACATCTTGATTAGCTTAATAATGTATTTCACTGACACTGGCCACCAATCTGAGAAAAAATCCGCAATTATACCATGTATAATATTAATCGTTTGAAATTATTGTAGTTATTTAAGAAAGAATGGAAGCAAAAGACAGTGACTGAAAGTCCAAAGTTTTTCAACTTTTTAACATCAGGTGACACAAATAGCAAGACTTCCACTGATAAAACTAGGTCGCAACTGAGCATCTTTTATTAGCTTGGCGATCGCGAAAGGTCTACTTCATGAATAAAAGTGACTACCTTTAAAAAAAATGGAGACTGAAGGTTAAAACTGAACCACAGCAGTATTTTTTAACGCAATATCTAAAGACATGAGTACTTGAGGAAGAACGATGGCAGGAAATGAGCGGGAAAAAATACGCCATCTATTGATTGTCCAAGACATGCAAGGGCAGCGAACGATTCCCCTTCAAGAAACGACTTATTCTCTTGGGCGGCATCCTGAGAACTCTATTGTTCTCCGTTCTCGATCAGTATCCAGGCAGCACGCTATTTTATTAAGGGTAACTCTTCCAGAGACTGACCAATATGGCTTTTTGATTATTGATGGTAACTTCAAGGGTAAAAGCAGCACTAATGGCTTGATAGTCAATGGTAATAAGTGTTCCTCTCATAACCTCAAACATGGTGATGTAATTTTTTTTGGCAATAATCAAGCTCAGGCTAGATATTACGCCATTGCCAACCTTTCAGAAAATGCTTTTTCTCAAACTTCCCAAGCTCAAAACTTATCTAGTTTCCTGTCGGAACCAGTAAATCCAGTTAGTAGTTTTCAAACCTTAGCTGTTGATCCTAGCTGGGAAGGAGCGAGTGAAACTCTACTAGCTCGTTTAGCATCTTTTCCTGAACTTGTTCCTAATCCAATTATCGAGACGGATTTACAAGGAACAGTAACATATCTTAATCCTGCCGCAGCTCTCAAGTTTCCCAAGCTCAGAGAAACTGGAAAGCAGCATCCCATCCTGACGGGACTACTAAGCGCAGTACAGAATCGTAAGATAAATCCTTTTGTGCGAGAGGTGGAAGTTGGTCAAGAAGTTTTTGAACAATCTGTCCACTGTCTTCCTGAAAGTGATTTAATTAGAACTTTTATTGTACGTGATATCACTGAGCAAAAACAAGCCGAAGCTGAACTGCGCCAACGCGATCGCCTACTACAAGCAGTTGCAGAAGCAGCTAATTATTTGCTAGTGGAAATGAATTATGAAACAGGAATTGACAAAGCTTTAGCTGTGCTGGGCGAAGCTGCCAAGGCGGATCACGTCTATCTCTTCAATAAGCATCCTCATCCAGTTACAGGAGAGATGGCACTCAGCCTCCAATTTGAATGGATACGCTTTGGTCTTGAGTATTCTAAAGATCACTGGCAGAATCAGCTCTATCAATCCTCTCAACTAGCACGTTGGTACACAACTCTTTCCCAGGGACAATCCATTAGCGGCATTACTAGAGAATTTCCTCTAGCCGAACAAGAATTGCTCATCAAAGATGGTATTCAATCTCTTCTTTTAGTGCCTCTGCGTTTAGAAGATGATTTCTGGGGATGCCTCGGCTTGGCCGACTGTTCCAAAGAACGCCACTGGTCAAGACATGAAGAATCTACGCTGTTGACCATGGCGGCTAGTATCAGTGGTGCTAGGCAACGTCAACAAGTAGAGCAAAAGATTCGTTACCAAGCTCTTCACGATCTGCTGACTGGATTACCAAATCGCTTACTATTTAATGAGCTACTTTCCAAAGCTTTACCTAACGCGCTTCGTAACCAGGAAAGTTTAGCTGTAATGTTCCTTGATTTGGATCGTTTCAAAATCATCAATGACACTCTAGGACACAGTTTAGGAGACCGACTCCTGCAACAGGTGGCTCAAAGATTGAAAGATTCTCTCAGAAGTGGGGATAGTGTTGCCCGTTGGGGAGGAGATGAATTTACTATCCTACTACCGCGAATCAATTGTTTGGAAGAAGTTACTCAAGTAGCCTGGAGAATGCTCAACGCTTTAGAGAATCCCTTTAATCTTGATGGTCATGAACTTTACGTCAGTGCTAGCCTTGGCATTTCCCTACTAGATGAACATAGTCCTGATACTGAAACTTTGATCAAGCACGCAGATACAGCTTTGTATTACGCCAAAGACGAGGGAAGAAATAACTATCAGTTTTATACCACTAGCTTAAGTACCAAAAATCCTGAATTTTTGACTTTAGAGAAGAGTCTGCGCTATGCCCTAGAAAGGAATGAACTAACAGTGTACTACCAGCCGCGAGTTAACATTGCTACAGGAGAAATAACTGGTATGGAGGCACTGTTACGCTGGAAGCACCCGGAAATGGGACTAGTAGGGCCTAGTGTTTTTATTCCTATCGCCGAGGAAAGCGGATTAATTATCCCCATTGGTGAATGGGTTTTACGGACAGCCTGTATTCAGAATCAAGTCTGGCAACAGGCAGGATTGCCTCCTTTGAAAATGGCTGTTAATCTCTCTCCTAAACAGTTCCGCCAACCTAAACTAGTAGAGACTGTAGCTGAAATCTTAGAACAGACCAGGTTAGAGCCTCATTTTTTAGAATTAGAAATTACCGAATCCACCGCTATTGAAGATTTAGAGTTCACCAGAACTGTGTTGCAAAATCTTGAAAAGATGGGTGTTCATCTTTCAATCGATGACTTTGGTACAGGTCATTCTTCCCTCTCACGCTTGCAACTATTACCAATCCACAATCTCAAAATTGACAAGTCTTTCATTCAACAGTTGACAACAGATGTCAGAGTCGCTCATATTGTCAAGGCGATCGTTACCTTGGCGAGAAGTCTAGGATTGAGGCTGACCGCCGAAGGGGTAGAAAAGCCAGAAGAACTAGATTTTCTCAAATCTATCAATTGTGAAGATGTACAGGGTTTTCTGTTCTACAAACCGCTTTCTGCCGAAAAAGCCACAGAAGTGCTTCAAAATCAACGAATCATGACTGTTCAAAGATAAGAAATTTGGGCATGGGGCATGGGGTAGCCACTGCGGTGAGGCAGTACGGTGAGTCAAGTGCGGTCTTGGGCTTTGCCCAAGTGGAGCAACTGGGGAACCCGAAGGGTCTTGGGCTTTGCCCAAGTGGAGTAACTGCCGTTCCCCGAAGGGGTTCTCGTTCGCGTTAGCGTCTCCGAAGGAGAAGAGTACCCGTAAGGGTCTTGGGCTTTGCCCAAGTGGAGCATGTGGCATCATTGGGCATTGGAAATTGGATATTGAGTCAAGACTTACGGAAACAGTAGTCGAAACTCTGATTTTCATGTAGCGGCAATTCATGAATTGCCTAAATTAGAGTGTAGTTTTGCGTACTCGCGTAAGTTCTGTACGAGTATGGAACCTAGCGCAATAGGTATTAAAAATTGCTGCTTATTTTATATAATCCCCCATTCCCCATTCCCCATTCCCCAAGAAACTATTGACTTACTCATAATATATTGTCAAACTAATAGTTAGTCTTTCTAATTAAGGAAGTGCATCAAACTTGTGACAACACTGACAGGAAAAACAGATCGGTCGGAAACACCTGCCAGCAAACCGAAACCGATTATTCTAGAAACCCAGAAACTCACACGCCGCTTTGGTAAATTTACCGCCGTTGATAACCTAAACATATCTGTGGAACAGGGTGAAGTGTTTGGCTTACTCGGCCCAAATGGTGCAGGCAAGAGTACAGCTATTAAGATGTTGACGACATTGCTACCTCTTAGCACTGGGAAGGCAATTTTAGCTGGCTATGACGTAACCCATCAACCTAATGCCGTCAGGCGAGTCATTGGCTACGTGCCACAGGCTCTCTCTGCTGATGGTAGCCTTACAGGTTACGAAAATCTGTTAATCTTTGCCAAACTGTATGAAATTCCCTCTTCCCGTCGGCTTCAGCATATCCGTGATATTTTGGCATTCATGGGTTTGCAAGATGCTGCAAATCGCTTGGTGCGAACCTACTCTGGTGGCATGATTCGTAAATTGGAAATTGCCATATCAGTACTGCATCAACCCCAAATTTTGTTTCTTGATGAGCCGACAGTCGGACTAGATCCCATCGCCCGTACTCAAGTATGGCAGCTCGTAAAACAACTTTGCGTTGATTACGGCACAACCATATTTTTAACAACCCACTTTTTAGAAGAAGCCGACAATTTGTGTAATCGAGTAGCGATTATGCAGCAGGGCGCAGTCGCAACCATAGGCGCACCAAGTGACTTAAAAGCCTCCTTGGATAAACCTAACGCAACTTTGGATGATGTGTTTATTCACTATACAGGTGACCAATTAACATCAGGAGTCAGCTATCGTGATACAGCAAGAACCAGACGTACTATCCAGCGGTTGGGTTAAAGCACCAACTGCTAGCCGAGTTAATATCATCTCTGCAATTAAAGAGCTAGTTACAAAAACCTTCGTAATTGCTGAATTGGAAGTGCGTAAACTGCGCCACGACCCTACTGATTTAGTAGTCCGTTCTGTACAACCATCATTGTGGCTACTCATTTTTGGGCAAGTATTTGCCCGTCTTCGGGAGATTCCTACAGGAAGCTTACCCTATTTAGACTTCATGGCTGCTGGTATTCTCGCTCAGAGTGTGTTGTATATAGCAATTTTCACTGGTGGGATGGCACTCATTTGGGAGCGAGATTTAGGAATTGTGCATAAATTTCTAGCCAGTCCTACACCGCGCGTGGCTATGGTCTTGGGCAAAGCTCTTGCGTGTGGAGTGCGTTGTCTATCACAAGTATTGGTCATTTACACAATAGCAACGTTTCTTGGTGTCAAACTTAATTTTCATCTTATAGCTATTTTTCAAGTGTTACTAGTAGTAATGTTGGGCGCAGGTTGTTTTTGCGTTTTTTCGCTAATTATTGGTTGTTTGGCGAAAACACGAGAAAGGATGACAGGAATCGGGCAAATGTTAACCATGCCGTTATTTTTTGCCAGTAATGCTATCTATCCCGTTGCTATTATGCCCGGTTGGTTAAAGTTCATTTCCCACTTGAATCCCTTAACTTACCAGGTTGACGCTTTGCGTGGCACGATGCTATTGAATGGCTCCAGCGTCTACGGCTTTGGTTTTGACTTGATGATTCTTGTATTTACATTAACAGTCTTAGCCATCATTGGTGGACGACTTTATCCACGAGTGGCAATGTAATTAAACGTGAGTTCGACAGATTTGAAACACCCCTCTCCAAAGCTTGATTTTTTCGTTAATAACTAAGCAGGACTTACGCAAAATTATGAAAAAACGTAGACGCGTAAGCGGCTTGCCGCAGGCTACCACAAAGGACACGAAGGAATAAGAGTTTCAAAGAGTTCTTGCGTAAGTCCTATAAGGATATTTAGAGCCAATATCTGCGTCCTTTGAGGAGTTGGGTACAGGTTCATAGAACTCACGTTAATCAGGAATACATTTAAGACTGTGTGGGCTAAGTACGCTTATTTACCCAAAAAAGACCAAAAATTAGGAAAAATCATAGTTTTTGACCTTCAGATTTTGCCTTTTGCGTAGTGGTACTACCATCTAAAGCTCTGATCTGGATTGTACAATTCTCTTGCTAGCATTAATAGACTGAACCCCTATCTGTGGACAACTTGCTCCACAGCTAGCTGTCAATGTAATCAGGAGAACAACATCCCATGACCTTGGATAAACCCGCTCAAGGTACAACTTCCGAAGAATGTGCTGCCAGAGTAATGGAAACAGTTCCATTAGTAATGCGGTTTATCCGATCCCAGATGCGGGCCCACAATGCTGCTTTTCTTTCCATACCTCAGTTGCGATCGCTAGCCTTTCTCAATCGTAATCCTGGTGCTTCATTATCTGACTTAGCAGATCATCTTGGTGTAACATCTGCTACAGCATCCGCAACCATAGAACGGCTAGTACAACGCAGCTTAGTGGAACGCTACCACCATCCTCAAGAACGACGGCGGATAGTCCTCAATCTCACTGATGAAGGAAAGTACCATCTGCAACAATCACAAGCCCATACCCGCGCTCAAATCGCTGAGTTGCTTAAGGGAATGACAGATGAAGAACTTTCCCACATTGAAGAAAGTTTAGTGCTATTAAAAAATGTCTTCGAGCAAACAGAATTCAACTCGCAAAAACAATGAGGCTACACAACACGACCCCTTAGCAGCGCTGAGATTTCGTGATTATCGACTCTTTATCATTGGACGTGTGCTGCTGTTTATCGGCTCACAAATGCAGACTGTAGCTATCGGTTGGGAACTCTACGAACGTACAGGTTCTGCTATGGCCTTAGGTGGTGTAGGGCTAGCGCAAGTCTTGCCAATGATTGCTCTAACTTTGATTGCGGGAGATGTAGCCGATCGCCGCGATCGCAAATTGATTATGTTACTCTCTGTCATCTTGCTATCACTATGCTCACTAACATTGGCGGTGCTTTCTTATACTCAAGGATCAGTTTTTCTGATTTATGCTTGCTTAGCGTTTACAGGTGTAGCTAGGGCATTTTTGAAACCTGCCAGCGATGCCTTGATGTGGCAGTTGATACCTGTAAATGCTTTTACCAATGCAGCCACTTGGAATAGTAGTAGTTTTCAGTTAGCTGCTGTCATTGGCCCAGCCTTGGGGGGATTCGGCATAGCTTTATTGGGAAGTGCTACAGGAGTGTATGTGTTAGCAGCGATCGCGGCGTTGCTGTGTTTTAGTTTAACGGCGGTAATCAAAGAGGAAAAAATCATCCGTCCCAGCGAACCACTTTCATTAAAAGCACTTTGGGCTGGTGCAAGATTCGTCTGGCAAAATCAATTGATTTTAGCAGCCATCAGCTTAGATATGTTTGCCGTGTTGCTAGGGGGTGCGATCGCTCTACTGCCCATTTTTGCCAAAGATATTTTGCACGTAGGCCCAGTAGAGTTAGGATACTTACAGGCAGCCCCCTCCATTGGCTCGTTAATTATGGCAGTTACTTTGGCGTATTTGCCACCTTTACGCAAAGCGGGCCCAGCCCTAATGTGGTCAGTTGTTGGCTTTGGTATTGCCACAATTATTTTTGGGCTTTCTCGTTGGTTTTGGTTATCACTGCTAATGCTGGCACTCAGTGGCGCACTGGATACTATTAGCGTTGTGATTCGCCATACATTAGTGCAAATCAGAACGCCAGATGATTTACGCGGACGAGTTGCTGCTATTAACAGCGTCTTTATCAGTGCCTCCAATGAGTTGGGGGGCTTTGAGTCTGGCTTGACTGCTGCTTTGTTTGGCCCGGTGCTGTCTGTAGTTGGTGGTGGAGTTGGTACAATTGTTGTAGTGATTGCTACGGCGATGATTTGGCCGGGAATTGCCAAGTTAGGGTCGTTACAAGAGTATGAATAAAAAATTTATTGGCTGAAGAAAGCAAATCCAAGACGCAGCAATCCCCCGTGAAACTGGAAGCCCACACGCTCCCCGCAAGGGAGCGTGTGGGTAGTTCACTTAGGCTGTCAGTCCTGTAGCTGAACCATAGAGAATATTTACCGTACCTGCATTGCTAATTGAACCAATATCTTCACCAGGGACACCTATAGCTAAGTCAGCAAAGCCGTCGTTATTAAAGTCACCAACTCTCAAACTAGATCCAAAGCCATCAAATGCTTCTGCTACACCCTCAACGCCAGTACTGTCTTGATGCCACAATTGGTTGCGAGTACTAGTTAGACCAGTGCTGGAACCGTAGATTACATTCACTGCACCAGCATTGGTGATCGTACCAATGTCCTCGCCAGAGACACCGATAGCCAAGTCATCCTTACCATCTCCGTTAAAGTCACCTACTGCAAGACTGGTTCCAAAGCCATCAGATGCTTCTGCTGCACCCTCAATGTTAGTACTGTCTTGATCCCAAATTTGGTCACCAGTACTAGTCAGACCAGTATTTGAGCCGTAAATCACATTCACCGCACCAGCATTGGCGATCGTACCAACGTCTTCACCAGAGACACCGATCGCCAAGTCATCCTTACCATCTCCGTTAAAGTCACCTACTGCAAGACTGGTTCCAAAAAGATCAGATGCTTCTGCTGCACCCTCAATGTTAGTACTGTCTTGATCCCAAATTTGGTTACCAGTGCTAGTCAGACCAGTATTTGAGCCGTAAATCACATTCACTGCACCAGCATTGGCGATCGTACCAATGTCTTCACCAGAAACACCGATCGCCAAGTCATCCTTACCATCTCCGTTAAAGTCACCTACTGCAAGACTGGTTCCAAAAAGATCAGATGCTTCTGCTGCACCCTCAATGTTAGTACTGTCTTGATCCCAAATTTGGTTACCAGTGCTAGTCAGACCAGTATTTGAGCCGTAAATCACATTCACTGCACCAGCATTGGCGATCGTACCAATGTCTTCACCAGAAACACCAATAGCCAAGTCATCCTTACCGTCACTGTTAAAGTCACCCACGGCCAAGCTGTTACCAAAGCCATCAGATGCTTCTGCTGCACCCAAAATAGCGGTACTGTCTTGATCCCAAATTTGGTTTTTCATAGGTAGTCAACCTCTAAAAAATAGATGTGGTATCTGTAAATTGCTGTTTTATATATAGCAATCCTAAATCATTCGTAAAAATCTCTTTTTTCTCTTCGTGCCTTGGCATCCACGAAGTTCTATTGCCCATAACAAGCAACCCAAAGAAACAGTGTCAACCAAAGGAATTGACTCTCGTTGTAGACGCGCTTTGCGCGGCTTTCCGTAGGGTAGCAAGTGTATGTAGTGTCTGTGGCATTAGCCGAGTCAGAGACTTGTCTGTGTGATTTGTTCAAAAATCATTTTTTACAAATCAGATAAGATTGCCAGAGCAGCAATTCTCATGTGTACAAATTTTTTGATTTCAAAGCAGATATAGGGTTGTCTGATGTTTGTAAATTAGCAAGACTCAACTCATATTCCTCGGAAATAAGCTGCTAGATGCTGCATATTTTTGGAAGGAAAATATCTGCTTTAAGTGGTAATTTTACGTAATTTTATAGCTATATCTACAAAATTAATATTTTTTAACCTTTGCTCAATGGTCTGATGAAGATCAGCTTTTGTTATTGACCATTCCAGAATTTGCCGATCGCGTTGTTATGCTTTGCACTCACGACAGAACTCGTGCAGCAGCTATTCAAGCGCCGAAGAAGTTATTGAGATGTACTTGGAAGTTTGGCAAGCAGAAGGTGAGTCCATCCCTGAACCTAGTATGCTTCAATTTGCTTATAATTAATAATAATGTAAATATAAATTATCTTTAAAAGCAGTATCAAAAACTACTACAGAATTTGTATTAGGTAAGTTTTATTAACTTTTTGATGAGTCGCTCAATTCTTAATCTTCATAAAGTTATAAATCACGATATTAAGATTTTAATAATACTTATCTCAGCTTGTACATTTAGATCGTAAGCTGCTGCTGGAATTGTGTAATCTGAAAACAGCTAAGCTAACTAATGATTAATTTGAGGTCTGATGACTCCTAAAATTCTGCGTCAGCTTTGGTCTGTGGTTGAAAATTCCCAAACCAAGACCCTCTTGCAGATGGACGACGCTAGCTTGGTGCAATGGTTGGTCAAACAAACTACAAACCAAGCGTTGTTAGATCCCACTGACACCGATTTTCTTAGTGACTACATTCAATCTCGGCTAACCCTCATACGTGACCTTGCTTATGAACGCCAGTGTTAATTGAAACAAAATTTCAGCAGAACAATAGCCAATAGTAATAACTAGATGACTTACGCATGGCAAACGACAAATTAAAGGTTAGGGCTGAGCATGAGGAAGCCACTCCTTTTGGCTGTCAGAAAACCCGCTCACAGGGGTAGCTTCTCTGCGTGCCATACCCTATTCCCGACTTCAACAAATAACCTAGCTGCGTAAGTCCTGAACTATTACCTATTGCTTAATTTGCGGTAAATAACCTTCAACTAAGCAATCAGAACCTACTACGCGCCAACGGACACGTTCTAGGGCGATGGCTTCGGTCATATTGGTAAAACCTAAGTCACCCACAGGTGTGGGAGCATGATTACCACCAATGATTTTTGGAGCAATAAAGGCAAGGATTTTTTGCACTACTCCCTGAGCGATCGCGCTAGCAGCTAAAGTCCCACCACACTCCCACAACACGCTACAAAAACCTCGCTCATATAGGTGGGTCATTGCCTGATCTGGAGTGAGTGATGTCAATTCCACTACTTCTACTCCCTGTTTGAGCAAGAATTTTTGAAAATCAGGGTTCGCTCCCACCTCTGTTAACACCAAAGTAGGGGCTTGTGCAGTTTGCCAAAGACGAGCATCTTCAGGTAAGTTGAGATGGCGGCTCATCACTACCCGCAAAGGATTATGCGCTTCCATTTGATGACTGGTTAAATGAGGATTATCCAGCCTGACAGTATTACCACCTACAATTACAGCATCACAAGCTGCCCGTAGTTGATGAACTTCACCACGGGCATCTTGGTTTGTCACCCAAGCACTATGACCAGATGTAGTAGCAATTTTGCCATCTAACGTCATGGCATATTTCAAAATGCCTAAAGGCCGTTTGTAGAGAATACGATGGACAAAACCTTCGTTTAGTTGTTGGCAAGCCTCGGTTTCCACACCTACTACAACTTCTATCCCAGCGGCCTGTAAACGGGCAATGCCACCTCCGGCTACCAGGGGATTAGGGTCAACCATGCCCACTACCACTTTAGCCACACCAGCGGCTATCAAACCTTCTGAACAAGGGGGAGTGCGTCCGTAATGATTGCAGGGTTCTAGACTGACATAGACTGTAGCACCACGAGCGCGATCGCCTGCTGCTCTCAAAGCAAAAACTTCTGCATGAGGTTCTCCTGCACGGGGATGAAACCCTTCCCCCACAATTTCTCCATCTTTGACAACTACCGCCCCCACCATCGGATTAGGTGAAGTACGTCCCAAAGCACGGCGGGCAAGTTCTAAACACCGCTGCATCATGCGAACGTCAAAGTCACTTCCTACCCTAGCCTTCGCTTGGGAATCAGAGTCAACTGCCGACTCCACGAAGAGCTGATGTTTGTGAGTATAATTGGGTAGGTCTGCATCTGATTGAGCAACCACTGGGAAATTATCCATAATTTTGGGCAATACTGTAAATATTTTGCACGCTAGCTGTTTTTATCGTGATAGTTAAACAGTAATATTCAGGCGCTATTGTTGGTTATGGGCAAACTGAGAAAACATTACGGTAAGCGTGAGAGCTAGTAGCTCAAAATAATTTTGTAATAAGTTTTATATTTGCTGTGAAATTGCCAAGAAAAAACTTTAATTTTTATTAATGGTATTATGATATCGTGTCGATATTATCAGATAAGCGTGAATTAAAGCTAGGAAAAGCATCTGTCAAGATACAAGACGACAGTGTAACACGCAAGCAAAATTAATCTCAAAACCTGGCATGAGACTAAAAACTCCATCGCATTTGCAGCGTGGAACTGTTAATAAACTCTAGCTTGAATCAGTATTGCCCAGAATTGTCTAAATTCGCAAAAAATTTAACAGTGAGGGTCAAAGGCTGTACCTGCAAACCCTCACCTATTCCGCAAGGTTGATATTTTCAAACCCACATTCCGCACAAAGACCAAAGAAGAAGGAGACGCGCAGACAAATAGAACCAAAGAGGGCAAATTTTCCT
>NZ_AP018288.1:7311751-7494363 GCF_002368335.1 Nostoc sp. NIES-4103 | reverse complement strand
CCCCAGTCCCCAGTCCCCAGTCCCCATACTCCAACACCACAACTATTGCTCTAACAGTTTCATCTTTTGCCACCAGCGATTCAAGGGATAATACACCACAGGTGCCCAAAGACTACTGAGAATAGCAGAAGCAAGGGCTACTCGTTGATAATATGCCCAGATGTCTTCTACTTTGCGATCGCCCATTAAAGTCAATTGCAACCCAAAAATAGTTTCTGCCAAAACTGCCATCACAAAGGTAATCAAGGCAATGGAAATAAAATCTTCTTGGATAAAACGCTGCTTTTGGGTTAATGCTGTTAAAACTCCCACCACCCCTAGAGTTACAGCATGAGTGGGGTTAGGTGATGTCATGGCATCTTGAAGTAGCCCCAACACAACACCTGCTAATAATCCTTCCCAGACTGTGCGCTTGACACTCCAAGCGACCACCCAAATTAACAGCCAATTAGGGCCAATTCCCAATAATTCCATACCTGGGAAACGGGTTGGCAACAGCATTAAACATAATAGCACTGAGCCAACTGTCACTGCCCAATCTAGCAACTGACGTGTACGAGGATGCCAACGAGCAAGAGGCTGATTTACGATTTGGGATTTTCGCTGTGACGATTTTGGCTTTTTTGACCTACCACCAAATGAAGGCATCTTCATTGTTTTGAGAGATTTGAGAGAACTTAATTAGACTTTTGCGGCTCTTCGCTTGCCTGTTCAATGTTTGTCGGCTTTGGATATACAGCTACCCAATCGAGGGATCTAATCGGCGGGAACAGCTCTACTTTTGCCACTGATGCTGGTAGTTTCTTTAAATCTAAGGACTTGATCCGTCCTACTGCCAAGCCAGCAGGAAATTTCTGACTATAGGTAGATGTGGAAACTAAATCTCCTACTTTCACATTTGGAACTTTTTCATAAAACTCCAATACAGCTTCCGCGGAAGAATCTCCCCGCAAAACTCCTTTGGCTGAAGTTCGGCTAATGGTTACACCTACTTGACTTTTGAGGTCACTGATTAATAATACGCGGCTGGTATTAGGAGTGACACTTTCTACCAAACCCACTAATCCGCCCTCAGCCTTGACAACAAAGCCTTCTTGAATTCCTGCGTTAGAACCACGATTGAGAGTGACTTGCTGCCACCAATGGTCAGCACTGCGTCCCACTACCCGCGCTGGAATTGGGCGTGACGAGAGTGGCTGTTTTTCAACGTAGCCTAATAAATCTTTGAGTTTTTGATTTTGACTTTCCAGTTCTGCTATACGCGTTTGCAACTCCAAAAACCGGGCATCTTTAAGACGTTCTTCTGGACTTGGGCCTGTCTGCAACATTTGCAAAGGGCTGGTAATCACCTGGTAAACTTCCAGCAGCAGTTTACCTTGAGTTTGCCGCAGCATCCATGCACCACCTACTAGTACAGCTAGCAAGCCGAGTTGTAAAGCTTTCCGATCCCACCAACGACGAAGAGTAACCATCTATACCTATTTTTTATAATTTCATAAAGATATTGGATTCTACTTATATAGAACCCAAATTAAAACCAAATAGAACCCAATATCTGATATTTTTTTCTACATGTTGCGAGAACGCCCGCTGAAAACCCGTTCCAGCTGTTTGAAGTTTTCTAACACACGACCTGTTCCCAGCACAACACAACTGAGGGGATCGGCGGCGATGTGGGTAACAATGCCTGTTTCATGGCTAATCAAGGTATCTATGCCTTTGAGCAAAGCACCACCACCAGCCAGCATGATGCCCCTGTCAATAATGTCTGCTGCCAACTCTGGAGGCGTGCGTTCCAGCGTCCGTTTTACAGCTTCGATGATTACTGATAGCGGTTCCAGCATACTTTCACGGATTTCTGGCCCTTTGAGGGTGACAGTACGTGGTAGACCAGAAAGTAGATGTAAGCCTCGCACTTCCATCATGGCTTCACCATCATCGTTGGTGGGATAAGCAGAACCAATGCGAATTTTGATTTCCTCGGCAGTACGTTCCCCAATCACCAAATTATGAACTTTCTTCATATACATGATGATTGATTCAGTCAATTCATCTCCAGCAATCCGTACTGATTCACTAATTACTGTACCCTGAAGACTCAGCACGGCAACTTCTGTTGTACCGCCACCAATATCGATAATCATGTTACCAGTTGGTTCAGCAACTGGTAGACCTGCACCAATTGCTGCTGCTACTGGTTCATCAATTAAATACACTTCTCTTGCCCCAGCTTGAGCTGCTGCATCCATCACAGCCCGCCTTTCTACACCTGTGACACCGCTGGGGATACCAATCACAATCCTTGGTAAAATTAGCGACCTGCCCTCATTGACCCGCTGAATAAAGCTTTTCAGCATTAGTTCAGCTGTATCAAAGTCAGCGATTACACCATCACGCAAGGGACGTAGGGCAATCACATTACCAGGTGTCCGACCGAGCATTTTTTTGGCATCTTCTCCTACTGCCAGTGCTACCTTTTCGTTTTGATCGATAGCAACTACAGAAGGCTCTTGAAGTACAATACCTTTACCAGATACATAAACGAGGGTATTGGCAGTACCGAGGTCGATACCCATATCCCACGATGAGCGAAAGTTCCTGAAAAGACCCACGCGTCTCTACGCTCCCTACTTGCGATAACTTTTTGACTACAACCGTTGGTTTTGATCGTGCTGGATTTTATTACTTTTTTGATGTTCAGTCCAGCCAACTAGGCTATTTTATTGAACTTTTGGTAATTCTTGCTAGATATTAAGCATCTATGTTTTTGATAATTTTTGACTAATTCAGTATATCCGTATAGTTTTATAATTTTGTCAAGTAATCTTTAACATTTATATACCCAATCAGGTTGTTAGGTTTTTAACGGTATCGCGGAAGTCCCCACCCTCAACGCTTCTAGTGTTAGGTATGGACAGCGGGCTACTCCTCATACATCTTTGACCAACAATAACCGCAGGCTATTGAGGCAAAAGATGTATGAGGAGTAGCCAAATATTTCACAGATTAGTTTTAGCGTTAAATGTATTTTGTGATAAAATATCACGACCAAGGAGGTAAATTTGAGTGTTGCACAAAGCCGTACAAGTCCGTTTATACCCAGCCACTGAACAACAGATACTGTTAGCTCAGGCATTTGGATGTTCTCGTTGGTGGTGGAATTATGCCTTGAATAAGTCTATTGAAACTTACAAACAAACAGGTAAAGGACTAGGGCGTTCAGCACTCAATGCACTTTTACCAAACCTCAAAAAAGCTGAAGATACTTGTTGGTTAGCTGATTGTTATAGTCAAGTTTTACAAGCTACGACGCTTAATCTAACCACAGCATATAAGAACTTTTTTGAGGGTAGAGCAAGGTTTCCTAGATTTAAATCTAAGCATAGTAAACAGTCAATTCAATATCCTCAAAATGTCAAAATTGTAGAGGGCAATGTAAAACTTCCAGGCAATATTGGAGTGATCAAAGCCAAGATACACAGACCGATTGAAGGAAAGATAAAGACTTGTACAGTAGTCAAAACGCCATCAGGTAAATACTTTGCATCTATCTTGACTGAGGTAGAGGCAAACAGCCCAACAACAACAGAGGGTAAGATTTATGGCGTTGATTTAGGACTAAAACATTTCGCTGTTGTTACCGATGGCGAAAAAGTTTCTAAATACGATAATCCTAAGCACATTGCCAAACACGAGAAAAATCTAAAACGTAAGCAACAAAAATTAGCGCGTAAACAAAAGGGGAGTAATTCAAGAAATAGATATCGTAAAGTTGTTGCTAAAGTGTACGAACGAGTCAGTAACTCAAGGCAAGATTTTCTGCATAAACTTAGCTACAAGTTGGTCAGCGATAGCCAAGCTGTCATAGTGGAGAATCTTAATGTCAAGGGCATGGTTCGCAATCACAATTTGGCAAAAGCAATTATGAATTGTGGATGGGGAACATTCACCAATTTCTTAGCCTATAAGCTAGAACGCAAAGGTTCTAAGTTGGTTGAAATTGATAGATGGTTTCCTAGTTCTAAACTCTGTTCTAATTGTTTCTATCAAATGAGTGAGATGCCGCTGGATGTGAGGGAATGGACTTGTCCTCACTGCAATACTTATCATGATCGTGATGGAAACGCAGCACAGAACATCAGAGCAGAGGGAATCAGGATGATAAAGGCGGAAGGTTCAGCCGTCTCTGCTGTAGGAGGGGAGGTAAGACCAAAGATGGGACGAAAGTCTCATTTGAGGCACTCGCCTATGAGTACAGAAGCCCGCAGTTCAGGCGAAGCCAGCTGCGGGTAGTTCACCACATTTTCAATATCTTCACAATTCGCTATGATGAAAATCAGCATTAATCAGTACGTAAGTACTAAAAGGTACGCTTATGAGCATTAATATAGTCCACCTCATCGGTCGTGTAGGCATTGACCCGGATATTAAATATTTTGAATCTGGAACAGTTAAGTGTAGATTGACACTGGCAGTCAAACGTAAATCACGGAATAGTGACGAGCCGGACTGGTTTGAGTTGGAACTATGGGGGAAAACGGCAGAGTTTGCAGGTAATTATGTACGTAAAGGTAGACAAGTTGCGGTCAAAGGTTCCTTAAAGTTTGACACATGGAGCGATCGCCAAACAGGAACTAGCCGCTCTAAACCACTTATTTTAGTAGACCAAGTGGATTTATTAGATTCCAAACGAGATGCAGAAGGCGGGGGAGATTACTCTCCAGACAATTTTTAATTGGTTGGTTGTCAGTAGTCAGTTGTCAGTTGTTAGGTGTCAGTTGTTAGTTGTTTTTTTGCTGCTGACCACTGACCACTGACTACTGACTAATAACTAATTTGCAACGTCACCGATGCTTGTACCTGCTGTTCACCACCAACCACAGGGGTGGAAGCATCTTGATTAGCTAATTTGGCAGCTTCAGCACGATACAAAATAGGTGGTGGAGGCGCATTGGCATTATCAACTTTAATACTGACCACTTCTTTGGGTTGGAAACCGAGGGCACTAAAAACAGCATCAGCTTGTTGTCGGGCGTCTTGGGTAGCTTCTTTGAGCGCTTGTTGGCGAGCAGCTGCGATCGCCTCATCAGTAGCGATAAAATTAACGCTGTTAATTTGTGTTGCACCTGCTTTCACAGCTTCATCTAACAAAGTGCCAGCTTTTTCCGTAACAATGCGAAAACTCACAGTGTTGCTAGCAGCATAGCCAGTAATTCGCTGCACATTATTGGTATAGCTATAAACTGGGTTCAGGCGGATGCCTGTGGTTTGTAATTTCTCTACATTTCGGCTTTTGAGTAAAGCTACCACAGCCGATGACCTGCGAGCTGCTTCTTGCTGTGCTGACTGTGCCGTTTTAGCCTGCACTTCAACTCCTAAATTAACTTCCGATAAAGTTGTAGGAATTGATTCTGTTCCACGACCACTAACAGTAAGAGTGCGCCACAATTGTGCTTTTTCCTCAGCTAACCCAGGCTGACCAAAAGTTACAAATAGTAGCAAAGCTAGGGGTAAAGTTTTCCAAAAATTCCCAGCATGAAACCGAGAACCAAATAAAGCGGCTCTATACATAAAATTTACACTCCTCTGAAAAATATCTACAGATGCTTTTAATGAAACATATCTAGCAATTCTCAGTTAACTGTCAACTGTTAACAGTCAACAACCACCACAAGATTTGCATCACTCAAATGCAATTGATAGATACGATTTGTATATTCCTACTTTGACATCATCATAGTCAAAAGTGCTAATGGTTACATTTTTGGAAACTAAAAAAATTACACCAAGACTTAGGGAACTTGAATAAAGCAATTATTCCGGTTGGAGTTGATGACTGATGGCTGATGACTATTGACTATTGACTGTGAACAATAGAATATTTTTTTATAGCAACAGCCAGGGTTGTTAGGACATTAACAGATGTAAAACTTAAACACAAAAAGACTTTTCACCCAGTACCCAGTCACCAGTACCCAGTCCCCTGCTATACTTGTCAGTCCCTTGAAGAAATTTTGTTATGGCGTATTGGCTGCTGAAAACTGAACCAGAAGATTATTCATATTTTGATTTAGAACGGGATGGTAGTACAGTTTGGGATGGAGTGAATAATGCCCTAGCTCTTAAACACTTACGTACAATACTTCCTGGCGACTTGGCATTTATTTATCACACTGGCAAAGAACGGCAAATTGTAGGTGTGGCAGAAGTCAGCAGTGAACCTTATGCTGATCCTAAATTTAATGACGCTAAACTGGTAGTCGTGGATGTGCGAGCATTACGAAAAGTCTCTTTACCCGTCACCCTAGCCCAAATTAAGCAGGATGGCAAATTCACAGACTTTGACTTACTGCGACTCCCTAGACTTTCTGTAGTTCCAGTATCTGACTTTTACTGGCAACGTCTCAGCGATTTGACAAGTGGCACAAATTAAATTAAAGGAAATCTCTAAACAGTTACTTTCCCCAAAGGAGTAAAAATTAAAGAGAAGAATTTTCGCAAAACAAATGCAGTTTTTAGGTGAAATCAACTTCTATTTTCCCTTGCTGGCCAGCACAACAGTGGCAGATAATTCGATGGTGATAGCAGCAGTACTGCTCAGTTTAGTAATAATTTACCTAGCCAGTAAAGTTGGTGGGGAGTTATCCAACCTAGTGGGTTTACCACCTGTCTTAGGCGAACTTGTGGGTGGTGTCGTAATCGGCATTTCTGTTTTGCATCTGTTGGTGTTTCCAGAAGGTGGTGCAGACAGTTCCAACTCTTTGATCATGATCTTCCTGCAAATTACTGCGGGTTTAACTCCCCAAGCGACTCCAGCAGTATTTGCAGCCCAATCAGAGGTGGTTTCTGTCTTGGCAGAATTGGGTGTGATTATTTTGCTGTTTGAAATTGGTTTGGAGTCCAATTTAAAAGACTTGATGGCAGTTGGTATCCAAGCCACTGTTGTCGCAGTCGTGGGAGTGACAGTACCTTTTGCAGCAGGAACCGCCGGGTTAATGACTTTGTTTGGTGTTAGTGCCATACCTGCAATTTTTGCTGGGGCGGCTTTGACTGCAACTAGTATTGGTATTACTTCCAAGGTATTGTCAGAAATAGGAAAGCTCAATTCCAAAGAAGGGCAGATTATTCTGGGTGCTGCTGTGATTGATGATGTGTTAGGAATCATCGTGTTAGCAGTAGTTGCCAGTTTAGCGAAAGAAGGCACCGTAGATGTAGGCAAAGTCATTTATTTGATTATCAGTGCCACTGGTTTCCTTTTGGGTGCGATTGTGCTAGGGAATGTCTTCAACAAAACCTTTGTCGCGATCGCTGATAAACTCAAGACACGCGGCGAACTGGTAATCCCAGCATTCATTTTCGCTTTTGTCATGGCATACTTTGCTGCGGTTATTCAGTTAGAAGCGATTTTAGGCGCTTTTGCCGCAGGTTTAGTCTTAGAAGAAACCGATAAACGCAAAGAACTGCAAAAGCAAGTTTGCCCCATTGCTGATATGCTGGTGCCGATTTTCTTTGTGACTGTTGGTGCCAAAACCGATTTAGGAGTTTTGAACCCAGCAATTCCTGAAAATCGGGAAGGACTGATTATGGCATCTTTCCTGATTACGGTAGCCATTATCGGTAAAGTGGTTACAGGTTTGAGTGTATTTGGTCAACCTGGTATTAACAGGTTAGCAATTGGTGTGGGGATGATTCCCAGAGGTGAAGTGGGGTTAGTGTTTGCTGGTGTTGGTGCTGCTAGCGGTGTTCTTTCTAAACCACTAGGAGCGGCAATTATCATGATGGTTATCTTAACAACCTTTTTAGCACCCCCCTGGTTACGTTTTGTATTTCCAGAATCAGACAACGTGACACAAGACTCAAAGAAATTGATTTTAGACGGTGCGTCTGGAACAGCGATCGCCATAGAACCGCCTCAATCGATATTGTCAGTTTCAAATGATGGGGGGAATAAGGAAACTATACCCGATTCACCAGATAATTAATGATGGTTGAGTGAACTCCAAGAACTAAAAACAACCGCTTGAAGTTGTTGATTGCACTCAAGCATATTTCTTCGTGACTTAGTGCCTTTGTGGTTAAAAAATTGACTAGGCGACCATTAAGGCACTAGGACACGAAGGTGAAAACCCTAAAATATTTTGCCATCGTCAATGGAAACTTCTATCCTGAAATCTCCGTCCCTGAATTAGTTTTTGTCTCATTCTTATTAGCATTAGCAATGTTATTTATTGACAGTCATACCCAATTTTTTAGTCACAAACGACACATTTTTTTTAGAAATTAAAGATTAGCACCAGCAATTACCCTATCAGTTGAAAGTAGTTGAAATTTTTTACCCACAACCTCGATTATCAATCATTGAATTACTCAACACCAATCTTGACCAATGTCAAGTATTACTATCTGAGATTGGTTGGGTGTGGTGAATTATGGTGATATTTTTGTTGCATTTGATGCAATGCTGGCATAAATTTTATGCCGTGCTAGTAAAGCAGAATTAAAAGGGGCATACTCATAATTTACGCGACTATTCGCGTCTTGATACCAGCATAAAAATCAAAGAAAATATCAACTGGTCGCGGCGAAGAGTCTGTCACTATACCTATATATTGGTGTGGTGAAGGTGTGATGATTTACCAATATTTTGAGATGTTGAAATATTGGCGGCCCCATGAATGTGAATCAGGAGAACAGACTGTGAAATTACACTGGTTACTACCCAGTACTATTGGAACTATCGTCTTAATGTCGTCGCCTGCTTGGGCGGGGAGACTGGAATCTTGGCGTTTTGATGCCAATCAAAACCGCCTGGAAATTAATACTTCGGGGGCTGTTCAACCTCAAGCACAACTCGTCTTCAATCCCACACGTCTGGTAATTGATTTGCCAGGAACTACATTTGGGCGTCCGCAGTTAACACAACAGTTAAGTGGTGGACTGCGGGCTATTCGTGTGGGACAATTCGATCCTCAAACAACGCGGATTGTCGTCGAACTCAATCCTGGCTATACTCTAGACCCTAAGAAAGTGCAATTTGTGGGCACAACAGCTAGTCGCTGGACTGTGCAATTACCAAAACCACAAGCACAACAAGTATCTTCTCCTGGAAATGTTTATAATGTCGTGACCCTAGATTCCGATACTAAACCAGAGTTTTCCAGGAATAATGTCAGCGCTACGGCGACAACTCAAATTGAGAAATTACAAGTGACAGGGGATGGATTTTTCATCCGTACCAATGGCGGTAATCCCCAAGTGCGAGTGATTCGTAGCCGCGATCGCTCTACTATTTTTATGGACATCCCTGGTGCTACTTTAGCACCACAACTAGCCCAGGCAAGTACTGTACCCATTAACAGATATGGTGTTAACCGCGCCGAGTTTACCCAACTGCAAACCCGACCACCATCTGTTCGCCTCACCTTACGGGTAGAAAAAAATAGTCCAGACTGGCGGGTAACTAGTACCAGTAGTGATGGTTTAGTAGTTTTACCGAGTCGCGTTGTCACATTACCTGATAGCAATAATTCCAGTAACTCACAAGACAATCAGCCACAACCTGTTTCTCCCAGCAACTCACCAGCAACAATTCGGTCTGTAGAACTAACTGGTAACGGTACACAACTGCTGATTAGAGGCGACCAATCTTTATCTGCTACAGGTGGCTGGGATAGAACCTCTGGTTTATTTCGCATCACTATTGCCAATGCTCGGTTAAATCCCAGAGTCACAGGCCCTACTCTCAATGCCAATAGTCCCATTCTTCGGGTACGCCTGCAAACACAACAACCCAATACTGTGGTTGTCTTGGTTCAACCAGCGGCAGGAGTGCAAATTGGGCAACTTAACCAAGGCGACCAATTGTTAAGTTTACAATTACAAGGCTCTCGTCGAATTGGCACAACCCCCGGAACACCGCCTTTACCTCCAATTCAAGGACAATTACCAAACCCGACGGATACACCCCAACCCATAACCCAGCCAGGAACGCGCCCAATTCCCAGAGGAAAAGTAGTAGTGTTGATTGACCCAGGACACGGTGGTAAAGACCCTGGTGCAATTGGTATTGGGGGAGTGCGCGAGAAGGATGTGATCTTGCCCATTGGTACAAGGGTGGCACAAATCTTACAGCAAAATGGCGTGCAAGTCGTGATGACGCGCAATTCTGACTATTTTGTCAGCCTACAGGGACGAGTGGCTATGGCACAGAGGGTTAATGCTGATGTATTCATTAGCATTCATGCTAATTCATTAGGTTTGGGTCGTCCGGATGTGAATGGTTTGGAAACCTATTACTATGACAGCGGTCTGAGTTTAGCTCGCATTGTTCATAGCAACATTCTGCAAAGTTTAAATATTAGAGACAGAGGAGTGCGGCGAGCTAGATTTTATGTTCTCAGAAAAAGTTCCATGCCTTCTATTCTAGTAGAAACTGGTTATTTAACTGGTCGGGAGGATGTTGCCAAGCTCAAAACAGCAGCTTATCAAAATCAAATGGCAGAAGCGATCGCTCGCGGTGTCCTCCAGTACCTCAGACGAAGATAATTGTGATTGAGGAGATTGAGAAAAATACCTTTAGTTATCAATCTCAGTAATTACATTGATATTGCTGGCATGGAGAATATTACAGTACTGACAACTGTGAAAATTCACAATCATAAATCTCTTGTACTACTTCATACACCAAACCCTTAATCTTGGGAACAATATAAATGTGTAACTGTCACCAGCTTTACAACACCAGTTGAAAATAATAGTAATTTTGCGGTCAGTGTATCAATTACAGCTAATAAAGATTTCAGTGCCAATCCTTCCCAATTCTAGATATCATCGATTGGGATTGATTGGCATAACAGCATGGCAAAATCAAAGGGGCGTGCTAAAATCTAACGCCATTAACTGTGTTTTTCATGGCAGCGCAAAATTCTTTTGTGGCAACGAAAGTTTTGATTAGTGACAGCCGCAGCACTCTGCAATCAGTTCTTTGGGAACGCTATTGTTTGCAGTACAAGTTCTTGATAGAAGAACGCAGAGTCAGCACGAGGAGCTACTAGCATCTTATGATTTGCTCATCAAAGCTAAAGTTAGGGCAGTGACGGTGTGAGGATTGACCAATATGTTGAATTATTGACGATTCCCATGAATGTGAATCAGGAGAAAAGACTGTGAAATTACGCTGGTTAGTACCTAGTACTATTGGAACTATCTTCTTACTATCGTCGCCGGCTTTGGCTGCGAAATTGGAATCTTGGCGTTTTGACACCAATCAAAACCGTCTGGAAATTAATACTTCCGAGGCTGTTCAACCTCAAGCACAACTCATATTCAATCCCACGCGTCTGGTCATTGATTTGCCAGGCACTACATTTGGGCGTCCGCAGTTAACACAACAGCTAGGTGGGGCGATTCGGGCTATCCGTGTGGGGCAGTTCGACCCCCAAACAACCCGGATTGTGGTCGAACTCAATCCTGGCTATACCCTAGACCCCAAAAAGGTACAATTTGCAGCGACAACTGGCAGTCGCTGGACTGTACAAATACCAAACCCAGAAACTGAGGAAGTAGCCTCCTCCCCAGAAATTGTACTAGGACAGACTGCTGCTACACCACCCCAAACTGGAATCACATCTACTCCAGCAGTCCCGCCCAGAAATATTTACAATGTGGTGACAACAGACCCTGTTACCCCAACTAACAACTCACGAATTACCAACACTGTAGGAGCGATCGCGCAAATTGAGAACTTACGCATCACTGGCGATGGATTTTTTGTCCGTACCAGTGGTGGTAATCCACAAATTGAGGTAAATCGTAGTCGGGACAAGAAAACGATCAATATTGATATTGCTGGCGCTTCCTTATCACCAAATCTGGAACAAAAGGATGTATCTATTAATCGTTATGGTGTCAGGCGTATTCAATTTAGCCAATTAGAAAAAAGACAGCCAACTGTCCGCATGACTTTACAGGTAGACAAAAATAGTCCAGACTGGCGGGCTACCACAAGTAGTGTTGGTGGGTTTGTGGTTCTCCCGGGCCGGATTGTGCGATCGCCTGTAAATAATAATCCCAGTAACCCCAGTCCTGTATCTTCTAACACTGACTCCCTAGCAACAATTGAATCGGTAGAACTGGCTAATAACGGTACGCAATTGCTAATTCGAGCCGATCAAGCTGTGTCTGCTAAAGGTGGCTGGGATAGATCTTCTGGTTTGTACCGCATTACCGTTGCCAATGCTAAGTTAGCCCCCAGAGTTTCAGGACCTAATTTTGATGCTAATAGCCCGATTTTGCGGGTACGCTTACAATCCCAAGCACCTGATACGGTAAATATTTTTGTTCAACCAGCGGCAGGAGTGCAAGTTGGGGAACTCAATCAAGTAGGCAACCAACTGTTAGCTTTACAATTGGCGCGATCAACCCGCGTCACACCCCCAGTTGCTTTACCACCTCTGACACAACCAAACCCAACGGCAGAAAATCCCGGTTCCATATACCAGTCAAACCTAAATCGTCCAGTTCCCAGAGGAAGATTAATAGTAGTTATTGACCCAGGACATGGTGGTAAAGATTCCGGGGCACCTGGTTTGGGTGGATTACTCGAAAAGGATGTAATCTTACCCATTGGTCAAAGAATAGCGGCAATTTTAGAGCAAAATGGTGTACAAGCAGTACTAACGCGTGATGCTGACTTTTTTGTCGAGCTTCAGGGACGGGTAGATATAGCCGAACGAGTGAATGCGACTTTGTTTGTCAGCATCCACGCCAACTCGGTTGATGGTCGCCCTGATGTCAACGGATTAGAAGTTTATTATTACGATAGTGGTTACGCTTTAGCTGAAGTCGTTCGCAAGAATATTCTGCAAAATATCAGTACTCTTAAGGATAGAGGTACGCGCAAAGCTCGCTTCTATGTGCTGAGAAAAAGCTCTATGCCATCAATTTTAGTAGAAACGGGCTACATGACTGGTCGAGAAGATAATCCCCGATTGGCAACAAGAGAATACCAAAATCAGATGGCAGATGCGATCGCTTATGGTATTCTCAAATACTTAAGACAAAGATAATAGTGCAGTTCAGCTAAAAATGTAGTACAAATTGCTAATTAAAGAGGTGATATATAGACTTCTTTGGTGTACAGAATTTGGTGGTCAATGAGCAAATTGCCTGCTAAATTCTGTATTTTAAATCAAAAAACTTCAATCAATATCTGCCTGTGTATTCATCTTCCTTGTTTGACGGTAATCTTTACGATTTTTCGGATAAAGAACCTCAACGTGCGCCAATAGGCGTTTTTGACAGTGGTGTGGGTGGGTTAACGGTATTGCGACAGCTCTATCGACAATTACCCAATGAATCAATAATTTACTTGGGAGATACAGCTCGACTTCCTTATGGAATTCGCTCCCAAGCAGAAATTTTACAGTTTGCACGCGAAATCCTCACTTGGATGCAACAGCAGCGTGTTAAAATGATAGTAATGGCTTGTAACACTAGTTCTGCTCTAGCCTTAGAAATAGTCCGCAAAGAATTTGACATGCCAATTTTGGGAGTCATCTTACCAGGGGCAAAGGCAGCAGTACAGCAAGGCAAGCGTATTGGTGTGATTGCTACCGCAGCAACCGCTAAAAGTAATGCTTACAAAAACGCTATCCTCGAAATTGATCCTCGCGCCCAAGTCTGGCAGGTTAGTTGTCCAGAATTTGTGCCAATTATTGAGGAAAATCGTATTCACGAACCCTACACTACTGAAGTAGCACGGTCTTATCTAGAGCCTTTATTACAGCAAGAAATTGACACTTTAGTCTACGGCTGTACCCATTATCCCCTGCTTGCTCCAGTACTGCGATCGCTTCTACCATCCCAAGTTAAATTAGTTGATCCAGCTGTTCATACTGTGGTAGCTTGTGCCCAAGAGCTAGACTTACTTGGCTTGAAAAATACTCACCCACCGCTACCAACCCGCTTTGTCGTCAGCGGTTGTCCACAACAATTCGCCCAATCGGGAGTACATTGGTTAGGACATACCCCAATGGTTGAGGTTGTGCAATTTCCTGACATCGCAGTTACCCCACTACAACAAGACTTTGTTGGGTAATGAGTCAATAGTCTAAAGTCAATAGTCAAAATATTGATACTTGACTATTGACTATTGACTATTGACTATTAACTACCTCAGTCACCTTTGGCGTTACTGTCACCTGATGCTGATATATCTCTTTAGTTGTCGCCGTGAAATTACCAGAAACAGGTTTTTGCTTAGTTCGCTTTGCCAATGCTAATAATAGATATACTGTGAACAAATATCCACTCGCTAAAATAAAAATCATCATAGGCATATTCCCGTAAATCATTTTTCTACCAGCACCCTTCTTGGAAAAATATAAAATTTCATAGCATTACTAGAACCTCAACCAAATCAAGTACATTCTTGATGGCTGTGGATTCTTATGTGAAATTACGCCGTAGAGCTTTAACTCTCTTCGGTCAGTGAAAGCATTCTTTAGATTGATTCTCTTGCAGACCATAGATCCCACAACAGTTAAATTGCCAAACAGCAATTTTCAACTGCGCTCTTCAGCAGTCTAGTCAGTCTGCATTATTGTTTAACTCACTTCTATGATTAGAAACTGCCTTGTCGCTCAACCCATACTAAAAGCTTGTAGCGAATCCTTGAAAGGATAAAACATGGCTCCATCCATAGAAGTTTGACCGCCATAAACACAATGCAAGGAACTACTTCCTCAACTTTCATTTATAGCGATCAGCTATTTTAGACTCGTAACACCACATAGGTAATTTCACTTATCAGTGATTTTCCTCTGGAGGGTGAATACTTGAATGATTTAAAATTCCTATATTTTAGCGTAACATAACCACACCGAATTTTTAGCCGACTTGTAGGCTAAATTTGAAATTTTCTAGATAGCTAAAAACATGGCTGAAAGAACTGAGTCTGACCTCAAAAGAACTGATGTGTCATAGCTAAACCTTAAGGAGGAAGACAAAAAATCATACTAGTGCCATATGCTACCTAATTATGAGTACTGCTGAAGTCAATTGCTTTGAGTAACAAAAGATAGCTACAAATTACATATACTACATTAAGTAATGTTAAGCAGTTTATACTACTTTTATTTAAAAAGTACACGGTAAACACGTAAGTAAAATTTCTTTGTTCTAGTTTCAAAAAAGAAAAAATACATAACACAATACTAAACAGTCATTAACTTGATCTAGCTGGTTGCGGGCAAAAGTCCTGACTGGTGAGATTAAATATTGTGGAAATCGGGTCCCCAAGCCCAAAGGGAGGAGCCACTGCGTTGGGGATTAGGGGGGACAGGGGAGGAGGGGGGAAGAAATCGTACTACTTCAAACTGCAACTTATTTATGAGAAAGATTTTCCTAGTCCCCAGTCCCCTCTAAACCATCTTCCACAAGCAGAAAGCGAGTATTCTCTAACAAAACTTTGCGCTGGCACAGCATTATCTTAAAATGAGTATAGGATATGTAAAATTTCGTAACCTAAGCCAGAGTCCGCCCGTCCATGACCCCAGCCACCTCCATGTTTAACCCTGTGGAAGGAGACCTGCAACTACTAGCAGATAACCTAAAACAGCTAGTTGGAAATCGCCACCCCATTCTCTTTGCAGCAGCCGAACATTTATTCGGGGCTGGGGGAAAGCGTATTAGACCAGCAATTGTTCTGCTGCTATCGCGGGCAACAATGTTAGAACAAGATATTACGCCGCGTCATCGCCGCTTAGCAGAAATCACAGAAATGATTCACACCGCCAGCTTAGTCCATGACGATGTGGTTGATGAATCACAGATGCGACGTGGTGTACCCACTGTTCATAGTTTGTTCGGTAACCGCATCGCCGTACTAGCAGGAGATTTTCTCTTTGCTCAATCGTCGTGGTACTTAGCAAACTTGGACAATTTGGAGGTAGTGAAACTGCTTTCAGAAGTCATTATGGATTTGGCTACCGGGGAGATACAGCAGGGATTGAATCGCTTTGACGCTAGCATCTCGATTGAAACTTACCTGAAAAAGAGCTATTACAAAACCGCCTCGTTAATTGCCAACAGTGCTAAAGCGGCTGGGTTACTGAGTGAAGTCTCAAGAGAAACAGCTGAACATCTGTACAGCTATGGGCGTCATCTTGGTCTAGCTTTTCAGATTGTGGATGATATTTTAGATTTCACTAGTACAACAGATACCTTGGGTAAACCAGCGGGATCTGACCTGAAAAGTGGTAATCTCACAGCTCCGGTTTTATTCGCTTTACGGGAAAAACCATATTTGGAAGTTTTGATAGAAAGAGAGTTTGCCCAAGAAGGGGATTTAGAGCAAGCACTGGCGCTAATTCAAGATAGTCAAGGAATACAACAGGCTAGGGAACTAGCTTCTCATCATGCCAAGTTAGCAGCAGAGCATCTTGCATGTTTACCACCTTCAGATTCTCATCAAGCACTTATCAACATGACTGATTATGTACTCAGTCGGCTCTACTAAAAAACTTAAAATTTAAAATTTAAAATTTTGGCTTTTGGAGTTTGGATTTGAGATTGTATCTAATAAATCCAAACTCCAAAATTTATTTATGCAATATCAGGGGGTATCTGTCTTGGCTGATTTTGTGGTTTTATCTGTTGTTGCATGAGTTTTTGGAATTCATCTCGCTGCACTTCTACAGTATGAGTGGTTGTACCCGGCGTTTCCAAAAAAACGATACTATCTACGGGTTCTAATGCCATTAATTGGAACAAAATATGGGTCACAGGAAGGGGTTTTGCTTGAATTTGAGGGTCAAGCCCAGCAGATGGAATTAGGGAAACATCCTGTATGGTAGAAAAAGCGTAAACCACACGCTTTTCCAATCCTGGATTTGCACGGTTGCTCAATGTAGTTAAAACCCAGTTGCCCTCCAAACTCTGGAGAATGTAGTACTGGGAATGGCGTAATTTTTGGGCGATCGCGCTAAGCGTAGGAGCAATTGCTGCGACAAGATGTGGTGTTACACCATCGGGGGGTGCATTGTCAATCAGCAATTGAATTTGTTTTTCTAAATCCATAATGACTTGTAAACGACTCCTGGGTAATGGCAATAACATCTATCAAAGTGTGAACAATCCCATCGATTTGGGAACAATCAAATAAGCCACATCCTAAACATAGGATTGGTATATTGCCTTTAGCTTATACGCAAAATCTACTAAGCCAATACCCACAGTCGTACAGGTTTTATTTAAGCATGTTAGGGTCTTTTGAAAACCGAGACTATGAATTCAGCCGCAACCGCAACAATTCCAACCGCAACAATTCCAAGCGTAACAACTCAGGGAGAAACTTCTATCGGCGTGGAGGTGATCTTTCAACTCCTGTCGCAGGAGCTACAACAGTCAACCAAAGCTTCAGCCCAGAATTGCCAAGATGTAGCCAGACGAATTACCTCCGAAGTCTACCGGATTTGTAGTGAAAGTAAACGTATCCAAGCTTCCGGTGCTGTAGAAAATTCAGCAATGACCCTAGCCAAACATCGCTTGCAACAGTGTCTGAGATACTATCAGCTCGGTTCCAATCGGGGTAGGGTGGAATTGCACAGTACTTTGAGTGCGATTATTTATCGTTACATTAATCCTCCTCAAAGACAACTGAGCTATCAAGGGCGGTTGACTATTATTGAAGATTTCCTACAGGGTTTTTATTTAGAGGCGTTGAACGCTTTTCGGCGGGAAAATCAACTTGGCCCCACCTATCGCCCCCAAACTTTGTTGGAATTGGCAGAATACATGGCGTTTACCGAACGCTATGGTAAGCGGCGGATTCCCCTACCAGGTCGTCAACAACAATTAATTATCCTGCGGGCGCAAACTTTTTCCCAACAGCAACCTCCAGAAACAAACGTAGATATAGAACAAGCCGCAGAAGGAAGCAGCAACGAAGCCGATGGTTCTTGGGAAGAACCCGCAGTGCAGCAATTGCGATCGGCAATGGCGACGCAAGCAGCACCTGAACCAGAAGAAGACACTTTGCGATCGGTTGTAGTTACCGAATTAATGGATTATCTCGAACAACGGCAACAATCCGATTGTGCTGATTACTTCTCCCTCCGCCTCCAAGACTTATCGACACAGGAAATTGAGGCAGTTTTAGGTTTAACCCCTCGTCAGAGAGATTACTTACAGCAACGCTTTAAGTATCATTTAATCCGGTTTGCCTTGTTGCATCGTTGGGAATTAGTTCATGAATGGCTGGAAGCTTCATTGCACACTAATTTGGGGTTAACTCCTCAGCAATGGCAAGTATACACAGCGCAGTTGGATGAGAAACAACGTGCTCTACTAGAGTTGAAGCAACAAGGACAACCTGACGACAAAATTGCCAAAACTTTAGGTATGTCAACAGCACAACTACAAAAACGGTGGTTTAAGATTCTTGAGCAAGCTTGGGAAATTCGTAACTCCTTAGTGTCCGGATCAGGTGCATCTACTCATGAATAGTGACTCAGAATCCTCACAGCACCATTTACTTGCTTGGGTGTTGGCAGATAATGTCGATACCCACGAGCAAAACTTGGGACAGAGTGAGGAAACCGACGGGGTGGATAACCCAACCAAAAAAGCAGCCACGTCCAAAAGTGGCAAGCCTCACTTGGGAGGAACCCCCCAAACCTTTCAATTGGGAGAAATTCCTACTGTGCAAGAACGTTTCCAGGCCGTCCTCAAGCGTCGGTTACAAATCCAAATCGAGAACCACCCTCCGTTATTCCCTTGGGAATCACAAATAGTAGAGTACCCAGATTGTGTAGAAGAGCGATCGCTAGCATTAACTCCTGCTGGGGGTTGGATGGCGCAGCAATCAAAGCTGAGTCTACCCATTGCCCTACCGGAGAAAGTTTTCCGGGAATTGCTAGAAAGATGTCAAGGATTGCTCACATCTTCACTACCGCTAGGGGCGAAATTAGTTCAAGTAGTGGAGGGCTTTTTCCCTAACGAGTCGCAGACACTCAACGATATAGCCGGATTAGTACTGAGAAGCACTTATCGGTCTGCGGATACTCTGGGTATGATGCCTAATATTCAAAGCGATTACTCAGATTTAAAACCGCGTCAACAAATGGCATTGTCGCTACTGGCGGCTAAACAAATGTTGGAGAATCTGACTCTACCAGTGTCTCCATCCCAGCCAGTAATAGAAAAACAATGGCTAACTAGCGCTGGGTCTCTAACGCTGAGAGTAGAATACCATTGTCAAGGTCAGCTGACACAGTTGCATGTTCACGCTGAGTTACCCGCTAAAGGTAGTTTGAAACTTCGAGGAAGTGGTACTCAAGCAATAGCCAAGTCTTCAAGTCCTGGGTGCTTGAGTGTAGAATTGCACTGCCAGCAAGTTAACCAGACTTACACTTTAGAAGTATCTTTTCCAGAACTAGATCAAAAGCCGTTGTTGTTTGTGATTAATCCTAAGATTTAGCCGAAATGCACACCGCTAGCATTTAAGGTTAATCAACGCCAACAGATAAGATGATGGTTGTAGTTTGAAGCTGATTTTTGTTTAACAACCGATCATTAGGGTTTCTACTTTTTTTACAAGTTCTCATTAGCGGCTTCTAGATAACCCGTAATGGGAAAGACGCATGTACAAGACATTTATAACTCCCAAAGCCTTGCTTCGGGGAGTTCCTGTTTTCTTATAGGAACTTCCCGAAAATTAGTATAAAAAAGTGCTGATACCAATTCTATATGAAGATGCGCTAAACCTTAAGTATAAGAAATAAAAACGAACTGCAAAGAGCGCAAAGGACACAAAGAAAGAAAGAAGAAGTTAAAAGAGTTTGGCACAGCCTCACAAAGAAATGGTATGAGTGCTGAGTTTAAATCCAGTTGCTTTATTGCTCTAAACAATTAAAACTTTGCTAATATAACGCGACTACGGTTATAAAGGAAATCTCACGAGTTTTAATTACGAATTACGAATTACAAGTGTCTACAGCATCTACATTATTGCTTACATTAAATGTTTAACTTATCCAGGAATCATCGGTTTTGGCATCTACCTATAGATCGCTGGCGAAAAACTATGCAGAGGTCGCCTTTGACGGAAGTGGAGGATTCGATTCCTTTACGGGTGCTAGTTCTGGGGTTGGTAATTATCGGAGTTGTGGCGACGGATATTGCTGCTGAAACTACATTCAGTCTTTGGGCAGTACCGCTAAGTATAGTCGGTGCGATTTGGAGTTACTACCGTCGTCGCCATGCCAATGTGCCAGTCAAATTCTGCATCGCCATCGGTATGTTAATAGCATTGGGTGCTTTCTTTGGGCGATTGCTGGGAGAATTGAATGATACGCGGCTGGCTTTGGCAGAGTTATTAATTCAACTGCAAATACTCCACAGCTTTGATACACCCCGTCGTAAGGATTTGGGTTATTCAATAGTTATAGGATTAATTTTATTAGGTGTGGCAGCAACACTCAGCCAAACTTTGGCTTTTGCTCCTGTGCTGCTGTTGTTCTTAGCGATCGCTTTACCCACTTTAGTCTTAGATTATCGCTCACAACTCGGCTTGGAAAAATTAAAAGTTAAAAATGAAAAATTACCCAAGCGTAGCTCTGCAACTTTTGATTGGAAATTCTTAGTTTTAAGTTTTGTAACGATTGTCGGGTTAGGCTTAGCCATCTTTGCCATATTACCACGATTTCCTGGTTATCAGCTGCGAACTTTTCCGGTAAGTTCTCCCATTGATGTCAAAGGTGGTTTTACAGGTCGTAGCATTATTAACCCTGGTTATGTGCGTCAAGGCAATGCTAATAACCAAGGCAATGGTAATGGACAAAGCCAAGCAGGTAAGCCAGGAAGTTTAGATGACAGTTTTTATTACGGTTTTAATAGTCAGATTAATCAAAATTTGCGGGGAGTAATGAAACCCAAGGTAGTGATGCGGGTGCGATCGCAAGCTGAGGGTTTTTGGCGAGTGCTGGCATTTGACCGCTACACAGGTAAGGGTTGGGAAGTTTCTCGTAATGATGATGTTACTACTATCAAGCGATCGCCTTGGTCTTACCAAATTTATTTACCTTTGCCGAATATCTCTGGTGAAACTAGAGAAGTAGTACAAACTTACACCATTGTGTCGGATTTGCCTAACCTGATTCCAGCGATAGCTAATCCCAAAGAGCTTTATTTTCCTACACCGATGGTCGCTGTTGATAAAGAAAACAGCTTGCGTGCGCCTGTGGCATTATTGGAAGACTTGACTTACACGGTGATTTCAGAAGTACCATACCGCGATCGCACTTTGTTAGGCAAAGCTTCTACAGACTACCCACCACAAATTAAAAATCACTATCTGCAAATTACACCAGAAATTGCTGCAAAAGTCAAGCAACATACCGAAGAAATTTTTGCTAACTACAATAAAGAACAGGTAGGTAAATCTTCCAAAAGCTTGGATTCAAGCTATGAAAAGGTTCTTTATTTAGCTCAGTATCTCAAGCAACGCTACTCAGTTCCCAAAAATCCTTTAGATTTGCCTTATTTGGGAGAAAAAGACGATTTGGTAGACGCTTTTTTATTCAAGTATAAAGGCGGCTATCCAGATCATTTTTCCACAGTTCTCACGGTGATGCTGCGTTCCGTTGGCATTCCAGCGCGCTTAGTAGCAGGGTTTAGTCCTGGGGAGTTTAATCCATTTACGGGGATGTACGTTGTTAAGAATACAGATGCCTATGCCATGACGGAGGTGTATTTCCCTAAATATGGCTGGTTTGCCTTTGACCCCATTCCCAATCATCCCCTGATTCCCCCTTCCATTGAAGACACTCAGACGTTTGGCGTGTTACGGCAATTTTGGCAATGGGTGGCTGGGTGGTTGCCTTCACCAGTGACAGGTTTACTGAATAATGTTTTAGGGGCAATATTTAATTGGGTGGGTAGAGCGATCGCTTGGTTTTTTGCTTTATTCACTCAAGGTTGGCTTGGTGTATTAACTGGCTCAATCTTGGGTACAACTATAGCTTTCTTTGGTTGGCTTGGTTGGGTGCAGTGGCGAGAGTGGATGAACCGTCGTTGGTTGAAGAAATTACCAGCAATGGAAAGCCTTTATCAACAAATGCTGCAATGGACATCTCAAAAAGGTTTGGGTAAGCATCCATCACAAACACCTCTGGAGTATGCCAAAGTTTCATACCAGCATCACGCCCCAGCAACTGCTGAGGTGATAGATGAAATTTCTCAAGCTTATGTTAGATGGCGTTATGGTGGTCATACGCCTGACTTGAAGCAGTTGCGACAAAGATGGCAAGGTTTGAAAAAGACTGCTAAGTAATTCATTTCTTATTTACATGTAAGGTTGTCTATTGGGCAACCTTTTTAATTTTCAGATATTTCGTAAAAATGACCAATAAGCTTTATTTATCGAACCGCCAAGACGCAGAGAACTCAATTTACAATCTCAAACCATCAAAAAAGCCTAATTATTCAACCGTAAAAGTACGGTTTAGCATATTGCTGATTAAATAATAAGTGTTCAGTATTGCATTAGTTTGACTCAACATAGCTCAAAAACTTTTCTGTTAACATCTCCAGCAATGAAGATATGCAGCGCTACCAACGAATTTACATAAACTTAAAAAAAACTATTGTAATAATAGAAAAGTATTTATAAAATCATTTGAATTTTTTGCTCACTTTATGACTATTAAAAAACTCCTGCTTCAAGAAATTGAATCCTCTCCAGACTCTCTTCTAGAAGAAACTCTGGACTTTCTACGCTTTCTCAAGAACAAACAAGAATCAGAAAAACAAGATACTCAGCAAGCACAAGTTAAGCCAGAAGAAACCGCAATTGATAGTTCTCAACTACCTTACCGCCCAGCTTCCGGGCGTTCCATCCTCAGACATGCAGGAACATGGGAAGGTGACGACTTTCAAGAGTGTCTTGAGTTGGTTTACGCTACTCGTGGTAAAGCCAAGTTCGATTATGATTTAAATCCTTTTGAGTAATGTACCTACTTGATACTAATCACTGTAGCGCCATCATTCTTGGAGAACCAAACGTCATTCGTCGAATAGCTGAGGTTGGAGAATTAAATATTGCCACCTGTGTAATTGTACAGGGAGAGCTTACATATATGATGGAAAATTCTGCGAAAAGAGAAACGAATCTCGCTCGTTTGACAGAATTTCTTGAAGATATACGTTTGTACGGAGTGACAGAGGACACAGCTACTATTTATGGTCAACTCAAAGCAGGCTTGATGAGACAATTTGGCCCCAAGGAAAAAAGCAAGCGAAGAAAAACTCAGATAACAGACTTAGGTTTTGATGAAAATGACCTCTGGATTGCTGCTGTTGCTCTACAACACAGTCTCACTGTCATATCCACTGATAGCGACTTTCAACGGATTAGGCAAGTAAGCGCATTAACCGTTGAATCTTGGCTCTAATAGGACTTACGCAAAAAACCTCTCAAACCATCATTATTCCGTGTCCTCTGGGGTTGTTGACCCAGCTACTGCTAGCAAAGCATGAGTCCAAGATAGCGATCGCAACGCCTCAATAGACAATCCACTAATGAAACTAGCAAGAACCTGTGTATACAACGTTAGCTTCACTGTTCCTTGAAATAAAGTTGCTGGATAGGTACTGATCGCTGTCCAAACACTACCCCCATCTGATAAGTTGGTTCGCGCCGATTTCGCCAAAGATTTAACCCCAGTAACCTAGCTGTCTCGGATGTGGGCTGTAAAATTCCCGTCAGCATCTTGATTGTAGTGGACTTTCCCGCTCTATAGGGGCCGATGAAGGCGATCGCCTGACCATCAGGAACACTCAGACTAATATCATCTACGGCAACAATCTCTGTGTGTGTCCGGTTACGTCCCCAACCCCGACTGAGAGTAAACTTCTTACATCAATTTTCCAGTTCTACGGCAACCATCAACCATTTGTACTACATAAATTGCTGCAAACGTAATACAAATTATATAGTTATGAAACTGACATTTTTAATTTTGAATTTACTAGTAATTTTTTCTGGTTTTGCATGTGTCTTTGGGAGGATTTTGAGGAGATTTTACTGATAAATAGCTAAAAAAAGGAATGTCTATTTAAAAACTCAAGCTGGCTAGACCTGAAGCGTTGTAACTCCGATTCTTTGGGGATAACATGAGAATAATTCCTTACCAGCTGCTCGCACCAAATTTGGTGTCAGTTCATTTATGGAGATTCAATTAATTAACATTGGTTTCGGCAACATCGTGTCTGCTAACCGAGTAGTTGCCATTGTCAGTCCGGAATCTGCCCCAATTAAGCGGATAATTACCGATGCACGGGACAGAGGCCAGCTAGTTGATGCAACTTACGGTCGGCGGACAAGGGCTGTAATTATCACTGATTCCAGCCACGTAATACTTTCAGCGATTCAACCAGAAACGGTAGCCAATCGCTTTGTGATTACCCGCGATCATCATGTTGTAGATAATTAACTGGGCGTGGGTTAATAACCCTACTCCTATTTAGACCACATCGGCAGTAACATGTGAATTAGGCATTTCTGTCACTCGTGCTACAAATTCGTTAGTCAAAGTTCACTCTGGCAACGATCAAAAAGCTAATGACTAAGGAATAATATTTTATTGATTAATTCACAGGTTAAACGGATGATGCAAGTTTTACCCATCCAGAGCAGTGCTACTACCAATGAAAACCAGTCACCAGGCAGACTGATTGTTTTAACTGGCCCTAGTGGGGTCGGCAAAGGCACTTTAATGCGATCGCTATTGCAGCGTCATCCCGAATTGTATTACTCTGTATCCGTCACAACTCGTTCTCCACGTCCTGGAGAAATCAACGGCAAAAACTATTACTTTATTAGCCGTAGTAAGTTTGAACAACTAGTTGCTCAAGGCGAATTCTTAGAGTGGGCAGAATTTGCTGGTAACTATTACGGCACCCCCCGTGAAGCTGTGCTTAACCAAGTTCTGTCAGGTAAGTTGGTGATACTAGAAATTGAGCTAGAAGGAGCAAGACAAATTCGCGCTTCCTTCCCTGGGGCCCTCAGCATTTTTATTTTGCCGCCTTCTTTTGAGGAATTAGAGAAACGGATACGGGGTCGCGGCCAGGACTCTGAAGAGGCTATTGTCCGTCGTCTGCGTCGTGCCCAAGAAGAAGTGAAAGCTGCCGATGAGTTTGATATCAAAATTGTCAATGATCATTTTGAAACTGCTCTCAAAGCAATCGAAGCAGCTTTGTTTAAATAATTTAAGATTCCTAAGAACCACAAACAAGCATCTTTAACACCAAAAAGCAAAGGACATACAGAAATAGGATAACTATTTTTGTGTGTCCTTCATACATTTGTCAATTGTCAGTAGTCAGTTGTTAATTGTTCCACTAACTACTGACAACTGACTACTAACAGTCAACAATTAACCAAATAAACCTTGAATTAATCCCAGATTGGTAGTCACAAAGTAAGCGACTACTGCACCACCAATACCACCAATCAAGAAACTGCTGGCAAAGTTATTCCAGCTTTCTTTGGAGTTAAAAGCATCTGCTGGAGGATTGGGTACGGTAACGCTAGCAAGTGCTTTGGGAGGGTTGCTATTAGCATACAGAGATAGAGCAGCGGTCAGAAGCACAACCAAGCCAATAGCTGATAGTAATCCAGCTAAGTTGGCATTGTCTGAAGCCCGCAGAGGGCCTAATTTGGCAAAAGGGCCAAATATCCAGTAACCGTGAGCAGCCCCAATTTCTATGGCTCGTCTACCAACACTCAGACCAGGACGATAGGCAGGCAAGTTATTAATGTACCACTTAACCAAGGGGGAAGAATTAATGGGGGTTTCTAGATTGCCTATTTGAGGATCGCGTCCTGCTGGAAAAACAACTTCCCGATTTCTGGGATCGCTAGGGAGATTTTTGGATGCATCTACTGCTTGCGCCATATTTTATGTTTGCCTCTAAATTGAGAATGGTGGCATTGTCATACTAATAATATTCGTGGCCAAAGATGCTGTTTGATTGCGAAGTTAAAAAAAATTAATTTAACTGCTTTCAAAATTATGAAACTCGTAAGCTGGGCGGAGCTTGCGAGTTTCATAAAAGATTTTTACAACCTATTTTGGTGAGCAATTAACCTCAATTAGGCTGAATAATCCAACCAGACAATCTTAGGCTCCAAACAACAGATTCAACTGACTTTATTCTGTTTTCCAATTATGGTAGTGGGTGGAAAAGTAGATCAGGAAAAAAGCGGTTGAATTCAATCAAAATGCCTGCTGTAATTGTGAGCCAAATAGTAGCTGCTACAGGTGCTGTGGAAATAAATTTAATCAAATAGGATGATTGGTCGCCTTTGTCCGCCATGAATTTAGTCTCCAAAACAATGAATCAATTAAGCTGAATTAGCGGGGGGAAACGGGGATTTCTGAATCTGGGGCTGTTAATTTGCCAGAAAGAAATTCTTGGAGTGCTGCCACTGGCCAAGTAAAGCCTGACGCTATGATGGGTAGTGCCAAGCCAAGATCGATTTGGATCTCTTTTTGCTCAGCATCACCGCTCTTTTTAATAGCTTGCAGATAGGTACGACCTACCCAACCAATCCAACCGGCGATGTACAAAAAGAGAATGCTGGGAATCAAAAAGTCGCCAGCGCGGTCAAGACGGCCATCAACAATCAGGTGAGGATATCCTTCTGGGCCGCACAGCGCTTGGGAATAACGCTCAAAGCGCTTTTTACCAGATTCGGGATCAGCTGTGGTGTTACGGGCATTCTTGGCCAGTTCCTGAAAAGCAGGAGAGTCTTTACAGGGTACAAGATCAGCCCCTAAAGCTTTCGCTGGTGGGGCAAAACTGAACGCAAGACAAATCACTAAAATCAAAGCAAACAATCGTCGCATGAAGTTGTTTCCTTTTATTACAAAAGAAAAAGTTTTGTGTACAAAACGAAGCGGCTTGTACAGTCTTTATTTGCATAACTAGCAAGTCATCATACTCTTGCACGGTAACCGAGTAAAGTTTAAGTAAATAAAAGTTAAAGCTTCTCAAACAAGTTGTTATTTGGCGTGACCCTAGAATGGCAATCGTTTTAGCAATAGAAACTAGCTGTGATGAAACTGCCGTTGCGATTGTTAACAATCGTCAAGTGGAAAGCAGTATCATCGCTTCGCAAATCCCAGTGCATCAGCAGTATGGCGGGGTAGTGCCAGAAGTGGCATCCCGTCAACACTTAGAAACGATAAATTATGCGATCGCTCAAGCAATGGAGCAAGCCAAACTAAGCTGGGGAGAAATTGATGGGATCGCCGCCACATGCGCCCCTGGACTTGTGGGAGCGCTATTAGTGGGCTTAACTGCTGCCAAAACTCTGGCAATATTACATAAAAAGCCATTTTTGGGAGTTCATCACCTTGAAGGTCACATTTACGCCACTTATTTGAGCGAGCCAAGTTTAGAGCCTCCTTTTCTTAGCTTACTCGTTTCTGGCGGACATACAAGCTTGATTTATGTCAAAGAATGTGGTATCTACGAAACACTAGGTGAAACTCGTGATGATGCCGCAGGTGAAGCATTTGACAAGGTAGCGCGGTTGTTAAAGCTGGGTTATCCTGGCGGCCCGGTCATTGACAAGCTGGCACAACAAGGTGATCCCATAGCATTTACCTTACCAGAAGGCAAAGTTTCTCTACCAGGTGGGGGATATCATCGCTATGATGGCAGTTTTAGTGGCTTAAAGACAGCAGTATTGCGTTTAGTGCAGCAGTTCGAGAAAGACGGTAAAGAAATACCAGTAGCAGATGTAGCGGCTAGTTTTCAACAAACTGTAGCACGATCGCTAACCAAAAGAGCGATCGCTTGTGCCCTCGATTATGGTCTAAACACCATTGCTGTGGGTGGAGGGGTAGCAGCAAACAGCGGGCTAAGAAAAATCTTACAAGCAGCCGCTGCCGAGCATAACCTGCGTGTGCTGTTCCCCCCTATGAAATTTTGTACCGATAACGCTGCCATGATTGGTTGTGCAGCAGCTGAACATTTATCCCTTGGTCATACATCCCCCATTACCTTGGGTGTTGAGTCCAGGTTAGCCCTGACCCAGGTAATGAAGTTATATCAGTCTGCTGGATAGTCATTGGGGACTGGGGACTGGTGACTGGGGACTGAGGACTGGTGACTGGTGACTGATAACCACTGACAACTGACCACTGACTAAGGACTAATGACCATTGACTAATGAATATTGACCACTGACTCTTGCACGTTAACTATTGAACGAATGTGAGAAGCAACCGCATCTGGTTGTTCTAACATTGCTAAGTGCCCACAATCAGGAATTTCAATCACATTGTCGCCACAGTATTGGAAAAGCCGATGAAAGCTAGCCAAATGGCGAACATACTTGGGTTCCATCACTTTGTCGTTGGCACCAGCTAAAAAATACACTGGTTGCTTAAGTTGAGATACCAACTGGGGTAGACGGTTGATTTCCTCCTCAGTTGTAGAGTCTAATAGTGTTCCTAAAGAAGCTTCTGGGTCAGCCACGACAAAATCAATTACTCGCTGACGTGCCCAATAGCGCTCTAAAGGACGGGCTACACTTGCTCTCGTAAACAACAAATCAATCAATGGTATCTGAGATAGCCAGCGTGGACGGACTTGTAAAAATCGCTGACCAGCGGAACGAAACTGTTCAAAAGCTTCTTTGAGATAAATACCGCCACCTGCGTTAATACAGATGACCCCTTGAATACACTCAGGCATCTGAGCTGCTGCCCAAAGAGCGATTGTACCGCCCAAAGAATGCCCAATCAGCCAAGCATTCTTAATATTTAGCTGTTGCAAAAGCACTGCTAAATCCTGAGCATAAGCAGCCGGAGTATAAAGAGAATCAAATGATGAGTTGAGCGTATTACTAGAACTTGGAGTCAAGTCTGAAGAAGTTTGTCCCCGACTAAAATCAGTTTCTGGCAAGGACTGAGATTCACCAAAACCTCGCAAATCATACGACAAGCACTGCAAATCATCTGACAGGCGCGAGATTACAGGTTGCCAGTATCCACGGCTATTTAGCCAGCCGTGGATAAAGACTAGAGTATGGGGGCAGGATGTAGGAGCCGTTAGTTCGTATGCGTGTGGGACGCCCAAGATTTCGATGGTTGCCATACTTATATCGTACTCCTAAGGAGGGGTAAGACTAAATACGGAATGCAAAGAGTTGAGAGTTATCAGTTTTTAGTTATGAGTTAGAAATTCTTTATATTCAACTTTTAACTCCTAACTTTTAACTCCTAACTCTTAACTTTTTCATTTACCCAACAACCTCTGCCGCACGCCTTCAGCAATTTTGTGGCCTAAATATTCAGGAATCAGGCTTTCATTTGGCCCCAACAGATAAAGAATGAGCCTTGTACGTCCGCGCCAAACCAGTAAATTGGCGTTGACTACTAAGAGGTCTTCTTGCCAGATGGCGTACATCACTTTATAAAATAATCCTGGTTGATTATCGGCTTCAATTACCAGGGCAGGAAGATGAAATACGGGATCTACATAGAACTCAGTCTGTACTTGCTCTAAGCCAGTGTCTAAGTTGAATTCTACTGCCAGCATCTCTTCTACCTCAAACCGCCCTCCTAAAGCTTCACGAATGGCGCGGCAGACGTTTTCTGCGGTTTTCTCAGTTAAAGCTTTACTGCCACGAGATACCAACAATTTGATAAAAACTAACATCGGCGGCCGGATCTGGCCATATAAACTTAGACCATGGATAGTCAGCCCATAAGCCGCCAGCACACCAAAAATATCACTGAGGAGAAACGACTGGTTGCGGTAGGCAAAATGCAAAGCACTTTTGCTACCTTCCGGTTTCAACTCTATAACGGCACGTCTGGTTTTATAAAGACGGTAGGCTAGCCGCAAATTTTGCAGTTGGATTTCACTGCTGACAAATTGTTCATAAAACTGGGGAAACGCTCGATTGAAGCGCTTTAGGAGTTCCAAAGTGGAAGATTTTAAACCGGAAGCCATCGTTGGGGTAAGACTCGCTTGCTTTCATCACCTAGGGACTGGAGGCTGGGAGCTGGGGTTGGGGACTAGGGAGTGGGAAATACTACTATAAATTCGCTAGCTATGTATGTTTACACTACTGTGGCAACACGTAGTACTACACACACTTTCTTTTTCATAACCATATCTTTATCTTTCTAAAGATACAGGCTTGTGACAAATGATTCCGTAATATTTACTCAATCCCCAGTTCCCATTGCCCCTAATTGCCAACGCCACTTGCGCTTTGTCTGTCGGCAGAGCGCGCTCTTCGCAGTGGCTCCTAGAAAGCGGTCGTGGGGACGCCGAGTTCCCAATCCCTAGTGCCTAGTTTCCAATTTCCAATCCCTGATATACAATTCACTCTCATTTCCCCAAAAGACGGGGAATTTCTCCTAGGCTGGACAACAAAATGCTAAAGTTGAAAATGATTGGTGTGAAACACGCGCCCAAGAAGCTGTAACCATTGAAAATTCCCAAAACACCAAAAAAATTTCAGTGCTAGGGTATTTAGATGGTATTGTCTTCCTAAAACGTGAATCAACACTCAAAAAAGAGTGGAAACCAATATCAGTTATACTACCCGAACCACGTTGGCATGGGTTTTTGGAAAACTTGGTTTAGTACTCCTGAATCTGTATCGGCAACTAAGTCTGCTGCTTTTGAAGAGCATACAGCATCTACGGGCGACTCTAGTGCTAATAGCGATCGCATCGTTTTCAGCACGGAGCGAGACATTGATCTGTATGAATTAGAAGAACTCTGTGATGCAGTTGGCTGGTCGCGTCGTCCTTTGAGAAAAGTAAAAAAAGCCATTGAGCATAGTTTTCTCGTAGCCTCCATGTGGCAAGTGCGAGGAAACCAAAGGCGGCTCATTGGTTTTGCCCGTGCTACCTCAGATCATGCATTTAATGCCACCATTTGGGATGTGGTGGTTCACCCAGACTTTCAAGGTAAAGGACTGGGAAAAGCTTTGATGAAATACGTACTCAAAAAGCTTAGAAGTGAAGAAATTAGCAACGTGACTCTCTTTGCCGATCCTCATGTTGTAGATTTCTATCGGACTATGGGCTTTATGTCAGATCCAGAAGGCATCAAAGGTATGTTCTGGTATCCTCACTAATTTTGTCAAAGCAAAAAAGCAGGCCAAGACACAAAATAGTCAAAGTAGAGAAACTCTATAACCATGAAGTGGTTAAGAGCAAACTAGCCGACAAGCAAGCACACTAATGTCTTTGTTGCACAGCTAGCTGTGTCGGCAGTTAAACTGTCATCGCTGTAGTCAAGTAATTAATTTTTTGAGGCAAACAATAAAAAAGGTTGGGCAATATCTCGTAAATTTGATATAATTAGATATATGCACTAGAAGACTACAAGTCCGACTAGTTTGCCGTGTTTTGTAAGTTTGCCTCTAGCTACTGAGTTAATTAGTTGTTGGGTAAATCTAAAACAAAACAAGTCAACTTAATTTGGTATATCCGGGATGTAGCGCAGCTTGGTAGCGCGCCTGCTTTGGGAGCAGGATGCCGCAGGTTCAAATCCTGTCATCCCGATTCAAAATCTCAAAATCACAATCCCCACACCTCCTATTAGGTATGGGGTTTTATTATATTTTCATTACAAAAATTAAACTTTTGAAAGTTTTTTGGTACAATCAACCATTAAATTGTAAACTTTGGCCAAAAATTAGACTTTGGCGAATTTATTCATAGGCTGTACTTTGAAGCATAACAGGCAAATTTCGCGTTAGCTAAGAAATCCTGTACTTGTGTTTCGTATGTGGCAGTTATTTAAGTAGTAGCAAGTGGAACGATTGATTTTGTAGTAGCGTCACTTAATATTTGAGAAAGACAATAAAATGGCATTGACCGCTTCAACAGTCAGGGAAATTCTTGCCCACTGGAGACCAAGTTATAATCAGCATTTACAATATTACGCAGTGCGTAGCAAGCCGAAATTGAGAAAAACACAATTTGAACACAGTCAACTGCTAACGAAGATACCAGAGTAATTCTTCAATATTTGGAAATATCAGGTTTTAAGAGTAGATTCTTAGCATTTAACAGCAGCCACGACTTTTTCAAATCTCAAAGGGATTGCTATATAACTAGAGCTAGTTGGTGCTATGCAAATCCAACAATTTGTCTGACTTAATAGATATCAATGCAAGGAGTATTCATGAAAGCATTAGTTCGCTTGGGCGCAACATTAGGTATCGCTAGTAGTATATTTTTTGCTGGGCTATCGCAAACAGAGAACCTGCGAGCAGTAGCATTACCACAAAGCGAAGTTCTGAAAAAGCTACAAATAGTCCCAGTCTTTACTTTGATTAATCCCAAGGGCGAATTTGTAGTTATCTCAAGGAATAACGAATCTAAAACTATCTCCCAAGTAGGGTTTTTTCTCAGCAAACAAAATGCTCAGGATTTTCTGGACAAAAGGCTCAAAAAAGAAAACCCCCAACTAGCAAGCACATTGCAGGTAAGACCTCTGTCTTTGGCAGATTATTATCAAATAGTGCAAGAGGCTAAAAAGAAGAAAGACTCTGTGATTTATACCTTAGTGCCGGCGCAACAACAGCTTGAGTCAGCAAAAACCATCATGAATCAAAATGGTCAAAAAGTACAGCAATTCAACGGTATTCCTTTATTTATACCGAAATTGGATAAAGGCTATCTGACCATCCCTGTTCCCCAAAGTAAAGAGCGGTATGTGCCTTTATATTTCGAGAAAGAACAAGCAGTAGCTTTGTTGGATGAATTTAAGAAAGCTGTACCACAAGAAGCATCCAAAACCGGGATTGAAGTGGCAGAGTTATCTGGTGTTGTTGAGACTCTCAATACCAGCAACGATCCGAATATGAATAAATTTATTCTGTACCCTTCGCGGGAATCTATAGAATTTATTCGCTCACTCGCCCCCAAGACGTCCGCGCCAAATCAATTACCAGGCGCTAAGCCCCAGACCGCACCTACCCAGAAAAAATAATGACTTTAGGACTTACGCACTGTATTAACCCAATTTAGTCATTTTAAATAGGCAGCGATCGCTCATAGCAAAAGAACGGCTACCACAAATAAAAAGTTTTGTCAAGGCGTAAGTCCTATAAACTAGCCCTTTCAAGGTGGGTAAAAATCCTCAAAAAATTTACCGAATTTTGGGCTTTTCACAAAAATACATTACACCTTGAAAGGGGAAGTATGGTGGATACACAGCCAAAATTAGTTTCAGGTTTACAACTTTGGCAATGGCGGAATGCGGCAATAGAAGCAGCGATCGCTCATGATGTCCCTGATTCGGAAGTGGATTGGCTGCTTTTAGAGATTGCTGACTTAGACCGTTTAGCACTGCGTTTGGAGTCTTTCAAACATAGACCTCAAATTCAGATGAAGTTAACTTTAGAAGAGTTAGACCATCTGTGGCAGAAGCGATTACATGAACGCTTGCCAGTGCAGTACATTGCTGGAGTGACCCCTTGGCGACAGTTTAAAATTGTTGTGTCGAGTGCGGTTTTGATTCCCAGACCAGAAACAGAGTGCTTGATTGAGTTAGCTGTGAAAGCCGCAGCTAACAGTCAGGCAGATTTACCTTTAGACTCAGGACACTGGGCAGATTTAGGTACGGGAAGTGGGGCGATCGCTTTGGGATTAGCAGATGCCTTGCCAAAAGCGACAATTCATGGTGTTGATCGTAGTTTAGAAGCATTAGCGATCGCCCAGGCAAATGCCAATAATTTGGGTTTTGGCAAACAAATCCGATTTTATCAAGGTTCTTGGTGGGAACCGCTGGCTTCATTATCTGGTCAATTCAGTGGCATGGTATCTAATCCGCCTTATATTCCCAGCAATACTGTGTCCAACCTACAACCAGAAGTGGTTAACCATGAACCACACTTAGCGTTGGATGGTGGTGCTGATGGCTTAGATTGCATTCGTCATTTAATAGAAACCTCCCCTCATTATTTGCTATCTGGTGGCGTGTGGCTGATTGAAATGATGGCAGGACAGGCGGATGCAGTGCGCGAATTATTGGAAAATCAAGGAAGTTATTGCAATATTCAAATTCACAGCGATTTAGCGGGAATTGAACGCTTTGCCCTTGCTTATAAAAGTTAGGAGTTAGGAGTTAGGAGTTAGGAGTTATACCAATTCTCTATAAACTTGCACTAAATAGTTATTTCTCTCTTCCTTGGCGTTCTTGGCGTTCTTGGCGGTAGCCTGCGGCAAGCCCCTGCACGTCTACGTTTTTTAATATTAAGTGCATCTTCATGGAGAATTGGTATAAGTTATATACAGCACATTTCATATAAATGAGGTACACAGGGGCGGGCTTTCCTGCCCACCCCACAAGATTTATCATATTAAGATTTGTACTTTATTTACTTGCAAACTGCTGTAAATAAAATAACTTTCAAATATTAGTAAATTACTCATTATCCACTCTGAATTACTAACTCCTCACTTTTAACTTAAGAAACATGACTACAGTTTCCTTAGCAGACCTAATTGCAGGCGCACGCGCTGGCTTATTAGTAAGCTTTCCTACAGATACCGTTCCTGCACTTGCAGCTTTACCAGAAAAGGCAGGATTAATTTTTGCTGCTAAACAGCGCAGTCAGGATAAACCTTTGATTTTAATGGCAGCTAGCGCAGAGGATTTATGGCCATATGTTAAAGGCAGTGAAAACGAGTATAAATTATGGCAAGAAGTAGTAAATAAGTATTGGCCGGGAGGATTGACGCTGGTTTTACCGGCTAGCGATCGCGTTCCAGCAGTCATGAACCCCAAAGATCCAACAACAATTGGCATCCGCGTCCCTGATAGCGCGATCGCTCAAACTATTTTGGCGCAAACAGGCCCTCTTGCTACTACTAGTGCTAATTTTTCAGGTCAACCGCCTTTATCAACAATGGCAGAAATTGAAGCTCAGTTTCCTGAAGTTCTGACTTTAGCAGCTACAGAATTTCTCGGCGAGATGTCAGGGGTTGGTGTACCCTCCACGGTGGCTAAGTGGACAGGAAGAAATTGGCAAATTTTACGCCAAGGTACTATCAAATTAGATTTTTAAGTGGATAAATAAAAATCGTAGCTATAATGTTGTTTTCTTGAGTATAGGCAAAAAACATTAAAATCTTAGGGCTGACGCACATTGTCATATTTTTTTGCAAAAATCGTCCAAAGTCACCCATTTCAATGTCCAAAACCCTTGACTTTTGACACTAAAATGTATGCTAGTTGCCTCAGTCCTGAATCTTTAACCAAAGCTAGAAACGGATATCTTGAGAAATCCGGAACTTTGTTTTGTGACGGCAGTCGCTTCAAGTCGGCAAAGCCGGACGCCAGTCGCCTCAAGTCGGGAAACCCGCCCACGGCGCTGGCTCCCCAACGCGCTGCCTTGCCTTTGTAGTCAATTAACAAGTTAATAATTGCCAAATTATGAATTGGAGCAACTGGATATATCTAGGAGCCGGATTGGTAGTGGGGATGGGTTTTCGTTCGTTATTTTTGCGGTCATCAAACGCCGCTTCTAGCTCATCCTCGCTAGCACCCGCAGAACAATACAATGTGCCACAACTTCTACAACAGATTAAGCAAACGCAACTAGCGTACCAAATGGCACAAGAAATGGGTCAGTTTAAAGCGGGTTTTTTAGCGCGGACTACCCATGAATTGCGATCGCCTCTTAATAGTTTGATTGGATTGCATCAATTAATTTTGTCGGATTTATGTGATGATCCAGCGGAAGAGCGAGAATTTATTGCCCAAGCTCATGAAAAAGCTCTAAAACTGCTACATTTGATTGATGAAATTCTCGGTGTGGCTAGAACAGAACACGGTACCAACAAATTAGATATTCAGCCCCAATGCCTAAGTAAGATTTTGCAAGAAGTTAACCATTTAACTTACATGTTGGCGGCAAATCGTAATTTTACTTTACGCATGTTACCTCCCAATCCAGAAATTTATGTTTTGGCAGATCACCGTTGGCTACGACAAGTATTAGTTAGTTTCATAGACACTGCTATTGCTCAAATGGAGGAAGGCAGTATCCAGATTTCTAGTAGCCTTTCACCTACAAGTAAGACTGTTCACATTTGCTTGGATGTGCCAGATCAAGCTTTACCAAATTATGAGTCAATTGACTTGATCAAATCTGAAAATGTATTGACTGAAACTGTTAACAAAAAGGCTGCTCTTTCAGCAGGAATGAAGCTATTAATAAATCAAACTCTGCTGGAAGTTATGGGAGGCAAGCTAGAAATTGTGCCTTTAACAACTAATGAACAGACCCTCAACTATGCTAGGCTACAACTGTCTATCCCCCTAGCGTCTCCTGAAGCTGAATCTCCGCAGTTGAAAGAGAATTTAAATTAGATTGGTTGCACAATACCATAGTTGTATTAGTATTAGTTTGAAAACCAATTTTTTCGTAAAATCCCTGTTGATGAGTCGTCATTAGATACACACGCTCAACCATCTTCATGCGCGGGTGACTCAAGACAATTTCCACTAATTTGGTTCCTAGCCCAGTACCACGGTAATCTGGGTGAATCACAACATCCCAGATTGTGGCACGATAGATACCATCAGAAGTAGCTCTGGCAAAGCCAATCAGTTTCTCATTATCCCAGACAGAAATTACGGGGTCGCTGTTAGCAATAGCGATACCCAAATCCTCTACACTACGCCCTTTTGCCCAGAAAGCTGAAATGTTGAATAGTTCTTGGAGTTGGTAAAGGTCTATTTGAGACTGGCGATCGCAAAATTGAATTTGAGAATGGTTCATGTGGAGACACCCAATTTTGGCAGTATCTTTTCTGAAGAAGGGGAACAAAAAACTCAGCTATTCCACATTAAGGTTGCATATCTAATTTCCCTGACTGATAACTGATGACAGCCATTAGCCATCGGTAAACGACCTTTACGAGTGATTATGCAATTTGGATGTGCTTTAGCTGATATCAGTACTATCCCTTTTACCTTTACCCTTTTCGCCATGATGCATGATTGTTAAGTTTTATTTTGCTATGAAATCCTGAATAGGTACATATACATGCAACAATTTAAAAATTTTATCATCCAGCCTTGATTTCATCACAAACCCACTTCCACAGAGGATGAGTTGGCCCTTGCTGGCGTATGTGACAAACTTGTTTTTCTAAACGCTGCTTTTCTTGCTGTGGCAACCCAACTAAAATATTACGACTCTGCCAAACTAAAACAGCAACTGTCATTCCAATACAAAATGCTAAACCCAGAGTAGACAGTGGATGGTAAAACAGTCCGTAGCGCACTGCCACCCAAGTAAAGTATTCTTGCCAAAGAGAAATTTCTGTACGTAGGTTCCACAAGCATACAGGCGCAAGCGTGAGCCACAAAAAGGCAACAAACAACCACCTGCCGTATACTGTCAACTGGTGTAACTTTTGTACTTGTTGGGCAAAGGATGGGTCAGTATTCTCGGTGTTATTGCTAGAAGTTGGCGGTTGTTCCGGTAGATCCATAGGGTAAGAAAGTTGCAGGTTGTCGTTAAGCAATTTGCATAATGTTTTAACTCATTAGTGAAATCAACGACAACTTAACCGTCCTGGGAAGTAGCAGATGTATCAATTGAATCACCTGCGGCTACCACTACTGTTTTACCTGTGCGTTCTCGCCACAAGGTTAAAAGAGTACTGGCGATAAAAATACTCGAATAAGCTCCTGCCGTAAAGCCAATAATTAAAGCTAAGGCAAAATTTTTCAGTGTTTCTCCTCCAAACAGAAAAATTGCCAATAGTGTCAGCAAGGTTGTTAAAGTTGTGTTGATTGACCTGGCCAAGGTTTGGTTGACCGCATCATCGACAATATCAGCAATTGGACGGTTAGGATTTATTTGCAGTGTTTCACGAATGCGATCGTAAATTACTACAGTATCATTGACAGAAAATCCTGTAATCGTCAGTAGAGCTACAATAAACAGGCTATCGACTTCGATACCAACTACCAAACCCAAAATCGAAAAAATACCTACTGTAATTATCACATCGTGAAACAAGGCCACGATCGCAAATACTGCATAATCCCACTGGAAGCGAAATGCCAAGTAAACAATAATACCCACAAAGGAAACAATCAGTGCAATTACACCAGAGGTAAACAACTCTCGTCCCAGAGTCGGCCCAACAATATCAATCTGATTTTTTCGTTCGTCGAAAGCACCAACTTTTTCGCTTAAAGCATTTTTTAACTGGATTTGCTGATCAGTATCTAAATTTTTCGTGCGGATTAAGATGCCATTTTCTGCTTTTGTATCTCTGTCTGTGACAATTTGAATGCCGCTATCGCCTATTCCCTGTGCTTTAGCTACTTCTCGGACGACATTGATATCTATTGGCTGGTCGCAGTTACCAGGTTTAGTACAGTCCCGTTCAAACTGTAATCTTGTACCACCGACAAAATCCAAACTGGGACGTAGAGGCGCTTTGATGTTAGGATTTTGCCAAGAAATCACCATTGAGATGATACCAGCGAGAATGACGGCACTTGAGATAATCCACCACAGCGATCGCGATTTGTTAATACTTAGTTTCATCTAGCCACCTCTGCCTTATTTGAGGCTGGCACATTGGGAGAGAAAAGTTCGGGTTTCCGCAGTGCGGGTATGGAAATTGCCAAAAACATGAGAGTGCGACTACAGGTAATTGCGGTAAACATACTGACTGCTACGCCCAAAGCCAATGTTAGAGCAAAGCCTTTCACTAAACCAGCCCCCAGCCAGAAGAGTGCAGCACAGGCAATAACTGTGGTAACGTTGCCGTCTAAGATACTCGAAAAGGCGCGGTAAAAACCAGATTCTACAGAACGATATAAAGATTTGCCTGCTTGTAATTCTTCCCGCGTGCGTTCAAAAATTAACACGTTGGCATCCACTGCCATACCAATACTCAGGATAAAACCAGCAATTCCTGGTAAAGTCAGGGTGACACCCAACAAGGCGAAGCTTGCCCAGGTTAATAATGCGTAGATCAAAAGTGCGATGTCGGCAATTAGCCCTGGTAATCTATAGTACACCACCATAAATATTAACACTAGGATGAGACCACCAGCACCAGCGTAGATACTGCTAGTGATGCTGTCTTGACCCAAGGTTGCCCCAACAGTGCGGATTTCTTCTATTTTGACTGGTACAGGTAATGCACCACCACGTAGCTGTACACCCAAGTCGTTAGCTTCTTGTGCCGTAAATCTGCCTGTAATGACAGCAGCACCACCAGTGATACCAGTAGCGGCAAATTCCGGGCCAACTACAGGGGCGCTAATGAGTTCATTGTCTAAGAATATACCAATACTTCGTCCAGTGCCAGCCAGGTTTTTTGTCAGTTGGGCAAATAATTCACCACCCTTTTGATCAAAACGAATGGCGACATTCCAATTATTACCGCCTTGAGTGGGTTCGCCGTAGGCATCTTTGAGAAATTTACCAGTTAGAGGTGGGTTGGTGCTTTCAAACAATTCTGCGATCGCTTGGGCATTCTTTTGTAACTCTTCTTGATTTTTCCCAATTGCCGCAGTATCCTGAGATTTTCTTAACTCTTGTTGCTTAGCTTTGAGTTCGGCTCTAGAAGCTTGGAAAGCAAACAGTTGAGTCTCCGTACCAGGTTTTTGTGTGCGGAATTCTAATTGTGCCGTACCTCCTAACACTCGTTGTGCTTGCTCTGAATTGTTGACACCAGGTAGCTGCACCAGAATCTTGTCGCTGTTAGGCACCTTTTCAATTACTGGTTCAGAAACGCCAAGGCCGTTAATCCGACCTTCAACGACTTTTTGTACAGCTTCTAATTCGCGTTCGGTGATTTGCTTAATTTCTGGTGTGGTTTGCACCCGAATTGTGAGCTGTGAACCTCCGCGCAAGTCCAATCCTAGAGGAACGGGTATTTGAACAATCGTCACAATGGCGGCGATGATCAAAACGAAAATCAAGGCTAATAGCGATCGCTGTCTTTGCATACCATAACTCGCAACTGACAAAGGCTATAATAGCGCTCTTTTGGAGAGTTATGAATGGGGACTGGGGACTGGGGATTGGGTACTGGGGAAGATTAATTTAAATCATCAATGCCCAATGCCCTAATCCCCATTTCCTATTCCCTATTCCCTATACACGTAGAGCTACCATTTTCTCTACGGCTTCGACAATTTGCTCTGGTTGAACAATTGTCAATCGCTCTAGATTGCCGTTGTAAGGTGTGGGGATATCTTGGGAAGAAAGCCGCAGCACCGGTGCGTCTAATTCATCAAATAAACGGTCATTAATAGAGGCAATTAATTCTGCACCAATACCCCCGGTTCTCATTCCTTCTTCGACGATAATCACTCGATGGGTTTTGCGTATGGATGCACCAATGGTATCAAAATCTAATGGTTTGAGTGATATTAAGTCAATTACTTCTGGATCGTAACCTTGTTTTTCTAAAGTTTTTACGGCTTGCAAGACATGATGCCGCATCCGTGAGTAAGTGAGAATTGTAACGTCTTTGCCACTACGCACAACTTCTGCTTTATTCAAGGGCAACAGGTATTCTTCGTTTGGTAAATCTTCTTTCAAGTTGTAAAGCAGAACGTGTTCAAAGAACAATACGGGGTTATCATCACGGATAGCAGATTTCAGCAGTCCTTTAGCATTGTAAGGTGTGGAGCAGGCAACAATTTTCAACCCAGGCACAGCTTGGAAGTAAGCTTCTAAACGCTGGGAATGTTCTGCTCCTAGCTGTCTTCCTACTCCTCCAGGGCCGCGAATTACCATCGGAATTTTAAAGTTACCCCCGGAAGTGTAGCGCAGCATCCCAGCATTGTTAGATATCTGGTTGAAGGCCAACAGCAAAAAGCCCATGTTCATGCCTTCAATTATCGGTCGCAAACCTGTCATGGCTGCGCCTACTGCGATACCTGTAAAGCTATTTTCGGCGATCGGGGTGTCTAAAACTCGCAATTCGCCATATTTTTTGTATAAGTCTTTGGTAACTTTGTAGGAACCGCCGTAGTGCCCTACGTCTTCACCCAGAACAAATACACTGGAATCACGAGCCATTTCTTCATCAATGGCTTCTCGCAGAGCGTTGAAGAATAGTGTTTCTGCCATTTAGACCTTTTAGTACGACTATTGTTTTAGAATCTTATCGCGCCGCCGCTGCCAATACCGTGAGCGATCGCACTAGTTAGAAATTGGTTAATAAAAGGGACTGGGGACTGGGGACTAGGGACTAGGTATTAGGTAATACTAATTGCGAATTAGCTGGACGGATACGCAGCGGTTTCCCCTGTAGAGACGATTCGGTGAATCGTTTCTTAAGATTCTTCCTTTTCTCTGTTTTTCCTGAAAACCCAATCCTCAATTCCCAATAAACACTGCCTTTTACACTACTTTGGTGGTTTTCTACCCATCAGGCGAACAAGAATCTTGTGAATTGCATTAAAATGATTTTTTGTCAAGCACTGGTCTAGCAGCTACCCTTATTGGAAGCAGCAAGCGCATAAGTTTAGATGTTATCATTTTTATCAATGGCTCTAATAATCAAATAGCAGACTATGAGCTGCAAATTGGAGCATCAGTCACTGCAACAGGATTATCCGGGAAGCGCTTAGGCCTTCCTGGTTTGCGTTTGTGTCGCTGATTAATAGACTTTTCACTGGCGGCTGCCAATTCCTCCGGTGTACATTTAAATAGACGCAAAGCGTCTAAATATTTTTTTGGTGTCATCGTGGGTTCAGTGCGCCCGGCTTCCCAGTTACGAACACTGGTTTCACTAATTGCAAGCCTGAAGGCAACCTCTGCACGGCTAAGCCCAGCACGCTCTCTCAGGACTTGCATATCCATATTCCATGCTCCCCTTGAAAACTTAAGTTTGTTTATTAAATCAATTGACTTTTAAAGTCGATTGCAAGAAATTTATTAACTATAATTTATTTATAAGCGATCGCCTCACCTCTTGCAAACGAGGTAAGCTGATATTTCTGTATCATTACGTACAAAATTAGCTATTTGTACAGCAAATAAGTGGTTAAATAATTTAGTACTAGCAATATTGGTACTTAAACCACCAAGCAATCCAGCTTTTTATTGCCACTCACCTAGCAGGGTAAAAGCTGACCAAGAATAGGGGTTACGCCACTTTTCTTGTTGCCACATTTTGAGTTGTGCGGCTCGCAGAGCTGCGGCGGGAGTTTTGCCTTGCTGCAACATTTGGCTGTAAAATTCGCTCATCAACTTTGATGTGGCTTCATCATCAACACTCCATAAAGACACTACTACTCTGGCTGCACCTGCATACATTAGCCCTCTTGTCAATCCTACTAAACCTTCTCCTTTAACTTCTTCACCTAGTCCAGTTTCACAAGCACTCAGCACCACCAACTCTGCTGGAAAGTTGAGGTTAAAGATATCACTGAGGCGCAAAAAGCCTCTTTGGGACTTACCTTGTTTATCTATCAGCGAAAGCACAATTCCTGATAACTCTGGGTCGGTGCTGTCTAGAAAGCCGTGGGTAGCAAAATGTAGCAGCTTGTATTGACTCAGTTGCTTATTGGTAGCCCAGTTGTAGTTAGCATCAAAACCAAAGGCTTGGATATTCTCTGATGGTTGCACAAGTTTGAGAATCTCCTGCGCTTCTTGTTGTGTGTGTTCGAGTCTTTCAATTTCGCTGCGGTTGATGTTTCTATTAGACCGCTTTAGGGCAGACTCTTGTAGTTCCAGGTCAATGTTATTATCACCAATGTTGGAGGATTTGCCAGTTACTCGCGGATCATTAGCGCTGAAAACTGGATCTGCAAGGATGGCGAGGGTTTTCGGTGCTATTGTCCGTCCTTTAGTTTGTTTCCTGAGAATGGCAATGGTAGAGGCAGAAGGTAGACTGATAATTTCATGGTTGACTATTAATGGTTGATAACTGACCTCTCCCCCAACCCCTCTCCTCCTAGGAGAAGGGAGTTGATCTTGCTCCCCCTTCCCTGATAGGGAAGGGGGCTGGGGGGTTAGGTCAGTTAATGCTGCAAAGGGAATATATTGTAAAGCTTCATCGCCAACAATTACTAGGCGTTTTTGCCCCAACTTCTCAGCAACAGGTTTGAGGATAAGTTGACTCAGTTCGTTAGCAGCTTTCCCTGTGTCTTCTGGGGAAACTCCCAGCATCCCAGGATTTCTTAAATAATTGTTGTATAAATTCTTGGCTGCTTTGTCTATCTGTTCGCGTCTTGGAAGTTCATAGCTATGGAGAGAGTCGGGTGTGACAGCCCAAAGATAGCTACGTTCTTCACCTAAAGAATATTGCAATAGTAGTGTGTCTTTATCTAGTTGTTGCTGAATTTGTTTGAGAGTCAGAGGTTGGGGATATTTCAAATCGGCATATTCAGGATTATTGGCGCGGATTTTTATTTCAAGTTCTCGCTGTTGTTTAAGTAAGTCTTCAATTTGTTGTTTGGTTTTGGTTAAAAGTTGTTCAGAGGTTTCTTTTTTACTTACTAGTTCTGATAATAATTTTTCTCTAGCACTGATTCGCCATTGTAGACGGCGTTCTTCTGCTAAAATTTGTGGATCAATGCCTTTTTTAATATCTATGTTTGCTTCCGTTAGTAGTTCAATTAGACCACGAGCGCGGGAGCGATCGCTAACTTCCAATGCCAATGCATCGTATCCTTTTGATGGGTCTTTTTTGTGCAGTTGCATCAGCAAGTCAATATAAAACTTGTAATAATCCTGTACCGTAGCAAAGTAGGAAGTACGTAAGTCTTCACTAGCAACTTCTTGGCGGATATTTTCAATAATAGCGATCGCTTTATCTATTTCGGTAAGAGCTGCTTGTAATTGGTTATTTTCCCGTTGTACTTTGGCGATGTTGTAGAGGCTTTGGGCTTGTTCGGAAAGTAAGCCCATTTCCTGATACAGAGTAAGTTGTTCTTGATAAGCTTGTATAGCTTTTTGAGGTTGTTTGAGACCTTTGTACGCTTCAGCAATTGAAGCGATCGCATTTGCCTCTATTTGCTTAGAGGTGGATTCTCGACCTAGTTTTCTGGCTTTTTGAGAATATTCTAAAGCTTTGGAATAATTTCCTTGTTTTATTTCAACTTGAGCGATAATATCAAATATCTTGGATTTTCCACTTAATTTGTACTCAACTACATCTAATTTCTGAACTACCGCTAAAGCCTGATTACTAAAATTAAGTGCTTGTTGATAATTTCCTGCTAACAAGTGATTGCGACTAATACCAAATAGTGAGAAAGCTTCACTGTTACAGTTTCCGGTTTTTTGGGATATAGACAAAGCTTGCTGATAATAATTCAGGGCTTGTGGGTATTGTTGCAATTTTCGATAGAGAAGACCAATCTGTGTGAGAGTATTAGTTTCATCGTACCGCTTGCCAGTAATTTGTGATAGGAATAATGCTTGTTTATAAGCATTTAAACTTTCAGCATATGCCCCTAAAGACAAGTAAACATCACCCAGAGTCGACAAAATATCCGCTTGTGCGGGACGAATTTTAAGCTGACGTTGAATATCTAATGCTTGATTGAGAGCATTAATAGCTTCTTGTTTTTTTCCTTGCAAGCTGAGAATATCAGCAATATCAGTAAGTGTCTCTGCTTCTTCAGGTTTAGCACTCGTTATTTGCCTAAGTTTAAGTGCTTGTTGATAAACTTCAAGGGCTTTTTGATATTCCCCAATTCTGCTGTATATCAAACCGCCAAGCATTTCTAGAAAATCCGCTTCAAATCCAAGATGTTCTAGTGCGCGAGATTTTTGAACTCTTTGTTGGAAATTTTCGATATTATTGTTGGTAGCTGGGTCAGAATTATCGGTTACTGATTTGTCAATCTGAGAAGGTTTTTTTAATAATGCTAATTTGTCTACACAACTGGAGTTTGATAACGACATGTAAAGCAGATTGGTTTTGCTTTTGTCTCTTTTAAATTCTGGATCGAGATTATTTGCTTGTTGGAGAATTTCAATACTTTTATCTATTTCACCAGATAAGAAGTAATAAAAAGCAAGAGATTGAAGTGATTCAGCTTGTTTGACGACATCACCTATTTCTTTTGAGAAAGCCAAAGCTTGGTTGTAAGAATTAAGTACTTCCTGTTTTTCGCCTAATTTATCGTAAGCCTGTGCAATTGTTAACAAAACACCAAATCGCGCTCCGAGGTGTTGAGTAAACTGTAGTGAAACTTTCTTAGCGTTGATCGCCTTTTGATACTCTCCCACTTGTTCGTAGCTCAAAGCAACTAAATTAATTGCTAATGCTTGGCATTCGCGATCGCCTATAGCTTGACAAACAGGTGCGGCTTCCTGTGCATATTTCAAAACTTTTGGATATTCTCCTCGCACATAGTATGCTAGGGCAATTGTGTTGAGCTTTTGCGCTTCTTCCTTAGGGTCTTTTGCTAAACGCCAGTACTTTAAGGCTTCTTCGTGCTTAGCAATGATTTGAGTAATGGGTGTTGTTTTTACGTCTAACTTTTTAACTTCTACTTCTGCTTTTTCAGCCGCAGCACGATAAGTATCTAGAGTATTAGTTTGGTTTCTTAGTTCAGGTGGCGGAGTTAAGCCTGTCGGTTTGTTAGGCTTGTCAAAGACTGTCCTAAGTATATTTTCTGAAAACGAGTCTACATCTGCTCTTGTCGCTGCTAAAAAAATAGCTTTTTGGGAGATAGATTCTGCCTGTTGTGCTATCTGCAACCCTCGGTTTCTCGGTGTCGCCCCCACAGCATCAGCAAGCATTACCGCACTCAGCAACAAAGTTAAACTGTAGTAGCTCAATTTGGGTAGAAACCACCAGCAAATTTGTTGAGACTTTGCACTTCTCTTCATTCTTTAGCCTCACAGCCTCAATCAGTGATTATTTGCAGCCTTATCCTGTTGGCATCAATTCCGCTTATTAGTAAATTATTTAATTGTCGCCAGTAATATTGCTGAAACTTTATGTTGATTTTATGGGTGTGGTCAAAGTTTACGGTCGTGGTTTCTGTTTTTGAAACGAACTCACTCTGCAAACCCTGCTTTTCTCGTTCTGACGCTTCCTCGCAGAAGATATTTGAAAGTCCCTAGCGCAGAGGATGGCGAGATGAGGGGGATGAGAGGGGATAATAATTATTAAATGAGCAAAAGTAACTTTGATATGTCGTATAAAGTGAGCATCGTTATCGAAAAAGATGAATATGGATATTATGCTTATTGCCCTGAACTTCCTGGTTGCCAATCTCAAGGTGATTCCTTAGAAGAAGTACAGGCAAATATTAAAGAAGCAGTTGAGCTTTATATAGAAACATTGTCAAATTCAGAAAAACAGGCGCTTCAGAACAAGGAAATCTTCACAATAACCTTGGAGGTAAAAGTTGCCTAAATTGCCACGCCTCAATGCAACAGAAGCTGAAAAACTCTTATTAGATGCAGGCTTTATTCAAATTAGGAGTAAAGGAAGTCACAGGATTTATTTGCGAGAAGAAGTCAGAGTAGTGATTCCTTTTCATTCAGGAAAATTATTGCACCCAAAAATAGTGAAACAGGTTTTACAAGCCATTGACATTACTGAGGATGAAGCGACAGCAGAACAAGTAATACCTGAGACTGATGAATAAGCTCAAATTGATCAACGTAGCGATCGCCATAATCAAAACATACCCCTAAAAGCATCCAAAATACAACAATCTCACGCCCAAACACCAAAACACAAGGAAAAACTCTGCGCCTTTGCGTCTCTGCGTGAGATTCATCAATAAATAATTCAACAGCCTAACTTACTCCAACAACCATCGCGCCGCATCTTTAGCATGATATGTTAATATCAAGTCAGCACCAGCACGTTTAAAGCTAGTTAAAGTCTCCATGACCACACGCTTCTCATCAATCCAGCCGTTGAGAGCAGCAGCCTTAATCATAGAATACTCACCAGAAACGTTGTAAGCAGCAACAGGCAAGTTACTTGCTTCCTTAACCCGCCAGATAATATCCATGTATGCCAAAGCTGGCTTAACCATGAGCATATCAGCACCTTCGGCGATATCGAGTTCAATTTCTTTAATGGCTTCCCTGGCGTTACCTGGATCCATTTGATAAGTTCTGCGATCGCCAAATTGGGGTGTTGATTCTGCTGCATCCCGGAATGGGCCATAATAAGCTGAAGCATACTTAGCAGCATAAGATAAAATCGGTGTGTCCTCAAAGCCAGCTTCATCCAAACCTTGACGAATTGCTTGCACAAAACCATCCATCATCCCAGAAGGCGCGATGATATCTGCACCAGCTTTTGCTTGAGAAACCGCTGTTTTCTTCAGTAATTCTAAAGTAGGATCGTTAAGAACCCGTCCTGTCAAATCACCAACTTGTAAATAACCGCAGTGACCGTGACTGGTATACTCACACAAACAAGTGTCAGCAATTACAATCAAATCTGGTACTGCTTCCTTCACCGCTGTCGCTGCTTTTTGGACGATACCGCAATCATGCCAAGCACCAGTAGCATCGACATCTTTATCCGCAGGAATACCAAACAAAATAATCGCGGGTATTCCTAAGTCATAAACTGCTTTTGCTTCTTCGACAATTTTATTTACCGATAATTGGTAAACTCCAGGCATGGATTTTACTTCTTTAGCAATTCCCTCACCTGGAACAGCAAAAAGCGGATAGATCAAATCATTAGTTGTCAAGACAGTTTCACGTACCATCCGGCGGAGTTGGGGATGGGTACGCAGACGGCGGGGGCGATGTACTGGAAACATAAATTTTTGTAAATAATAAATGCAATGGACACAAGACAAAGCGTCACAAAAGCAGGGCAAAATGCCCTTGCGATCGGACAGACTACAAACAGTGCTTAACTGTCCCTTGCCCTACTCTTGCTCAAGTTGTGGGGCAATTTTGTATTTTACAGCTCGACTGACCCATATCCAAGGGACACTAAAATAACTATATAAAAAATCGTCCCAATTAATAATAAAGAAATTAGATAATAGGGCATGGCAAATGGGGGAACCACTGCGTCTTGGGTCTCCCCAAGTGGAGCAAGTGGCATCATGGGGCATGGGTAATTGTTCTAAAATCCAGTCGGAAATTGCTAGTTTTTTAATCTCAACAAAATAAGTAGCCCTCATCCACTACTTACACTAGAACTCATGAAAACTCTTTGTGTCTTGGTGTCTTGGTGTTCAAAAATTAAATAACCACAAAACACACAAAGACACAAAGTATTTTGAATTTAGTTCAATATTTGAGCATCATTTATGCTACAGAACTCGAAAAATGAAGGGATAACGAAAAGGTTGATTGGGATTTAGTAGTACGGAAGCTATTGCCCAAATTGTTAATCCCCAGTGTAATAGATATCCCAGACCAGCTAATGGAAACAGCAAACCAAGGGTTAACCAAATTAAAATTGTAATAATTGTTCCATAAATCCACACATTCAAGTGAAAGTTAATGGATTCTTTAGCGTTTTCTTTGACAATTGGATCGTCTGTTACAAACAACAGAGCAATAGGTAAACCCACAGAAACAAATAGCGTGCTGAAAAAAATTGCTGCATGAGATAAAGCAGATAGCAGCTTGCGCTTATCTGTATCGTACATTTTTTTCTCCTGTTCACTCAGGTTGTTCGTTGTATACGACCCTATCACGAGTATCCTTGTTTTAAGATTAAAAGACTCGCTAGAGTAGAAACATTAAGATAATTTACAAGCAAACAAATACACTTATGTCAATTGAACTTGAGTCAGAACTTCATAAAGCTGTGGAACTTCGCCGTAACTTTGCGATTATTTCCCACCCTGATGCTGGTAAAACGACACTCACAGAAAAGCTACTGCTATACGGAGGTGCGATTCACGAAGCTGGGGCGGTAAAGGCACGCAGGGCACAGCGTAAGGCTACCTCAGACTGGATGGCAATGGAACAACAAAGGGGAATTTCCATTACCTCCACCGTGTTGCAATTTGAATACCAAAATTGCCAGATAAATTTACTAGACACACCAGGACACCAAGATTTTAGCGAAGATACTTATCGTACCTTAGCCGCCGCCGATAATGCAGTGATGCTGATCGATGCAGCTAAAGGTTTGGAACCTCAAACTAGAAAGTTATTTGAAGTTTGTAAACTGCGTGGGTTGCCCATATTTACATTCGTGAATAAACTCGACCGTCCGGGAAGAGAACCTCTGGAACTGTTGGATGAAATTGAGCAAGAATTGGGCTTGCAAACCTATGCAGTCAACTGGCCCATTGGTATGGGCGATCGCTTTAAAGGGGTTTTTGACAGAGACAAGCAACAAATCCACCTGTTTGAACGCAGCGCCCACGGTAGCCGGGAAGCCCGCGATACAATCGTCGATTTGGGTGATGCTCAAATTGAAGAACTGCTGGAACAAGATTTGTATTACCAACTGAAAAACGATTTAGAACTTTTAGAAGGAGTAGGGCCAGAACTGGATTTGGAATTGGTACATCAAGGAAAGATGACACCTGTTTTCTTTGGTAGCGCCATGACCAACTTTGGCGTAGAGTTATTTCTCAAGTACTTCCTGGACTATGCCCTAAAACCAGGTTCGCATAACAGCAGTGTGGGCGAGGTTCCCCCTACCTACCCCGATTTTTCTGGTTTTGTTTTCAAACTACAAGCAAACATGGATCCAAAACACCGCGATCGCGTGGCTTTTGTCCGGGTCTGCACTGGTAAGTTTGAAAAAGATATGACAGTGAATCACGCCCGGACTGGCAAAGTTGTACGGCTATCTCGTCCGCAAAAACTCTTTGCCCAAGAACGGGAATCCATTGATGAAGCTTATCCGGGTGATGTGATCGGTTTGAACAATCCAGGAGTTTTTGCGATCGGCGATACAATTTACACGGGTCAAAAGCTGGAATATGAGGGGATTCCGTATTTTTCACCAGAACTGTTTGCGACTCTGAGAAACCCCAACCCTTCCAAGTTTAAGCAATTTCAGAAAGGTATTTCGGAATTACGCGAAGAGGGTGCAGTACAAATTATGTACTCAACTGATGAAGCCAAGCGTGATCCAATTCTCGCGGCTGTGGGTCAGTTGCAATTTGAAGTGGTGCAGTTTCGTCTCCAAAACGAGTACGGTGTAGAAACCATACTAGAATTATTGCCCTACAGCGTCGCCCGTTGGGTTGAAGGTGGTTGGGAAGCTTTAAACAAGGTGGGACGTATATTTAACACCACTACAGTCAAAGACAGCATGGGACGCCCAGTATTGCTATTCCGCAATGAATGGAATTGCCAACAGTTACAGGGAGATCATCCAGAGTTAAAGTTAAGCGCCATCGCCCCGGTATTTTCCGGTCAAAAACCAGTGGAAGAATAATTCACTTGTTAGGCGGTACAGTACGCGGTTAATTGTCTGCACAATTCGTAATCATTGCCCCTCGACTCAAATCGGGGGCTGGGAAACAAAGAAAAATAAACTTTGTCTTCAGTTACGAATTAAGAACTACGAATTATTCGGTCAGGGATCTGAATGCGCTTTTATCAAACCATGAATTAATTAGATAGAGATTGGAGTGCCAGAATTTCTATGCCTTCACATGCCGAATCGTCTTTGGAGGCTGGTTTAGTTGCCCTCAAGCAAGGAAATTACCAAACAGCGATCGCTCAATTAGAACCTTTGGCTAGTAGCCAGGGCAATGATACTGCTAGCTTGCAAGCCCAGGTTGGTTTAGTTATGGCTTATGCACGCCTTGGCCAAATCCCCAAAGCGATCGCTTTGTGTCAAAGTCTCACAGTAAGCCAGAATCCACAAGTGAAAGAATGGGCACAACGCGCCCTCACACACTTGACAGCACGCAAAAAAGCTAATAAACAATCAACAAATTCTGAAACTGGATTTGTTGCCTTTGATAATTCACGCTCAAATAATTCTCAAGTCACTACACCATCACACAAGAAACCACAAAAAACAAAAGTAACAACGGTCAGCCCCAGAAATTCTACGGCTGTGCCACCTAATGGTTTTCCAAAAACATTTATAGAAAAACCTGCCACACCATCCAATGGTTTCTTGGGTGCTGGCTACAAACAAATCAAAGAATTTGGCATCTATTGGCGGCAAGCAAAACGCGCTAAGGTATGGCAGCCTTTGCGTAAGCCCAGTTTAATACCATTGCGATTACTGGCAGCAGGCACTTTCATTGCTTTATTTTGGGTGCTGCGGGAAATACTCAAGTTCGCAATGGAATTTATTAATTTCACTTTAGTCAAACTACCATATTTGGAGCCATTGCAGCTTTTATACAGCGATACTACTCATTTTTTAATGATAGTGTTGTTCGCCTTGGTTGCAGTTTCGCCCTGGTTAATAGATTGGCTGTTAGCATCCTATGGGCAACGAGAGTTATCCAAAGATGTGTTGAATAACCATAGTCGTGAAACTGGGCGGGTGTTACACCGCTATTGCCAACAGCGTCACTGGCCAATACCTAAGCTGCGTATTCTACCAGTGGCAGCACCAATGGTCTTGACCTATGGTAATTTACCCCATACTGCCCGGATTGTGGTCAGTCAGGGGTTGTTAGAACAACTAACAGATGATGAAATTGCTACCATTTACGCTGCCGAACTGGGGCATATTTCCCACTGGGATTTTGTGGTGATGTCTTTGGTATTGGTAGTGACGCTGCCAATATACAGGCTATATCAGCAGGTGTCGGCGTGGGGAGACAAAAGCAATCAAATTTTGCGGTTGCCATTTACTATTATTGCTAGCTTCTGTTACGGAATTTGGTGTTTAGTGACTGGCACTGCTTTGTGGTTGTCGCGCTTGCGGCTTTATTATAGCGATCGCCTGGCAGCTGAAATTACTGGAAACCCCAATGCTTTAACTCGCGCTTTACTCAAAATAGCTATTGGTATTGCTGGTGATGTGCAAAAAGCAGAACAAACCAGTTGGCACTTGGAAAGTTTAAATCTCTTGATGCCAGTAGGTTATCAACAGAGTCTTTCTTTGGGTAGTGTTGCGGGTCATCTGACCTTTGAATCTGTTTTGATGTGGGATCATCTCAATCCTTATCGCCACTGGTTAGCAATTAACAACACCCATCCCTTAATTGGCGATCGCATCCAACGCCTTTGTCAAATAGCCCAGCACTGGCATATAGACACCGAATTACATCTGGCTAGCCAACAATCTTTAAGCCAACAGTCCTTAAAGGTGACGCGTCAGTCTTTCTTGTTACAAATCGCTCCTTTTTTGGGCATTCCTTTAGGTTTTGTGTTTGCAGGTCTAATTTGGCTGCTATGGCAAGCTGCTTTCACACTCAAATTTTTAAATTTGAAGTGGATATATGAAGATTGGTCATTCGTCACAGGTTGCCTACTCATTGGCTTTAGCATTGGTATTGTAATCCGGATGAACTCTTTTTTTCCAGAGATTAAAACTAGCAGCCTGCAAGCTGATGATCTCTTGCCCAACCTGTTAGCGAATCCATCTACCATCCCCATTGACAGCGTTAAAGTACATCTTGTTGGCAAGCTATTGGGTCGTCGCGGTACTGGCAATTGCCTAGCACAAGACTTAATCCTACAGTCCAGTACAGGTTTAGTGAAATTGCACCACATTTCCTGGCTAGGACAACCATTCAATTTCCAAGATTTGATCGGTCGGCAAATTACAGTTACAGGCTGGTTCCGCCGAGGAGCAACACCTTGGATTGACATCCAAACGTTGCAAACTCAAAGTGGTAAAACACTTCATAGCCCTCATCCCATCTGGTCTACTGTTTTGGCTGTGGCAGCACAAGCTTGGGGCGCATACATTTTTCTCACGGGTTAGTCAGAGAATGGGGAATGGGGAATTGGGAATGGTAAAGCAATACCAATGCCCAATGGCCAATTCCCAAAGTCGGCGGCAGCAGTTCATGCTAACCCTAGAGCGAACTAGCTTTTTCGCCGACTTTTGTAAAGAAAGATTGCAATTTATTTGCTTGAGTGTTACGTTTATTAACATAACCTCCAGCAATTGGCATAAATCAGCACTATAGCTTGGTTATCACAACTCGGTGATTGCGCCAATTTCTCTTTTATCCTCCCAACACAGCAGCAAATCAACCAGCCCAAGGCTGGTTTTTGTTTCCCGTGTGCCCTCTTGAGAAAAAAAATGTACATTATGCTACGATGCAATAATACTATCGTCGGAAATGTGTGCGCTGAACTAGCTACGTAGAAAATACCGTGATAATGTAAGGAATGGTATTTAATTCTGCGGGCGAAAGCATTGAAAAAATATTTACTGTGGCAGACAGTAGGCTAATAGATTTACAATTCTTAGAATTAAAGTGATGTTAGCTGAGCGTTGTATGCGCTTTTGTATTAAACAAGCTTGATCCCGACGAAAAACTGTATTGTATAGGTTGACAGTTTGGATTAAAAAAATTGGTTTATGGCAGTCTTGGTCAATAGCATCTATTTAAAAGCCAAAGCCAAGTGATTGTTTTCTTGCCTTGCGCCTGTTCATTTAACTCTGGAGGTATAGTTCATGTCCGTTCGCCTATATATAGGCAATTTGCCAAAAGAAGAAATAGATCGTCAAGACCTGCAAGCAGTTTTTGCAGCAGAAGGCGATGCTGTTACTACGAAACTAATCAAAGACCGGAAAACTGGTAAATGCCGTGGTTTCGGTTTTCTGACAGTCAACAATGACGAACAAGCAGATCAGATTATTGAAAAGTATAACGGTCACTTGTTCAAAGAGACTCCCATCAAGCTAGAGAAGGCATTACCTAGAACAAAGGGTGAGGAGAACGAAGAGCAAGCCCCCAAAGCTGCCAATCAAAGCAGCATCCCCGCTCCTAACACAAATAAAGACAGCAACCGTCGAGATAAAGGTTCTAAAAAGTCCCGGCGTAGCGGCGGTACTCGTGAAACCACTACCACGACTGACTCAGATGCAATTCGTCCAGATCCACGCTGGGCTTCTGAACTAGAAAAGCTGAAGCAGATGCTAGCTGCACAAACTACAAACTAAATCTAGAGAAATTAAAAATTAAAAATCAAAAAAATGTGATTTTTAATTTTTAATTGTTCAGTAATTTTCTAGTTACTCTATCAAAGGGTAGTTATAGTGCTTGTTTTAAGTGCGATCGCCACTGTTGGGTGAAATCTGTTTGCTGCTTTTCGCAGCTAATCTTAACTAGTCTGAAACTGGGATTAAAAATCCTAGTTTAAATCAGCTTGTTTAAGTTAAGCAAACGCAGCTAACACAGTCCTCCCAACAGTGGCGATCGCATTTGTGCAATTTGATAAAGTATTACTTACTTTAGTAAATAAATAAAAATGTTTTACAACATAAATTAAAATATAAACTACTCAATGTTCCTCAATAATTTGAGTAAAGTTTTTGTACAGCACACTTGGAACCATCGGATATCTCTCAAAATCAGCAACACACAAACTATGAACTTTACCATTGAAAAACACATCGCCTTGATTTCTGTCGATGGAGATCCGGCGATGGAAATGATTCAAGAAGAAGCTGGAGGACAAAACGTTTATGTACGCCATGTGGGTGAAGCACTAGCACAGCAGGGTTGGCAAGTTGATATGTTTACCCGCAAAGTGAGTGCAGAGCAAGCAACAATAATTCAACATAGCCAAAGTTGTCGAACAATTCGTTTGAAAGCTGGTTCTCTTGAATTTGTACCACGAGACAATCTTTTTAATTATTTGCCAGAATTTGTGGAAAATTTTCTCAATTTTGAAAGACAAGAAAGCATTTTATATAATTTAATTCACACCAACTATTGGCTTTCTGGTTGGGTAGGGATGCAGTTGAAGAAAATCCAAGGGAGTAAGCAAGTTCACACATACCACTCATTAGGAGCAGTCGAATATAACACGATAAAAAATATTCCTGTAATTGCTAGTCAGCGATTAGTAGTGGAAAAAGAGGTTTTAGAGACAGCAGAAACAATTGTGGCAACAAGTCCACAAGAAAAGCAACACATGCGATCGCTCATTTCCACCAAAGGCAATATCCAGATTATTAGCACCTCTAGTTGGGATAACGTGGCAAATCAGCTAAGTGAACTTTACACCCAAGCGTTAAGGGAAAAAAGTTCAGTGAATGAATATTATGAGCAGATATTGGAACAAAAACCGTATGTAAAATACCTAGATCGAAATGAACCATGCACCCAAGAAAATCAGAAGCAAATAGTTTTCGTGTGCTACAACACAAAAGATATGGGTATTGTTAACGATATAGTATCGGCTTTACAAAAGCAAAAGAATCAAGTCATTTGGCAAGATCAGAACTCTTTGCGTGGGGGAGATCAATATTTTTATAAAATACAAGATGCCATTAATAAAACTAAAGTAGCTCTGATTTGTATTGGTAAACATGGGCTAGGAGATGGGCAGATAGTTGAAATACCTGCTTTGCATGACCGTCATCGAAAGGACAAGATACGATTAATTCCTGTTTTACTAGATATTGATGAAATTCCTGAGGAGCAAATATTTATAAGACAACTACATTACTTAAAAATAAAAAACTCGAAAGTCGATGATGAGTTTTTAAATAAGTTAGTGAATGCTATTAGTAATCCGAACTGAATCAGGATCAAATACGTAAAGTTTGCATCAGAATTAAAAGACTAATTTTACTTAGCCCTGGCGATTTGTAATCGCGCATATACAGGCAAAACCCACCTTTATCAATTATTTTATTAAGTCCACGTTGGTTAGTTGACTTTATCTGTTAAAAAGTTACTAATTTTAGCGTTACAATTTTCACAAATTAAATAGGATGCAGTACGGTTCGGATAAGCCTATTAGCTTTTCTTATGGACTGGGGAAAGGATGAATATAAAACTTTTCCCTTTGCCTTTTCCTTTAACCGAACCGTATTGAAATAGGAAGGCTTTATTGTGACTATAAGATATTTTTATAAAAAATGTGTTTTAAAATACAATCCATTTTTTCATAAGATAACATCTATCAAAAGTATTAAATATAACTATTTCTATAGTTGGTAAATATAAATACTGGGTATTAGAGTATTACTTACTCTAATAAATATGTAAACAAATTAAATTAAAATATAAACGACTCAATGTTCCTTAACAAATTGAGTCAAATTTTTGCACAGCACACTTGGAACGGTCGGATACGTAGTCAAAATCAGCAACACACAAACTATGAACTCTACCACTAAAAAACACATCGCCTTGATTTCCGTCCATGGAGATCCGGCGATCGAAATTGGTAAGGAAGAAGCTGGAGGACAAAACGTTTATGTACGCCATGTGGGTGAAGCGTTAGCACAGCAGGGTTGGCAAGTTGATATGTTTACCCGCAAAGTGAGTGCAGAGCAACAGACAATAGTTCAACATAGCCAAAATTGTCGAACAATTCGTTTGAAAGCTGGTTCTGTTGAGTTTGTACCACGAGACAATCTTTTTAATTATTTGCCAGAATTCGTGGAAAATTTTCTCAAATTTCAAACAGAAGAAGGCATTTTATATGATTTAATTCACACAAACTATTGGCTCTCTAGTTGGGTAGGGATGCAGTTGAAGAAAATTCAAGGGAGTAAGCAAGTTCACACATACCACTCATTAGGAGCAGTCAAATATAACACCATCAAAAATATCCCTCTAATCGCCAGTCAGCGATTAGCAGTGGAAACAGAGGTCTTAGAAACAGCAGAAACAATTGTGGCAACGAGTCCGCAAGAAAAGCAACACATGCGATCGCTCGTTTCCGCCAAAGGCAATATCGAGATTATTCCCTGCGGTACGAATATTAGGTGCTTTGGTTCGATTAACCGAGAAGCAGCCAGATTTGAATTGGGAATAGAACAAGAAGCGAAAGTTATATTGTATGTGGGACGCTTTGACCCACGTAAAGGAATAGAAACTTTAGTGCGTGCTGTCAATGAATCTAAATTACGAGGTTCTCACAATCTCCAGCTAATTATAGGTGGTGGTAGCACACCGGGTAATAGCGATGGCATTGAGCGCGATCGTATTGAGAGAATTATTCAGGAATTAGGGATGGATAACCTTACCACCCTCCCCGGTCGTCTGAGTCACGAAATTTTGCCAACTTACTACGCAGCAGCCGATGTTTGCGTTGTACCCAGTCACTACGAACCCTTTGGTCTTGTGGCCATTGAAGCGATGGCTAGTGGCACACCAGTAGTAGCCAGTAATGTCGGTGGACTTCAGTTTACAGTAGTTCCTGAAGTAACAGGTTTGTTAGCGCCACCCGAAGATGTAGCTGCTTTTGCAACTGCGATCGACCGAATTCTGGAGAATCCACAATGGCGCGATGAATTGGGTCAAGCTGGTAGAAAGCGCGTAGAAACCAAGTTTAGTTGGGATGGGGTAGCAACTCAACTTGGTGAACTTTACACAAAGCTATTAGAACAACCCGTCAAACAACCAGCTTTGCTCACTCTATGAGCTACTAACCTTCAGGACTTATGTAAGTGTCATAAATTTTGAGTTAAGGCTGTTAAAAGGAGCCAGTCGTGTGGTGTTAGCGTAGCGGTAGCGACGTAGGAGCGTCGGCAACGCGGCCAAGAGGGGGTTCCCACGCCACTTGCTCCACTTGGGGAGACCCCTCTTGGCCGCAGTGGCTCCCCATGCGCGGCAATCGCTCATGGTTTCCCGACAAGAGAACTTTCCTGGTGAGGCAGTCCGCAAAAGGCGGGGGTTTCCACGCCACTTGCTTTATGCCGGGGAACCCTTTCAGCAGTCCCCCATCTCGGCAGAAGTCCTTGCGGGTTCGGCAGTTGCTCCCCATGAGGAACTGCCGAACTCAAGAGCGGTAGCGAGCTTGCGAGCGTCACCCGGAGGGCGTTCAATAGTGCAACAAAGCTTAATTTTTGACTATTTACTGTGGACTTTTGACAACCCTAACCTTTATTCAGTGTGTCAGTTGCGTAATTCCTAACCTTTTAAGCAATGAAAGAGGGAGGAGAGAAGCACAAAAGGAAGGGGAAGTTTGAAAGGAAAAGACTTAATACTATTTCACTCAAATCCCGATACAGTTAACTTACTTTGCTTTCTCTGCTTCCTCTTTTTCTCATGGTTGGCTAAATGTATCAACCTGAAAGTGAAAGATATGAGCTAGTCTATCCTCTTTTTTTACCCTATTTTAATTGATAGCAAGTAAAGGTTTTTCCATTTCTCTGTTGTTCACACTTCCTTTACGTTTTATAAATATGAAGTGCATCTTCATAGAGAATCATTACAAATAGGTCAACTTCAAAAAACTTAAACAATTCCTTGTGATTGCGAGCGGAACACATTGAAGCGAAGTTATCAAATTTTAAGTTTCATTAAGTTTAACTAGTTACCAATTTAAAATCTTATTGTATATAAATTTTCAATTAAAAAATAGCCTTAGTCATCGACAGTATATCAGACTTTGTTATAGGCTAAGAACAGACACTGAAAACACAAAATTTATATCTAACTTAAACGCTTTGCTTCCGCCTTGAACAACAACCTCTCCTTCTGAGAATGTCAGTAACAGAGAAAGGGTAGATCGACAGATGTGTAGGTGCTGTATTTTTGCGTTTAGGTAATAAACTTGGATAAATTGTTGCAAACATCAACAATTAACAATTAACAATATCCACTTTCAGGAGAGACAATGCTATTTTTCAAAACCCTTAAAGATAATAGAAAGTTATTTTTGATTTTAGGATTAGTCAGCTTAGGGTTATTTGTAGCTCCAAACCCAGCAAAAGCTGTGATATTTACCACTTTGACATCTCAAGATGCTGATACAGATTTTGATGATGCAGATTTTAACTCACTGATAAATAACGGATATTTTAAAGAGGTATTTGTTGCCGAAGGTCGAATTGGCAATAATAGTTCTAGTAGTGCAGAACGAGAACTAGGGATTAATAAATTTTATGGTACACCTGTAGCTTCAGGTAATTTGGTTTGGGGCAATGGAAAAGTCTGGGATTTTAGCCTGGAATACACAGGCAGCAAGGTCACTTATAAAGTGTTCGATTATAACCAGACTACAATATTAACGTCTCAAGAGTTTAGCGACCCTGTAACAAACATTTATTTACGCACCTTTGCTAATAAAGGCAGTAAGAATAACCTTCAAAACGCTGTATCTTTGACCGATTTAGTTTTTAATGGTACAAACATTGGAAATTTAGCATCAGCAAGTACAAATTCTACTGCGGATGTAGATTATCTTGGTTTATCTAATATTTCTGCTCCCTTCACACTAACTGGTAAAACAGCGTTTAGCTGGGTAGGCGCTGCACCTGCTCGTTCTAATCTCGCTTTTCAGATTAAAGTAGGTATTTCCAAGTCTGTACCGGAACCTAGTACCCTTGGTGCTATCTTCGTTGCTAGTATGACAGGTGCAGCTGCTCTCAAAACAAAAAAAGTAGATAGTCAACAAATTTAATAAAAAGCGGCTGGAAACTTTGTTACCTTCTGAGCCGGAAGGAAAGCTAACCACCGCTTTGGGCATAGGGCATGGGACATTGGTAACTCTTCCTCATGCCCCATACCCAATCTTTTATGCCCCATGTAAACATGGTTTTTTATATGATGTCAGGCTGAGCGAGACAAGATAGCATATACTGAGCATCGACGTTTGAGAGCCAACGGCTAATTGTTGTGCAACCTGTTGACTTTACCACCCTAAAAGCTGCTTGTAGCGAACTACGCGCTAACTGGCTACCGTCGCGCTTGGAGCAAGTTTATCAGCGCGATCGCTACACTATTGCTGTGGCATTACGTACCCTGAAACAACGGGGTTGGCTAGAGATTTCCTGGCATCCCCAAGCTGCACGCATTTGCATTGGCGAACCACCGCCGCGCGTACCAGATACTTTCACCTTCAGCCAACAACTGATACACCAGTTGGGTGGTTTGGCGTTGGTAGCAATTGAGGCGATCGCACCGTGGGAACGCGTGATTGATTTACAATTTGCCCGTCGTCCTCAAGAAGAGGCTCTATATCATATATATATAGAAATCATGGGTAAATACAGTAACGTCATCCTCACCGATGCCGATAATCTGATTATCACTGCTGCCCATCAAGTTAGTCAGCAACAATCTAGTGTTCGTCCCATCCAAACCGGACAACCTTATGAAACACCACCTAAACTGACTGGCCCTATCCCCAGTTTGAGCGAATCTATTGAACGCTGGCAAGAAAGAGTCAGCTTGGTACCAGGAGCAATCAAGCGTCAGTTATTAAAAAGTTATAGTGGCTTAAGTGCTGCACTACTAGAATCCATGCTGCTGGCGGCTAATTTAGCACCAGAAACCAGCACCGATACCCTCAACCCTGACGACTGGCAAAGGCTGTTTGAAAAATGGCAGCAATGGCTACAAGCTTTGGATTTGAGTAAGTTTCAACCTGCTTGGACAACACAGGGATACACTGTCATGGGTTGGGGTGCGGTTGCCCCAGTACCAGATATCCAAGTGTTACTTAACAGATATTATAATGACCAGCTCAATCAACAGGTATTTTCTCAATTGCGTCATCAGCTGAGTCAGAAGCTGAATAATATCCTAGTAAAATTACGCAATAAAGCTCAGACCTTTACGGATCGTTTACAGCAATCAGATCAAGCAGATGAATATCGGCAAAAAGCCGATTTGTTGATGGCTCATCTGCAAAATTGGAAACCTGGGATGAAAGAAATTATCCTTCCTGATTTTGAAACAGGCAAGCCAATAGCGATCGCTCTTCAGCCAGATAAAAATGCTGTACAAAATGCCCAAAGCCTTTACAAACAGCACCAAAAACTTAAACGCGCTCGGACTGCTGTTGAACCCCTACTGTTGGAAGTAGAGGCAGAAATTGACTATTTAGAGCAAGTGGAAGCTGCGATCGCTCAGATAGATCATTACCAAACAGTAGAAGATTTACAGGCTCTTGAAGAAATCCGCGATGAGCTAATTGGACAAAAGTATTTAGACGACCCAGAATATCGCAATCGCAGTACAAGCGAAACTGCTAGCACCAATTTTTATGATTACCGCACCCCTAATGGCTTTCAAGTCTTAATTGGTCGTAACAATCGCCAGAATGACCAATTAACATTTCGTGTAGCTGGGGATTATGACCTGTGGTTCCACGCTCAAGAAATTCCCGGAAGCCATGTACTCCTACGTTTAGAACCTGGTGCTGTCCCGGAAGCAACTGATTTACAATTTGTTGCTAATTTGACCGCCTATTACAGTCGCGCTCGTCAAAGTGACCAAGTACCAGTAGTGTACACTCAACCAAAACATGTGTATAAACCAAAAGGAGCTAAACCAGGAATTGCCATTTACAAGCAAGAGCGAATCTTGTGGGGACAACCGCAGTCAGTTGTTAATGGTCAGTAGTCAATCGTCAGTTGTCAGGAGGCAGGAGACAGGAGTAAAGAATTATCTCCCCATCTCCCTATTACCCCATCCCCGCATCCCCTCTATCCCTTGACATTTTTGAAATATTCTGAAAGATAGAAGCTAATTTTCTACGGCTACATCTTTTTTTGGTAAATTTTTACGAAAAAACTGTGTTGGCTGTTACAATATTGTTAAGAAAAGTTGCCCGTTGCATTTTGGGAACGCGCAATTGGGTTTTAACTCTTTTGAGAAGACAACGCGAAAAAATATCTTTCATACCAGCCGTGGGAGGCTGGTTTTTTTTATTCTGTAAACTTTTACTCTATTGATTGGCTTGTCAATAATACTAATTTTACAATAATCATTCAGTAATTTCCACGACTTAGTTTTTAAGCTCTGTAAAATCCACTATGGATTTTCTTGTTTATATTTCTCATGAGCTTGAAGAATAGAGATTTTACTCAAAAACTGCAAGTCAATAGTAATAATTTATTGTTATTTACATAGATTTATTAGCATAATTACTGAGACTAAATTTGAAAAAATATCTTTTAAGCTTTTATCTGGATTGAATTTCGTTCATATTACAACTTAGATACTCAAATAAGTTTTTTTTGTAAAAAAAATGTTGTAAGACTACACAAATGGCAACCTGACATGCCAGGCTATAGGTAGTAAAAATTCACAAAATAAATCAATGTCTATATTGCAAAAACTGTCATTAGCCTTGGTCGGAACAGCAGTTGTTTTCATGGGTGCTAACCCAGCTGGCGCTGTTACTTTAACAAAAGGAGGTAGCGCACCTGTAGCAGGACAAGGTTCACAATCTACTATTCCAGGATCTTTAGTTGTTGACTTTAATTCAGGCAAAGCAATTGATCCAAACGGGTTTGTGACTTATTCTGCAACCAACGGAATTGTCCAAGGTAGTAAAACAAATCAGTATGCTGCTCCCTTTGGTGATACTAGTAAATATCTGACGATTGCCCCAGTAGGTTCTAAAGTTCCAGGCGCAACTGGTTCTGTGACTCTTACCTTTGCTAAGGCTATTAATTACTTTGGCTTGTACTGGGGGTCAGTAGACCCATATAACTATCTAGATGTCTATAATGGCAGTACTTTATTGAAAACATTCAGTGGCGCAGATGTGCCAGGTGCTAAAGCTACTGGTAGCTGGACTAGCAATGCAGACAATGTTTTCGTTAATTTATTAGCTGATTCAGGAGAAACCTTTGACAAGGTAGTTTTGAGAACGACTGGTCTTGCGTTTGAAAGTGATAACCACACCTATAGATTAGCTAGTGTTCCTGAACCAGGTTCTATGTTGGGTTTACTAGCTTTTGGTGCTTTGAGTGCAAGGTCATTGACAAAGCGTAAATCAAAGATGGCTTAACAGCATTTGTTTAGACACTATAAAAGATTTAAAATGTTGTTTTCAAATGTCTAACCCAGCTAGGATGCTGGGTTTTTACTTTGTTATTAAGCAGCAAAAGACGGGAAGAAAAATTTCGCGTTTTCTTGTGATGCTAATTCTGTGTAACGTTGGGCTTTATTCGTGTAGTGGCAATGCATGAATTGCCACTACAGCGACTAGTTTTGCTGAAAAAATTAGAAACTGAATGTGGTTCTTAAAGCACCAATCACAACATCATCGTTGTTATCGTTATGATCTGGGGATGTTAGCCAGATAACTCCTGGGGTGATGGTGATATTTTCACTTACTTTGTATTGGTAGAACGCCTCAACATGGTATGAAGTATCATCATCTTCAGCTAATCCGGCGACACTAGAACTTGTCACTCTCGGCTCTACACCAGCGATAATACCAGCTAAGTTACCTTTTTTACCAAGGTCGGGGAAGCCGAGAGTGACTGCATAATTCCAAATGTCAACATCTCCACGGTTTCCACTCAAGGTACGGCTGGTAGTGTATCCAGCCCAACCGCCTAAGACAAATTGATCACTGATGCTAAAAGATGCTTGGATACCATAAGAATTGCTGGAAAATGCCACATATTCTAAACCTTGCGAACTTGCTAAATTTGCAAATGTTGCAGCATTACTACCCGTAAGTAGTGGTTGTTTGTAGGAATTGATATAAGTTAAACCAATAGTAATGCGATCGCTTGGTTTAACACTCAGCTGTGCTAAAGCACCATAACCACCATCAAACAAACCATTCTTGGGAGATGGGTCATTGGCTGTACCACTCAAATACCCCAAGCTGAGTGCTAGTTTATCACTAAATTCGTGAGTGATTCCCAACCCTGCGCCACCTATTTGATTATAAATTGGGTTGCGTGTACCAAAGGTGGACAAAGCACCAAAAGCGCCATCACCATCAAAGAGATTAACAGTATTGGTCAGGTCATCTGCTGCACCTCCGTTGGCAATTAGTTTCACCTCAGTCTGTTTGCCAAGGGGAAATGCATAGAATAATGCATCTATGAAAGCATCGTTAGTACCATCTTCACCAGCAAAGAATAAGTTACCCTCTGGTGTACCAATGTCAGGGCTAAGAATATTATTCGTTTGAATCCTGGTAAAAAGTGTATCTTGCCCTGTGAAGCTAGTCACAAATTCAACGCGTGCCCGTGCCCCAAGATTTGTATTCTTGTCGGTAATTTCTGCACCGTCAACACTACCTTCTGAGAAAACATCGCTGACGACTGCTACTACTTGCCCTTGTAGTTTGGTTGTAGTTGAGAATTGATTTGCTTCCAACTCAGCTGTGCGTGTTTCTAAGGCATCCACTCGACCCCGTAATGTCGCCAGTTCGGCTGAAAATTCTTCTTGTAGCTTTTGTAGTTTGGCTAAATCTTCTTTAGTTACAAGTTCGCTAGTAGCTGTGGCAATCAGTTCATTCACCCGATCTAGACAAGCATTCAAACCAGCAGCGAATTCATAGCGTGTCAGTGGGCGATTACCTCGATAAGTGTTATCTGGATAACCTGCAATACAACCGTAACGTTCTACTAGTGATTGTAAGGCGACAAAAGCCCAATCTGTAGGTTGTACATCAGATAATTGAGATACTGAGGTAATTTGTGCCATTACTTGATTTTGATACAAATTCTCAGCTTTATTTTCTGGACTTGCTATCAATAGCGGTTGACTTGTTTGTCTTGTTTGTGATGTGGCTGGTGTTTCTTGGGGAAATGCACTACCAGCAAATATCAGAGTACTGCAAACTACTGGGCTTACCAGCAAATATTTCCATAACTTTTGCATTTTTTCCTCACACTTACTTACCGTTGGTTACACCTTTACGGCACTTTTATCAAAGCAGATTTTGTTGATAAGTATTCTCAAAATATTATCAGTAGATAGCTATCTTTTTAACACTAAAAGTCAAGAAATTATCATTCATCAAACCAAAATAGGCAGCAAACAACACAGCAAAAAACTTCATGGTGATTTTTGACACAGCTAGTAATATGAATTGTTTTGCATGAGAATGAGAATTATTATACTTGGCAGTGTACAATAAGTTTAGTTGTCAACAAAAACTTTAATGAAAGCAGAGCAAGTATGCTTTTGGAGGGGAAAACAAGGTGATTCCGACTCACATAGGGCGTAAACTAGGTAGACAAGGCATCCTGTCGGTAATAGCTTTACTGATATTGTCAACAGCTAGTGGTTGTAATCAATCAAACACAAATCAGGGGACAAATGCTCAGCAGTTACCGTCAGTTCAGGAGGCAGCATCTACTCCATTAACGCAGTCAGAAAAAACTAAAGTGGTGACAACATTTTTACCGATTTATTTGTTTACTAAGGCCGTAGCTGGGGATGTAGCAGATGTAAAACTATTAGTGCCACCAAGTACGGAAGTACATGATTATCAGGCTACACCGGACAACGTAAAAGCGATCGCCACTGCCAATGTACTGGTCAAAAATGGTTTAGGTTTAGAGGGATTTCTCAAAGACACCATAAAAAATGCCCAAAATCCTAAATTGACTGAAATTGATGCCAGTAAAGGCATCAAACCTTTAAATGAAATTTCACCAGTTGAAGAAACCACTAAAGAAGAAAAAGACCACGACCACGAACACGCCGAAGGTAATCCTCACGTTTGGTTAGATCCAGTTTTGGCAAAACAGCAGGTAACAAATATTCGGGATGGTTTAATTGCTGCCGATCCAAAAAATCAAGCTACTTATGAAGCGAATGCAGCAGCTTATATTCAGCAATTAGATAGTTTAAACAGTGAATTTCAACAAACTTTGCAGAAAACTCCTAACTGTACCTTTGTTACCTTTCATGATGCTTTTCCATACTTAGCTCAACGCTATAAACTTCAACAAGTTGCTGTGGTGGAAATTCCTGAAGACCAACTTTCACCACAAGATGTGCAAAATACAGTCAATGTAGTAAAAAAGTATAAAGTGAAAGCTTTATTTAGCGAAGCAGGGGTAGATAACAAATTACTGGCTAGCCTTTCCAAAGACTTGAAATTAACTTTGCGTACTCTAGATTCTTTAGAAGCCGGTCAGACAGATCCGCAGTATTATTTCAAAGCCATGAAAGCTAACTTAGAAACTCTAGAAACTGCGTGTAAATGAGTTAGGAGTTAGGAGTTAGGAGTTAATAATTATCCTCCTTCTTAACAAATGACAAATGACAAATGACAAATGACAAATAACAAATAAAAAATAACAAATGACTGCTGAAATTCCTATTTTAAAAGTAGAGGGATTAACTGTATATCAAGGCAGTTACCTAGCTGTTCGGGATGTCTCCTTTGAATTGTTGCCTGGGACAGATACAGCAATAGTTGGGCCTAACGGTGCTGGTAAAAGTACTTTAGTAAAAGCGGTTTTAGAACTGATTCCGCGTATTACTGGCAAGATTGAAATATTTGGTCGTCCAATTTCCAGGCTGGAAAATTTGCGTCATTTCTTAGGTTACATGCCACAAAATTTTATTTTTGACCGCAGCTTTCCTCTTTCTGTCAGTGAATTAGTAGGACTGGGATGGACGCTTGCAGACAAAAGAGGAAATTCATTTTTTCAAAAACTGTGGAGACAAGATCGAGAAAAATCAGCAGCAGTAGTAGAAGCTTTACAGCGAACAGATGCTTATCATCTGCGACATCAAGCTATTGGTTCTCTTAGCGGTGGTCAACTTAAACGGGTGTTACTAGCTTATTGTTTGGTGATGCCTCGAAAACTTTTGATATTAGATGAAGCCTTTGCTGGGGTAGATGTCCAAGGTACAGCAGATTTTTATACTTTACTAAATGAATTAAAGCGGGAAGAAGGTTGGACAGTGCTACAGGTTTCCCATGATATTGATATGGTAAGCCGCCATTGCGATCGCGTTCTTTGCCTCAATCAAACTGTTGTTTGTACTGGTCAGCCAGAAATTGCTCTTTCACCCCAAAACCTCTTAGCAACCTACGGGCCAAGCTTTAGTCGTTACCAGCATCACCATAATTGAGTTAGGAGTTAGGAGTTAGGAGTTAGGAGTTAGGAGTTAAAAATTTATAACTCTTTGATTGGGTGTAGAGCTTTTAATTCAAAATTCATAATACCAATTGCAAATTATGAATTGGTCAGGACTTACGCAATGGGTCATGGAAAAACGAACCACAGAGACACAGAGGACACGGAGAAATGAGAGTTTGAGAGATTTTTTGCGTAAGTCTTATTGGTATTATGTGTACAAAGTGACGTATGTATTTATATTTTGATTGCCAAATATCTGGACTAGCCGTTATTAATGGCAATGACTTGGTGAATTTGTTGCAATTCCCATATATGCAGCGTGCGATCGCAGGTGCTGTATTAATGGGAATACTTGGGGGCTTACTTGGCAGTTTCGTAACGTTGCGCCAGCTATCGTTTTTCAGCCATGCTGTAGGTCATGCAGCGTTAGTAGGCGTAGCATTAGGCGTGTTACTACAGTTAAATCCTACTTGGATGCTGTTACCTTTTACCTTAGTGTTTGGTGTTGTTGTTCTTTACTTTATCGATAAAACAGATTTAGCTAGCGATAGCGTTCTGAGTATAGTGCTATCGGGGGCATTGGCAATTGGTATGATTCTTACCAGCCTCATCAAAGGTTATCGCGGTAATTTGATGAGAGTCTTGTTTGGCGATATTCTCGCTATTGATTCTACAGATTTAATTTTGACCCTGCTCGTGCTTCTTGGCGGCAGCATATTCTTACTATCAACCCTACGCCAGCAGATTTTGTTGACCCTTAACCCCGACGTGGCACAAGTTCAAGGCATTCCCGTTCAATTGTATCGCTATGGGTTTGTGGTCTTGCTTTCACTAGCCGTTGCCGTAGCAATTAAAGCTGTCGGTGTTTTACTGGTGAATGCATTTTTGGTGATTCCCGCCTCTACAGCCAAACTGATGAGTCACCACTTTAGCCGCTTTCTCATCATGTCGGTGATATTTGGTTTTACTACCAGCCTTGCTGGCATAATGGTTTCGGGTATTTTTAACCTAGCTTCTGGCCCTAGTATTGTTCTTGTTCAGTTTCTCATATTTATAGCTGTTTTCATGTGGGTGAAGTTGGGGTTGAAAACGACATAAAATTTTTTTTATGCAAGCTCTTGCCAAACCCTTATATCTTTGCTACATTAAGTAATCGTGGCAAAGAAAAAAGCCCAGCCGGGATAGCTCAGTCGGTAGAGCAGAGGACTGAAAATCCTCGTGTCACCAGTTCAAGTCTGGTTCCTGGCACTTAATTAAAACCCTTGCAAACCATTAGTTTGCAAGGGTTTTTACTTTATAAATCCCGATTTGATAGAACAAATGTTCTAAATTTACGTGAGTTCGACAGATTTAAAAGACCCCTCTCCAAACCTCTCTCCTTTCAGGAGAGAGGCTTAAGAAGCTTGATTTTTCGTTCTTTACCTAAGATGTTAAAGCCCCTCTCTGTGTCGGAGAGGGGTTGGGGAGAGGTTCATCGAACTCACGTTAAATTGGAAAGGGCTTTTAGACATTTTTGGATACCTTTAGACAACAAATGGGTGTAAATTGGGTGTAAAAGCGATAGAGCAGAGGAGTAATTACACCTTATAAAGTTATGTTCCCCAAAACTCCTACAGGGTGGGCATCTAAGGGTTCTGTCTCGATCATTAACTCTAACGATCAGTAGCACTTGCGGTTTAGATATAGAGGCAAGCGTTATTACATCTCTACTGGTTTAGCAGATACCCCAAATAACCGAAAATTGGCTGAACTTAAGGCATCTGAGATTAAGAAAGATATACTCTGTGAACGATTGGACTTAACTCTAGAAAAGTACCAACCTCAATCTGCGCTAAGTACGATTACACCCATTACACCCATAAAGAAGAAGCCTCAACCTCAGTTAGACCAACTTTGGGACAGGTATAGCGAGTTTAAAAAACCGCAAATTAGCCCTAGTACCTATGCCAAAGACTTTACCAAGCATCGGAATCACATTGCTAAGTTACCCACGCGATCGCTAGATGAAGTATCCGCTATTCGAGATTATCTCATAGCAAATTTAACTCCAGATGCTGCCAAACGTTATCTAACTCAGTTCAAAGCTTGCTGTAATTGGGCGATGGAAGAAGAATTAATAGACACGAACCCTTTTGCTGCTATTGTCGCAAAGACGCTAAGAAAAGAACGCCAAGAATGACTTTTGCAACAGGTCTATTGTCGATGCTTTATTAACGACTAAGCCTGTGAATTCTTGTCTTTTATAATTAAACAGCAATTAAAACAGGTTGGAAAGGTTGCAGCAAAATCCCTAAAATCTTATCAACTTCTTTAATATAGTATTCAATCTCATCAATATAAACAATTGTGCCTTCTAAAAATAAAAACTTCCAGTTAGTTCCAGTAGTCACAGAACCATAAATGCGCTCAACTTTATTACCTTTGTTTTGATTAAACAATTGTGCCGCAACCATCGCCGCCACACATTGACCAAGACCACCAATAATATCTTCTTTTTTAGCTTCAAATATAATAGTTACGGGAGCAGTAATATATAATTGCTCTTTAGAGCCGCTAATAATATAATCACAAAACCCTTGTAAGCCTCTTTGAATATCAACATTAAACTCATTACCCGAAAACAGAGAAATTTGATTATTTAATAATCGTCTAACTTCGGCTAAAATTGGTGCAATTAAAAACTCAGACCTAGCTTTTTCGGTAGAAATAGATGTGGCCAAGGGAATATAATCACTAAGAAGAGTTTTTAAAGTTGCAGATGGTAATACTGGTTTGGTATCAGCAAAGAGATTGTGGCTTTCATCTAAAGTTAAGGTAAAATCATTTTTAACTTTTGCAAGGCTGAAATCACTGTAAGCCATCCCTCTACCTCTTCAAAATTATCCTCTATCTTTAAAATAGCCATCTTCATAGCACTTTGCCATATAAACCTTAAAAATCATATTTGCTATTTTGGCTTCTCTATCAATGCGTAAATTCAAAAATAGCAGGGAAATTACAGATTGAAGAAGAATTCAGCGGTGTCAGAATTCAGGAGTCAGAATAAATCAGTCGGGGATTCAGACCCGCGACTGATTGAAGACCATCAAATTTTCAATTTGGTGGGGGTCTTAAACCCATTTATCCATCCGCGGCTTCGCACAGAATTCGCGCCTGAATTCTGGCTCCTGACTCCTGAATTCTTTCTTGATAAAATTTACTTCTGAATCCCCTGTTTATCTACTGTCAATGATTAGCGGACGCGACAGAATTTGCGATCGCTATCATTTTGAGGATATTGCCAAGAATAGGCAAAATGGCTGACTCCCTTAAGTTGAGGGGCAAGTTGACGAAGTGCTTGCATTTGTACTTCTAGTGGTGGACGATTACTCACCGATTGTCCCCAGTTACCAGCTAAAGCTGGAATCACTTGTGTACCTTGTTTGGCGACACTCACAACCCGTCGCACTTGCGGCACTATACAATTAACATTACCGCAAGTTGCATAAGACATAGGATGCCACTGTAAAGAACTAGGGAACCTATCCCAAGGCTGCAAGCGAGAATCATACCCTCGACCTACAGTTTGGTTGCCATCAGGGAAAAATACCACCCCAGAAGGGATTCCTACTTGCTGTGCTGGGTAACTGGCTAAGGCGACAAAATCCAAAATACCTTGCATGGCATGGGCAACTGAAAGTTGCCACAACTCTGTTTGCAAAAGTGCTTGTCTGTCGCTAGGAGAAAGGATTGATTTTGAGGCTGGGGGTGGGATGCGACCTTGCCACATGGGTTCACCTTCTTGAGGATAAAGTTTACCCACTTCACTGATATCTCCTGCGGTGATATATCCCTTACTCAAAAAACGCCGAATTAACTCCAATCCTTTATAATTCTGTGCGCGTCGAAATAAAGCTTCTTGGGTGGCTGGACTATATAGCCATAAATCGGTGACTTTGGTGGCGAGTGAATCAGTTCCTGCTTGCCTGGGATAGCGGATATAGTCAAATAGTATTCCATCGGGGCGACGGCGCACTACTTCTTGTACCATGCGAAAGTAGTCGCGTTTAGCTTGCTCGTTGTAGGGGTCAATAAATACTTGAGAGCCGTTATCTACTACATATAAGCTTGTTTGACCTTTACCATTGCGAGCGATCGCCGCTTCTCTATCTGGACGTTGGGCGTAAGTATAGCCGAAGTTTATGGTATACATCCAAGCATAAACTTTTAAGCCACGTTGCCGCCCTTTTTGAATCGCTAGAGAAAGTAAATCAACTTTTTCTGTTCCTTGGGTGCGAATCACAGAAGGCCAAACCGTTGGGTTGGCTGCGGCTGGTAATAGTACCTGCCCATCATAGAAAACTTCTACATAAACTTGGTTATAGCCACGGTTGACAATCCGATCCATAATTTGATCGAGCGACCCTGGCTTAATGTCACAGGGATACAAGCGTAACCAAAGAGCTTGGACTTGTGGCCAAGTACGATTACGGCATTCTTGTAATTGCTGTGCGTGTTTTTTCAATAACTGCTGGTAGCGACTCTGAGCATCTTTATCACCTTTTAGGGCTGACAAACGTAGGTTTTCTTTTGTTCGCGTTGCCGCTGTTGATAATTGGCAGTACTGTGTTATCTGCGCCTCGGCTGACCGACTCCCAACGTTGGGAATCAAGAGAATACTGCTGAAAACGGCAGCAAACAAGCGTTGCCAAAATAACATTGGTCTTGCAAGATTCAAGGGACGGTTAGACATACCTAAAAGTAGAAGGACAAATCAATCATCAACCACAATTCATAATCAGTTGCCAACAGAAGTAGCATTTAGACATGAGGGAGATGAGGTAGAAAGATTTGCTCCCCTGTTTCCCTATTCCCCTGTTTTCCATGCTCATTTAACGTGAGTTAGATAAACCTCTCCCTCCCGTCCTCCCTCTCCTTGTAGGAGAGGGAGGAGGAACGAAAAAATAGGGGTTTTACTCCCCTCTCCTTGTAGGAGAGGGGCCGGGGGAGAGGTCAAAACAGTACTTGTCGAACTCACGCTCATTTACTATCTTTGATTGCAAGCCGATATCAGATAACTGGGGATGACATGTATCAAATGTTATACATCATAAATAAGGGTTTTGAAGCCTACTTTTTCAAGACTCCTAAACCCCTATTGCTGTTGCCTGATTTTTTATTAAATTAAGTTATGCAAAATACTGGCGCAATATCCCACGAATACAACAGCTGCTTATTTTGTTGCTTATTACAATGGCGTTGTGTCCACAGTCATCTATCAAAGTGAAAATTCTACATTTGAAATTTAAAACTTGGATTTAACTAAAATTAACAAATCAGTGCTGAGTACCGAGTAAAAATACAACTGCATTACAGGGTAAATAAGTCAACCATTTCTTTAAACCCTTTACGGTTTACTAATTACGGTTTACTAATTACCCGAAGCGGTATTAATTATGAGTCCAAAATCAAAACTTTGGACTCATGATGTTGGAATATAGGGTAGTGGATAGTTAAGCACCACGCCTGAGTGCAGACTCTACCTGCTGTAACTCTTGCTCTAGGCGAGTTTTGAGTTTTTGTGGTATGGGTCGATTTGGGTAAGAACTGTAATGTCCTGCTAAAGAGTTGAGGGCTGTTCGCATAGTTGTAAAAGAACTAAGACCGGAAACAGAGTTTGCTCTTTGGTAGCGAGCTGAAAAATCATTAATTTTTTGACGCGCTTCTGCTTGAATTGCTGCTCTGTTGGGTGAATCTTCTGTTAACTGTAGGGCTTGTTTCATGATATTGACTACAGCCAAGGTATCTTGGCGATAATCTCCCGTCAGACTGTCGGGGCTAGAACAACCCATTAAACCAATAGTTACAACTAAAACTAAAGCAAGCAGACGCGACCAATAGCGTTTCATATGCATCATCTGAAACTATACGTAAATCAACGTCCATCCTATCCTGGATTGGGGTCTTGGGGATCATAAGAGTGCTGTGTGCTGAGTACTGAGTGTTGAGTGCTAAGTAAAGAATTAAAAACTTCTAACTCCTAACTCCTAACTCCTAACTCCTAACTCCTAACTCCCAACTTTTTGATAAAGAGTATCGCGTTGTTGATAGGGGCGTCCTAAAGAAGCGATCGCAGCTTGTAAGGTTTCGACTTCCATACAAGTACCACCTAAAGCACCTGCCATTGTGGTGATATGTTCTTCCATTAATGTGCCACCAATATCATTGCAACCCCAAGTTAAAGCTTCTGTGGCCCCAGCTAGCCCCAACTTTACCCAACTTGGCTGATGGTTAGGAATCCAATTTCCCAAATAAATCCGTGCCACAGCCCCTAATAGCAGTGCATCAGCTAAAATCGGTTGATCGCGTCCGACTCGACGGCGTAAGGATTTAGGCGCTTCTTGTCCCACAAACGGTAATAAAATAAACTCAGTGATACGCGCTGGATATCCTTGATTGATGGCAGTTTTTTGGAGCGATCGCAATTTTTCTAAATGCCCAATTTGTTGTTCTGGCGTTTCAATATGTCCAGATAACATGGTGCTGGTGGTGTGTAAACCTAATCTGTGAGATGTGCTGATAATTTCTAGCCAAGTGGCTGTATTAATCTTTTCTGGACACAACACCCGTCGCACCTCATCATCCAACACCTCAGCAGCGGTTCCTGGCATTGAACCAACACCAGCATCCCGCAAAGCAGCTATCACATCAACATACTCAAGTCCATCAACTCTGGCGATAAATTGAACTTCTTGGGGAGAGAAAGCGTGTAGGTGTATTTGGGGAAATTCCTGCTTGATGGTTTCTACCAATTTCAGGTAATAAGGCAAAGATTTGCCATTGATCTGCGCTTGTGGATTCAATCCTCCCTGCATACAGATTTCTGTTGCACCACGTTTTACTGCATCTTGGGACTTTTCTAAAATTTGCGTCCAATCTAACCAGTAAGCGCCCGTATCCCCATCATCCCGACGGAAAGCACAAAAACTACAATGCTGCTCACAAATATTAGTAAAGTTAATATTTCGGTTAATGATGTATGTGACGGTATCACCTGCTTGAGCGTGGCGGAGTTTGTCAGCAGTGATTTGAATAGCTGCGATCGCCTTGGGGTCAGTTTGCTTTAACAAAAATACTCCCTCTTCGGGGGATACATCACACCCGATTAGGGCACGGTCGAGAATAGCATCAACAGTTTTAAGCTTCACAGGGCACTAGTTATAACCAGGTTACTTTTTACATTTTGGCAATAAGTTGATTTTACTCTTGCTCTGTGCTTCTTAATACTTAACCTTAATTGTCAAAATCCTTACTATATCTATTTCCTAGCTTTTCTTTCTGGTGGTAATAAATATGTGACGTGGCTATAGCAAAAGTTACATAGTTTCGTCCAATTGAAAAGTATAAAAAATAATTTTGATTCAGGTAAATTCAAGTAAATTCAGGTAAATTATGGTATGTAAGGCTTTTGACAATGGCAATAGCCCTTACAAATACTGTCCAGGCTGAAGTTTGTGGGGAAATCAAGTGCAACCTCCCACAAAATTTGTATTAATTTAATTTCGTCATTTGTAACTGTATTTATGCATTTATGCCAATAAGTTTTGCTAAAACCAACCCCATGCCTTTTGCGGAAAACTATAACCGCCTCAGCCACATGCTACCTACAATTAAGGGTTTGGCTATATTAATGGTGGTTACTTACCATCTTTGGCAATATAGCAAAGGCTCGTCATCATTTTCTCAAATATTAGCAGCATCTCAGAAATATGGATTCAAAAGTTTAGTAGAGAGTTTACTGTCTACTTTATGTCTGATAGGAGAGCAAGGAGTTCATTTTTTTTTGATAGCTAGTGGTTTTGGATTAGCTGCATCTTGGTGGCAACGATATCAGGTATCTAAACAAAAACCTACCTCTTCTGATGTGATATTGTTTTGGCAGCGGAGAGCTTTACGTTTGTTACCTTTATACTGGTTGGCTAACTTATTAGCTTTAGGGTTGGTTTTGATTAAGCCTGATTATGTTCCTTATGGACAAGAAATATTTGCACAAGGAGGAATCGCAGTATGGGCAGCTATTCTTGCCAGTTTGACAACTTTGCGGAACGTGATTTCTAAATATTACTTTTTTCTCAATGGTGCTTGGTGGTATGTTGGTCTTTCTATTCAGCTTTACCTAGTTTTTCCTTTATTAATCTGGTTTGGTAAACGTTGGGGATGGTCAAAATTACTTGTTGCTACTCTTTTATTTTCTTTAGGATATCGATTATTGATTGTCTTTTTACCATTAGATACCTTAACAACTGATATCCTTCTTAGAGGAGCTTTGTTTCCATCACGTTTATTTGAATTTGTCTTTGGGATAGTACTAGCGATCGCTCTGCTCAAATCGCAGAATTTAAACTTGGTAAATATTAAAAAAAATTCAAATTTTTATTTGCTGATTCAAAACTTATTATTCGAGCGCCGTTGGTTGGGTTTGCACATTTTTTTATTGATTTTAGGCTTAGCTTGTCACTGGTCATCATCTGAAATGTGGTCAATTTTGAGGGTTCCAGCAGATGCACTGATAGGTGTTGGAGAATTTTGTCTTGTTTTTCAAATTATGACCATACTGACAATCCCGAAAAAATGGCTAGATGTGTTAGGGAATTACTCTTATGGAATTTTTCTCACACACATGAATATCTTTGTAGGGCTTTGGACTGTTCTAAATACTGTAATTTCATTTTACTGGTTGCGTTTAGCTATAGTAATCATGATTACTTGTACTCTAGGCATTTTTGTCGAGTTATGTTACAACTGGGTCACAAAACAATATCTATCGAATAAGTCAGCTTAATTTTTGAAATTAAGCTGTTTTGCTACGCTAACGCCATGACTGTTGAAGAATTATAAATTTTTCTATTATGAATAAAGACTTTGCAAGCCCTAAACTCTTTGGGCGATTTTCTTTAGAGTGGTTACTGCTGAGTGCGATCGCACTAGCTGTTTTATTACGAATTCTCAATCTAGGAAGTAGAGAATTTTGGTACGACGAAGTTTTATCTTTACTAATTTCTACTGGCAAAAATAGTGCCTACAATAGCCCCAAAGATACACCTGTAGTATTAGCAGAGTATACATCATTGTTGAGCATATCTGTTGAGACAGGTATACGCGATTTTATTTTAACTGTTAGTAGCTTACTTAAAAGCTTGTTAGGAGGAGAACCTCATCCACCATTATTTTTTTTGAGTCAACATTTATGGTTGCGTCTTTTCGGCAATAGTGAAGCAGCTATGCGTAGCCTCAATACATTTTTGAGTATTGCTGCTATGGGTAGTGCTTATGGTTTAGGTAGAGTTTTCTTAGGACATAGAGGAGGACTCTTTCTAGCTGCACTACTGGGAATGAATCCGTTTTATTTATTTCATTCTCTGAATGTTCGGATGTATGCACCCTTAGTTTTATGGGCAACACTAAGTGCATGGGCTTTGCTACATTTAATTTATCAAAAAGATACTCAAATTCCTCAAAATCGCCGCAGTCAATTACTATGGAATGGCCTTTTAATTGGCTCAGTTGCAGCTGGTATACTGACTTTTTACTTATATGCTTATTGGTTGATTACTTTAGCGGTATTGGTATTGTACCTTGATCGAAAGCATTGGTGGCAGCACGGTTTACGTTTAGGGGCTGGAGTTTTATTAACTATTCCTTGGGTGTTATGGGGTACTCTCAAGCAACTTAGAAATGCTGATTTAAAACGTTTTAATGCTGTGAAAGAAGTTAGTTCTGTATGGTTACAACATTTGCAAGATGTTGCTCAAACTTTGGGTACTAACTTGCTTGTGGGAGACTGGGTATCGAGTCTAGCACCGATGAGTGTAGCTATAGCTGGTAGCTTAGTAATTTTGCTGTTTTTAGCCTCTAGCATCAGCCTTTGGAAATGTGGTGAAAAAACAAACTTAACTGTAGCGTCAATATTAGGGCTTTTACCGCTGTTACTAGCTTTAGGAGTAGACATTGTAGCTCAAAAGTTTACAGTGGGATTTGGCTGGGGAAGGACTATGATTATTATTCTACCTGGCTGTTTATTATTGCTAGTTTTGTGGGTAGAACGAGGTGTACCTAGTCAGTGGCGTACACTGATAGCGGCTAGTTTATTATTTTTGTATCTCACCATTAGTATCGGTGATTTTAGTCTACGGTATCGCTCAGTTTTCCATAGAGTTGCAGATTTGATTTTACAAGATGCAAATCAGCCAACCTTAATTGCTATGAATTCCAAAGCTTGGGGTCATGTTATGCGTTTGGCTTACTATATTCCTCCCCAAGCTAACGTAATGCTGCTAGCTGAAAAGCCTGCGAATCTGGCAACTTCTTTAGAAAAAGTCTTGAAGAATGAAGCTGGAAAATATCCTCGTGTTCTCTGGCTTAATAGTAGTGATCCCTTATGGTCGCGTTTGAAAACAGAGGCGGAAATAAACAGAGAAAATCAAATAATTCAGCAAATTTTATTAACCCAGTTTCAGCTAAAGAATACTCAAGATATTTCAGGCACAATGTCTTTAGATAAATTTACACTCAAGCTTTATACACGCTCTTGAAAAACTTGAAATCTACATAATTTTGGTTTTACAAAACTTAATTTTACCTCAGCTTAGACTGAAATCGCTTAGGTAAATAGTCTAAAAATACCCAAATACTTAATCCCACTACTAAAATATTTCTCAGATTCAACCACAAAATTTTAATGTAATCCAGGGATTTAAAATTCCCGTAAGAAGTCATGAGATAGGTACTGATACAAATAGCTAGCATTAAACATACTTGGCGTGGTTTTAAAAGTGCTGCAAAAGGTATGATCCACACTATATATTGAGGAGAAAAGACTTTATTAGTGATAATGAATACTAACAAAGCAAGAAGAGTATATGCAACTAATGTTGTAATTCTAACTGATTCGCTTTCTTCATACTTTTCTCGAAAACAATACACACTATTAACTACTAATAAAGCATAGATAGCAATAAAGAGCCAAGGCAATAGATTCAGCACCAAATTATCAAAATGAGAGACGATATTTATTGAACCATATGCCGCCTTTGTTTTTATATCAATTAATCTCCATTTAGAAATCAGTGTCATTATACCTGCTGGTAATGATTCGATTTGTAAACCTCTTTCTTTGTGATAAGTAAAAAATGAAAATAGCTGGTTACCAGTTGCAATGGCAAATGGTATAAAACTCAAAATAATTGCACCAAGTGTTCCAAACCATAAATTTAAGATGGCACGATAGGATTTATGAGCAAAGTAGTAAGCAGTAAAAATAGGTAGTAAAACAACTGGATAAAGTTTAGCTGCAATACCAAATCCTAAAGAAATACCAGCTAATGTAGGACGATTAGATATGACAGCTAGTAAAGATAAAACTGTTAAAAGCGTAGGAAATATATCATAATGCCAGGTGACAAACCGAGCAATAATCATCACAAATAATACATAAAATACTATTGATATTTTATTAGTTGGTCTATGACGTAATTGATTGTACTTAAATATTAATAATAAAATGATAGTGCTAAAGAAGACATTTTCTAAAAGAAATAAAAAAGCGTATATATGATAATTGTTCAGTAGTCCTAATGTTAATATTCGGGGTAATACAAAAGCGAATAAAGAAAATGGTGGATACTCAAATTTAAAATCACGATAAGGAAGTATACCTGCTAATAAATTCCGGGAAGATTTGTAATATATATTTAAATCGTGGCTTCCGTCTGCTTTTTCATAATTTAATAAGCCGAGGATAATTAATCCTAGACAATGGATTAATATTACCCATAACATCCAATTGTTAATTTTATTTTGTTTTGTTTTTTGAGCAGAATACTCTATTTGTAGATTCATACTATTTCATTAGTTAAATACTGGACTTATGTAGTCGCCACAGCCTGCCTTTTTTGTAGGCCGTAGTTAGCCGATAGTTTTGCTCAATTCCAGATTTTAATTCTTTAGATGGATTATACAAAAATATATCACTAAAACCAGCCGGAATATTGGGTATATTTGGCTCAATTAGTAACTGCATTTGCACTTTTGGACTGAGCAAATGGCTTAGGGACATTAAATCACCGATATTTAAAGAATTATTGCTACTAATCAGAAGTGGTTTGTTTGTTTTGTTAATAATACGAGCTATTTCAGGGTTAGTAATACTACCTTTATTCCACCATGATTCAGCTTGAGAACTAATAAGACAAGATAGTAATCCACTGGAAATTACTATGATCATGGCTAATTGCCAAAACTTACGTGCTATCAACCTAGTAGAAATCAGTTTAGTCGCAAGTAAGTAAGCAACAGCTAACTGAATGCCTACATAACATGGCATCACATATCTAGCTCTAACACTGAGCTTACCTCCAATTATTACATCAGGTAATACAAGAGCTAATGCAGTTACGCCAGTCAGTGTAAAAATAAATAGCCAGGCTCGTGGTGCAGCTTGACGATAAAGAAATAAAAATGAATATATTACCATAATTGGAATTAGAGGAGTTAAAAATCGCCCCCAGCGCAAACCTGGAAAATGTAATTCTGGAAAAAATGGTTCGTAGCGCCAGAAATCTGCAAATAAATAACTAATGTTAGTAACCCAAGTTGCTACTAAACTTGAAAGAGATTGTCTGGTCTGGGCACTAGCTGTTACTCGGTCAATTTGAGATAAGTTATTAATAATAATGTAAATCCAAGGGATGAAAGCGAAAAAGCCAGCGCTAGCTGCTAACAAAAAAGCTTTCACCGTTTTGGTAAATCGAAAGTTTTCTGTGGCAATTATATAAATACCATGAGCGATCGCCACTAGACCAGAAAATAAAAAAGTATATAATCCTATTGCTACTGTAAGTCCATAAATTCCCCACCATCGCTTGCTATGCAGCCGCATTGCTCGTAGCAGTACAGCACTCCCCAACAAAATAATGACTGTCCATAAACTGAACTGTCGTGCTTCTTGGGCATACAGCACATTTAAAGGTGAAACAGCCAAAAGTGCTATACCCATCCATGCTGTGATTTGTGACTCAAATAATTCTAAACACAGCCAATAAATACCAACAAAAGTTAGCAAGCTAATAATGGCTGACAAAATTCTCGTGGTAGCTACTGAATTACCAAAAATTTGCGCCCATAATCTAATAATTACGTAATACAATGGTGGGTGCTGGGGTTCTTCTACAGCTAAAGAATTAATTGTACTAATTACACCTTTTTCTGAATTGGGACGTTGATACTTTTGTATAGAATCAACACCGATTACATGTCCGTCAAATACTTGTTGCACAAATTCTGTTTGAGTATACCCAGAAATTCTTAACGAAGTGTAAGCTTCATCATGCCAATAGACTTTTCTATCAAGGCTGACGAAACGGAAAAATATGCCTAATGTAAGGACTATTACAATGAATAGTCTATATTGATAAAATTGGTCATATCTTCTTCTTTCGTTGTTCATCTTTAATTAGGTAAAAGTTTTTGGTGTTTAAATTTAGTCAAATTTCAATATATTGAAATAACTCTATTGTTAAAAAAAAAACTACAGGTTGCTATTGTCATAATTGCTTTCTTTTAAAAAAAGCTAATTTATCAAATTGAGTTATTTGTTTAAGTGTATATACTATTGCTTTTTAGCCATTAATATTACAAACTATTTTAAGTAGTTACATTTAAACACTTATATAATACTGATAAACTAAGACTTGACACTAACTAAAATATAAAATAAGCAAATTTGAGACAACAGGAAAAAATTTTTGGCTGTTGAGTTCCTAGTAAAACAGCAAGCATATGTGCGATAGTTGTCATATTGTACTGAGATTTAAGCAGACTTTTACACACCGTCACTGTTAATGTGAAATTTCCTTTATGAATTTGAACTCACCTAAATCACTGTTAACGGTTCCGACTGGTTCATTACAGATTTCTGAATTACTGCCTACTAATGTGGATGCAGATGATGAACCCATCTATTTTTCTCTAATTGTTCCTACTTATAAAGAACGTGATAATATATACAGTATTGTTAAAATATTAACTCAGCTACTAGATGAATTTATACCAGGTCAATACGAACTAATTGTTGTAGATGATGATAGCCCAGACCGCACTTGGGAAGTAGCACAATCTTTGACAGGAGAATATCCGCAGTTGCAGGTGATGCGCCGCCAACAGGAGCGGGGATTGTCTTCGGCGGTGATTCGTGGGTGGCAGGCTGCAAGAGGGCAGGTTTTGGGGGTGATTGATGGAGATTTGCAACATCCACCAGAGGTTTTAACGCAACTATTACGTGGAATTCAAGAGGGAGCAGATTTGGCAGTCGCTAGCCGTCATGTGGAAGGAGGCGGCGTTAGCAGTTGGAGTGTTGTCAGGCGTTTTTTGTCTCGTGGTGCTCAGGTGTTGGGATTGATTATTCTACCTAGTGTATTAGGCAGAGTTACCGACCCGATGAGTGGCTATTTTATGGTGCGCCGGAGTGCGATCGCAGGTGCAACACTCAATCCAGTAGGCTACAAAATTCTCCTAGAGGTAATTGGACGGGGAAGAATAAGTGAAATTACTGAAGTAGGTTATGTATTTTGTGAGCGCAAAGAAGGTGAGAGCAAAGTCACATGGAAGCAATATGTGGAATACATCCACCATCTAGTGCGGTTGCGGCTTTCCACTGGGCGATTGGGACGAGTCAGGAGAAAAATCAACTTCCCAATTGGTCGATTCCTGCGTTTTGGGTTAGTGGGTTTGAGTGGTGTATTCGTAGATATGGCAATATTGTATTTGCTAAGCGATCCGGCTGCTCTAGCTTGGCCATTGACCCGTAGTAAGGTCATTGCTGGGGAAATTGCAATTTTGAATAATTTCTTGTGGAATGACGCTTGGACATTTGCTGATGTCAGTATGCGACAGCAGGAATGGCATCAACGCTTAAAGCGCTTTTTGAAATTCAATGTCATTTGCCTTGCGGGATTGGTTTTGAATGTTTTGGTGTTGAATTTGGTATTTAACCTCATCATTCCTAACCGCTACATTGCTAACTTGATAGCGATCGCAGTTGCAACCATTTGGAATTTCTGGGTGAACTTGAAACTAAGCTGGCGCGTCACTGACGTAAAATAGTCAACTGGAGGATGAAGTATTGAATTTCAGCCTTCATCCTTCAACTTGATCATTGCTCGTGTGCCTTCAACACGCGAAACGTCTGCCTAACAAAGGATGCATTTATATAATCGCTATCGTGCCATTTTCGATCGCTGGCTTCACCCTTTGCTGTGCCTCGTGTGCTTCCTTATCGCCTTGGGCTTGCGCCTAGCCAACTTGACTAGCAAGCCTCCTTGGACTGATGAGTTTTCCACCTTAGTGTTTAGTTTAGGTAATAGTTTTTTGCCAGTACCGCTCGATCAAGCGATCGCACCTGATATTTTATTGCAACCACTACAACCACAACCTGGTGCTAACGTCCACGACGTATGGACACATCTCAGCCAAGAAACTAACCATCCTCCACTTTACTTTGTTCTAGCTCACTGGTGGATGCAGTTATTTCCTACACAAGGAGGTTTAGTTTCTTTATGGGGGGCGCGATCGCTGGCTGCGGTTTTTGGCGCTGTATCTATACCAGCTATCTATATTTTAAGTTTGGTAGCTTTCCGTTCTCGCTTGGTTGGGCATTTAGCCGCAGCCATGATGGCAGTTTCGCCCTACAGCATTTTTTTAGCACAAGAAGCCCGTCATTACACTTTGGCAATTTTGTGGGTAATTGCTTCCCTCACTTGCTGGATAATTGCTATACGCGATATCCAGAATCGCAGGCAATTAGCCATTGGTGTAGCACTCTCTTGGGTAGTAATTAATGCTTTAGGCATTGCTACTCATTACTTTTTTGCCCTCACCCTCTGTTGTGAAGCTTTAGTTTTAATTGTTCTAGCTTGGCATCATTGGACACAGTTGCAGCAAAAGCAAACAGTAAATCTATCCCCCTCATTTCCCGATCTCCCCATCCCCTCATCCCCCTCATCTCCCCATCCCCTCATCCCCCCACCCTGGCGGCGCATCTATGCCGTTGCTGCTGGCACATTTATCGCTGGGGTAGTTTGGCTACCAATGTTTTTACACAATAGCTATGGAAGTAAATTGACAGATTGGATACAACAACCACGGGAAGGTTTTGCATGGTTAAGTCCAATTTTCCAAGCTTTCGCGGCGTGGATAACTATGCTTTATTTACTACCAGTTGAAGCGCCACACATAGCAATTGTACTTGGTTCTGGGCTGGTGATGCTGATTTTTATGATTTGGGCAGCACCAATTTTAGTGCGTGGATTTAAGATACAACTACAACAACCAGAAAATCGGTTGATGATTCAGGTATTATCTGGGATAGTTGTCAGTGCGATCGCTTTATTCTTTATTTTTACCTACTTTTTGGGCATAGATTTAACGCGGGGCGCTCGTTATAACTTTGTTTACTTTCCCGCTGTCATACTTTTACTTGGGGCGAGTCTTGCAGTATGTTGGCATGGTTACCAGAACTTTATAGGAGAAAATCAAACAACACAGGAGAAAATTGGTAAATGGAATATAACTGGCAAGAAAGCTGTGATACTCATTTGGTTGATGGGATTTATTAGTGCCATCACTGTTGTATGTAATCTCGGTTATCAAAAATACTATCGTCCTGACCTTTTTGTACAACTAATTCAAAAAACATCCCAAGTTCCAGTACTGATTGCAACTACCCAGATCACTCATGTACAAATTGGTGAAATGATGGGAATAGCTAGGGAGTTGAAAATGCAAGATTTTCAATCTCCATCTTCTCTATTTCTTCTTGCCCATCAAGACAAAAACCCAAATACTTCTACTGCTGCTTTAGAAAGTACATTAAAAGCATTATCAGAACCGTTCGACTTGTGGCTAGTAAACTTTCATGCTCCTATAGCAGAGTCAGTTAAAAAATGTGCTGCTGATACTCAATCTTTGCCAGCAGTAAACGGCTATGAGTACAAGATTTATCATTGTCCTAAAAATTCAATACAGCAAAATTAAAAACTAGCTAAAAATTGGCAATTTAGGATTTAAATCCGTTATTGATTACCATTATTGATCATTGGCTATTTACCATCCTCCATTCCCTATTCCCTATTTTAAATAATGCCTAATTTTGCTAAACTTCTATCAGGCTCTAGAGCTTCACATTATTTAGGGATAATTATCTGGATTACTCCATTATTAATATTGAATAATGGTGAGAACAGCCTCATGCCTTATGATGAAGCTGTATACGCTGTGCGTGCCCGTTGGATGCTCGAATCTGGCGATTGGCTAACTCCTCAATCGTGGGGTGAATTAGTTTATGAAAAAACGCCGGGCCCTTATTGGTGGCTAGCATTTGTTTATAAAGTATTTGGCATTAGTGAAGTAACATCTCGCCTACCAGCCCAAATAGCTTGTATTGTTAGCCTATTGGTGATATATGAAATTACAGTTATGCTACTCAATAAACGTATCGCCTACTTAGCTTCATCAATTTTGGGCGTATCGTTTCTTTGGCTTCAAAGTAGCCGATTAGCTAACGCAAATCTCATGACAATTTGCATAGCATTTTTGGGTCTTTGCTGTTTACTAAAAGCAGAACTCAATCCTAAATATCGCTATTATTGGAGCTTTTTTGCGGGATTGAGTTTTGCATTGGGATTGTTAATCAGAGGACAATTAATTTTTGTACTGCTAATAGCTTTGGTACCTTACTTGATTTGGAAAAATCAACGTCATAGGCTTCTTTGTAACTCCATGTTATATGTAGGGTTCATCATCGGATTAATTCCTACATTCGCTTGGTTTTTGTTAAGCTGGCTACGCTATGGTTCTGTAGTCTTTGAACAATTCTTTGGCTTAGCATTTAGGATAGCATTAGAACAGCGTAATGGTAATTCCTTTTTATTTTATCTGTGGAATACACCTATTAAAGCCTTTCCTTGGGCTTTTTTTAGTATTTTGGGACTGATTATAGTTTCAAAACGACCCGTTAATAGCAATCATTGGATATTAATTGTCTGTCCTTTGGTGATCTTGACGGAAATTAGCTTAGTTTCTACTCGTTTACCACACTATGCACTGATGCTATATCCTTTTATGGCGATACTTGCCGCAGTTGCTTTTGATTGGCTAGGTGAAATTTATAATAACAATCTCAATATTAGAAAATTTAGATTTATACCGCGTAATTTGAGTTATTTGTTTGGGGGATTAGGTGGTTTAATTTTTATAGCAGGTATAGTGCTTTATACAGGAATTTTACCTATTAATTTTGAACAAAATATAAATATTAAAAATTACGCAATAATCGGACTGGTTTTAGGAGTTAGTTGGTTAACGTTACCTCTGATTTGGACAGTACGTCATCGGTTCGGTAAAAAATTTTTAACAGCTAAATATTGGATTGCTAGTTGGTTATTAAGTGCATGGCTAGGTTTAGCTGTGGCTGGGGCTACAGGGCTGTTCAGCAATTATAATCCTGATATTAAGGTATTCTTGCAGCAGAGAGCGATCGCATCTGCACTGCAAAACAATTCAATTCACTTTGTAGTCCAGCAAACAGATGCTCTCACAACCGGTGGAAATGAGGCATTATTGTTACTGACGTTTTATACACCCCACTGGGGAAAGCGATTCAAACAAGTCTTGGAGGTTCCAACTGGAAGTTACGCTTGGGTGAGTCCAGAACCGTCGGTGGGTTTATCCACTGCTTATCGTCATTTAGGTACTTTTCGGGGATGGAAGTTGATTCAACTAGTGAAAGAAGGTGCAGGGACTGAGTAGGAAAGCTTATTGTACTCCTCCTGAATTCTGCTTTGAGCATTTGTATAATGTTTTATCTCACGCAGAGGCGCAGAGGCGCAGAGAGTATGAGGAGTTTTGGATTTCATTACATTGATTGTATTTTTGATTTTCGTACTGCTAAATTTGCCATTAGGGGAATAATGGCAATACTTTTGAGTGTAAGTTTCAGTTTGTTTTTTCTGCAACCATATGCTTTGGCTGTAGAACTAGCAATGTCTCATAACAAAAATAATCCTATTATTATTGAAAATCGAAAGATTGGCACTACAGATTGGCAATTAACTAACCCTGCTACTCAACGAGAAATTGAAGGTTATGCTTCGCTAACTAGTGTCAATCGTGGTGAAGAAATTAAATTGTTTGTGAATACGAAAGAGCCAAGTTATACGATAGAAGTTTTTCGTATGGGCTGGTACAACGGTGCTGGAGGTCGGCTAATTCTACCTGCAATTCAACGAATAGGAGTTAAGCAACCAAATCCAATTGTAGATCAAGTAACTGGTTTGATTGAATGTAATTGGAAAGACCCATATATTTTAAAAATTTCTAACAATTATGGTGATTCAACGGAGTGGGTCAGTGGTATTTATTTAGCAAAACTTACTGCTAGTAAAAGCAATAAACAAAGCTACATTATATTTGTTGTGCGTGATGATAGTCGTCCTTCTGATATTCTATTTCAATCAAGTGTCACGACTTATCAAGCTTATAATAATTGGGGTGGAATGTCTCTTTATCGCTGGAATAGTCGCGGTAAACAAGCATATAAAGTTTCCTTTAATCGTCCCTATGCTGCTAGTCCTAATTCAGCAGCAGCCTATGGAATGGGAGCAGGTGAATTTTTAACTAATTTGCAACCAAAAAGGAGAACTTCTAGTGCTGGCTGGGAATACAATATGGTCAGGTGGCTAGAAAGTTCAGGCTACGATGTTACTTACTGTACTGATGTTGATACACACAATAATCCTTTAGACATATATACTACCAAGCCTATACTGTTTTTGCACAAAGCATTTCTTTCAGTTGGTCATGATGAATATTGGTCTGCAAAGATGCGGCAAAATGTGGAAACAGCCCGTGATTATGGTGTAAGTCTAGGCTTTTTTTCCTCTAATAGCTGTTATTGGCAAATTCGTTTTGAGCCTAGTTCTATTACTAAAGACATGAGCCGTACTATTGTTGCTTATAAAGAGAGTGCGGCTTTAGATCCCTTTGCTAGAGACAAAAATCCAGCAAACGATTTTCTAGTAACAACTCTTTGGCGAAGCAAACCTGTAAACCGTCCAGAAGAAGCTTTGATTGGAGTAATGTATGAAACATTTCAGGTAAATGCTGATATCGTGATTGATGAAACAGCACCAGATTGGTTACTTGCTGATACGCGATTGAGCTTAGATAATACTACAAAGTCTATAGCTACAAATTCCAAATCTGTTGTTAAGGAAATGCGCCTTCAAGGACTACTAGGCTACGAAGTTGATCGCATATTTCGCTACGCCCCAGCTAATACTATTCGTATTGCCCATTCACCTTATCGATATCAGGGTGGTACGAGATATTCAGATATGACTGTTTACACTACAGATTCTGGTGCAACGGTATTTGCTACTGGTTCTATGCAATGGAGTTGGGGATTAGATAATTACAATGCACCACAATTACGCCCTGCTATATCAAGTCCTGACGCACAAGCTATTACACGCAATGTTTTAGCCAAGATGATAGGTAAATAAAAGTTATGAGTGAATAGTTAAGAGTTAGGAGTTGTGAGTTGTCAATTTTTCACTGCTGACTCAGCATGAAATAAAAGAGTTATAAGTTTTTAATCGTTAACTCCAAACTCCTAACTCCAAATTCCAAACTCCAAACTCCAAACTCCAAACTCCTAACTCCTAACTCCTAACTCCAAACTCCTAACTCCAAACTCCTAACTCCAAACTCCAAACTCCTAACTCCAAACTCCAAACTCCTAACTCCAAACTCCAAACTCCTAACTCCAAACTCCTAACTCCTAACTTTTTGGTAAACCCACGTTTGATAATCCAGCGATCGCTCGTAGGTTTTGGCAACGAATTAATTCGGTAAAATTTAAACTGGAATGTCTTTCAATCTTGGCTACCGCCTCAATAGCAGCTAACAAATGTTCAGCAGCTTCGGTTTCGGAGTATCCCCGGCGCTGCGCTACCCGCATGGCTGCTGCATCAGCATTCAACTCTGACTCTTGAGATTGATTATTGCGCCAAATGCGGGCTAATGCGATCGCACTTAATCCTCCAGCCACAGCTACACCTACAACGTCTGACTGTGCTGATTCTACTACTGCACCCAACAAACCCAGCAGTACTACGCCTTGATAAAGTTCTGGTTTAAACCACTTTACTCCTGTTAACAGGCTAACCTTCTGCAATAGTAGCAAGTCTCGTTGTGGTTTCGTCAGCCGAAACCATAAATCAAAATTAATATATATCGGTATTTCTCGATTCCACGGTAGAGGAAAAGCAGCATCTATTACCTTTGCTTGCTCAGGCTTACTGACAATTTTTGTCGTCATTCGAGCCGAAGCAGGCATCACATCTAATAAACGGCGAATTTCAAAGTTTGGCTCCATAAGTTTAATTTAAGGTATTTAATTGAGATTTAATCGGCTATATTAATTCTGAAAATGCTATCGCTCGACTTTCTGGAACTTGTAGTGACAATAAGTTATCTTTGACACCACAGCTTCCTTGTAATTAACATTTATGCCAGTAAAGCTATCATCTTCTGTATTTATACTTCTATTAGGACTTGCTAGTATCCAAAGCGTTGGATGTACAACTTTTAGATCAAATCGCAATGGTTCAGCAGTCGCCCAAACTTCACCAAAGCCTGCACCCCAAGAAATTGTCCAATCTGGGGAAGTGCGCCCTTTACCTGGGAAGTTAGATACAATACCTGTCTTCAACAGTAACAGCCCAGAATGGATCAAAACTGAAGGCATTTTACTTTCTACTTTTCCTCCCAATGGGAAAAAAGTCCCAGCAGCACACCTCAATTTTCCTTTTCAAGGACGCTTTGACTTATTTGCCCACCACTATACGCATACTCCCAAGGATTTACAAACGCTTTATTTGGGTGTAATTGTACATAACCCAAGTAAGCAGCCTGTAACAGTAGATGTATTGCAGGCAGCAAGTTATTTGATGCAAGATGCACCCTTTGTTACCTTACCTCCCTACGTAGATAATAATGATGGTAAGGCTTACTCAGGGCCAGGCGATCGTGCTGTTGGAGATGTTCTTCGGGGTATCCGCCAAGCTGATTTTCCTGCAAAGCTAGTAATTCCGCCAGGGCAAAGCCGAATGTTGCTCAATCATCCCATTCCTGTGCGAAATCTGGAAAAGCCAATAAATGGTCGGTCTAGCCTTCTGCGGGTGCGTAGTAGCGGTAAAGTTTATACAGCTAGCTTGGCAATGTTTGCTAAGAAAAATCCTAATGGTAGCGATCGCCCCCCCACTCTCACAGAATGGCAAACCTTACTTAATACTGGCAACTTTGCTGGGCCGCGAGATAAAACTCCCACGCCTCCAGATGCTACTAGCGGCGCACTAATTTATGGGCGCGTTTCTGGTGTTTCTCAAGGTTCCCAATGGCAAGCAAAACTAGTGGATAATCCCCAAGCTAAGACTCTCACCATTCCTCAGCCTGGTAAAGGTATTTCCTACACTTTAGTTACCTTGCGGGGTGGTCAATTGGGTACTCAACAAATCCAAACCGCAAAAATGCTGGTACGCTATCCTGATACCGCATACGAAGCCCACGGTAACTATGGGGTGGAATATAATCTCAGTCTACCTCTAAGAAATTCTACTAATCAAACTCAAACTGTAACTGTAACTTTAGAAACGCCTTTAAAAGAAAATAAATTATCTCAAGGTGGTGTACGTTTCCGTAAACCATCCCTTGATTTTCCTTTTTTCCGAGGCACAGTCAGGCTACGCTATGTTGACGACCAAGGGCAACAAAAAACGCGCTACGTGCATTTATGGCACAGAACTGGGCAAGTTTTAGACCCATTGCTACAGCTTGTCATGCCACCCTCGACCCAGCGCCAAGTACAGGTCGATTTGATTTATCCACCAGATTCTACACCCCCCCAAGTGCTGACTGTGAGAACTTTGGAAAAGTGATATCAATAAAAATTCTTTGTGTCTTAGTGCCTTTGTGGTAAAAAATCTTGAACCACAAAGGCACTAAGGCACAAAGTAAAATATTTATTTACCGCCGTAGAAAAAGGCAATTTCTTTTTCTTTGAGGGGAGCAAAACCAGCCTCTACCAGCTGTTGATCGAGTTCTGCTTGGGGAATGTGCTTGGCACCAATTCGCACGATCCGCGATCGCATAGTATTAGATACACCACTGCGCTGCCTATTAGCCTCTAATGCCATGACTTTGTTATACAGGTCTAGCTTCGCAGGCGGAATGGGAGTACCATCAAAATCTATTCCTTGTGCGATCGCTTCATCAATAGCATCAGCACCCTTAGTGGAATTTCCCTGGTTAGTTTCAACAGACATGACAATTTGTTCTTTATACTACAGCTAGATTTTACCAGCCATGGGGAGCGGGGGAACTCTTGAGCAGGGGAGTAGATATTTATCTATCCAAGGATAGTTTTTTTCTGCTTTTGTATGTTGGTGTATGTAGGCTGCCAGGCTTTTTACGTATATTTAAATATACTTAATATATAAGTAGCAATAGTAATTTTAAACAACGTGCGTGTACACTTGTCAGTTTTCAAAATTTTGATTAACCTCGAAGCATCAGTGTAGCAGAAGGTGATATAATGTCTGGCGAAAAAAATCCTCACGACAAAGACCGCAGCCTCGAAAAAGCACTGACCAACAAAATCATTGATGATTATTTTGAGAATTCTGAAGGTTGGCTTAGAGCGATTTTACGAATGTGCATCTTCTCATTAGGTTACCTGAATGAACGAACGGTGTTTATCGTTGAATGCCCAAATCAAGCAGTAGCCAAACGGCTGAGTCGTAAAACTTTTCCTTTTCGAGGAATTGTCTATTATTTGACTGACAATTTTAACGGTTGCGATCGCACTTTATTTTGCTATCAGAAAAATCAAGATGGAACTTGGCATTGCTTTGATACCAGCACCAACTCTTGGAAAAGTTTAAGTAATTTGGAATCAAGCACTGCAACAACGGATAGTTAACTGATGGTTGATGACTGATGACTGACAACTGTAGGGGCGGGTTTAGCCGATTAACTTGCTACTAATTGAGTAAGATTGCAAAACCCGCCCCTACAACTGACAACTAACAACTGACTAATAACGATGTCGGCGTGTCACTGAACCGCCGATGAATGCCCCCAAAATTGTACCTGTCCACAGTCCTGTTGTGCTGCCTTGCCACATTGCCCCTGGTGTGATCAAAGTGTTACAGGCTTGTTTGAAACCCCAAGGCTGGTTTTGACACTTCTGGCTGTGCATCATTAAGGTGATTTGTCCACCGATGTAAGCACTAAAAAAGCCTGATGATAGTGCCAAAAAAGTACAAATTAAAACTCGATTTTTAGTCATTTGTCATTTGTCATTTGTCAGTTGTGAACTAGTGTAGTAGAAGAGTTTACTCCGTTAATTGTATGTGTTTTACCACTAACAACTGACAACTAACTTTTCAACCTGTATTTCTCATACCGGCAGCAATACCATTAATAGTTAATAATGCGCCTCGCAATAACTCTCCTTTGCTGTAACGGGAGTGAATTACTCCAGAGGTGACTGTGGAATTTTGGGACTGGCGGAGGCGCTTGAGTAAAGAAACTTGGATGAAACCCAATGGTACAATTGTACCATTACGCAATTGTACTGAACGTTGCAATATCGGATCGCCATCTAAGAGACGCTTATGACCAGTGATTTTCAATACTAAATCTCTGGTAAGATAGAATTCGCTGGCAATTTGCTCAAAAACTTTCTCAAATCTGGCTTTGTCTTCGGGGTTGGACAACTCTTGTACATAATGGTGCGCCATTTGGATGTCCACTTTTGCCAAGGTCATTTCTGCTTTAGAAATTACCATTTTGAAAAAGGGCCATTTGAGATAAAAGTAGCCGAGTAATTTTAGGTGTTCTTCTGGTTCTTCATTCAAGAATTCTTGCAAAGCTGTACCAACACCGTACCAAGAAGGCAGCAAAAATCTAGTTTGTGTCCAGCTAAATACCCAAGGAATAGCCCGCAAACTGCTTAAATCTTTTTTGCCAGATGGACGCCGCGCCGGACGGGAACTAATTTGTAGTTGGCTAATTTCTTCGATGGGGGTGACTTGGTGGAAGAAGTCGATAAAATCAGGTTGTTCGTAGATGAGATTGCGATAATGTTGACGCGATCGCGCTGCTAATTCTTCCATAATTTCATTCCAAGGTTCGATATCATCAAACCCAGTTCGCAGCAAGCTGGCTTGAATTACAGCAGTGGTGATTGTCTCTAAATTGTACAAAGCCAAGTCCAGCAAGGAATATTTAGAGGCTAAAACTTCTCCTTGTTCGGTAATTTTAATCCGCCCGTTAATACTGTGGCCTGGTTGAGCTAAAATCGCCTCATAAGCTGGGCCGCCACCACGCCCCACAGAACCGCCGCGTCCGTGGAAGATTCGCAAATTCACGCCATACTCTTCTGCTATTTTTTGTAGTGATTTTTGGGCTTTGTGAATTTCCCAGTTACTACTTAAAAAGCCTGAGTCTTTGTTGCTGTCAGAATACCCCAGCATTACTTCTTGTAAGTTGGGGGTGAGGGGGGATGGGGGGGATGGGGGGATGAGGGGGATGAGGGAGAGTTATCTGTGTTTGCTGCGTAGCCGCCGGCTAGTAAGGCGCGATATAAGGCGAGTTCAAACAATTGTCGCATGACGCTTCTGGAGCGTTGCAAGTCTTCTACGGTTTCAAATAGGGGAACGACTTGAATGGTTCCCACTGCAATGGCGGGGTCAAACAGTCTCGCTTCTTTGGCTAACAGCAAAACTTCCAGTACGTCGCTCACTTGGCGACACATACTGATAATGTAAGTTTGGCAGATGTTGATACCAAATTCTTGTTGCAGCGATCGCACGATGCGGAAGGTTTCAATTACATCGTTGGTTTTTTCAGAAAATGGCAATTCTGCGGGTATTAAAGGTCTACGGGTTTGTAGTTCTCCTGTTAGCCAAGCAACTCTTTGTTCTTCAGATAAATCGTTGTAAGATTGGGGCAATATTTGCAGGTATTCTAGAATTTCATTCAAGGCATCAGAATGGCGGGATGATTCTTGACGGATATCTAGCTGGGTTAAGTTAAAGTCAAAAATTTCGACTTGAGTGATGAGATTTTCTAACTCTCGACAGCTTAAACCTGTTTCCGTTAAGTTTCGGTGAATTAACCGCAGTTCTGCTAAAAACTCTGACCCTGAACGATACATGGGTGCGTCTTCGTTTTTTGGCGTTTCTCTATTATAGAGAGCAAGATTGCGATCGCGTGTATTTTCCAACCGTTTCAGCACGTAAGATAGTTTGAGCCGATAGGGTTCTTGGCGATAACGCAGTGCTAATGCGTCGTAGACTTCACTCAATTGCGACTGGTCTAATTCTAGAGATTCCAGCAAGTCCGGTAAAACATCACTCCAATGCATCGATACACTGAGTAACTCTATCAGCTGCTTGACTGACTTGATATATCTTTCCAGCACCATTTTACGCTGATAGCAAGCTGTTTTCCAGGTGGTTTCTGGGGTGACTGAAGGGTTACCATCTCTATCTGAACCTACCCAAGAACCGAAAGAACAAAAGTTTTTACTTGGTGGTTGCAGCCAAGCAAAAGTTTTACCTAAAGCGTATGTCAAGCGTTTATGTAGCTGAGGAATGCCATCAAATAACACTTCTTGAAAGTAGTGTAGGGCATAATCTACTTCATCCAGAACTGTGGGCTTAAACTGATGCAGTTCGTCTGTACGCCACCACAGGCGAATTTCTTCGAGCAATTTTTCCCGTAATTCTGCTGATTCCCAAGGATAACCTCCTAGCGTACTATCAGAGCGGTTTTCTACTACATCCAGCTTTTGTAAGAGGTTGACTACTTGCCGTTGTTTATCTCGAATCGTATGGCGGACAATTTCTGTGGGGTGTGCTGTGAATACTAACCGCACATCCAGTTGTGAAATGAGGCGTTGAATTTGCTGGGGTGGTACATTCAGCCTATATAAATGAGGGAACAAGGTAGCAAAAGTACCTTTTTGTTTTCCTTGATTTTTGGCAAGCCAACTTTTCGTTAGCCACTCTGTTTCTATTTCTGTCTCAACAGTGGCATCATCTTCTTTTTGGTTCGAGGAATATGTTGTATTTGTTTGAATTTCCTGATGTACTAGTTCTGTTTCTACTTCCGAATAGCGGGTTAATTGCTGCCGTTGTTCATATTCTTGCTCTATGATGTTAATCAGCTGAAAATACAAAGCAAAGGCACGAGCTGCCCGAATTGCTTCGTTGATGTTCAGTTGTTCAATCAATTTGACAGCAGCAGCGGCTTGATCATTTGTGGCTTGTCCTTCCGGCGAACATAAAGCGCGTAACTCCCGCAATAAATCCACCATGTTTTGACCGCATTCTTGCCGTAGTACAGTCTCCCACAATTCCTCAACTATCTGGAGACGATGACGCAAAAATAATTCCGACGCTGGGTAGAAATTTGCAGCTTGAGACAAGGAGTATAAAACAGAACTCATATTTTTTGCTCTTGGAAAGCCGATTGCTGTTGACAGTTTCTATTTTTGGCGATTTAGGCTCATGGTTTTTCCCTGAGCATTTAAATTTTTAAGTATATTTTTAGACTTTAATTGTCGAATTCGCTGTCATCTGGGAAGGGGAGAATGGGTAGGCGATCGCCTCGAAACAATTCTTCACTTGCTTCGCCTATAGATTCTAATGCTTTTGTTGTGAGCTTTCCGGTGGTCAGCAGCAGTAGTATAGAGCCTGTACCTAGTTGTAAGAGGAGAGATTGGGGAATGCTAAACAAAACCAGATTTAATCCAGGGTTTTGTGAGGACTGTTGGTTAATAGGAGGCATTGGTATTTCTTGGTTGAGTGCAAATGAGTAGAATGAAACGCATTATCAATATCTGTCAGGCTTGCAACAGTACAAGACTATCTTGGCCGATTTTGCCAGGTCAGAAGGTAACAAAAGTGTTAAAAAAAAACTGCAAAGTATGATAAACCTATGGTTCTAGTTTACAAGTGCAGGCAATATACCCCAATACTCGCTTCCTGTAAAGTTAACTGCCCATGAAAACAGTATTACTAAATAGTCAGCAATCGTTAGTGCAATGGGTAAGCCAGGCAACAGGAATTAACTCTTTGGGAGTGAAAGTCCGGTTGCGGGGAAATGACCTACACATTCTTTGTGAAGGTTCAGAATGCCCCCAACGCTGGCGCACTCTGTCTGACTTACTTCGCGCACTACAGCAAACAGACTTGGATGTTTTGACGAGCAGCGAACAACCCTCAATATACCAAGTATTTGTCTATGGACGGAAGAAAGGGGAATATCGGCCGCAATGGTGCCACCGGGTTTATTTAAATCAACTGGAAAGGCACTTAGAACAGGTAAAGCAAGCCCTGGAGGACTCAGAAAAGTCTAGACAAGTGGGTGGGGCGCTGATCATCCCTAATGAAAGTTTAGCTCGTCGCGGAGATCCTAATGCCATTGCTCGCTATCTCAGCGAAACTTTAAGTGCGTTGGGGGTGGCGGTACAGGTTAGAATCAAGCAGCATCAGCCAAAAGATGACACTCAACCTGTGGTCAATCGCCTATGGGTATTTTGTCAGACCAGCTACAGCCCTGATGCTTCACTGCTAGCAGAAACAATTGCCCAGCAGTTACGCCATCTCAAGCTTTCTGGCTACAAAGATGCAGTCATTATTTCCCAAGTCAGTGGTGAGACAACACCAGAGTGGCTTTTGAAGGTGGATTTGACGCCCCCGGAGGTGATGCTGAAAGAATGGGCGCGTTGGGGGGATGTGCAAGCGATCGCTCTTCTGTTAACTGAGGTATTATCTGAGTTAAAAGTAACCGTCCAAGCTACTCTCAAAGAATCAACTCTACATATATTTTGCACCCCAGCGGTTTCACCCCAAGCAGACACACCAGCACCAGATAAGACCAAGTGCTTAGAGGTGATTGTACCGCAACTTGAAGCGATCGCTCCCCAAGGCATTCAAGCCGCCACCATTTACGGACAAATAGACGAAAACCAACCAGCATGGGTTGACTGGCTAACTTTACCTGCGGCGGAACATCCAGCCCTTGCTACTTCTGCCTTAGAATTAGCAGCTACTGGGGATCTCCCAGCGATTATTTTTTTACTAGAACGCTTACTCAATCCTGACCTCAATCAGCGTTTAAAAACAGGTGGTATTCGCATACTTCTGCTTTGCAAAGGTGATTTATTGCACGTTATGTGTGATGCACCTGTTTGCCCAACACGCAAACAAATAGCTAACAAAGTGACGCAATTTTTGCGTTTGTTAAAATTGTCTGGCATTTGTGGCGTGAGAGTCTATGGTCGCCGTGCTGGTGACAAAGAACCATCTTGGCATCATGGCGTAGATTGGGAAAATCGCCAGCGTTTAGTTCCAGAAGCTACGCCAGAATTTGCTGCAACTTCAGAATATGTTGGCGACCTTTTAACCACCGAAACCAACGAACCAATTATCCGTCCTGACTTAACTACAGAAGAAGTTCAAAGTTTTGTAACAGAAGTAGCGCGGGATTGGCTGACAACAGCTACTAGCACAGTGAAAAAGTGGCTACTAGCAACGCAGGTATTTACAGAAGCTGACCAGCAACAAACCCCAGACTATGATGATCAAGGAGTTAAGGTGGCTTTAGTTTGGGGCACATTGGGATTACTCCTGACTCTGCAAACTGATTGGTTCTTTGGTCGATTCATTACTCCCATTCAATCCAGTTCGCCACCAGTGGCTAGTGTTTCGCCCTCCTCACCGCCAAACGAAAAGCCATCATCTCAATCTGAGGATCATCAAACACAGAAAACAGCATTTTTAAGCAACACTACTAGTACAAAATCTTCTCTAAGTAAAAGTGGTGCGTTTAACGCTTCTGGGTTTACCCAAAGTGACGATAACCAACCGAGGAATTTCACAGCCGCACCATTGAAGGAAAAAGCCAACGCAGCTGCTATTTTGTTAGCAGCGCGATCGCAAATGCCAAGTTTCAATGTGAGGCAATTAGATGAACAACTCGCATTGTATAGACAGCGACTAGCCCAAAACGGTAATCCTCCTGATGTATTAATTATTGGTTCATCCCGCGCCTTGAGGGGAGTTGATCCGGTGGCACTTTCTAAAGCTTTGGCAAATCAAGGTTATCCTGATGTTGATGTCTTTAACTTTGGCATCAACGGGGCCACAGCACAAGTGGTAAACTTGCTGATTCGTCAAGTCCTAGAACCATCAGAACTACCAAAACTGATTATTTGGGCAGATGGTTCCCGTGCATTTAACAGCGGTCGTGAAGATGTGACATTTAATGCGATCGCAGCTTCCAAAGGTTATAAACAAGCGTTGCAGAAAACCCAAGCAACTGCAAGTAGCCAAGACTCACTCAAAAATCCAGCAAATCCTACACACAAGCAAGATAAGCCAAACCAGAAGCCGGAAATTAGTAGCTATCAAGCATTAAATCAGTGGTTAAATCAGGCATTAGCTAATATTTCTTCTAGCTACCAAAAACGTGATCAAATTAAAGCTTTATTGCACAAACAACTGATATCTTTGCCTTTAGTTAACATTCCAACTCAGACTGTTACATCATCCAAACAGTCTACAACAGATAATTCAGAAGAGGACGCTGGGCAGCAATCAGTTGATTTTGATGGTTTCCTACCTTTATCTATACGCTTCAATCCTGCTAGATACTATCAAAAACATCCCAGAGTGACAGGAAATTATGACAACGACTATAAATCTTTTCAAATAGAAGGTGAACAAAATATTGCTTTCCAAGAAATGCTGCAATTTACTCAAGCAGAAAATATTTCCTTGGTATTTGTCAACATGCCTCTCACCGCAGACTATTTAGACCCAGTACGCAAAAAATATGAACAAGAATTCCAGCAACATATGTTAAATTTATCTACCAATCCTAACTTTATCTATCGAGATTTAAGCGAACTTTGGCCCAAAGCCAACGATTACTTTTCTGACCCCAGCCACCTTAACCGCTTTGGTGCATACGAAGTTTCCAAAAAGTTAGCCAATGACCCAATGATTCCTTGGCCTGCAAAGTAAAGTTGTCAGTTGTCAGTTGTTATTTTTTCCACTGACTACTAAGACTAATTACCTGTCAAATTGTACTTATTAATTACTTATATGCTGCTACAAAACTTGCATTCTCTTTCTTTGTGTCTTTGTGGTTTATTTAATAGATTTGACAACTCACATTTATAACTAGATAAATCTATTGACACTGGCTTAATTAAACCATGAATTTTATATCAATTTCTTACGGATTTTTCTTAGTAAGTGTACTGGCAATTTATTGGTCTTTTACAAATCAGAAATTACGGCTGTGGACATTGCTGATTGCCAACCTTGTGTTCTACGTATCTTTACAAATTCAGTACCTACCACTACTATTAACACTCACTTTTATTAACTTCCGTTTGGGGCGGGAAATTGGGAAAAACACCTCCCCAGGAAAACATTCCCTTGATTGGCAAATTTCAAACGAAGAATGGCAGTATGCCCAAGCAGACTGGAATCGCCGCCGCCTTAAACTGATGTGGTTTGGCGTAACTTTAAATGTTGTACTGTTATTAGTGTTTAAATATCTGCCTACTTTATTACAAATTATTTTTCATATTCAAATCAACCACGCAGATGCATCTTCTAAATCATTTCTCCCTTTGGGAATTTCATTTTTCACCTTTGAGTGCATTGCCTATTTAGTAGATGTATATCGCGGTGCGCCTGCTACTGATAAATTTCTCAAATTTGCTAGTTACAAATTATTCTTTGCCAAACTGATTTCAGGGCCGATTACTCGTTACCATAATCTAGCCAATCAATTCAATACTCTGTATTTACCAACATCCGAAAAAGTAGCCGAAGGGCTTTGGTTATTTGCTAGAGGCGCAGTCAAAAAAAGTATTTTGGCTGATAATTTGGGAATTTTTGTTGATTTATGTTTTGGTAACTTGCAGCGTGCGGGTAGTGGTGATTTATGGCTAGCTACATTTGCTTATGGTTTGCAATTATATTTTGATTTTAGCGGTTATGTAGACATGGCTCGTGGTAGTGCTTTGCTATTCGGCTTGGTATTGCCAGAGAATTTCGACTTTCCCTACTTCAGCACCAGTATTGCAGAGTTTTGGCGGCGCTGGCACATGAGTTTGGGAGATTGGTTGCGTAACTATCTGTACTTTCCTTTGGGTGGTTCCCGTCAAGGCTTGACTCGTACCTGTTGGAATTTATTTATTGTGATGCTAATTGCTGGTATTTGGCATGGATCTTCCTGGAATTTTGTCGTTTGGGGAACATACCACGGTTTGGCTTTGGGGGTTCATCGACTCACAGATGCGATGAGCGATCGCTATGAGCATCTAGAACATTTCTGGCAAAATCCTTTAGGTATAGTTGTAGCTTGGTTGCTGACACAGTTGATGGTTTTTACCTCTTGGATCTGGTTCCGTCTAGACAACCTCCAAGATTCTTCTTGGGTAATTCAGCACCTCTGGGGCCATTCTGGTGATCAACAGTTTGCTCAAAAGGTTTATGTTGAAGCCTTGAATATGAGTCAATATCAACTTGCTTGCTTACTGGTAGTTTTAGCTGCATTAATGGGTCTGGTGTATGGCTTCAAAGGCAGACTGAAGTTAGATCTGAACTGGCCTGTCAAGCTTGTTTTTGTGCCTTTATGTCTATATGCTGTTTGGTTATTAGCTCCTCAAGGAGCGCCTCATATCTACTTTGCATTTTAAATAGCGGCAATTTGTGAATTATCCAAAAGTAGCGTACAGCTTTGGGACAAAAGTTATATAAGTAAAACAAATAAGTTTGATAAGAAATATTAAACAGTTGTTCGTATTTTTAACGTAAATACATGTTAAGTTTATGAGTGCGTACAAATATTTAAGTACGCAAAATTTATTAGCAACATTTACCGCAATCATTCAAAAATGACCACAACCTTACAAAGACGCGAAAGCGCCAACGTATGGGAGCGGTTCTGCAACTGGATCACCAGCACCGAAAACCGGATTTATGTCGGTTGGTTCGGCGTGTTGATGATTCCAACTTTGCTAGCTGCTACCGTATGCTTCGTAATTGCCTTCATTGCTGCTCCTCCAGTAGACATTGATGGTATCCGTGAGCCTGTTGCAGGTTCCTTAATCTATGGAAACAACATCATCTCTGGTGCAGTTGTTCCTTCTTCTAACGCGATCGGTTTGCACTTCTACCCCATCTGGGAAGCAGCATCCTTAGATGAGTGGTTGTACAACGGTGGCCCTTACCAGTTGGTAATTTTCCACTTCTTGATCGGTTGCGCTTGCTACCTAGGTCGTCAGTGGGAATTGTCTTACCGCTTGGGTATGCGTCCTTGGATCTGCGTAGCTTACTCTGCACCTTTGGCATCTGCTACCGCAGTATTCTTGATCTACCCAATTGGTCAAGGTTCCTTCTCTGACGGTATGCCCTTGGGTATCTCCGGAACCTTCAACTTCATGATCGTGTTCCAAGCAGAACACAACATCCTGATGCACCCCTTCCACATGTTAGGTGTGGCTGGTGTATTCGGCGGTTCTTTGTTCTCCGCAATGCACGGTTCTTTGGTAACTTCCTCCTTGGTTCGTGAAACAACCGAAACCGAATCTCAAAACTACGGTTACAAATTCGGTCAAGAAGAAGAAACCTACAACATCGTTGCAGCACACGGTTACTTCGGTCGTTTGATCTTCCAATACGCTTCATTCAACAACAGCCGTTCCTTGCACTTCTTCTTGGCTGCTTGGCCCGTAGTCGGTATCTGGTTTACTGCATTGGGTATCAGCACCATGGCGTTCAACTTGAACGGTTTCAACTTCAACCAATCAGTGATTGACTCCCAAGGTCGTGTCATCAACACCTGGGCTGACATCATCAACCGCGCTAACTTGGGTATGGAAGTAATGCACGAGCGTAACGCTCACAACTTCCCCTTAGACTTGGCTGCTGGTGAAGTTGCTCCTGTTGCAATCAGCGCTCCTGCTATCAACGGCTAACTCTTGAAGTCTTAGCTTAATCAAAAACGCCCTCCAGAAATGGGGGGCGTTTTTGTTTGTGTTGTTCATCCTGACATTTAATTTGATCAAAAAGAAAAAGATTAGATTGTGTAATTTTTCAAGTATAGCTGTTGCCAGTAGTGTTAGGACATCAACAGATGATAAAACATAGACACAAAGCGAAAAGTCGAGCCAGTGCGAACAATCGCGCTTGCGTCGGAAAGCAACTGGCGTCCAAGCGGCGGCTTGTGCCGATCTGAACTTTTCAAGACGAAGACTTTTCACCCAGTCACCATTGCCCCTAATCCCCACTTCCTCCGGTCGTGGGGGCCCCGAGTTCCCCAATCCCTAGTCCCTAGCTATATAGTTATTTTTTCGATAATTCCTACGCCATCTTTCAAGATTGTCTATAGATATTGATTTAGTGATGACATTAACACCATTTCCTCGCCAGTCAACTTCTGCATCTGTTGTGAAAACACCACATTCTAATTGATCAAGCCTAATATCCCAATATTCGCTAAATCTATTTTTCAAGGTAATAACTTGCTCAAACACTTTATTTCTATGCTTATTTCTTCTTTTTCTTTCTGTTGCTCCTTTTGCTACTGTATCAATAAATTTAGTTTCTATTAAAAATAGGTTGCCTTTCAATGTCAGGTAGACAAAATCACACTTACCTAAATCTGTATAATCAGCAATTGGAGACTTTTCAAATAACAACAATTCATGGCATGAAGGAAATAAGGATTTAATATTCAAAAATAAATAAGCTTGTAATAGAAGTTCATTATCATAGGGAAAAAGTAAAACTCCCTCAAAAAATTGTTTAATATCTTGCTGAGTTTGAGGTTGAATTCTTTTACAATAAGAAACAAATTGATATAAATCGTTTGCAATCATCAAGTTCTAACTCCTTCCCCTGACATTTTATCCGAGTTCCCTTGGCATAAAAAGATACCATTTATTTTGGGAAAGGAGCATCCGCAGAAGTAACTAAAAATGATGAAATTTCAACATTGATACCGCTATATATGATTATGAACAGACTAAAAAATATACTAAAATTTTAATAGAACTTAAGTGTAAATGCGATATTACAGCATATTTCAACTTTATGAGGTACAGAAATACCCCCCTCATACCGTTTCACATTAAATTGGTAGTTAAGCCCCTCTCCGCCTCGGAGAGGGGTTGGGGAGAGGTTCATCGAACTCACGTTGTTTTAGGCGCGGATGGGTAGGTGTTCAAAACTAGGTTTTGGCAAATGATGCTGAAATCTCCGCTGGGTAAAACTTTTAAGTAAAATAGCTTTAAAAGTAGCCGCGCACCTTATGTAGACTGGGTTTTAGCCATTTGCTTACAGTTCAATTCTCATTTCACATGTTATGATTAGCTCATCCGCGCAACTGAACCTTGAAAACCAAATACAGATTGTCTTTCCGGCTTCCGCACTTGAAATTTCACCTAATCCCTATTAGGGATTGAAACAGCACTAGGGGCATCTGATCGCACACGAGGAAACCAACCTTGAAATTTCACCTAATCCCTATTAGGGATTGAAACGGCTAATATCACACTATTGTTTGCTCAGCTGTCAACTTGAAATTTCACCTAATCCCTATTAGGGATTGAAACAAGATATTCTAGTACCTATTGAAATTACACATGGCTGGCTTGAAATTTCACCTAATCCCTATTAGGGATTGAAACTGGAATTACTCGCATCAATGCTTCAACGTCGCTACTTGAAATTTCACCTAATCCCTATTAGGGATTGAAACTAGTTTAAGAGAAAATCTAGGTGTTGTTGGTGCGTTCTTGAAATTTCACCTAATCCCTATTAGGGATTGAAACCTAATCAATCCAAACGTGTAAATTCCACTAGAAGCTTGAAATTTCACCTAATCCCTATTAGGGATTGAAACCAGTATGCTTGCTAGTCGGCTTACGCTCTTCCCACCTTGAAATTTCACCTAATCCCTATTAGGGATTGAAACAGGAATTTTGCTTTAAGCTACTCAGCCACAGCAGCTTGAAATTTCACCTAATCCCTATTAGGGATTGAAACAAGAAGTTTGTCATCTAATTCTTCTAGACGTAAGTCCCTTGAAATTTCACCTAATCCCTATTAGGGATTGAAACAACACCAGAATAATCGTAAGCAGCACCACTGCGGAAAAGAATCTTGAAATTTCACCTAATCCCTATTAGGGATTGAAACTTCCTTGATTTTCTCTTCGCTTAGTGCGTTCGCCCTTGAAATTTCACCTAATCCCTATTAGGGATTGAAACTTACAAGACGGAACTAAGATTCTTGAGATATTTCCTTGAAATTTCACCTAATCCCTATTAGGGATTGAAACTTAAAGAACCTTTTACAAACCCATATTGATGATGGTCTTGAAATTTCACCTAATCCCTATTAGGGATTGAAACTAGTACCAAACACCGGATATAAAAACTTTCCGGGATTACTTGAAATTTCACCTAATCCCTATTAGGGATTGAAACGGGCTTTCTATTCCTGGTGCTGCTCTTGATTCCCTCTTGAAATTTCACCTAATCCCTATTAGGGATTGAAACGTGCTAAAAATTCGTTTTTGAATTGAACCAATGCATTGTAACTTGAAATTTCACCTAATCCCTATTAGGGATTGAAACTTATAAATAACGTTCTAGATACTTTTGACCGCATCGACGACTTGAAATTTCACCTAATCCCTATTAGGGATTGAAACAAAAATCCAAGAGATGGAATGAACGCCATTGAGTTGCTTGAAATTTCACCTAATCCCTATTAGGGATTGAAACTGAAACTTAACCAGCAGTGCCAGCATTCATTGAACTTGAAATTTCACCTAATCCCTATTAGGGATTGAAACATAGTAAACTGCATTGACTAACATTCTAGTAGTGATGCCCTTGAAATTTCACTTACTCCCTATTAGGGATTGAAACCAATCTCCAACAGGTACAGGTAAAAGTGTAGTTACTTGAAATTTCACTTACTCCCTATTAGGGATTGAAACAAAACTTGAAATGCATGCTGTGGGCATAATGCCATAGCTTGAAATTTCACTAACTCCCTATTAGGGATTGAAACAAGAAGGATGGCAGAACTGCCTCTCAGGTACTGCCTTGAAATTTCACTTACTCCCTATTAGGGATTGAAACTTGTGGTTGTTACAGACAAGAAGTTAGATTGCAGGCACTTGAAATTTCACTTACTCCCTATTAGGGATTGAAACTTCAAGATTGTGTTTGATCTGACGAATTTCAGCTAACTTGAAATTTCACTTACTCCCTATTAGGGATTGAAACCCATTTAGAAACTTCTGATTGATTAAAGCCTAATCCCCCGTTCTTGAAATTTCACTTACTCCCTATTAGGGATTGAAACATGTGTTGATGATGCGGTGTTAGCTTTATGAATAATTACAACGAAATTTCTCAAAAAAGTTTAGAGGAACTGACCCCTCAACAAATAGGGCTTTTAGCTCAAAAAGCAGTTCAAGATGCGATCGCACGAATGCATTCATCAGGCATAGCAACTATAGAAGTTGATGAAGCCGGAAAGTTATATCACCGCCATCAAGATGGTCATCTCACTCCCATTGAACGATCTGAATAATGGCTCAATCCTTGAAATTCCACTTACTCCCTACATTTTCCAATTACTCATTAAACGTTTTATTTAATCTGATAGACGGTATAGATTGCTCTGCATTACCTCATGTCATTTTTAATTCTGTCGAATTCACGTTAATCAAGGGTTTTAAATCAGCATTAAAACTAGCCTTTTTTAGAGCATGAACAGTTCTTCCAGAATCTTGCACGCAAAATTGCCAACCTAAACGAACTAATTTGCGGGAGTTTTCATTTTGCACAATGCCAATCACTGGCATTTTAGCTTTTTCTTTATCTCCTGTATGTTCTTGTAAAATGCTTTTCAAGTAATCCAGTTTGCTGATGTCAGCTACATCTTGGGGATGAAGTTCCACCATCACCATTTGTACTGTTTCCACTGGTTCTGCATCTTCAACTATCAATTGAGTTTGATCGTCTCTGCGGTCTACTTTTCCCCAAATAATTAATCTGGTATCAACTGCGAGTATGGAACTGATCCGTTCATAGGTTTTAGGAAATACTACTGCCTCCGATTGTGCAGTTAAATCTTCAATTTGCAAAATAGCCATTGCATCACCTTTCTTGGTCATCACTTTTTTGACAAAATTCAGCATGACAACCGCACAAAGCTTTGTATCTTCCCTTTGTTCGCTAAGTTGTGAAAGGTTAATCGGGTTTAAAAGTTTTGCTGTTGGATTTAATGATTTTAGCGGATGGTCTGATACATACAACCCCAACAATTCTTTTTCCATTCGCAACTTGTCTTGTGGAAGAAAATCAGGCACAGGCTGAGCTTTGGGGGCAGAATCATAAGTATCATTTTTTGTTTGATTATTAGTATTAGAAAATCCGCCTAATAAATCAAAGAGGTTTCCTTGACCAATTGCTCGATCTCTAGCACGAGATTGCGCCCACTCATACACCAGTTCGAGGTCTTTGATTAACTGATGGCGATTAGCTTCGAGTTTGTCAAAAGCTCCACAGGAAATTAAAGACTCTAAAGTTCGGCGGTTAACAGCACGCAGATCAACGCGATCGCAGAAATTGGCAAGTGATGTAAACTCCCCTCCCTCATCTCTGGCTGACAAAATACAGGCGATCGCATTCTGTCCCACATTCCGCACTGCTGAAAATCCAAACAAAATCTTGCCCGCCACTGGGGTAAAATCTAGCCCAGAACGATTAATATCTGGCGGTTCTATTTGAATACCCATACTCATGCAGTTATTAATATATTTCTGCACTTTATCGGTATCACCACTGTTAGCCGTCAACAGCGCCGCCATGTATTCTAATGGATAATTAGCTTTTAAATATGCAGTTTGGTAAGTAACATAACCATAGGCAGTTGAATGGGATTTATTAAAACAATTAGAAGCTACCAAACCATTTTTAATAGCGAAATTATGGTCACGCTCAACCCCAATATCATAAACATTTTCTGTGCCTACATATTGACGAGAAATTATTTTAATCATCTTTCCCAAACTCCAAAACAAATTTTGTAAAATCAATTAATATTTAGTTCTTAGAGGTCGTTTTAACAGTAGTTAGCTGTAATTTTTACCCCCCTTAATCCCCCCTTATCAAGGGGGGAAACTGGAAAATCTAGTTCCCTCTCCTTTACAAGGGGAGGGTTAGGGTGGGGTAAAAAAATATTTAATACATCAGTTATGACTTTTCAAACATCTTCTTACATAAAAGTCATAAATTTTGAGTTGAGGCTGTCAATAGTCAATAGTTCAAAAAAGCTTGATTTTTGACAATTGACTTTGGACTGTTGACAATCTTAGCCTTTATTTAGTGTGCCAGTTGCATAAGTACTGAATCGATAGAATAAGTATAATTATGTGCCAAGCAATGCTGATAATACAAACTCTACTGCCAAACGAATATTACTATCCTTTGACACGAGAATAACCAAAATCAGCGACAAGAGAATAAAACACAATGCCCCATGCCCAATGCCCCATGCCCAATGCCCAATGCCCCATGCCCAATGCCCAATGCCCCATACCCAATTCCCAATTCCCAATTACCCATTCACCTTTAATATGTACTAAAATCAATGACTTGAGTCACAAAGAGAGCAATCATGGCATCCATCCGCGAGTTGCACGAACAGCTAACCAAAAAAGAACGTTCTGCCGTTGAAATAACACAAGAAGCTTTAGACCGCATTCAAGCGTTAGAGCCAAAATTACACAGTTTCTTGCATGTGACAGCACAACAGGCGTTAGAACAGGCTCGTGCTGTAGATGCAAAAATCGCTGCTGGAGAAGAAATTGGACTACTAGCAGGTATCCCCATTGGCATTAAAGATAATCTGTGTACCAAAGGAATTCCCACCACTTGCGCCTCCCGGATTTTAGAAAATTTTGTGCCGCCCTATGAATCCACGGTGACACAAAAACTACTAGATGTGGGCGCGGTGACGGTAGGCAAAACCAACTTAGATGAGTTTGCAATGGGTGGTTCCACAGAAAACTCTGCTTACCAAGTTACAGGAAATCCGTGGGATTTATCACGGGTTCCTGGTGGTTCTTCTGGGGGTTCTGCTGCGGCGGTGGCGGCCCAAGAATGTGTAGTTTCCATTGGTTCAGACACTGGTGGTTCTATTAGACAACCTGCATCTTTTTGTGGAGTTGTGGGGATAAAACCGACTTATGGATTAGTTTCGCGTTACGGCTTAGTGGCTTTCGCTTCATCTTTGGATCAAATTGGCCCATTTGGACGCACAGTAGAAGATGTGGCTATATTATTAAATGCGATCGCAGGTTACGACCCCAAAGATTCCACTAGCCTCAAAGTTAAAATTCCCGACTACGCCGCTAGTTTAAGACCAGATTTCAAAGCCAGAGGTAAGTTGCGAATTGGGATTATCAAAGAAACTTTTGGTGAAGGTTTAGACTCTGCTGTAGAACAAGCTGTTACCAAAGCAATTGATCAATTGCAAAGTTTGGGAGCCGAAATTCATATAATTTCCTGTCCCAACTTCCGTTACGGTGTACCCAGCTACTATATCATTGCTCCCTCAGAAGCATCAGCTAACTTAGCTCGTTACGATGGCGTGAAATACGGTTATCGCGCTCCTGGTGCAGACAATCTACTGTCAATGTACAATCGTACCCGTGCCGAGGGTTTTGGCCCAGAAGTCAAACGCCGAATTATGATTGGCACCTATGCCCTTTCTGCGGGTTATTATGATGCCTACTACCTGAAAGCCCAAAAAGTCCGTACCTTGATTAAGCAAGACTTTGAAAGAGCTTTTAAGAAAGTCGATATTTTAGCCTGTCCTACGGTTCCCACCACAGCTTTTAAAGCAGGGGAAAAAAATACTGACCCCTTGAGTATGTACTTACTTGACTTGATGACAATTCCCGTAAATCTTGCTGGTTTACCAGGTATAAGCGTACCCTGTGGTTTTGACAACAACGGTCTACCAATTGGATTACAGCTGATTGGCAAAGTGCTACGGGAAGACCAATTACTTCAGGTAGCTTACACCTACGAGCAATCTACTAGTTGGCATTTGCGTCAGCCACAGCTTTCTTAAAACTGGTGAGTGCTAAGTTGAGCAGGGGAGATGAGGGAGATGAGGGGGATGAGGGAGATGAGGGAGAATAACAAATGACAAATGACAAATGACTACTGACCATTAACTTCTGGAGTGAATGTAACCTCCTTAACAGCACCTTGATTCCCTAAAGGTGTTGCTTGTTGCTTGTTAACACTAATTAAAACAGCACCTGCATTACCAGCACGCACAATCAACTGTTTTTTAGCTGTCCAAGTTCTTCGTTCTCCCTTTTTTAAGTCTCCCTCGAATTCAGTTTTACCATCCACTTTCACTCTTAACCATGATGTATCTTGAAGGTCTAAAGTGACTTCAACATTCTGATTGATTGTGCTTGGAGGAGGTGCTGTAGCCAATGAAGGCGTGGGTGATGGTAATGTTTCTTGTTGGGGAGTAGTTACTGAGTTTGGTTGCTGCGTCACGGGTGCGACTGGAGGTGACGAACTTACAGGTGATGGTGCTGTTTTTTGTTGGGAAATAGATACTCGATTCAGTTGCTTAGCAAACGATTCGACTATCAGTTTGGGGTTGAGTACATAGATGAGTCCGATAGAAGCAAGCACTAATAATAGGATGTAGGGTACGAAAAGAGGTATATGTATCTTTGGTTTGATGTCTAACTTTTGACTCTCATTGTTGGCACTGATATTGGGTTCTGAAGGAATAATATTAACTGTAAAAGTGTTTGCTAAAGCAGCACCATCCAGCCCTAAAACATCTGCATAGCGACGGATGAATCCTTGAACGTAAACAGGCTCAGGTAATTCTTCAAATTCACCTGCTTCTAAAGCTTTTAAGAAAGCGAGTCGAATATGTGTTTTAGCAGCTACTTCTTCTATACGTATAGATTTCTCTTGTCTTACTTGTAGTAAATAATTACTTATTTCCTTCAGTTGCTCAACTTGAGCTTCATTTAAAAGCTTCACAATTTTCTCCTAATCTTGACTAATGTTACATTGGTGCAGTTATAATACTTAAGTAAGGTCAATATTGTTACTAAAATAGCAAATTATTTTGATCAGTTTAATTTTAAATTGAAATCACTAACCTTGCTTGGTTAGTAGATAATTACCATATTTATCAATACTGATAAAAGTATAAAATGTATTGGATGACAGTACCCAAACTGCAAATCGCAACACAATTATGGTTGCAACTGCTACTTTTGGTAGGGATAGTTGTAGCGATCGCTTACTTGGCGATTTGTCTATTTCTGTTTATTCAGCAACCTCGGTTGATCTTTTATCCCTCCCGTGTCATTGAAAAGACACCAGAGTTGTTTAATCTCCCATACGAAGAGGTTTACCTGCCTGTGTGGGTCAAATCAGGTAAAGTGGAGTACATTCACGGTTGGTGGATACAAAACAACCAACCCGATGCCAAAGTGTTGTTGTATCTGCACGGAAACGCTATCAATGTTGGCGCCAATATATCTCATGCTAATCGGTTTTATCAACTAGGATTTTCGGTCTTATTGATTGATTATCGAGGTTATGGACGCGCTCAGGGCAGATTTCCTAATGAAATGCGCGTTTATCAAGATGCCATGATAGCTTGGAACTTCTTAGTACAACAGCAACAGATTTCACCCAGCGAGATTTTTCTTTATGGACATTCTCTTGGGGGCGCGATCGCTATTGATTTAGCAGTCAAACAGAATCAAGCAGCCGGATTGATTGTAGAAAGTTCTTTTACTTCAATTCGAGAAGTAATAGCTTATCGCAACGTGTTTCGGATATTTCCCATCGATTTATTGCTGACTCAGCGGTTTGAGTCTATTAAAAAAGTACCACAGTTCAAGCTGCCAGTTTTATTCATTCACGGTACTGCTGACTCTACCATACCGTCTTTTATGAGCGAAAAACTTTATGCTGCGGCTTCGGAACCAAAAACCCTATTTTTAGTTCCAGATGCAGAACATAACAATACAGCTACAGTTGGTGATATAAAATATCTGCGAAAGGTGAAGGCTTTCGTCGAACAAGCACATGCTCGGAGGTTGCTTACTACTTCAGAGTGAGGTTGATATAACAAAGTGCTGAGGAGCCACTACCGATAACCTCAGCCACCTAATGGTTGTTATACTGCATCTTCCATTGCTTCAAGTGCTGCCCAGTTAGTATCAGAGATATTGTTGAAATCTTTGCCGCTCATATCGATTTGCCCTTCGTGCTGAAATGATCCGAATCACATCACCAAGCTAAACAACAACCTCGATACAGTCGGGTGCATGGGCTTTGTTAGGTGGCAGTTCAAGGCAGTAGCTCAAAATAATCGCAGTGACTTGGACGAATAATCGAAAAATCTCGACGGTCAAGCGTGTAAATGTGAGTAACCCTGAGCCTCTCAGCTATGGCAACGATTGCTGCATCTGTAAAATCAAGTTGGCTATCAGCATATTGCACCAAAACCTCATGTATTCGCACCAAATCCTCTGAAGTAATCGGCTCAATCTGGACTGCACTGGTTGTCAGGCTAGACACAAAACGACGCATTGCCCTATGTCCTAATCTTGATGCTATCAGGTAACAGATTTCGGGCAAGACAACCACAGGTAGCACTAACGGTTCATTCACACGTTGAACGGCAGCCAACACAAGTCTATGGTTACGATCGCTCTCATCAGTTAATGCAAACAGGAAACTGGTGTCAAGTATCGCTGTCATGCAGGATTACTCGGCTTGAGATTCCAACCATAAACAGGATCAATCTCATTACGCAAAATTTCCTCGTCTCGCTCTGAAACATCGTTTTGACCAGAGTTGCCCAAACCTGCAATTGCAAGTAAAAAACCAGAAGCATTGCTGTCAGGTTGTCTCAAATGATCTGACTTGTAGCGAAGATAGTCAACAAAACTAGCAAGCTCAGGCAAAGCCTCATCAGGCAGGGTGCTGACTGCTTCAATTAGCTTTTGTCTCTCTACAGTAGTTCCGTCCATCACTATAACTTGGGCAAAGGGATTGCCTCTATTGTACTTCCCCATCAGGTAGCCACTGACATCAACACAGTGTTTAACTGCGTTTCTACAATGTTTATGTATTATGTTTCTTGCTGTAATTTTGTGTCATCCTTTTCTAAAATTTCTATCAATTCTACGCCTTCACATTTGCGTGCCACCTCATTAAACAGTCGAACAAAGGCTTTAATCTCATTCGATACACCATATTTTGGCGACTTTACCAAAGTTACATTTATGATGGAATGAGGTTTACCATTTTGCATATAAAAATCAACTACCGTACCATCAACACTCATTAAACTCCATATGTCAGGATGACTACTATCTCTTGTCCATCCATAAACATTCAGAGAAAGTAAATAGTGGATTTGCTCTAAGCAGCCTAGCATCAATTTTAAGAAATCACACAGATTTACTTTTGGCCAGTAATCTTCTGGCTTCATTACTGCCACTTTGTCTATATGTGAATCTATTTTGTCTCTTACACTTCGTCAGTCACTTACATTATTTATTACTTCCTCTTGAAATTTATTCTTTTTTCTTTTAATTTCTTTATGCTGAGTAGATGCTAGTAAATTATAGTTTTTAGCATTACTTTCTAATTCATTAAACATATTCCAAATGCAATTTACCATTGTGTAGAGAGGGGATGAAAGTTGCTTTACTAATCGCTTCTGGGTTGTGGGGTCGTCGAAATTAGCTAGACTGTTCATAATAAGCGAGAGATCCCGCATCGCTTCAAGACATTGAAGTAACTTAACAGATATCTCATTAGAACCATACCAGACTGTATCAGATTCGTATAAGCCTGGATCGTTTATTTTGGGTTCGCTCTGATCAATATACAGAGGAATGCTTCTTTTGTGATTATCTCCGCTTTTTCCTTGACTTGCCTCTGACATATTAAGCTTTATACTATATTCAACTTTCCCAGTTATAACATCTGCTCAAAAATAGTTCTACTTGATTATTCTTCAAATTATGACCGTAATTCATGTTTCATCGCTTCCTAGACTTTCCGCAATAATTCCCGAATCACGATCGCACAATCATCAAAAGCTAAAGGTGAAATTGTCACATCCTCTGCAAGGATACTCTCACTATGATAGCCGTCTGGACTAGGGAGACGATACACATTTAAATACCGCCACAAAACTTAATTACGAATTACGAATTACGAATTACGAATTATTTTAATGTCCCAGCATTTTATCCCGCAGATGCTTAATGCGATCGCGGAATTTTGCAGCCTCTTCAAATTCGAGTTTCTTCGCCGCTTCTCTCATCTGTTCTTCTAGCTTACCAATCAACCCAGGAATCTCTTCTAATGGCAATTCGTCTATATGTTCATCTACGGTTTTCAAATCAGTTGCATTCAACCGCCGGGATACTTCTAAGAAAGATAAAATCGCATTACTCGACCTTTTAACAATCGGTTGCGGTGTAATGCCATGCATCTTGTTGTATGCTATCTGAATTCCACGCCGTCTATCTGTTTCATCAATGGCTTTAATCATACTATCAGTCAGATTATCAGCATATAAAATTGCTTGTCCTCTCACGTGACGTGCTGCTCTACCAATAGTTTGAATTAAAGAACGTTCAGCCCGCAAGAACCCTTCTTTATCCGCATCCATAATTGCCACTAAGGAAACTTCCGGTAAATCCAAACCTTCTCGCAACAAGTTTACTCCCACTAAAACATCAAAGTTTCCCTCGCGCAATTCTTGCAAAATTTCAATGCGTTCAATGGAATTAATTTCTGAATGCAAATACCGTACCCGAATACTATTATCTTGCAAATACTCGGTTAAATCTTCCGCCATGCGCTTTGTTAATGTGGTAATTAGCACTCGTTCGTGGCGGTCAACTCTATCTTTAATTTCTCCTAATAAATCATCAATTTGTCCTTCTGTAGGACGGACAAAAATTTCTGGATCAACTACGCCAGTTGGTCTAATTACTTGCTCAACAACATGCTCTTCAGAAACTTCTAATTCCCAATTTCCTGGTGTCGCCGAAACGAAAATACATTGATTCACTTTTTGCCAGAATTCTTCTGCTTTTAAAGGACGGTTATCAGCAGCACTGGGAAGGCGAAATCCATGCTCAATTAAAACTTTCTTTCTGGCTTGATCACCGTTATACATACCACGAATTTGTGGTACGGTAACGTGAGATTCATCTATAACTAACAACCAATCTTTAGGGAAATAATCTATTAAACATTCTGGTGGTTCTCCTGCTTGTCTTCCTGCTAAGTGACGAGAATAGTTTTCTACGCCGTTGCAGTAACCCACCTCCCGCAACATTTCTAAGTCGTAGCGTGTCCGCTGATCTATGCGTTGTGCTTCTATTAATTTACCCACTGCTTCTAATTCTGCTTTTCGCTGTTTTAATTCGGCTGCAATGTCATTACAAGCTTCTTCTAACCTTTCTTCGGGAGTGACGAAGTGACGCGCCGGATAGATATGCACTGCTTCCAAACTGTTGAGAATTTCACCAGTTACAGGGTCAATATAGCGAATCGCGTCAATTTCATCACCAAAAAATTCTACACGAATAATTCTGTCTTCGTATGCTGGGCCAATTTCTAACACATCACCCCGGACACGAAAACGTCCCCGACCCATTTCTACATCGTTGCGGCTATACTGCACAGATGTCAAATCTCGTAAGACTTGGCGTTGATTGACTTCCATACCTATTTGCAACGGTATGGCGGCTTTGAGGTATTCTGCGGGAGTTCCTAAACCGTAGATGCAGCTAATGGAAGCCACAACTATGACATCACGACGTTCAAAAAGCGATCGCGTCGCTGAATGCCGCAACATATCTATTTCATCATTAATCGAAGCTGTTTTTTCAATATAAGTATCGCTAACTGGAATGTACGCTTCTGGCTGATAATAATCGTAGTAGCTGACAAAATACTCAACTGCGTTTTTGGGAAAGAACTCTCGCAACTCGTTACAAAGTTGTGCAGCTAGGGTTTTATTGTGCGCCAACACTAAAGTTGGTTTCCCCACTTTCTCAATTACTGCTGCTATGGAAAATGTCTTACCTGTTCCCGTAGCTCCCAGTAACGTTTGGTAACGGTTCTTTGCTTGGATACTAGCGGCTAGTTGTGCGATCGCTTGTGGTTGATCGCCTGTGGGTTCAAAGGGAGCTTGAAGACAAAATTCTGTCATACAGTTTCGCTGAAATACCCTATCTCATGTTAACGATACCAATCTGTACTCAGTGAGTGCAGATGGCAAAACCCATAAATAGCAACATTACTTTATAATATTTTACAATTTTAATTTACTTATGTGTGAATTTTGAAGATATTTATACCTATGCAAGGTTATTTAAGGTTAAACTTTCATGTATAGGAAAAACTTCATTTTTCCTTAATTATTGTAAAATTCAGTTAATAAAACAAAGGTGTTTAGTTATGGCCATTAGCAGCACCGGCAAAGCAATCAGTCCACGGCAAAGACGCGCCAAATTAAAAGGGGAAACAACAGTGGAAGTTGAAAATAACCAGGGTTCTAGCTCAAATAAAGACCAAATCGACCAAAGTACTGATGCGCCAGTGCAAGAAGGTAGTGGAACAATCGTCATTGCTGGAGTACGTCCCATTGCTAGCAGTGACTTGCAAGTTGCAGAGACAGTCTCAATTGCTGGAGTACGTCCTATCAGTGCTAGCAATTTGCAAGTAATTGAGACCTTTAATTCTATGGGAATTCGTCCAATAGGAGCCAACACCTTCCAAGTTGTGGACAGTATGAACCTATCCGGGATTCGTCCAATAGGGTCAAGTTCATTGGTAATTGCTGAAAGCTACTCTGTAATGGGTAACCGTCCAGTGGCATCAAATAATATAGATGATTCTGCGAATCTAATGGGTTTTCTAGACTAGATCAAAAAATAAACAACACAAATCTAATAACCCAGTTTCTTGGCGAAACTGGGTTTTTTATTTGAAGGATGTATGTATTGAACTTACAGATTCACTCTTGAAGACTGTTATTTGTCATTAGCAACAGTAGGGGCATACAGCTGTACGCCCCTACTGTCAATCCATATATCGCCAAAATTATGAAAATTGGTATCACCCGTATTTTTAAAACAGAAATCAAGTTTTAACACATAACTACGCAATTTAGAAGCATAACAAGCTTTCCAAAGAAATATCTAATTGGCTGATTTTCTCTTACTTTTTACATAGATTACTAATATATCTTGTGGCAGAAGGCTTTAACAAAAGATTTAAGCTAGATTGTAAGGGTAATAACAAAGGATTTCAAAATTAATTGAACCCTTTGGGAAAAATTCACTTTCTATAATATTTAGGAGTAGAAAAATGAGTTTAGAAGATCGTGCTAAAGCTGCTGGTAAAAATATTGAAGGTAAAGCTCAAGAAGCTTTAGGAAATGTTACTGGAGATCCAGAAGATAAAGCTGAAGGTAAAGCTAAACAAGCTGAAAGCGAAGTACGTCACGGCATTGAAGATGTAAAAGATAACATCAAGAAAAAGGTTGATTAAAACATTTGCTCTCTTATTCATTGCAAAATTTGTAGGGGCATAACTGGGGAATGTCTCATTTTGCAACAAGAAGTGATTAGGCTCAACCCCTTTTCTAGCCTTTTACTAAAGGTAGATAGGGGTTTCTTATTTATTTGTGATTAATACAGAGATAGTTGATTTCACGATTTCGTGATTGTAGATGAATATAAAAAAATAATCTTTTATTTTTTTATTTCAATTATATATTTGCCCATCACAGTGTTAGGTGATCAGAATTAATTAAATTCAATTAACTATTTCTAACTATTTCATTCGAGGAGGCGAAAAAATGTTTCTGCTTCAGCAGATTCGCAAAATTGCGACAGCTTTTATATTAGTTGTAGTACTCATGGTTTCTACCGCTTGTGGTGGCAATACTTTGACAGCCGAGCGCACAACTGCTCCACCAGCAATTGGTCAAAATGTAACTTATTCAGAGTTGGAGCGAGGTAACACCGACGCAGGACAAAATTTTGGAACCTGGGTTGTGCAAACATCGAAAGGTTTAATTAAGGACGCATATGTGCGTGATAACAACAAATTAGGTGTTGTTATTTCTAATCAGGTTCGTCCTAATGAAGTGAAAACCTTAGCAAAATCCTTAGCACAAGGTTTTCGCAAAAACTTTCCCAATCAAGACTTAACTGTTTTAGTTTACGGCCCTGATAAAAAATTGATCTTGACTGCTAAATATGACATTCAAAGTAATCAAATTCAGTACACTTAATAGCTGAATTTGCAATGTCAACGTTAGCCGGAAGTATGAAATACAAAGTTACTTCAGCAGTCAATGTGAATTGAATATAGCCATAGTCAGGTGATCGAAAAATCTGACATAAAGAAGGAGATAAGTAAAGTGACAAGCAGCGAACAATACAGACGGGAAATAATGAAAGATTTGGCTGAGGGAAATGTTGAATCCCTAGGTGATACACCAGCCGATTCTGGTACTCAATATGAGACATTCGACGATTTTGCCCAACGGACAACCCCAGATCAAAGGCGTCAGTTATTTGGTAGGACTTTACATCCAGAACAGATTCCTACCAGCCAAATGGAACCTGAACTACAAAAAGCGATCGCTCAAATTAAACCAAATGAACGAGATGATGTCGCACGGGTCTTTTTCAAACACTTTAAATCCAGAGGATTGGACGAACGACATCTAGAACAACAGCTAAGTCTTTCTACTCACCATGCTAACCGGATGAATGCTGATGATGTGAGCAAACTTGCGTCTTTCGCCTATCACAACCACCCCGACATCTTCCGCGAGGTGCTAGCGGAACAACCAGGAATTCTCAAGTTTCTCAGCAATCCCATAGTAGCCGGTATCATTGGTATTGCCGCAGCTAAGTGGTTGAGTGGTCGTAAGTAAGTTTTGAATTCAGAGAGCCAAGGCATCAAGGTGGGCAATGCCCACCTTTTTTTATCTCTTTTAAGAAAAAAATCTATAAATTATTTCTAGCAAAATAAAACTCACATAAATGTTATATAAGCATATAACCATTTGAGCATGTTAAACCCCTATGATATCTATATCATAGTCCTATTTTGATCATTATCGATAAAATCTATAGTTTAAATTTATGATGAAGTTAAGGAATTAGTTATTGAGAATACTCGTTTTTTCAGCGATATTAACACTTGGATTTACGAAAAAAGCATAACTATCCCTACGACAATCAAATACGTAAAAGAGATTAGTAATTTAATTCATCTGTGTCGCTTCGCTGTTAGTGAGTATTGATTGGCTAAGCGATCGCTTGCCTATATCAGAGGTTTTAACAGGCGATCGCTTTGTTCTGGAGTGCTGTTCAGTTCTTTAATCTCACATTTACGTAAGCCCATTGTTAAGCTGAATCGGTTTACAGGAGTTTTTCTCATGACTAGATTTGCAGTCATAGATAATTTACTGACGGCTTTTTCTGGAGCAACTTTAACTAGATTTAACGTGAGTTCGATGAACCTCTCCCTCCCGGCCTCCCTCTCCTCAAAGGCGAGGGAGGAGGAACAAAAAAATCACGGTTTTACTCCCCTCTCCTTGTAGGAGAGGGGCCGGGGGAGAGGTCAAAACAGCACCTGTCGAACTCACGTAGATTTAGATTGATGATTATTTTTTATTTGGAAGTCCCTAGTCAGGTCATGCTAGTACCGGTGTAACACAGCTAAAATGTTGCATTATGATTCTCTTGTGGGTGTCTTGCCTGTCCAAAAGTGGACTGTCCAGCCTGCACTACAAGAACTTTATTTGCACAACTTTAGTTGTGTCACGCCAGTACAAAAAAATAAGCTGTTTAAGCTTCTCCCCGTTGCAGCGAGTTAGTGCGTTCGGTCGCCAGACTTGAAGTATCTGGTGTGGAAACCACGCCACATCCTACCCAACTCCATCAAAGACCCACTCTGCGTAGCTTGCTCCCCCCTAGAGGTACGGGAACGCAGGGGAAGGAACAAATCAGCTTAGCCGCTCAACAAAGTGGCTCCCCATAAGCAATTGGCATTGAGAGGAATGGAAGCAGGTTCTTCAAAGTCTGTGGAACTCAAGTTTTTTTTACTGTTTTGAAGAAAAATATCTGTAAACTGTTTCTAGACAAATAAAACTCACATAAATGCATCTTTATTGCATCACTGTTAGTGGTTATTGACAGGCTGAGCATAGAGGTGCAGTGGTGAGCTAGTCTGACTTTTCACGGGATCTGGAAAACCCCACTTCCATTCCTCTCACCTACAAGGAGGAGCCACTGCGCTGGGCGGCTTTGCCGACAGACGAGCGCATGTGGCATTAGAGGCTTTTAATTTTACCCCTTTTCGACTAGGGAACTCGGGGCCCCCATTAAATTAGGGCTTAGCCCTAATTTAATGGGGATTAGGGTCAGGGGGGTTAGCGGGTTAGGTTTCACGTTAACTTTTCCAGATAACGTGAAAAGTCAGGTTAGCTAGTCTGGTGTACGGGTTTCTAAGGCACTCCATTAGGCGACTTTACCGGCAGCCAAAGGAAGTGCTGTAGGCATAGAGAAACTGGGGATCTTAAGAGCCTTAGCGACAGAAAGCGTAGCGTCTCCCCTTGAAAGAGCATCACCTGTAGGGCTTGTCGTTAGACATTGCCTGCTCATAGCAGAGATTTTAACAGGCGATCGCTTAGCTTTGGCGTGCCTGCTTATTAATCTCACATTTACGTAAGTCCATTATTCAGCTGAATTGGTTTATAGGAGTTATTTAAATGACTAGATTTGCAGTCAAAAAAAATATAGTTAATGCTTGTAGTGTAATAGCTTTTACTGCTGTGGCAGCAGGCACACTTCAACCAGAACAGGCGCAGGCGCTTATTTTAACATTTGATAATCTTCCTGTTTTGACCGCTGATGAATCATATTACAATCCCATTCCAAACGGCTACGGTCGATTCAATTGGGATAATTTTTATTATTTCAACTCCAGTGCTGAGGATTATGACCCATCAGGATATGTCTATGGAACAGTTTCAACACTAAATATTGCGTTTAATGGATATGCAAACTCTGCCACAGTTAGTACTGTAAATAGTAAAGCTGAGCAGTTTGACTTCAAGAGTGCTTATCTCACAGGAGCTTGGAATGATGGGTTAAATATTCTGGTAGAGGGTTTCTTAGATGAAATAGTTAAATATTCAACTACAGTAATTGTAGATAGTACATCCCCCACGCTGGTTCACTTTGACTTCCTTGGCATTAACAATTTGAGATTTACTTCCTATGGTGGCGTTGATGCAGGTTATTCTGGCGAAGGTGAACAATTTATTTTGGATAACTTCACCTATGAATATAAGGCTGTCCCTGAACCTGCGATTATTTTAGGTTTATTCACAGTGGCTAGTTTTGGTGTAGGTTTGCGTCGCCAAAAAAAGCAGCAACAAAAAGCTACTAGCAAAGCCTAAGCTGATACAGTTTCATATCAAGTTCGGCTAATTACTTACGATATAGTCGGTTTGCTTGGTAATAGGTAATGGGTGATGGGTGATGGGTGATGAGTGAGATGTGATGACTAATAGTAAAATCAAATTACCAATTACCAATTCCCAATTACCAATTCCCAATTACCAATTCCCAATTACCAATTACCAATTACCAATTACCAATTATTTTCATCTTCACTTGCTTTTATCAAAAGCGATCGCATGATAACGTATGTGGTCTTCAATAAAACTGGCAATGAAATAATAACCGTGGTCGTAGCCCTCTTGATAACGTAAATTTAGGGGTTGGTTAACCTCTGCACAAGCTTGTGCAAATACCTCTGGTAGTAATTGGTCGGTTAAATATTTATCAGCAGTCCCTTGGTCAATGAGAATCTGGCTATGATATTTTGCTTGCTTGACTAATTCACTAGCATCATACAACCGCCAGCTTTCTTGATTACTTCCTAAATAGCCGCTGAGTACCTTTTGACCCCAAGGACAACGCATAGGTGCAACAATAGGTGCAAAAGCTGAAACTGATTTATATAGTTGCGGGTTTCGCAGCGCACAAACTAGCGCCCCATGTCCGCCCATTGAATGACCAAAAATGCCTTGTTTATCAATTTGTACGGGGAAATTTGCAGCAATTAAAGCGGGTAATTCTTGAACAACATAACTATACATTTGGTAGTGTTGATGCCAAGGTTGTTCTGTCGCATCAACATAAAAGCCTGCACCTGTGCCAAAATCCGAATCATCATCCTCACCAGGAATACCAGTGTTACGGGGACTAGTATCTGGTACAACTAACATCAAGCCGTATTCAGCAGCATAGCGTTGCGCCCCTGCTTTCATCATAAAATTCTCTTCAGTGGAAGTTAAACCAGAGAGGAAATAGAGAACTGGTACTGGTTTTTGCAGGGCTTGCGGTGGTAGGTAAACAGCAAAGCGCATTTCAACTTTACATGTTGAAGAAGCATGAGAGTAAAAGCCAAGTTTGCCGCCAAAACTTTTATGTTCTGAGATGAGTGTAATATTAGTCATTAGTCAATGGTCATTAGTCATTAGCCATTATTCCATTAAATCATTCGTGGCAGGTTCGCCGGGATAAAAGCGATCGCTTAAAATTTCCTCTAGTAAGTAGGGGCAATTTTGCGGAAATGTTTTCACTGGTAAATTTGTTTCTCCAGCTGCTAATGCAATTCCTTTAACATAAGCTTTTGGCAAAACTTCTTGCAAATAGGGTTTGAGACTAGGGTTTTCTTCAAGTAATTCTGATGTATCTAAGCGCTGTATGCGAATCGTATTCAACCAACTACGACTGCGACGTTTAGATTGATATTCCCATTTCAATAAATGTCCAATTAATATACTTAAACGATTTCGCAGTTCATGACGTTCCTGTCTTCCCAAGGATTCAATTTCCTCGATTAAATTAGACAAGTCAAGTTGATGCCATTGTTGATCGCGCAATAAGTTAGCTTGTTGTTGAGTCCAAGCGTAAAAGTCAGTTTCATAGAGATTTTCTCTCAGGTTTGCTGTTGTTTGTCTGCTTTCTGGTGTCTGCTGCATAGTCAAAACCTGTTAAGGTATGTCCAATTGCAATTGCCAGTGCGATCGCTTTAATGCAATGATATAAAAAATTGCGATCGCCCTGAAAATTTAAGACAAAATTAAAACGTCACTACACTACGAATTGATTCACCTTTGTGCATTAAATCAAAAGCATCATTAATTTTTTCAATGGGCATTACATGAGTAATCAAATCATCAATGTTGATTTTACCTTCCATATACCAATCAACAATTTTTGGCACATCTGTACGCCCTCTTGCACCACCGAATGCGGAACCTTTCCAAACACGCCCAGTCACAAGTTGAAACGGACGAGTACTAATTTCTTGTCCAGCACCAGCAACACCAATAATTACACTTACGCCCCAACCTTTGTGGCAGCATTCTAAAGCTTGACGCATGACATTCACATTGCCAATACATTCAAAACTATAGTCAGCACCGCCTTTAGTTAACTCAACCAAATAGCTAACTAAATCACCTTCTACTTCTTTAGGATTAACAAAGTGCGTCATGCCAAACTTTTCTGCCAAAGCACGTTTGTTGGGATTAATATCTACCCCCACAATCATATCGGCTCCTACCATCCGCGCTCCTTGGATGACATTTAAGCCAATACCACCCAAGCCAAACACCACGACATTTGCCCCAGGTTCCACCTTGGCTGTATTAATGACTGCACCAATACCCGTTGTCACACCACAGCCAATGTAACAAACCTTATCAAAAGGGGCATCTTGACGAATTTTCGCTACAGCAATTTCTGGCAGCACCGTATAATTAGCGAAGGTAGATGTACCCATGTAATGATGAATCATTTGTCCATCAATGCTGAAGCGACTAGTACCATCAGGCATCACACCGCGTCCTTGAGTAGCGCGAATCGCTTGACAAAGATTGGTTTTCATGCTGAGACAATATTCACACTGACGACATTCTGGGGTGTACAGAGGAATTACATGATCGCCTGGTTTTACACTAGTAACACCAGCACCTACCTCTACCACCACACCAGCGCCTTCATGTCCCAAAATTGCCGGAAACAAACCTTCAGGGTCTGCGCCAGAAAGCGTGTAAGCATCAGTGTGGCAAACTCCGGTAGCTTTAATTTCCACCAGCACTTCCCCAGCTTGTGGCCCCGATAGTTGAACAGTTTCAATAGACAACGGCTTACCCGCACCGTAAGCGACTGCTGCTTTAACTTCCAAAGTTTAGCCCTCCTGTGTTAGTTGTCAGTGGTCAGTTTTCAGTTGTCAGTGGTCAGTTGTTAGTTGTCAGTTGTCAGTTGTTATTCTCCCATTCCCAATTCCCCATTCCCAATTCCCCATTCCTAATTCCCAATTCCCCATTCCCCAGTCCCCAGTCCCTAGTCCCCAGTCCCCATTCCCCATCTCCCCATTCCCCTTTCTGCAAAATAACTATAGAATTGCATTTTCTGGTGAGATTGGTACATTAGTTACAGGCGGCAGACCTTGAAAATGATATTTGTCTGCCGCAACAAACGCATAATTTTGTCAACCCCTCAGTTACTCTACTTTGACACCGCTTATGAATCCTGCCCTGACTAAACTTGGCGCTCAAATGTCCAACCTAACTGGTGTACGAGCGATTATGAAGGACATTATCGAAACGTTGCAATCTAGTGGGGGGCGGGAATTAATTAATTTGAGTGCAGGCAATCCCTTGATTTTGCCAGAGGTAGAGCAGCTGTGGCGTGATTGCACGGCGGATCTGCTAGCTAGTTCAGAATATGGGGAAGTAGTTTGTCGTTATGGTTCCAGCCAAGGCTATGCACCATTAATTGAAGCGATCGCTAACGATTTTAACAAGCGCTATAACTTAAAGTTAACCGAACGTAACATCCTCATCACTCCGGGCAGTCAAACCCTATATTTCTATGCTGCCAATTCCTTCGGCGGCTACACCAAAAGCGGGGAACTCAAGCAAATTGTGTTACCTCTGAGTCCCGATTACACTGGTTATGGTGGTATTTGTTTGTGTCCAGAAGCTTTAATAGCTTATAAGCCATCTCTAGATATTGATGCATCTGCCCATAGATTTAAATATCGCCCCGACTTCAGCCAATTATCAATTACAGAAAATACAGGCTGTGTGATTTTCTCCCGTCCTTGCAATCCTACAGGGAACGTCCTCACCGATGATGAAGTGAGAAAAATTGCGGCTTTAGCTGCGCCTTATGATGTGCCAGTGTTGATTGATTCAGCTTATGCTCCTCCCTTCCCAGCTTTGAATTTTACCGACATGTCGCTGATATTTGGAGAAAATATTCTTCATTGTACGAGCTTATCTAAAGCAGGTTTACCAGGGGAGAGAATTGGCATTGCCATTGGACATGAAAAGCTGATTCAAGTTTTAGAGTCGTTCCAGACAAATGCTAGTCTACATTCATCGCGCTATGGGCAAGCGATCGCAGCTCGTGCGATCAATTCTGGTGCCCTTGTGCAAATTGCCGAACAAGTCATCCGTCCTTTTTATCAGAATAAATTCGCTATTCTAGAAAGTACTTTAGAGCAGGCAATGTCCAAGGATTTACCTTGGTATCTCCATCGTGGCGAAGGGGCAATTTTTGCCTGGTTGTGGTTACAGGATTTACCAATTACTGACTGGGAATTATACCAAGAACTCAAACAAGTTAGTGTAATTGTTGTTCCTGGTAGTACCTTCTTCCCCGGTTTACACGAAGAATGGCAACACAAGCACCAATGTGTACGTATCAGTCTCACCGGTAGCGATCAGGAACTGGTTACAGGTATGCAACGTTTGGCAAAAGTAGTTGAACAAATTTATCAGCGTGCAGCATTGAGTGCTTAGTGGAGGAGATGGGGAGATGAGGGGGATGAGGGAGATGAGGGAGATGAGGTGGAAAATAATAACTCCTAACTCCTAACTCCTAACTCCTAACTCCCAACTCCCAATTAACAACTGACCACTGACAAATGACAAAATCAACTGATTGGCTCGAAATTGGCAAAATTGTAGCATCTCAAGGCTTAAATGGAGAATTACGGGTTTATCCTGAATCTGACTTTCCTGAACGGTTTGAAGTGCCAGGGAAACGCTGGTTATTGTATCCAGGTCAGACAGAACCGCAACCTGTAGAATTGTTGTCAGGACGCTATCTAGATAGCAAAAATTTATATGTAATCAAATTAGCTGGTGTGGAAAATCGCAACCAGGCAGATGAATTGCGTGGTTGTAAATTGATGGTGCCCGAAAGCGATCGCCCCGAATTAGGCGAAGATGAATATCACGTCCTAGATTTAATCGGTTTGTCAGTTTTCATGCAAGAATCTGGGGAACTCGTAGGGGTGGTGATAGATGTGATTCGCGCTGGGAATGATTTGTTAGAAGTGAAGTTGCATGAAAACCTGACTGATGACCAAAGACAAAAGACAAAGGACAAAAAGCAAAAAACTGCTATGATTCCTTTTGTCAGAGCGATCGCACCCGTGGTAGATTTGGCAGCCAAGCGTATTGAAATTACTCCGCCTTCTGGCTTGCTCGAAATCAACAGTTAGCTTTGTGTCTTAGTGTCTTCGTGGTTCACAAATCTTTTTTAACCACGAAGACACTAAGAAAAAGACTAGTTTAGAAATCGCAACCTTGGCATTGGTTTGGTTTTTGCAACTGTTGAGCTACCCCACCCTGTTGAGAGAGTATCAAAGTTGTTGTCGCCACTGCAAACATAGCCATCATAGCTAGTCCCAACATCGTAGTTTGCTTTCTGAATTTTACAGCAGCAATTAAAGTTTCTATTGCCGTGGCAGTATCGCTCACTTCAATTGACTTTATGACTTCAAGAGCAACAGCTGCATTGGCATAGCGATATTTTGACTTGGGTTCTACCATTTTCATCAACCACGACTTAAAACGCGGATTAATTCGGGGAAGTAATTTCTGGAAATTAAAGCGATCGTCTATTAACTTAGGAATATCAACAGCACGGGTGTTAGTAAGTAAGCAAATCAATGTCACCCCTAAACTATACAAGTCTGAAGCCTGGGTGAGGGAATAACCTAACTGTTCTTCTGGTGGTATGAAACCAGGAGTTCCTGCTGCCAAGGTGCTAACAGTTATTTTCGCACTCTGTATTTGAGCCAAATCAAAATCAACCAGATAAGCATTCAGTTGATCATCAACCAAAATATTTTCCGGTTTAATATCTCGATGGATAATTGGGTCATCAAGCTGTTGGAGATAGACCAAAATTTCTAAGATTGACAGAGATATTTGCTTGATTTGTTCTGGATTGAAATTGCGCTGTAATCGCAAAGATGGAGCGTTTTTATATTCCTGCACCAGATAAAAACTTTTTGGCGTTGCAAAAGAATCTACATAGCGGGGAATGCGGGGATGATCAAGTCTTCGCAAAATTTCCATTTCCCGTTCATAAGGTTTCAACCCCGACCAATCAACACTCGCATGATCAACACTGAACTCTTTAATTACCACTTTGTAATTCGAGTTTTGGACATTAGCCAGGTAAGTAATACGTCCCTCTTTCTGGTTACGTCCTAATTCTCGAATAACTTGATAACCTAGCAAAGAAAAATCTGGATAGTCACTTAAGAGAATTGCCTCTTTATTGTGTACATCAAGCTCCATTACACACCACCTGAGTTTGATTTTGTCAAGATGCAATTAAAAAATCACAGGTACTCACCCAGATTGTTAGCAATATTTCTACTCCTTGGTTTTAGTATGGGAAAAGGGAAAGGGGAAATCTTTGCCCTTAGCCTTTCCCTTTATACTTCAATACGGTTCAGTTAAGCATTTCTTTCTTCTCTTTGCGTCCTTGGCGTCCTTGGTGGTATCCTTCAGGAAGCCGCTTCGCGTCTACGTTAAAAAAATTGACTTTTACAAATAGTTTTGACCTGAACTGAACCGTATTGCTTTATACTTTACCTTTTGCCTTTAACCTCCTAACCCTTTCGTTTTTTTGTGTTCCCGTACCTCTAGGCTGCTTAAGCAAGCTAGCAAGAGCGTTTCTGTCAAAACAAGGGTGGGGAGGTTTCCTCCCAAAGAGTGCAAGTGGTGTCAAGTAGCATCCAAAAATGGGGGCTGGCTCACCTTTTTGGGAAATGTATTGCATCTATCCCTGTACTCCTAGCCAAAAAGATGGGCTAGCCAATCAACAATCTGGGCGTTAACAACCTCTGGAACTTCATCGTGAGGACAATGACCGGCGTTAGGAATGGGAACAATTTTGATTTCTTTGCCATTTTCCCTCGCCTCCTCGTAAATCTTCGACCCCGATATTGGTGTCCAGGGATCATCAGCACCCCAAATAATTAATAAAGGACGTTCAACTTTGGGTAATAGTTCCCCTGGAGTGGGGCCAGGAGGTGCTGTGAGGATAGAGGCGAAAACTTGCTGCGCTCCTGGGTCGCAAGCGGGAGTATAAAGTAAATCGACTAATTCATCAGTTACGGCTTCGCGGTTGCGGTAGACTTGATAGAGAGTGCGGCGAATTTGGGATTTTTGGCGGATACGATTAAAGACAAGTTTGCCTGTAATTCGCGATCGCACTACTCTGTTAAAAGCTGCCATGACAATACGTAACGGTGGGTTTAATTCGTGGGGACGATGATTCAACCCCCCTGCTGAGTTAATTAAAACACCACCAGCAGCAATTTCTGGATGATCTGCCAGTACTATCAAACTCAATAGCGCCCCGATGGAATTGCCAACAAATACAGCAGGTTTTTGGATATGTGTTGCCCAAAAATCTTTCAGCAGTTCCACCCACACTTCTACACTGTAATCAATGGGCGCTTTCTCAGAACCACCAAAACCCAAAAGATCCAAAGCAAAAACTTGGTAGCCAGCATTTGCTAAGATAGGGATGTTTTTGCGCCAATGTCCAATGGAAGCGCCAAAACCGTGAACCAGTACCAGAGGTCTTCCTGTACCCATGACAGTGTACTGAATTTTGTAACCCTGCCAATTCCACACAAGTTTTTCAAAAGTAGCTATAGTTGAAAGTTGCTGTGTAGTTCCAGTCATTATTAAGATTCATAAAGTATTGTTTTATATAGTAATATTCTTCGACCTCAAACAACAGCAAACAAAATGCTAATTTAAAACTAGCTTTGATTAAAAATTTACCGCTACTACACATCAAATTTGGCTTTGCCCACTCCCGAATCCATCTTTTCACATTTGAGTTAAGGTCTTGACTCTATAACCATTTCTGATAACCAACTCAAAACCGAGATTATAGCGTTCGCCAAGAGTGTTAGGACATCAACAGATGATAAAACCTAGACACAAAAAGACTTTTCACCCATTACCCCTAATCCCCACTCCCTGCGGTCGTGGGGGCCCCGAGTTCCCCAGTACCCAGTCCCCAGTCCCCTGCTATATTTACCCCGACTCTGACGGAAAACCAATGGCAGAGAGCGACCCAGCACGGGATTATTTGATTTATGCTGTAGAAGCTTTGGATATTTATTTCCAAGAGCAAGAAAATGTTTATGTATCTGGAAATTTATTTATTTACTACAAAAAAGGTATTCCCAGTGCTGTCATAGCTCCCGATGTGTTTGTGGTTTTTGGTGTAGAAAAGAAGAAACGCTTCAGTTATAAAGTTTGGCAGGAAGGGGGTCAAGTTCCTAGCTTTGTATTGGAAATTACTTCCGCAACTACTCAAGAAAACGATGAAGAAGATAAACCCAAAAAATATGCGCTTTTAGGTGTGCAAGAATACTTTCAGTATGACCCAACAGGAGATTACCTCAACCCGCAACTCAAAGGTTCTAGTTTGGTGGGAAGTAAATATCAACCCATGACATCAAACTTTTTACCTGATGGTATTTTGTCAATTCACAGTCAAGTTTTGGGTTTAGATCTGAGATTAATTAACGGTGAATTGCGGTTTTTTGACCCTGAAACCGGAAAAAAACTCTTGAGTCACAAAGAAACAGAACAAGCGCGACAACAAGCAGAACAAGTACAAAGAGATGCTATACCTCGATTACTGAATTTAGGGTTAAGTGTAGAACAAATTGCAGAAGCTTTGAGTTTACCAGTAGACGAAGTAAAGCGGTTTGTTCAAGAGTAACAGGTAAAAGCACTATGTCAGCAACTTCCGTTAGCCTGCGGTTAGAACCAGGTCAAAAAATCACCCTACAGCCTGTTTCCTGGGAAGGTTTTGAAAAGATTCTCGCTGATTTAGGTGAACGTCGCTCATCTCGAATTGCTTATGTAGATGGGATTCTAGAAATTATAGCTCCACTACCAGAGCATGAACGCTCAAAAGTGTTACTTACTGATTTAGTCAAAACTCTGCTCAAAGTCCATAAACGTGCATGGGAACCCCTTGGCTCTAAAACTTTTAAGCGTCAAGATATGACAGCAGGTATTGAGCCGGATGATTGCTTTTACATCCAGAACTATAAAGTTGTCATTGGCAAGAATCGACTAGATTTAACTGTAGATCCGCCACCTGACTTAGCATTGGAAATTGACCTTACCTCCAAGACAGAACTTGATGCTTATGCAGCTTTGACAGTACCAGAACTATGGATTTACAAAAGGGGCAAACTAACAATTAATGTGCTGCAAGAAGGTAAGTATGTTGAATCTCAAACAAGTCCCACATTTCCTGATATAGCAGTTATAGAAATTATCTCACAGTTTATGCAGCGTGCCAAAGAGGTTGGTGTTAGTCAAACTTTGGCAGAGTTCGAGATATTTATTTTGCAAGCAGTTTCAGGTTAAGTAAATAGATGATTGGTTTTCACCTCAAAGACATTTCTGAAATGGAAAGAAGAGGGCAATCTTTATTGACACATTCAGCTCTTAGTTTGACATTTTTAACTCCTTGTAAATTAAGATTGGCAGTATACTTTTTCCCTACTACAACTTCTTGAGTTTCCACTGGTTTATTATCTAGTTCTACTCTAAATATGAGCTTATTTTCGGGTACTGCATAACGGTTACTACCATCTACTCCAAATACCAATTTAAGTTCTGTAAAACTATTATTGAGGCTACAAACAGCTTCAAAAGGTTTACCTGCTTGTACATTGTCATAATAGCCGCCAATCTCAACAACTAGAGGTAACACTTCCCCACCTATACTTGCTGATTTATTTACCTTTCTCAAAACATTTTCTATTTGAAAACCAGGAGTAGCACTTTGACAATCTGTATTGATGAGAGAAGATTGTAAGATTGTTCCAGATGAATTTGTGGGTGTTGAACTAGTCGTTGCAACAGGTGTGGGAACTTCAACAGGTGAAGGAGTAGAAGATACTGTAGCACTAGGAGAAGGTATGGAAGACTCTGAAGTGATAGTTGGAGAAGGTGAGGGAGTTGATGAATTGCCAGCAATTAAACCCAGCTTTTGCAAGACTACTACAGTAATAGCTGATGCACCTACCGCAGTAAAAATTATAAGTCCCACAGTTAAATATATAAAACCTTTCCAACTTCTTCTATTTCCTTCTGTGGTATTTGGATGCTGTTGCGGATTATTTTTATCTTTCGTACTCATGTAATTAGTCCTTATTTATATCTGGATTTTTTTTACAGTTGAAAAAAATATATACTTTTAAAGACTCGGTTGCCAAATCTTAATTTTTGAGTCTTGTCCACCACTAGCAATGATTTTTCCATTGGGACTAAAAGCAACAGAATATATACTACCTGAATGCCCCTCTAAATTACATATTTATTGCATTGTTTTGAGATTCCATAATTTCACATATGAGTCTTGACTAGCACTAGCAATAATTGAGTTGTCTGGACTAATTGCCAAAGAAAATATAGTTTGAGAATGTCCCATTACATTATGAATTAGTTCACCTGTGTGCGGATTCCAGATTTTAATTTGACCATCTTCTCCACCACTAGCAAGAATTTGATGATCGTCACTGAATTGAATAGAGTTTACTGACCTTGATGTCCAGTTAAAGTGTAAGTTTCCTTGAGAGTATTTAAATTCCACAGTTTAATTTTTGAATCTTTACTTGCACTCGCTAGAGTCTGGCCATCTCCACTAAAGGCGAGAGAATTGACACGAGCAGAATGACCGTTAAGAGTGCAGATATTTTCTTTAGTATTTAATCTCCAAAGTTTAATTGAATAGTCTCTAAAATTAAATGGACTTTCGCCTAAACTACTACTAGCGAGTATATCATTATCAGGACTAATAGCTAGTGCGGCGATATCTCGATGACCTATTAAACTACCTAATTCAGCAATTTTCTGCTGGGTTGCTAAATTGCATAATTCGATTATGGTTCCACCGATAACTAGTATCTTGCCATTAGGACTGATAGCAATGGAAGCAAAGCGGCCTAATTTCCAAGTTCCCATGAGCCGGATTTCTCCTCCTGTGGTTGGATTCCATAATTTAATTGGCTCATTCCAATCTTCACTAGCGCTAATTAGAGTTTTCCCATCATTGCTAAAGATGACTGTGTTGACTGCTGCTGAAAAAACTGTACTGAAAAAACCTCCTGAACGGACTGTGATGGTGCGATCGCAGTGCCAATTTATATTTTCTAATATTGGATACTCAGGGGAATTTTGCTGTTGAAAATTTTTCCTCCATGCATTGATTTCTTGCCATTGCTCCCACCTATTAATAACATATTCAACAAACAGTTTATCTTGTTTATTTAAAATATTATCACTATCTTTAATATATTCTAAAAAAACTATTAATCCTAGTCTTTCTAAATTATTAACTTGAATATAAACCTCTGAAAGTTTGGCACAAAGAGTAATGACAAATTGCTGTAAAGGCTTATCCAATGCAATCAGACTAGAGTATTTACCTAAACCACAATTGGTGAGTAAAGCACTGCGAAATTCCATATCAGATGTACACAGTGATGTCTGATTGATCAAAAGTTGTTGAAGTTGGCTTTTCTCTTGTTGTGTCAGAAATTCCATTGTAAAGGGTAAATTAGTAAATAAAATTTTTGCATAGTCCAGTCAAGCGATCGCAACTTCAAGAAGTAGGTTGATTCACTTCCAGCAATTAACGCTGCATCAATACCAGCATTATCCAAAAGACTATAGCGATCGCTAGCTATATTATTTTGCATCAGCACTTGTATTAGTACCTTAGTTAAAGGTACAACGTCCTTCTGTTCCAAAAATACTTCTGGTTCCATTTTTTTATTCTCAATGCGCTCTAGCTTTGATTTTAGTAGTTGTAGTGCAAGATGTAGTATTTACTATTTGGCTTTGTAGGTAGATCGCAGTTCCACAATTTGATTTCCTTAATTTCACCATAATACATTTTGTTAAGTATCATAAATTACTTGATAAACATTAATTTTGCTTATTGTTAATTTCCCTAAACTATTTGCTGAAATGTTAGTTTCACATGCACTAAGGGATTAATAGGTCAAGGGTAATGATGTTCCCTTGACTTTTTAGCCGCTTGGTACAGTGTAAAATGAAATACATTAATTCAAGTTTCTTGGCTCATTTGAGCAAAGTTGTTTGTGCTGCAACTTCTGTTGCAATTTTCTCTCCAATAGTCTCTGCTTACGCAGTTTCCGACTTTTCGACCACCAGCAAACAAACACTTGGTGATTCCACAAGTCAACACCTCATAGCTAACGAAATTAACAGTGAAATAAATAGATTACCTGAAGCTGTGAAAGAAGCCGTATTACAGGATATCTCCCAACGCACAGGTTCAGAAATTTCAGATTTACGCATCCTTAAGGCTAAACAACAAACTTGGGCAAATGGTTGTTTGGGTTTAAAAGCTGACGAATTTTGCTCCCAAGCTGTAGTTCGGGGTTGGCAAGTAGTAGTTGCCAACCAACAACAAATTTGGGTTTATCGCACTGATGAGTCGGGAACAATGGCCAAACTTGATGAAGGTTCGACTCAGGCCATGACCGCTACAGTGATGAGGCGAGAAACTGCCATTCGTCAAACGAGTAGCCGCACCACAATAGCGCGACAAACTGTTGTTGCACAACGCAGCACCCAGCTGACTGCTGCTAGAACTTCGGTAAAAGCCAAAACTACAGGTTTTAACCTAGCTATTTGGCAACCAGCTGGTAACTTTACTGACGTAATTGCCCGCGTTTCTTTGAAGGCAAAACGGAACAAGGGGTACTTAAAAGAAAGGTTTTTAGGTGATTACAAATATAAGATTAAACACAAAGCCAAATTTGTGAAGGGTCTAAAAGCAGGCGATCGCGTTGTCGTGCGATTGTATGATACTCAAAACCGCTTTATTGGCTACAGCGAATTTGAATGTATGACGGCAAACACAGCAGTTAACCTGATTTTGTCTGCCAACCCAACAGAATATCAAGTTGTTCGCACTGTTTATGGTATTGATGCCGATAATGATGGTGCAATTGACTCAGATACTACCACCTACGACTACTTTACCCAAGTTAATGACCAACAGGTTACCTTCCTTAGTAGTTCCCAAACTATTAATGTGAGTCAGTTCCAAGCAGAGGGTTTGTCAACAATTGCCACAAATAGCCTTTATCCTACCTCCTTCCAGACAGGAAAATATGCCTTGATGCGTCAGACGATGAGTATCTTTAGTTACAACTTGGCAGAAGCGTTGAAAACTGAACCTGGCCGGCTAGTACAACTCATTGAAGTTGGCGATGACGAGAGTTCTATCTATAACGTCAGCCAGATGATGATGAGTTATCGAGATGTAGGTGTGGCTAACGGCATCCAAGTTAACTTTTCTGATGTCTCCGTTAACCACTGGGCTAAAGATTTTATTGCCGAGTTAGCAGCGCTACAAGTTATCGAAGGTTTTCCCGATGGTAGTTTCCGTCCAGATGAACAGGTGACTCGCGCCCAATTTGCAGCGATGATTAGTCAAGCCTTTGAAAAAGTAAATATCCGCAATGCCATTAGCTTTAGGGATGTCACCACCACCCACTGGGCTTACACTGCTATCCGTAAAGCTTATTCTACAGGCTTTTTAGGAGTTTCTGGAAATAAATTTAATCCCACCCAAAGGTTATCTCGCTTAGAAGTTTTACTATCCTTAGCGCGAGGACTCAACTACACTTTTAGCGGTTCTACAGAGTCGATTTTGGCAGCTTACACTGATGCTGCTAGTATTCGTAGTGATGTGCGTGGTGCGATCGCAGCCCTCACACAAAGAGGTGTTGTAGTCAATTATCCTGATATTCAGACTCTCAATGCTGACAAGGTGGCAACAAGAGCTGAAGTCAGTGCTTTGATATACAAAGCATTAGCCAGCACTGGAGAAGTGGCAGATATCTCCTCTCAGTACGCCGTTGAACAGACGCAACAGCAAGCTGTTGATAACGATGATGACGACGAGGACGACGATGACGATGATGACGATAAAAAAACCCGTCGCCATTGTAACCAAGGGATTGGCAATGGTTCTGAAGGCTGTGATCCTGGTAATTCCCGTCCCCACGGTAGCAGCAATGACGAAGGTGGACGGACTCCAGGTCGTAAATAAGGCAACTTGAACAGCAATTTTATGTGAGGTTGCACTTGATTCACGTAGGGGCAATTCATGAATTGCCCCTACAATACTAATTAACCGAACATGATATTATCCATTTGTCGCATTCTTTTTTGAAATTGGTATCACTTTTTGCTTTGCTGTGTGTCTCAAATTAGAATTGATCATTAAAGCAATTAAAACCAAGAGACTGCCTAAGACTGTTGAGGGTTCTGGAATTTTGTAAGTAGGTTGTATCTTGCCAGCCAAAACATCATCGATGTAACTAGCGTAAGAAGACACACGAGTATCAAAGCTAACTTCACCAAAACTACCGTTACGTTCATTATCAACTTCAGGCGGTGTTAGACCCAATGATCCACCAAAGGATGTAATGCCAACAACTAGATTATTTATAAACACTGGGCCACCAGAATCTCCCTCAAAACTGGTAACTTCATTTAGCCCTAAACCTGTATTAGGAATGCCATAATATCCAAAAACATCGTTTGCGACTAATCCATTATCAAAGTCATAGCCGATAACGGTATTACGAGCAGCATCAGAAATAATAACCCCTGTTACATCTGCGAATTGACCTAAAAGAAATTCATAAATATTTTGACCAGAACGCTTGACACCAGCTAAAATAGTTGCGCCAGTATTGCCATTACCAGAAACTCCATACCCAACTATTGTGCTAACTTGATTTAATTCATCTGTGCCACGATAAATATCATACCTATCAATTTCTGGCGGAGCCTGTTGGAAAAGCTTAATTATCGCAATATCATTACCGCTGAGATATTCGCCATTCCAATCTGGATGAATATAAAATTCACTAGCCCTAATGCCCAAAAACCGTTGATTAGATAATATAGGTGATTCAAAGCCTACTATTGTTGAGCTAGTATCAAATTTTCCAGGGATTCCCCCTAAAGGCACGTCTTCAGTAGTTTGAGTCAAACAATGAGCAGCTGTCAAAATGTGCCAACCAGTTGGCAATAGTGAACCTGTACAAGCTCTTCCACCTGAAACAATAGAATTCTGACTGGGAAACGATTCTAGTAAGGCAACACCATCATAGCCAGTACCAGGATTTACAATATAATCACTAGGTTCACCTGCCACTACAATGGCCTTAACTCGGTTATTAATATCAATTCCTGCAAATAATAAGCTTGTAGATACGAAAGTAGACGCAATTGTGGAAGCTAAATGAAGCAAATTTAGTTTTTTCATACTAGATATGATTATGCTTTAGTTTGCTCACAACTACAGCACAATACATCTACTAGCTTGATCAATTCTTCTTTCTCAAGTCAGAATTATTCACTACTATTGAGTAACGGTTATCCCGTAAGTATTTTGTATGTGGAACTTCTAATACTCCAATACTTCCTCTGCTTTGAAGTAGCTTTGCACCTTTTAAATATTTACTAGTTACTTCTTAGGATGCATACTGAGTATATTTACTCATCTATCTCTAGATGGATTTAAAAAGGTCAGAAATTTGTGAAACTGACTACTGAAGCTTTGTTTATATATATGTAATTTCAAAATTAGTTTCACATCGTCTAATTCATGCAATCTAAGTTTTTCATCTCAGTAAAGGAAAAAGAAAAAATATTTTGCACAGAACTAGTTAAGTACGGTGTGAAATATGAAACAGCAGTCAAAACAGCTAGAATTTTAGCATCTGGTCAGCCTGATGAAGTGTTGACAGCTGATGAACTTAAGATTGTAAAAGAAGCTTGTGAAACTTGGTCTGTTCAGAAGAAGCGCATTAACCGTTTAAAATCTCTCCTCAAGGATTTGCAGTATAAAGACTACACATAATATCTATTTCCTAAAATATCTCAAATTGTAGCGGTCTTGATATTTAGCAATATAATCTACATTTTGCTGCTCTAATTTTGAAAGTAACTTAGTCGGAAATTGCTTTGGTGAATATTTTGGGCTATACCAAGGTTGATTATCAAAATATTCTTGTAAGCCAGGAGTATCAAAACGGCGACCATAACGAGCGAAAATTGTATTTCGCATAATATCTAATGTCAAACCATTTTTCCCATCTAAATCGGCATCTGTAACACGCCTTTGGGAAAGCCAAAAATAATTATCTGATTGTGTTGATGTATTGCTAGGAAGTGGAGACGGGATAGTTGGTTGTGGAGTCAATTGAGGACTTTCTACTACTTGAGACGGGATAGTTGATTGTCGAGTCAATTGGGGACTTTCTACTACTTGAGATGGGACAGTTGGTGATGTTGCTGAAGATGGCACAATCAATGGAGTTGCATTCAATGGAACTGTGACAGTTGGCAATGTTGTTGCAGGTGTAATGTTTTGATCTGCTACAGGTGATTTCTTTAACACCTGACTAATAATCACAGATCCACCGATTAATCCCGCTGCAATAAAAGCACCGATGACTAGACCATTGCGACTATTACCTTGAATACTAGGCTGGGGATTCACAGGAATAGTTGGTGGTGGTGGCGTAGATACCACAGGTGATTGATTGACGTATGGTTGCGTAGGTGGAATCGAATTTGCTAGGCTTTGCAACGCATCTAGCATGATTTTGGCAGTAGAATAGCGATCGCGTGGATGGTATGTGATCGCTTGATCAATGATTTGTGCCATCATTGCGCTAACATGACTGGCATATGGTCGCCACACAATTTCACCCGTTTGTGAATCTATATCTAATTCTTGTGGCTGTTTTCCTGTCAGTAAATAAATAGCTGTGATGCCTAAACTATATAAATCACTTGAATAAACTGGTCTACCTGCGGCTTGTTCACTTGGCATATAACCAGGTGTACCAATGACAATTGAACTGGTAGGATTGCCTTGGGAATTGAATACTGTTCCCATTGATTCCCGTACCGCGCCAAAATCAATTAGCACAGATTTTTGATCGCGATCGCGCACAATGATATTGTCTGGTTTAATATCGCGGTGAACAATCTGCTTCGAGTGGACATACTCCAAAACTGGTAACAAATTCACCAATAATTCCCGAACAGCTGTTTCACTAAACAACCCCTGCTTGTGGAATTTTGCTGTCAGGGTATCGCCTTCAATCCACTCTTGAACTAAATAAAACTGTCCATCCGATTCAAAGTAAGCATACAACGTCGGAATTTGATCACTTGCACCGCCAAGTTCTTCTAAAATTGCTGCTTCCCGTTGAAACCGCTGTTGCACCAATTGATAAATTTGGGGATTGTTTTGAATTGGTCTTAGCTGTTTAACCACACAACGGCGCTTAGAAGGCATATAAGTATCTTCTGCTAGAAAAGTTTCACCAAACCCACCAGCGCCTAGTGTACGGATAACTTGATAGCGATCGTTCAGCAGCTTAATTGTCATAGAAACTTTTGCAAAAGACAGGGGTGAAGACGATTGTAGCCTCGTTTATTTTGATTCACATAATTCAATCTAGTTCAGTTAAGCATTTCTTCCTTATCTTTGTTCTCTCCGCGTCCTTGGCGACTTGGCGGTTCGTTTATCAAACTTAATACATATTTTTGAACCATCCGTGTTAGTCACTCTTTAACGAAGCAAAATTTAAAATACTATAACCTCAAAATAATTTACTTCAAATCCAGTAAACCTTCCTCTTTTAATTTAGGATTAAAACGTAATTCTGTTTTTAAACCCCGCGCTTCTAGCAATACTAAAATTTCTGATTCTACTCGCCGTGCCACATTTTTAATAATCTTAATCTGTGCTAGCTCATCATTAGCCGGATTGTAATAATTTGCCTGTTCTTCAGGCATCATTACCTGTTTCACATCTATAGGTTGTGTCCAATTTTCCTTATCATCTCCATTTCCTGAAGGAATACTACCATTTTCGGCAATCCAAGCATTTTCAATATTTTCTAAAACTGTACGGCTGGGACGTTCAATAGTTTGAACTTTTACCCAATAGCATTTTTGTACTTGACGTACTAAATGCTGTCTCAGACTGAGATAAACATCACGGGAATATCCTACAAATTGCAGTACTTTTTCTTGGTCAAATATAGCATAAACACCTATTTTGCTCTGAAACTTTTCAGGCAATTGACCAGTATCATCAATATAAGCAGTATATTCTAGGTTCGCCAAAGCTGGAATATTTGTTTCAGTATTCATAAATAAATAGAAAAATTATGATTTGCCTGAGAAATTGAACAAGAGTATTTTATATATAGCTATTAGCCAAATTTTCGGTAAATTGCACAAAGGCGACTGGGTTTGAAAATCTTAGCACTAAACATAAAATTTGGTGGTACGTTGATGATTATGTAATCATCAGATTCATGATATTGTTCAAATTCTGTCGGCATACCTTTAGGCGTAGCTAAACTGTATGGCACTGGCTGAAAAAGTAACTTTGTAAATTCAACTTTTTCACACTGTAACTGTTGACACATTTGGTTGACAAAAGATTCACTCGTCAATAATTTAAAGAGAGTTTCTTGAAGTTCAGGTTCGAGAGTAAAGCTGCTGTCGAAGCTCTGGACGATTTTAATAGGCATTTTGTATACAGGTAGTGTAGTTATTCAAGGCAGACTGATGATAGAGCTAAGTAATTAGTATGAACGCTGCGGTCTTACGCCTATACAAGAGTAAGGATTTATTAATTATTTTCCCTATACTTTCATTACATCAGCCTATTGGATTGTAAGACTTTTATCAGCTATTGGATGCAACTAGCAAAATTAAGAATCATGAATGTAAACAGACTTTGAAGATTGATAAATAAAAATATCCTATTGTAATTTTTCGTTTCTGACTATTCACGTTTAAAAATTAACGTGAGTTCGATGACCTCTCCCTCCCGGTCTCCCTCTTTTAAAAGGCGTACTCGTTACTAGAAGCAAGCGATCGCGTAGCGTCCGGGTCATGAGAGGGAGGAAGAACGAAAAAATAAGGGTTTCACTCCCCTCTCCTTGTAGGAGAGGGGCCGGGGGAGAGGTTAAAACAGCACTTGTCAAACTCACGTTAAAAATTAACAGTCATCAGTCATCAGCCAACAAAAAAGGCAAAAGAAATTATTCTTTTGCCTTTCTAGTTTTAATTTTTACCTTTCAGCTTGATTACATATCGAAATCATCTTCGTCGTCTTCTTCGTAATCATCTTCTTCATCATCTTCTTCTACGAGGTCGGTGACTTCATCAGCAATCAACTCATCGTCGTCATCTAAAATTGAACGTTCGACGCGTCGGTTGCCAAATCCAGTTTCCCCAAGGGTAGGAGAATCTAAATTATAAGCGCGAGCTGTGCGGTCATCTAAGACCATATCCATTGGATCATCAACTTCATCCAAGACGCTATTGCTTTCAAGAGCAGCATAGTCATCGATCGCACCAGGTTCTTCATAGGTATTGAAACCAGTACCCGCCGGAATCAGTCGCCCAATAATCACGTTTTCCTTCAACCCGCGCAACCAGTCAGATTTACCTTCAATGGCTGCTTCGGTTAGTACCCTTGTTGTCTCTTGGAAGGATGCAGCAGAAATAAAGCTGTCTGTATTCAACGATGCTTTGGTAATCCCTAACAACATCGGAGTATACTGTGCCCTAGCACCGCCAGTAATAGCCATGGCTTCGTTGACCTGCTCAACTTGGCGCAATTCTACTAACTCACCGGGAAGCATGGTAGTGTCACCACCATCATCAATCCGGACTTTATTAGTCATCTGGCGCACAATGACTTCAATGTGTTTATCAGCAATATCAATCCCTTGAGATTGATACACTAATTGCACTTCATTCACCAAGAATGTCTGTACTTTCTGCAAAGCATGACTAGCACAAGCGTAGACTCCATCTTCGGAACCCAAGCTAAAGAAGATTTCCAAAATTTCGTGAGGATTAGATGGGCCATCGCTTAACGGTTCACCCGCTTGCACGATCGCCCCATCTGGCACCATCAAGTTTTGTCCCGGCCCTAGAGGATAATCAGTAACAACACCGTTGGATTCTACGACCTTAATTGCGATCGCTTCATCGCCATCCCCATAAACAACCTTGACTTCTCCACCTCTACGTGCTAAAATGCACGCTTCTTTAGGTTTGCGAGCTTCTAAAAGTTCCTCAATCCGGGGCAAACCTTGAATGATGTCTCCAGTTTTGGAGCGCTCAAACACTAACAACACTAAGTTATCACCACGTTGTACCAAATCGCCATCTTCTATCTGCAACACAGCACCAGGGCTGACTCGGTAGGGACGACCGACACGGATAGTAACAGCGTATGAGGATTGGGGATTGGGGACTAGGGATTGGGAAGATTCTTGCCCAGTCCCTAATCCCTGATCCCCAGTACCCAGTTTCTTCACTTCCACTACTTGCCCAGATTCTTCAGTAAAGACGCCAGGAGCAATTTCTAAACCTTCTACCACCAAGTCGCCTTTTTTCACCTTGGGCTGGGCGCTAGTATTCAGTGTAATCATGTCACTGTGGCGCAACACCAAGCAGCGACGCACGGCTTCGCTACCTTTTTGGATACCCCGGACAATACCGCCTTCTTTAGACAAGATTTGGGTACGTGCGACCACTTCCCCAGGAGCAATAGTTTGTCCATCTTGTACTTCTAAACTTGTCTGGGTACTGCCTTGAGTAGCATCAGCGGCGATGTCACGGCGAATGACCAAGGATTCCAAAATCACCAACTGCAAGCGCTGCACGTCTGGGTTTTCAGTATCCTGTACTAATTCAATATCTGCTGCTAAGGGAGAAGCGGTATGATCTTGTTCGCCTTCAGAGTCAATTTCCAACACCAGCTGAGTTCGCAGCAGTTCCACACCTTCCACAGACTTAACCCGTTCAGAATCTTTGTAAGGTAGGCGCTGTACTGCCCGCAACTCAATGGAACGTCCTGTTTGTTGGCTGACAGATGTAGTGGATGGCACATTGGGGTGGTTGGGAACGGCATACTCCACTACTGGACGGCTTAACAAAGCTGGGCCTTCTGGAGACTCTACATACTGGATATAGCGCAATTCTGTGGCGATCGCGCCTTGGAATTCTTCACCTGGTTGCACAAAGGTGTTATCTCGCCCAATCACAGATGCGGGGTCATCTACCATTAGTAGTTCCCCTGGTTTAATCACCACTTCGCGCAAGATGTCGTTTTTCTGGGTGACTTCTACTACGCCACTAGTTTGGCAGAAGATATCCTTCACTACCTCGGTGCCAGCTTCGACAAATTGTCCGTCTTCTACCAGCAATAAGGAGATATCTTTATTCACTTCGTGGGTTTCTTCGGGAATCCACAGTAGAGTACCTCCCTGCACCACTTCGTAACCGAGTTTGGCTTTACCTTTTTTCTGGACTTCAACGCCAGCAAATTTCAGGAATCCACCAGTGGTTGTGCGATAGTGGTCGTCAATTAACTCAGCTACCACTTGACCATTTTGCACTTTTGTGCCTGGGGTAGCCCGCAGGTTAAATACTTGGTTATCGCCAGTGGAGACTAAGTAGCTATTGCGTCCTTGACCACTTTGAACTGTGACTGTAGCTTGGTCTAAAACTACAGAAGCCGTGATAATCTCAATTTCTCTGGTACTCTTACCGGGAGTAGCTTCTGGTAAGCGCACCACACCACCGTGCAAAGTAGTTAATTTAGTTTCCGCTAACACTCCACTAGAAGCGATCGCATCCCCATTTTTCACCACTAATTCTGCACCGGGCGGCAAGTTATAAACTTCCCCGGACAAAATCCAAATCAAACCACCCCGCGCTGCTGTGGTGGTGGTGTTGCCCTGACGGTCTGTTTTTTGTTCTGGAACTACTTCAGCAAACTGCACTTCCCCAGCCAAGTCGGTGGCAACATCTTTCACCGCTTTTTCTGTATTGGCACGCGCTGTCCGTCCACCAAGGGCAACTTCTGCCAATAGCTGACCGACTTTTACCTGTTGTCCATCAACTACATAGAGTGTGGAACCTTGAGTTACATGAATCTCTTGGTTAGGCAAGCTTTCAGAACCAACTTTACTTGGTTCTAAAATGATGATGCCATTAACCTCAACATACAAAGCATCTTCCCCGTGGCGAGTGCGATATGTTCTTGTCCGTAATTTCCGAGGCAAACGGATAGTACCATCTGTCTTAGAACGTACTTGTTGAGCAACTTCCCCTGTAAACACACCACCGGTGTGGAATGTCCGCATGGTCAGCTGGGTTCCCGGTTCACCGATACTTTGGGCGGCAATAATACCCACAGCTTCGCCCAAGTCTACCATCTTCGCGTGGGCTAGACTCCAGCCGTAGCAGTGTTGACAAACAGAACGCGCCGCTTCACAAGTCAAGGGACTCCGGACAACGACTTCTTTCACCCCAGCTTTTTGAATTGCTATGGCTAAGTCATCAGAAATTGGGGTATTGCGTGGTGCAATTACTTCTTTTGTAGTTGGATGTACTACATCCTCTCCTACTACCCGTCCCATCAAGCGTGTCGCCAGAGGAATCAAGGTTTTCGCACCTTCCGTCATTGGACGCAGAGGAATACCTCTGGTGGTGCCGCAGTCAAATTCCCGAATAATCACATCCTGGGATACGTCCACCAGACGGCGGGTGAGATAACCAGAGTCAGCCGTCCGTAAAGCGGTATCTACCAATCCTTTTCTCGCACCATAAGACGAGATAATATATTCTGTAACGGTGAGTCCTTCACGGAAGTTAGTTTTAATAGGCAGACCAATAATTTCACCTTGGGGGTCTGCCATTAGTCCCCGCATCCCCACTAACTGCCGTACCTGGGAGATATTACCCCGTGCCCCGGAGAATGCCATCATGTACACAGAGTTGAGGGGATTAGTCTTTTTGAAGTGGACGACTACTTCATCTTTGAGGGCTTCACTGGTACCGTTCCAGGTGTCAATTACTTTTTGGAAGCGTTCAACTTCCGTAATTTCACCGCGTTGATACCGAGCTTCTGTAGCGCGAATTTCTTCTTCTGCTGCTTCTAGGAGACTACGCTTACTCGGTGGCACCATCAAGTCATCTACACTGATGGAAACCCCTGCTTTAGTGGCGTAACGAAATCCCAAATCTTTCAACTTATCCGCCATCACTGCGGTACGGGCTGTGCCATAGTGCGTAAACGCCCAGGAAATTAAATTTCTCAGTTGACCTTTATCAACTACACGATTGCGAAAAACTGTATTTTCGTTAGTCATTAGTTATTAGTCCTTAGTCATCAATAATTAATAATTCGTAATTCGTAATTCGTAATTGAAGAATTAATTACGAATTACGAATTAGAAATTACGAATTAACTTGCTAGTGCTTCCTGAATTGCTTTGTTGTAAATAACACGACCAGGTGTTGTGCGTATATACTGAGAAATAAAGTTACCCTTGGCGTCTTCTCTAACTCGGCGGTATTTATACAGTAAAGTCCGGCTACCATCACCGTTTTCATGTACCTCAACAGGTTCTGTATCTGGTTGGTCAGATTCTACTTCACCGTCAAACCGCACGTAGATGTAGGCGTGCAAGTCAATTTCTTCTTGCTGAAAAGCCATAATTACATCATCGAGCGAGGCAAAATACTTTCCAGCCCCTTTTGTAGCATCGGGATTCTCTGCTGTTAAGTAATATGCTCCCAATACCATGTCTTGGCTAGGCGTAATAATCGGTTTACCTGTAGCTGGTGACAGAATATTGTTGGAAGCCAGCATTAACAACCGTGCCTCAGCCTGACTTTCTAAAGACAGAGGAACGTGTACCGCCATTTGGTCGCCGTCAAAATCAGCGTTAAACGCCGGACATACCAAAGGATGCAGTTGAATTGCTCTACCTTCCACCAAAATTGGTTCAAAAGCTTGAATACCCAAGCGGTGCAGTGTCGGCGCCCGGTTAAGCATTACTGGGTGTCCTTCAATTACCTCTTCCAGTACATCCCAAACACTGGGATCATTACGGGATATCAGCTTTTTCGCCGCTTTGATGTTATTCACCATGCCGCTGCGAATCAAACGATTAATCACAAACGGTTGAAATAGCTCAATTGCCATTTCCCTGGGCAAACCACATTGGTGAATCTTCAGCTTCGGCCCGACCACAATTACAGAACGTCCAGAATAGTCAACTCGTTTACCCAACAAGTTCTGCCGGAAACGTCCTTGTTTACCTTCAATAATGTCAGACAAAGACTTCAGGGGTCGGTTATTTGCCCCTACTACTGTGCGTCCCCGGCGACCATTGTCAATCAAAGCATCCACTGCTTCTTGCAGCATCCGCTTTTCGTTCCGCACAATAATCTCTGGCGCTAAAATTTCTTGCAGTCGTGCTAAACGATTATTGCGGTTAATTACTCGCCGATACAAATCGTTTAAATCACTGGTGGCAAACCGTCCACCATCTAGCTGCACCATTGGGCGCAAGTCTGGCGGAATCACGGGAATTACTGCCATTACCATCCACTCTGGTTTAGAACCAGTGGCGATAAAGTTGTCAATTACCCGCAGGCGCTTAATGAGTTTTGCCCGTTTTTGCCCTTTGGCAGTGCCAATTTCTTCACGCAGGCTTTCCGCTTCTTGGTCTAAATTTATATCCGCAAGTAAGCGTAGCAGAGCTTCCGCACCAATGCCTACCTCTACACCTTGCAAAGTAGAATCTTCGCTATAAATTTGGTCTTCAATTTCCAACCACTGGTCTTCACTCAGTAGCTGTTTGTAGGTTAGAGTTTCAGCATTCCCTGGACTGAGGACAACATAAGAGTTGAAATAAACAATCTGCTCTACATCCCGCAAGGGCATATCTAGCAGGATAGAAATATAGCTGGGAATACCTTTGAGATACCAAACATGCGCCACTGGAGCGGCAAGTTTAATATATCCCATGCGGTGGCGACGTACTCGCGACTCGGTGACTTCTACACCACAGCGTTCACAGACAATTCCTCTATGGCGTACTCTTTTATATTTGCCACAGTGGCATTCCCAATCTTTAGCTGGGCCAAAAATGCGCTCACAAAATAAGCCGTCCATCTCTGGCTTGAGAGTTCGGTAATTAATAGTTTCTGGCTTGGTAACTTCACCTACTAATTGACCATTAGGCAGTGTTCGCTCACCCCATTGCCGAATGCGTTCTGGCGATGCCAAGCCGATTTTAACGTAGTCAAACTGATTAGTTTGGGCGGGTCTCATAACTAGGGATTGGATATTGGGTATTGGGTATTAGGGATTGGGTATTGGGGAGCCACTGCGGTCTTGGGCAAAGCCCAAGTGGAGCAAGTGGCGTTATTGGGTATCAGGGATTGGGGATTAGGTAAACTCTTCCCTAATCCCCAGTCCCCAGTCCCCAGTCCCCAATCCCTACTCGTCTTCTTCCAATGATTCGCGGGAGAGAGATTCGTAAGTTGGTCGAGGAGGTGTGCGACGTGTTGCTTGGTCTGCCATCAAATCGACTTCTACATCCAAGGAACTGCCGTCTGTTTGGGTTTCTACTTTGTGTACGGCAATGTCTAAACCTAATGATTGCAGTTCTCGCATCAACACCTTGAAGGATTCTGGTGTCCCTGGTCGGGGAATTGCTTTACCTTTAACGATCGCATTTAACGCTTCGTTCCGCCCCTGCATATCGTCGGATTTCACTGTCAGCAATTCTTGTAAGGTGTAAGCTGCACCAAAGGCTTCCAATGCCCACACTTCCATTTCCCCAAATCGCTGACCACCTTGTTGAGCTTTACCACCCAAGGGTTGCTGTGTCACCAAGGAGTACGGCCCTGTGGAACGAGCGTGGATCTTGTCATCCACCAAATGCACCAGCTTCAGCATGTAAGCCACACCCACGGTGACAGGTCGGTCAAAGGGTTCGCCTGTACGACCATCGAATACCATGATTTTGCCTGGGTTATCTGGGTTGTAAACCCAATCTCTTCCTGTTTCATCCCGTGCTTCTTGCAATTTGCCATGCACGATTCTCCGCGATGACTCTTCCCCATACATTTCGTCAAAAGGAGTAATCTTAAATCGCACTCCTAGTGTATGACCAGCCCAACCCAATAGACATTCAAATACCTGTCCGACGTTCATCCGGCTAGGTACACCCAAGGGATTAAGGACGATATCCACTGGTGAACCATCTGGTAAGTAAGGCATGTCTTCCGCTGGTAATATCCGAGAAATAATGCCTTTATTGCCGTGGCGTCCTGCCATTTTGTCGCCGACTTGGATTTTGCGCTTTTGAGCGACATAGACCCGCACTACCATGTTGGCTCCCGGTGGCAGTTCATCGCCTTGTTCGCGGGTAAATAAGCGCACGTCAACCACGCGCCCTTTTTCACCGTTGGGTACTCGCAACGAGTTGTCGCGCACATCCCGCGCTTTTTCCCCGAATATGGCACGCAACAATTTTTCTTCTGGCGGTTGGTCAGATTCACCTTTAGGTGTGACTTTTCCTACCAATATATCACCAGATTCTACCCAGGCTCCAATGCGAATGATTCCCTGTTCATCTAATTGGCGCAAGGCATCTTCCCCGACGTTGGGAATTTCTCTAGTAATTTCTTCGGGCCCCAGTTTGGTTTGTCTGGCCTCAATTTCATATTTTTCAATGTGAATTGAGGTGTAAACATCATCCTGCACTAGTCGCTCAGAAATCAAAATTGCGTCTTCGTAGTTATAGCCTTCCCAAGGCATATAAGCGACGACAATATTTTGTCCCAGGGCTAATTCTCCACCTTCTGTAGAGGAACCATCAGCTAGTACTTGACCTGCAACAACACGTTCACCAATACGGACGAGGGGTTTTTGATTCAGGCAGGTATCTTGGTTAGAACGTTGATATTTGGAAAGGTAATATTTAATTTCTGGTGCATTGGGTTTGGGACGCACGCGAATTTCAGTGGCATCAACATAGGTGACATCACCATCGGTACGTGATACGATTACCATCCCTGAGTCTCTTGCACCTTGTGCTTCTAACCCAGTACCGACTAAAGGGCGCTCTGGTTTGAGTAGAGGTACGGCTTGCCGTTGCATGTTGGAACCCATCAATGCCCGGTTCGCGTCGTCATGCTCCAAGAAGGGAATCATGCTTGTAGCAACTGAGACAATCTGCACTGGAGACACTGCTACATAGTCTACTTGCTCAGGTGTTGTTGTTGCCCAGTCTTGACGATAGCGCACTGGTACTTGCGGCCCTTTAATGTATCCATTTTCATCTAATGGCACGTCACCTGTGGCAGTACGCAGGTCGTCTTCTTCGTCAGCTGTCATGTACACTGGCTGTACGTCAAATCGCACCCGCCCATTTTCCACAGGTCTAAATGGCGTTTCCAAGAACCCGTATTGGTTCACCCGTGCATGGGTTGCTAAGGAACCAATCAAACCAGCGTTGGGGCCTTCTGGTGTTTCAATGGGGCAAATTCGTCCGTAGTGACTTGGATGAATGTCTCGCACGGCGAAACCAGCGCGTTCACGGGTTAAACCACCAGGACCAAGGGCGCTAAGACGGCGTTTGTGAGTCAGTTCTGCTAAGGGATTGGTTTGATCCATGAACTGACTTAATTGGCTGGAACCAAAGAATTCTTTGATTGCTGCTACTAATGGTTTGGGGTTGACCAAGGAAGCAGGGGTCAGTACTTCGGCATCAGATACGGTCATGCGTTCGCGAATAATTCGCTCTAGGCGATTCAGTCCCACCCGCACTTGGTTTTGCAGCAATTCGCCCACGCTTCTTACCCGACGATTACCCAAGTGGTCAATGTCGTCTATGCTACCAATATCATATTCGAGGTTGATTAAGTAATCAACTGCTGCTAAGATATCGTTAGGAGTCAGGACGCGCATGGTATCTGGCACTGACAATCGCAATTTCTTATTGAGCTTATACCGCCCAACGCGACCCAAGTCGTAACGTTTGGGGTCAAAGAACCGTGAGTCTAAAAGTTGTTGTCCACCCAATACTGTAGGCGGTTCACCAGGACGCAGTTTACGGTACAGCTCCATCAGGGCTTCTTCTTCAGAAAATTGCCCTTCTTTTTCAATAGTTTTTTGGAAGTACTCTGGGTGGCGTAAAGCATCAAAAATTTCGTTGTCTGATAAACCTAGAGCTTTGAGAAGTACCTGTGCTGAGAGTTTACGGGTTTTGTCGATGCGTACCCACACCAAATCATTACGGTCTGTTTCAAATTTCAGCCATGCTCCCCGGTTGGGAATTAAGCTAGCTGAATAAGTACGTCGCCCGTTTTTATCGATTTCTGATTTGTAGTAAACTCCAGGCGATCGCACAATTTGGTTGACAATGACGCGCTCGGCTCCGTTAATAATGAACGTGCCGCGATCAGTCATTAAAGGCAAATCACCTATGAATACTTCTTGCTCTTTGATGTCCCCTGTTTCTTTATTCAACAGGCGTGTAGGTACGTACATTTGTACAGCATAGGTACTATCCCTTCGCTTGGCTTCTTCTACGCTGTACTTTGGTTCCTTTAGTTTGTAGTTATGACCTAAAAAGTGCAATTCTAGTTTGCCAGTGTAGTCTGTAATCGGACTAAAGGAGTTAAGTTCTTCTATCAGCCCTTCTTCTAAAAACCAGCGAAAACTAGAACGCTGGATTTCAATCAAGTCGGGCAACAAAAAGGCGGGTTCAATATAATTTTCGCTAATCATGCCTCTACCTTTGTCAACCTGGTTAAACTTATTTAGAGGACACTGCTTCTGTAAGTCAGTGCCTATACCTGTTTAGGAACTTCTCCTTGTGTCACCTGCTATTTACAGGCGCAGGCAAACGCAGCTATTTAAGCTGGAAAGAGCAATTTTGGCAAGGGGGTAATCGCCCTTGATACAAAGTAATAATTGCTACGCTTAAGCTATGAGGTTGATTCCTCAACAGCGAATGGCTGAAATATTTTTGAATTTGATGTGCTTTCCTCACTTCCCCTCCCAAAAGCGCGTGAATTAGTCTCCGCCGCTCTAGTCTTTTGTGCCTTAGTACACCACTTATACTTGAGTAATTATGGTGATATCACTAGACCAAGATAATGAGCCGCAATCTGTCGGCTCTTAGTTGGGATGGTTTGATTTTGGTGGGTTTTAATCACAAGGCTATTACTTTTAAGAATTTTCTATAGGTTCAACACACAGCAGGTTTTGCCAGAGTTTGGCTGACGGTCACTTAACGAAATGAGTGATGCATTGAGAACATTCGTATGTAGAGACTCAAAGGATGGTCAGGTTGATAACAGTGCAAAATCAAGTTCAGGAGTTCTCAGATCCTTCCTTTTTCATTATGACGCAACAAAAAAGTTTTGGAGGGAATAATCTTAACATACTTTTATCCTCCTAAAGTTTTATTTTTTTTACCATCTCCTCCCACAAGAAAGGAGAGATTTTATATTGTCAAACCGAATAATTTACAAGCATTTTGGGTGGTTTGAGCAGCGATCGCTTCTACTGTTTCTCCTCGTAACTGTGCTACTTGTTCCGCTACATGGCGAACATAAGCAGGCTCGTTACGTTTTTGCCCGCGTTTGGGTACTGGTGCCAAAAAAGGGCAATCTGTTTCAATCAATAGGCGATCGCTTCTAACCATCGCGGCTGAGGCTTGGATATCTTTAGCGTTCTTGAATGTGACTGTCCCGCTAAAGCTAATGTAAAAGCCTAAGTCAACGAACCATTGGGTTTCTTCTGGCGTTCCACCCCAGCAATGCATGACACCCCGCAGGTTTCCTCCCTCTGTATCTTGCCATTTTTGCAAGATTTCCCTGACCTGGTTGGCCGCATCACGGCAGTGAATAATTACAGGTAAGTTGAGCTTTGATGCGATCGCTAATTGTGCTTCAAACACCATGCGCTGTTGCTCAGTGTTATCTGCTTTGTAAAAATCCAGCCCCATTTCCCCAATTGCTACCACTTTCGATTCCGAAGTAGCCAAGGATAATATCTTATCAGCTGTGTCGCTGTGCCACCGATCGGCATCTAAAGGATGTAAACCTACGGCAAAGCTCACTTCTGGAAATTGGTACGCTATGGCTTGGATGCTAGAAAATTCCGATGGCTCGACACAGGAATGTACTAATTGCACTACCCCTGCTTCTTGCCACCGCGATTGCACTGCTGCTAAATCCGGCTGGAAGATATCAAAGTTGAGATGAACGTGGGTGTCAATCAGTTGCATTGTTTATCAGATAGTCAATGGTCAAGAGTCAATGGTCAAGAGTCAATATCTTAGACTTTGGAATTTGGACTCTTGACTTTTGACTACTGTGCTGTTTGCGTAACTGGCTTGAGTTTACTAGCCAATCTCGATTTTTTCCTAGCTCCATTGTTAGGGTGGAGGACACCCCGTTTGACAGCTTTATCAATTTTGCTGTAAGCCTCGGACAGCCGCGTCTCCACTTGTTGTTTTGATTCTGGAGTAGGATTAGCTGTATAGACTTCCACACTTGCTAGGTATTTCTTCATCAGCGTTTTAACCGCTGATTTATAAGCTTTGTTACGCAGTCGGTTGCGTTCTGCGATTTGGGCGCGCTTGAGAGCAGACTTTGTATTCGCCACAGTCGATTCCAAAAAGACTATTAATATGTACACACACTACTAGACTTACTAATATAGCATTCATATTGCCAATGTGAGGATTTCTGAGAAAAAATTTGGTATTGGGGATTGGGTAATGGGGATTAGGTATTGGGTGTTGCGAAAACTCTTACCCAGTCCCCGGTCACCAGTCCCCGCTCACCATTCCCCATTTACTCAGAAATGGGTTAGAATGAGGTACTCCAAATAAATTGCAACCCTAACTACGTACTACCTGACCAAGCGGTGTGACTGCAAATGCAGTCCATAGTTTAAATGTACAGATACGATGTATTGTGTCTGGACAGATGTTAACTAAATAAACTAAAAAAATAGCAAAACCTATACTCAGATCCTACCCCTCCCCCTGAATCAGGGGAAACCAAATGTGCAAACACGCCATTTCCCCGCAGGGAGTGAGGGGTAGGGCATAAGGATAGTGGGAATTGGCACGCCTGCTCCCTGCCGTTAGCGCTCGTCAGCAAGTCGGACTGAGTAATTTAGTAGCCTTCTTAAGTCACCCAGATGGTGGGAGCCTTGGGAGTATCAAAAAAATCCAGGTTAAGCTAGAGAAGAGAATCGAGGTTAGCTTGACACCTTTTGCGGGTAAAGAGCAAGACTGATTCTCGATCCGGGAATATTTTAAATTTGGCATTGTCCTTACTCCATGCTGCGAATCATTACTCAGCAGGCAGATGTAATAGCAGAACTACAACGTATCTGCGATCGCACCCATGATGAACAGGTGCTTCACAAAGAAGCTACGGTGCGGGAAGTGTTGCAAGCAGTCAAGCGCCAAGGCGACAAAGCTGTGTTGCACTATACAGCTGAATTTGACAATCAAACCTTGAAGCCAGAAGAACTGCGTGTAACAGGTTCAGAACTGGATGCAGCCTACCAACAGGTATCCAAAGAACTGCTCCAGGCGATTCAGCTAGCTTGCCGTCAAATTGAAGCATTTCACCGTCAGCGAGTCCCGAAAAGCTGGGTACACTTTGGCGATGATGATGTAGTGCTGGGCAAACGCTATACCCCTGTAGATCGAGCAGGGTTATACGTACCTGGCGGTCGCGCCGCCTATCCAAGTACGGTGCTGATGAATGCTATTCCAGCCAAGGTAGCTGGTGTACCTCGCGTGGTGATGGTGACACCACCCAGAGTAGGCAAAGCCATTAACCCAGCTGTTTTAGTGGCTGCCCAAGAAGCCGGAGTGCAAGAAATCTATCGCGTAGGGGGGGCGCAAGCGATCGCTGCTTTAGCCTATGGTACAGAAACAGTTCCCAAAGTGAATGTGATCACTGGGCCTGGTAATATTTATGTCACCCTAGCAAAAAAACTTGTCTATGGCATTGTAGGCATTGATTCTTTAGCAGGCCCAAGCGAGGTGCTAATTATTGCAGATGAAGCCGCAAATCCCGTACATGTAGCCACTGACTTGTTAGCCCAAGCTGAACACGACCCCATGGCAGCAGCGATTTTGTTGACAACGGATACTGCTTTAGCAAAAAATGTGCAAGTAGCCGTGGAAAGACAGCTAGTAGACCACCCACGGCGAATAGATACAGAAAAAGCGATCGCTCACTACGGCTTAATTGTTGTTGTGGAATCTCTAGAAGCAGCCGCAGAACTATCAAATGAATTTGCCCCCGAACATTTGGAGTTAGAAGTTAAAGACCCTTGGGCAATAGTTCCACTCATTCGCAACGCCGGAGCAATCTTTTTAGGTTACTCTACCCCGGAAGCAGTAGGAGACTATTTAGCCGGCCCTAACCATACCTTGCCAACTTCTGGTGCTGCCCGTTATGCTTCGGCATTAGGCGTGGAAACATTCCTGAAACACTCTAGTATTATTCAATACTCACAAGCTGCACTGCAAAAAGTGGCTGGTGCAATTGATGCACTAGCAACAGCTGAAGGTTTACCTTCTCATAGTGATTCAGTCCGACGCCGAATTCAGCAAGAAGAGTGATTTGCAATGCTTAATTTTTTCCTAAACTAAAGGCAAAAGTCACTCGCTGGCTTCACACTGAAAGTTTGAACAGTAGTTGCTACCCTATGGGAACGCTTGAGAGCAACAAGTAATGCTCTTGAGATTGACAGTTCCAAAAGAGTGGGAAAACGCCACTGACCACAACTTTAAACACTAAAACAATGTAGTGGTTCCTCGTAGCAGGGTGTAGCAACCAATATACAAACTAAGTACCCATCAGTGGAAATTATTTGGTATAGCAACCAATAAACCTCTTGAGGTACTTAATTCAGGGGTCTACTCTTTAGGAGATAAGAGCAGTGCTAAAAAATATTTTGGTAGCTCTGGACGGTTCGGAAATTGCAGAACGAGTCATTGAGACTTTAGAGGATTTGGTGTTTTCACAAGAGGCAAAAGTCATTATCTGCCATGTATTTCCTACTCCAGATTCAGAGATAGAATTACCCGCCGATCGCCCTCATCCAGAGTCCCCAGTACTTTCTTATTTTCAGATTGAAAAATTGCTACAATCCTATCAGGAGGAGTTATCAGTTAACAGTGAAATAGAACTGGTGACAGGCGACCCCGCCCAAGAAATTATTCGCCTTGCCAATATTTACAAAGCTGATTTGATCCTAATTGGCAGTCGTGGCTTAACTGGTATGAAGCGAATTGTCCAAGGTTCGGTGAGTAGCCAAGTTGTGGAAGAAGCTCCTTGTTCGGTTTTAGTAGTGAAACAGAATTAGAATCAGGTAAACTAAAACACATTTAATTTGCACAATCACTTGGTATGTTCGTCCTTTGTCATTAGTCATTAGTCAACAGTATTTTCAAAGGATGAAGGACAAAGGACTCATGACAGTCGTAAACCAGATAAGAAAGCAACTTGGACGCATATTAGCTTAAAGGCAAATGAGATCATGCCATGACTACAACAAAAGCAGTCAGCAAAAGACTTACCTTTGCAGAGTATCTAGCTTATGATGATGGCACTGATACCCGCTACGAATTGGTCAATGGAGAACTAATTCCTATGAGTTTGGGAAGTGGACAACATGGGGCAATAGCAGAATTCCTCAATGTTTATTTACAAGCAGAAATTCTCCGGCTCAAGTTGGATTGGACTTCTAAACAAATGCTTATTGGTGTTCGTTCTCCCCGTGCTGGCAAATGGGATACATCTAGAATTCCTGATGTAGTGGTGATTCCATTATCTCAGTGGCGAGAGTTAAAAAATAGAGAGGCAGTTATCGAACTCAACGAGCCACCTCCCTTGTTAGTAGTGGAAGTTGTCAGCGAATCAACGAAGACCGTAGATTATCGAGCCAAGCGAGTTGAGTATAACGTTCTCAATATTCCAGAGTATTGGATAGTCGATCCACTAACTAACAAGGTGACAGTTTTTACATTGGTTGAAGAATTATACGAACCGCTGGAGTTTGTTGGTGGAGATCATATTCAATCTCAAACTTTTCCGGATATGGCACTAACAGTTGAGCAAGTGTTAGCAGCCGGAGACTATAGATGATTGGTAAAAAATCTAAAGCCTTCTGTCTAGGCTATGCTGGGCTAGAAACTGGCGCAAACTCAACAAACTCAGGCTTTGACCTAAATTCAGAGGCAGAATTGAAATACCTTCCAAGCGGGATTGTACCCAACCTTCTCCCCAATACCATTCATGAAACCCATCAATGCCTCCACTCAGTAGCAAGCGCAGACAATTGGGTTTTGCTACATTTACCTGATGATGAATTGGTACTGGCCCAGTCCAAGTTGTAAATTGCAATCCTGTATGTAATTGTTCCGGCATTCCTGGAGCAAAACTTTGCCCTACAAGCCATTTTTGCAATTGTTCCGGATGCAGCAGACTGTCACGAATGGCATCGGCTGATGCTTCAAGTTCTATCCGCAGTTGGCTTTGTTGAAAAGTACCTAACATTTTTTAATATGAGATGAGTAGGTCAGCATAACTTAAAGTTAACTCGTTAGGGTTGTTAGTGATCAGTTGTCAGTTGTCAATTGTCAGCAGTTCAAAGTTAAGAATTCAGAGTTATTTCTCCCTCATCCCCCTCATCCCCCTCATCCTCCCCATCTCCCCACCTTCCCACAAAGCGCGATCGCCCTTTGTCACTTTTCTAGCCGATGAGAACCTAGAATAGAAAAAGTGGAGTTGTTAAGAAATGTAAGGTTTTTCATGGCAGACCAGTTAATTCGTGCCACGGCGGCTGAAGATGGAATTCGTGCGGTAGGCGTGATTACTACACGCTTAACAGAAGAAGCACGACAACGCCACAAGCTTTCCTATGTAGCAACAGCAGCGCTAGGTCGCACGATGGCGGCGGGCTTATTGATGGCTTCTAATATGAAGCGAGTAGGGTCTAGGGTTAATGTCCGCGTAAAGGGCAATGGGCCTTTGGGTGGTATATTGGTAGATGCAGGCTTGGATGGAACAGTACGCGGCTATGTCAGCAACCCATCTGTAGAATTGCCTCCCAATGCCAAAGGTAAACTAGATGTCGGTGGTGCAGTAGGTGATGGCTACCTCTATGTAGTGCGGGATATCGGTTATGGCTACCCTTACTCTAGTACTGTAGAACTCGTTTCGGGCGAAATTGGTGACGATGTGGCTCATTACCTCGTAAATTCCGAACAAACACCTTCAGCCTTGGTTCTAGGCGTGTTCGTAGGCGCGAGTGGTGTAACGGCTGCTGGAGGATTGTTGGTGCAAGTGTTACCCAAAGCAGCAACAGACGAAGCTTTAGTAGCAAAGTTGGAATCACGAGTTGCTGCTTTGTCAGGTTTTACGCCTTTGTTGCAAGCTGGCAAGACCTTAACGGAAATCTTCAATGATCTATTAGGAGATATGGGGCTGAAGATTTTTCCAGAAAGCCAAATGTTGCGTTTTCACTGTGGTTGCTCTTTTGACCGCGTTTTGGGGGCACTCAAGATTTTAGGAGAAGCCGAATTGCACGACATGATTATTAAAGATGATGGTGCTGAAGCAACCTGTGACTTTTGCGGTACTGTTTATAAGGCAAATAGCGAGCAATTGAATCAGTTAATTGTGGATTTGCGGAGGGAAGCTTCTATTTCTAGATAATCAGTATATAAAAGTACTTAAATTATAAGTGTTTATTGGTATTTGTGGAGAAAGATAATGTAAAAAGTAGCTTTTTAATGATGAGACAGTTACCATAACAAAAACGGAATTATCATTCTAGAACAGATCGCTATTCAATTATTTTGGTGTGAGAGATGACACAGCGGGATATTCCAGACGGTTGGTCACCAGCCGGAGCAGGAGAACCAGATAAAATTGACGGATCGTCCCGAACACCCCAATTCGGTGAGCCTCAAGCATTTGGTATCCCAGCTACTGGTTCTACCTCTAAGTCAGTGAAGCAGCGAAAACAAAACAATTCCGAAGGATTACCTATAAACAGTCAGTCAGAAAAAACCAGTTTTCCTAGTAGAGGTTCTGGAAAACTGCCGCGTTGGATGAAAAGTTGGGTGTTGTGGTCAGTATTATTGACTTTAATTCCCGGCAGTATAGGATTTTTGGCGATGGCAATGTTGCTAAAGTTACCATCTGCGCCTAATTGCCCATCAATTTTTTGGCCCTTGGCTAGTGCGTCGGTGCGGCTACATTGCGCTCAGTTGGCAGCCTCGAAGCAGAATGTGGAAGATTTACTGCAAGCGATCGCTCTGGTTAAACAACTGCCGCAAGATCACCCATTGCGTGGAGAAATTAATCGTTTCTTAGAACAATGGTCAAAGGATATTTTAAAGCTTGCTGATGAAAGTTTTCAAGCAGGGAATTTAGAGCAAGCGATCGCCACTGCCCGCAAAATACCTGAAGACTTATCAGCAAATAAATTGGTAGATGAGCAAATAGACAAATGGGAGTCAATTTGGGCCAAGGCAGAAAACATCTACCAACAGGCAGAAGACGAATTAGGTAAAAGGCAGTGGCAATCAGCTTTTATGCTGGCAGCCAAATTGCTGCGTGTAGACAATAAATATTGGGCAAGTATCAAATATGACCAATTAAATCGGATCATTACCTCAGCACGGGAAGATGGCGAGAAATTGGCCAAAGCTGAAAGTCTAGCAGATAGCAAAGTCGTAGATAAGTTGCTAGAAGCAATTAAACTAGCTGAATCTATTGCGCCAGAAAGTTACTTGTATAAAAAAGCTCAGGAGTCTATTCCGGTATTTGGGCGCAAGATGCTGGATTTGGCACAGGCGAAGTTAAACGCGCGTGATGCAGATACAGCATTAGACATCGCCAGCCAAATCCCGGAAAGTTCAAGATTGCAGGCAGAAGTCCAAGACTTTGTTGCCATAGCTGATGCCCAAAGAAGTGCATGGATAGGTACTGTTGAGAGTTTACAAACAGCGATTTCTCAAGCACAAGAAATTGATCCTTCCAGGGCAGTGTATAATAAAGCACAACAGTTAATTGCTCGTTGGCAGTTAGAAATTGAAGATGTGGCACGTCTAGAAAAAGCGCGGTCACTGGCTAGCCAAGGAACAATTAACGATTTAACAGCAGCGATCGCAGAAGCACAACTTGTCCCTGTTAGCAACCCTCGTGGCTCAGAAGCTAGGCTTGAGGCGAGTCGTTGGCTAGCACAAGTGCAGACAATCGAAGACCAACCATATCTGGATCGTGCTGAACAGATTGCATTAATTGAGGACATCAACTCTTTGCAAGCAGCGATCCTAGAAGCGAGTCAAATCCGCCAGGGTCGCGCTTTGTATCCAGAAGCACGCAAAAAAATTCGCAGATGGACAGCCAAAGTACAGCGAATCCAAGACCAACCATACTTAGATCAGGCGCGAGAACTGGCTCAGAGCGGCAATTTACCCGCTGCAATTAGCGCGGCTCAACCCCTGGCATCATCGGGGCGATCGCTTGCTAATGAAGCACAAGCAGCTATCAATGATTGGGAAGGACAAATCCGCGCCAGAGAAAACTGGAAAAAAGCGCGAGAAATAGCACTAGCTGGCACACCCCAAGCTTTAGCTGAAGCCATCAGGCTAGCAGATAAAGTGTCAAACAATAGCGTTTTGCGCTTGGATGTGAATGTAGCCATTGACCAATGGAGTCAGCAGTTGTTAGACATTGCCCGTTCTCAAGGTGATTCTGATATTAATCGAGCCATTGAAACTGCAAGATTGATTCCACGTGGTAGTGCTGCATACAGTGCAGCGCGAGAGCAAATCAGGAATTGGCAGCAATTTCTCAATCCTGAGCCTCAACCTGAGCCTCAACAATCGCAGCCATCAACTTCTACAAATGGGCAATAATTGTTAATTGCTTTGAATTAACCTCTTGCAAAAGCTAATTTTGTGGGAGGTTATATTATTTTGGATTTTAGATTTTAGATTTTGGATTGTGTAATATCATGTCCGGCTGATTACTGATAAAAACTGAATAACCCCACCCCGCCAAAGCTGCGCTTTTGCTCCCCTCCCCTTGGTAAGGGGAGGGGTTGGGGGTGGGGTGCAATGATATTAATAACACTACTTTTTACTTTTTCTTTTTTGTAGTTGATTGAGCAACTCTTGACTCTATAATAAATTCGGGGATTTGTTGAAGTTCTGCTTCGCTTAAACTATATTGTTCACAAACCAAACTGAGGCGATTTCCTGGGGTTTTCACAGCATTAACTGAATGGGTTAAATCACCCTGAAAGTAAAGTAGGGTATTCATTTGCGGTTTAATCTGTCCTAGTTGGCGTTTGTGCGATCGCAGTACTAATTCTCCCCCTTCCATATCAGGAGGTACTCGAACATACAAAACGCTGACAACTAAAGGCGGTTCAATGGTTTTGCAGTAGGAACGCAACGAGCGATCAATGTGCGGATCGACACGGGAACCTTCCTTTAGTTGTAAAGGATTGAGGTAAAAAGCATTACAATTCGGCTGGAGAGCCAGATCCAGGTAAGGCTTGAAGTAGGGAAACTGCTGTTCTACTTGGGGTAAGTGCGATCGTTGAAAGACGACAGAAAACCCTTTAGTACCAACAAAATCACGGTTGAGGTTGTTGATAGCAAAGTAAGGGCAAGCTTGGATTTCTCCCCACAAATCGTTCAGGTAATTGTTAGGGAAAGCATTAGGTTGTTGTTGATAGTATTTCAAAATAATTCGTAATTCGTAATTCGTAATTCGTAATTCGTAATTCAGGAAGTCAAATTTAATATGAATAGTATTTGCCACTCTAAGAAAGAGTTTAGACAAAGCAGTGGACAGTGCATCTTCTTTTGCAATAACGGCTACATAGCATTTTAATTCAGTTCTATAACTACATTACTAAATCAACTTCCAAATTATCCTATTTTTGTCCTCACCCAAGAACGAAACGATTTCAATAAAGCAATTTCACCCATACTTTTACTCTGCTGAATAAATCTCCTAATTTCAATCACCGAAACCAAAGGAAAAGCAATACTAAACTCACATTCAACATATTGATTTTCTACTAAATGGTAAAATTTTAAATTCTCGCCAATACTTATGATGTTAAAATACTAGATAAGATTCCTAAAATTTTACCTATATTATTAATATAATATTCACCTAAGTCAATCTCAACGACTTGCTCACATAATTTGAGAAACTTCCAGTTAGTTCCAGTAGTGACAGTACCATAAATTGTCTGGATGCTATTTCCCTCGCGTTCATTAAACAATCTTGCTGCTACCATCTCAGCAACACATTGACCTAAACTTGCATTGATGTTTTCTTTTTTAGCTTCTACAATTGTCACTACTGGTGCATTAATAACTAGTAATTCTGGTGAACGACTAATAATAAAATCACAGTTGCCATTTAAGCCTTGTGCTGGTTCAACAGTAAAGTCGATACCAGAAAATAAGCTTACTTGATTGTTCAAATATTTTCGTAAAGCAATCAAAATTGGTGCAATAATCATTTCTGAACGTGATTTTTCTGTATTACTAGCAAGTGCTAGAGGTACATTTTCCCTTAATGTTTCTGTTAGTAAATGAGGGCATTCTACTTCACCTATAGATGCGAATATATCAATTTTATCAACAATAGTTAGACCAAAAGCTTTTCTGGCTTTGTCTAAACTGAAGTCACTGTAAGACACTTTAGAGCCTCCTGTAATATCGTGTCTGGTTAAAGCCTTATCATTAATTTGCAAGGGTGCAGGAGAGAAAGAGGGCAAGGGAGAAGTTTTTAAAGTTTCTGGACACATACATCAAATTATCAGTAAACAGACAGACTTGATATAAATAATCAACATACAGCGCTTTGCAAGTACGTGAGGTACACCCCACCCCAACCCTCCCCTTAGTAAGGGGAGGGTACATGGTAGCGCGGGTGGGGTATTTCTGTACCTCATGAAGTTGCAAAGCGCTGTAAATAAATTGTGCCAATTTTCAGCAGTAATTGTCACTGAAAATTGGCACAATTAGTATAGATAATTATCTACTTTTAACCAAAGATACCAGCAAAAAAGTCAAGGGTTTCCTTCAACGCTTTAATAAAAGCATCAATTTCTTCACGGGTATTGTAGAAAGATAAACTAGCGCGTGCAGTTGCAGCAAGACCCAAATAACGGTGTAATGGTTGAGTGCAGTGGTGTCCTGAACGAATAGCGATACCTTCTTGATCTAATAATGTAGATAAGTCGTTAGCATGGACTTCTGCGGCTGTGAATGTAGCTAAAGCGGCTCTACCTTCACCTTGAGCATTTGGCTTGGGGCCGTAAATGCGAATTTGGGGAATTTGCTCTAATTGTTGGAATAAATAAGCAGTTAATTCTGCTTCGTAGGCGTGGATTTTATCCATGCCAATACTACTAAGATAATCTACCGCTGCGCCCAGAGCGATCGCTTCCCCAATGGCAGGTGTACCCGCTTCAAATTTATGCGGTAATTCTGCATAGGTAGAATGGTCTAAATACACCTCAGCAATCATTTCACCACCACCAAAAAATGGCGGCATTGATTCTAATAAATCCAACTTCCCATACAAAAATCCTATCCCAGTTGGGGCGCACATTTTGTGACCGGAAGCAACCAACCAATCACAATCTATTTGTTGGACATCAACAGGGAAGTGGGGAACACTTTGACAAGCATCAACTAAGAATTTCGCGCCGTATCTGTGAGCAATACTAGCAATTTCTTGCACTGGATTAATACAACCCAAAGCATTAGAAATATGCACTACTGAAACCAATTTTGTCTTTTCAGAAATCAGTTGTTTAAACTGTTCCAAATCGAAAGTTTCTTCAGGTGTCAGTTCTACAAATTTCAGAACTGCACCCGTCTTTTGGGCTACAAACTGCCAAGGAACTATATTACTGTGGTGTTCCATCACCGAGAGAATAATTTCATCTCCCGGCTGTAAATTATTCATTCCCCAGCTATATGCAACTAAGTTAATTGCCTCACTCGCGTTGCGGGTGTAAACAATTTCTTGGCGCGATGCAGCATTGATAAATTTAGCAACTTTGTCTCGCGCAGCTTCATAAGCATCGGTAGCTTTAGCACTGAGAGTATGAGCGCCGCGATGGACATTAGAATTATATTGTTCGTAGTAATCCCGCAAGGTATTTAATACGAACAAAGGCTTTTGTGAGGTAGCAGCATTATCTAGATAAACTAAGGTTTTTCCGTTGACTTCCTGACGTAATATTGGGAAGTCAGCGCGGACTTGATCAGCGAGAGTTTTGGTAGTGGTGAAAGTCATTGTAGTTAGTCAATAGTCAATAGTCAATAGTCAATAGTCAATAGTCAATAGTCAATAGTCATTAGTCATTAGTTAAGGACTTCAGATTAGTGACTGTGTTTAACAGGTTTTCTTGCAGTGAGGGTATTGGTATTTGGGTGATGATTTCGGCGGCGAAAGCGTTAATTAACAACTTTCGAGCATCGTTTTGATTAATTCCTCGGCTTTGCAGATAGAATATTTCATCATCTTCCAATTGGCTGACAGTGGCACCGTGGGCGCATTTAACATTATCAGCAGTAATTTCCAATTGGGGTTTAGTATCAACTCTGGCTTTTGATGATAGCAGCAAATTGCGATTCAACTGCGCCGCATCCGTCAACTGTGCGGGTTTGGGAACAAAAACTTTGCCATTGAACACAGCATGAGCGCGATCGCCTACGATACACTTATGCAATTGCTTACTTGTACCATGAGGATAATTCAAAGCTAAAGCGCTATGAGTATCCGCTACCTGTTTACCAGAAATTATCGTTAAACCATTGAGAACAGTTTCGGTTTGCTCACCAGTTTGCAAAATCTCTAAATTATGTCGTGACAGCTTCCCGCCAAAAGTTATGGCATTACAACTATATCGACTATCACGAGCCTGAGCGATCGCAGTCTTCCCAATATGAAAAGCTTCTGCGCCTTCCCACTCAACCCTAGTATGACTCACCTGGGCATTTTCACCAACCCAAATCTCCGTAACCGCATTAGTGAGGTAAACCCCCTGTTTCTCTGCGTCCTCCGCGCCCACCGAAGTTTGCTCAACGGGGGGAACCCCCGCACGCAACTTCTCTCTGCGGTTCGTATATTCCTCCACCAAACTCACCTGCGAATTACCTTCCGCCACCACCAAACAACGCGGCTGCGAAATCGTCGCTACTTCCCCAACCACCGAAACAAACAGCAGATGAATTGGTGTCTGGACTACAACATTCTTCCCCACCAACACCACAGCCACATCAATTAACCCAGCAGTATTAAGAGCCGTAAATACTTCCTGCGCTCCTTCAGCCTGAGCTAAATACTGCTTAACACGTTCCTGCTCACCTACAGACAACTGAGTTAAATTACTAACCACCACCCCTGGTGGCAAATCTGCAACTGCTGATAACTCAGGCGCATAAACGCCATTCACAAACACCAAGCGACTGTTAGCAGCTTCCTGTATCAGCGAGATATCCGCCTGTCTTAACTGCGTCTCCACCTGAAATTGTACCTGCCGCAAAGACGACAAATCAGTAAATCGCCATTCTTCCTCGCGAGTGCTAGGAATAGTTGAGTGACGTACCCAATTCGCAGCGCGTTGGCGTAGTTCCTGCAACCACCCCTGTGTTTGATAACTAGTTACCTGATTTAACAACCCAGTCAGATAACTATCTCTATCTAACAAAGTAGATGTCAAACTGACTGTATCCGAGTTAGGAATTGAACTAGGAGAAACTTGAATAGCCATTACACACCCACCTCAGCAGCTTCCAGCACCCAGTCATAACCGCGAGACTCCAACTCTAGGGCCAGTTCCTTACCACCACTAGTGATAATCCGCCCGTTTGCCATTACATGCACAAAGTCAGGCACAATATAGTCAAGTAACCGCTGGTAGTGGGTAATCATAATCGTGGCATTTTCAGGATTAGTTAATTGATTTACCCCATTTGCCACAATCTTGAGTGCATCAATATCTAAACCTGAATCTGTTTCATCCAAAATTGCTAACTTTGGTTCCAGCAGCGCCATTTGCAAAATTTCATTGCGCTTCTTCTCACCACCAGAAAACCCTTCATTCAAACTGCGACTGAGGAAAGCAGGATTCATCTTTACCACTTCCAACTTTTCCTCAATCAAATCATCAAAATCAAAGGTATCTAATTCTTCTAAACCCTGTGCCTTGCGACGAGAATTATAAGCCACCCGCAAAAAATCTAAATTGCTGACACCGGGAATTTCCAAAGGATATTGAAACGCTAGAAATATACCACTTCTTGCCCGTTCCTCTGGATCTAATTCCAGCAGATTTTGCCCTTGAAAAATCACCTCACCGCCAGTCACCTCATACGCCGGATGTCCAGCCAACACCTTAGAGAAAGTACTCTTACCAGAACCATTCGGCCCCATAATTGCATGGATTTCACCCAAGCGTACCTCAAGATTCAGTCCCTTGAGAATCGGCGTGCCATCAACATTAGCTGTCAAATCTCTCACTGACAGCACAACTTCGCTATTTTCAATAATCATGTTCTCTCTCTCTTCTCTTCTTTCTTAGTGCCTTTGTGTCTTTGTGGTTCAATTCACCACAGAGACACTAAGACACAAAGGTAAATCTTCATTAACCAACGCTGCCTTCCAACTTCAGACTCAACAGCTTATCAGCTTCCACTGCGAATTCCATCGGCAGTTGATTAAACACATCCTTACAGAAGCCGCTAATCATCATCGAAATTGCATCTTCTGCGGAAATTCCCCGTTGAGCGAAGTAGAACAGTTGATCTTCGCCAATTTTGGAAGTAGAAGCTTCATGTTCGACTTTGGCAGTATTATTCTGTACCTGAATGTAAGGGAAAGTGTTGGCGTGGGCATTATCCCCAATTAGCATGGAATCGCATTGCGAATAGTTTCTTGCACCTTGGGCTTTCGGGTTGATTTTCACTAAACCGCGATAGCTGTTGCTAGAGTTACCGGCAGAGATGCCTTTAGAAATAATTGTGCTGCGAGTGTTCTTACCGACGTGAATCATTTTCGTGCCGGTGTCGGCTTGCTGCATATTATTTGTCAGCGCTACCGAGTAGAATTCACCGACAGAGTTATCACCTACCAATACGCAGCTGGGATATTTCCAAGTAATTGCTGAACCAGTTTCAACTTGAGTCCAGGAAATCTTGGAATTAACACCTTGACACAAACCGCGCTTAGTCACGAAGTTGTAAATACCGCCTTTACCGTTGGCATCTCCGGCGTACCAGTTCTGCACGGTAGAGTATTTAATTTCCGCGTTGTCGAGGGCGACGAGTTCTACTACGGCGGCGTGCAGTTGGTTGCTGTCGTACATCGGCGCGGTACAACCTTCGAGGTAGGACACATAGCTACCTTCTTCAGCAACAATCAAAGTCCGCTCAAATTGTCCTGTATCGCCGGAGTTGATGCGGAAGTAAGTAGACAGTTCCATGGGGCATTTCACGCCTTTGGGAATGTAGACGAAGGAACCATCGCTAAATACAGCGGAGTTCAGCGCGGCAAAGTAATTGTCTGCTACGGGGACAACGCTACCAATGTACTTCTGTACTAATTCTGGGTGTTCCCGCAGTGCTTCGGAAATTGAGCAGAAAATCACGCCGTCTTTGGCTAGCTTTTCTTTGAAGGTAGTGGCGACGGAAACGCTATCAAAAATTGCATCAACGGCGACGTTTGCCAGTCGCTTTTGTTCAGACAAGGGAATACCCAGCTTCTCGAAGGTTTCTAGGAGGGTGGGATCAACTTCCTCCAAGCTGTTGAGTTTTTCTTTCTTTTGCTTCGGAGCTGAGTAATAAATGATATCTTGATAATTTATTGGCGGGTATTTGACATTCGGCCAAGTCGGTTCCGTCATTTTTTGCCACTGGCGATACGCTTTAAGGCGAAACTCCAGCATGAATTCCGGCTCGTTTTTCTTGGCGGAGATCAAGCGGATAACGTCCTCGTTTAGTCCACGCTCAATTGTGTCGGCCTCAATGTCGGTGACAAAGCCGTACTTGTAGGGTTGGTTGACTAAGGTTTTGACGGTGGCACTCATCAGTAATAATCTCTCGTGTTCTGTTGAATCTCTATAGGATCAAAGACGGGCTTGACTAGCCGATTTTCATCTCGCGTTACGGAGTGGTTACACGGCTGTTAAAATAAGGATGGAGAATAAAACAACATCTATGTTGTTTAATGTATCTTCATTTTAAGCTAGATTAACAACAACATTGTTGTTAAAGTCAATTTTTCTGAAAATTTTTTGGGACTAAGATGGCGACTACCCACCAGTCCTCAACCAAGCAAGATATTCTGGAGTATCTGCTCAAACACGAAAAAGCAACGGCTTTTGAGCTAGCTGAAGTTTTAGATGTCAGTCCCCAAGCGATTCGTCGCCATCTCAAGGATTTGGAGGCGGAGGAGCTAGTTTTGTACTCGTCAATAGTGCAGGGGGGAATGGGGCGTCCGCAGCACGTTTATCAACTCAGCCGTCAAGGACGCGATCGCCTGCAACCGTCAACAAGCGATCGCTATGGTGAATTCGCCGTTTCTTTGCTGGACACTTTAGCACAGACGGTAGGACATGACCAATTCAAATCGATTTTACAAAAACAATGGGAGCGCAAGGCACAAGAGTACCGCGATCGCGTGGGTCAAGGTTCCCTGCAAGAACGCGTAGAAAACTTAGTAAAACTGAGAAAAGCTGAAGGTTTCATGGCAGAATACCACGCTGTAGATTTGGATGACTCTTCAGATGGCAAACGCTTTATCTTTATAGAGCATAACTGCGCCATTTCCAACGTTGCTGAGTCTTTCCCTACTATTTGTGGTCATGAATTAGAAATGTTTGCCGCAGTCTTACCAGACTGTACTGTAGAGCGGACTCACTGGATTATCAACGGTGAACATCGTTGTGGCTATTTAATGCAAGCCAGAAAACAAAAGTCTCATGATTAATGAATGCAGGAGGCAGGAGGCCGTTTTTATCACGAGGATTTATACCCTGTTCCAAAAACTTTTCGCCTTAAAAGGCGAGGTTTTAGACCCGATTGTTTCGATAAATTTTTGTTTACATCTAATTTAGTTCATAATTAGTAATTGGATGGTAAAATATTTTACTGAAGAAATTGCCAATTTTTCATCAGTCATTATTTTATTAAGTTTGATATCCAATTTATGGATGTACCACAACAACCATCAACACAATTTTTAACCTTAGAAGAATCAGCAAAAGTAGATGCGGCTTTGTTGTCTTCCCCAGAAAAATTTTTAACCAGATTGACTATTTCATCACTCAAACTCTTGAAACATATTGCCCAAGAGTACAATGTTGCTATTGAAGATTTGACAACTCAGCAAGTGATTGCCTGGTTTGAAAAAGATGCCAAGATTAAGCGAGAACAGGGTATTGAAGCTTCATTTTTAAAGTGGTGAAATTGTAGGCCGCACATAAGATTTACCAGACAAATATTAATCGCTAACCAAGCTTAATAAAAATTAACTATTACGAATAAGTCTTGAAATTTGCTTAATTTCTCAGTTTACATATACGAATTAAGCAAATTTTTTCATTTTGTTTATTCTTTGAAGTAGCGCTTTCTTAACTGAAATGAATTACTATTAGTTATGGGCAGCAGGCGATTTTTTATCGGTCAAACGATTGCTACATGTGGATTAGTAGGTTTATCTCTAGTTAGTTGCACAGAAGTTAAAAATGACAATATCCTGAGCAGTCCTACTAAGAGTAGTCAATCAAAACAGGAGGTAAAAGCCATGAAATTAGAAAGCACTGCCTTTGATGCAAATGGTTTGATTCCTGCAAAATATACCTGTGATGGAGAAGATATTTCCCCACCTCTGATCTGGGATGAAGTTCCCAGAGGAACACAAAGCATAGTATTAATTGTTGATGACCCTGATGCACCTGGACGAACATTTATTCATTGGGTCGTTTACAATATTCCAGCTACAATTCGCCAGTTACCAGAAAAAATTGCGGCTGTTAAGACTCTACCTAATGGTGGAGTGCAGGGAAAAAATGATTTTGGGAAGTTAGGCTATGGTGGCCCTTGTCCACCTGGCGGTATCCATCGCTACTTTTTCAAAATTTATGCACTAGATCAAGAGTTAAATTTGTCAGCAGGTGCTACGAAAAACCAAATTTTAGCAGCAATGGAAAGTCATGTTTTGGCGAAAGCAGATTTAATCGGACGCTATCAACGCCAACGTTAACTTATAAAAAGCACCTTGAAAAAGGTGCTTTTAAAATTCCTATTATTTAGTTTTTTAAAAAATTACTTCAGTATGGCTTCTAAACATGGTGATTATGGGTGCGAGGACTGCGAACTCCAGCAATAGCCCCCATCAGTGACGCAGCTAAACCCAGCAAAGAACCGAATACAAACCACCACAAAGCTCTTGAGGTTGCAGTAGCAATATCACGAGCTTCCTCAGCAGTTAGATTTGGTACATTTCTTGGTAATGTCGTACCTGGCTGTTGCACTTGATTGATGACTTCTCCAGCGTTAGAAGCAGCAATACCAAACGCCCCTGATACTCCACTTGCCAATAGCCAAGAGCTAAGTGCTAAAGTAGTAGCCCAAAAGATTGCACCGTTAAGTAAGGCAGTATTTCGATTCATTGGGCCACAAGCGCGGCTTGTCATCCAACCACCAGTGAATAACGAAATCAACAGTGCAATAGTTGACCAAAGCCCCACGTTACCTGCAACATTGGGTGTAATTGTTCTTGGCGCTCCTGAGTTTGCAATACTACCTGCTCCAATTGCCGTAAACAAAGAACTCAAAATCAATTGAGTAGCTAAAGCAACCAATACACCCGAAATTATCGGGCCCCAGCGAACACGGTCATGGTATTCAACTACTCTACTTGCTACTGCCGGATCAGTAATAACTTCATCACCTACACGATTTACGTATGACATAGCTTATTCGCTCCATTGTTCTGCTTTAGCAAAGTTTTTGATTTCAGATATATTCATGCTTATCTTTACCGATTAAATGGCGAAATTTCTATTTTTATATCTATCAGCAGAAAGATATATTTCCTCTATCTTGGGTAGGAAAATTGAAGTTTTTAACTAAACTTAATTGAACTTATTATATTGCTAGTTTACTCATGTTTTAAAATTTAATCTACTTATATTAATATCTAATTTAGGTAGTAAGCATAAATTTACATCACGTATAGTTCAGGCTTAGAGAGGAGATTTCAGAGAAATATTATTGGTTACAAACAATTTAGTATTACTCTCTTGTTTATTAAAAGTTAAATTTAAGCAAGATTAAAGTCAGGTAAAATTAACCATTTTTTCTAAATAGATAATAGGTAACTTTAACTAAGTAATACCTATTATCCCTATCAAAAGGCTATAAACTAAGCCATGGTCATGAAAAAATTAACGCATTTTCACAGCAGTACCTGTGGCAGTAATTAACAACAAAACTCCTGACTGATCAACATTGATTGTACCCGTATCAATTTCAATGCCAATTACAGCATTTGCTCCTAAACGCTGCGCCCTTTGTTCTAACTCTGCTATTGCTTTGCGCTGACCCTGCTCAAATAGCCGTTCGTAGCTGCCGGTGCGTCCACCAATCACATCGCGAATACTGGCTAAAAAATCCCGCAGGAAGTTGCTGCCATAAACTACTTCTGCCGTTACAATACCTAAATATGACTCAATAACTGCACCTTGAATCACATCTGTTGTAGTTAAAATCATAAATTAGCCTCACAAGTAATAAATTAGGTAACACCTCATATCAAAATAGCGAATAGAGAGTAAGTAAAAATAATTTTTATCCCGCGTTGTGAATAACCTTCCTGGTGTCTGTGATCAAGGTATTTATAACTATGCGTCAACAATTAACAGATATTATAAATAAATTATATACTCTAGTTTTTATACTTCAATCAAGCCTGAGTCAGTAGGCTTTGTTCATAGAGCTAGTCTTTTCGTTTGGCGTGAGGTACAAACAGACTGAATAAGCATTTGCTCACAGTATTTTAGATTTAGCTGGTAAATGCATTCTCGCTTGAGACATTTTCTTGGGTAAAACACAGTGTATAGCAGCATGTTAAGGAACATTTTGCATTGAGATGCATCTTATATAGATAATCACCTGAATACAATGAATGTTTTTAGATAAAAAATGCGAAAATTAGATACATAGATCGCGGTGGATTAAATACCATGATTACAAGTAATTGATATTGCACACTTAGTATTAAGAGTGTATATTTTGTTTATTTCGATAAAAAAATGTAAAAACTACTGAGGTTGAAAGATATTTTTATCTCAATTAGAGATTAATTTGCGTAGTATACTTAATTAGTTATACTGATGAATCTATACTTAAGTAAAAAAAATAGCGCTTTTATAGTGTTCTTAAGTGGCAGAATTGAGATTTATTAATATTTTATAAACCTGCATAAATACAGTTTTCAAAAATCAAGATTTTTGTTTTAATGTACAAGAAAAAAACTGCTCTAAAATTTCAGGAATTATACTGTGTACAAACGCATTTCATTCATAGCTAGTGTACTGTTATTAGGATGTTGTACTGTCACCATTCCCTCGGTGGCTCAGGCTCAGATACTAGTCTCGCAAGCCAAAAACCCTGAGTTAAAAGAAATCCTAGAGGAAGGACGGAGGCTGGTGGATGCTGGCGACTATAATGGGGCGATCGCTGTTTATCAACGAGCCACTTCTCTAGACCCCAAAAATGCCAAAATTCATTCTGGCATTGGCTACTTATACGCCCAACAAGGAAATTACCAGTCGGCGCTAGCCTCATATCGTCGTGCCATTGCCATCGACCCCAATAACAGTGATTTTTACTATGCTGTGGGTTATATCAAAGGTAATTTAGGTGATACTGCTGGAGCTAAGGAAGCTTATCGTCGAGCCATCCAACTCAACCGCAACCATATTAATGCCTATATAGGATTAGGTGTCACTCAAGCCCGCCTAGGAGATTATCAAGCAGCCATGTGGGCATACGATCAAGCAATCAGCCTTAACAAAAACAATGCCCAAACTTATGAATTCATGGCTTCTATGTATAAACAGCGACGCCAAATCAAACAAGCAAATACTGTGCTGCAAAAAGCTCGTATCCTATACCAAAAACAGAATGACATGGATGGAGTAGCGAGGGTAGATGCGATGTTGCGAGAGTTAGGGGGATGAATAAATATAATTGATACCCTATTACTTGTGGGTTAAAATTACGCAATTAAGCTCAAGAACAAAAAGCAGCCAGAGTCATACCCAAAGTTATACACTGGCTATAGGAATCCTGCTTTGTGCTGTGACCGAATACCGAAGGCTAGGAAAGTTTTTAGCATAAGTGAATACTGAGTAGGGGTTTTGTAAATATGGATTACCAATATGAATTTTGTTCAATCCCTGAGAAAATATCCGATTTCTGAAACAGTTAAATTTGTCATGGAGAACTTCCACAAATAAGTAAGTAGACGCGATGAAACCAAACTTTACATAGTTCGGTTTCATCGCGCCTAATCATATCATGTCCGCTTAAACACTTATAATGCCTGTGGAGTCGGTAATTGGTAATTGAGAATTGGTAATTAGATTTTACTATTAGTCATCACATCTGACCCATTACCGGGACTTAAACAAAAATCAAGCCCAAATATAGCCTAAACTGGCTTTATAAGAAGCAAACAGGTCACGATTGAGGCTCAACCAATTAAAAAACGGAAAGACATAGCTGTTCTAAAGGCTTCCAAAGCTTCAGTAAAGGTGTTCAAAGGTTTGCTATGCAGAAAGGACAAATCTCTACATTGAAAACAGATGGGAGAACTGTAATTTCTAATGGAGTATTAAGGGAATATCAAATTAGGGAATCTTTTATCTCTGATTACAGACTCTAAGCATTTTAGGTTTCATTACCTATTAATACAGTTTTAAATTATCGGTAATTGTGTCTGCATCTTTAACTGAAAGGCAATGATGCTTGCAAAGGCATTATGTTTCCCACTCAATAGAATCAATGCTCGGTTACACTGAACCAAGCATTGATTATGTGTAAACACATCCAAATTTAGATACAAAATCTTATGCTGGAAACTTATTTATTAAATCATCACCAGCAACGACTGTTGTGTAAAAGACATAATCCCGATTAGCGATGTAGCGTCTATCTTGCTTGACAATTGCCATAAATTCTCGATGTCCTTGTCGCATACGTCCTACTAAACAACCTGCACTAGCATTTTTAATATCGTTCCTAGGCGCATCATAACCCCAATGTTGATTAATAGCGAAAAGACCTGTATCTAATTTGTCACCAGTGCGTTTAAAATCTTTGTTGAAATCACGATGAACAGTAATCGGTGCAACTTGTACTAATGCTTCATGACGTTCTGCATTACCATGCACACCAACAGCCCAAGATTTATATTGTCCAAACTTAATTCTGGCTGCTCCTTGAGAATTCATAGGATTGAAAGTGTAATGTCTACCTGGTTCGGTGGTAGCTTGCCAGTGGTCTACAATTTTTGGAATACCATCTACAACTTCAATCACAATCCGACAATCGTTAAATCCATTGGGTGTATCACTGTTGAGAGTCCAGTCTCCATTCATTCCCTCAAGATAAACGATGTTGTATTCTTTTGAGCCTGTGAATACTTGATAATTTTGTGCCAGCATGTACTTAATAATCTTGCTGGCAATATCATTACCTAGTTTTAAAGGAGGTTTGGGAAGTTCATCCGGTTTGGTTTCAATTAATTCTTTAGCTGTAACTGCTCCTATATAATTTTGTTCATTAATTTTCTTTAACTCTTGAAATTTTTTGATAGCTCCAGTAGTGACTGGCCCAAACTTACCATCTGCTGGTGGTTCCAATAAACCCAAGCCTATTAATAGTATCTGAATTTGACGAGTCAGTTCTGAATCTTGAGCGATCGCTTCAAATCCCCACTTATTTTCTTTCCCCAAAAAATCTTGTAGTTTCATATTTCACCTATGATTAATGAGCTACTCCCGTTTATGAACGTTTGTTAGAGGAGTACATAAGTAAGTTTTAATACTCAAGATTAGAATGTAACTTGAGGAAATATACTTAAAATTAAGATTGACAGGTTATTTTTTTATTGTGACGCTTTGATTGGTGCGATCGCTCTTTGTGGAGGGCTTCAACACTGAGACTCTTGTCTATTTTATAACACTCAATCAGGAGCGTACACTGTACGCTCCTAGAGGCAATTTATTAACCTACTATTCTAGATAGTTCAATCTAGTTTCTCAATATTATTCACAATTAAGATGCGTTCGCCTTGCAGTATATTTCACTGTTAGGGACTTCCAGAAAATAAATTATTCAATGGGTGGGAGCAAATATCATTTTAGATTTTTCCTCCCCTGCTTCCCCTGCTTCCCCTGCTTCCCCTGCTCACTAAAGCGACTGTATATTTTTTTAGTTGGAAGTCCCTTATTCAGGCTCGTCAATATTTTAGATGCGTTCGCCTGGAAATGTACTAGGACTTGGTGATGTACTGGGGCTGGGAGACGACTGTGTAACACTTGATTGTGGGGTAATTTCATAGTTTATAAGTTCTGCTTTACTATCCTTTACTACCCAAACAAAGGTCTCCCGCACAGATGACTTTGAGAACACTGTAATGTAGCGCAAAAGAATATAGCTGTTAGAGTCTTCATTAGTGGGTTGCGCCCACCACTCGGTTAACTGAGAAGAGTTCACCGTTCCCAACTGACGTTTTAATTCTGTACAAACATTTATCAACTGTGATTCGCTTTGGTATTTTTTAAATACCTCATTTGCTTGGTTATAAATTTCTTGGCATTTTCCCTGGTCTATTTGAGTATGAAATTGTTTTACTGCTTCCTCAGCTACTTTTTTGCTGCTCTCTAATTCAGTCCAGTAGTTGTTGATGATTTGTTTGCGGTCAATTGGATCTCCACCCCCAAAACTCAAGCTACCAACTCTCATCAAAAACCCGCCACCGAAGAACATTGAGCCAACAAAGGTAAAGATAACTAAACTTCCTAAGCAACCAAGACAACCACCACAACCTGTAGATGTAGATGAGGACTTAGACATACCTGTTAACTCCTTAGTTATTGTTTTCGACCTTTTTCTAAATTGTGATTTGCTGCTTATCAGTTAAATACATCGCAATACCTTTTTCGTAATAAGCTGCTTCATTGATAAAAACAGGATAGGTAGTTAAGTTAGCTGTGTAGGGAATTGTTTGACCAGCAAATGTTAAGAACAGAGGCTCACCAGGATTTAAAGGCTCATAATCTTTGAACTGAAGTTGCGGATGGATCATAGCTTGAATCTCTCCATGTTCATTTCTCGGAAAATCAATGGTTTCTAAGTATTTATAGAAGACCAGCGTATTTGGGAAGGCAGGAAGATTGTGATAATTGTATTGTTCTAAATAATCTAAAATTGTGTAAATTATAGTTTGAGTTTTGAGAAAAAAATCTGCATTTAAAACACCTTGAGGAACAGAGCCAACCTCAATAGCAATGCTAAATTTAGCAAGCGATCGCAGTGAATTAAGGCTCCTACCGGAGTTTCCCGAATTATAAACTTTGATGAAAGGATTAATATAACTGAGATAGGCGGCTAATTGTAGGCTGAAGGGTTCATCATTATCCACAATTATGGTAACACCCATATTGGCAGTTGTACTATGTAAATCCAAAATCAAATCAGCAGGATTTTCACCATTCTGACCAAACATATGGTCAATTTTTTGAGCTAGTAAATCTTCATAATTAGCCAGTGTAGAGTCTTCTAAACTTTGCCGCCGGAAGCACCGATTTAAATCTTTGTTAATGTATCGCCTTACGGCTGAAAATGCTTGAGGATTAGCCAACAAGGTGACTGTTTCAAAATTGGTTCTGCGAATTAGCTCAGGATATTGCTGAAAAAATTTGATCAAGTATACTCCGGTGAACTCGTTTCCATGAGTTCCACCTACAATCAAAACTCGATTAATTTGGCTATTGAGTTTCATTAATGGTTCTCCAATTGCCAGTAGTTATATTGTTATGAAGATATCTGAAAATCCTATGAAAGTATCATATAATTTAGACAAGGTTACATGACTAAAACGTCATAATGCTGGAAAAACAAGAATTTTTAACCACTCACAAATGGTCAATTGGGACGAACTGGAACTGCGTCACCTGAAATATGCGATCGCTGTAGCCCAGAAGCAGGGATTTACCAATGCTGCTGCATATCTGGAAATTGATCAGGGATTTCTGAGTAGACAAATCAAGTGGCTGGAAAAAAAAATTGGCTTTCAACTATTTGATCGCAATGAACGCCCGTTAAAATTAACAGATGCTGGAATGGAGTTTTTGCAAACAGCCTGTCAAGTTCTTAATCAGGTTGAACGAGCAATTGAATTAGGTCAAAGATTAAGTCGGGGTGAGCAAGGACGATTAAATATAGGAATCAATACTTCCATAGCCAACAGCAAATTACCTGAAATCCTCAAAGCATTTCATCAGAAATTTCCAGAGGTAGAACTGGTACTACAGGAACTAGCTTCCTATGATCAAATTGAAAAATTGCGGACACAACAACTTGATTTAGGTTTCTTTCATCTACATAATTTGCAAAATATCGATAGTGATCATGATGATATGTTGACTTTTATGCCCATTTTGGAAGAATCCCTGGTCATTGTTTTACCGGAAAACCATCGTTTCGCCAGACGCACTAGCATTTCACTTGCAGCACTGGCAAATGAACTATTTATATTACCACCAGATAATCTGTTATATAATTTGCGCGATCAAATTAATAGGCTTTGCATGGATGCAGGTTTTCGACCAAAAGTGAGACAAGAAGCCGCATGGATATCAACTGTTCTGAGTTTAGTTGCAGGTGGACTAGGGATTTCACTACTTCCGGCTAACGTACAAAATCTGCAACGAAGTGGTGTAGTCTATCGTTCCATAGAAGGACAATCACTATTATTAAAAATTGTTGCTGTTTGGCGAACTAATAATGTATCTGTAATTTTGCAAAATTTTCTGGAATTGATTGAAAATTTAGTCTGAATTACCTTCAGTTATGGGGTTTCCTTTCCCTTTACTCTTTAACTTTTACTCTACTTAAAGGCTTTTTTGGAATAAGGGGAAGGGGAAGGGGAAGGCTGACAGGTGTAGGTTTTTTACACAGGCGTGAGTATTCATTAACATTGCTGTGAAAATAGAATATGAAACTAGGGTGCATACAGAACTAAAAAAGCTGAAAAATAGGCATCTCAGAGATTGGTCATCTATAGTGTCAAAGCAGGACTCAAATTCTTATTCAGTCAGCTTTAGCTGAGTTTTGCTATTAGCCTCAGAATTGATTCTGAGGCGGTTATCATCACCACAATTCGTGGAACCATTACACTAAGTTGTGTAGCCCTTACACTAAGTTGTGTAGCCCTTACACTAAGTCGTGTAACCGCTACTGCATTGTGAATTGCGTTCTTGCAATTGCGAATTGGTATTAAACAATCGCAGATTATTGCATCAGGGCGATTCTATTTCAAGTAGAAGAGACTGAGAATCATGAGATTTTGAAATTAACTACGCACCATTTGCGGATTTTCCCCTCAAAGCGTGGAAATATTTTTATGAGAACCTTCTAATTCATTCTATGTATAACTACTAGATTTTTCAGTAATTACCGACAAATTCGTGTAAATGATCAAAAATTCCACGCCACTTACAGAATGGAGTTTTTGGGCATAGAAAAGAAGTTACCAATGCCCCAACCGGCGGGACAAGCAACTTTGACCACCCACGATAGGATAGAGTTTCCCACCGCTTTCCATGCAGAGTTCCGAAAACTCCACAGTGACGTTTTTACTCACCTCGGTGACAATTTGAGGAAAAGAGGACAACAACAATGTCTGATGGTAAATCCAAGTTTTTCATTCCTGCTGTCGGTGCTGCTTTAGTTGTAGCAGGCAGTGTAGTCGCTTACATGTATTTTAAAGGAGGCCCCTCTGGCACGAGCGCAGACGCTCTCGGTAGTGCTAAGCTAGTACCTTCCACAGCATTAATGGCAACTTATGTTACTACTGACCCCCAAGCTTGGGCAAAGTTGCAGCAATTTGGCACTCCCGAAGCGCAAAAGTTAGTAGCCCAAGGTCTACAAGACTTTAATAAAGAATTTTTTCCAGGTAGTGACATTTCTTACGAAAAAGATATAAAACCTTGGGTTGGTGGTGTGATGCTTGCAGTGCTACCACCAAATCCAGCTAAACCTGCACAATTTAATGTGCCTTCTCAAGCAAATCCACCCATAACATTACAGCAGGAACCAAAGAATCTGCTAATAGTGGGAATCAAGGACAAAATTAGTGCTTTAAATTTTGCTAACAGACTCAAAGGACTAAAAAACGTCAAAAGCCAGGAATCTGACTATAAAGGTGAAAAAATTATAGAAACTGTCAGCGATGGCAAACCGACATATAGCGTAGTTTTAAATAATAGCCACTTAGTATTAGCCCCCGAAAAGCAAACTGTCGAGAATGCCATTGACACCTTTAAAGGACAGCCTTCTTTTGCTAGTAAAGAAGGTGCAAGCAATATTTTTAGCAAAGGTGTAGATGTCAAAAATACCTTAGCCCAAATTTACATACCAGACTATGCAGGTATGATACAACAATTGATCGCTGCAAGTCCCCAAGCAAGGCAATTACCTCCACAAAGCTTGGCGCAGTTAAAACAGGTAAAATCGATGGTGGCGGGTGTTGGTGTGGATGATGCAGGATTGCGGATGAAAGCGATCGCTAATTTAGACCCACAGTTGAGCAAATTCCAGTATCAAACAACACCAGCGAGTATAGTAGGGCAGTTTCCCATTGATACCTTTGCTTTGGTTAACGGTAAAGATATCAGCCGTAGTTGGTCTACTTTGGTAGAACAGTCGAAAGAGTATCCAGAATTACAGCAAATAGTACAACAACTGCGTGGACAAATGCGAATAGTCAATATCGATGTAGATAAAGACGTTTTCGGCTGGATGAATGGAGAATTTGCTTTTGGCGCTATTCCATCTAATCAAGGTATACTAGCAAGCCTGGGTTTTGGAGGAGCATTCGTATTTGATACTAGCGATCGCAAAACTGCCGAAGCCACTTTCACCAAATTGGATAATCTTGCCAAAACACAAAGACTTAACATCACCCAAAGAAAAATCGCTGGTAAAGACGTAACTGAATGGCAAATACCCCAACAAGGAGCCTTATTGGCTCATGGTTGGCTAGATCAAGATACTGTATTTTTAGCCCTTGGCGGCCCCATCGCTGAGTCCCTGACAGCTAGCAAAAACCAATCTCTGGAAAATAGTGAAAACTTCAAAACCGTTACTGGTTCTTTGCAAAAGCCCAATGGTGGCTATTTCTATTTAGACATGGAAAAAACTCTGTCGCTGGTTAATAGTTCTGCGGTACGTCAATCCATGACGCCTGAAGTCAGTGCTGTTTTCAGTTCGATTCGTGGTGTGAGTGCTACTGCTACCAGCCCCAACAATTCCACCAGTCAATTAGAGTTGTTGTTTGCTCTCAAACCGAATACGGCAAAGTAGCGAATTGAGAATTAATCAACCTAGGATATTAAATTTGTCTAAAAGCGATCGCCCTGCAACACACAAATAGCTATTTATGCTCATCAGGGCGATATCTAAACGAATACGACACTGCTCTTTTACGTTTTGTTAAGCTAACTTGACCAAAATTAGGAACTCTCTCACTAGACTATTGTGAAGTTACGGCAGACTGGGATGATTCATTAGCCTTAGTTTTATTAGCCAGAATTACAGATAGCAGCTTGGGCAAAGCCAGACAAGCAAGAGTGTTTAACAGGGTTAGTAAAATACTATCCATTAAAGACATATACCAACATTTCCTTCAAAATTTGTGTTCCTCTTTACTTAGTTTGAATCAGAATTGGTGTGATTGATTACAAATGAAATTTTGATTTTCTTTTTGTTGATATAAGTAAAATCAATATATTTTTAACTAATCGAAACTATCTAATTTTATATATGGTTAAATACATACCATTGCTTAATCATTTGTAACAAATTAAAAACCCCAACTAAGTTGATCAGCTGGGGTTATGTGCCTTTGATTTTCCATACCAATTCTATATTCCGATTTTGCATCTGACCCTTAGTACGCCTTGAACTTAAGTTTAAGGCTTATAGCTAAAGTCCGTTTTAACTGATAACTTGCACCATTCTCAATAACTGTAGGGTGGGCAATGTCTACAACGTAATAATCAGGGTTCGAGAAATTTTCAGCATTGCCCACCTGACTTTAATTGCAATTAGGACTTACGCACTGAAGCCTGAAACCCTGATCCCCCCTAGCCCCCCTTTTTAAGCAGGGCTGTTTCATCCGTTCAGATAGCGATTTTGTCAAGGGTATCAGCTAGAAATTTTAGGGAGTAGGCAATCGAAAAATTACTATTTCAATGAGTAAATTTAAGTGCGTACACCGAAGGGGTTGCCGAAGGCATCGCCTGGTTCATCAGAAAATCAAGTTGTTGAACTACCTGATTTTTTTGATTGATACGCTTGTAAATTATGGACTTTTAGGGAATGAAACAGCCCTGCCTTTTTAAGGGGGTTGGGGGATCTGAGTGCGTAAGTTCTAGCAATAAAGCAACTGCTGCAAGTTAGGAGCCTCTTACTAACGCGACTACGCGAAGCGCAAAATATACAAGAAACACTTTCTTCCCCTACTGCCTGTGTTTCTTGAGAGTATATACGTAATTGGCATGTTTAAATAATTTAGAACTTTTATGCCAAGTCAAAAATAAAAAGCAAAAACACAAAAAATTATTTGCTTGTTATTTTTGACTTGATTAATATCTCATCGAAAGATGAGCTAGTCTTCAGTGCATTGCAGAACTGATATGAAGTATGCAGAGATATCAACCTACAGAACACTTGGAACAAAAATGAGGACTGAATCTACAGGCTTGACTACCTGTCAATGCATAAACCGTACAATAAGGGAAACTGGTAATTGCAACTCTGGCTGTTTGTGAGGTTTCAGTGGGTTTGCTTTTATACGCTAAAATAGTAGATAAAAGCTTGGGAAACACCAGACAAGCAACAGCATTGATCAAAGTCAGTAGTATAGCATCTACTACATTTATAGGTAATCACCCCCGTGGAAAATAGGTGGTCTCTGTTTTTGGCTGTAAGCATAATTCAAGCAAGAACTTACTAGGCTATCCATAGCTTACAGTTTATATAAATTAACTTTAACATAAATTTTTATCAATACAAACATGAAATTAGCCCAATTCCTGACACCGCAGAGAATGTAAATATTGAGGTGAGATATTATAACGCAATAGCACAATAAGCTGGAAAATAGTCACTTTATAAAACTTAGGTGAATGTATTATGTCCAACACTCATGTGGCATCTTCTTTTTTATCAAATATCACAAAACAAGAAAGCCAAGCATTACAGCGTTTGGTAGATTATACAAATGTGGATTCGTTACCAGAGATTTGGCCATTAGTAGCAAAAAAATTTGCTAATGTTACAGCTCTTCACAATCCCCATACCAAACCAGAAGTAGTGATCACTTATGCCCAGCTAGCAAAGCAAATTCAACAATTTGCTACTGGTTTGCAAGTATTGGGAGTTGAAGTAGGCGATCGCATTTCCTTAATTGCTGACAACAGTCCTCGCTGGTTTATTGCCGATCAAGGTATCATGACTGCTGGGGCAATTGATGCGGTACGGAGTTCCCAAGCCGAAACAGAAGAATTGCTGTTTATCGTGGCTAATAGTGGCAGTACGGCCTTGGTAGTCGAAGATTTAAAGACGTTTGATAGATTGCGAAATCGCCTGGAAGATTTACCAATAAAATTGGTGGTCTTACTTTCAGAAGAAGCACCACCAACAGAATCAAACTTGAAAATAGTGAACTTTCCCCAGTTAATAGAAATTGGGACAAACCATACTCTTGTGAAAGTTCAGCACGACCCCAACACCCTCGCCACGCTAATTTATACTTCAGGCACTACAGGTAAACCCAAAGGCGTGATGCTGTCTCACACTAATTTGATGCATCAAGTAAAATCACTGGGGGCAGTCATCCAACCAAAACCAGGCGAAATGGTGCTGAGTATCTTGCCCACATGGCACAGTTACGAACGCAGCGGTGAATATTTCTTACTTTCTCAAGGTTGCACACAAGTTTATACCAACTTGCGTTCTGTTAAACGAGATTTGCGAGAATTTAAACCCCATTACATGATTGCTGTACCACGTTTGTGGGAATCGATTCATGAAGGAGTGCAAAAGCAATTCCGCGAACAACCAGCAAACAAGCAACGCCTGATTAACTTTTTGTTAAGCATGAGCGAGAAATATATCCAAGCGCGACGAATAGCCCAAGGTTTGAGTTTAGACCATCTTAATTCCTCAGCAGCGCAAAGATTAGCAGCCAGCATCCAAGCATCTGCTTTGTTTCCTCTCCATGCTTTGGGTGAACGACTAGTTTATGCCAAAGTCAGGGAAGCCACAGGGGGAGAAATCAAATATGTGATTAGTGGTGGTGGTGCGCTACCAAAGCACATAGATAACTTTTTTGAAATTGTTGGTGTGCAGCTTTTACAGGGTTATGGTTTAACAGAAACTTCTCCTGTGACTAATGCGCGTCGTCCTTGGCGCAATTTTCGGGGTTCATCCGGGCAGCCAATTCCAGGTACAGAAGTTAAAATTGTAGACCCAGAGACAAGAAAAGCTTTACCAGCCGGTCAACGAGGCTTAGTATTGCTCAGAGGGCCTCAAGTTATGCAAGGCTATTACCAAAATCCCCAAGCAACAGCAAAAGTAATTGATGCCGAAGGTTGGTTTGATAGCGGCGATTTGGGTTGGGTGACACCACAAAACGACTTAGTACTGACTGGTAGAGCTAAAGATACCATTGTCTTAACCAATGGGGAAAACATCGAGCCGCAACCCATTGAAGATGCGTGTTTGCGATCGCCCTACATTGACCAAATCATGCTTGTTGGACAAGACCAACGTAGCCTCGGTGCTTTAATCGTCCCCAATATCGAAGCTTTAGAAAAATGGGCAGAAAGTCAGAACCTCAAATTAAGCTTACAGAATGAAGATTCTACCTCATCCAGTCAAACAATTGACCTGGAGAGTAAAATGATCCAGGATTTGTTTCGGCAAGAACTGAACAAAGAAGTGAAAAATCGTCCCGGTTATCGACCTGATGACCGTATTGGGCCTTTCAAACTGATTCTAGAACCGTTTTCCATCGAAAATGGCTTAATGACACAAACGCTGAAAATTCGGCGACACGTTGTCACTGAACGCTATCACGATATGATTAACGGCATGTTTGCCTGATAAGTCCACCCGCCAACTATAGAGTGAACGCGAAACTTTTATGGATGTCTCCAACCCCCAATTGCTTTTAAAGCGCGTCGTTAACGTCAAAGTGATTGTGACTCCCCTCTGGAAAGAGGAAGTACAACAGCAACTGCAAGCAAATATCAATCAATTAGACCAGCAGTTGCAACAACTGGACGTTGAAGGACAAAGAGCGATCGCAGCAATTCAAAAGCAAAGTCTACAACCACCAGGGCCTCAGACCCTCCAGCAAATTGACAATATCCAACTGCAAGTCAATCAAAAGAAAAGTGAACTGCTAGAGCAAAAAAACCAACTGCTGCAAAATCTCCAGCAAGTGCAGTTCCTCGAATTAGACCAAGAAGTTAATCAATTTCAAATGGAAGGCTTTTTCCGGGTTGAACGGGGTGATAACTTGATCAGCAAAATGCAAGTTGAAATTGTGCTGCGCGATGGCGTTATAGAAGATATTCGTGGCGATATCTAAAAGTTGTTAGTTGTTAGTTGTTAGTTGTTAGTTGTCAGTTGTTCTGTGACTAATGACTAATGACCAATGACTAATAACTAATTACAACTTTGAGTTAACTTATTGTTGGGGCTGCTTCCAGTTTGACATTGTGTCTGGGAGCCAGCCCAAACAATTTCCCAAACAGGAGGTGAACTAACTAAAAGCGATCGCCCAAAGGTCGTCATCTCAACTCGATATTTAGTGACCTGTGGTGAATTGCCATTGGGTTGAATTTGTGTAACAGTCACAAAGGCTTGATTTCGTTGAGGATAATCTACCTCTACCTTGCGCTTACCTGCTGATGACACTTGCTCTTCCAAGGCATTTAAAGCCAGAGTTGCAGGATCGCTACCTTGAAGACCAGAAGTAATACTTTCTAATGGTATAGTTTGATAATGCGATCGCTCTCGATATTCGATAATTTCCTGAGACTGTTGCACCGTTGAAAATTGCTGCTGTTGACTCTCACTAATTTCTGCAACCGATACAGATTGTTGCTGCTGAGCAATGTAAACCCCAGCACCAGCAGTAGTCATGATACTGAGTATCAAAATTAAAAAGAATTTCCATTTTACTGGCATCATAAAAGTAAACAGGAATTTCAAACAGACTAATTATCAATTTTGAATTTAAAATCGGTGTTCAAACGTTAACCTCTTTATCATATGCTTGGACAAAGCTGCTGTGTCTGAGTGAGTGGTTGTAAAGAATATAAACTACACAACAGTTCTATTTTGAGTTGTAGACAACTCGTGGTAACTATTGATAGCCAAGGGTAAAGACGCAATATTGCCAAATAATTTACCATTGTCATAATATATAGACCCTCACTTCTTCTTCAGGTTCCTGAAGTCAGTTGTCAGTGGTCAGTTGTCATTAGTTATTTATAATCCCAATCCCCAGTCCCCAATCCCCAGTCCCCAATCCCCATTCCCAATCCCCAGTCCCCAATCCCCAT